>NZ_JBFAYT010000009.1:2280-321984 GCF_040681455.1 Kribbella sp. NPDC051770 | reverse complement strand
TGCTCGCCCGCCCCCCAACATGTTTGTCGGGGGCCGCCCCTCCAACTCTCTCCTCAACCCACCCCCCCGGGCGCCCCCCGGGGGGGGGCCCCCCCCTTCCACGTGGTGCGGCCGTTGTTTGTGACAACCGGGGGTGTCCCGACACCCGGTGGCCCAACGGCCACGCTTTATCCCCTAGCGGGAAGTACCTGACCAGCATCGTCGAAGATCCACCGAAAAGCTCCTGCCTTCACTGCTTTCTTCAGAAGTTCTCAGGTTTCGGCTCAGGCACTTGTTTCAGTGCCTACACAACCTGGTGCAGCCAGCGAACGGGAGCACCGTCACCTGCGTAGCGAAACGGCTCGAGCTCGTCGTCCCACGGCCTTCCCAGCAAGCGCTCGACCTCTTCGGTCAGGTCGGCCTCGCCGCTCGCGGCCTTGAGCATCGCGGCCTTCAGCCGGTCCTCCGGCACCATGATGTCGCCGTGCACCCCGGTGGTCGCGTGGAACACCCCGAGCGCCGGGGTGAACGAGTACCGCTCGCCCTCGACCCCGTTGCTGGGCTCCTCGGTCACCTCGAAGCGCAGCTTCTGCCACCCGCGCAGCGCGGACGCCAGCTTGGCCGCCGTACCGGCTTCCGCCTGCCACGACAGCTCGGCCCGGTACTGACCCTGGGCCGCCGGTTGCGGGGTCCAGTCCAGTTTCACGGGCACGCCAAGGATGCCGCCCGCTGCCCACTCGACATGCGGGCACAGCGCTGACGGCACCGTGTGGACGTACAGAACGCCACGAGTCGTCGCCACCAGGACCTCCTTTTGTGCTCGAGCTGCGCCTTCCCCAGCGTTCTCGAATCACGGCCAGTCGGTCCTGACAGCGAGACCCATCTTGCACCACAGATCCCTTTGACACCAGTAACCTCGCCGTGTCAACCACATCACCGTCGTGTCGCGATGCTGCACCGATCAGTCCGGAACGCGTCGGCGCCCGTCAGGCCGACGCGCGGACGACCAGTCGCGTCGGCAGGATCAGTGGACTAGATTGCTCCCCCGCCAGCAGCGCGAGCAGCATCCGGGCCATCTCGCGACCGAGGGCCTGGATCGGCTGGTGCACGGTGGTCAGCGGCGGGACCGTGTGCGCGGCGCTCGCGATGTCGTTGAAGCCGACCACCCGTACGTCGTCCGGCACCGCCCGGCCGGCCTCGCGCAGTACCCGCAGCGCGCCGACCGCCATCTGGTCCGAGGCGACGAACACTGCGTCCAGATCCGGCCAGCGGTCGAGCAGCTCCGCCATCGCCCGGGCACCGCCGTCCTCGGCGAAGTCGCCGTGCGCGACCCGGGTCGCCTCCAGCCCGGCGACCGCGAGCGCCTCCTGGAAGCCGCGGTAGCGCGCCGTACCGGCTCCTTCGTCGAGGCGGCCGGTGATGGTCGCGATCCTGGTGCTGCCCGCGGCAACCAGGTGCTCGGTCGCGGCACGCGCTCCCCCACGGTTGTCCGCGTCGACGTAGTACGACGGCTCGAAGCCGAGCGGCCGGCCACCGAACACCACCGGTACGTCGGCCTGCTGCGCAAGCGCGGCCAGCGGATCATCCTCACGCAGCGACATCAGCATCACACCGTCCGCCTGCCGGGTCCGCAGCAGCTGCTCCAGCCGGGCCCGGCTGCGCTGCGAGGTCGCCAGCGACAGGACGAGCTCGAGGTCGGTCTCCTCCAGCACCGACGAGATGCCGACCACCACCTCGGCGAAGAACGGGTCGGCGAACAGCGCCGGGTCCTCGCTGGAGATCGCGAGCACGACCGAGCCGGCCTGCTGCGTGGCGAGCGCGCGGGCGGTCGCGTTCGGCACGTAGCCGAGCGCGTCGATCGCCTGCCGGACCGCCTCGCGCTTGGCGCGGCTGACGTGCGGCGCGTTGTTGATCACCCGCGACGCCGCCGACCGGGAGACCCCCGCGCGCTCGGCCACCTCGTCGAGCGTCACCTGCCGCTTGCTCATCCGGTCCCTTTCTGGAAGCGCTCCCGGTACATCTTGACACTTGATCGCAGCCTGGTCACCCTGGTCGGACTGGAAGCGCTCCCAAATCGCCCACGGAGGCAGCGCATGATCCCGTCCCGCCCCTGGTCCGCGCTCGCCCTCGCGGCGCTGCTGGTCCCGTTCGTCACCCCACCCGCTGCGCAGGCGGCCGAGCCGGCGTACGAGCGGGTCCTGAACGGGACGTTCGATACCGCCGACAAGGCGCCGTGGTGGAGCAGCGGCAGTACGCCGACCGCGGTGCGGGACGGGCGGCTCTGCGCGGACGTCCCGGCCGGCACCGTCAACGTCTGGGACGCGATGATCGGCCAGGACGACATCCCGGTCGAAGCGGGGCAGGACTACCGGCTGCGGTTCACGGCGACGGCCAGCCGGGACGTGACCGTGCGCGCGGTCGTGCAGCTCGCGGGGACGCCGCAGACGACGGTGCTGAACAAGCCGGCCGCTCTCGGCGCGACACCGCAGAGCTTCGAGTTCACCGCGCCGTCGCCGGTGAGCAGCGAGCACGCGCAGCTCAGCTTCCAGGCCGGCGGCAACGGTGCGGCGTTCACGCTGTGCCTCGACGACATCTCGCTGATCGGCGGCGTCGTGCCGCCCGGCGGGGTCCGCGACCTCGGGTCGCCGGTGCGGGTCAACCAGGTCGGCTACCTGAGCAACGGGCCGCGGCGGGCGACGTACGTGACGGACGCGGCGGATCCGCAGGAGTGGCGGCTGCTCGACGCAACGCAGCGCGTCGTGAGCTCGGGCGCGACCACGCCGTACGGGATGGACGCGGCGGCCGGGACTCGGGTGCAGCTGATCGACTTCGGGCGGTACCGCGGCAACGGCCAGGGGTTCCGGCTCGCCGTCGGCGCGGACGTGAGCGAAGCGTTTGACCTCGGCAACGATCTCTACCGGCCGCTGCGCCGGGACGCGCTCGCGTACTTCTACAACAACCGCAGCGGCATCCCGATCGAGGCCCAGTACGTCGGTGCCGCCTACGCGCGCCCGGCCGGGCATCTCGGCGTCGCGCCCAATCAGGGCGACATCTCGGTCCCCTGCCTGCCGGGAACGTGCGACTACAGCCTCGACGTCCGCGGCGGCTGGTACGACGCGGGCGATCACGGCAAGTACGTCGTGAACGGCGCCCTGGCCGCTTGGCAGCTGCTCGATCTGTACGAGCGGTCGGCGCAGCACGGCGATCGTGGCGTCGACCTGCGCATCCCCGAGGCCGACAACCGGACGCCCGACGTACTGGACGAGGCGCGGTGGGAGATCGAGTTCCTGCTCCGGATGCAGGCGCCGACCGGGATGGTCCACCACAAGATCCACGACGTCGCGTGGACCGGGCTGCCGCTGCTGCCCTCGGCCGATCCGCAGCCGCGGTACCTGTACCCGCCGTCGACCGCTGCGACGCTGAACGTGGCGGCGGTCGGCGCGCGCTGTGCGCGGGTCTACGCGGCCTGGGACAAGGCGCTCGCCGCCCGCTGCCGCAAGGCTTCGGAGCGGGCCTGGAAGGCCGCCGTAGCGCATCCGGCGGTTTACGCGCCGGACGGCGGGGTCGGCGGTGGCGCGTACGACGACACGAAGGTCAGCGACGAGTTCTCGTGGGCGGCTGCCGAGCTGTTCGTTGCCACCGGCAAGTCGTCGTACCGGCGGGCGATCACGACGGAACTGAAGGCTGCCGACGGGTTCTCGTGGCAGGAGACCGGCGGGCTGGCCGACCTCGCGCTGGCGCGGGCGCCGTGGCGGTTGTCGGTTCTCGACCAGTGGAAGCTGCGGACGCGGATCGCGTCGGTGGCGGACGTCTACGTCGCTGCCGCGCAGGGGCAGGGGTATGCGAATCCGTACCAGCCTGTGGACGGGAAGTACGTGTGGGGCTCGAACAGCGCGGTCGCGAACAGCGCGATGATCCTCGGAGTCGCGTACGACCTGACGCGCCGGGCGACGTACCGGTCGGTGGCGCTGGAGTCGCTCGACTACCTGCTCGGGCGCAACGCGCTCAACCAGTCGTACGTCACCGGCTACGGCGAACGCAGCAGCCAAAACCAGCACCACCGCTTCTGGGCCAAGTCGCTCGACCCGGCGCTCCCGTCGCCGTACCCGGGCTCACTCGCGGGCGGACCCAACTCGGGTCTCCAGGACCCAGTCGCGCAGCGCAACCTGCAGGGGTGCGCGCCGGCAACCTGCTACGTCGACCACAGCGGCTCGTACTCGACCAACGAGGTCGCGGTGAACTGGAACTCGGCACTGGCCTGGATCACGGCGTTCGCGGACGCGGAGAGCGGTTCACGGAATCGCAAGGCGCTGGCTAGTCCCGTTGACCTCACCAACGGCTTCTACGTGAACCCGGCCTCGACACCCAAGGTGTGGGTCGACTCGCACGCGTCCGACTCCCGGGCGGCGACCATCAACAGCAACATCGCCGCGAAGCCGACGGCCCGCTGGTTCGGCAACCCGCCGACCGGCTCGACCATCGGCCAACTCGTCGGCGGGTACGTCGGCGCGGCCGACAACGCGGACAAGCTGCCGGTGCTCGTCGCCTACAACCTGCCTGGGCGGGACGCCTGCGGCGGCCACTCCGGTGGCGGCGCCGGGTCGCCGGCGGCGTACCGGACTTGGGTGTCGGCCTTCGCGGACTCGATCGGCAGCCGCCCGGCGGTGGTGATCGTCGAGCCCGACGCGCTCGGCGACTTCGAGTGCATGACGGCCGCGCAGATCAGCGAACGCAACGCGATGCTGACCTTCGCGCTGCAGCAGTTCCGGGACCGGGCACCGAACACCTGGACCTACCTCGACGCGGGCAACGCCGGATGGGTGCCCGCGGCAACCATGGCGCAACGCCTGACCGGCGCCGGGGTGAGCGCGGCGCACGGCTTCTCGGTGAACGTGTCGAACTACTACACCACCGCGGCCTCCACGGCGTACGCGAACGACGTCCGCGCCGGTCTGCCGAGCCCGAAGCCGTACGTCGTCGACACCAGCCGCAACGGCAACGGCTCGAACGGCAACTGGTGCAACCCGGCGGGCCGCAAACTCGGTACGCCGACCCAGCTCGGCGGCGGCGCCGAGATGCTGCTCTGGATCAAGGTCCCCGGCAACTCGGACGGCCTGTGCGGGACCGCGCCGAGCACGCCGGCGGGTCAGTTCGATCCCGACCTCGCTGTCCGGCTGATCAACGGGACCTGACGCGCTTCAGCGGCCGGTTGCGGTCGCGTTGAGGAAGGAGTCCATCACCAGGTCGGCGGCGGGACCGGGCTCGATGTCCTCGTACTGGTGGATCGCCAGGTCGAGCAGCGCGAGCAGGACGTCGCAGGCCCAGCCTGTCGGCAGGTCGCCGCGGACGTCGCCGTCCCGGATCCCGCGCTCGACCAGCCGCTCGATCCGCGTCCGCTGCTCGTCGTGGCGGGCGCGGCTCGGCGCGTCCTGGAGCATCAGCGACATGTCGACCGGCCAGCGGCGGCCGACCCGGATCATCTCTTCGAGGAACCGGTGCACGGCGACGGCGAACGGCGCCGTCTCGACCCGCGCCTCGTCGATCGCCTGCTGGGCCGCGTCGAGCTTGGCCTCGAACATCGCCGCGACCAGCGCGTCGCGGGACGGGAAGCGGCGGTAGACCGTCGACCGGTCGACCCCGGCGGCGCGGCCGATCTCGGCCATCGACACCGAGGGGTTCTCGGCCAGCAGGCGGGCGGCGGTGGCCAGGACGGCGTCGGCGTTGCGGGCGGCATCAGTACGGAGCACCCACCCAGTGTCGCACGCGTGACCCGGATCACAACATCATCATCCTTCTTCAGGAATGATCTGCGACATCAGTGTCTTATATTCGATATGAAGCAAGACACTCCTCAGGAAGGAAGCATCATGACGAACCAGACCGTCGTGATCACCGGAACAGCCTCCGGGCTCGGGCAGGCCACCGTGGCCGAGTTCGCCCGGCACGGCTGGAACGTGGTCGCCACCGTCCGCCGCGAGCAGGACCTCGGCGTGCACGACGCGCGGCCGGCGGTGAAGACCGTGCTGCTCGACGTCACCGACGAGGCCGCGACCACGACGTTCGCCGAGCGGGCGCTGGCGCAGTTCGGCCGGGTCGACGTGCTGGTGAACAACGCCGGCCACTACCAGATGGGCCCGCTCGAGGACACCACGATGGACCAGGCCCGGCACCAGTTCGAGGCCAACGTCTTCGGGCTGATCGCGCTGACCAAGTCGTTTCTGCCGGTACTGCGCGCGCAGCGCTCCGGCACGGTGGTCAACATCGCGTCCCTGACCGCCGAGCAGGGCTACCCGTACAGCTCGGTGTACGCCGCGTCGAAGGCCGCGGTGGCCACGCTGAGCGAGGCGCTCAACCTCGAGCTGGCCGAGTTCGGCGTCAAGGTCCGGGCGATCCTGCCGGGCCAGCACGCGACCCGGATCTTCACCAAGATCGACATCGCCGACATCTCCGCGCCGTACCAGCCCGGTGTCGCCGCGTTCTTCGCGCAGAACTCGCCGACCGGCTCGGACCCGGCCGTCACGGCCGCCGTCGTCTACCAGGCGGCCGTGGACGCCGACCCGGCGCCGGTGCGCTACTACTCCGGCCCGGACGCGGAGTTCATCCCGGTCGGCAAGCAGATCCTCGGACCGCAGACCTACTGGCGGCTGTTCCGCCAGTCCATCATCGGAACAGCCGGCTCGCTGTGGAGCAGCCTGGCCGCCAAGCCGGGGAACACCCCGGTGGACATGGAGGTGTGATCATGACCGGAGCGTTCGTCTTCGTCGCCACGAACAAGGTCCGCGACGGCAAGCTCGCCGCGGAGAAGGACCGGGTGCCCGGCTGGGTCCGGTTCATCCAGGACAACGAGCCGCGCACGATCGCGTTCCACGAGTACGTCAGTGCCGACGGCACCGAGGTCGAGTACGTCCAGGTGCATCCCGACACCGCCTCCTTCGAGCACCACATGCGGGTGCTCGCGGAGAAGTCGGACCTGTCGTACAAGGAAACCCTGGAGGGCACGACCGCGATCCGGCTGTACGGCGCACCGACGCCGGCCATCCTGGAGATGCTCGACCAGCTGGCCGGGGCGGGCATCCCGATCACTGTGTTCCCCGAGCACCTGGGCGGTTTCACCCGAACGGCGAACGCCCAGCCGGACGCCTAGGGGAAGCGCGACGCCATCGCGATGCACGCGCCGGCTGCGGCCAGGGTGAACAGCATCGCGATGCCGGCGAAGCGGGACGTCACTTCCTTGTCCACCTTGTCGTAGCCGACCGACGAGCCGATGTCCTTGTAGACGTCCTCCAGCTCGCCCGCGGACTCCGCGGTGTAGGCCTCGCCGCCGGTGATCTCGGCGACGCTGCGCAGCTCGGCGCGGTCCGGGGGGACCCGCTGGCGGATGCCGTCCATCTCGATGAAGCCGGAGTCGGTGCCGAAGGTGATCGTGTAGATCGGGGTGTTCTTCGCCTTGGCCGCCTGCGCGCCTTCCTGCGCCGTCCGGCCGACCGTACGCTTCCCGTCGGACAGCAGCACGATCCGCGCCGGGGCCGGGTCGTTCGGGTGCTCGGGGTCCGGCGGGACCTGGGTCAGCGACTGCAGCGAGGTGAAGATGCCCTCACCGGTCGCGGTCGACTCGGCCAGCTCCAGGCCGTCGATCGACCGCTGCACGGTCGCCCGGTCGGTGGTCGGCGGCACGATGATGGACGCCGTACCGGCGAAGTTGACCAGCGAGACGTTGAACTTCGACGGCAGCTGGTTGACGAAGTTCTTCGCCGACTTCTTCGCCGCCTCGAGCCGGTTCGGGTCGACGTCGGTGGCCATCATCGACAGCGACACGTCGATCGCGACCACGATGGTGGCCCGCTCGCGCGGCACCTTGACCTCGTCCTTGGGCTGCGCGAACGCGACCACGCAGGAGCACGCGGCCAGCAGCCCCAGCCCGACGGCCAGGTGCCGGCGCCACTGCGGGCGGCGCGGCGCGACCCGGTCGAGCAGCGCGATGTTGGTGAAGCGCAACGCGTACTGGGCGCGCCGGTGCTGCAGGTAGATGTAGGCCGCGATCACCAGCGGGATCAGCAGCAGGAACCAGAGTCGGGCCGGAGACAGGAACTCCATCAGCGAGCCACTCCCTTCGGCGGTTGGTGCAGGCGCGGCGCGACTCGCTTGTAGGCGAGCACGAACCGCACGGTGTCGGCGACCCAGTCCCGGTCGGTCCGCAGAACCAGGTGCCCGGCTCCTACCCTACGCAGGGCGGTCCTGGTCCGTTCCCGCTGCGCGAGCGCCGCGGCGGCGTACTCCTCGCGGACCCGGCGCTTGCGGGTGTCGATCTCGCGCACCGCGCCGGTCTCCGGGTCGCCGATCATCACGACGCCGATGTTCGGCAGCTCGAGCTCGCGCGGGTCGACGATCTCGACCGCGAGCACCTGGTGCTGCGCGGTCAGCTTGCGCATCGCACGCTCCCAGGACGGCTCCATCCGGGAGTCGATCTCGCCGTCCTCCGGAGTCAGGAAGTCGGACACGACCACCCGCAGCCCGCGCTTGCGCTGCGTCCGGGCCATCGAGTCCAGCGCGCCGGCCAGGTCGCTGCGCGCCTTGTGCTCGCCGTGGTCCTTCTCGGCGAGCAGCGCGCGGAGCAGCCCGTACAGGGCGAGCCGGCCGGAACGCGCGGGCCAGCGGCGCAGCGTCGAGTCGCGCAGCATCAGCCCGCCGAACCGGTCGCCGAGGCGGTGGGTCAGGAACCCGACCGTCGCCACGGCGGCGACCGCGAGCTCGCGCTTCTCCAGCTGCGAGGTCCCGAAGTCCATCGAGGCCGACAGGTCGACCAGCGCCCAGGTCTCCAGCTCGCGGTCGGCGATCAGGTCGCGGACGTGCGGCATCGTCGTACGAGCCGTGACCGCCCAGTCCATCCGGCGGACGTCGTCGCCGACCTGGTACTCGCGGGCCTCGGCCAGCTCGGTCCCCGGCCCGGGCAGCAGCCCGAGGTGCTCACCGTGCAGGTACCCCTCGAGCCGCCGTACGACGGTCAGCTCGAGGCGCCGCAACGCACGCTCGGGCGCGAGCTGCGAGATCGTCATCGCAGCCCTCGGGTCGGGTCGGTTGGCCACTAGACGAACTCGGGCCGGCCGGACTGGTCGTTGCCGTCGCGCCAGACCGGCTGCGGCGGCGGGACGGTGGCCAGGATCCGCTCGATCACGGCGCGGGCGTCGATGTTGTCGGCGATCGCGTCGAAGGTCAGGCCGAGCCGGTGCCCCATCACGTCCAGCGCGACGGTCTGGATGTCGCTGGGCAGCAGGTAGTCGCGGCCGTGGATCAGGGCCAGCGCGCGGCCGGCCGAGATCAGGCCGAGGGTCGCCCGCGGGCTGACGCCGAGCTCGATGATCGGCTCCAGGTCCGGCAGGTGGAAGTCGGTCGGCGTCCGGGTCGCCATCACCAGGCGGACGGCGTACTCGGCGACCAGGTTGTGCACGAAGACCTGCTCGGCCGAGCGCTGCAGCTCCATGATCGTCTCCGGCTGCAGCACCTGGCGCGGCTGCGGCGGGTCGACGCTCATCCGGCGCAGGATCTCGAACTCCTCGTGGCCGCGCGGGTGCGGGACGTCGATCTTGACCAGGAAGCGGTCGCGCTGCGCCTCGGGCAGCGGGTAGACGCCCTCGGACTCGATCGGGTTCTGGGTGGCGATCACGATGAACGGCTTCGGCATCGGGAAGGTCTGGCCGCCGATCGACACCTGCCGCTCGGCCATCAGCTCCAGCATCGCCGACTGCACCTTGGCCGGCGCCCGGTTCACCTCGTCGGCGAGCACGAAGTTCACGAAGGTCGGGCCGAGCTCGATGTCGAAGGCCTCGCGGGTCTGCCGGTAGATCCGGGTCCCGACGATGTCGGAGGGCACCAGGTCGGGGGTGAACTGGATCCGGGCGAACGAGCCGCCGACCACCGACGCGAAGGTCCGCACGGCGAGCGTCTTGGCGACCCCCGGCACACCCTCGAGCAGGCAGTGGCCCTTGGCCAGCAACGACACCATCAACGTCTCGACCATGTGCTCCTGGCCGACGATCACGCGTTTGACCTCGGTGATCGCCTCGCCGACCAGACGAGACTGCTGGGCCACTGACCCTGCCGGGACGGTGGTTTCGGTCATGCCAGTCCTTCCGGGGCCCGCACGGGCCTGGTGCTCGGGAACAACGGCCATTCCATCAGATCCGGGGGCAAACCTCCCAAAGGCCCGTCAACCATCCTCCCCACCCACCCAAATTCCACTCCGGACCGGCCCTGGACGGCCGGGTCGCGACAGTGTTACCGAGGATGTGATGGGATTGACCCCGATGACCGCGACCGAGACTCCCGCTGCCGCTGCGCCGCCGCAGGCCCCTGAGCCGCCGCAGCTGGTCCCGGACGCGCTCCCGCTGCTTCCGGAGGACCCGCCGCGGGTCGGCGAGTTCTGGCTGCGCGGCCGGCTCGGCGCCAACGCCGCCGGGTACCTGTACGCCGCCGCGGACGAGACCGGCCGCGGCGCGGTGGTCGCGATGATGACCGAGGGCTCGGCCGACGACGCCTCGGCGCGGGACCGGTTCGTCCGGGCGGTCGACGAGCTGCCCGGGGAGTCGGTGCTCGCGCACAACGACGCGGACGACGACGACCTCGCGCTCTGGGTCGCGCTCGGCCCGTTGCGCGAGGACGACGGCTCCAGCTCGGCCGCCGACGAGCGGCTGATCGCCGAGCGCCGCGGCGAGGACGTGCTGTCCGCCGTACTGATGGACAGGATCCCGCAGATCGGTCGCGTCCGCGGCCCGGACTTCCGGCACTACTGGGAGGGCCGGCGCCGCCCGGGCCTGTTCCGGATCTGGCCGCTGCCCTGGCCCGCCGTACTGCGGCCGGCGTCGCGGCTCGCGCTGGTCCTGTCGCTGCTCGCGATGGCGCTGATCATGGCGCTCGCCGTACTGATCGCGTGGCTGCTGTTCCGCAATGCGCCCGAGGTCGACCCGGCCCCGATCATCCCGAACCCGAGCGGCACCACGACGGTCACGATCACCCCGACCACGCCACCGCCCGGCTCACCCGGCCCCGGCACCCCGCAGCCCAGCACGAGCCCCGGCAGCCCCGGGTCGACCGGTCCTGGGCCCGGTACGCCGAACCCGAACTCCCCCGGGACCCCGGTCGACCCCGCCGACCGCTTCTAGCTGCTGGCCTGCTGCCTCGACCTGAGCAGTGCGATCAGCCCGATCAGGCTGACCACCGCCCAGGTGCCTTCGAGCAGCAGGAACCCCCAGGACCGCTCGACCCCGGCGATCACCGCCAGGACGCCTGAGCCGACCAGGTTCAGCACCTGGTACCTGAGCGTCTTCTGCTCCAGCTTCCCCGCCTGCGAGGCGGCGAAGGCGATCAGGATGGTGATCGCACCGGCGATCTCCAGGACGTCGACAGCATGCATGGCGCGTGCCCCTCCGCGGGCTGGCGTCGTCTTTGCGTCGGCCGGGTACGGCGCCGTCTCGTCCGGGGGCCCGCGACCGCGGACCCGCGCCTACGATACCGATCCGGTTCTCAGAGGCTGTTCCTGATCGCCGTCGCCTTCGCGACGAGTTGCGCGGCGGCCGGCGCCGGGACGATCTTCTGCGCCGCGAGCAGCTTCACGTCGAGCACGAACGCCGTGAGCAGCGCCTTCGCGACCGGCTTCTGGTTCCTCTGCACCGCCACCCGCGCCAGCTCCAGCTTGAGCACCAGCGCCGCCTCGACCGCCTTCGGGAGATGCAGCGCCTTGACGTCGGCGATGAGGCTCGGCGCCTCTACGATCTCGACCGACCCGGCCTCGCAGTTCGCCCCGGCCGGGCGCGGCATCATCCGCTGATCGTCCTCGACCAGACAGCTCGCGACCGGAACGCGCCCGCCGAGCGGACTCGCCGGCGCCGGCACGCGCACCCGCGAGAACCCGTTCCCGGCGAGCGCCGCGAGCTGCGGATCAGCCGCGGTCACGAGATCCGACGCGATGCTGCCGCAGCTGGCGTCCCGTCGTACGGAGAAACCCAGCGAAGTACCGGCGAACGCCCCGCCGATGCCCGCGCACGACGTACCGGCCTTCGGCAGCACGATCGCACTCCGGCCGGACCGCACCTGAGCAGCCGGTACGGCGGCCACGTGCTCGCCGATAACCGCTTCGTCGTCGGCCATCGTGACGTGGGACAGCGTCGCCACGGCGCCGTTCGTGACCGCGAGCCCGCCGCCGTCGCCGGTCGCGGAGTTGTGGTTGATCGGCGTCTCGTCGAACGACAGGTCGAACGGTCCGGTGGCGTCGATCGTCCCCGTGCCGCCGCCGTTGCTGGTCGTACTGTTGCCGACCAACGAGCCCTTGTACATGTGCAGCGCGCCGAAGCCGAGCCAGACGCCGCCTCCACCTCCGACGGACTGGTTGTTCTCCACGAGCACTCGGTCGAGGTTCACGTTCGGGGTCCGTTGTTGCTGATGTTCGCGGAGCACAGGCTGAGCGCGCCGCAGTCGCTGCAGTCGCTGCAGTCGCCACTCTGCTCGACATCCACTTGTTGCCCTGGACAACCAATTCGTGACCGTCGACGTGCGTCAACGGCGCGGAGCAAGAGCAGTCACTCACCCAGCAACCGCATCAGCTCGGGATCGCGCCAGAACTGCTCCGGCACCGGCTGGCGGACCAGTGCCGCGTCGGCGCGGATCTCGGCCGGGGCCGCCGCGCCGATCAGCACCGACGTCACCGCGGGGTGCCGGCCGGGGAACGCGAGCGCGGCCTGCGGCAGCGATACGCCGTACGGCTCGCAGACCGCGGACATCCGGCGCGCGCGGATCGTCAGCGGGTCGGTGTTCTGCCGGGAGCGGTCGGTCAGCAGGATCTCGCGGGTCAGCACCCCGGAGACGATCGCCGCCACTCCCCTGGCCTGGCAGCGATCCAGCAACGGCAGCCCGCTGCGATCGAGCAGCGAGTACTGCCCGGCCAGCAGCACCGCGTCAAGCTCGTGATCGCGCACGGCCCGGTCGAGCCGCTGCCACTCCCGGCCGGCGACACCGATCGCGCCGACCTTGCCCTCCTCGCGCAGATCCGCCAGTACGCCGTACGCCGCACCAACCGGCCGGTCACCAGGGTCCAGCACGAAGACGAGGTCGAGCGTCGTCACTCCGAGCCGCTCGAGACTCGCGGCGACCGATGCACGGACCCCGTCGCTGCTCAGACCCGCCGCGACCTTCGTGGACAGCAGGAACCCCGACCGCGGGTGCGGCGCGAGCGCCGCACCGAGGCGCCGCTCGGACTCGCCGTACGCCGGCGAGGTGTCGAAGAACCGGATCCCCGCGGCGTAGGCCGCGTCCACCGTCGCCGTCGCGGCGGTGGCCTCGGCGATCCCGAGCCGGGAACCGCCGAGACCGAAACGGGGTGGACGGAAACGGGTCGCTGTCCGTGCTGCGAGCACACGGCTGGGAGCGGTCATCCTCACACCTCCCTGGTCGGCTCTACCAGGATCAGGCCTCCGCGACGGTTTCGCATCTCGGGCCCCGCGTGGGCGTCGATCAGCGCCCGGACTCGTACAGGGCCTTCACCTCCGTCGCGTCCAGCGCGCGGTCGAAGAGGTGCACCTGGTCGACCACGCCGTCCAGGTAGTCGACCGGGTTGCCGCCGAACTTGCCGCGGCCGATCACGGTGTTCCCGGTCGACGTCGCGTCGAGTGTGCAGGCCGCCTTGGTCGCGACCAGCGCGCCGTCGACGTACAGCCGCAGCTCACCCTTCGCGGCGTCCCGTACGCCGGTCAGGTGGTACCACTGACCCGGGTTCGGCTTGGCCGGCGCGAGCGCGCGCTGACCGGGGAAGCTCATCGCGAACCGCTGGTCCTGGCCGGAGTACTGCAGGAAGAACGCGCTGTCCCGGTCACCGTCCTGGCTGACCACGGTCTGGAAACCGCCGTCGGCCTTGTTCAGCTTCACCCAGGCGGTCGCGGTGTAGTTGCCGTTGGTGTCGAGCAGCTGGGCGCCGGTGTCGACGTACTGGTTGCTGCCGTTGGTCGCGACGCCCTGGCCGTTCTTGCCAGGGGCAAACGTCGCGCCGTTCTGGAGCATCGCATCGTTGTCACCGGCAACATCTTCGCCGGTGCCGTCGAGCGGGTAGAAGTGGATGCCGTCGGCACCCGGCGTACCGGGCGGTGGGGTCGGACCGCTGCTGCCGGATCCGTCCGCCTCGGCGATGATCTGCTCGTTCATGGTGCGGACCTGGGCGAAGTCCATCTTCGGGACCTGCCGGTCGTAGGTGAAGAAGCCGTTCACCTCGCCCTCGACGTCGGTGATCTGGGTGTAGACCGAGCCGCTGATCCCGCAGGTGTTCGCCGAGCGGAGCACGTCGCGCTGGTTCTCGACGTACCGGCGGGTGAGGGTCGCGGAGTCGGGCGTCATCTCGTACGCGAAGCCGTCGCCGAACCACATGTGGTTCTCGGTCTTCAGCCCGAAGCCGCCGTGCTCGCCGTCGACCGCGACCCGGTCGCCTTGTGGGGTTGCCGTCGCCGGACCGAGGTAGGCGTGGTGGTCGATCATGTCGCCGCGGCCGGAGTCGCCGAGCGAGTCGCAGCAGTTCATCCCGCTGTGCGCGTTGACGAGCCGGGACGGGTCCTGGGCCTTGACACTGTCGGCGATCCGCCCGGTCTCGGCCAGGTCCCACTCGCCCCAGCCCTCGTTGAACGGGACCCAGGTGGTGATCGAGGTGAAGCTCTTGTGCTCCTCGATCATCTCGTGCAGCTCCGCCTTGTACTGCGCCTGCCAGGCCGGCGGGATCGGGTCGGTCTTCGCGGCCGGCATGTCCTGCCAGACCATCAGGCCGAGCTTGTCGGCCCAGTAGTACCAGCGGTCCGGCTCGACCTTGATGTGCTTGCGGACCGTGTTGAAGCCGAGCTCCTTGTGCTGCTCGAGGTCGAAGCGCAGCGCCTCGTCGGTCGGAGCGGTGTTCAGGCCGTCGGGCCAGAAGCCCTGGTCGAGCGTCGACAGGTTGAAGAGGATCTTGCCGTTCAGGGCCAGGCGCAGCTTGCCGTCGGCGCCTTTCAGCTTGCCGACCTCGCGGAGTCCAGCGTACGAGCCGACCTCGTCGACAACCTTGCCGCGGTCGATCAGCTTGACCTTGAGGGTGTAGAGGAAGGGGCTGTCCGGGGACCAGAGCTTCGGGTTGGGAATCTGGATTGTCTGCTGCTGGTTGGCCTTCCCGCGCTTCGTGGCGACCTTGCGGTTGCCGTCGTACACGGTCGTCTCGACGTCGAGGTTGGTCGGACCGGTGGTGTCGGCGGTGAGCTTCAGGGCCTTGCCCGGTACGTCGGGGGTCAGCTGGAGGCGCTCGATCGAGGAGCGGGCGACCGGCTCCATCCAGACGGTGCGCCAGATGCCGGAGCTGCCCTGGTAGAAGATGCCGTGGTCGCCGACCTCGCGCTGCTTGCCGATCGGCTGGAAGGTCTCGTCGGTGAGGTCCTCGGCCCAGACGATCACCTCCTGCGGGCCTCGCTGGTGCAGGGCGTTGGTGATGTCGACCGAGAAGCCGTCGTAGCCGCCGCGGTGGGTGGTGACCTGGCGACCGTTGACCCAGACCTTCGCGTCGTAGTCGACGGCGCCGAAGTGCAGCAGGAGCTGCTGGCCCTTCCAGCCGCTGGGCACGGTGAACGTGCGGCGGTACCACATCCGGTCCTCGTGGCGCTGGACTCCGGAGAGGGCGGACTCGATCGGGTACGGGACGAGGACCTTCTCGGCGAGCTGCCTCCCGAACGGCGGCGCCTCGTTGGGCTGGGCGGCCGCGAACTCCCAGAGGCCGTTCAGGTTCTGCCAGCGCTGGCGGGTCAGCTGCGGGCGCGGGTACTCCGGGAGCGCGTTGGTGGGTGAGACGTCATCGGTCCACGGGGTACTGAGCGGTGGCGTCCCGGGCTCCCAGGCCGATGCGGCCTGGGAGGTCGGGACGACGATCGCGGTCGCGGCCAGGAGTCCGGCCGCGACCGCGGCGAGGCGTCGTTTCATGCTGAGGTTTCCTTCCGGGGCGGGGAAAGGACAGCACGATGGAAACGCTCCCACGACAGAATTGCAAGGGCTCAATCAGAATCGAACATCACACCAGCGTGCAGACCGGGCTCGGAGTGCTGAAGGTGCCGGCCGGGGTGAGCGTTCCGGTCTGTTGGTTTCTGTGGAAGGTGGTGATGGTGTTGGAGCGCTGGTTGGAGACCAGGAGCAGGGTGCCGGTCGGGTCGATGGCGCAGTGCCGCGGCCAGTCGCCGTTGACCGACGGCGTCGCGATCCGGGTCAGCGTCGCGCCGCCGTCGCCGACGGCGAAGACCGCGACGCTGTTGTGGCCGCGGTTGGTGACGTAGACGAAGTTGCCGTCGGCGGAGACGATCACCTCGCCGGGATAGTTCTGCGGGCCGGCCGGGGCCGTCGGGAGCGGCGTACCGGGGGTGAGGCGGCCGTCGGCGTACGCGCAGGGGACGACGGTGCTGTCGAGCTCGTTCGCGACGTAGGCGAAGCGGCCGTTCGGGTGGAAGGCCAGGTGGCGGGGGCCGGCGCCGGTTTTGAGCGTCGCCTGGGCCGTTTCGTTCAGTTTTCCGGACGTCGTGATCGTGTAGGTGTAGACCGTGTCGGTGCCGAGGTCGACCGCGAGGATGTAGTTGCCGGTCGGGTCCTGGACAACCTGGTGGGCATGCGGGGCGGCGCCGACGTGCTTGACCAGATCGGTCCGGGCGGCGAGGCTGCCGTCGGCCTTGACCGGGTGGACGGCGACATCGCCGGAGCCGTAGTTGGCGCTCAGCAGATACTTGCCATTGGCAACCAGAGCGAGGTGGCAGGGCGCGGATCCGCCGGTGGACTGGCGGTTCAGGACGCGGAGTTTGCCGGGGGCATCGACCGCGATCGCGGTGACGCCGCCGTTGGTCTGCTCGTTGACGGCGTACAGGAACTTCCTGGAGGGGGACGCGATCAGGAACGACGGCTCCTGGACTCCTGGGAGCACGCCGTTGCTCGTGATGGCGCCGGTGGTGGCGTCGTACGACGCGAGGCCGATGCCGGTGCCGCCGGCCGAGGTGTAGGTGCCGATGTAGAGATTCGTCGTCGCTCGGCCGGCGGCCAGCGCCGGGGTCGCGGTCGACGCGGCCAGCGCCGCGGTGAGACCGAGGAAGGTGCGTCGGGTCGTTGCCATGGGTGAGCCTCCGGGGGCGGTCGAAGATTATCGAAGACTAGCTACGAAATCACCTCTGTGTCACCCTACCGGTACGGTGGGTGGTCAGAACGGATCGACGCCCGTCGCCTCTACCGACCAGGCCCACAGGTTGCGAGCCAGTTCCGGGTCCTGGGCCGGGCTGCTCGCGCGAGCGGGTCGCGGGGCGCCGCGGTAGTCGAAGAAGCCAGGCCCGGCGAACAGACCGGGCCGGGCGTCGGGCAGCGTCGCGGCGTACAGGGTGGGCCAGGCGCCGGCCTCGGCCGACTGGGCGACCAGCCGGGTCGCGGCTCCCCAGACCTTCGCCTGGAGCGGCCGGCCGGCCAGCTCCGGACCCGCAGCCTGCAGGTGGGTCGACGCGTAGCCGGGATGCGCTCCGGCGCTGAGCAGCGGGGACCCGGCCGCCCGGGCGCGGCGACCGAGCTCGTGCATGAACAACAGATTGGCGAGCTTCGACTTCCCGTACGAGTCCCACTTGCGGTAGCTCGTGGGCGTGAAGTCCGCCTGGCTGATCCCCCGGACGGTCTTGTGCATGAACGAGCTGACCGTCACGACCCGCGGCTGCGCTGCCTGGCTGAGCAGCGGCATCAGCCTGGCGGTGAGCGCGAAGTGGCCGAGGTGGTTGGTGCCCATCTGCAGCTCGAACCCGTCGGGCGTCTCGCGGTACGGCGGCGCCATCACGCCGGCGTTGTTGATCAGCACGTCGAGGCGGTCGTACTTCTCGCCGAGCTGCTCGGCGGCCTTCTGGACGCTCGCGAGATCGGCGAGGTCGAGCTCGACGACTTCCGGGGCCTTGCCCGACCGGCTGCTCATTTCGCCGGCTGCTTTCGCGGCCTTCTCCGGGTTGCGCGCCGCGATCAGCACGTCGGCGTTGCGGTTGAGCAGTTCGAGGGCGGTGGCGTAGCCGATGCCGCTGGTGGCCCCGGTGACGAGAACTCGCCGTCCGGACTGGTCGGGGATGTCCGCAGTGCTCCAGCTCATGCGCCCACAGTAGCGGTGGGCGCACGAGCCGGCAGCGCGTCGTACGGCGTACTAGAGGATCTTGCGGGCCTGGAAGGCCTCGGTGACCTGGGCGGCGACGCCCTTGCCGTACAGGAGGCGAGCCGCCTGGACGGTGACGCGGGCCGCGTCGGCGAAGCTGGTGTCGGGCGCGTAGAAGAACGTGCCCTGCAGGATCACCTTGTTGGCCTTGGTGCGGCCGAGCGCCTTCTGGATGTCCCAGAGCGCGTTCGACCAGATCTCACCGTCGTCGTGCACCTCGCCGACGATGTCGTCGGTGGTCTTGCCGGTGTCGGTGCGGCGCAGGCAGTGCTTCGGGCCGTCGGTGTACGACGTGGCGTCCCAGTCCATCACGCAGGGGATGTCGTAGTTCTTGCTGACCGGCATCGACTGCTGGACGGCCCAGTAGTCGCCGAAGCCCTCACCGATCGAACCGGCCTCGAGCGACTCACCGAAGCCCGGGACGACGTCGTCCTGGATCGCGTGACCGTACTCGTGCCAGATCACCTCGGCGTCCTCGGCGTCGTCGACCCCGCCCTCGCCCATCGTGATGACGTCGGTCGACGGGTCGTAGAAGCTGTTGTCGCCCTCGTAGGTGTTGATCGAGAAGTCCTGCGACTCGTTGTTGACCTCGGTGAAGCCGAGCGAGTGGATGTACTCCTGGGTCTGGTTGACCTGGTAGTAGGCCATCACCTGCTCGAACTTGTCGTTGGCGCGCTGGTACACGAACGTGTTGTTCTTGTTCTGCGCGACGCCGCCCTTGGCCTCGGCGATGTTGACGTAGGTCCCGTTCAGCTTGCCGGACCCGTCGAGGTTGCGCAGGATCACGTTCTTCTGCGCGACGAACAGGGCGTTCTGGTTCTTGTCGTTCTGGTCGGTCAGGTCCTCGTTCTTCTGGCTGACCACCGGGTTCGGGTCGAACACCGAGCCCTTGCCGTCGACGTTGTCGCTGATCACCTTCGACTCGACGACGGCACCGTTCTTGGCGTCGACCAGCGACCGGCTGACGCCCTCGGACGAGCGCGAGGTGACGTTCCAGACCAGCCGCGCGTTCGGCCCGCCGATGACCGCGAGCTGCGCGGCACCGCTGGTCGCGGCCGGCGTCTGTACGACGCTCTTGTTCGGCTGCGCGATCCGGTTCCGCGCGGCCCGCGCGCCGACCACGGTGTTCGCCGACTTCGTCGCCGTTGCCGACGGCACCTTGGCCGTCACGTCCAGCGAGTCCGGTACGGCGTCGCGGCCGTCGGAGACCTGCAGCACCTTGCCCGACTTGTCGGTGTGCTTCGCGTAGTACCCGTTGATCACCGGCAGTCCCTTGAAGGTCTGCTGGTACCACACGTGCTTGCCGAGCAACGAGTTCTTCGTCTTGATCAGCTTCAGGTTCGCCGGCACGGCATCGGCACTCCCCGGCGCCGCCCCCGCGGCGCTGGTGAACGACATCCCGAGCGTGACCGCCGCGGCCCCGGCAGTGACTGCCGCGACCGCCTTGCGCTTCGACATCTTCCCTCCCTGTGGACATCCGTGGTGACACGACTACGATCCGTCGCGACCCTAGTTCGCCCACCACTGTCTTGGGAAGCAATACAACCGGCGGCAAGGGAAAACCCCGCTCCCCGGCACAAAGACGCCACTGCCTTGCCCCCGCCCACGGTCGCCTTCTTAGCGGCCAAATCCTGACCGCTACCCCTCGTACCGTCTTCGTATGACCAAGCTGACCCTCCAGGCCCTCAACCGAGCCACCCTCCACCGCCAGTGGCTCACCACCCGCCACGAGGCCACACCCCTGCAGGCCCTGGAGCACCTGGTCGGCATGCAAGCCCAAAGCCCCCAAGCCCCGTACGTCGGCCTCTGGTCCCGCCTCGCCGACTTCAACCCAACAGAGCTCTCAACCCTCCTGGAAACTCGCGCGGCAGTCCGAGGCTCCATCATGCGAGCCACCATCCACCTGATGTCGAGCCGCGACTTCCTCGCCTACCGAGCCCTCTTCCAGCCCCGCCTGGACCGAGAGATCTACCAGAACCAAACCTACGGCCGCCACCACCTAGACGGCCTGGACATCCCCGCAGTCCTGGCAGCCGGCCAAGCCCGCCTAGCCGAATCCCCCGCCACCCCCACCCAGCTCCGAACCCACCTGGCCCCTCTCTTCCCCAACCACCCCCCAGCGTCCCTGGCCCACGCCATCCGCTGCCTGCTCCCCACCCTCCAAACCCCACCCCGAGGCCTCTGGCACCAAGGCTCCAACCCCACCCTCACCACCGCCGACCTCTGGCTGAACACCCCCATCACCCCAAACCCCAACCCAGCGCCCTTGATCCTCCGCTACCTCAACTCCTTCGGCCCAGCCTCAATCCAAGACACCCAAACCTGGTCCGGCCTGACCCACCTGTCCGAAGTCTTCCCCCACCTCCCCCTCCGCACCTACACCTCCCCCACCGGCCAAATCCTCTACGACCTCCCCGACACCCCGCTACCACCCGAGGACCTCCCCGTCCCGGTCCGCTTCCTCCCGGAGTACGACAACCTCCTCCTCTCCCACCAGGACCGCACCAGATTCATCCCCGACGCCACGAGAAAGCAACTGGCCCTCACCGAGATCCTCACCCGGGGCGCGGCCCTCCACAACGGCCAAGTCACAGCGCTGTGGAAGCTCCACCCCAAGGCGTTGGAAATCCAGCCCATCACCAAACTCGCCAAGGCCACCCGCGCGGCCCTGGAATCGGAAGCCCGCCAGCTCCTGGCCTTCGCAGCCCCCGAATCCACCCACGAGGTCAAGTTCCTCGCCCCGTAAACCACAACAGCCCGACCCCAAAGGGATCGAGCTGTCGTACCGGCCGAACGTTCGATCAGCGGGGCTGCTGGATGTAGACCTCGAGCGCCCGGATCCGCTCCGCCACCGAAGGCTGACCGCTCATCCAATCCGGCTGGCTGAGCCCGATCCGGCGTGCAGTCTCCTGATGCTGCGCCTGCCAGCCGTAGAACACCTCTAGCAGGCGCCGGCCGTAGCCGAGATCCACCGCGGCGCGATCCGCCATCCGCTCCACGAGCTTGCCGACTCCGATGAACAGCAACGGCGCGAACAGCGGTGAGAGGAACAACAGCGGTACCAGCAAGCTGTCGTAGAAGATCAGCGACGCGAGGATGAATCCGAAGTAGGACACCATCAGGAAGCCGATGATCGTGCACCCGACAGCAGGGATGGTCCGGCTCAATCTGAGCAGCAACCTGATCACGAGCGCGACGATGCGAGTCGGCACCGAGTACCACAGAGCTAACCGACTCACCCAGGTACGACCCCGCAAGTGCGTCGCGAGGTCCTGTGCGAGTACGGCTTCCAGGTGGCTCGGCGGCAAGGTGTAGAGCGCCCATCCGGTGATCGTCACGGTGTAGCCACCTGCGGCGGTCCCGGTGGCGTTCTCGCCCGCCTCGATCCACAGCGTGTACCGATGGGGGTCGACACGTGCGCGGGTCGCAGCACCGATCCAGCTCGGCGCAAGCCGCTGTCTCTCGACCATCGTCGGTTGCCTCAGACCGAGCAGGTACCGAGCGACCAAACCGTCGAAGCCGGGCCACAGCACGATCAGGCCGGTCAAGATCCAGATCGAGATGAGCACCCATGTGCCCTCGTACAGATCGAATGCCTGACAGATCCAGTAGATGATCACGAAGCTCGCGACCGCCCACAGCAGACTGTTCAAGGACTCGGCCACCAGCAGACCGGTCCCGCCCGGGTCTTGCGGACCGCTCGACGACGGGACTGCGCGGTTCACCTCACCTGATGCACCGCCAGGCAACTGTGGACGTCCTGCCTCGGGAGGTGGACCCTGCGGCGGATGAGAAAAAGAACTCGGCGGCTCTGGCTCGCGGCCATCATCTGGGCCGTTCCCGTTGTTCATGCGACGCTCCTGTCTTCAGTAGAGCGACACGTGGACGTGGTCGTAATGACCGCCAGTTGCATTGTTCGGATCGTAGACACCGCCGCCGTTGTAGACCTTCCACTGACCAGTGCGCGCGCTCCAGATCTTTCCATACCAGATCAGGTACCGGACGCCTGTCTTTCCTGCCGTCGAGATCGTCCAGTTCGCAATTTGATCGCCCTTCGCCCGTGCTGCGGGCGCGCGCCGCGAATCGCCCCCCACGAAGACGTCGCAGGCCTTGCCCTGGGGGTGATCGCTGGTCGGGTTCCAGGCATGCCGGTCCCAGCAGCTCATCGACGGGTTGGCCAACGCCGCACGAGCCTGGGCAACCCACAGCGCGGTGCGTTCGGTCACCAGGCCACCGGTTCCGGTCGGATCGGTGACGCTGGGACGTTGTGGCGGCCAGACACCATTGACCGGCCGGCCCGCGATCAATCCCTGTCCGTCGTCGCATTCGTCAAGCAGCTGCTGCTCTCCCGGCGACGCGTTGTCGGTCGGTTTTGCTTTGGTACGGCCGGCGTACGGATCACCAGGTCGGGACAGGTCGATCCCAGCCTCGGCCGCGATCTGCTGAGCAGTACGTTCGTGCCGCGCGTACGCGTTCGGGAACGCAGACACCTGAACTGCCTGAGCTGCTTCGGTGTAGGACATCGACGGCCAGCCGTCGATGTCGACCAGTCCGGGCGGACTCGGCGGATTCGCACCACCGAAGAAGGCTTCGGCCGCATATCTCGGATCGAGGATCTGCTTGACAGTTCCCCATCCAGCCGAAGGCCGTTGCTGGAACAGACCGACAGAGTCTCGGTCTCCGTAGTCGATGTTCTCGAGCTGAGACTCCTGCAGTGCGGTCATCAGCGCTACCAGCGTCGCGCGGCCGGGCAGACCGCGGGCAACGGCGACGGAGTCGATGATCTTGGCGAAGCCGACCTGACGCGCTCTCGTCGATGCGTCTGCCGGCGGATCGTCGGCACGAGCTCCGTTGCTGCCTGGGCACCCTGAGGCGAAGTTGCTGTCGCCTGCCCCGAACGGCACAACGAGGACCAGTGTCATCAGTCCGAGTGCCGCCATCACGCCTACGGCTTTCACCACCATCGACTGTCCGGCCACAGCGCCGAAGAGTCCTCCCTGCTGCCGCTCCTCGAACACGGTCAGCTCACCCACTTCGTCATGGTCCCGCCCCGCCGTTGAGATCACTGATCACCCAGACCGAGTCCTCGGGGACAAGGGTGACCACCAGAGGCAGGACGATGCGGTTCGGTTGCTTGCCGGTGACGTCGATGGTGATCGTGAGCAGACGGCTGATGCGCGTCGGTGTGTCGACCGGAGCAGATTCAGGTCTCGGGACGCCGACTGTCAGCGAGACGACCTTGGACTTGCCGCCGTCCGCTTTGAGCGCTTCGTAGGTGGAGTCGCCGGCAGCAGTGAGGCTCGCACCGACTTCGTCACTGATGTACGGCCCGGTCCGCTGGACCAGGTCTGCATAACTCTCGATCGACGGATCGCGCGTGTAGAAGGTCCGGGCCCATCGGGTCGCAATATCGGCTGCCGCAGTGGTCGCCAGCCCGGACGGCCGCTCGGTCAGCACGGGTGGCGTGGAGAGCGTGGCTTCAGGAGTCAGTGTGTCCGTCGGCGAACTCTGCTCAGAATCGTCGCCCGGCGTTGGTTGCGGCGGCTGCGCCGAAGGCGTGAGCAGACCGACATTGGGACCCGCTGGTTCGTCTTTGCCGAGCAGGCGCGGAAGGCCACCGCCGAATCCCAGAACCACGATGGCAAGAATCACGACAGCCACGATCACGGTGACAGGGCTCGTCGGCTCAGCTCGCCGCTGATCCCGCAGCCACGCCATCCGCTGAGCCTGATCGTCACGACGCCAGGAGCGCTTGGCCCGCCTTCGCTCACGCCGGCCGAGATCGTCGATCTCCTCCGGGTACGAGTAGTCCGAGCTCATCACGTCGCGCCAGTTCGACGGCTGATCCGGACGCCGCCGGGCTCCCCCGGAGGTGTTCTCGCCGTCGGTGCGATCGGGGTTGTCACCGGTGGGCGTCCGGTTCCGCTTGGTCATCCCCGGATCACCTGCGCTTGGGCACCATGACGGTCACGCCGTCCTTGGTCACTGTCGAGTACTCCCGGAACCGGCGCTGCGTACCAGCCGCCGATCGCCGACGCTCCCGCACAGTCTTCGGCGGGCCGTCACGAAGGCTGGCCGAGTGGCTGTGCACGCGCGGCTCGAAGCGGCTCGACGACGCGGGCGCCGGTTTGGCTTCCCGAGCATGTCTGCCACGCCTGTCAGACGATGTGCCGGGAGCTGCGGCACTACTCGTGGCTCCGGATGCCGACGTGCCTGGGGTCGAGGCCAGCCCAACCGAAATCGCTCGACGTCGCCCGGACTGCGAGGTGTCGCCCGGAGCAGGTGCGGTCGAGAGAGCTGCTGCTTGAGCACCTCGCGGCTGGTCCCTCAAGCGACCCAGCAGACCCTCCTTGCGGGCATTTGGACCGGTACCGGTCGAGCTCGCACCGGAACCAATCGCACGACGTTCCTGTCCGCCCCCGATCTCGTGTGCCGGCTGCTGGCGGGCCAGCGCGCCCGGCCCACCTGCACCGATCGCCGGCGCCTGCCGAAACACCCGTACCGCAGTGGCTCGCTCCGCGGGCGGGTCAGATGCGCCGCCACCCCGACCCGCGAATCGCTCCCCCATCGTCGGGCTCGCTGCCCGACTGCCCACAGCTCCCATCAGGCGACGTACCGCCGTCATGGCTCCGCGCCGCGCCAAGCCTCCCATCAACAGGCTTCCCGCGCCCGGACGCATCATCGAACTCATGCTCTCGAACAGGCGCCGCAGCCGGAAGCCGGCGATCAGCACCGCGATCGCGAGACCGCTCACCGGAAGCCAGCCAAGTGTGTCCGTCAGGCTGAAGACGGCCGTGACGAACGCGAGCGTGGTGGAGAACACCAGGAGCGCGAGAATCGACTGGAGGACGAGGCCGAGCAGCGCTTCGAACCAGTTCATGCCCCACTGCCGGGTTCGCCCGGGCACCGCCCACAAACAGGCGAACAACACACCGACCACCAGCAAGAGCATGCAACCGACGAATGCCATCAGCGCCGTGAAGGCCAGCGAAACGGTCAGGAAGGCGAACAGCGTCGCTGCGATCGCGCCGAGCGTCAGAACTCCGACGCGCCCGAACGGGTTGTCGCCCTTGGCCCACTTGACCGTCGCGGAGTTGCCCCCACCTTCGGCGTTGCTGACCTCGGTATCGATGTACTTCGTCCTCGCATCGCCGTCGGTGCCCTTGTCGAGGATCGCTTTGCCGTAACGCTGGCAGGCTGCCAGAGAGCCGAACTCCGCTACGCACCAAGGTGTCGCCGCGAAGGCTCGCCAGGTCGCATCGCCCGACTTACGCAGCAGATTGTCCCGAGCCGTACCGGAGAAGCTTGGCTCCGGCATCGGAATGGGCACCTTGACCGTGCTGCCGAGCACCTCGTTCGAGGTACTCACAACGGCGTCCGAACCGACCTGTCGGGCACCGTCGACGCCCGACAGCCACGTCGATGGCGCAACGGCGAAGCTGGTGGCGAGGAGGCCCGCGGCGAAGACCCACACCAGTTGCCCCATTGCGCTGCCGTTGGCTCGTCGGGCGGCATAAGCGGCGATGGCGCCGAACGCCAGGGCCGACGGCAGTAGCCAACCGACCAGTTCGGTGTTGACCGACCCGATCGCCGTAGCCGCCGTCTCGGTGAGCGGCTTGAGATCGGTGAACGAGAACAACCACCAGCCGACCGAGATCGCGGCCCGTGTGATGGCCACGATGTAGAGCATCACCATGTGGGCGTAGCCGTTGAAGACTGCCTCGACCGGGTCCCTGAAGCTGGTCTCGAAATCCAGGCCGTAGACCGTCGGGCTGTACTGCTCGAACAGGGTTCGAGTATCGCCGTGGGTCAGGTCTGGGGTGGGGAGGAGGTCGCCGAAGCCGGTGGGGTTGGTGGGGCCCGTGTCGGGGTCGGCGGCGAGGGCTATCTGGGCGGTGACGATGAAGGAGATGGCGAGGACGGTGAGCGCCGTTCGGGCACGGCGCGGCCACGTCATCCTACGTGCTCTTTCTTTGTGGGGTGGGGGTTGTCCGGGTTGTACATAGCCTTGTTGTAGCCCGGGTCGTCGGCTTCCTGGTCGTAGACCTCGTCGGGGCCGATGGGGGACTCGTGGTGGGTGGGGTGGGGGGTGTGGCCGTTGGTGTTTGGGGAGAGAGGAGGTTGTTGGGCTGCAGGTGGGGTGGGAGGAGTGGCGCCGTTTGTGGCGGCGGCGGGGGCTGCAGTCGTGGGGGTTGGCTCGGAGGGAGCTGGGGTGTCCTGGACCGGGACGTCCACCGTGGGCTCTGGGTCCAGGGTGTGGGCTTCGGCTTGGGCCGTGGCGGTGGCGGCTGGTTCGGGGAGGAGGGCGTCGTCTTCTTCGTCTTCGGCGAAGGGGTCGAGGTCCTCGGGGAGGGTGGGGATGGGTTGGGTGGGTTCGAGGGCGTGTTCCGACTCGGGGGTGGTGCGGAGGAGGTCGGCTACGCGTTGGCTGGGGATGTCGATCTGGACGGTGGCGACCTCGTCCCAGCGGTCTCGCATGATGCAGTGGCCGTGGCGGATGGATTTGCCGTTGGCTGCGGTGTTGATGCCTCGGACGAGGGTTTGGTAGGGGGCCGTTTGGGGGCGGCCCAGGAGTTCGAGGAGGGAATCGACCTGTTCGCGGGAGCGTAGGGAGAAGGCGAACAGGGTGGTGATCTGCTCTACCAGGCCGGGGAGTTTGAGGATCGACGCGGGGTCCTGGGTGTCCAGGACGAGGGATGCGCCGAGGGCTCGTCCTACTCGGGCGATGTAGTCGAGGAAGCTGGCGCCGTCGGGGGTCTTCGTCAGGAGATGGACCTCGGGGACGATGACGACCTTCGAGCGGCCGCGGAACTCGCGGCGGCCCGTCGTACGGACCATCCAGGCCAGGCAGCCGCGGAGGCAGGCCATGCCGACTCGTTCGATCGGGGACCAGGATTCCGGGGCCGATTCGGGTGAGGGGAGGGTGAGGCCTGGCATCTGGACTACCCAGAGGCCCGGGTTCGTCGTGAGGGACGAGAGGCCTGAGGGTGGGCCGGCTACTACGGAGCCCAGGCCGGTTTCGACGAGGTCTCGGAGGGCGAAGCCGACTGTGCGGGTGGTTTCGGACTCGGAGGCGCAGAGGCGCTGAATCACGCCCCAGGACGAGGGGTCCGGGGACTGGATCTCGGCGCGGGTCGCGGCCATGACGGGGGCTTCCGCGGCGCCGCGGAGGTGTGGCGGGAGCAGGAGCATCAGCTGCGACGGCGCCTGGAGGAGCGCGTCGTCGACCGGGAGGACGCGGAGCAGGTCCGCGGCGCCGGAGAACTGGGCGGTGATCTCGATGACCGCCGTCGGTACGCCGTACTCCGCGGCGACCGCGGAGACGCCCGCGGCGTCGCCCTTCAGGTCGAGCAGCGGGACCCATGCGCCGGCGAAGGCCGAGTCGAGGCCGCCGAGCATCGCGGCGGTGGTCTTGCCTCGGCCGGAGCGGCCGAGGAAGAGCGTCGTGGTCGCGTCGCCGAGCGCCGAGCCGGCGGCCGCGTCGAAGCGGACCAGGCCCGGCGTCGAGCCGGTCAGGTACCCGATGGAGGGGCCGGTGGCGTCACCGATCGACGCGCCGCCCCAGAACCAGGAGCCGAAGAACGCCGTCGACTCGCGGACGTGCCCGAGGTCGGGCACCCGGAGCTGGTCGCCGGGCAGCGACTCCAGCCACAGGTCGCGCTGCTCGTCGGCGCCCGCCGCGACGGTGATGCCGCGGTCGGCGTAGTGCGCGATGACGGCGTCGACGTACGCCTCGAGGTCCTCGCGGGTGTCCGCGCTGACCAGCAGGCGCGGGTGGTCCTCGACCAGGGTCAGGCCGGACCGGTTGATGTCGCGCTTGACCTCGCGCATGATCCGCTCGGTCTCGACGATCTCGTCGGCGGTCTCCTCGGCGGTACCCTTGGCGGCCGAGCGGCGCTGCTCCTTGGCCGACTTGCGGGTCTCGTCGACCAGGTGCCGCGCGGTCTTCTTGGTCAGCACCCGGAACCGCACCGACGCCTCGACGGTGACGTCGATCTCGTCGCCGTCGTCGTCGATCGCCTTGATCTCCGACAGCGTCCGCAGCCACTCCCCCGGCCCCGGAGTCTCGAGCTCCTCGGGGAAGTCGGTCATCGCCAGCACACTCGTGTACGCCGCGATCTGGCCGCGGGTGTCGTAGATGCGCAGGTGGTCGGTGTACGGGACGACTCGTCCGGCCGTGAGGCGGGCCAGCGAGGCGCCGGTGATCAGACCGCGGCGGGGCGCGGCGACGGCGCCGCGGTGCATCTCGCGGCTGACCAGCCAGGAGATCACCTCGGCCGGCGCGGTGTGCGCCCGCCAGACCGTCGAGCCGAGCTGACGGGCCAGCTTGCGGACCCGCTCGTCGAGGTGCGCGAGCTCGCGCGCGCTGACCCGCCAGGACGTCGTACCGAGGGCGTCGCTGATCGAGCCGCGGACCTGTGCGGTCGCGCGCGGGTCGCGATCGCTGAGGTGCACGCCGAGCGCGACGTACCGCTCCGGCATCCGCATCTCGTCGATCCGGTCGGCGCGGGTCTGCGCCCAGGCCTCGTGGTCGCCGAGCCGGTAGTGACCCGCGACCGAGTCGATGTAGTCCTGGCCGGTCGAACGGCCCCAGACCACCTTGAGGTGGCTGAGCCGGTCGCCGAGGATCGTCGCGGCCGCGCTGACCGCGGCGTCGAGGGCGGCGTCCTGCTCGCCCTCGGTGGCCAGGTCCGTGTTCGCGACGGAGATCAGGAACCACGCCTCGGCGCTGCGCTCGGTGACCAGCAGGCCGTCGGCGATCGCGACCAGGCGTGGCGGCGGGAGACCGCGTTCACGGCCGACTCCGACCAGGTTGAGGAGCTTGTCGGCGATCTTCATCAGTGCCTCTTCCCCGAGGACGTGGTCCTGCGACTGACCTTCTGCACGTAGTCCGACCCCAGCAGGCGGGCCCGCTGGTTCACCGTGATGTCCGCACCCGCGCGGACCTGCGGGTCGAGCTCCTCCACGACCTCGCGCTCCCACTCCGGGGTCACCCTGGCCTTGGCCAGGCTGGCCACCTTCTGGGTCGCGACGCGCTCACGCCACGGCAGGTACTCCGTCTTGTCCGCCGCCCGGGCCCCGAGCCCGATGATCGGGCGGTGCGCGCGCAACGCGTAGCGGACGGCCAGCGCCCACTCGGTGACGCGGCGGCGGCGTTCGTGGTGCTTGCCGGCCCGCCAGCCGAACGCGGTGATCACGAACGGCGGTACGACGTACAGGCTGACCGTCGGTTTCTTCGGTACGCCGATGAACGGCACGAGCAGGGCGATCCAGAGCAGGATGATCACCGCACCGAAGATGATCATCCGGCGACGGGCGCCTTCTCCGAGGTCGATGCCGAGCAGGTCGTACTGCCGGGTCTCGATCTCGAAGTGGTGGGTCAGGGTCCGGCCGACGCGCATTCAGTTACCCCCGGAGAGCAATCCCCAAAAGCCCTTGAGCACGTTGATCGTCTGGTTGTTGGCGTAGATCAGCCCACCGACCAGTACGCCGGCCGCGATGTGGCCGAACAGCTCGCCCCACTCGCGCTTGAAGTAGTGGCCGATGGCCCGCAGCACCAGGATGGCGATGAAGATGTTGCCCGCGATGACCAGGACCCAGTCCTTGAAGTCCGCGCCGGTGGGCACGTTCGGGTCGGCCAGCGGCGCGGTGAGCTCCACCACGCCGGCTACCAGTTGAGTCGTGATCATTGCGGTGTCTCCCAAGGTGTTCTGGTCGTCCGGCAGTTGGCTGTGATCATCCGACGGCAGCCACTTGCCATCGTTGTGCCCCGTCCGCGGCCACCGTGCGCCGCAGCGTGAGCGTGTAGGTCTGGTCGAGGGTGGTGTCCCCCGTCCCGTTCCAGGTGACGGCACCGGTGGCCCGGCGCTCGTCATCGTTTCCGGTGAAGACCTGCCAGTCCTTCAGGTCGCTGAGCTTGACCGACCCGTTCAGGCTGCGGATCGCCGCCCCCGGGGCGGCCACCGCCTCGACCTTCGCGTCGGACTCGGCGTAGGCGCTGAAGAACGCCTCCGCGTCCTTCAGCGTGGCCGCGGTCAGGTCGTCGTCCGGTACGCCGGCGTCCGGCATGTTGTCGGGCAGCGCCACCCGCTCGTCGGCGACGAACGTGGGCGGGCCGCTGGCAACGATCCGGGACGAGGTCCGGGCCACCGGCACCGAAACCCGTTGCCAGGTGTACGGACCGCCGGCGAAACCGCGGCCCTGCTTGGTGAACGCGCGCACCTGCACCCGGACGTCGACCACGGCGGTGACGCCGCTGGGGTCGACCTTGACCTCACCCGGGTACGCCGCGTTGGCGGTCTGCTTGCCGCGGCCGTTCCAGCCGGCGCGGGCGTCCAGCCCGGCGGCCAGGTCCAGGCCGATCTGCGCCGGGCGGGCGTCCGGGTTGCCTTCGTCCCAGTTGAGGTAGGACACGGCGTACCTGGTCGCGACCGCGCGGGCCTCGTCGGCCGGGAAACCGGACTGGCTCGTCACGACGCCGTTGCCGGTCCCGGTGTTCGGCCGGATCCAGGAGCGGACGCCGCTGATCGCCGCGAGCAGCAGCACGGCGACCACCAGGCCGCGGAAGAACCGGCGGGCCCAGGTCGAGAAGGACGATTCCGGCTCGGTCGCCCAGGGGGTCTGGCCGGGGTCCACCGGGCCACGCGGCGGCTGGGGTGCCGCGTGGGCGCCGTGCGGGGACCGCTGGCGGAGACGCTCCGGGGGTCGCTGGCCGGGAGCCGCCGCGTGCTGCGGCGGCTGCTGGTTCGCCGTACGGGGTGCGTCGGGTGACTGGGGGCGGCGCGGAGGCGCCATCACCCCGCCGTTGGCGGCCGGGGGTGCGCTGTACTGCGCGGCGACGCCCTGGGCCTGGCGAGGGGTGGGTGACACCGGGCCGTCGGGGTGCTGCCACCACTCCGGTGCGGTGTTCTGCGGACGGCCCTTGGGCTTCTTCGTCCGCCGCTGGTCCGACCAGTGCTCACCTTTTGGCGGCAAGTTCAGGACCGTTCGCCACCAACTCATCTCTCCCCGCCCCTCAGACAGCAGTTATGCGGACAGTAGCCGGGAGGATACGGCAAGCAACTGTCCTCCGGGAGTCCTGAGACCAGGATCCGGATGCTCCATCGCTCCCCGCAGCCATACTGTTACCCCACTCGGGGGCAGATGCACACTTCGACCGCAAGCGTGACACCTTCGGTACCGTCGCCATAGCTCCTCTCTCATGCCCGACCGGCTCGATCAGGCAGCGCAAACCATGCCACACGCCGCGGACAGGTTCGAAAATCCGTGCGAAGGACAGGGTAGAGAACCGATTCAACTGATCACGCAGTGTAGTCGATCCCCGTACCAGCCTGTGGAAAACTCTGTCGTGGCGCGGGGTCAAAGTAATAGGTTCTTGGTGACTTTGCCGACCCCTGGGCCGGCATCCCGAAGGACTTGTGGAAGGACTGGCATGGAGACTCGACGGCTGGGCAGGCTGGAGCACCGCAGTTCGGTCCTGATCTACGGCGCCGCGGCGCTCGGCGGGGTCGATCAGGACACCGCCGACGCGTCGATCCAGGAGGCGCTGGAGGCCGGCGTGAACCACTTCGACGTGGCCGCCGACTACGGCGACGCGGAGCTGCGGCTGGGGCCGCGGATGGGTGAGATCCGGGACCGGATCTTCCTCGCGACCAAGACCGGGCGAAGGACGTACGACGAGGCCTGGTCGGAGATCAACCGTTCGCTGGAGCGGCTGCAGACCGACCGGATCGACCTGATCCAGATGCACGCGGTGTGCGACCTGGAGAACCTGGATCTCGTGACCGGGAAGGGCGGGTCGCTGGAGGCCGCCGTACGTGCCAAGGAGGAGGGGATGGTCGGCGCGATCGGGATCACCGGGCACACCGACCAGGCGCCGGCCGTGCACACCGAGGGGCTGCGGCGCTTCGACTTCGACTCGGTGCTCACGCCGCTGAACTACCGGCTCTCGACCGATCCCAAGTACGCCGACGACTACGCGGCGCTGGTCGAGGCCGTGCAGGCCTCCGACGCGGCGCTGATGACCATCAAGATGATCGCCCGGCGGAACTGGACCGACGGTGAGGAGAAGACGTACTCGACCTGGTACCGGCCGTTCGACGAGCAGCGCTACATCACCGCCGCGACGGCCTGGCTGCTCAACGGGCACCCCGAGATCACCGGGCTGGCCACCGCGGGCGAGACCCGGCTGCTGCGCCAGATGGTGATCGCGGAGCGCGAGCGGGCCGACCTGACGCCGGAGGCCGCGGCGGCGATCCTGGACGAGGTGCACGACTACACGTCTCCGTTCGTCGACATCCCGATCTGATCCCGCCCCGGTCCGGCGTCGCGCCGGGCTGGAGCGGCAGATCCTTCGCGGGGGCATTTTGCCCCGGGACGGGTGGTTCCAGTCCGGTGTCTTGCCGGACGTGAATCAGTTGTTCGGTTCAGGCAACCGATTGGACGGGTCAACCGGTCGGATCGGTGACCGGTGCGGAGTGTGCCCGGCGGGGTGCGATGTGTGATGGTGGGACCGTGCTCGCCGGCCGTCCGGCGCCGCTGGGAACACCGGCGGCACCCGCGGTGTTGAACAGCACGAATTCCCCAATCTTTCGGAGGTCGTAGTGGCAACGGTCGAGCTTTCCCAGCAGAACTTCGACGAGGTCGTCGGTTCCGACGGGCTCGTCCTGGTGGACTTCTGGGCCGAGTGGTGCGGTCCGTGCAAGATGTTCGGGCCGGTGTTCGAGAAGTCCTCGGAGGAGCACTCGGACATCACCTTCGGCAAGGTGGACACCGAGGCGCAGACGGAGCTGGCGCAGGCGTTCGAGATCCGGTCGATCCCGACCCTGATGGCGGTCCGCGACGGCGTCGTCCTGTACTCCCAGCCGGGCGCGCTCCCGGCCCCGGCGCTGGAGGACCTGATCAGCCAGCTCCGCGCGGTCGACATGGACGAGGTCCGCGCCCAGATCGCGGCCCACGAGGCCGAGCACGGCACGGAGCCGCACACGCACTGACGCAGTACACGCAGTACACAAAAGGCCCTGGAGCCGCCGAGAGGCGGTTCCAGGGCCTTTCGCTGTCCCGGCGGGGTCTGAGGACGCCGGGGTGGTACGACGAGAGCGTGGTTCCCAGGTGCTGGTGGGAACCACGCTCTCGGACCGGTCTCGGGGATGCCCGGTCGGTGGTGCTGCCGCCACAGGGGTGGCGGGTGGTGCGTCTCCGTCCCGGAAGGGGCGGGTTGGCCGCTCAGGGTCGAGCGGGTGGTGCCGGGGTGGCTGTGGCCGCCCCGTGGTGCTGGTCCGCCCCGCATGGCGGACTCCGTGCTGCCCGTTCCAGGCGCGAACGGGGTGGTGCTGCCGCTCGCAGGGAGCGGGTCTTGCGTCGTGCTGCCGCTCCAGGCGCGAGCGGGTCCTGCGTCCGCTCCAGGCGCGAGCGGTGGTCCTGCCCGTGCAGGGACGGGCGTGGTGCTGTCCGCTCATTCGTGGGTGAACGGTGGTGCTGAACTTGTCCACTGTTGAGTTGAGCGGTGGTGCTCCCGCTCGCTGCTGAACGGGTGGTGCCTCCCGCGCAGGGACGGGGAGTGGTGCACCCACCGAGGGTCCGGTGGGGTGGTGCCTCCCGTTGAGGTGTCGGGAGTGTGGTGCGCCCCGGGTCTGAGGTGGTCCGGGGGTCCTGCGCCGCTCGAGGAGATGAGCGGGTACGGCGCCCGCGCTGGAGGCGGGTGGGGCCGGGGCAGAGAACTCTGGCCGGCCGGGTGGGGTCGTGGCGGTGAGGTGTCGCCACGGTCCCGGGAGGGCGGCGGGTCGCTGGGTGCGATCCGCCGCGCGAAGTCAGCGGAGTGGGTCGAACGGCGCGAGCTCCGAGGGGCGGCGGCCCGTGGTGATGGTCTCGGCGAGGAGCTGGCCGGTGACCGGGCCGAGGGTGATGCCCCACATCCCGTGCCCGCCGGCGGCGAAGACCCGCGGGGACGAGGTGGCGCCGATCAGCGGCAGACCGTCCGGCGTACAGGGCCTCGGGCCGACCCACTCGTCGGTGCGGGCGTCCAGGTCGGCGTCGCGCAGCAGCGGACGGGCGGCCTCGACGATCGCGTCGATCCGGCGCGGGTCGAGCTTCGCGTCCGGCTTGCGGAACTCCATCATCCCGGCGACGCGCAGCCGGTCGCCCAGCGGCGTGCAGGCGATCCGCTGCGCCGGGAAGTAGACCGGGCCGGCCGGGACGTGCTCGATCGGGACACTGAACGAGTACCCACGCCCGGCCTGGACGACGGTCTTGACGCCGAACCGCCGGGCCAGGTCGCCCATCCACGCGCCGGTCGCCATCACGACCGCGTCGTAGGTCCGGCTGTCGCCGTCGGCGGTGACCACGCGGGTGTCGCGGATCCCGTCGACGATGTCGGCGACGTTCGCGCCGGTGAGGATCCGGCCGCCGCGGGCGACGACCGACTCGGCCAGCAGGTGCACGTAGTCGCCGGGGTTGATGAAGCGCTGCCCGTGCAGGCGGATCGCCGCACCGATCTCGTCGGACAGCGAAGGCTCGATCTCACGGGCGTCGTCGCCGGTGATCGCCTCGAACTCGATGCCCTGGCCGGCGGCGTGGATCTGCTCGATCTCCTCCAGCAGCACCGACCGCTCTTCAGTGGTCCGGTACGCCGCCAGGAACGACTTCGCCTCGTACGTCTCGGCCTCGACCCCGGCCTTGGCCAGCAGGTCGAACGCGCTCAGCGCCTGCCGGTTGATCGGGACCAGCGAGTCCATCGCCGTCTTCCAGCGCCCAGCGGTGCTGTTCCGCGCGAACCGGGTCAGGAAGGACAGCAGCCGCGGGCTCGCGGTCGGCGGGACGTAGACCGGCGAGGACGGGCTGAGCACGGCCCGTACGCCGTACTTGAGCACCGCGGGCTCCGGAAGCGGGGTCGCGAGACCCGGGGTGAGCCAGCCCGCGTTGCCCCACGACGCTCCGGCGGCGACGCCTTCGCGGTCGTACACGGTGACCTCGATGTCCCGCTCCTGGAGGAACCAGGCAGTGGCGAGGCCGACCATCCCGGCGCCGACAACGGCGACCCGGTCGGGGACGATGTGAGTGGTTGAACCAGCAGCGACCATGTATCGATGGTGCGCCGCTCCCAGACCGCTGTCATGGTGCGATCGCACCACTGCTGGAGCAAATGACAGTGCGCAGAGCACAATAACCTCATGATCACCGCGCCTGACCTGGTCGTTGCCGTCGGCCCAGCCCTGTTCGAGATCGTCGTCGCCGGTCACGGCGACGACGAGGTGCGGGACGTTTTCCTCGCCGATCCGCAGGAGCCGGCCACCGGCGGGCCGGGTGACCTGGTCCTCGGGCTCGGCCTGCGCAACGCTGAGGAGGCGGTCGAGCTCCTGGAGCGCTGCGCGGCCGGCAACGCGTCTGGCGTCGTACTGCGGACCGGGCTGGCGCAGGAGCCGGCTGTAGTGGCTACGGCGGAGCGCTGGTTACTCACACTCATCTCACTGCAGCCGACCGTGACCTGGGCACACGTGGTCTGGCTGCTGCGCGGTGTCATCGACCGGGCCGCTGCACCCGACTCCCCCGCTGCCGGCGACGCAGGGGTCCACCAGGAGCTGTTTGCGCTGGCAGATGCGGCTGCAGCCATCGTGAGCGCGCCGGTGACGATCGAGGACAACCAGTCGCGCGTGCTGGCGTACTCCTCCCAGCAGGACCTGTCCGACACCGACCCGACGCGGGTGTCGACCATCGTCGGTCGCCGGGTGCCTGCTGAGGTCATCGCGCACTTCCGGGCCCGGGGGATCTTCCGGCGGCTCGCCAGGTCCAGCGAGCCGTTTCTGGTGCCCGACGGGCCGAACGGCATCCGCCCGCGGCTCGTCGTACCGGTCAGGGCTGGTGGTGAGTGGCTGGGGTCGATCTGGGCGGTAGTGGACGGGCCGGTGAGCCAGGAGGTCACTGAGGAGCTCAGCAACGCCGCGTCGGTGCTGGCTCTGCACCTGCTGCGGCTGAGGGCGCAGGCGGACGTCGCCAGGCGGTCGGCGATCGACCGGCTGCGTACTGTGCTGCGGCAGTTCTCTCCTGAGGCGCCGGTGGAGGTGCGGCTGCCCTCACCGCCCTGGCGGGTTGTCGCGCTCAACTCCCCCGACGGGTACGACGTACCGCAGCAGCTGGACCTGTGGGAGTCGCTGGGGCGCAGGCACGGCTGGAGCGAGCCGCTGCTGGCTGACCTGGACGGGACTGTGTTCGCTGTGGTGTCAGATGGCGAACCTGTGCCAGGTTCCTGGCGCTGGCTGCGCAAGCTGGTTGGCGACCAGGCCAAGGACAACCCCGGTACGGCGGCCGCAGCCGGTGGCCGCGCCCGCTACCCCGCTGACCTGCCCAGCTCCCGCGCCGAAGCGGTGGAGCTGCTCAACCTCGTACGCCGTGGTGTCGCGCGCGGGCCGGCGTTACGCGTCGAGCAGGCCTGGCACGTGCTGACTGTGCACCGCGCGGTCACCTCGCTCGACACCACGAAGATGGACGGGCCGCTGGCGACGCTGCTGCGGCACGACATCGAGAACGACACGGCGTTCGTGGACACGTTGGAGGCGTGGCTCAATCATCCCGGTCAGCCGCAGCAGGCCGCGAAAGACCTGCACCTGCACACGAACACGTTGCGGCACCGGATGAAACGGATCGGGGAGATCGCCAAGCTCGACCTCACCGACCCGCGCGAACGACTCGCGCTGCAGCTGCAGATCGCGTCGGTGCGCACCGAGCACTGAGACGTTCGCCACAGGGCGACGTAACAAGGCTTCACATTCCGGCAATCGACGAGCAACATCGGAGTGGAAAAGTACTTCTCACCAAGACGTCTCAGCTCTTCACCAGGGAGCTGAGCCGACCGGTTCGAGCTCTTCACCAGGGAGCTCGAGCCAAGTGGGCCCGGCGACTGCCTGAGCGATCGCCGGGCCCTTGTCATGCCAGCCGGTTGACGATCGCGCCGTACACGCCTGGCAGGGCGGCGGCCGCGGGGACGATGCGGGGAGCGAGCAACGACCGGTTGCGGGCCCAGAGCAACGACGCGGTGAGCGCGCGGCACTCGCGGGAGACTCTGCGCCAGGCCTGCTCGTAGGTCTGCGGGTCGTCGGCGAGGACGCAGTCGACGAGCTCGGCCGAGGTGCGGAGGGCGACGGCGATGCCTTCGCCGGTCAGGGCGTCGACGTAGCCGGCGGCGTCGCCGACCAGGAGGACGCGATGCGCGACGCGGCGTCGTACTCGCTGACGGAGTGGCCCGGCGCCCAGTACGGCGGAGGCGGGGGCCGCGTCGGTCAGGCGGGCGCGGAGGCGGGGGAAGGCGCGGAGGTGCTCGTCGAAGGAGCCGCGGGCGGAGGTGAGCACGGCGACGCCGATCAGGTCGTCGGCGACGGGGGTGACGTAGGCCTCGCCGAGGGGGGACCAGTGGACCTCGACGAGATCGGTCCAGGGGCGGATGGCGAAATGTTGCCGTAGGCCCCGGCGGACTGCACCCGCGCCGCCCGCCCCCGCGGGGCGGGGAGAGAGAAGGAGGCGGGAGGCGGAGCTGGCGAGGGGGCCGTCTGCTCCCAGCCCCAACTGGCGGCGTATGGGTGAGTGGAGGCCGTCGGCTGCGGCCAGGTAGCGGGCGGTGTGGCCGGCGGTGGTGACCGACGTCGGGGTTTGGGTGATGGCGTCGACGCGGGTGCGAATGACCGGGACGCCGAGGGCGTCGAGGCGGGAGCGAAGAGATTGCTGCAGCGCCGTACGGCGGACGCCCAGACCGGGGCCCGCGCGGAAGTGGGCGTCGACGGAGTGGGTGGCGTCGAGGTAGCGGATGCCGTGGAAGGGGCGACCTTCGAGGTGTACGCCGAGGCGGTTCAGGTAGGCCGCAGCCGAGTGGGCGATGCCTTCGCCGCAGGCCTTGTCGATGGGAGCCTCGCGGGGTTCGAGGACGACGACTTCGAGGCCGGCCAGCGCCGCACGGATCGCTGTGGCGGCGCCGGCGGGGCCGCAGCCGACGACGAGGAGGTCGATCACGCCGGGGGCGGCGTTCCGGACGACCCGGCCCTCGTGAGCGCCGTGTCCAGGGCTGTTTCTTCCGCACGGATGCGCACGGCGAGCAGCGGGAGGTTGAGGGCGGTGAAGACCACCGCGGTGACCCACGCCGTGTGGACCAGCGGAAGCGCGATGCCCTCCAGCACCACCGCGACGTAGTTCGGGTGCCGCACCAACTTGTAGGGGCCGCGAGCAACCAACGACAGGCCGGGCACGACGATCACACGGGTGTTCCACTGGCGGCCGAGCACGCTGATGCACCACCACCGCAGGCCCTGCGCGAGCAGCACCACGGCCAGCATCACCCAGCCGAGCGCCGGGATGAACGGGCGGTCGGCGGCGATCGCCTCCACCAGGCACCCGGCCAGCAGCCCGGTGTGCAGCACGACCATGAACGGGTAGTGGCCCTTGCCGGACTCCACGCCGCCCTGCGCGAAGCTCCACTTGGCGTTGCGGAGCGAGACCACCAGCTCGGCGACGCGCTCCAGGCCGACCAGGAGCACCAGTACGGCGTACCACCACAACGACGTGTCCATCACCACTCCATCAGGACGAGCTCGGAACAAAATCCCGGGCCCATCGCGAGCAACACCCCGGGACCAGCAGGATCCAGCGTCATGGTGTCACCGAGCACGTGCAGCACCGAGGACGACGACAGGTTGCCGACCGCATCCAGCGACTTCCAGGTCAGGTCGAGCGCGCCGGGTCGCAGGTCGAGGGTCTCGGCGACGGCCTCGAGCACCTTCGGGCCGCCGGGGTGACTCACCCAGGTGCTGATCTCCGGGACGGTCAGCCCGTGCGAGGCGAGGAAGTCGCGGACGTCGCCGCCGAGGTACTGGCGGACCACTTCCGGTACGTCGGCCCCGAGCACGATCCGGAAGCCGCCGGAGCCGACGTCCCAGCCCATCACGCGCTCGGAGTCGGGGTACAGCCGGCTGCGGGTGGCAACTACTGATGGCTTACCTCGGCCAACCGCCACCTCGTCACCGACCATCACCACCGCCGCGGCACCATCCCCGAACAACGCCCCGCCCACCAGATTCGGCAACGACGAATCATCCCGCTGCAACGTCAGCGAGCACAGCTCCACCGACAGCAGCACGGCGACATGCCCGGGCCACGCCGAGAGATAGTCGTGCAGCCGAGCGATCCCCGCCGCTCCCCCAACACACCCCAGCCCGAACAGCGGCAGCCGCTTCACGTCCTCCCGCAACCCCAGCCGCACCGCCACCCGCGCATCGATCGATGGCGCCGCGACACCCGTCACCGTCGTGAACATCAGCAGATCCACATCGTCCACCGACAACCCAGCGGCCGCGAGCGCACCACCAACCGCCTCGGCGCCAAGATCGACCGCCGCCGAGATCCACGCGTCGTTGGCCGCCCCGAAGTCCTTCAGCTCGCCGTACTGCTCCAGCGGAATCGCGAGATGCCGGTGCGACACCCCCGCGTTCGCGTGCAGCCGGCGCAGCAGCGCGAGGCCCTTGCCGTCGGGCAGGCAGAGGTCGGCGAACGCCTCGGTGAGCTCGGCCTGCGGATACCGGTACGGCGGGAGCGCGGCCTGCACCGCGGCGACCCGGCTCATCGTGGCATCGTTGCTTCGGTGAGCCGACTCGCTGCCGTCAAGGGTCTGGCGCTGGCCTGCCATCCCGGCCCGACCGTCGCGGTCACCGCGCTGGTCACCGCCGTGGCCTGGTCCGCGGGCCGCGGCCTCACCGGATCTCTCCTCGTTGCCGCAACCATCCTCACCGGCCACCTCTCGATCGGCTGGAGCAATGACGCGATAGATGCCACCCGCGACTCCATTGTGAACCGGCGTGACAAGCCTGTCGTCCTGGGACTCGTCGGCCGCCGTACGCTCTGGATCGCCGCGCTGGTCGCGCTGGTCGTCACGATCCCGGTCTCGCTGGCCAACGGCGTCCTCGCCGGGCTCGCGCATCTGCTGTTCGTCGCGTGCGCCTGGGCGTACAACCTGGGGCTCAAGTCGACGCCGATCTCCTGGCTTCCGTACGCCGTGGCGTTCGGCGCGCTGCCGTCGTTCGTCACGCTCGGCACGAGCGGGGACCGGGCGCCGTGGTGGGCGACGGCGGCGACCGCGCTGCTCGGCGTCGGCGCGCACCTGGCGAACGTCGTACCGGATCTCGCCGACGACCTCGCGACCGGCGTCCGAGGGTGGCCGCAGCGTCTCGGGCAGGCGTCCAGGCTCCTCGCACCGCTCCCGCTGGCGGCCGCGACGGTCCTGCTGACGGTCGCTCCGGCCGGCCCGGTCGGCATCACCGGCTGGATCGCGCTCGCCGTCGTCGCGGTGCTGCTGGCCGTGATCGTGCTGTGGAAGCAAGCGCCGTTCGTGGTCACGATCGGCGTCGCGGTGGTCAGCGTCGTCGTCCTGATCATCCGCGGCGACACGCTCTGAGGCTCACGGCCGAAGCTCCTGCAGCTTCGTCTTCACGCCTTCCTTGAGCACACCCCAGCGGTCCTCGTCGCCCTTCCACAGCGACTCGGTCATCTTCGTGATCTGGTCCCAGCTCGCGTGCGGCGGGATCGGCGGCACGTCGGGATCGCAGTACACGTCGAGCACGGTTGGCCGGTCGGCGGCGAGCGCGTTGTCCCAGGCAGCGGGCAGCTCGTCAGGATTCCTGACCGTGATCCCGGTCAGCCCGACAGACCGCGCGAACCCGGCGTAGTCGACCTCGGGCAGCGTCTGCGAGTCCGGGAACTTCGGTGCGCCCTGCAACGACCGCATCTCCCAGGTCACCTGGTTGAGGTCGTTGTTGTGCAGTACGGCAATCACCAGCCGCGGGTCGGCCCACTCGTCCCAGTACCGCTTGATCGTGATCAGCTCGGCGAGCCCGTTCATCTGCATCGCGCCGTCGCCGGAGAACGCGACCACCGGCTGCCCGGGGTGCGCGAACTTCGCGCCGATCCCGTACGGCACCGCCGAGCCCATCGTCGCGAGCGTGCCCGACAGCGAGCCGCGGGTGGAGCCGGTGAAGCGGAGCTGCCGCGCGTACCAGTCGGCGGCCGAGCCGGAGTCGGCGACGACGATGCAGTCGTCGGGCAGGCGCTCGGAGAACTCGTGGAACAGCCGCTGCGGGTTCACCGGGTCGGCGTCGACATGAGCGGCGCCGACCATCACCTTCCACCAGCGCTCGACACCCTCCTCGATGCCGGAACGCCAGGAGCGGTCGTCCTTGCGGTCGAGCAGCGGGATCAGCGCGCGCAGCGTGGTGGCGGCGTCGCCGACGAGGTTGACGTCGTACGGGTAGCGCATCCCGATCATCGCGGCGTCGGCGTCGATCTGGACCGCCCTGGCCTGGCCGAACTCGGGCAGGAACTGCGAGTACGGGAAGCTGGAGCCGATCGTCAGCAGGGTGTCGCAGCCGGTCATCAGCTCGTACGACGGCCGCGTGCCGAGCAGGCCGATCGAGCCGGTCACGTACGGGAGGTGATCGCTCAGCACGTCCTTGCCGAGCAGCGCCTTCGCGACGCCGGCGCCGAGCAGGTCGGCGAGCTGCTCGATCTCGGCGCGGGCGCCGCGGGCGCCTTGGCCGACCAGCAGAGCGACCCGCTCGCCCGCGTTCAGCAGGTCGGCGGCTCGTCGTACGGCGTCCGGATCGGGCGCCTGGACCGCGGGCTCGAAGCCCAGACTCGACGGGACCATCTTGAAGGCGTGCTCGGGCGGGGTGTACTCCAGTTCCTGGACGTCGGCCGGGACGATGATCGCGGTCGGCGCCGACCGCGACAGCGCCGTACGGATCGCACGGTCGAGGACGTTCGGGAGCTGCTCGGGGACGTTCACGGTCTCCAGGAAGTCGCTGGCGACGTCCTTGAACAGGCTGTGCAGGTCGACCTCCTGCTGGTACGAGCCGCCCATCGCGGTCCGGTTGGTCTGGCCGACGATCGCGACGACGGGGACGTGGTCGAGCTTGGCGTCGTACAGGCCGTTCAGGAGGTGGATCGCGCCCGGCCCGGAGGTCGCGACGCAGACGCCGACCCGGCCGGTGAACTTGGCGTAGCCGACCGCTTGGAAGGCGGACATCTCCTCGTGGCGAGCCTGGATGAAACGGGGGCCGTCGGCTCTGGTCCAGGCGGCGAGGAGGCCGTTGATGCCGTCACCGGGGTAGCCGAAGACGGTGTCGACCTCCCACGCGCGCAGCCGTTCCAACAGGTAGTCGCCCACGGTGGTAGCCATGCGCGCCCGGTGCCCCGGGCGCAGAACGCTATTCAGCCGTTCGACGGCTTCAAAGGCGCGTTGCTGCCCAGGATCGCGGCGGTCAACGCCTCGGCCGGCTCTTTCGCGGCGCGTGGGTTGGTGATCAGCACCAGGTCGATGGACGGCAGCTCGGGCAGGCCCGCGCTCGGTGGCGGCTCGACCAGGTCTGCGGGCATCAGCGAGTGCGCGAAGATCGCGATCCCCAACCCGGCCCGCACCGCAGCCAGTACGCCGTTGACGCCGCGGACGATGCAGGTGACGCGGTACGGCCGCCCGACGCTCTCCAGCGTCTGCACGCCCAGCATCCGGCTCAAGCTCGGCGCCTGGTAGGCGACCAGCGGCACCGGGCCGTCAGGTGCGATCCGCGTCCCGGAGATGCCGGCCCACACCAACGGGTCGCGCCGGACCAGCCGGCCGTTGGGTTCGGACGCGGCGCCGACCGAGTGCTTCACGTACGCGAGGTCGAGGTGCCCCGACTCGACCCGGCGCAGCAGGTTCGGGCTCTGCGCGACGGTCAGCTCCAGGTCGATCCGCGGGTACAGCTGCCGGAAGTCCCGCAGGATCCGCGGCAACGGCGTCAGCGCCAGGTCGTCCGTCACCCCGAAGCGCAGCCGCCCGCGCAGCTCGGACCCGGTGAAGTACCCGACCGCTTCCTCGTGCGCCGCCAGGATCGTCCGCGCGAAGCCAGCCATCGCCTCCCCGTCCGCGGTCAGCGTCACCGTCCGCGTGTCCCGGACGAACAGCGGCCGCCCGACCGCCGCCTCCAGCTTGCGGATGTGCTGGCTCACCGTCGGCTGCCGGATGCCCAGCCGTTCGGCGGCCTGGGTGAAGCTCAGCGACTGCGCCACCGCGAGGAACGTGCGGAGCTGGTCCGGGTCGTAGGCCATCGATTTCCCTCTCATCGCGACTCGTAATAAGACTAATAGGTCTAATTCGCTACGAGAATCCACCCTCGACCGGTGAGGATGGTGGGGACCTCCCCTGACACGTCCACTTCCAAAGGGTTGACTCTTGACCACCCGGGCCACCGGTTCTGTTCCCGTCCCCGACTTCCACACCCACCGTTCCACTCCGCGGACCACCCCGGGCGAACTGCCGCCGACCCAGCGGCGCCCCGGCTTCCGGGAGACCTTCAGCGCTCTCGAGGTCCGCAACTTCCGGCTCCTCGTCAGCGGCCTGTTCGTCAGCTCGACCGGCGGGTGGGTCCAGCGCATCGCGCAGGACTGGCTCGTCCTGACCCTGACCGGCAGCGCGACCGCGGTCGGCATCACCACCGCGCTGCAGTTCCTGCCCACCCTCCTGCTCGGCCTGTACGGCGGCGTGATCGCCGACCGTTTCCCCAAGCGCAAGGTCCTGCTCGTCACCCAGACCACGATGGGCAGCCTGGCCGCCGTCCTGGCGGTGCTGGCGTTCACCGGCGAGGTGCAGGTGTGGCAGGTCTACACGCTCGCACTCGTCCTCGGTCTGGCGACCGCCGTCGACAACCCCACCCGCCAGTCCTTCGTCAACGAGCTGGTCGGCAAGCAGCGGCTGCGCAACGCGATCAGCATGGTCTCGTCCACCTTCCAGCTCGGCGGCCTGATCGGTCCGGCGCTGGGCGGCGCGATGCTCGGCACGGTCGGCGCCGGCTGGGCCTTCGCGCTGAACTCGATCACCTTCTTCGGCTCGATCTCGGCGCTGCTGATGATGCGCGAGAGCGAGATGCCCGGGCTGCACGCGGCCCGCAAGGCCAGCGAGGGGATGCGGATCCGGGACGGCCTGCGCGACGGCGTCCGGTACGCGTTCCACGAGCCGGCCGTGCGCTGGGCGATCGTGCTGGTCGGCATCTTCGGCATGTTCACGATCAGCCTGCCGGTGACTCTGACCGCGTTCGCGGACGTCGTCTTCAAGACCGGCGCCACCGGGTACGGCGTACTGAACTCCGTCGTCGCGGTCGGCTCGCTGGCCGGGGCGCTGCTGTCGGCGCGCCGGATCCGGCCGACCCGGCTGCGCAACCTGGTCGGGATCGCGTCGATCCTCGCGGTGACCGAGATCATCGCCGCGGTGCAGCCGTCGCTGTGGACCTTCCTGCCGCTGCTGTGCGCGCTCGGCATGGCGACGCTGATGTTCCTCACCGCGGCGCAGTCGATGGTGCAGCTGACCACGCCGGACGGCCTGCGCGGCCGGGTCGCCGGCATCTACAACCTGGTCTTCATCGGCGGCGGCGCGATCGGCGGGCCGACCGTCGGCGCGATCGCCGAGCACTTCGGCGCCCGGACCAGCCTGCTGCTGGCCGGCCTGATCCCGGCCACCGCAACAGTTGCCATCGGCATCAAGCTGGCGCGAGCCGGGCGCTTCCGGGTGGTCGTTGTCCGCGGCACCCGTTCGCCGTGGCGGCAACCACCGGTCCGGTTGGGCCTGGAGCAACTCCCCATCCAGCTCACCCGCCCCGAGCCGGTCGTCCCGTCGAAACCGCGCCCGTTTACGCTGACCCGCCGCCGGTACCAGCGGACCGACCAGCACACCGTGACCCGGCCACGGCGCAAGCCACTGCACCGCTGAGGACAACCGCCGACCAGTCTGCTGCCGACTGGTCGGCGGTTCGGCGTCTCAGCGGTAGTACGCCTCCAGCTCGGCGATCGACGTGAACGTCTGCGTCCCGCCGGGCGCCCCGATCACCCGTACGCCGTCGCCCGGCGTCGGGGTGAACCGGAACGTGTAGGCCCGGTTGGTCCCGGCCGCCGAGCTCGTCGGGTACGCCGGGCTCACGGTCTGGCCGGTCACGTCGGTCCACACCCCGTTGCGCCGGACCTGCACCCGGGGAGCCGAGGCGAACCAGCCGCCGTCGCCGAACATCCTGCCGGTGGTGTACACGACCTGGTTGAGGTTGTAGGTACGCGGCCAGGTGACACCCCACCAGCTGAGCGGTTTCCGCTCGTCGTTCCAGTCGTCCTCGTTCTGGGCGCGGTTGCCGTCGGCAAGGATCAGCTGCCCGAAGTGGGTGGCCCGTTCGACCGCGACCGTGCCCGCCTCGCGCGACAGGTTGCGTCCGGCGTCGAGACCGTTGCCCGGCGTCGAGGGCACCGACGGGGTCAGCGACATCCGGCGCAGCGAGAACGTGTACGCCCACCGGTCGTTCATCCCGCCGCCGCACGGGCAGACGTTCGACTGCAGCCACAGGCTGCGGCCGTCGGCGCTGATGTACTTCGACGGGATCGTCGTCGCGTAGCCGCCGTGCTTGGCGTGCGTCCACGGGTAGCCGCCGAAGTCCTTCGGGGTGAACCGCGACCACGGTCCCCACGGCGTCGGCGACTCGTAGAACTCGAAGGTGTACTCCGTCCACGACGTGTAGATGTAGCGGTTGAGCGGCTTGTTGTAGACGACACCGCCCTGGCTGAGCGTGGTCAGGTTCCGCGCGCGTCCCGGCGTACCGACGTTCTGGTAGACGTGCCGGTCGTCATGCAGGACGGCGACCCGTGCGTTGATGTCGGAGGTCCAGCCGCCACCGGCGTAGAACTGCCAGGCGGCCCGGTTCTGCACGCTCGCCGCCGGGACCCGCGCGAGCCAGAGGTCGACCGGGTCCGAGACCCGGTTCGAGAACGAGTCGCGCCAGTTGTTGTCCAGCCCGTAGGCGTAGACGTACCCGTCGGGGCTGTTGACGTTGTCCTTGCCGTAGTCCAGGAAGAAGATCGTGGTGAACTTCGACCCGCCGAACATCGGCGCCGACCGGTCGAAGGTCCAGGTCCGGCCCTTGTCGACCGACTTCGCGATCGTCGCGGCCGGGGCGTCGTCGAAGTCGAACGCGAGGTCCTGGACAGCGAGGTAGAGCACGCCGCCGACGCAGACCATCCCGGTCGGTTTGCGGCTGTGGTTCGCGGTCCAGACCCTGCCGACCTGGTCGCCGAGCGCGAGCTGGGTGCCGGTCAGGCCGCCGGGCATCCCCGCGATCCGGGCGACGCCGATGTCGCTGCCCACGGTCCCGAACCCGACGCCGTCGCCGTACGCCGTGTAGACGTGGTCGTCGTTCGACCAGCAGTTCGGCCACAGGTCGCCGTGGTCACGGTCGTCGCCGACGGCGGGCGCGCCGACGGTCGCGCCGGCGTCGACGTGGACGGTGGAGAAGAAGGTGCTCTCCGGTGGAGCGGCGCTCACGCCGGCCGGCGCGCTCGGCGCGGCCAGGGTCGACAGCAGGACGACGGCAGTCAGGGCCAGGACGGGTTTTCGCACGATGACCTCCGGGGCGGCGGGAGAAATCGATTTCCCAGGTCTGCTCGAACGTAGCCAGCGCCTCCAGGCCGGTCAAGGGCTGCGGTTCTGGTGGAAAGGCCCGTGCGGTGGTGCGTGGTGCCGCCGAGGACGACCTTGCGCAGCGACACGTTGTTCGCCGTACTCAGTTCGTCAGCAGTTCGATCACACGCTCCGGCTGCTCACGCCAGAACAGATGCCCGGCGCCCTCGAACAGCTCGAGCCGCGCGCCCGGGATCAGCTGCGCCAGCCGCTCCCCTTGCGCGGCGTAGATCATCTCGTCGGCGGTCCCGTGGATCACCAGCGCCGGTACGTCGAGCGCCGGCAGCCGGTCGGCCCCGTTGTGCCGCTGCGCCGCCGCCAGTTGCATCCCGACCACCGGCACCGGGACCCGTACGGCGAGCGCGTCCTCCTCGTACGCCGCGAAGTGCGCCGGGTCCGCCGCGAACCCGGCCGAGTGGTTCACCTCGAAGCCGGTGCGCAGCACCGCCTCCTCGCGCCCCGACCGCATCGCCGCCAGCAACCGCCCGGCGCCGGGCGCGATCTCCTCCGGCCGCGAGCCGAGGCCGGCCGACGTGCACCCGAGAGTCAGCCGCCGGACCCGGTCGCGGTGGTTCAGCGCGAGCTCCTGGGCGACCATCCCGCCGAGCGAGATCCCGAACACGTGCGCGGTGTCCCAGCCGGCCTCGTCGAGCACGCGGGCGGCGTCGTCGGCCAGGTCGGCGGTGCTGAACTCGCCGTCGGCGCGGTCGCTGGTGCCGATCCCGCGCTGGTCGAAGGTGAGTACCTCGAAGTGCTCGGCCAAGCCGGACAGGAACGGCTCGCCCCAGATCCGGTGGTGCCCGGCCATCCCCATGATCAGCAGCAGCGGCTCGCCGGCGCCCCGGCGTTCGGCGTACAGGTGCATGAATCAACCCTACGCAGAGTTATCGGGGCTTGTTACTTGACCCCGTAAATTTATCCCACCTAGGCTCGTCCGCACTCGTCCCGCTCCCGCCCTGAGACGGAGGAACCTCCCCATGCCGCTTCCCACCGGCCGAAAACGCCGTGCCGCGATCGTGGTCACCGCAGCTGCCGCCCTGGTGTCGGCCGCCGTGGCGATCGCCCCAGCCGACGCGTCCACGCCCCGCTCGGTCCAGCCGAAGCCGTCGCTGGTCGAACCGGACTCCGCCTTCCAGGGCAAGGCGCCACTCGAAGCGCCGGCCGCCCGGTCCGTCCCGGCCAGGCACCCGCAGGTCGCCGCCAAGCCGTACCTCGGCTGGAGCAGTTGGAGCCTGCAGTCCACCAACTACCCGGGCGTGAACCCGGACGGCCCGGGCAGCTTCATCAGCGAGAAGAACATCCTCGCCCAGGCGCACGCGATGGCGACCAAGCTCAAGCCGTACGGCTACGAGTACATCAACATCGACGCCGGCTGGCAGAACGGCGGCGACGAGTACGGCCGCCCGGTCGCGAACACCGTGCGCTTCCCGCGCGGGATGAAGGCGGTCGGCCAGGACCTCCACAAGCTCGGGCTCAAGTTCGGCATCTACACCGTGGTCGGTCTCGGCTTCGACGTCTACCGCGAGGGCAACACCCCGATCTACAACGCGCCTGGCTGCTTCACCCGCGACATCGTCTACCCCGACCTGCGGACGACGAACGGCTGGGACCAGGCGTACAAGATCAACTACGCGAGCCCGTGCGCGCAGAAGTACGCCGACTCGATCGCGAACCTGTTCGCCGACTGGGGTGTCGACTTCATCAAGATGGACGGCGTCGGCCCCGGCTCCTGGAAGGGCGCGCCGGACGACCCGAACCACAACAACACCGAGGACGTCGAGGCCTGGTGGCGCGCGGTCCAGAACTCCGGCCGCCCGATGATGTACACGCTGTCCTGGTCGCTCAGCCACCGGTACGCCGACACCTGGAAGGCGAACTCGAACGGCTGGCGGATCGACACCGACGTCGAGTGCTACTGCGACACGATCGTGCGCTGGAACGGGTCGCTGGTCGGCCGCTGGTGGGACCTGCCGCAGTAGGTCGACGACGCCGGCCCGGGGCACTGGAACAACCTGGACGCGATCAACGTCGGCAACGGCGAGATGGACGGCATCACCGAGGTCGAGCGGCAGAGCTACCTGACGTTCTGGGCGATGAACGCGGCGCCGCTGTTCATCGGTGACGACCTGACCAAGCTCGACGCGTACGGGTTGAAGCTGCTCACCAACCGCGAGGTGCTTGCGATCAACCAGGCCGGCGTACCGGCCCGGCCGCTGAACCAGGACCAGCTGCAGCAGACCTGGTACGCGAAGAACCCCGACGGCAGCGTCACCGTCGGTCTGTTCAACCTGGCCGACACCGCCGCGACCGTGACCGGCGACTTCGCCCAGCTCGGGCTGTCCGGCAAGGCGTCGGTCCGCGACGTGTGGGCCGCGCGGACCGCGCGCAACGTCTCCGGCAAGGTCAGCGCGACGCTGCCGGCGCACGGGTCGAAGCTGTACAAGATCGTGCCGAACGCTGCTTCGGGTCCGAGCCGCCCGGCTGATCTGACCGCGACCGACGTGAGCCGTACGACGGCCGCGCTGACCTGGCAGCCGAGCAGCGGCGCGTCGGCGTACAAGGTGTTTGCCAACGGCAAGCAGGTCGCGACCAGCTCGTCGCCGTCGGCAACAGTGCAGGGATTGTTGCCGCAGACCTCCTACACCTTCACGGTGAAGGCGGTGCGGGGCAACAAGTCCTCCGAGGCGAGCGCGCCGATCACCTTCTTCACCGCCAAGTCCGGCGGCGGCCCGGTCCGGTACGAGGCGGAGGCCTCGACGAGCACCTTCACCGGCAACGCCGGGGTCGGCGGCTGCACGCTCTGCTCCGGCGGCCAGAAGGTCGGCAACATCGGGTACGACGCGTCGGTGACGCTGAACGGCATCACCGTCCCGGCGACCGGCACGTACCTGGTGAAGATCGCCTACACCGACGGTGACACCAGCCGCCAGAGCATGCTGACCGTCAACGACGCGGACTCGTACTGGGTGAACTACCACGGCCTCGGCGACAACGACTGGGGAACACCGCAGGTCACCTACCTGCCGGTGAAGCTCAGCGCCGGCACCAACACCCTCAAGATCAGCAACCCGAACGGCTACATCGCCGACATCGACTGGATCACCGTCTAGTCCGTCCGGGGGACCGGCCTTCCGCAGGCCGGTCCCCCGTTCTTTACTGGCTCCATGAGCTATCCCGAGCCGATGGTCCCGACCGCACCCGTTCCCGTCCCGCGCCGGATCCGCGCGCTGCATGCCGGCGAGGTGGTGCTGGACACGCAGAACGCGGTCTACGTCTGGGAGATCCCGCCGTACCCGCAGTACTACGTACCGGCCGGCGACGTCGCGGACGGCGTACTGACTGACACCGGCGAGACGCGGACCTTCCACCACGGCGAGGCACGCGTGATGCGCGCGGGGACCGGCACCGCCTGGCAGCACGACGAGGGCGAGCTCGCCGGCCTCGTGCGTTTCGAGTGGGACGCCGTCGACTCCTGGTTCGAGGAGGACGAGGAGGTCTTCGTCCACCCGCGCAACCCGTACGCCCGGGTCGACGCGATCAAGTCCGGCCGGCGCGTCCAGGTCGCGCTCGACGGCGTCGTCCTGGCCGACTCCAGCTCGACCGTCATCGTCTTCGAGACCGGCCTGCCGCCGCGCTACTACTTCCCGCGGACCGCCGTGGCCTTCGAGCACCTCGAGCCCACCGGCACCAGCACGTCCTGCCCGTACAAGGGGCACACCAGCCAGTACTGGTCCGTCCGCACCGACCAGCTGTACGACGACCTGGCGTGGTCGTACAACTTCCCGACCGCTCCCCTGCTCGCGGTCGCCAACCACATCGCGTTCTTCAACGAGAAGGTGGACCTCACCATCGACGGCGTACCGCACGAGCGACCGGTGACACCCTTCTCCTGACCCCGCCCAGTGAACAGTTGTTCACCGAATGCATTCGCGACCAATGGAATTCACCGGGACGACGGGGAGAATCCATCTGTTCATGGTGCGTTCGCACGCCGCCGGGATTGCTATGGAGCGGTTCGAGCAATCTCATTGATGGGGGCAGGACCGAGTATGAAGTTCTCCGGAAACCGTCGGATCGTGGCGGCGGGTGCCGTGGCCGCGCTGGTGGTGGGCGTCCCGGCGCTCGCGACCGCGGCGGACCAGCACCAGGACAACACCAAGGCGGCGTCGAAGGCGATCGTCGGCGGGAAGGCGCGCAACGTCATCCTGCTGATCGGCGACGGGATGGGCGACAGCGAGATCACCATCGCCCGCAACTACCAGGTCGGCGCGGCCGGCCGGCTGTCGATGGACAAGCTGCCGCTGACCGGCGCCTACACGACGTACGCCGTCCAGAAGAACAACCCGAAGCTGCCGGACTACGTGACCGACTCGGCCGCGTCCGGGACCGGCTGGGCGACCGGCACCAAGACCTACAACGGCGCGATCTCGGTCGACCCGAAGGGCAAGCCGCTGCCGACGATCCTGGAGCTGGCCAAGAAGGCCGGCTACCGCACCGGTGACGTCACCACCGCGGAGCTGCAGGACGCCACGCCGGCCGTGCTCGGCTCGCACGTGGTCAGCCGCGACTGCAAGGGTCCGCAGTCGATGACCGCGTGCCCGGCCAACGCCAAGGAGAACAAGGGCGCTGGGTCGATCGCGGAGCAGCTGGTGCAGACCAAGCCCGACGTCCTGCTGGGCGGCGGCAAGCAGTACTTCGACCAGACCGTGCAGGGCGGCAAGTACAAGACGCTGACCGTGCTGCAGCAGGCCCAGGTCTCCGGCTACCACATCGTCACCGACCTGGCCGGGCTGACCAAGGCCCCGGCGAACAAGCCGATCCTCGGCGCCTTCGCCCCGAACAACATGGACCTGGAGTGGACCGGCCCGCAGCCGACCCCGAACGGGACCCCGGCCGCGACCTGCGCCGTGAACACCGCCCGCGACGCCAAGCAGCCGCACCTGGTCGACATGGCCAAGAAGGCGATCTCGGTCCTGGACAAGCAGACCCAGGACAGCAAGAAGGGCTTCTTCCTGCAGATCGAGGGCGCCTCGATCGACAAGCAGGACCACGCTGCCAACCCGTGCGGCCAGGTCGGTGAGACCGTCGCCTTCGACAAGGCGGTCGACGAGGCCCTGAAGTACCAGAAGGACCACCCGGACACGCTGGTCGTCGTCACCGCCGACCACGCGCACACCAGCCAGATCGTCGAGGCCGGCACCAAGACCACCGGCGCCACCGCGACGCTGCGCACCCACGACGGCGCGGACATGACGATCTCCTACGCGACCGCTCCGCTGGGCACGGACCAGCAGCACACCGGCACCGAGGTGCGGATCGCCGCCGGCGGCCCGCAGGCCGCCAACGTGCTGGGGGTCACCAACCAGACCGACCTGTTCTACACGATGCGGCGCGCACTCGGCGTCAGCTGAATTTTGTCGAAGGGGCACACCTCGCTTCGAGGTGTGCCCCTTTCGGTTCAGATCGCCGAGGTCGCGCCGCCGTCCATCGGCACGACCGCGCCGGTCACGTAGCTGGCCAGCGGCGATGCCAGGAACACCGCCACGTTCGCGATCTCGGCCGGCTCGCCCGCTCGCCCGAGCGGGATGCCGGCCACCATCTCGGCCAGCAGCTCCTCGCGCGGCCGCCCCGAGTCGCGGACCGCGGCGTCCAGCCGGTCGTCGATCCGGCCGGTCCGGGTCAGGCCCGGGTTGATGACGTTCACCCGGACGCCGCGTCCGGCGTACGCCTTCGCGTAGCCGACCGACGCGAGCATCAGCGCCGCGTTCGCCGCGCCGCCACCGATGTGCAGCGGGCTCGCCTGCCGGCCGCCCTGGCCGACGACGTTCACGACCACGCCGCTGCCGCGCTCGGCCATCCCGCGGATCACCGCCTCGGTCGCGTGCATGTAGGTGAAGTACTTCGCCTCCATCGCCGAGTGCAGCGACGCGCTGCTCAACTCGGCGACCGGCACCTGCCGGGCCGCGCCCGCGCAGTTCACCAGGACGTCCGGTACGCCGATCCGCGCGAACAGCGCGTCGGTCGCGTCGGCGTCGGTGAGGTCGACCGCCTCCACGGCGTACTCGAGGCCCTTCGTCTTCAGCTCGGCCTGCGCCTTCGCGAGGTTCGCCGGGTCGCGGGAGATCCCGGTGACCCGGGCGCCCTCGCGGGCCAGCGCCTCCGCGCAGGCCAGTCCGATCCCCTTGCTGGCTCCGGTGACGACGGCCGTCTTTCCCGACAACTGAAGATCCATCGACTTCTCTCCCGCGCTCGACTCGTCCCTATCCTAGTTTCCCGGTCTCCGCTGCTTGGTAAGGGAGGGGTGACGAGGAGAGGACCCGCGATGAGAATCACCGCAGTCGAGACGGTTCGGCCGGCGATCCAGCCGAACCTGGTGTTCGTGCTGCTGCACACCGACGACGGGCGGACCGGGCTCGGCGAGGCGTTCTTCGGCGGCCGGACGGTCGAGGCGTACCTGCACGAGTCGGCGGCCGAGGTGCTGCTGACGGCGGCCGAGGTGCTGCTGACGGCGGCCGACCCGACGCCGGAGTCGATGGCGCGGGCGCTCGCGTCGTACACGGGGTTCGCCGGGGCCGGGGTCGAGACCCGCGGGAACGGCGCGGTCGACCTCGCGCTGTGGGATCTGGTCGGGCAGGAGGCCGGGCTGCCGCTGGTGCGGCTGTTCGGCGGGCCGGTCGCCGAGTCGTTGCCGACGTACAACACGTGTGCGGGACCGGGCTACATCAGTACGAGTACGCGGCAACGATCGGACAACTGGGGTGTCCCGGCAACGACCCCGGACCGCTGGGACGACCTCGACGCCTTCCTCAACCGTCCGGCCGCGCTGGCCCGCGACCTCTGGGACGAGGGCATCACCGGGATGAAGGTCTGGCCGTTCGACCGCGCGGCCGAGGCGACCGGTGGGACCGACATCTCGCCGGCCGAGCTGAGCCGCGGGCTGGCGGTGATCGAGGCGATCCGGGCCGAGGTCGGGTTCGACCTGAAGCTGATGGTCGAGCTGCACGGGCTGTGGAACCGGCGTGGGGCGACGACGATCCTGCAGGCGCTGACCGAGTACCGGCCGTACTGGGTCGAGGACCCGATGCGGCCCGACGCCGTCGATGGTTTGGCCGCCTTGAGGCGCGATGTCGACGTGCCGATCGCGACCGGTGAGACGCTGGTCGGGCGGCGTGGATTCCTTCCGCTGCTGGAACGCGGTGCGGTCGACGTCGTCACCGTTGACGTGCAGTGGACCGGCGGGCTGACCGAGGCGCGCAAGGTCGCCGCGCTCGCCGACACGTACGGCGTACCGGTGGCTCCGCACGACTGCACCGGGCCGGCGACGCTGGCGGCGTGCGTACACCTGACCCAGTCAGCGCCGAACGGGCTGATCCAGGAGACCGTCCGCGCCTTCCTGCGGACCTGGTACGCCGAACTGGTCGACGGTCTGCCGCCGATCCTCGACGGGCGGATCGCGGCGACCGATGCCCCCGGCCACGGTGTCCGGCTGAAGGCCGAGATCGCCGCCGAGCGCCGGGTCTCGAAGCTGCCTTAGGCAACGATTTCGCCACTACTCCGGGCGTTCTGAGCCCAGGGCAACAAATCGAGGGTCGTCGGGCCTTGAACGGCTGGGTACTATGAGTAACGAGATCGACACTCTTTGTTTCGACGCCTGATGCTCTTGCACCGACGCCGGAGGGACCCGTGCCGACCATGTCAACTTCCCATTCACCGCCTTCGCGCGAGCCTGCTGTCGAACAGGTTTCGTGGAGGTCCATCGTCCGTCATGACCTACCGGCCTCGCTGGTGGTCTTCCTGATCGCGATCCCGTTGTCACTCGGGATCGCCGCAGCTTCCGGGGCGCCGCTGATCGCGGGCCTCGTCGCCGCCGTCGTCGGCGGCGTGGTCGCCGGCGCGCTTGGCGGCTCTCCTCTTCAGGTCAGCGGCCCGGCCGCCGGCCTCACCGTTGTCGTCGCCGGACTGGTCAGCCAGTTCGGCTGGGCCGCGACCGCCGCCATCACCTGCGCGGCCGGCCTGCTGCAGATCCTGCTCGGTGTCACCCGCATCGGCCGGCTCGCACTGTCGCTGTCCCCCGCGGTCGTGCACGGCATGCTCGCGGGCATCGGCATCACGATCGCCGTCCAGCAGCTCCACGTCGTTCTCGGTGGACAGGCGCAGAGCTCGCTGATCGCCAACCTGGCCGGGCTTCCCGGGCAGCTGGTCGCGCACCACCCGGGCTCTGTCCTGGTCGGGGTGCTGACCGTCGTGATCCTGCTCGCCTGGCCACGGATCCCGAAGGTGAAAGTCGTTCCGGCGCCGCTGGTCGCGGTGGTGTTCGTGACCGCGCTGGCCGCCTGGTTCATGGTCGACGTCACCCGCGTCGACCTCCCGGACAACCCGCTGCAGGAGCTGATCCTGCCCGCGATACCGTCCGGCAGCGCGCTCGACATCGGGACGGCGGTGCTCACCGTCGCGCTGGTCGCCAGCGTCGAGTCACTGCTCTCAGCCGTTGCCGTGGACAAGCTTCACCGCGGCAAACGGAGCAACCTGGACCGTGAGCTGATCGGCCAGGGCGCCGCCAACGCGGTCTCCGGCGCGCTCGGTGGGATGCCGGTCACCGGCGTCATCGTGCGCAGTACGGCCAACGTCACAGCCGGGGCGAAGACCCGCGCCTCGGCGATCATGCACGGCCTGTGGATCGCGGTCTTCGTGCTCGCGGCCGGTGCCATGCTGGAGCTCATCCCGATGGCCGCTCTCGCGGGCGTGCTGCTCGTCACCGGGCTCCGGCTGGTCCAGCTCGCGCACATCCGCACCCTGCGACGGCACGACGAACTGCTCGTGTACGTCGTGACCGCGGCCGGTGTCGCCGCGCTCGGCCTGGCCGAGGGCGTGCTCGCCGGGCTGGTGCTCGCGCTCGGGCGCGTGCTCTACCGGTTGGCGAAGGCAACGGTCACGGCGACCGAGGAGGGCGGCGTCTGGACGGTCCGGATCCAGGGCACGTTGGTGTTCCTCGGGGTCGCTTCGCTGGTCCGGACGTTGCGGACGATTCCGGTCGGTGCGGCGGTCCGCGTGAAGCTCCAGGTCGACCACCTGGACCACGCGGCGTACGAGGCGATCGAGGACTGGCGCCGCGGTCACCTCGCGCGCGGCGGGACGGTCGAGCTCAACCGGGCCGCGTTCCGGGCCGCCCTGCAGGGTGAAGCCAAGCGCTGGTTGCCGTGGCAGCACGGGCAGATCGTGCCCGCGCCCGACCAGCGGGCGTCGATGCTGGACGGCATCCGCGAGTTCGAGGAGTCGGCTGATTTGATCCGGCCGATGATGGCGCGGCTAGCCGCCGACGGGCAGAAACCGACGCAGCTGTTCATCACCTGCGCGGACTCCCGGATCGTGCCGAACCTGATCACCACCTCGGGCCCCGGCGAACAGTTCTGCGTCCGGAACGTGGGCAACCTGGTCCCGCCGTACGGCTCGAACAGCAACTCGGTCGACGCCGCTGTCGAGTACGCCGTCGACGTCCTCGGCGTCAGCTCGATCGTCGTCTGCGGCCACTCCCACTGCGGCGCCGCCGGCGCCGCCCTGGACACGGTCGACGACGACGGCTCCGGCCTCCGCACCTGGCTCCGCCACCTGGAGCCATCAGTACGCCGGGCGGTGGCCCTCCCCGACATCGTCGACCCAGCCACCGGCCTCAAACTCGCACCAGCTGACAAGCTCTCGGTCGCGAACGTCGCAGTCCAACTGGAAAACCTCCGAAGCTTCGCCTGCGTCCGCAAAGCCGAAGAAGCCGGCCGCCTCGAACTGGTAGGCCTCTGGTTCGACATCAGCGCCACAGCAGCCCGCCTGGTCGTCGACCAACCCCCGTACCTGATCCGCGCCGACGAACAACTGGCCACCGCCAGCACCCCCGCCGACGCCGACCTCTAGCTAGGCCCCGGTGGGTGCGAAACCCGCACCCACCGGCTGCCTTCAGACGTACACCCGCCGGGAAGCGACCAGCACACCAGCGTCGAATGCATCCGCCCGAAGCAACTGTCCCGGCGTCACGTCCAGGATCTCGATCGCGATCGGCGCACCGGCCAGGTCCTCCGAGCTGATCGGGCGGTCGTCCAAGTACAGGTCGACTCGGTCGATCCCGTCGACGTCCAACCCGACGGTCAGCGTCGTGCCCGTCATCGACGTCGTCACGTCGAGCCGCCGCTGCGGCATCCCCGCGAGAATCGCCCCGGCCGCATCGAGCAGATCCGTGTTGCCTGACAGCAGATCCGCCCGCGTCATCCGGTGGATCGCGTGCGGTCGTACGCCGACGTCCTCCACCGGCGTCCCCGACAACTCCCCCACCCGCAGCGTTCGCCGGATCGCCACCCGCAGGTTCGCGCCGTTCGGCAGGGCCACGTACGGCGACGTCGGGTCAGCCGGCGGCGGCTCGTTCAGCAGCGTCGCCAGCAAACCGTGCGTCCACACGTTCGCCCCACCGGCGCCCGTGTTGTCGTCGACCCCGAGGATCGTCCCGATCTCGTGATCCGCGAACCCCGCCGCGAAGATGTCGGTCGCCGAGTAGCACCGCGCGTCCGTCACGAGCACCACCGGCCCGTAGTACGTCTGCCCGAGCTCGTTCGCGCCGGCCTCCGGTGTGATCGGCTTCGCCGCCGAGAACGCGGCGCCGGTCTCGGTCGCCAGGTCGAGCGAGTCGAACCACGGACCGAGGTCGATCCCGGCCGGGTTGTCCTTGTGCCGCCGGCAGATCCGCAGGTTCAGCGGCGAGCTGATGAACTGCACCGGCTCCGGCGTGATCCGCCGCGGCGTCATCGTCTGCAGCGTGAACTCGCTCGCGTAGATGTGCCCACCACCGTTGTCCCGTACGTCGACGATCAGCCCCTCCTGCGGCAGCGCCGCCGCGAGCCGCACGAACTCGTCCCGGAACCCCACCGGATCGGTCACGCTGAACGTGAAGATCCGCAGATGCCCGAACGTCCCGTGCGCTGTCGTCACCGCCCGCGCCCGGAACACCCCCGGCATCGTCGTCGGCAGATCCGCGGCCCCCACCGCGACCGGCGCCGCGACAGCGCTCGCGCTCGCCTCGCGTTCGAGATCGACCACCTCCCGCACGTACAGGCTCTTCTTCGCTCGGCTCTTCTCGTCCGAGTCGAGGTCGAGCCCCAGCGACGCCGAGGTTTCGCTGATCGCGTCGAGGTCGGTCATCGGCGGCAGGTTGGTCGTCACCTTCCACTGCTCGCGCAACTCCTGCGACGACCCGTCCAGCCCGGTGTAGCTGAGCGTCACCCAGTCCTCGTCCGGCGGCGCCTGGATCACCAGCGGCCGCAGCGTCAGCGACTCCAGCCCGCGCGCGAGGTTCGCCGCCTCGTTGCTGCCGGCGAAGATCGCACCGTTCAGCGCGGCGGCGCGCGCGATCGGCGTACCGTTCCAGTGCGTCACCTCGGCACCGGGCCCGAACTGCGGCGCGGAGTACCCGGTGACGGTCCGGGTGATCAGGTAGTGCTCGCCGTCGGTGTCGAAGCACTTCTCGATCATGAACGGCAGGTACGCGACCTTCCCGGCGAACGGCGCGGGCAGCAGGTAGTTGGTGTGCAGGTCGCGGACCGAGTGGAACACGCTCGACATCGACCGGTGGAAGATCCACTCGGCCTCCATCGTCGCGTCGGTCTGGCGTTCCATCCGGGCCCGCAGCACGCGCAGCCGCTGCAGCGGGTTGACGGCGTGCATCGCGGCCTTCAGCGGCAGGTGCACGTAGTTCTCGCCGAGCAGCAGCAGCGACTGGTCGACGAGCAGCTTGCGCTGGGCCAGCGTCAGCGAACCAGCTCCGGCCAGGAACTGCGGCAGCGGTACGGCGGCCGCCTGCTGGTCCTGCCGGGTGGCGCGACTTCCCTTGCGGGCAACGGTTTTCCTGGCGGCGGTCTTCTTGGTGACGGTCTTGCGCGGTTCGGTCATGACATCCCCCAACAGGCGGCTCCCTCCCCGGACGCCGCGATCTGTCCACCGTCCGCCGGTGGTACCGCTGTGTCAACGGCTGGGTGCACCGCGAGTCGGTGCGGTGCGGCGGTTGACCACCCACCTGTCAGGATGTCCCGGTGATCGAGGTTTGGGACAACATCACGTCCGTGCAGGCCGACCCGCCGCTCGAGGTCGTGATCGGCACCGGCGTCGTGGCGCTGCTGCTGATCGCGTGGCGCCCGATCTGGCGGCACACGCGCCAGGTGGTGACGATCGCGCACGAGGGTGCGCACGGGCTGATCGCGCTGCTCGTCGGTCGCAAGCTCGCCGGGATCCGGCTGCACTCGGACACGTCCGGCGTCACCGTCTCGCGCGGCAAGCCCGACGGCGCCGGCATGGCCGCGGTGCTGCTCGTCGGCTATCCCGGTCCCGCGTTGTTCGGGCTCGCGGCCGCGTTCGTGCTCAGCCGCGGGTACGCCGTGGGTCTGCTCTGGGGGCTGCTGCTCGCGCTGCTGATCCTCCTGCTGCAGATCCGGAACCTGTTCGGGCTCTGGTCGGTGCTCGCCTTCGGCGCGGTGGTGTTCGGGGTGTCGTGGTGGGGCTCGGAGCAGGTGCAGTCGGCGTTCGCCTACCTGCTCACCTGGTTCCTGCTGCTCGCGGCGCCGCGCGCTGTGCTCGAGCTGCAGCGTTCGCGCCGGCACGGCGCCGGGCGCAACTCCGACGCCGACCAACTCCGCAGGATCACCGGGGTACCGGCGATCCTGTGGGTCGGCGTCTTCGGCCTGATCACGCTGGCCTGCCTGGCCCTGGGTGTGCTCTGGTCGGACGTCCTGCCGACCTGAGCACACCCCGACCACATGGTCCATGACCTCTCCGACCGAGCAGGATGCCGAGGGCGCGGTCCGGCGCCCAGCGCCTAGCTGCTGCAGCGCCGGCTCTGACTTGGGCGGTGTCGGGCCGCCTGACTATGGGAGTGCTTAGCCGCGGCCGCCGGTGATCGGGCGGTCGCGCTGCTGCACGCCCGGTACGCCGTACGGATAGTCCGCCGCGCCCGGGTCACTCGCCTCGTCCAGCTGTGCGGTCTCCTCGGCCGTCAGGTGCAGGTCCGCGGCGGCCAGGTTGTCGTTCAGCTGCTCGAGCGTGCGCGCGCCGAGGATCACCGACGTGATCGCCGGCCGGTCCACCAGCCACGCCAGCGCGACCTGCGCCATCGAGATCCCGCGGGCCTCGGCGATCGCCCGGACCGCGTCGACCACCGCGCGGACCCGCTCGTTCTTGCTCCGCCGCGCCCACGCCTCGACGCCACGCTCCGGGTTCTCCCCCAGCCGCGTCGAACCGGTCGGCGCCTCCTCGAACGAGTACTTCCCGGTCAGCCAGCCGCCACCCAGCGGCGACCACGGCAGCAGCCCGAGCCCGTTCTCCTGCGCGGCCGGCACGATCTCCCACTCGATCTCGCGGACCAGCAAGTTGTACTGCGGCTGCAGCGTGACCAGCGGCGACCAGCCCTGCCGGTCGATCAGGTCGCACGCCTTCTGCAGCTGCCAGCCGGTGAAGTTCGAGAGGCCGCCGTACCCGATCTTGCCGGCCCGGACGGCGTCCTCCAGGAAGCTGAGCGTCTCCTGCAGCGGGGTGATCGGGTCCCACGCGTGCAGCTGGTAGAGGTCGACGTGGTCGACGCCGAGCCGCTGCAGCGACGCGTCGAGCGCACGCCGCAGGTGCCGGCGCGACGTACCGACGTCGTTCTGCCCGTCGCCGGTCGGGAAGCGGCCCTTGGTGGCCAGGACGACGTTGTCGCGGGCGGAGCTCTTGGCCAGCCAGCTCCCGACGATCTGCTCCGACACGCCCGCGGAGTACACGTCGGCGGTGTCGATCAGCGTGCCGCCGGCCTCGACGTAGGTGTCGAGCTGCTGGTGCGCGCCGGCCTCGTCGGTCTCGTGCCCGAACGTCATGGTGCCGAGCGCGTACGTCGAGACGACGGTGCCGCTCGCACCGAGGGTGCGGTATTCCACAGCTGCTCCTTCTGGTCTAGTACCGCTCACAGTAGAACGTTTCGGTCCGGACGTGCGCAGCAGTGTCCACAGGCCGGAGTACGGTGGCGGAAGTCCGCGCGGCGAAGGGAAAAGATGAACATCAGCGCACTTCTGGTCGACGCGTTCGGCCGGATCCAGGAGGTCGTCCACGACACCGTCGAGGGGCTGAGCGACGACGCGTTGAGCACCCGTCCGGCCGACTCGGCGAACTCGATCGCCTGGCTGGTCTGGCACCTGACCCGCATCCAGGACGACCACCTGGCCGACGCCGGCGGCTACGAGCAGGTGCTGACGGCCGACGGCTGGCACGACCGCCTCGGCCTCCCGTTCGACCCGGCCGACACCGGCTACGGCCACACCCCTGACGACGTCGCCGCCGTCAAGCTGTCGGCCGAGCTGCTGACCGGGTACTACGACGCCGTGCACGCCAGCACGGTCCAGTACCTCGAGTCGCTGACCGACGACGACCTGGAGCGCGTCGTCGACAAGCGCTGGAACCCGCCGGTCACGCTGGGCGTCCGGCTGAACAGCGTCCTGTCCGACGACCTCCAGCACGCCGGCCAGGCGGCGTACGTGCGTGGTCTGGGCGTGTCTGGTAATTCCGCGCCGTAGCGAGCAGGTGCCCGGTGCGGTAGCTCGGCGTGCGGGAGACGAGGGTGCGATGCGAAGCATCGTGCGCTTGGCTCCCGTGCGGCGAGATGCCGTGCCGGGTGCCGCGCAGTAGGCGGGGAATTGCCAGACACGCCCTACTCGGCTGACTTCCACAGCGTTGCACCGGCGACCAGGTAGAGCGTGCGACCGACCAGCCGCGCGTCCGTGACCTCTCCGGTCGGTCCGGCGGCGGTCTGAACCGTCCAGTTGTCGTCGCCGCCCCGGAGCACCTTCACCTGATTGCCGTCAGCAACGACCTGGACGACGGTGTCACCGTCGAGCACCGGCGGCGGCAGCGGCGTCTTGTCACCGACCGCGATATCGGGCACGCCCTTCAGCCTCCGCGCACTGTCCGGCCGAGTCGGGTCGAGCTGCCACAGCGCCAGCTTCCCGTCCACCCACCCGGCAACAGTGCACAGCTGCTCCCCGCACGACACCCGTACGCCGTGACTCCGCGCCCCCACCTCCGGCAGCGCGAAGCTCGACCACCCGTCGTTCAGCCGCCGCGACACCCACACCGCGGCCTCCTGCTGGACGACGTCCTTCGCGAGCCGCACCTGCGAACCCGTCTGCACGATGGACTCCTTGAAGGCTGTCGCATCGCCAGGACCGACCAGCAACGACGGCTGGCTCCGCAGCACGGTCCCGGTCGAGTCCTGCCGGGTCCACCTCTCCCCCTGCGGCAGCCACACCGCGGCATCGAGTCCGGAGGTCTTGCTCGCCCAGGCGCCGAGCAGTGCTTGGCCGGTCGGAGTCACCACCGCTGAGTAGACCCGGCCCGCGTCAGGTCCACCGAAGGTGGTGAAGACCTGCGGCAGCTCCTTCAGCGCGGTGGTGTCGCCGGTCCAGACGGTCCAGCGCACGTTGGAGTGCGCACCGCCCGCAGCACCGCCCAGCGCGAGGACCCGGCGGCCGTCGTACGCGATGGACTTCCAGATCGCGTGGAACGAGTACGGGCTGCTCGGCGACGGCGACAGCTTGACCTCGCGCTGCTTGTCGCCATCGACCAGCAGCAGTCGCGGGACCACCTTGGCGTTGCGGTCGCGCAGTCCGACCAGCAACTGGTCTCCACTGCTTGCCAGCGCGACCGCCTCGGCCGGTAGCTTCACCTGCTCCCAGGGGACCGCTGCTGCCGGCTTGTCCTCGCTGCACGCAGTTGCCAAGAGCAGCAGGGCAGCAACCAGCAGGAGCGCTCTGCGCATCAGCGGTTCTGCGGCAGCTTGGTGGTGCGCTTGCGGGCGCCGCGTGGGTTCGACGGCGGCGGTACGACGGGACCGATGTCGCCGTCGGGCGCGACGTCCAGGTCGATGATCACCGGCGCGTGGTCGCTCGGCCCGGTGCCCTTGCGCGCCTTCCGGTCGACCCAGGCCGCCTTCACCCGCTCGGCCACCGGGTCGGAGGCGAGCATCAGGTCGATTCGCATCCCCAGGTCCTGGTGGAACATGCCGGCCCGGTAGTCCCAGTAGCTGAAGACGCGCTCGGTCGGCCACCGGTCCCGGACCACGTCGTGCAGCCCGGTCGCCAGCAGCGCGGCCAGCGCCTCCCGCTCCGGCACCGTGACGTGCGTCGACCCGACGTACGCCGCCGGGTCGAAGACGTCGGCGTCGGCCGGAGCGATGTTCATGTCACCGCAGACGATCTGCTCGGCCGGACCGGCCGCGACCACGTCCCGGAGGGCCTTCAGCCAGGCCAGCTTGTAGACGTAGTGGTCCGAGTCGGGCTCGCGCCCGTTCGGTACGTACAAGGAGTGGATGCGGATCCCGCCGCAGGTCGCCGCGACCGCACGGGCCTCCGGGTTCGGGAAGCCCGGCGCACCGGCGACACCGGTCACCACGTCCTCGAGACCGACCTTGGACAGCAGGGCGACACCGTTCCACTGCACCTCGCCGTACAGGGCGGTCTCGTAGCCGCGCGCGGATAGCTCCGCGCCGAGCAGGCTGGTGAAGGCGTCGTCGGCCAGCTTCGTCTCCTGCAGGCAGACGACGTCCGGCTCCCGCTCGTCCAGCCAGTCGAGCAGCCGCGGCATCCGCTGCTTCACCGAGTTCACGTTCCAGGTAGCTACTCGCACGGGCCTACGGTAGCCCCGCTCAGTTCCTCTCGGAGTCCTCTTCGGCCGGCAGCTCGAACTCAGCGAGACCGAACCAGAACGCCGCCGCCAGCTCGATCTGGTCGAGCAGCTCGATCGACTCCTCCACGTACTGCACCGGCTCCTCCTCTCGTCCGCGGTTGAGCATACTCGGTATGACTTTGAGTTGGGTATGCTTTTGTCATGGAAGGTCGCCGGGAGCGGAAGAAGGCAGCACTGCGGCAGCACATCTCCGACGTCGCGACCGGGCTGTTCGTCGCGCGCGGCTTCGACCAGGTGTCGGTGTCGGAGATCGCGGAGGCGGCCGACGTCGCGCGGCCGACGGTGTTCGCGCACTTCCCGCGCAAGGAGGACCTGCTCTTCGACCAGTACCCGGAGACCGAGGCCGAGTTCGTCGGCGCGGTGCTCGACCGGGCCGACGGGATCAGCGCGGTCCGGGCGATCGCCGACCGGGCGCTCTTCCTGGCGTCGCAGGAGTCGCCGCCGTTCCTGGTCCGGCTGCGGCAGGAGCCGTTCTTCCGGCTGGTCGCGGAGTCGCGCGCGCTGCAGGCCCGCGCGCGGGAGATGGCCGAGCAGCTCGAGGACGCGGTCGCGATGGCGATGGAGGCGACCGGCGTCCGGCAGCCGCGGCTGGTCGCGGCGCTGACCGCGGCGGCGTACCGGACGGCGCATCTGCAGTCCGTACGGCGAGTGCTCGCCGGGCACGACCCGGTCGACCACGTCTTCCGGGTGCAGGCCGCGCTGCGCGTCGTCGAGCAGGCTGTGGACAACGACCCGGCCTTCGTCGGCTGATCCTGGACAATGAACGGGTGGCCAGAATCCCGGGACTCGTGCTGACCGATCACACCTTCACCGTGCCGCTCGACCACACGCGGCCGGACGGTCCGGCGATCGAGGTGTTCGCGCGCGAGGCGGTCGCGCCGACGAAGGTCGACGACGACCTGCCCTGGCTGGTCTTCCTGCAGGGCGGTCCCGGTTCGGCGTCGCCGCGGCCGACGAGCGGGAGCGGCTGGCTGGAGCGCGCGACACGGGAGTTCCGGGTGCTGCTGCTCGACCAGCGCGGGACCGGCCGCAGTACGCCGGTCACCCGGCGGACCGCCGCGTCGATGAGCGGCGCGGAGCTGGCGGCGTACCTGAAGAACTTCCGGGCGGACTCGATCGTCGCGGACGCGGAGTTCATCCGCGGGCAGCTGAGTCCGGGCAAGCCGTGGTCGACGCTCGGGCAGTCGTACGGCGGGTTCATCACGCTGACCTACCTGTCGAAGGCGCCGGAGGGTTTGAAGGCCTGCTACGTGACCGGCGGGCTGGCCGGGCTGGATGCGACGGCCGATGACGTGTACCGGCGGACGTATCCGCGGGCCAAGGCGAAGACGTTGCGGTACTACCGGTTGTTCCCGGAGGACGTGGCGAAGGTGTGGCGGATCGCTGATCACCTGCTCGGTTCGGATGTCCGGTTGCCCAACGGGGATCGGTTGACGGTCGAGCGGTTTCAGACACTCGGCTTCGGGCTCGGGATGAGCGAGTCGGCGGAGTCGCTGCACTGGTTGATCGACGAGGCATGGGACGGCGACGAGCTGTCGGATGCGTTCCTGCACGGCGTGCTGGCGCGGACCGATCACACACTGAACCCGTTGTTCGTGGTGCTGCACGAGTCGCTGTACGGGCAGGACAAGCGCCCGACGGACTGGGCTGCTGCGCGGGTGATGCCTGATGAGTTCGCCGCGTCGGCGGAGCCGTTCCTGTTCACCGGCGAGATGATCTATCCGTGGATGGTCGAGGACCTGGCTGGACTGCGCCCGTACGCCGAAGCCGCGCACTTGCTGGCCGCTGCGACTGATTGGACGGCGCTGTACGACGCCGAGCGTCTCGCGTCCAACCAGGTGCCGGTCGCGGCGGCGATCTACCACGACGACATGTACGTGGACGCGTCACTGTCGCTGGAGACGGCGGCGCGGGTGGGCAACCTGACGACCTGGATCACCAACGAGTACGAGCACGACGGCGCCCGAGCGTCGGGCGGCGCGGTGCTCGACCGGTTGATCAAGCTGGCCAACGATCTGCCGCCGGCCTGACAACCGCCTCTACGTCGACGGCGAGCTCAGAACGCTGCCTCGATCCAGGCCCTGACGGCAGCGACCGTACGGCGGGCGTCGAACACCCAGCTCTCCGCCGGCCCCACGCGTCCAACCACGCCGGCGCCGGCGGCGACGGCTTGCTGGGCGAGGTCCGCCACCGAGTGCCCGGCGACGTACGGCAACGCACCGTAGAACGTGTCGAGAGTTGTGTACTCCCGCCAGACGTCGCCCTCCGCAGTACGCACGGGCATCCGGTAGCTGTGGTACCGCTTCCCGCGCACCTCCGCGATCGCCTCCGCGTGATGGCACAGCGTCAGCGTCTTCAGCGGCGCGCCGAGCATCAGCACCTTGCCGCCGGCGGCCGTGAGCCGACCGAGCACCCCGTCACGACCCCACGGATCCTCGACCGCGGGACCGGCGTACGCCAGCAGTCCTCCCGCCTGCGCGCCGAGCGCCGCGAAGCTCACCTCTGGATGCGCACTCCGCAGCGCCCCCGGCCACGTGCGCAGCCGCTCCGGGAACCGCCCGAAATCCCTCCTGGCCGACGACACCTCCGGCGCGAACCCCGGCAGTTCGTCGTACGCGCTCTGCCAACGCCGCGGCCAGAACGCGACGTGGTACGGACTGTCGTCCCACCCGCAGAACGCGACCAGCGTTCCCTCCGCACCCACCACATCCACCAGTGCCCGCACCACGGTGTCGATCCCCCCGACAACCCACCCGAGCGCCGACAACCGCACGTGCACCATCAGCACATCGCCCGCCACCACCCCCAACCCGGCGACCCCGCGAGCGATCACCCCGCGCGTCACCGGCGCGAACTCGGTGTCCTCCAGCAACTCAGCCCCAGAAAACGCCATCTCCCGAGCATCCACCGCCCGCCACCACAGCGCACCCGGTTTGCATGATCATGCATAACCCTGCATACTTATTCCTATGTCCAAGGTGATCTCCTCTCTCCCCGTCGGCGAACGCGTCGGCATCGCCTTCTCCGGAGGGCTCGACACGTCGGTCGCGGTCGCCTGGATGCGCGACAAGGGCGCCGTCCCCTGCACGTACACCGCCGACATCGGCCAGTACGACGAGCCCGACATCGCCTCGGTCCCGGGCCGCGCGCACGCGTACGGCGCCGAGATCGCCCGCCTGGTCGACTGCCGGGCGGCGCTGGTCGAGGAGGGCCTGGCCGCGCTGACCTGCGGCGCGTTCCACATCCGCTCCGGCGGCCGGTCGTACTTCAACACCACCCCGCTGGGCCGCGCCGTCACCGGCACGCTGCTGGTCCGGGCGATGCTCGAGGACAACGTCCAGATCTGGGGCGACGGCTCGACGTACAAGGGCAACGACATCGAGCGGTTCTACCGCTACGGCCTGCTCGCGAACCCGAACCTGCGGATCTACAAGCCGTGGCTCGACCCGGCGTTCGTCACCGAGCTCGGCGGCCGCAAGGAGATGAGCGAGTGGCTGCTCGCCCACGACCTGCCGTACCGCGACAGCACCGAGAAGGCCTACTCCACCGACGCCAACATCTGGGGCGCGACCCACGAGGCGAAGACGCTGGAGCACCTGGACACCGGGATCGAGACCGTGCAGCCGATCATGGGCGTCGCGTTCTGGGACCCCGAGGTCGAGATCGCGGCCGAGGACGTCACGATCGGTTTCGAGCAGGGCCGGCCGGTGACGATCAACGGCAAGGAGTTCGGCTCCGCGGTCGACCTGGTGATGGAGGCCAACGCGATCGGCGGCCGGCACGGCCTCGGCATGTCCGACCAGATCGAGAACCGGATCATCGAGGCGAAGTCCCGCGGCATCTACGAGGCGCCGGGCATGGCGCTGCTGCACGCGGCGTACGAGCGGCTGGTGAACGCGATCCACAACGAGGACACCGTCGCGGCGTACCACAACGACGGGCGGCGGCTCGGCCGGCTGATGTACGAGGGCCGCTGGCTCGACCCGCAGTCGCTGATGCTGCGGGAGTCCCTGCAGCGCTGGGTCGGCGCCGCGATCACCGGCGAGGTGACGCTGCGGCTGCGGCGCGGTGAGGACTACTCGATCCTCGACACCACCGGCCCGGCGTTCAGCTACCACCCGGACAAGTTGTCGATGGAGCGCACCGAGGACTCCGCGTTCGGCCCGCTGGACCGGATCGGCCAGCTGACCATGCGGAACCTGGACATCGCCGACTCGCGCGCCAAGCTCGAGCAGTACGCCGGGCTGGGCATGATCGGTACGGCGCACGCGGAGCTGATCGGGACCACGACGCCGCAGCTGATCGGCGAGATGCCGGAGGGCGGCGCCGACCTGATCGCTTCGCGCGGGCAGGTCGACCCCGACGACGAGCTGCTCGACCGGGCGGCGATGGAGTCGGGCACCGACTGATTCATGAACAACACCGCGGCTGCTCCCAGCCGCGGTGTTGTTGCGTTCAGCCGATTCCCACCGACTGATGCGTCGGCTCGATCAGCGCGACGACCCGCTCCTCACCGCGCGGGTACGGCTGCCCGGCGTAGTGGATCGCCAACTGGTCGACGATCTCCCACGCGGCGTCCCCCGTCAGCCACTCGACCACCCGGCCCCGGACGACGACCGGGTTGAACGGGTTGTCCACCGGCGCGATCGACAACGCGACCCGCGGGTCATGCCGCAGATTGCGCGCCTTGCGCGCGTCCGGGCCGGTGAAGAACACCACGTGGTCGCCACGGGTCCCGACGTACACCGGCACCGAGTGCGGCGACCCGTCGGCCCCCACGGTCGCCAGGTGGGCGATCGACTTCCCGTCGAGAACTTCACGGACGGCTGGGTCAAGCATGGTGTGCTCCTTGAAAGGTCAGCGCGGGTTCTTGGTCCGCCAGGCGAAGTAGTCGGCCACCGCGGACGCGGCGTCGAAGCGTGGGGTGAAGCCGGTCTCCTCGGTCAGCCGGGTGATGTCGAGGTACGGCTTCTCGTCGACCCCGCCGTCGGGGCCTTCCGGAAGCAGCTCGGCGGGCGTGATCGCGCGCAGGGCGGCGACGATCTCGTGGTTCGTCGACGGCCGCCCGGCCGAGACGTTGTACGTCGTGTGCCGCAGCGACGGTGCAGCCGCCAGCAGCGCGATCGCGCGCCCGGCGTCAGGCCCGTAGCAGGAGTCGCCGCCCTCACCAGAGGGCAGTGGGCGCGGCATCTCACCACGCAGCACCGCGCTGACGTACGACGGGATCGGGCTGAACGCCGACTCCGGATCCATCAACGGTCCCCAGATGCTGCCGATCCGGAGCAGCACCGGTTCGACGCCGGTGCCCTGCAGCGCGTGCGTGGTGATCGGCTCGACGGCCTTCTTGAACGCGATGATGTGGTGCGGCAGATCCACCGACGGCAGGTCGAGCTCCTCGCGCCACGGGATCTCGCTCCGGCCGAGGTAGACCCCGAGGCTGCTCGCGACCGAGAACCGCCGGACGTTCCAGGCCCGCGCCGCGTCCAGGGCGTTCAGCAGCCCGGTCAGGTCGGTGCGGTAGAAGTCGACCGGGTTCTCGCCGGGGATGCTGCCGGCCAGGTGCACGATCCCGGTCACGGCGTACTGCTTGCCCAGGGCAAGAAACGCGTCGCGGTCGGTGACGTCGAGCGCCTCGACCGCGACCCGGCCGGCGAGGAAGGACGGGACGTCGGTCTGCCGGTACGTCGTGACGACGACCTGCTCGCCGAGGTCGAGCAGCGCCCGCGCGGTGTGGGCACCGATCATTCCCAGCCCGCCGGTGACGAGGATCATCGGACGACCTCGTAGTGCAGGTGCGTCACGCCGGGCGCTGCGACGGCCTCGAGCAGTCGGAGGTGGATGTGCGAGGGGAGATCCTGGAAGAAGCTGCGGCCCGCGCCGAGGAGGATCGGGACCTGGTGCAGGACGACCTCGTCGACCAGGCCGGCGGCGAGCGCCGTACTGACGACTCCGCCGCCCATCAGCGCGACGTCCTTGCTCCCGGCAAGCTTCTTGGCGACGGCGATCGCGTCCTCGATCCCGGAGGTGACGAGGGTCTGGCGGTCGCTCATCCCTGGTCCGATGTCTGGTGCTTCTGATCCGACGAGTGGACGGTGGCTGACCACCACCAGCGGCGCCGTCGGGTGCGGCGCTCCCCCGTCGATCCACCCGGAGTCGTCGTACGTGTTGCGCCCGGCCACGCTGACCCCGAGCCGGCTCGCCAGCCCGTCGAACACCCGCGCGCTCTCCGCGCTCAGCTTGAACCCGTCGAACTCGCGGCTCGGGGTGTCCCCGTTGAAGTACCAGTCGAACAGCATCCCGCCGTCGCCCAGCCCACGCCCCGCGCCGGGATCGCGTCCGGTGATGTACCCGTCGACCGACACCGACAGCGCCGTCAGCACCTTGCTCATCTGTCTCCTCCGGAGATCGCTTGCGGAAAGTCGAAGAACTGCTCCGGGTCGTACGCGCGCTTGACCGCCTGGAGGCGCGCGTAGTTCCCGCCGTGGTACGCCGCGGCCCAGTCGTCGAGCGCCGGGTCCGGGAAGTTGGGGTAGACGCGGCCCGCGCCGTCGCTCGTCGCGATCGCCCACGAAGCGTCGACCCACGGGTCGCCGACCGCACCGACGTGCTCGAGCAGGAACCGCGTCCGGCGGTGCGCGAACGCCGTCGCGTCCGGCGCGACCCGGTTGTACGCGCCGCCCATCGCGGTGAACGCGAGCTCGCCGCCGAGCTGCTCGACGAGGGCCTTGATCGTCGCGGTCCGGAGCGACTGCTCGAAGAACTCCGACCGGATCCGCACCGCCGGCTGCTCCAGCGGGTCAGCGAACGAGCTCTTCACCTCGGCGTACGGCAGTCCACCGCGCACCTCGACTCCCGCGGGCAGCAGCTCCCGGGTCTCGTTCGCGTCCAGCATCGAGGCCCCGAACAACCGAGCCCCACCCGCGCCGACGCTGAGATTCACCGTGACCTCGTCCGGCGCGTCCGGCGCCCACTCCTGCCACCACGCGATCACCTCCGCGAGGTCCTCGGTGCAACGCGCCTCGATCCGCGTCATCACCGGCTCGGCGACCGTCGCGAACCGGAACTCCGTCACCACCCCGAACTGGCCACCACCCGCACCCCGCAACGCCCAGAACAACTCCGGCTCCGACGCCTCCGAGGCCTCGACGACCCGCCCGTCCGCCAGCACCACCTGTACGCCGACCAACCGGTCGCAGGTCAGCCCGTACTTGCGCCCGAGCAGCCCGATCCCACCACCTAGCGTCAGCCCGGCGATCCCCACGCCCGCGCCGCATCCGCCCGGCACCGCTCGGCCGACGCGATGCAGTGCGTCGTACAGCGCGCCCAGCCGGACCCCGGCGCCGACCGTCGCGATCCCGTCGGCGACGGAGATCCCGTCCAACCCCGCGAGGTCGAGCACGATCCCGTCCGTCGACGAGCGCCCGGCGAAGCAGTGCCCGCCGCCGCGCGCGACCACGCGTTCGCCGCGCGCCGCGCCTGCGCGCAGCCCGGCGACGACGTCGGCGACGGACTCGCACCGGTGCACCAAGGTCATGCCCCGAAACTAGGTGCGCCGCCCCGCCGGGTCTTGAACAAAACGTGCACGCAGGAACGGCCGGTACGACGCCGAGTGGTCGTGGCCGCACAGGCACCGGTCGACCGTCCCGCCAAGCAGCTCGCCCGGTGTGAGCCCGGTCAGCCGCACGCACTCGCGGCTGAGGTGCGCCTGGTCGGCGTACCCGACGTCGATCGCCAACCCGGCGGTGCCGTCCGCGCCGCGCTGCCCCGACGCTGTCGCGCCCGCCTGCGCCAGCGCGAGGAAGCCCTGGAAGCGCAGCGTCCGCTGCAGCACTTTCGGCGCGACCCCGACCGACTGCAGACAGCGCCGCCGAAGCTGGCTGGACGAGAGCGCGAGGTGATCGGCGAGCGCGTCGATGCTGAGCGGCCGCCAGGGCATCAGCGCTCGCACTGCCTCACCGACGAGCGGATCTCGGTGGCCGCGGAACTCCCGTTCCAGATGCTGCTGCAGGATCAGCAGCGCGCGTTCCGGCGTGCCGGCGAGGGCCATCGTCTCGACCAGCCGATCGACGAGCCCACCCCACAGATCGCCGAGATCGAGCCGCTGGTCGACCAGGTCGTCGAGCCCCGCGCGCAACGGCGGCGCCGTCCCGGGCATGAAGCGCACCCCGACGATCGTCGTCCGCGCCGGAATCACCTCGACCTCCGGGCCCGTCAGCGGCCCAACCAGCTGCGGCCGCCCACCGATCGGGAAGTGGATCTCCACGCCGCCCGTCGGCAGATGCCGCTGCACGTACGCCGAGTCGCCGGTCCGCTGAATCCAGACCGTCCGCACCACCCCGGCCAGCGCCGCGACGGGCGGCCGCTCGACGTACGACTCCATCCCCGAACTGAACTAGGCCGGTACGCCGCCGTCAACCCCGGGCGACGTGGACGGTGCCGCCACCCGCCTCACCCCCGCCCGTCCCCGCAATCACGAAGTCCGCCCGCTCCCACGGCTTGTCCCGCTCCAGGAACGGAACCTCAGACTCCATCCACTCCCGCCAGAACTGCGCCGCCGCCTCCGCATCGCCGTTCACCCCGGACGCGACATCCCGCGCGATCCCCTGCCGCTCAGCCTCGGCAAGATCCGACTGCACCCACACCAACACATCAACTAACCCGGCCAGGTCCCGCCGCCCGACCCCAACACCCTCGACAACAACCAACGAAGCATCCACCGGCACCTCGATCGCGCCTCCCCGGCCGTGCTCCTCCCAGGCCGGCGGCCGGTACGACACCGCTTCACCCCGCCGTACCGGCTCCAGCACGCCCTTCGCCAGCAACTCGCTCCACCCGAACATCGGCGCATTCCACGCCACATCGTCCCCATGAACCACCGCCGCCCCCGCAATAGCCGCCGCCAACCGACCAGCGAGCGTCGACTTCCCACTCCCGCTCCGCCCGTCGACCGCAACCACCAGCGGCCGCGTGCTCAGCACCCGCTCGGCGAACGCACCGATCCCCACCGGCTCCCACTCCTCGAAGCCCGGTTCACCAAAACCGGTCTGCATCCGCCTCCGCATCCCTGCATGATGTCCTGATGGATCCCCTGGAGACCACCCGCCGCCTCGCCGCCGAGCTCTTCCCGACCGCGATCTGGGTGCTCCTCAGCGGCAGCGTCCTGACCTCGGCCCGGACCGCGGGCTCGGATCTCGACATCGTCGTCCTCCTCCCCGACGGGACTCCCGGCGCACCCCGCCGCGAGTCCCTCGAGTACGACGGCTGGCCGGTCGAGCTCTTCGTCCACGACAGCGCGAGCCTCCCGCACTACCTCGCCAAGGACCTGCCCGGCCGCCGCCCGGCCCTGCACCGAATGGTTGCCCTGGGCACCCCCATCGTCGGCGACCCCAGCGAGCACCAGGCAGCAGCCCTTGCCGCTCTCGAAGCAGGCCCGCCGGCACTCGCGCAGCCCGAGCTCGACAGCCTCCGCTACGCGCTCACCGACCTGCTCGACGACCTCACCCACGCCCCCGCCGACGAGCAGGCCGTGATCGCGACGTACACCTGGCTGCGCACCGCCGAGACGATGCTCCATGTCCGCAACCACTGGGTCGGCAACGGCAAGTGGCTGCTCCGCGAGCTGCGCGACCTCGACCCGGCGTACGCCGACCGCTGGCTCGCCTCCCGGACCATCACCGCGGCGATCCGCGCGCTCGCCGACGAGGTGCTGACGCTTGCCGGTGGCCCCCTTTTCGCGGGCTACCAGGCGGCCGGCGAGCGCGGCTGATCCGGCGTACCCGGTGCTACTCTGAGCCGATCATGGCCAGTGACTCCGCCGTTCCGGACTACGAGCTCGAGGAGACCATCGAGCTCACCACGGTCGAGCAGGTGCGGGCGATCAGCGACCCGCTGCGGACCACGATCCTCGGCCTGCTGCACGAGCGCGCCGCGACCGTCGGCGAGCTGGCCGCGGCGGTGAAACGCCCGAAGAGCACGGTCGCGCACCACGTGAAGGTGCTCGCCGACGCCGGCATCCTGCGCGTGGTCCGGACCCGCAAGGTGCGGGCGATCGACGAGCGGTACTACGGCCGCGCGGCCCGGATGTTCTTCGTCGGCCTCGGCCGCCGCGTCGACGGCGTCGAGCTGCCGCCGGACTTCAACGACTTCGAGGTCGCGATGCAGGAGTCGGCCGGCGCGTACGACGCCGGCCAGCTGCGCTCGTTCATCCGGCACGCGCGGATCCCCGACGAGCGGGTCGCCGAGTTCTGGGACCGGGTCGAGCAGCTGGTGCACGAGTTCGACACGTTGCCGCGCGCGGGTGACACGACGTACGGGTTCGTCACCGGGGTGTACCCGATCCTCGACTACCCGACGCTCCCGCCGCCGCGTCGGGACTAGTACCGGACGTCGCTCTGGAGCAGCGGTGGGTAGACCGTCGAAGTCTCTCCATCGACCGTCGCTCCGGCGAACTGCAGCATCGCCCGCCCAGCACCGTGCATCGGCGCGGGATAGTTCAGCACCGGCGCCGACACCTCGTCGAGCCTGCTGATCTGCTCCCCGGTCAGCGTGATCTCCAGCGCCGCCAGGTTGCTCTCCAGGTGCTCCACCCGCCTCGCTCCGACGATCGGTACGACGCTCCCCCGCCGCTGCCGCAGCCAGGCCAGCGCGACCGCCGCCGACGACGTCCCCAGCTCGTCGGCGACCGCGGCGACGACGTCGATCACGGCGTACTCCGCCTCGCTCGGCCCGCCGACGAACGCCGTCCGTGCCGAGTCCGCGACGTCGAGACCACGCCGGTACTTGCCGGAGAGGAACCCGTTCTTGAGCGGGCTCCACGGCACCAGCGTCATCCCCTGGTCGAGCGCGAGCGGCGCGAGCTCGCCCTCGACGGTCCGCGCCAGCAGCGAGTACTCGACCTGCAGCGCGACCAGCGGCGTCCAGCCCTTCAGCAGCGCGGTCGTCTGGGCCTGCGCGGTCACCCACGCGGGGGTGTTCGAGAAGCCGACGTACCGGATCTTGCCCGCCCGGACGAGGTCGTCGAGCGTGCGCAGAGTCTCCTCGATCGGCGTGTGCCGGTCCCAATTGTGCAACCAGTACAGGTCGAGGTAGTCGGTCTGCAGTCGGCGCAGCGTCTGGTCGAGCTGCGCGACGATCGAGCCCCGGCCGGCACCGCCGCCGTTCGGGTCGCCGGGGAACATGTTGCCGAAGAACTTCGACGCCAGGACGACGTGCTCACGCCGTCCGGGCTGCGCGGCGAAGAAGTCGCCGAGGATCTTCTCGGAGTGCCCGTTGGTGTAGAAGTTCGCCGTGTCGACGAAGTTCCCGCCGCGATCGAGGTAGGTCGCGAGGATCTTCTCGGACTCCTCGACGCTGCAGCCGGCACCGCCTGGATCCTCGCCGAAGGTCATCGCGCCGAGCGCGAACGGGCTGACCCGCAGGCCGGAACGGCCGAGGGTGAGGTACTGGTCGAGTCCCATCGGAGGTCTCCTTCGTGTTGGTACCTCCATCTCAGCGCCGGCTCGGTCGCGAAGGTAGACCGATCCGCTCGGCGTCTTGCCTATTCCTCTCATCCAGGTTGTTTCTGGTAGGGCTCGCGTGCTTTCCTCGAAGCATGGCCCGAGACCTCACCGAGCTGCGCGACCTGATCGCGACCCACGCGCGCCCCGACCTACGCACCGCCTTCGACGGCCTGACCCTGTCGAAGGTCGAGACCTCGGAGCCCGACTACTCGCTCACCGAACCGCTGCTAGTCGTGATGGCCCAGGGCGGCAAACGCCTGCTGCTCGGCGACCAGACGTTCGACTACCGCGCCGGCGACCTGTTCATCGTCACCACGGACCTCCCGGTCTCCGGCCACTTCGTCGGCGCGAGCACGAAGACCCCGGCCCTCGGCCTGGGCCTCACTCTGCGGGCGGACGCGATCGCCCCACTCCTCCGCCAAGCCCCACCAGTACGCCGTACTGCGTCAGCCGCGATCGCGACCGGCCCGGCGAGCCCCGAGATCCTCGACGCCGCGATCCGCCTGGTGCGTCTCCTCGAAACCCCCGCCGACCTCCCCGTCCTTGCACCTCTCATCGAGCGCGAGCTGCTCTGGCGCCTGCTCACCGGCCCGCACGGCGACGTGATCCGCCAGATCGGCCTCGCCGACAGCAGTCTCGCGCACGTCAACCGCGCCATCCACTGGATCCGCGACAACTACGCCGAACCGCTCCGCGTCCCCGACCTCGCCGACCTCGCGGGCCTGAGCCCAGCCGCCTTCCACCGCCACTTCCGCAGCATCACCAACCTCAGCCCGCTGCAGTTCCAGAAGCGCATCCGCCTGCAGGAGGCCCGGTCGCTGCTGGCGGCTCGCCCACGCGACATCGCCGGCGTCGGCCACCTCGTCGGCTACGACAGTCCCTCGCAGTTCAACCGCGAGTACCGCCGCCTGTTCGGGACTCCACCCGGCGCCGACGCTGCCCGGCTCCGCAGCTAGCTCGTCGCACTCGTGTAGCGCCGCAGCCCGCTCCGCCACACCAGGGTCGCGGCGAGACTGGTGCCTCCGGCAACAACTATCGCCGTCGGGACCACCAGCGTCTGCCCCGTCAGCGCCTGCACCGGCGCCGTGGCGATCAGCCCCACCGGTACGACGTACGTGAACACCACCTGCAACCCCGAGCGGTAGACCTGCACCGGGTACCGCCCGAACTGCCACACCGCGTCGTACAGCACGTCGAGGCTCAACCCGAACGCCCAGAACACCACCGACGCGATCAGCACCCGCGTCGCCCACATCGAGACCGCCGCCGCGACCACGACGACCACCCACGCCGCGACCCCGCCCGCGGTGATCACCAGCGCCGCCTCGCGGGCCCCCGTGACAGCAATCCCGACACCGAGGCCCACCTGGATCAGCGCGGCCGGCGCGCACGACCCGAGGCTGGCGAGCAGCATGCTCGGCGCCGGCTGCAGCAGGATCGCGTCGAGCTTCCCACTCTTCACCTGCTCGCCGAAGAACTGCAGGTTCGGCTCGACGAACGTACTGCGCAGCCCGCTCACGACCTGGAACGTCCCGAGCAGCGCGATCGCCTCGCCCGGCCCCCAGCCGCCGAGCGTGTCCGCGCGGGTGTAGACGACGAGCAGCGCCGCGACCGACGCGCCCGCGCCGACGACCGTCACCACCAGCTCGAAGAACAGGTCCGCGCGGAACGCCACCGCGCGTCGTACGGACAACGAGAACAGCACACCGAACAGCATCGTCAGCCTCCGAAGGCGGTGAATCGGCGGACGGCCCGCCGCCAGACCAGTACGGCGAGCAGCACGGCCGCGGCGAACCAGCCGGCCTGCACCGCGTAGACCCTGAGCACGTCGTCGACGTTGCCCGCGGCAACCTCGGCCGGCGCCCCGAGCATCGACCAGAACGGCAGCACCGCCCCGGCCGCGCGGAACGGCTCGGGCAGGAACGTCAGCGGCGCCGCCGTCCCGCCGAGCAGGAAGATCAGCGCCTCACCCATCCCGACGGCGCCGTGCGCGCGCTGCGTCCAGACCGCGGTCAGGGCCAGCGTGTAGGTGAACGCGAACCGGAGCCCCGCCGCGAGCACGATCGCCGGCAGCGCGAGCAGCAGGTCCCGTCCGCTCAGGCTGATGCCGGCGAGGACTCCGACGCCGATGATCACCGGCGCCCCGAACGCGAGGTGCCAGAACCGCAGCGCCAGGTTGGTCCCGAGGAAGTCGAGCACGACCGGCCGCGGCTTCACCAGCTCGACCGCGAAGTCACCGCCGTAGATGCTGCCCGCCAGCGTGTGGTGCTCGTACGAGACGGTCATCAGCTGCACGGCGAGCAGCACCACGTAGTACGTCTCGATGCTGCCGTCTCCTGGGACCGCCGCGGACCAGATGAGGAGCCCGAGCAGCGGCGTCACCACCTGCCCGGCCACCATCGTCAGCACGAACGACCGGAAGCTCCACCACTCCACTGAGCTGCGCCAGAAGCCCATGCCGAGCAGCACCGCCGTACGGGTCATGCGGGGAGCCCGTCACGGTAGAAGCGGTCCATCACGACGTCCAGCGACGGGTCCTCGACCGCCAGGTCCACTACCGGCACCTGCGCGAGCAGTGCGCCGGTGACGCTCGGCACCTCTTCCCGGCGTACACGCAGCACGACCTTGCCGTCCTGCTCCTCCTCCACCTCCCCGTATCGGCTCCACTGGGTGCTACCCAGCTCAGCGACCGACACCTTGAGCAGCTTGTACGGCGAGAACGTCGCGGCCAGCGCCTTGAGCTCGCCGTCGTACTGGATGCGGCTCTTGTCGATCAGGATGACCCGCCGGCAGAGCGTCTCGACGTCAGCCATGTAGTGGCTGGTCAGCAGGATCGTGGCGCCAGTAGTGGCGGCGTACTCCGCGACGAAGCGGCGCAGGGCGTTGGCGGCGAGCACGTCCAGGCCGAGCGTCGGCTCGTCGAGGAACAGCACCTGCGGCCGGTACAGCAAGGCCATCGCGAGTCCCGCGCGCATCCGCTCCCCCAGGCTCAGCGCTCTGATCTGCCGATGCAGCAGCTCGCCGAGGTCGAGCAGGTCGACCAGCTCGTCCACTGTCGTGTCGTCGCGCGGTACGCCGTACAGAACGCGCTGGTACTTGAACGAATCCATCACCGTCAGCTCCGCCGGCCCACCGATCGGCTGACTCCCCCGGATCAACGCGATCCGCCGCAGATACTCCCGCCGCCGTTGCCACGGCTCGAACCCGAGCACCCTGACCTCGCCGCCCGTCGGGTGCAGGATCCCCGACAGGATCTTCATCGTGGTCGTCTTCCCGGCGCCGTTCGGCCCGATGAACCCGACCACCTCTCCCTCGGCGAGCCCGAACGAGACCTCACTCACCGCCTCGATCTCCCGATACTCCCGCCGTACCACCGCCTTGAGCGCGGCCCGCATCCCCGCGTCCCGCACCGGCGCCCGAAACCGCATCGTCAACCCGCCGACCTCGACAACTCCCATGCCCAAGAACCTAGGAAATTGATGCAAGATTTTAGGGTTGGCGACTGGGTGCTCGGGTGGAGTCGAGCGTGCCGCCCTCCAACTGTCGTTGAAGGATTTCGTGAAAGACATCTGACAGCTGGGTGCGGTGTACTGGCCTGCATGATCAGGCTCTACATGTCGATGTCACTCGACGGATTCATCACCGGCCCCGACGACCGCCCCGGCCAGGAGCTCGGCCGCGGCGGCGGCCGCCTCTTCAACTGGCTCGACGACCGCCACGGCACCGGCGTCAACGCCCAGATCTACGCAGAAGCCCTGGCCACCGGCGCCGTCATCGCCGGCCGCCGGACCTTCGACCTGGCCGGCCAATGGAACGGCGACCACCACGACGGCGTACCGATCCACATCCTCACGCACCAGACGGATCTACCGTCCCCACCCGGCACCGCCCGCTACTACAACGACGTCACCACCTGCGCCACCGAAGCCCGAGCCGCAGCCGGCGACCGCGACATCCTCGTCCACGGCGCCGGCACCGCCCAGTCCCTCCTCGCCGCCGGCCAACTCGACGAGATCGAGGTCCACCTGGTCCCCGTCCTCCTGGGCTCCGGCCGCCGCCTCTTCGACGACCAGTACGTCGAACTAGAACCCCTCCGCCAACTCAAAGGCCAGGACGCCACCCACCTCCGCTACCGCGTACTGAAGTAGCCCCCGGACCGGTTGAGGCAGAATCACCCTGTGAAGAAGCCCCAGACCGACCCGGTGATCGCGCGCAACCGCAAGGCCGCGCACGAGTACGACCTGGGCGAGTCCTGGGAGGCCGGCATCGTCCTCCAGGGCATGGAGGTCAAGGGCCTCCGCGCCGGCCGCGCCTCCCTGGCCGGCGGCTTCGCCCAGATCGAGAACCGCGAACTGTGGCTGCACGGCGTCCACATCCCGCAGTACGCCCAGTCCCGCTGGTTCGAAGGCGGCTCCCGCCGCAAACGCAAACTCCTCCTGCACCGCGCCGAGATCGACAAGATCGAACGCAAGATCAACGAGAGCGGCCTCACCGTCGTCCCCACCGTCCTGTACTTCAAGGACGGCCGCGCCAAGGTCGAGATCGCCCTGGCCCGAGGCAAGAAAACCTGGGACAAACGCCACGCCCTGGCCGAACGCCAAGCCAACCGCGAAGCCGAACGCGCCGTACAGCGCCGCCTGAAGGGCCGCTCGGACTAGGACTCGTCGTGATGCCGCATCCAACTCATCGTCGGATCCTGCGGCCACCCCGCCGGCGAGTCCTCTTGCCGCCCGTACGCCGTCAGATCCAGCAGGTTGAAGTCCACCCCCGCAACCGATCCATGCCACGGGCTGCCACCTGAACCCGCAAGGGCCCGACGTCGAACCCTCCGAGCAGACGATCGATCAAGAGTCACCTCGATCCTGACCACACCGGCTACGTCATCCAAGACCTCAACCGGCAGCCCTGCGGGATGCGTGCTGCTTCATCGGCCCAAAGCCTCAAATTGCTCCGCCCGCAACCATGCCGGAATTCTGACCTCTTCAGGCCCAGCGCTCGCCCGTTCCGGCTCCGCGTTGCGGGTCGGTGCGGCTCGAACCCACTACCTCAAGATTTGCCCTGCCACGCCTGCTGAATTAGAGCCGCATCGACCCTACTGCGCATTGTCGACCCAAGAAGCCTTAACCGGCCCTTGGCGCACGGCAGGAAACAGGATGATTATGGACGTGGCGGCCACTTGGCGTTTGACGAGCAGATGCCCGTCAGTAACGTCCCATTGAGGTAGGCCGAGCGCATCGTCCTACAGCGCACTCCACGTCTGATACTTCGAGTCGTTGCAGGCCACCATCCTGACTCCTTGACTGGAGCTGCCGTCGAGGCACTTGCTACTATCCCCGATGTTCCAGAGTTCCCTTCCGGCCTGAGTCCATAGCCGGTATCGGGAGAAGTTGCACTGTGCGAGCCTGACACCTTGCGAAACGCTCCCGTCCAGGCAGGCGTTCGGATAGGCCTGATTGTAGAGGTAATTGCTATCACTAAGGGTCCATTGCTGATAGGCACTGGAGTTGCACACCTTCATGACCACTCCGCCGCTCACACTGCCGTCCAGACAGAGGCCGGACCCATTCTTCAGTGTGGTGCTCTGGACTGAGGCGGTCGAAGCTGATGCGACCGGCATGGTGAATGCAGCCGCCACAGAGGCCGAAACAGCAACCGCGGCCAGGTAACGTCGAACTGACATCTTGTCCCGATCTGTAGACGGAAGATTGCTTCGGACTCTCCCACAGGAATCAGCCCTGACGGAATGCTTCTGCAGCTTGCTGCAATTCGCGGGCAGCTCTCGAATTGCAACACCAGTCGCTCTGATGTCACCTGCACTAGTGGTGTCCGTGCACCCTGGGGAGGCCTCATGCGCATCGGTGAGCTAGCCGACGCGAGCGGCGTCAGCACGGTCAACCGAGTGACCCTCATCCAGCACCTCTACGCCGCCGGCATCCCCAGCACCACCAGCGACGAACTCCTCCCGTGCCTGTACGCCCCCACCCTCCGATCGTCTCCAACGCCTTGAGAGACACTGCGTACGACTACTTCGACTCAGTCAAACCCGACCGAACCTACTCAACCAACTCCAGTTGCCTGCCGATCAAACAGCACAGCTCCGCGGCTTCGACCTCGAAGGCCGCCACCTCCAGGTGGAAGCATCCGGCTACTTCGCCCGCTGCCTGGTCCACGAAACCGAACACCTCGACGGCACTCTCTACATCGACCACCTGACACCGGCCGCGAGGACGCACGCCCTGTCCCAGTCGGCCTCGACCCGTGACGCCGTGCTCGCCCAACGAGCAGCCCGCCAACGCCGGCTCGGCAAGTAGCCAGATCGCGGAAGCGCCCTCCTCGTCGTATGTCTGCACCGAACTTTCCCGTAACTTCACGGGCGAGGTGGGGGTGGTTCGCTACAGATCCGCTACAGATCGCAGCTCGAGTGCATGCGGAGAGAGGCATAAGCGCAGGTCAAGTGTGTGGGGCGGGTGGGGCTCGAACCCACGACCCAGGGATTATGAGTCCCCTGCTCTGACCGGCTGAGCTACCGCCCCCGGCGCCTGGTCTGGCGCTTGTCGGGAGATCGTATCTGGTGCGGCGGGGCTTGTTCGCGCTGGAGGATACCCGGGCGAGGCCGATCGCTGATCGCAGTTATCCACACACTCTGAGTTACATCCTTGTCACTTGGCGTAGTTGTCCACTGATCTCAGATCGGGCCGTTCCGGCGGGGTCTTTCGCGGCACCATCCCTTCAAGAGAGAGGGGAGCAACGATGGCCGAGATGGACTGCGATGCCGCTGATGTGACCGGGCTGGTCGCGTACCTGCGCGACCTCGGGCGGCACGAACTGCTGAGCCCGGAGGAGGTTCACGACCTGTCGTCGTGGATCGAGGCCGGCGTACTGGCTGCCGACGAGCTGGCCCGCGGCGCGCCCACGACCGACCGTGCGGTGCTCGCCCGTCGCGCCGAGCTGGCTGCTGTCGTCGAGCTGGGCCGCGCAGCGCGCCTGCGGATGATCGAGGGCAACCTGCGCCTCGTCGTCTCGCTGGCCAAGCGGTACGCCGGCAAGGGCCTGTCGCTGCTCGACCTGATCCAGGAGGGCAACATCGGGCTGATCCGCGCCGTCGAGCGGTTCGACCACAAGCTCGGGCACCGCTTCTCGACGTACGCGATCTGGTGGATCCGGCAGTCGCTGGGCCGCGCGATCTCCGACAGGTCGCGGCTGATCCGGATGCCCGCCCAGGCGTACGTCGACGCCGGCCGCGTCGCGACGGTACATCGCGACCTGATCCAGCGCCTCGAACGCGAACCCACAACGGCGGAGCTGGCCGAGGCCGCGTCCCTCACGACCGCCCGCGTCGAGCGAGCCCGCGCCTGGAAGATCCACCCTGCACCCCTCGACATCAGGCAGGCTGACCAGCCGACCGACGACGAGGAGGCCCTCAGCCGAGCTGCGCTGACCCGAGACCTGCACTGCCAGCTGGAGCACTTGGACGACCTGGCCCAGGACGTCCTTCGGCTCCGCTTCGGCCTGCACAACACGCCACTGTCCACGTTGGAGGAAACCGCCGAACAGCTGCAGCTCCCACCCGCCAAGGTCCGAGCCTTGGAGCTGGAAGCCCTGCGCTACCTACGCAAGTCTCCCGGCCTCAGGAACTACGCGAGCGCGTCATCATGACCGGATCAGATGTCGTAGATCCCGTTGATGTCGCGCCCGAACGTCCCCTGCGGTGTCTCGACCTCGAGGTAGTAGAACTCCTCCGCCACCGGGTGCGCCTTGAGGTACGCCAGCGCCTGCCCCCGATCGGCGGCCCGATAGGCCTCGTACGTCGCCACCTGCCCGTCACCACCCCGCCGCTGCACCTTCTCGATGAACTCGAGCACCAGCGAGGAGTCGGCCTGCACCGAATCCGGAAGGACCACATGCTCATCGATCAAAGCCTGCAACCGCACGTGCGCATCATCGTCCGGCGCCGACGCCAGCAAGGTCTGCAACACCTGCTCAGCGGGCTCCCGCCCGAGCCGCAACGACTCGGTACTGGGCGCCCCGAACGTCATCGAGTGCCCACGAATCTCGTCCCGAAGAATCAGTACGGTCCGCTCGCAGTCGCTGTCGCTCTGCACATCCCACAACGCAGCACCGGCAGCCGCCCGCACGCCAGCATCCAGATCAGCCAGCCGATCAACAAGCTCCTCGACCTCAGCAACCGTCGCCTCCCCCAACGCCGGCACCAGCCGAACAGCCGCGACCCGAACGGCCGGCTCCGGATGATTCAGATACCCCACCACCATCCGAACCCGCTCGTTCCCCGCCAGCCCACCCAGCAAGTCGCCCACATCAGGCTGAGCCGACATCTCGATCGAGTCCCCGCCCCCGAACCCATACCGATCCGGCACAGAAACAGTCTTGGCCCGCCGAAACAGTCGCATGCCTCCAACCTAGGCAATCGCCCACACCCACCACCAACCCCCTGACCGCAACCTGCCGCGAAGATCCACGCCTGTCACGACGGAGGGGCGGAGGGGCGGCGGGCGGCGGGCGGCGGGCGGCGGCGCCAGCTTCCACCGAGCTACCGCCGCGCCGCGGTGGATCGCCACGCCGCGGCCCAACCCGCGCCGCTGCCTCGGCGTGCCGCCTTGCCCGTGCCGCGCCTCCGCACGCCCCTCGCCGACACCACCACCTCGCCGCGATGGGTTGCCAAGCTGCGCCCCCACACGCCCGCACAGCCCGGGCCACCACCTCCACATGCAGCTCCGCCCACACCACCCCCTCCGCGCGGTGAGTTACCACGCCGCCCTCACCGCGGTCGGTCCCACGCCCGCGCCTCTGCGCGCTGCCTTACCCGAGCCGTCGCCTCAGCGTGCTGCCCAGCCCGGGCCGCCACCTCCACACCGCCGCCTCCCCGCGATGGGTTCCCACGCCGCGCCTCCGCACGCCGTTGCCCACACCACCACCCCGCCGCGATGGGTTGCCAGACTGCGCCCCACACGCTTCCCAGCCCACACACCACCTCCACACGCAGCCCACCCACATCACCTCCGCGCGGTGGGTTACCGCGCCCGCCCTGACCGCGGTCGGTCCCACACGCGCGCCTCCGCGCGCTACTTGCCCGAGCCGCCGCCTCCACACGTCGCCATGCCCACGCCACCACATCCGCGCGGTGGTTGCCATATCCGCCCTACCGCGGTCGGTCCCACACTCGCGCCTCTGCGCGCCGCTTTGCCTGCGCCGCCGCTGCCACACGCAGCCATGCCCACGCCAGCTTGCACGAGTCACCGACTATGCGCGCCGCGCTACACACGCGTTCGCGCGCCTCGTAGTCCGCGGCCCCGCTCACCGGCGAACTGCCCGCGTGGCCCTACACGAGCAGCATCAAGCAGCTCACACTCACCACCCCCTTCGGTCGCAGCGCCGACGTGACCGGCGTACGGCGTACCGGCCGTCGCGGACCTCGCCAGAGGTCAGCAGGCGGATGAGGTCGCGCAGCTCGTAGCGGTCCATGCCGAGCTCCTTCAGCAGCGAACTGGCCGGGGTGAGCGGCCCAATGGACTGGCGGGTCAGCTGGATGCGGCGGGGTGGGGTGGGGTGGTCAGCTGGCTGGAGGAGCAGCCCGGCCAGCCGAGTCGCCAGCTGGCTTGGGGTGAGCGGACCAGCGTGCTGAGCGGGTCAGCTGGATGCGGCGGGTCAGATGGTCAGCTGGCTGGGTGAGCGGCGCGACCAGCCAAGTGGGCAACTGGCTGGGGTCAGCGCCCTGCCAGCCGGGGGTCAGCGGCTGGGAGCGGCCCAGCGGGCTGAGCGGGTCCGCTGGATGCGGTGGGGTGGGTGGTCAGCTGGCTGGGTGAGCGGCCCGGCCAGCCGAGTGGCCGACTGTTGGGGTCAGCGGCCCGGACGGCCGGGGCAGCTGGCTGGGACGTCCCGGCACGTCGGGCGGATCAGTTGGCTGCGGCGAGCGGCGGCGCAGCGGATCCGGCGGGGTCCGGCGGGTCGGCGGATCCGGCGAGGCCGGCGGGGTCCGGCGGGGCAGCTGAACGTGCCGAACGGTGCGGCGGTGGTACGGACGAGGTGCTCGCACGGACGGGGTCGGCGGGAGCAGGTTGGAGGGGGCTGGGATGATGGGGGTGTGTTGAGACTTCGGCGTTCGGCGTGGCCCTCTGAGTTGGTTGAGGGGGTTCGGGTGGCTGCTGGTGGGCGGGACGACATCCTGGCCGCCGTGCAGTTGGCGGACGGGGACTGGGTGGCGGGGACTCGGTCTGCGGTTTATCTGCCGGAGGGGGACAAGGTTCGGCGGGTCGGGTGGGAGGCGATCGAGCGGGCGGCTTGGGACTCTGAGGCTTCGGTGCTGCGGGTGTTCGAGACGACTGCGTTCGGTACGCCGTTGCGGTCGACCGATCTGTCGGTGGAGGACCCGGGGCGGTTCGGGCAGTTGCTGCGGGAGCGGGTGGACGCGAGCATCGTGGTACAGCGGCATGTGGCGTTGGTGGGAAAGAAGGGTGTGCGGATCGTCGGGCGGCGCAGCCCGGCGTCGACGGATGCTCCGGTGGCGTGGAACTTCGTTCTGGACAAGGGATTGGAGCCGGATCGGCCGGGGCTGATCGAGCAGGCCGAGGCGGCGTTGCAGGCGGTCCGGGATGAGTTCGGAATCTGACGCGAAAGGCAGTTCGGGCGGGTGCTCGGGGGCGGCGAATCCCGTTTTTGTAGTTCGGCCTGATCCTGCTAACCTAATCCGGTCCTCGGGGATCGGGGGCAGGAAACAGAATCGATCCCGCGTAGCTCAATTGGCAGAGCAGCCGGCTGTTAACCGGCAGGTTACTGGTTCGAGTCCAGTCGCGGGAGCAAGACAAGATCGACCGGTTCCGGGTACTCGGAGCCGGTCTTTTTGTTTGTACGGCGGGGTGGTGGTTGGCGTCGCTGAGAGGGTGCGGCAACGCTCGTGGTTGGTGAGGTAGACCACATGCGGGGTAGCCGCTGCTGAGGCGAGCCTGACGTCGGATGGTCGGCGGCGCGTGGGCGCTGGTTGGCGCGGGTTGGGGTGCCCCGTCGCGCTGAGGCGACGGGGCGGGGCTGGGTGGGGTCAGTTCTTGTTCTTGCGGCGTTCCAGGGCGCGCTGGATGCGGTGTTGGGGTTGCCCGGTCAGCTTGGCGATCAGGGGGACGCGGTACTTGTACGCCGCGACGGCGCCCACGATCAGCACCAGCAGGATGAACCAGCCCATCGAACTTCTCCTTCGGTCGGACCTGGACTCCATCATCCCTTGCCGGTGGTGAGAATCACTGGGGCAAACCCCTGACGGTGCCCTGGTTTTCGGTGGGGAGGTGATGGAAGGCGCGGTGGTTCGGGTGGTGGTCGTGCCGCCGGCGAGTTGGTGAGGGGTGAGGTCGCGGCGGCCGGGGGGTCGGCGGAAGCGTGGTGTGTCGGCGCGGGGTATCGGTGGGTCACATGGCGGAGGCGCACGAGACTGTGGCGCCCGCGTGTGAGTTCGCGCGGGCTGTGCCGAGGTCGTGGCGATGCGGCCGGGGAGGTGGCCTTCGGCTGGGATCGCGGCGGCCGGAAGTCGATGACTGCGGGGCGGTGGTGGTGTGCGAGGCGGTGGTCGGCCCGGAGTGGGGGGTCGCGTGCGGGGCGCTGGTGGTGGCGTGCGGGCGGTGATCGCGGCCGGAGATGCTAGCGCTCGGAGCGGTGCTGGTGCTCGAAGCGATGGTTGCCCGCGAGGCGGCGACGGTGATCGCATGCGGGGCGCTGGTCGCGTGCGGAGCGGTGCTGCTGCTCGGAACGATGGTTGCCTGCGGGTGGTGGTCGTGCGGCCGGGGAGGTCGCCTGCGGCTGAGGTCGCGGCGGCCGGGAGACGGTGTCTGAGCGGGGGTAGACGCAAGTGGCCGGGGGGCAGGGCGCAGGCCGAGCTCGGAGGTCGCGGACCTGGTCCCGGGCGTCGACCCGGCGTAGGTGCGGCCGGGAAGGTCGCCTGGGGCTGAGGTCGCGGCGGCCGGAAGACGGTGTCTGAGCGGGGTTAGGCGCAAGTGGCCGGCGCCAGGGCGCAGGCCGAGCGCCGAGCAGCGGGCCGCCGGTGTCGATGCGAACCACGCGGGCGCTCGGAGGTCTGCCGCTGGTGGTTACAGCGCGCCGGAGATGGCTTGTTCTCGGAGTTCTGTTCTGTACTGCTCCAACGCGATCAGTTCGCCGAACATGCGGTTGTAGTCGTCGGCCTTGTCGATCGGGTTGGTGCGTTGGAGTTTTGACTTCAGGTCGGCGATTCGGCGGAGGCAGGTCAGTTCCTGGAGGCGGGCCAGGTGGGCGCGGGCGAAGCGGTCGTCGGGGTCTCGGCCCAGGCGGAGGGGTTCTACGGCCAGGGCTGAGACAACGGCTGCCGCCGGGTCGTTGCCCATGGCTTCTCGGACTGCTACCACCCAGGATTCGCCGGGGGTGGCTTGGGTGGGGCCGCCCAGCTTGGTGACGGCGGTGTGGACTGCGGCCAGCCAGGGGTGGGTGAAGTCCTGCTCGTCCAGCTCGTCGAAGGCTGGGCCCAGGAGGGACGGGTGTTGCAGGGCGAGTTTCAGGACGTCCCATTCCATTTGGAAGCGGGGGTCGCGGGGGGAAGGGAGGTTTTGGCGGGGCGGTGGGGGGGCCTCGGTTTGGACTACTACGGGAGTGCGGTCTGCCGGGCCCGTGCGGGGGGCGGGGGCTGGGCGGGAGGCCGCGCGGTGGACCTCGGTGCGGACCTGGTCCACCTCCATGCCGAGGAGGCCGGCCAGTTCGCGGGTGAAGGCGTCGACCTTGGAGCGGTCGCGGATGCTGACGACCAGGTGGGCGGCGTCGCGGAGGGCGTCGATGCGGGTGTCGGCGCGGTCGAGGTCGTACTTCGACAGGCGGTCGGTGAGGACGAAGCGGTAGAGGGGGACCCGGCGGCCGATGAGTTCGCGGACGGCGGCGTCGCCCTTCTGGAGGCGGAGGTCGCAGGGGTCCAGGCCGTCGGGCTCGACCGCCACGTACGTCTGCGCGGCGAAGGCCTGGTCGCCTTCGAAGGCCTTGACGGCCGCGCGCTGGCCGGCGGAGTCGCCGTCGAAGGTGAAGATGACCTCGCCGCGGAACTGGTCGTGGTCCAGCAGCAGCTGGCGCAGGACGCGAGCGTGGTCGTCGCCGAACGCCGTACCGCACGTCGCCACAGCAGTCTGTACGCCGGACAGGTGGCACGCCATCACGTCCGTGTACCCCTCGACCACCACCGCCTGCTTGCCCTTCGCGATCTCGCGGCGGGCCAGGTCGACGCCGTACAGCACCTTGGACTTCTTGTAGATCGCCGTCTCCGGCGTGTTCAGGTACTTGGCCTCGATCTTGTCGTCGTCGAACAGGCGGCGGGCGCCGAAGCCGATCACGTCGGAGCCGGCGTCGCGGATCGGCCACATCAGGCGGCCGCGGAACCGGTCGTACAGGCCGCGCTGGCCCTCGGCGGCCAGGCCGGAGGCGACCAGCTCGGCGTTGCTGAAGCCGCGGCCGCGCAGGTGCGCGACGAGCTGCTCGCCGCCGCGCGGGGAGAAGCCGACGCCGAAGTGCGCGGCGGCGTCGCGGTCGAAGCCGCGCTTGTCCAGGAACTGACGGCCCAGCGTCGCCTCGGGGGCGCCGAACAGGAGCTCGGAGTAGAACGCGGCGGCGACCTTGTGCGCCTCGACCAGCCGCGGCCGCTGGTTGCTCTGCGACTTCGGGATCGGCGCTCCGGACTCGTCGTAGCGCAGCTGGATGCCGACCTTCGCGGCCAGCGTCTCGACGGCCTCGCCGAAGCTGATCTGGTCGATCTTCTGGATGAAGTCGATGACGTCGCCGCCCTCTTGGCAGCCGAAGCAGTAGAAGAAACCGCGCGCCGGGGTCACGTTGAACGACGGCGACTTCTCGTCGTGGAACGGGCACAGCCCCTTCAGCGACCCACCGCCGGCGTTCTTCAAGGTCACGTACGAGCCGACGACGTCGTCGATCCGTGCCCGTTCGCGCACCAGCGCGATGTCCTCTTCCTTGATCCTGCCTGCCACGCGGCGAGTCTACGGGGATCCCGAAGCGGGCCGCTGCCCCGCCCGGCTGCTAGCTTCAAGCGGTCTGTACCAGAAGCCCGCAAGGAGTCAGCCGAAGTGAAGCGTCCTGTCCTCGGTACGGCGCTGGTGGTGACCGCCCTGGTCGCCGCGGCGGTCGCGATCGCCGGTCCCGTCAACGCCGAAACCCCGGCACCCGAGACCTCCGAAACCACAGCGCCCACAGCCGGAACCGCCGCAGCCGGAGCCCGAGCAGCCGCAGCCAAAGCCCCCACCCCGGTCCCCCTCACCGAGCTCACCACCGACACCGGCCGCTTCTACTCCGCCGACCCCCAAGAGGTCGCCGCCGCAACAGCCACCGGCATGCACCGCCAGCCAGGCCAGATCGGCTTCCTCCCCCGCCAGCCCTTCACCGGCGCCGTCCCGATGTACCGCCTGAAGCCCACCCCCACGGCGACCAAATGGCTGTTCACCGCCTCACAACAAGAGCACGACAGCCTCAAAGCGCAAGGATGGGTCGACGAAGGCATCGCCGCCTACCTCTACCCCCGGCCCGGCAAGAACCTCCAGCAACTCCGCCGCTTCACCAACGGCAAGGAGTGGCGCCTGGCCCTCGAGCCGAAGACCGCCGAGCTCATCAACGCCGGCTACCAACTCGACGGCCCGCTCGGCTACGTGTACGCCGACTACGTCCGCGCCGGCGCCGTCTACTTCGGCATGTTCAACGCCAACGGCCACGCCACGATCATCGCCCGCACCAAGGAGATCTACGGCCGCAGCAACGACTGGTGGGGCGGCGTCCGCGACTTCCGCAGCGGCACCCACTACGCGACCGACAACTGGCCCGGCCAGGACTGGTCGTACCTGAAACCGTCGATCGGCTACTACGACGACAGCCAGCCGGCGACGCTCGAGAAGCAGATCACCCAGGCCACCGCGGCCGGCCTCAGCTTCTTCAACTTCTACTGGTACTGGGACAACGCCAAGCAGACCAACGGCATCACCAAGGCCTCCCTCGACGCCTTCGCCAAGGCGAACAACAGGGACACCATCGACTTCACCGTCGGCGTCTGCGCCCACCCCTACGGCAACCTCCAGATCCCCACCACCCAGTACGACGCGGTCGCCGCGAACGTGACCGCGTACCTGGCCCAGGACAACACCCTGCGCACCAACGACGGCCGCAAGATCCTCAACATCTGCGACGCCCGCGGCCTCGGCGACGGCAGCCCGGCGCAGGTGAAGCAGTTCGCCGACACCGTCCGCGCGAAGGCCAAGGCCGCGACCGGCGAGGACATCTACGTGATGATCAACCAGGCCGGCTTCGACCCGCGCCAGGTCGTGGCGGCCGGCGGCGACGCGCCGTACTGCACCACCGACGGCCCGGCGATCGAGAGCCGCTCGTACGCGAACTACCTCAAGGGTCAGCGTGCGTTCTACGCGCAGGCGCCGGCGGCGTACGGGCGGTGTGTGCTGTCGGACTTCGACGAGCGGCCGCGGTTCCCGATCGAGACGCCGGACGTGAAGGCGATCCGCTGGATGCCGGACCAGTCGTTCGACGGCTACCGGCAGGCCGTGCGGAACGTCGCCGCCGACATGACGACGTCCACGCGGCCGACGGCGGTCGACAACTACGTCTGGCTGTACGCCTGGAACGAGTGGCACGAGGGCGGCGTGATCGAGCCGAACGAGCGCGACGGTTCGGCGTACCTCGACATCCTGCGGACCGAGCTGAAGCTGAAGTAGACGTACGCCGTGCGCCAACGGCGCCCCTCAGGTGGTCAGCACCAGCCGCGCTTGGCGTAGGCGATCCAGAACTCACCCTTCGAGTTCACGTTCGCGTTCGTTCCCGGGTCGCCCAGGTTGTAGTCGCCGCCGACCCGCGTCGACCCGATCTGCACGTACGGCCGCAGCCCGGCCTGGATGTTGCCGCCGTGGAAGGTCGCCGAGGCCCCGGCCGCGCTGGTGTGCGAGGCCCAGCAGGCGCGGCCGGTGGAGATCACCCGCAGCACCAGGTCGCCGTTCGGCTGCATCCGGACCAGGAAGTCGCCCTTGCAGATCGCCTCGCCGGAGTTCAGTGCCCGCTTCTCGCTGAAGCTGGCCCCGATGCAGCCGGGCGCGGCCTGGGTCGACGCCGGCGCAGCCTCGGTCGGCGTCGGTGCGGCCGAGGCGGTGACGGCGACGCCGGTCAGCGCCACGGTGCCGAGCACGGTCGCGATGGTCTTCAGTGCACGCATCAGGATTCCCTCTCAGATGGTTGTCGCAGGCCCCGATCGGGGCTCGCACACCTGAGGACGCTAGGGAAGCCCGCTGTCAGACCGCTTTCAGTTCCCGGTCAGGGCGCTGTGCCACGCCTGCGCCGACGGATCGGTGAGCGAGGCAACCTGATCGATCAGCACCCGCAGCCGCGCGGCATCGTCGTCAGCGGCGCGGTAGTCGGCCGCGAACGGTACGTCGAGCCCGTCCGGCGCCGTCTTGCCCAGCGCGTCGACCAGCTCGGTCAGCAGCTCGCGCTGCACCGCGCGGCGGCGCTGCCGCTCCGGCGAGTTCAGCACGTGGAACATGCCGATCCCCTTCAGCAGCGCGATCTCGGCGCGGGTGCTGTCGGGGACGACCAGGTCCGCGTCGTACCGGACCAGCCGCGAGCGCCGCCCGAAGCGGGCATGCGTGGACTGCTCAGCCGCCGTGCAGAACCGGCCGATCAGCTGACTCGTCAGGTCCTTCAGCCCACCGAGAGCGCGCCGGCTGTCGTCGAACGGACCGGTCGGCCAGTACGGCAGCGCGGTCAACCGATCCCACGCCTCGTCGAGCTGCGCGTCCTCGCCGTCCGGCAGGTACGCCTCCCGGACCGTCTGCCAGTACGGCGCCCGCCCGGCGCCGACCGCGCCCAGGTCGATGCTGTGCGCAACGATCCCGTCCTCGACGTCGTGCACCGAGTACGCGACGTCGTCGGCGAAGTCCATCACCTGGGCCTCCAGGCAGCGCTCGTCGCCGAGCCCCTGCCGCAGCCACTCGAAGACCGCCAGGTCGTCGTCGTACACGCCGAACTTGCGCTGCCCCTCGCGCCGCGCCCAGGGGTACTTGGTCGCGGCGTCGAGGGTGGCACGGCTCAGGTTCAGCCCGGCGCTGCGGCCGTCGGCGGTGAACGTCTTGGACTCCAGCCGGGTCAGCAGCCGCAGCGTCTGCGCGTTGCCCTCGAAACCGCCGATCTCCGCCGCGATCTGGTCGAGCGCGCGCTCGCCGTTGTGCCCGAACGGCGGGTGGCCGAGGTCGTGCGCCAGGCAGGCGGCGTCGACGATGTCGGGGTCGCAGCCGAGGGTGTTGGCCAGCTCGCGGCCGATCTGGGCGACCTCCAGGCTGTGCGTCAGCCGGTTCCGGACGAAGTCGTCGCTGCCGGCGGTCGCGACCTGGGTCTTGGCCGCGAGCCGGCGCAGGCCCGCGCTGTGCAGGACCCGCGCCCGGTCGCGCGCGAACGCCGTCCGCCCGGGCCGCTTGACCGGCTCGGGCACCCAGCGCTCGGCGTCGTGCTCGTCGTACCCCTCCGACTGCTTCCTCATCACCCCTCAAACTACTGCCCGGCACCGACATTCCTCCGAACGCCGGGCGAACAGCTCAGGGCTTGACGTTGTGGTTGCCCGCGAACAGGTTGCCCGGGTCGTACTCGCGCTTGACCGCCGCCAGCCGCTCGTACGTCGCCGCCGGGTAGACCGCGGCGACATCGGCAGCAGACGCCGACGCCAGGAAGTTCGCGTACAGCCCGCTCGTGTGCGGCTCGAGCCGATCCCAGATCGCGTTCAGCCCGGGCTCCGCCGCATCGACGACCGGCGCCGGTCCGGCCGTCGTGAGCACGATCATCAGCTCGGCGCTCCGATGCGCGTACGCCGTCGCGCCCGCGTCGACCCGCGCCACCGCCCCGCCGACGCTGCGCACGGAGATCAACGGCGAGCGCTCAGCCGAGCCGACCTCGGCGAGGATCCCGAGCACGTCACCGACGGACTCCCGGTCGACGAAGGCGCCGCGGGTGAGCACCCGGAAGCCCGGCGGCGGGACCATCCCGTCCACCAGCACCTCGGCGTACGGCGTCAGCGCGACCTCGTCGTCGAGCACGGTCCCGAGCTGCCGGATCGGGTCGAGGGCGCGTGCAGCCGCCGCGGCGTCGTCGCCGTCGTACGCGACGTGGATCTCCAGCGGCGCGTTCGGTCCGCCCGCGAACGGGTTGGCGAAGATCGCGATCGAGGTCAGCTCGTCCGGCGCCGTGCGCAGGTAGTCGGCCCAGCCACGCAGTACGCCGTCCAGCTCGGCGGCCGGGAAGGTGATCCGGCCGAAGAAGACGTCGGTCGTGGGATGCGCCTGGAAGAAGAAGGCGGTGACGATCCCGAAGTTCCCGCCGCCACCGCGCAGCGCCCAGAACAGCTCCGCGTTCTCAGTCGCATCGGCCCGCACGACGTCGCCCGAGGCCGTCACGACCTCCGCCGCAACCAGGCTGTCCAGCGCCAGCCCGTACTTGCGGACCTTCCACCCGATCCCACCGCTCAGCGTGAGACCGCCGACGCCGACGCTCTTGGTGTCCCCCGACGAGATGGCCAGCCCGTGCGTCGCCAGGGTCGCCGCGACCTGCCCCCAGAGCGCGCCACCACCGATCCGTACGACGTGCTGCTCCTTGTCGACCAGCTCCACCGCGGTCAGGTTGCCCAGGTCGATCACCACGCCGCCGTCGTTGGTGCCGAAGCCGGGGAAGCTGTGGCCGCCGCCGCGGACCGCGAGCGCGAGCCCTTCCGCGGCGGCGTACCGGACTCCGGCCTGGACGCCCTCGACGTTGTCGGGCCGGAGGACGACCGTTGGGCTGCCGGCCACCAGGAGCGTCCGGGCGGCGGCTTCGTAGCCGGCGGCGCCCGGTTCGACGATCTCGCCGCCGAAGGTGCCGCGCAGTGTGTCCAGCGCTGAGGTCATGACGTTTCCCTCCACAGGTTTCCGTTGAATGACCACTCGACGACCGCCGCCCGGAACCTGTGACAAAACGTCGATTACGGTGACTCACATCACAGTCGACGACCCGATGTCACAACGCCGCCGCGAGAGGAGTCAGGTGCGTATGGCCCTGGACCCCGCGACCGAAGCGTTCGTCACCCACCGCAACCTGCTCTTCACGATCGCCTACGAGATGCTCGGCTCGGCCGCCGACTCCGAGGACGTCCTGCAGGAGACCTGGCTGCGCTGGGCCGGCGTCGACCTCGACACCGTGCAGAACCAGCGCGCCTTCCTGGTCCGGATCACCACGCGCCAGGCACTGGACCGGATCCGCGCGCTCGGTCGCCGCAAGGAGTCCTACGTCGGGTCGTGGCTGCCCGAGCCGCTGCTCACCGCACCGGACGTCGCCGACGACGTCGAGCTCGCGGACAACGTCTCGATGGCGATGCTGCTCGTGCTGGAGACGCTGAAACCGGTCGAGCGGGCGGTCTTCGTGCTCCGCGACGTCTTCGCGGTCCCGTACGACGAGATCGCGGAAGCCGTCGGCAAGACACCGGCCGCGGTCCGCCAGATCGCGCACCGGGCGCGCGACCACGTCGCCGCCCGCCGCCCGCGCGGACTGGTTCCGCCGACCGCGGCGCGCGACGCACTGGCCGCCTTCCGGCACGCGGTCACGACCGGCGAGCTGCAGGGCCTGCTCGACGTGCTCGCGCCGGACGTCGTCCTGCTCGGCGACGGCGGCGGCGTCGTACCGGCCGTGCTGCAGCCGGTCGTCGGCGCGGAGACGGTCGCCGGGTTCCTGGCGACCGGACTGACCCGCCTCGGCGACGCGTCGCTGGAAGCGGCCGAGGTGAACGGCCACCCGGCGCTGATCGTCCGCCGCGACGGCGAGATCGAGGCCGTCGTCGCCCTCCGGATGGACGACGGCCTCGTCACCGGCCTGTACGCCGTGCGCAACCCCGCCAAGCTGTCGCGGCTGGCCGAGGAGACCGCGCTGCAGCGCTGAACCTCAGCGCCGAGGCTCAGGCCCAGCCGCCCTGCGCCATCGTCTGGAACTTCCAGCCGCCCTCGGTCTTGAGCAGCAGATCGCCGTACCGGATCGGGGTGGTCTCGCCGGCGTACGTCATCGTGCCGTCGCTGATCACGAACACGAGCGCGTCGGACAGGAAGTGCGGCGTCCGGGTGGTCTCGAGCTTGACGTCGTCGTCGCCGCCCATCACGTGTGCCATCTGCTCGAGGTACTCCGCGCGGCTGGTCTGGGTGGCCGAGCCGTTGCCCTTGCCGTCGTCGGTGACCCCGTTCAGCGGGAAGACGGCGAGGTCGGCCATCGCCTCGTAGTCGCGGGCGTCGGCCAGCTTGTCGTAGGTCGCGAACCAGGCCTGCACGCTCGCCAGGTCCTCCGCGGTCGGCTCGTATCCGGGCATCCACTGCTCCTCACGTCGATGGAACTCCGTACAGTGTACCCGGTTTTCAGAGCATGCAGTAGCGGAGCCAGATCACGCCACCCTCGAAGGGTTCGGCGTTGGCCAGCGCGAGGTCGAGGCGGTCGGCGAAACCGCCCGTCCAGCGCGGTCCGGAGCCGACGATCACCGGGTGCACGAGCAGGCTGAGCTCGTCGACGAGGCCGAGGTCGAGCAGGGCGCCGAGCAGCGGGCCGCCGGTGTCGACGCGAACCACGCGGGCGTCGTACTGCTTGCCGAGCAGATGCAGCGCCTCCTCGAGGTCGACGCGGTCGTATCCGGTGATCAGCTCGCGGGTGCGGCTGTCGGGCGGACGGGCCGGCGTCTGGTCGGCGTACAGGGCGAGGACGTCGGACCAGTGGCCGGTGGCGCGGAGGCGGTCCCAGTCGCGGACGCGAGCACGGCTGTCGACGACGGCGAGCAGCGGGCCGGTCTCGCGCGGTCCTGGTTGTGGAGCTGACCGCACGGCGGACTCCTGGGCCAGGATCGCGTCCGCGCCGAGCAGCGTGACGTCCTCCTGCCAGAGGGTCGCCATCGCGTAGTACCGCGCGAGATCCACGTCGAAACCGGCGGTCACGCCGTCGAGCGAGACCGCCAGATGACCCACCACATGAGGCCGCATGTCCAGACCGTACGAGGCGCCACCGACAGTCCCAGGGTTGCCGAGAACACCGGCACGATCAGCTGGCACCTGCGGCTGCTGGCCGATCCGCACCCGCCGCGACTTCCCCAGCGACCAGTACGCCGTACTAGACGCTCGCTAGGTCCGCCGCGGCCTGGTCGAGCGGAGCCACAGCAGCCCGTACGTCGGCCCGCTCCCCCGCCGTCCTCTCGCTGACCAGCACCAGGTTCCACCGAGTCCGCTGCAACACCCCAACCGCCTCCGGCGTGCACTGCTCGACCGCATCGGCCGCGGCAGTCAGCGCGGCGGTCACCGCGTTCAGCCGCTGCCGTACCGCCCACCGCCGCGACACGATCTGCCCCACCGCGACAGCAGCCACACAGGCGATCAGTGTCTCGACCAGCCGCGTCCACACCAGCGTCAGTGGGTTCGGCAGCCGCCCCGACGCGTGGACAAGCAGTACAGCGAGCGGCGTGATGAAGACCATCGCCAGCGCGAAGTTGCGCACCACCACCAGCTCGATGACGAGCGTCAACGCCGCCAGCACCAACGCGAGCCACACCCCGTGCGGGTCGAGCAGCACCAGCGCACCAGCCACCAGACAGCCCAGCGCGGTCCCCACACCGGTGTGCAGCGCGCGCAGGTTGACGCTGTGCGCGAAGCTGCCCTGCGACAGGATCGCCGCCGCGACCGTCATCGCCCACGCGGACATCGGGAGCTGGAACGCCAGCGACAACAGCCCACCGACCAGTACGGCGGCGGCGGCGCCGGAACAGACCCGTGCTCGACGGCGTCGCGGACCGCGACGGTGATCCCCATCAGGACCGTGGCGAACAGGCCGGCCGCCGCGACCCCGAGGATCCATGAGCCGGCCAGGGCGGACGGCAGCGTGGTGCCGACCGCGCACACCAGGACGAACATCAGCAGACCGGGCTGCCGCGCCCCGAGCACCCGGCACACCACAGTGGTGAGCACCGCCCACACCGTCGTCACGAACACGGCGGCCAGCGGATGCCCGGACGCCGCGACACCGGCCGCGATGCTCGCCGTGAGCCCGACCGCGGCGGTGCTGACCACCGCGAGCTCCTGCTTCGCGGTGCCGAATCCGCCGTACAGGGCCGCGAGCGCGCCGATGCTGGCCACCAGGCCCACACCTGGTCGCCCGGCGGCCTGCCCGACCACGATCGGTACCGCCGCGACACCGGCGTACAAGCTGCGGCGAGGCCCCGGATTCAGCTGCAGCAACGGCGCGATCCATCGCCACATGGCGCGACTGCAACTCCTCCGGACCGCGAACGGCGCCCTGCCGGCGGGCTTCCGCCACCAGCAGGACGCCGCGTGTTCTCAGATGTCGCGGAACGTCTCGATCTGCGCACCGAGCGAGTTGAGCCGGGTCGCCAGGTCCTCGTAGCCGCGGTTGATCACGTAGACCGAGCGCAGCACCGAGGTGCCCTTCGCGGCCATCATCGCGATCAGCGTGACCACGGCCGGCCGCAGTGCCGGCGGACACATGATCTCCGCGCCGGAGAAGTGCGTCGGGCCCTCGACCATCACCCGGTGCGGGTCGAGCAGCTTGACCCGGCCGCCGAGCTTGTTCAGGTCGGTCAGGTAGATCGCGCGGTTCTCGTAGACCCAGTCGTGGATCAGCGTCTGCCCGGTCGCGGTCGCCGCGATCACCGCGAAGAACGGCAGGTTGTCGATGTTCAGGCCGGGGAACGGCATCGGGTGGATCTTGTCGATCGGCGCGTGCAGCGTCGACGGCCGGGTGGTCAGGTCGACCAGCCGGGTCCGGCCGTTCTCGGCCAGGTACTCGTCGGAGCGGCTGTAGTCCAGGCCCATCTCCTCCAGCAGCGCCAGCTCGATCTCCAGGAACTCCACCGGCGCGCGCTTGATGGTGATCTCCGAGCCGGTCACGATCGCCGCGGTGAGCAGGCTCATCGCCTCGATCGGGTCCTCGGACGGCGCGTAGTCGACGTCGACGTCGATCTCGGCCTTGCCGTGCACGGTCAGCGTGGTCGAGCCGACGCCGTCGATCTTCACCCCGAGCAGGTCGAGGTAGAAGCACAGGTCCTGAACCATGTAGTTCGACGAGGCGTTCCGGATCACCGTCACACCGTCGTACCGGGCGGCGGCCATGATCGCGTTCTCGGTCACCGTGTCGCCGCGCTCGGTCAGCACGATCGGCTTGCCCGGCGTGATCGCCCGGTTGACCACCGCGTGGTACTCGCCGGCGGTCGCCTTGATCTCCAGGCCGAACGGGCGCAGCGCCGACATGTGCGGCTCGACGGTCCGGGTGCCGAGGTCGCAGCCTCCGGCGTACGGGAGGGCGAAGGTGTCCTCGCGGTGCAGCAACGGGCCGAGGAACATGATGATGCTGCGGGTCCGCCGGGCCGCCTCGGCGTCCATGCCGCCCAGGTCGAGGTGCTCCGGCGGGACGATCTCCAGGTCGCCGGCGTCGTTCAGCCAGGTGGTCTTCACGCCGATCGAGTTCAGTACCTCGAGCAGCCGGTTGACCTCCTCGATCCGCGCGACCTTGCGCAGTGTGGTGCGGCCCTTGTTCAGCAGCGAGGCGCAGAGCAGCGCGACCCCGGCGTTCTTGGACGACTTGACGTCGATCGATCCGGACAACTGCCGGCCGCCGGCCACACGGAGGTGGACCGGACCGCCACCGAGAGAGACAATTTCGGAGTCGAGGGCCTCGCCGATCCGGGCGAGCATCTCGAGAGTGAGGTTCTGATGACCCTTTTCGATCCGGTTGACAGCACTCTGGCTGGTGCCGAGCACATCGGCGAGCTGGGTCTGCGTCCAGCCGCGGTGCTTACGGGCGTCCCGGATCAGGTTGCCGATCCGGCTCAGGTAGTCATCGGTCATGCGCGGGACCTTATCTCACATGTGAGATACCGCTGCACCGACCCGCCGCTCCCACAGTAGCCAATGTCACGCCGCACCGACCGGCCACCCCTGGTAGATCGCCCGCCCCTTACAGTTGTCGCCACCCCGCCGCCGCCATCGGAGAGGACCAGTAGATGCCCGACGACGTCAGCACCGCCGCCGGTGTGACCGAGTTCGAGGCCGAGTCCTGGCCTCTCGAAGCAGCCGCCGACAGCCTCGCGCAGGTGATCGAGGGCTTCCACAACGGCGACACCCGCCCGCTGGTGATCGGTGACGGCGACCAGCCGGTGCTGGTCGTGCTGGCGATCGCGGACCTGGCCGACTTCCGGGCCCGGATCGCCGAGCTGCTCGGCAACCCGGTCGACGCCGGCTGGCTGCGGTACTACCTGCGCTCGAACTTCGACATGAGCTCGGAGACCCTGGTCGAGCAGCTCGGTGTCGACACCGACCACGGGCTCAGCTCGCTGGCCAGCCAGGTGAACGTCGAGCAGGCCGCGATCCTGCTGCCCGACCACCTGCGGCGGACCGAAGCCGGCGGGAACCCGCTGATGCTGATCGGTGACGGCATGCTCGCGACCGCCGCGCTGATCGCGTTCCCGGCGTTCTCGGTGCTGCTCGCGATGGAGGGCGGCGGCACCGACGAGGACGACTCCTGCGCGCACGACGAGGAGGAGAAGCCGACCACGCCGCTGGAGGTGCTGGCCGAGCGGCTCGGCCCGATCTCCACCCAGCTGGTCGCCCAGATCAACGCCGGCCGCGAGCCCGGGCTGCCGAAGTACGACCTGCACTTCGAGGACGACCTGGTCGAGCACCTGCGCGGGCTCGAGGAGCGTGCCCAGAAGGCGCCGAACGGCGGCGCCCACGAAGAGCTGTCCGAGCTGCTGCACCAGTTCGACCAGATGCGCAGCGGGCTGATGACCGAGGACGGCGAGGAGGAGCTCAGCGAAGCGCCGTACCTGGAGGTCGAGGACCTGGCCGCGGCCCTGCCGCAGGTCCGCGACGGCTTCCGCGGCGGCGCCGACGACCCGTACCTGATCGGTGTCGACGGCCACCCGCTGGCCGGGCTGATCTCCTACGACCTGTACGAGATGCTGCAGCAGGTGTCGGTCGACATGGACGGCACCGAGGACGCGCCGGTGCTGCCGCTGCCGAAACCGCACTGGGAGAGCGGCCCCGAGATGGTGCCGTTCGAGGCCGCGCTCGAGGTCTGCGGTGCCGTCCTCGAGGACATCAAGGGCGGCACCGGGACGCTGCTGTTCATCGAGGACGACGGCGGCGAGCCGGAGCTGGTGCTCGGCCCGCTGAGCTGGTTCTGGGCGTACGTCGACTTCCTCGACCTGGAAGCGGCCGAGGCCTAGGCACCAAAGACGCGGTTCCACTCCTTGAGGGTGGTCACCTCGGCCACTCCGGCCGGGGTGTACGGGTCCTTGGCGAGGATGTCGCGCAGCTCGGCCTCGTCGGCCACGTCGTAGAGCAGCAGCGCGCCGGACTCGTCGGCGAACGGGCCGGCGGCGACCAGCTTGCCGGCCTGCTGGAGCTCGGCGAGGTAGTCGCGGTGGGCGGGGCGGACCTGCATCCGCGCCTCGGTGCCGGAAGGGTCGAACGTCAGCTGCACAGCGAAGATGGCCATGCCCGAAACCCTATCCACACAAGGAAGTTTGGTGCGGGAAGGGAGTCACGAGCCGCCACAGCGGCTGGTTCGAGTCAGACCCGAAAGTCGACGTGTGATGCCCTTCCCGCCCGGCTATCTTGGACTGCCGGATCAGCCCAACGCAAGAGGTTGGTGAAGACGATTTGCTGCGGTCAGCAGCGAGAGGTAACGCTTCGTGACCGAACCGCCCGACGCGTCGATGAGTGCCCGAATACAGTTGTACAGTCCGTCACGCGCCTGCTCTGTCAAGGCCCGGTGACCCGAATAAGACGACAACAGATCGAGGTACTCGGCGGTCGTGTAGGTGAGTTCCCACTCGTGCCGCCACACGTTCGCGGGCCCGAACCGCCCCGAGACCGCCAGCTCATCCGCGGTGGGACTCGACACCGTGTCACCCGCCGGCAGCCCGCCGGACCTCGTCTTGCCGGTGAAGCGTTCGTAGCAGTCCTGCACGTCGATCCAGAACTGCTCACTCCCGCCCGCCACGTGGTGCGTCGACACCACCGCCAGTACGCCGCCCGGCCGCAACGCGTCGGCCGCCTTGGCGACGCGCGTCTCCGGATCGAGCCAGTGGAACGCCGTCGCCGACAGCACCAGGTCGAACCGCTCGGCCGGCAGCGGCCAGGTGTCGAAGTCCGCGACGATCACCTCGAGCTCGGGCAGCTTGTCGCGCGCGACCGCGCCGAGCGTCGGGCTCAGCTCGACCGCCTTGACCGACCAACCGCGCCGGATCATCGGCGCGGTCGCCTGGCCGGTGCCGCAGCCGATCTCCAGCACCCGCGGCCGGGCGACCGGGGCGCCGAGCATGCGCGCGATCTCGTCGTACAGGCGGACCGGGTACGACGGGCGCACCCGGTCGTACAGCTCAGCGTCTTCCCCGAACGTCTCCCGCAAGCCCATGCGAGGAATCTAGTCTCTGCTGCGGCGCAGGCGCTGCCCCGAGCGCCAGAGCGCCGGGAGCAGCAGCGGCACGAACGCGGTCGCGAGGCCGACGTACAGGCCGACGAGGAAGAGGGTGCGTTCCTCGTGGTCCTCGGTGACCGCGTCGACGAGTGCGCCGCGCGCCTTCACCGTCGCGGCGTCCTCGGCGAACCAGAACAGCGAGCCGGCGATCCACGGCTCGGGGCTGACGGTCTCGGCGCGCTGGGTCACCGGGAGGTCGCCGTAGTCGACGCTGAGGTCGAGCCGCTCGGGCACGAACGCCTTGTCGGACCCGACGGCGAAGGAGACCGTACGCCGTTCGTCCGGTGCCAGGTACGCCGTGCCGATCGCGGGCAGACCGAAGTACGTGCGCTTCCCGTCGAGCTGTGCGAACCGGCGACCGGTGTCGATCGTGAGCTCGGTCCGCATCCCGTCGTCGCCGCGGGTGATCCGCCCGGCGACGACCTGCGCGTCCATCGGCTGCTCGGGCGACGCGAACGCGAGCTCGGGATCGAGCTGCGCAGGGTGACAGCTGACTGGCGTCGCGCTGGTGATCCCCGCCGGACAGCTCGCGCCGTCCGGTCCTACCGCCGTACCGCTGCCCGTGAGGACCAAGGAGTAGCCGACCTCCTGGCCGGCGTATCCCTTGCCGACCTCCAGGCGCAGCTCGAGCTTGCTGTCCCGCACCACCACCTCGGTGCTCACCGGCACACCAGGCCGATCGAGCAGCACGAACACCCCACCCCGGTCGTCCAGCGGCTCCGGCGCGTCCGACATCGCGGCGTAGTCGCGGAAGACCAGCACCCCGCCGATCACCAGCAGGACCAGCACCAGCGCGAGAGCGCCGGCCCGCACCACGTCCACCGCACGTTGATTGCCTGAGGCAAGTTGCAAGGGTCTCCCCGTTTCCCCGTGGGAGATCTCACCCTAACTCGTTGCCTCAGGCATTCACTGGTCAGTCGAGCGCGGCGCGCCCCGCCTCCAGCCGGGCGACCGGGATCCGGAACGGCGAGCAGGAGACGTAGTCCAGCCCGACCTCGTGGAAGAAGTGGATGCTGTCCGGATCGCCACCGTGCTCACCGCAGATCCCGAGCTTCAGGTCCGGGCGAGTCGCCCGCCCGCGCTCGACGCCGGTCCGGACCAGGCTGCCGACGCCCTCGCGGTCGATCGACTCGAACGGCGAGACCGCGAAGATCCCCTTCTCCAGGTACCGGGAGAAGAACGACCCCTCGACGTCGTCCCGGCTGAAGCCCCAGGTCGTCTGGGTCAGGTCGTTGGTCCCGAACGAGAAGAAGTCGGCGGCCTCAGCGATCTGATCCGCGATCACCGCGGCCCGCGGCAGCTCGATCATGGTGCCGATCGGAATGGTCCACTCCACTCCCTCGGACTCGGCGACCTCCTTCAGCACACCTTCTACTTCGTCCCTGGCCAGCTGCAGCTCCTGGATCGCGCCCACCAGCGGGATCATGATCTCCGGCCGCGGATCCTTGCCCTGCTTGCGCAACTCCGCCGCCGCGGACGCGATCGCCCGCACCTGCATCGCGAACAGCCCCGGGATCATCAGCCCCAGCCGCACCCCGCGCAGCCCGAGCATCGGGTTCTGCTCGTGCAGCCGCTCGACCGCGGCCAGCAGCTTCACCTCGTGCCCCGGCTCCTCGCCGCGCTCCTTCGCGACGGCGACCTTCACCGCGAGGTCCTCCATCGACGGCAGGAACTCGTGCAGCGGCGGGTCGATCAGCCGGATCGTCACCGGCAGCCCGTCCATCGCGTCCAGCAGTTCCAGGAAGTCCCCACGCTGCAACGGCTCCAACTCGGCCAGCGCCGCGTCCCGCTCCGAAGCGTTCTCCGCCAGGATCAGCCGCTCGACCGACTCCCGCCGCTCCCCCAGGAACATGTGCTCGGTCCGGCACAGCCCGATCCCCTGCGCCCCGAACCGCCGGGCCCGCGCCGCGTCGTCCGCGGTGTCCGCGTTCGTCCGTACGCCGAGCCGCCGGATCTCGTCCGCGTGCGTGATCAGCCGGTCCACCGCCGCCACCAACTCGTCCCCGGCGTCAGCAGCGAGCGTCCCCTCGAAGTACTGCACGACCGGCGACGGCACCACCGGCACCTCGCCGAGGAAGACCTCACCGGTCGTCCCGTCGATCGAGATCAGCTCACCCGGCCCGAACGTCTTGCCGCCGACGGTGATCTTCTCCGCCGCGACGTTGACGTCGAGCTCCTCCGCGCCGCAGACGCAGGTCTTGCCCATCCCGCGCGCGACGACCGCCGCGTGCGAGGTCTTGCCGCCGCGGCTGGTCAGGATGCCCTGCGCCGCGATCATCCCGTGCAGGTCGTCGGGGTTGGTCTCGCGCCGGACCAGGATGACCTTCTCGCCGCGGTCGGCCGCCTCGACGGCGGCCGCCGACGTGAACACCACCTTGCCGGACGCCGCACCCGGCGACGCGCCGATCGCCTTGGTGATCAGCTCCTTCGACGCGTCGGCGTCGAACCGCGGGAACATCAGCTGCGCGAGCTGCGCGCCCTTGACCCGCTTCAGTGCCTCGTCGGTGTCGATCATGCCCTCGTCGACCAGGCTGGTCGCGATCCGGAACGCGGCCGCGGCGGTGCGCTTGCCGACCCGGGTCTGCAGCATCCACAGCTTGCCGCGCTCGACGGTGAACTCGATGTCGCACAGGTCGCGGTAGTGGCCCTCGAGCTTGGCCATGATGGCCATCAGGTCGTCGTACGACGTCTTGTCGATCTGCTCGAGGTCGGCCAGCGGGACGGTGTTGCGGATGCCGGCCACGACGTCCTCGCCCTGGGCGTTCTGCAGGTAGTCGCCGTAGACGCCGGGCTGGCCGCTGGACGGGTCGCGGGTGAACGCGACGCCGGTGCCGGAGTCCATGCCGAGGTTGCCGAAGACCATCGAGCAGATGTTCACCGCGGTACCGAGGTCGGTGGCGATCCGCTCCTGGCGGCGGTAGAGGATGGCCCGCTCGGAGTTCCAGGAGCCGAAGACGGCCTCGATCGCCAGGTCCATCTGCTCGCGCGGGTCCTGCGGGAAGTCGCGGCCGGTGTGCTCGCGGACGGCGGCCTTGAAGGTCGCGACCAGCGCCTGCAGGTCGTCGGCGTCCAGGTCGAGGTCGTTCTTGGTGCCCTTCGACTGCTTGGCCGCCTCGATGGCGTCCTCGAAGACGTCACCTTCCATGCCCAGCACCGTCTTGCCGAACATCTGGATCAGCCGCCGGTAGGCGTCCCAGGCGAACCGCGGGTTGCCGGAGTGGTGGGCCAGGCCGTTCACCGAGTCGTCGTTGAGACCGACGTTGAGCACCGTCTCCATCATGCCGGGCATGGACACGGCGGCGCCCGAGCGGACCGAGACCAGCAGCGGGTCGTCGGCCTGCCCGAGCTTCTTGCCCATCTTCTGCTGCAGCGCGTCGACGTGGTGGTCGATCTCGTCGGCCAGCTCCGCCGGCACCGACCCGGTGGCCAGGTACACCTTGCAGGCGTCGGCGGAGATGGTGAAGCCGGGCGGCACCGGCAGGCCGAGGTTGGTCATCTCCGCCAGGTTCGCCCCCTTGCCGCCCAGGAGCTGCTTCATGTCCTTGTTGCCTTCGGCGAAGTCGTAGACGAGTTTCGGCACAGTCACTCCCAAGGTGGTCGAGCGATGCGGTGTGGGTCGCGACGTGGTGGTCGCTGGCCCGTCCGACTCCAGTGGCGGGGGCGTCTTTTCAGAGTAAGCCCAAAAAACAGTCCACTTGCACACTGGTCTCACATTGAGATCGTGACCCTGCCCACACGATCAAGGTGGAAAACCCTTACCACCTTGGGATTGTCAGAACTTTCGCCGAGTTCTCAAGTAATCACCGACCACCGCTGCCCCGAGTCCGTCGGCGTCCGGGGCGAGAACTCGCCCACCGCTGCGGCGGGCCAGCAGGTCGACGAACCGCTCCAGCCGCGGGTCGTCGCCGAGCCGGAAGACGGTCAGCGAGGCGCCGAGCTTGGCCAGCCGGTCCACCTCGAAGATCGTCTTGCGCAGCGTCGCCGGCTCCGGCGGGTAGGAGAACTCCGCCGTCCCGTCCGGCTCCAGGTGCGCGGTCGGCTCGCCGTCGGTCACCATCAGGACCACCGGGTTCGCGTCCGGGTGCCGGCGCAGGTGCCGGCCGGCCAGCAGCAGCGCGTGGTGCGCGTTGGTGCCCTGCTCCCAGGTGCCCTCGAGCCCGATCAGCTGCGGCAGCTCCACCACCCCGGCGTACCGGCCGAAGGTGATCAGCTGGAGCGCGTCGTTGCGGTAGCGGGTCGAGATGAGCTGATGCAGCGCGAGCGCCGTCCGCTTCATCGGGAGCCAGCGGTTCTCCTGGACCATCGACCAGGAGGTGTCCACCAGCAGCGCCACCGCGGCACGAGCCCGGTGCTCGGTCTCGGCGATCTCGACATCGGCCACGTCGAGTCGGACATCCGCACCGACACTGGCGTTCCGCAGTACGGCGTTGCGCACGGTCTTCGGCACGTCCCAGGCTTGGGTGTCGCCGAACTGCCACTGCCGAGTCGAACCACTCAACTCCCCCGCAGCCCCGGCCGACGCCGACTCGCGCTCACCGGACTGCCCACGAGCTGCCCGCAGTACGTCGGACAGCGCGGTCTGCCCGAGCTGACGCAGCGCCTTCGGCGACAGCCGCAGCGAGCCGTCCGGAGCGCGCTCCAGCAGGCCCTGGTTGCGCAGCTCGCGCTCCAGCTCACTCAGCCGCCGCGCGTCGACCGTCGCCTCGTCGCCGAGCTGACGGGTCAGCGCGTCCAGGTCGATGTCCTCGAGCCGAGCGCCCGGGTACGACTGCGAGAGCTGCTCGGCCAGCGCGTCGAGCTCGGCCAGGTCGTTCATCGCCTGCGCACCCTCGGCGAGACCGAGGGGGTCGTCGCCGCTCATCCGCTCGCCCGAGTACCAGTCCTCGCCCGGCCGCAGCGCCTGCAGCTGCGAGTCGAGCTGCTGCAGCTGCTGCGACAGCTCGGGGCTGCCGAACGCCTGCTGCGAGAGCTGGGCCAGCTCGGCCCGCTGCTCCGGGGTCATCGAGTTCATCATCCGTTGCGCCGCCGCGGCCCGCTTGGCCAGCGCGTCGATCAGCTCGTCGACGGTGCGCGGGTTCTCCGGGAAGAACTCGCCGTGCTTGGCCATGAACTGCTCGAACAGCTGCGGTACGTCGGGCCGGTCCTGCGCGTGCGCGGCCAGCAGCGCGTTCAGGTCGGCGAGCATCTCGTTGACCCGGGCAACATCCTCCGGGGTGACGTTCTGCATCGCCTCCTTCATCCCCTCGAACCGCGACCCGAGCAGCTCCTGGCCGAGCAGCTCCTTGATCTGCTCGTACTTCTGCCGGGCTTCGGACGACTGCCAGTCGTACTCCGCCAGCTCCCGTACGGCGGCCGCCGTACCGGAGGGCAGCGCGTCGAGCTGCGCCTCGCGGAACCGGGCGTCGTCGGACGGGTTCGGGAACAGGTCGTGCCGCTCGGCCGCCAGCGCCTCGTCGAGCAGCCGCTGCACGTCGCGCAGGGTGCCTTCGAGGTTGTGCCGGGACTGCAGCTCCCGCCGCCGCTCCCAGAGCCGGCGGGTCAGGTCGTCCAGCCCCTGGGTGTTGCGGGTCCCGCGGCGGAGCAGCTCCTCCAGCGCGGACCGCGGCGACGAGCCGGCCATCACGTCCTGGCCGAGCTCGTCGAGCGCGTCCCGCAGGTCGACCGGTGGCGCCAGCGGGTCGGGCCCCTCGTGCCAGGGCCCGTACGACCAGCCTTCGGGAATCGCAGCGGTCATCTCAGCCCTCCTTCAGGGATCGCCGACGTCATGTCAGGCTCCGTAGACGGTCGTGTCGTCGTCGGCGTCCTTCGCGAGTCGTTTCGACAGGTAGAGCGCCTCCAGCGCGAGCTCCACCGCGGCCGCGATCCGCCCCGGCGAGTCGTCCGCCTCGACGCCCGCCCGCGCGGCGACGTCGTGCAGCACCGGCAGCTCGGGCAGCGCGGACAGTACGTCGCGACCGGGGATCCGCTCGCCCGTCGTCACCAGGTGGCCCTCGGCAACGGCGTTGGCCAGCGGCGTGAGGTCCAGCCCGGCGAACCGCTCGCGCGCCGTGTCGGCCACCGACCGACGCAGCAGGTACTCGAGCAACTCGGTCTCCCGGCCCTCCTCACCGGGCTCGAACTCGAGCTTGCCGCGCAGTACGGACGGCACGGCCTCCAGGTCGACCGGCCGCGCGACGGCCGGCTCCTCGCCGGTGATCGCGGACCGCCGCAGCGCAGCAGCCGCGACGGTCTCGGCCGCCGCGACAGCGAACCGGGCCGACACACCCGAGCGCTGGTCGATCGACGTCGACTCACGCAGGTGCCGCACGAACCGCGCCAGCACCTCCAGTAGCGGCTCGCCGACCTCCGCGGTCAGCTCCGCCTCCTGCCGTACGACGTCCACCTCGGCGTCGACGTCGAGCGGGTAGTGGGTCCGGACCTCGGCGCCGAACCGGTCCTTCAGCGGCGTGATGATCCGCCCGCGGTTGGTGTAGTCCTCGGGGTTGGCCGTTGCCACCAGCAACACGTCGAGCGGCAGCCGGAGCGTGTAGCCGCGGACCTGGATGTCGCGCTCCTCCATCACGTTCAGCAGCGCGACCTGGATCCGCTCGGCCAGGTCGGGCAGCTCGTTGATGGCGACGATGCCGCGGTGCGCCCGCGGGACCAGGCCGAAGTGGATGGTCTCGGGGTCGCCCAGGCTGCGGCCCTCGGCGACCTTGACCGGGTCGACGTCGCCGATCAGGTCACCGACCGAGGTGTCGGGGGTGGCCAGCTTCTCGGCGTACCGCAGGTCGCGGTGCAGCCAGGTCACCGGCAGGTCGTCGCCGAGCTCGGCGGCCCGGCGCTTGGACGCCGGAGTGATCGGGTCGAGCGGGTGCTCGGGCAGTTCCGATCCCTCGATCACGGGCGTCCACTCGTCGAGCAGCCCGATCAGCGTGCGCAGCAGGCGGGTCTTGCCCTGGCCGCGCTCACCGAGCAGGACGACGTCGTGCCCGGCGAGCAGCGCCCGCTCGAGCTGGGGAATCACGGTTCGGGAGAACCCGACGATGCCGGGCCACGGGTCGTCGCCGGCGCGCAGCTTGGTCAGCAGGTTGTCGCGGATCTCGGCTTTGATGGTGCGGGGAAGGTAACCGGCGGCGCGAAGCTCGCCGGCCTTCCGGGGAAGGTCAGCAGGTGCACTAGTCACTCTGACGACGTTAGCTCGGTCACCCCAAGATCACCTGTCGATATATCCGTGCAGCAGCGCGGCACCGTGCAACATGGCTCTCGTACGCCGGTCGTGCGCCGCGCGACGCTCCGCGACCGCCGCGCGCAGCGCCTCGGTGCTGCCGGTCCGGCGGAGGCCCTCCAGCACCGGCCGGATCTGGTCGAACCCGTACCGTCCCTGCCGCAGCATGTGGATGATCCGGGCGTCGCGCACCTGCGCGGGCTGGTAGCGACGGTAGTTCGTCCCGCGCTCACGGGTCGGCGTGAGCAGCCCGGCCGCCTCCCAGACGCGCAGCGCGGAGGTCCGGATGCCGAGCTGATGGGCCAGCTCCCCGACTCTCAGCGGCGGGCCGGTCACCGGTACGCCGTCGAGGAACTGCTCGGCCGCCGCGCCGAGCGCCTCGCTCGCGGTGTCCGTCGCGCGGCGCTGCTCGTGCAGCTCGGCGTGGCTGCGGTCGATCTCGCGCAGCGCCAGCTGGAGGTCGCCCTCGTTCACCGCGCGCATGATCAGCTGCGCGCTCTCCGCGCCGAAGCCGGGCGCCAGCGCGCGGTAGGTGAGCAGCGCGTCGAGGTGCTGCTCGTCGTACTGGCGGTAGCCGCTCGCTGTGCGCGGCGCCTCGGGCAGTACGCCGGCCGCTTCGTAGTTGCGGATCAGCTGCGTCGACACGCCGACCCGCCGGGCCAGGTCGACCGGTCGCAGGCTCATCAGCCGACTCGCGGGGTGACGCGGCCGGAGGTGAACAGGTACGTCGGCCGGAAGGTCACCGGCGTCCAGGGCTGGTCGGCGGAGGTGCGAGTGACGAAGTGGTCACCGTCGAGCGGCTCGGTCGGCAGCAGCTCGAACTCCTGCACCGGCTCCTCGGCGAACGCCAGCCGGTCACCAGTCGCCTGATGGGTGAGCATGAGCTTCCCGTCCCGCCGCAGCACCTCGATGGCGACGCTCTCCCGGGCGTAACGCCCCAAGTGCCGACCACCGAAGGTTGCTGTCTCCCCGACTGGCTGGGGCTCGGGCGGTGCTTTGCCGAACACCTCACTCGCCAGCTCCTCGAACAACCCCGGTGCGTTCCCCGAGTTCGTCAGCAAGCAGAACGCGACCCGCGCCTCCGGATCGACCCGCAGGAACGCGAGCTGCGAGATCGTCGTCCCGTCGTGCCCGAACAGCCGCCGCCCACCCCAGTCGTACAGCCGCCAGCTCAACCCGATCTCCGCCAGCCCACCCGTTCCACCCGGGTAGCTGACTTCAGGTTCCCGCATCTCGCGGTACTGATCCAAGTGCAGCTGCGCAAACTTCAGCAGGTCTTCAGCCGTCGTCGTGATCAACCCCGCCGGCCCGATGCTCCGCGGCAGCTGCCACGTCGACACCACCGAGCCGTCGCTCGCGACATGCCCGACCGCCGCGCGATGCAGGATCGCCTCCTCGGGCAACGTCATCGTCGCGGTCAGCCCGAGCGGCTCGACCAGCCGGATCCGGAGCGAGTCGTCCCAGGTCCGGCCGTCGAGCACCTCGACGATCCGGCCGAGCAGCACGAACCCGGCGTTGCAGTACGAGTACGCCGTACCGGGCTCGAACAGCTGCGGTACGCCGGCCAGCTGTGCGACGTACCGCTGGACGCAGTCGTCACCGCGTCCGGTGTCGGTGAACACGTCACCGTCGATCCCGCTGGTGTGGGTGAGCAGCTGCCGGACCGTGATCCGCTCGTCGATCGGTGCCTCAGGCAACAGCTTGACGACCGGGTCGCCGAGGTCGAGGCGCCCCTCGGCGGCCAGCTGGACGATCATCGTCGCCGTCCAGGGCTTGGTCACCGAGCCGATCTGGAACACCGAGTCCGCGGTGGTCGCGACCCCGGTCCGCCGGTTCAGCACGCCGTACGGCGTGATGGTCTGCTCGTCGTCGGCCCACACGCCGAGCACCGCGCCCGGTACGTCGTACTTGGTCGCCAGGTGCGTCAGTCGCGCGGTCCAGTCAGGCACGAGCCAAAACTACTTGCCCTGCGTCAGTCGCTCCAACGCGACGCGGACGCCTTCGCGTGCCGCTTCCTCGGACAGGCCGAGCTGGTTCAGCACCTTGGCCGCGATGCCGCCGGGGTAGTTGTAGAACGCGAGCAGCAGGTGCTCGGTGCCGATGTAGTTGTGACCGAGCAGCAGCGCCTCCTCGGTCGCGTAGCCGATCACGTGCGAGGCACGCGGCGTCATCGGCAGCTCTGCGTCACTGGTCTCTCCGGCTGCGGCGGGCGGCGCCTCGGCGTCGACCGCGGCGAGCACGTCGTCCTCGGTCAGGCCGGCCTCGGTCATCAGCAGCGTGGCGATCGACTGCGGCTCGGTGAACAGGCCGAGCAGCAGGTGCTCGGTGCCGACGAAGCCCTGGCCGCGCTCGCGGGCGATGCCGGAGGCGGCCTGGATGACCACCTTGGTGCGCAGCGTGAAGCGTTCGAGGTCGAGCTTGACCGGCCAGGAGTCGGCGAACCGCTTGTGCGCGGCCTGCTTGCTGACGCCGAGCACGGAGCTGATCTCGACCCAGGACTTGCCGGCGCCACGGGCCCGGTCGACGAAGTAGCCGAGCGCGGCGTCGGAGGTGGCGGTCAGGTCGGTGATCGTGCTGGACGCGGTCGCGAGCTGCTCGAGCACGTCGTCGCTGCCGGTGTCGGTGCGGATGGTGTCGATGAGTTGCTGAAGGTCAGGTCCAGGAGTCATGCGTCAACCGTAGGTTGACGACCTCCGCTGCGTCAACCCTGAGTTGACGACCTAGGGTGGGCGCATGCAACCGCTCGACGACCTGGTCCGGCCCGGTCTGCGCGTCCTGTTCTGCGGGATCAACCCCGGGCTGGTGTCGGCCGAGACCGGCCACCACTTCGCCCGCCCCGGCAACCGGTTCTGGCCGGCGCTGCACCAGGCCGGTTTCACCCCGCGGGTGCTGAAACCGGCCGAGCAGGGCGAGCTGCTCGACCTCGGGCTCGGGATCACCAACGTCGTCGACCGGCCGTCGGCGCGCGCCGACGAGCTGACCAAGGCCGAGCTGCGGGCCGGCGGCGAGCAGCTGACCGCCAAGGTGCTCGACCTCGCGCCCGACTGGCTCGCGGTCGTCGGCGTCACGGCGTACCGGGACGCCTTCGCCGCCCCGAAGGCCGCGATGGGCCTCCAGGACCGCACGATCGGGCCCACCCGGGTCTGGATCCTGCCGAACCCGAGCGGGCTGAACGCGCACTACACGCTGCCGAAGCTCGCCCTCGTGTACGGCGAACTGCGGGCTGCCGCAGGTCTGCCGGACCTCAGCTCAGTGCCTTCAGAATGAAATCCGCGACCGCCTCGGGCTGCGAGACCGCGACCGAGTGCGAGCCCTCGACCTCGATCGTCGTCCCACCGGCCCGCTGGGCCATGAACCGCTCGGCGTCCGGGTGGATCGACTGGTCGTGCGTGGCGACCAGGTTCCAGGTCGGCAGCGTCTTCCAGCCCGGCTCGCCGGTGAACTCCTCCTCGAGCCCCTGCGCCGCGACAGGCCGCTGACTCGCCGCGAGCACCCGGCTGACCTCGATCGGCAGGTCCGCCGCGAACACGTCCGGGTACGCCGCCGGGTCGAGCCGCAGCTCGGTCGCCTCGGAGCCGTCCGGCAGCGGGAAGGTCGTCGGCCGGAGCGCCGCTCCGAACGGCGTCTCCGGGAACTTCGCGGAGATGCTCGCCGGGCTCTCGCCCGTGTCCGGCACGAACGCCGCGACATGGACGAGCCCGACCACGTTCTCCAGCTCCTGCGCCGCCTTGTTGATCACCGCGCCGCCGTACGAGTGACCGACCAGCAGCACCGGACCGTCGATCTGGCGGACCGCGCTCGCGACGTACGCGGCGTCGGGCGTCAGGCCACACAGCGGGTTCGGGACGGCGGTGACGGCGATCCCGACCTTCTGCAGGAAGTCGATCACGCCGTTCCAGCTGCCGCCGTCGGCGAACGCGCCGTGGACGAGAACGACGGTGGTGGTGCTTGCGGTCATCTCGGGAGGTCCTTTCAGGCCAGTGCGGAACGGAGGGTCCGGACGGCCAGGTCGATCGCGGCCGTCGCGGCGTGGGTGTCCCGCAACGCGTCCAACATGACGAAGTCGTGGATGATTCCGCCGAACCGCACCGCGGTCACGGCGACGCCGGCCGCGCGCAGCTTCTCGGCGTACGCCTCGCCCTCGTCGCGCAGGACGTCGGCCTCACCGGTGATCACCAGCGCGGTCGGCAGGCCCTGCAGTTGCTCGGTGGTCGCGCGCAGCGGGGACGCGGTGATCTGGTTCCGCTCGGCCTCGTCCTGCGTGTACTGGTCCCAGAACCACTTCATGCCGTCACGCTGGAGGAAGTAGCCCTCGGCAAACTCCTGGTACGACGCGGTGTCGAACGACGCGTCGGTGACCGGGTAGAACAGCACCTGCTGCTTGAACGTGAGGTCGCCGCGCTCCTTGGCGAGCAGCGTCACGGCCGCGGTCAGGTTGCCGCCGACCGAGTCGCCGGCGATCGCCAGCCTGGTCGCGTCCAGCCCCTTGCTCTTGCCGTCCGCAACGATCCAGCGGGCGACGGCGTACGCCTGCTCGAGAGCGTGCGGGTAGCGGACCTCGGGCGACAGGTCGTACTCCGGGAAGACGACGGCCGCACCGGCGCCGACGGCCAGCTCGCGGACCAGGCGGTCGTGGGTGTGCGCGTTGCCAAAGACCCAGCCGGCGCCGTGGATGTAGAGGATCACCGGCAGCTCGGCCGTCGTACCGGCCGGCTTGACGATGCGTGCCCTGGTGCCGTCGGCGACGGTGACCCACTCCTCGTCAACCGGGAGCTTCGGGTACTCAGTGGTCTGCACCTCGTCGACCAGCTTGCGACCCTCGGCCGGGTCGAGCTGGAACAGGAACGGCGGCTGCGCGGTCGCGTCGGCGAAGGCTTGGGCGGCGGGCTCCAGAACGGTCATCGGACTCTCCTCCTCGTCGGGAGAACGGGCGTTCTCTCGCGGTGCTGCTACTCTAGGAGAACGATGGTTCTCCGCGCAAGTGGGGTGCTCCGGATCACAGCGGGAGGCAGTGGGATGGCGATCGACACGGCGACCGCGCAACGGCAGGTGCTGGACGCGGCCGACGCGCTCTTCTACGAACGCGGCGTGCAGTCCGTCGGGATGGACGCGATCCGGACCGCGTCGGGAGTCTCGCTGAAGCGGCTGTACCAGCTGTTCCCGTCGAAGGACGCGCTGATCGAGGCGTATCTGCACCAGCGTGACCAGCAGTGGAAGACGATGCTCGCCGAGCACGTGGACGCGGCGACGGAGCCGCGGGAGAAGATCCTGGCGGTGTTCGACTTCCTGCACAGCTGGTTCACGCAGAAGGACTTCCGGGGGTGCGCGTTCATCAACTCGTTCGGTGAGCTGGGCGCGGTGTCGCCGAAGGTCGCCGAGCTGGCGCAGGAGCACAAGGCCGGCTTCCGCCAGGCGCTCGCCGATCTAGCTGCTGCCGCGGGTGCTGCAGACCCGCAGCAGCTCGCGGACCACCTGATCCTGCTGAGCGAGGGCGCGATCACCACGTCCGCGATCTCGGGCTCGGCCGCACCGGCCACGCGCGCACGGGAGGCCGCCGAGCTGCTGATGCAGCTCGCTCTGCCGGCCCGCTGATCGCTCCCGCCTTTCCCTCCCCCCGCAGCCTGTCCTGTCCTCACCCAGCCGGGGTCCGACTAGGATTTCTGGGTTCTTGTTCGACGGAGGATGACGATGGCTGACCTGCCGCACGACCTGCGGAGTGCACTCGACACCGCGCTCGCCAGCGTCCCCGCGGCGCAGCTCACCAGCACCTTCCAGCGGCTCAGCGCCCGCTACCGCGACGAGCACGCCGCGACCACCCCGATCATGGCGTCCCAGGCCGACGTGATCACCTACTCGGCGTACCGGATGCCCGCGACGTACGCCGCCGTCCGCTCAGCCCTCGAGCAGGCCGCGCTCCAGCTCCCCTCGTTCGAGCCTGGCAAGCACTTCGACATCGGCGGCGGCACCGGCTCGGCGGTCTGGGCGGCGACCGACGTCTGGCCGTCGCTGTCCAGCGTGACCGTGCTCGAGCAGGTCCCCGAAGCCATTGCCCTGGGCAAGAAGCTGATGGCCGGCGCCGAGTCGCCGGCGGTTCGGCGTACGAGCTGGACGACCGCGCGCCTCGACGCGTCCACCTTCGAGCAGGCCGACCTCGTCACCGTCTCGTACGTGCTCAGTGAGCTCTCCGAGAGCCAGCAGCGCGACCTGGTCGCCCAGCTCTCGGCCCAGCAAGGCCTGGTCGCCCTGATCGAGCCCGGTACCCCCGGCGGCTACGAGCGCATCGTCGCCGCCCGCGACCAGCTCCTCGCCGCCGGCCACAGCGTGATCGCCCCCTGCCCGCACGACCTCGCGTGCCCGATCCCGCGCGGCCGCGACTGGTGCCACTTCACCAGCCGCGTCAACCGCAGCGCGGTCCATCGCCGTACGAAGGGCGCGGAGCTCGGCTTCGAGGACGAGAAGTTCTCGTACGTCGTCACCAGCCCGACGCTGCGCGCGCACGCCGCCAACCGCGTGCTCCGCCACCCGCAGCAGCGCAAGGGCTTGGTCTCGCTCCGCCTGTGCGCGCGCGACGGCGAGCTGCGCGATGAGCTGGTCTCGAAACGGCAGGGTCCGCTGTACAAGACCGCCCGCAACACGGAGTACGGCGACCCCTGGCCGAGCTGACACCACCCATCGGCAGGATGTACGTCATGCGAGCCGCTGACCTGCTCCGGTCGATCGATGCCCTCCCGTACGCCGACCGCGTCCGCGCGATCGCCGACCAGGCGCTCCGCCTCCGCGGGACTCCCGAGCTCGACGAGCTCCTCAACGACCTCGCCGCAGGCCCCGCCGACCAGCGCGTCATCGGCCTCCACATCGCCCAGATCACCGGCGATGCGCAGTACGTCACCCGGCTCCTGCACGACCCCGAGCCCACGGTCCAGTCCCAAGCCCTCGCAGCAGTAGGCAACTGGCCTCGTCAAGCCACACAAAGAGTTTCTGATGACGAACTGCGCATCCTCCACGACGACGCCCCGGCCGCTCTCCGCCCGCGCTTGGTGCGCGTCATCCGCCGTACCAACCGCCAGCTCCTCGCCGCCCGCCTGATCGACGAGCAGCGCGACCGCTGGGGCGACCAGTACGCCGCCGCCCTGCTCGACAGCACCGACGACGCCACGGTCCGCCGCCTCCTCCCCGAGCTGGCCTACTGCCTCGCCGCCGGCCAGTGGGACCGCCTCACCCGCCGCCACCCCGAGCCGGTCCTCGACCACGCCACCGCGACGCTCCCCACCGGCCAGGACCGCGACGAGTGGTGGCAAGGCCTCGCCCACGGCCTGGCCGCCGCTCTCGACCACGACCCGACGAGGACCTTCACCCTCATCACCAAGGCGATCGCCCCCGACGCCCTCCCCTGGCCTGTCGTCCAGATCCTCGGCCGCCTCATCGACCACGACCCGGCCGGCGTCCTCGCCCTCCTCCTCGCCCCCGACCGCGCAGGTGCCCTCGGCAACGCCCTCACCCCCGCGGTCCGTCGCCGCCTGCACCGCTACACCGACGAAGACCTCACCGCCCTCGGCAACCACCTCTGGCCCAACCTCGCCACCCTCCTGACCGACCTCCCACCCTCCCGCCGAGCGACCGTCTTCACCGCCGTCACCTCCACCGTCGAGCTCCGCGAACTCCCGTCGGCCCTCCTCGACGTCCTCCCCCGAGCGACCCGCGCCGAGCAGGCGCGCCGGATGCTCACCCTCCCCGACATCGCCGAGGACGCGCACCGCCGCTGGCAGCTCACGGCGTACCTCCCGTACGACGAAGCGTTCGCCCTGCTAAGCCCGGAGATCTCCCGCCCGGAACCCGCCGACCGTGCCGCGATCTACCAAGCGGTCATCGCCTCAGCCGGACGGTCGCGCCGGGCGGACCTCATCCAGCAGGCCCTGGTCTGGGCAACCCGTGTCCGCAACGACCGCGACCCCGTTCGCCAGGTCGTCCTCGAAGCCGTCGCCGCGCTCCCGCCGTCGGCCTTCGACGACACCCTCGTCGAGCCGCTGCAGACCCTCCTCACCGACGCGCTCGAGGCCCGCGACACCTCCTGGCCAAGCCGCGCCGCCCTCACCGCCACCGCCCGTACGGCGGTCCACCAAGGGGCCCAGCGCAACCAGTCCGCGCTGCTCGCTTGGGGCCTGCAGGCGCACGCCGCGATCACCCAGAACCGCGGCACGATCGACCTCGACGGCATCATCGACGGGCTCCCGCGCGGCCGCGAAGCGGCGATCTACGAGGCGCTCAGCCCGTACCTGGAGAGCGCGGCCCGGCGTACGGACTTCGCGCTGCTCTTCGCCGTCACGAGCGCGTTCGACCGCCGCGGCTGGGACAACGAGCACCTGCAGGACCTGCTCGAGGTGGCGCTCTGGTCGAACCAGGAGTTCACCGTCGGCACCGCGGCGTCGTACTGGCTCCGCCCGCCCGCGACCCGCGCCGACCGCGTCGCCCGCATCCTCGCGCGCGACCCCGGCATGGCCCAGTGGGACGCCGTCTGGTCGGCCGTCAGCACGGACCGCACCGACCTGCTCGACACTGTGCTTGCCGATCCTGCGCGCAGCCGCCTCTTCGCCTCTCCCCACGCGCCCTGGCGCGTCAGCGGCTCGACTTTGCGGCGCTGGCTTCCCCGCCAGCACCGCCGGTACGCCGAGGTCGTGACGGCTGTCGCCGACAACGCCGACCTCGCCGAGTGGACCCGCGCCGAGACGATCCTGATGCTCGGGCAGCTCCCGGTGATCGGACCGTCAGCGGTCGAGCCCTACCTGCCCGACGCGGGCTCCATCCTCCTCCAGGAAGCAGCCCTCCGCGCGCTCTCCTGGTCGGATCAGCCCCAGCTCGCCCTCCCCACTCTGCTGAGGTACGCCGGCACCGACCGCGCCCGCGTCGCGATCTACGCGGCGACTCGCACCGCCCGCTTCGTGCGCCCGAGCACGCTGCCCGCGCTGCTGCATCCGGTGCTCACTGGTCCCAACCTGAAGGTCACCTCCCGCAAGGAGGCCGCTCGCCTCCTCGGCGAGCTGCGCGCACCCGGCGCTGCCGCCGTACTGACCGAGGCCTGGAGCGACGCCCACCGCGACGTCCGCGCCGCCATCACCAGCGCCGCGTCCCAGTACCTCCTGCACGAGCCGGCGAGCTGGGCACTCCTGCAGCAGGCAGTGCACGACAGCGCCGCGACAGCGACCGTGCTGACCCAGCGCACGCCGTACGGGCTCGCAACGAAGTACCGCTCCCGGTACGCCGACCTCCTGATCGCCGTCACCAACCGCCCCGAGCCAGAGGTCGTCCAGCCCGCGCTCCTCGCACTCCAGCGCTGGGCCCCTTGGAACACCGCCGTCGCTCCCGTCATCGCGGCCTTCATCACCGACCTCAGCTCCCGCTCCTGGTCCAGCGCCACCACCGCACTGGTCGGCGTCGTAGCAACCGCGCCCGACCGGGGCCTCGACGAGCTGGTCGGCTCGGTTCGCCTGCTGGTCCGTCTGGAGAACAACCCCCAGGTCCCCAACGCCCTCCCCGACCGTGACCATCCAGCGCTGCAGCGCCTGACCCGGCTGGTCGACCAGCTGACCAGAACGTTCTCCCGCCGCTCGGCCGAAGCCCGCCAGGCACTTCGCCCGATCGCCGACGAGCTGACCGACCCGCCGTACCTGCACCTGCGGCTGAAGCTCCTCGTCACCGCGCTCCAGTGGGCCGGGGCGACCATCCTCACCAACGACCTGAACGCCCTCCGCGCCGCCGTCGCGACCCGGCCCTTGGCCGCCGCGACCGCGGCCGACCTGCTCACCACCCGGCTCAGCACCGACCAAGCCCACTGGACCCCCGAGGATCTCGTTGCCCCCAGCATCGATTTGTCGACCCAGCGCGATCTCGCCGCCGCACTGTTCCTCAGGTCGCTGATCACCGCGGCCGGCCCCCGCTCCGGCTGGAACTCGACCTGGCGAGACCTGTTGATTGCCCTACGCAACCACCCGGACCCCGACGTCCGGCAGCAGTCCCTGGAGCTGATCACCGCCCCCGAGAACTGACCCCTACTCCTCCTCGGCCTCCCGCCGAGCCTTCGCCCGCCGCTTCCCCTCGTGCATCGCGACCACCCGCGCGATCGGGATCGCCCGCCCCTCCTCCAACAGATCCTCCGGCAACGCCTGCGGCGCCGGCAGCTCCTCGGCCCAGTGATCCGCCGACGCCAGCAACCCCGGCACCGTACGCACCGTGAAGTCCCCCGGCGAGACGTTGTCCAACTCGCCCCACCCGACCGGGAACGACACCGGCGTACCAGGCCGAATCCGCGGGCTGTACGCCGCGACGACCGTCGCGCCACCGACCCGCGTCGAGTCGACGAACACCTTCCCGCCCCGGTCCTCCTTGATGTACGCCGTCGTCGCGACGCTCGGGTCGATCCGCTCCGCCCGCGCCGCGATCGCGCGGGTCGCCGCAGCCGCGTCCTCGATCGACACCCGCTCGTCGATCGGCACGTACACGTGCACGCCCTTCGCCCCGCTCGTCTTCACCGCCCCCGCGAGCCCGGAGTCGGTCAGCGCCTGCCGCACCAGGTGCGCGGCCTGCACCGCCAGCCCGAACGTCCCGTCGCCTTCGGGCGGATCGAGGTCGAGCACCAGGTGCGTGACCCGGTCCCAGCGGTCGGCGCGCATCAGCGTCGGGTGGTACTCGACCGCCCGCTGGTTCGCGAACCACAGCAGCGTCCGCCGGTCGTCGCAGAGCGCGTACGAGACCTCTCGCTTGGACGCCTCGGCCCAGACCGTCACCGTCCTCACCCACTCGGGCGTGTACTTCGGCACGTTCTTCTGCATGAACGGCTGCTGCCGCGGCCGCACCCGCTTCACCGTCAACGGCCGCTCCCGCAGCTCGGGCAGGATCCGCTCGTGCACCGCGTCCAGGTAGTCGACCAGGTCCCGCTTGGTCGCCCCCGCGCCGTCGAACAACGGCTGGTCGAGGTTCGTCAGGTCGACCCCGTCGCGCGTCTCGTCCGGTGTGCTCGCCATGGAGTGAGCCTAGACTGCGTCCGGCCTATTGCTGACGTGAAAGGAACTCTCCGGATGACGTTCTCGATCGTGGCGTACGACGAACCGACGCAGTCCTGGGGAGTGGCTGTCGCCTCCAAGTTCCTCGCCGTCGGTGCGGTCGTCCCCTGGGGCCGCGCAGGTGCGGGCGCCGTCGCGACGCAAGCGTCGGCCAACCTGTCGTACGGCCCCGACGGCCTCGACCTGCTCGCGGAGGGCCTCTCCGCCGAGGAGGTGGTCTCCCGCCTGACCACCGCCGACGAGGGCCGCGACTCCCGCCAGCTCGGCGTCGTCGACAGCGCGGGTCGCAGCGCGACGTTCACCGGCCCGGAGTGCATGAACTGGGCCGGCGGCATCGCCGGCGAACATTTCGCCGCCCAGGGAAACATCCTCACAGGCCCCGAGGTAGTCCAAGCAATGGCCGACAGTTGGCTGACCAAATCTGAAGAGTCTTTCGCACACCGCTTGGTCCACGCACTCTCGGCCGGCGATCAGGCCGGCGGCGACAGCCGCGGTCGCCAAGGCGCGGCCCTCCGCGTCTGGCGCGCGGGTGCGGCGTACGGTGGTCAGCTCGACATCGCGATCGACCTCCGCGTCGACGACCACCGCGCCCCCGTCGAGGAGCTCGCCCGCCTGCTCGCCCTGCACGACCTGTACTTCGGCAAGCCCGACCCCGCCGACCTCCTCCCCCTCGAAGGCTCCCTGCTCGCCGAGGTCACCCAGCATCTGAACCGCCTCGGCTTCACCGACCTCGACACCTGGGCCGGCACCGAGAACTTCGAGGAACGCCTCGTCCCCGGCCGGCTCGACCCGCTGATCCTCGACCAGCTCCGCAATTCGTTGCCATAAACAACCTTTTGCCAACCGCAACGATGCCGAGATCAACCATCCCCGGGCCGCGGACGTCGTACAGGGCAACACCACCACTACGGGGAGAACAACCACCATGCTGAAGTCCGCTGTCCTGGTCACCGGCTGCACGCTGACCGCCCTCGCGCTCACCGCCTGCGGCGGCTCCGACCCGAAGGCCACCAACGCCGCCGCGACCCCGACTCCGACTGCGTCCACCCTCGGCCCCGACGGCTACGGCAAACTGAAGCTCGGCATGACCGTCGACCAGGCCAAGGCCACCGGCGAGCTCGGCACCAAGAAGTCCGGCGACAACTGCGAGGGCTACGACCTGAAGTCCCACCCGACCGACGCCGACACCGTCGGCGTCTACTTCTCCAAGGCCCACGGCCTGGTCGTCATCTTCGCCAAGGACACCATGGCCACCCCCGAAGGCATCAAGCTCGGCTCCACCGTCGACCAACTGAAGACCGCCTACCCCAAAGCCGCCACCTCAGAGAACGGCATCACAGTCGACGTCCCCGGCAGCACCACGGCCTATTACACCGCCGGCACCACCGAAGACACCAAGTCCATCGCCGAACTCGGCCTCTCCACCAAGAACCAGGACTGCTTCGGCTGACGGTCAGCCGCCTGATACACCGATCTCGGCGTCCGCCAGGTCGGTGTTCAGGCCGTTGGTGTCGTCTAGCCAGCCGTGGGGTAGGACGACGTGGTCTCGTGGGGAGCCCTGGCGGCCTCGGGGGGCGCCTAGTTCGGCTACGGGGAAGGGGGCGGAGGGGTCGAGTTGGGTCAACAGGTCGTCCAGGTGGGTGAGGGAGTCGACCATGCCGAGGGCGGCGCGGAGTTCGCCGCCGGCGGGGAAGCCTTTCAGGTACCAGGGGACGTGTTTGCGGAAGTCGCGGAGGCCTCGTTGTTCGCCCATCAGGGCGGCGAGGAGTTCGCCGTGGCGGCGCATGACCGTGGTGACCTCGCCGAGGGTGGGGAGGTTGAGGGCCTCTCCGCCGGCGAAGGCGACGGCCAGGTCGCGGAAGAGCCAGGGGCGGCCGAGGCAGCCGCGGCCGACGATGACGCCGGCGCAGCCGGTTTCGGCGACCATGCGGAGCGCGTCGGAGGCCTCCCAGATGTCGCCGTTGCCGAGGACGGGGATGTTCACGTGCTCGACGAGTTCGGCGATCTTCGTCCAGTCGGCCTGGCCGGAGTACGCCTGGGCCGCGGTGCGGCCGTGCAGGCCGATCGCGGCCGCGCCGGACTCCTCGGCGATCCGGCCGGCGTCCAGGTAGGTCTGGTGCGCGGAGTCGATCCCGATCCGGGTCTTCATCGTCACCGGTACGTCGTACGGCGTGGCCGCCTTGACCGCCGACTGCAGGATCGCGCCGAGCAGGTTCCGCTTCCACGGCAGCGCGGCGCCGCCGCCCTTGCGGGTCACCTTCGGGACCGGGCAGCCGAAGTTCAGGTCGACGTGGGCGACGCCGTACTCGGAGCACAGCAGCTCGACCGCGCGGCCGACGTACACCGGGTCGACGCCGTACAGCTGCACCGAACGCACCGTCTCGCGCTCGTCGAAGGTCAGCATGTCGAGCGACTTCGGGTCACCCTCGACGATGCCGCGCGACGTGATCATCTCGCACACGTACAGCCCGGCGCCCTGCTCGGCGCACAGCCGCCGGTACGCCGCGTTGGTGATCCCGGCCATCGGCGCGAGCACGACGGGGGTGTCGATGGTGAGGTTGCCGAGCTTGAGCATCAGTTACGCCTTGGCCACCAGGACCTGGCCGTTGCCGGAGATCTGGGCACGGTAGGGCTGCACCGCGTTCTCCACGGTGGTCACGTCGCAGGCGATCCCCTGCGCGGTGTGCTTGACGACGGTCACGTCATCCATTGTGCAGGTCACCTTCGCGGCACCCGACGCCGCCCGCTGCACGGCGTCCACGACCTTCGGCTTCACGATCGCCACCGACTCCGAGGTGAACTTGTACGACGCGCTGTACTGCTCGGCGTCCACGGTGAGCTGACCGGTGAAGGTCTTGCCCGCGTAGTTCACCGTGCAGGTGAGCGTGTGGTTGCCCGGCTTGTCGGCGTTCTCGATGCCCGGGCAGGTCACCTTGGTGCTCGCGGCGCGACCGGCGGCGACCTGGACCTGCTTGGCGATCGCGAACCGGATCCGGTTCGCCAGCGGGGCGTCGGCGTCCGGCGTACCGGTGACCTTCGGCGTCGGCCAGGGCTTGGAGGGCGTCGGCAGCGGGGTCAGCGAGGGTGTCGACGCGGTGGGGATGGGCGCGCTGGAGGGACCGGACGACGGCGCGGACGGCGGCGGCGTACCGTCCGCACTCGGCGCCGGGTCGTCGGAACACCCGGCCAGCAACAGCACAGCGGCGGCAGCGACACCCATCACCCGGACCAACATGCTCAGCAACCCACCAGACGCTGGGCCAGGTACCCGGTGACCTCGGTCAGGGCGACCCGCTCCTGCTTCATCGAGTCCCGCTCGCGGATCGTCACCGCGTGGTCCTCGAGGGTGTCGAAGTCGACGGTGATGCAGTACGGCGTACCGATCTCGTCCTGGCGGCGGTAGCGGCGCCCGATCGCACCCGCGTCGTCGAAGTCGACGTTCCAGGCCTGGCGCAGCTCGGCGGCCAGGTCCTTCGCCTTCGGAGACAGGTCAGCATTGCGCGACAGCGGCAGGACGGCCGCCTTGACCGGCGCGAGCCGCGGGTCGAAGCGCAGCACGGTGCGCTTGTCGACGCCGCCCTTGGCGTTCGGCGCCTCGTCCTCGGTGTACGCGTCAAGCAGGAAGGCCAGCACGTTCCGGGTCAGGCCGGCGGCCGGCTCGATCACGTACGGCGTCCAGCGCTCGCCCTTCTCCTGGTCGAAGTACGACAGGTCGGCGCCGGAGTGCTTGGAGTGCGTCGACAGGTCGAAGTCGGTCCGGTTCGCGATGCCCTCGAGCTCGTCGAAGTCCTTGCCGCCGAAGTTGAACTTGTACTCGATGTCGACCGTGCGCTTGCTGTAGTGGCTGAGCTTCTCCTTCGGGTGCTCGTAGAAGCGCATGTTGTCGGGGTTCAGCCCGAGGCCGGTGTACCAGTCCCAGCGGGTCTTCAGCCAGTACTCGTGCCAGTCCTCGTCTGAGCCCGGCGCGACGAAGAACTCCATCTCCATCTGCTCGAACTCGCGGGTCCGGAAGATGAAGTTGCCCGGGGTGATCTCGTTGCGGAAGCTCTTGCCGACCTGCGCGATCCCGAACGGCGGCTTCTTGCGCGCCGTACCCATCACGTTCGCGAAGTTGATGAAGATGCCCTGGGCGGTCTCCGGGCGCAGGTAGTGCAGCCCTTCCTCGGACTCGACCGGGCCGAGGTAGGTCTTGAGCAGCCCGTTGAACATCCGCGGCTCGGTGAAGGTGCCCTTGTTCCCGCAGTTCGGGCAGGCGATCTCGTCGAGCTTGACGTCGTCGGCGTCCTTGTTCTTGCGCCGCGCGTAGTCCTCGCGCAGGTGGTCGTCGCGGAACCGCTTGTGGCAGGACTGGCACTCGGTCAGCGGGTCGACGAACTCCGACAGGTGCCCGGAGGCCTCCCAGACCTTGGTCGGCAGGATCACCGACGAGTCCAGGCCGACGACGTCGTCACGGCTGGTCACCATCGCGCGCCACCACTGGTTGCGGACGTTGTTCTTCAGCTCGATCCCGAGCGGTCCGTAGTCCCACGCCGACCGGGTGCCGCCGTAGATCTCGCCGCACGGGTAGACGAAGCCCCGGCGCTTGCTGAGGCTGACGACGGCATCGACGGTATCCACGGGCACTTTTCGACTCCAGTAATGACACAGGTGGTGGAACGGAAGGGTCCAGGCTAACGGGCCGGGGTCCTCCGCGTCGCATCCGCAAGGTACCTGCTACGGCAGCTGCCCGAGCCCACCGAACGCGTCCTCCAGCGACTCGTACGCCGTCGGCTCGTCGATCGCCTCCGACAGCAACGGCACCGCCACCATCTTCACCTCGTACGGCGACAGCGCACGCCGGTAGCTCCCGACGTTCAGCCATTCCATGTTCAACGCCAGCAGCTCCGGATCGTCCACGTTCCGCCCGGTGCGCGCGGCCACGAAGCCTTTCTGGCGCCCCAACACCTCGACGGCAGCCGCCAGCCTTTCGGCGAACTCCAGCTGAGCGCTTTCGGGCACGCGGAACCTGATCACGACGAACACCTGGTCAGCCTAAGCGGTCCGCTCTCCACCTCGGACCGGCCACCCGGTCGCGCCGCGGACACTCGGTGATCCAGCGATGCCTGGTCGAGGTTGCTCTCGCGCACTGGTACCAGGTCGCGTCGCTGCGCTGATCGACGATCTCCGCACCGAGGACGACGACCTAGGGTTCGCGCTCCGGCCGGCCCCCGCAGGTGGCTCGCGACCACGCGCGGCCGACACCCCGCCGAGCAACCGCGAGGAACTGAGCGGTCGCTGACCGGCCCAGGCGTGGGCGATCGCGCGCTTGGCGTCGAGCTCGGCCTCCCGCTCGTCCCGGCTGCGCCGTACACCCGGCTCCCGATCACCGAAGCGGTCCAACCCCGGTTGCCGGTCGAACGGGTGTCGTGCGAGCCGTGCACAGACGTGGGCATAGGCGTCCGCCGATCCGCGGCGAGGCCTGACCGCCAGCAGCTCACGCTGCGGCCGGCCACCCGGTGCGGCCGGGCCGATCTCGCGGAACACCAACCGGTAGTCCGCCTTCGGCGCGCGGCCCGAGTGCACGTACGCCGTGACGCAGTCCCGCAGATCCCCCTTGCCCGGCTCGTAGCCGAGACAGTGGTGCCCGTCGGTCCGTCCCTCGGCGAGCTGCTTGACCAGGCCCACGACCACGACCTGCAGGCGAGACCCAGTACGCCGATCCTCGTCCGTCAGCCGCCGCAGATCCTGCGCGAACTCCGGCGTCACCAGAAGCTCGTACCCCGAAGGCGGCCGCCCGAGGTCGATCGCCATGGTCTCGCCGGCTGACGCTGCCGGGTATCCGACCCCTGCTTGGCCAAGACCGTTCACGGCGACTCACGGTCCTCACGGCGGAGACGGGCCAGTTCCTCTACAGCTTCCGGGCCCATCAGTTCGGCGATCTCGTCCATGGACATAGCGCTGCTGGTCGGCAACGGCTCAGTCGCGTACGTGCGCTCGGTCGGGTCATCAACCACCCCCGCCGGAGGCTGGTCGTCGCCTCGGAGGGTTCTGTACGCAGTAGTGGAGACAAGCACCGCCTCGGCCCGCCCGTCCTCACCCCACAGGACGGCGGTATCGGGGTGAGCCTGAAGCGATTGAAGGACAGCGGGTAAGTGAGCAGCCAAGTCGTCGACGCTCAACGGCTCGTCGTTCGCTTGGAGCTTCGACTCGCCGTCGAGGTCTTCGAACTCGTCGTGGGTGAGGACGACCGCCTCCGGCACCCCGTCGCCGATGCTGAAGGCACGCGTCCGGCCCGCGCGGAAGCGGGTGAGGACGTCGGGGAGGTCGGCGCGGAAGGTGGCTGGGGAGGGGAGGTCGGTCATGCAGAGAAAGTATCTGTTCGGGTGCGGTGGGGGCGGGAGTTTTCCACAGGGGTGGTGGGTGCTGGAACAATGGGCCCATGAGCTCCTCCAGCAGTCAGCCGGTCAGTTCGCTTCGGCAGCGGGTGACGAAGGCCAGTTACCCGTTCGTGGCGAAGCTGCATGCGATGCCGAAGCTGACGTTGCCGGGGATCACCTTGGTGCTGGCGCTGGTCGGAGTGTTCGCTCCGGTTCCGGCGGCGGTGCCCGCGTTGATTCTGCTGGCGTTGCTGCTGAGCTGGCTCGGGTTCCTGTCGTGGCCGGTGGTGACGACAGGTCAGCGAGCGATCCGTGTGTTCGCGGTACTGGTGATCCTGCTGTTCGCCGTGTCGCGGATCGCCGGTAGTTAACCCAAAGCGGCCAGCTGCTTCAGCTGCGCCGCTCGCCCGGTGATGATCTTCTGGGCGAGCTTCTTGCCTTCGGGGTTCTTGCCGGCGGTGCCGATGCTCTGCGCGAGGATCACCGTCTGCTGCAGGTGCTCCTTGAGGTTCTTGCCGAAGTCCTGGTCGAAGGCCGGGCCGGAGAGCTTGCCGAGGGCATCGATCTCGGGCTCGGTCATCATGCCGGGCATGTCGTGCCCCTCGTGCGGGTTACGCACCGGGAGCCGCGAGCGGGTCCGCAAGGCGTTGAACTGCGCGACCTCCGCGCGATGCCCGGCGGCGACCTGTCCCGCGAACGCCCGTACGGCGGGGCTCCCGGCCGAAGCAGCCAGGTCCAGAACGCGCAGCAGCTGGTCGTCCATCGGGATCATCAGCTCGATCCAGGCCAGGTCCGTGGCGTTGAACGACGGGTCGATGTCCCACTCGGTCTCGGTGACCGTCGGCGTAGGAGCAGCAACTGAAGCCGAAGGACCAGGGGCGGCAGCCACCGACGACCCGCAACCGGCGAGAACGACGAGCAGCACAGCACAAGCGAGAGCCTTCATCGCAAAGCTCCTCCGGGGGGCGGCGGTGGCACAGAGCGTGCTGGGAAGCGTACAGACAGTGCCGGGAGAAATACAGAGGGAGTTGTCGAAAAAGAGGCCGGGCGGGTCCTGGGACGGGGAACCCGCCCGGCAGTCAGCGGATCACGGGCAAGTCAGCGGATCACGGGTGCCCGTTGGCCCCGCACTTGATGATCGGGCGGATGCAGTCGTTGACGCGCCGTGCCATCTCCCCCACCGGCCAGGCGTTGAAGAAGTCACCGTGCATCGTGAAGCCACCACCCGAGGCCAGCCGGAAGCCGGCCGTCGGCCCGTTCACCGGGTACCGGAGCACCTGCCGCAGCTTCGGCACCGGCACCGGGTGGGTCGCCGGGCAGTCCCCGTTGACCGGGTAGGACATGTGGCTCTTGTGGTCCGGCGAGTCCAGGTCGCGCCCGTTCCAGCACTGCGGGAAGTCCAGGTACGACTCCAGCATCGACCCGGCCGGGCAGTTGATGAAGTCGTGCCCGGCCCCGGCGTCACCGGCGTGCAGGCAGGACCAGCGCGAGATCGTGTTGTCGCTCGGCCCGGTCGCCTTCGCGTTGCCGGCCACGATCCGCAGCCCGAACGGCAGCGGCTGGGTGCGTGCGATCACGTCGTCGCGCACGCCCTCACCGAGGTAGTAGAAGGTCGTCCCGGTCGGTTCGACCGGCTGGTTGTTCACGTACAGCGTGGGCACCCAGTACGACGACTTGTCCTCCGCCGGGTTGCACGACGTCGGCGAGTTCACCAGGTCGTCCACGGTGGTGTTCGCGTTCGTCACGGTCGCACCGAAGAAGCTGTGCATGTGCGACGCACCCGGCAGGTTGGGGAACACGATCGGGTCGTCGGGCAGCCGGTGCGTGTACGGGCAGTCCGCGAGGAACTCGGCGACCCGCACGATCGGCCCGCCGGCCGGCGTCCCGCCGTACACCTGGAACTCGAACAGCGACGCGCCCCACTGGGTCGCGCGCTGCGTGACGAGCACCCGCACGTACCGGCCGGTGCCGGTGACGGTCAGGTTCTGCTCGCCGCCGGTGCCGTTGGCCTCGCTGTGCACGGTCGCCCAGCTCGACGCGTCGGCCGAGGTCTGGATCGAGAAGCCCCGCGCGTACGCCGCCTCCCACTTGAGCACGACCCGGTTGAAGGTCTGGCTCGACCCCAGGTCGACCTGCAGCCACTGGTTGTCCGCGAACCCGGATGCCCAGCGCGTCCCGCCGTCACCGTCGACGGCGGCAGCGGCCGGGAAGGCGCCGCTCTCGACCGACGACGCGACGACCGGACGCCCCTGCGACAGCAGCGTTTCCGCTGCCGCCGCCGGACGACTCACGACGACCACGTACGCCCCGAGTAGGGCCAGCAAGCTCGTGAACAGAGCACCGAGCCGGAAACCCCGACGCGCGGTCACCTGTACACCCGCACGTAGTCGACCAGCATCCGCGCCGGGAACGGGGTCTGCGCGTTCGGCGGACCGGGGAAGTCGCCCCCGACGGCCAGGTTGAGGATCAAGTAGAACGGGTGGTCGAAGATCCACGGCCCGCGGGTCGCCTCGAGCTGGGCCTTGTCGACGACGAACACCGTGGTCCCGTCGACCTGGTAGGTGATCGACGTGCTGTTCCAGTGCATCGTCCAGGTGTGGAAGTCGTTCGAGAAGTCGGCGCCACCGGGCAGCCCGTACGTCCCTCCGTACCCACCGGCACCGTTGTACGCCGGAGCGTGCAGCGTCGAGTAGCCCTTGGTGGTCTCGCGGCCGAGGATCTCGACGATGTCGATCTCACCGTTGTACGGCCAGGGGCGACCGGTCAGGAAGTCGGCGCCCATCATCCAGAACGCCGGCCACAGCCCGTTGCCCTTGGGCACCTTGATCCGGGCCTCGACCTTGCCGTACGTCGTACTGAACTTGCCGCCGCTGTTCATCCGCGCCGACGTGTACTGGCACGTTCCGCTGCCGGTGACCGGGTCGATCGGGCAGGCCGATCCGGGCGTCACCTCACGCCGCGCCTCGAGCACCAGGTGGCCCTGGCCGTCCATCTGGGTGTTGTTGTGGTTGGTGTAGACCTGCAGCTCGTTGTTCTGGCCGGTGCCCGGGTCGGCGGACCACTTCGCGGCGTCCGGCTTGGCGCCGGCTGCGCCGTTGAACTCGTCGGACCAGATCAGCTGCGGGTTCGGCGACGGGTCGGCGGGCGGGGTCGGCGGCGTGTTCGGCGCGCCCCCGGTGCCGTAGACCTGGAACTCCCACAGCGAGTACCCGTACGGCGTGTTGCGCTGCGTGCCGTACATCCGGACGTAGCGCCCGGTGCCGGTGATGTTCAGCGTCTCCTTGAAACCGGGCCCGTTGGTGGTCCCGTAGATCTTGGTCCAGTTCACGTTGTCGTTCGAGGTCTGCACCTCGTAGGACTTGGCCGAGGCCGGGTCCCACTGCAGCACGACCTTGTCGATCTGCGCGGTGGCGCCGAGGTCGACCGAGATCCAGCCCGGGTCGACCCAGCCGGAGTCGGTCGCGGTCGCCCAGCGGCTGGCCGGGTCGAGGTCGAACGCGCGGGCCGGCGTGCACTCCCAGCAGTTCGGGTCGTGCTGCTGGGTCGAGGCCGCGCCGGTCTTGCCGTACGACAGCAGCTTGCTAGTCGGGCCGGGGCCGGGACCGCCACCAGTGGTCCCGAACACCTTGAACTCCCACAGCGAGACACCCCACTGGGTGGCGCGCGCAGTGCTGTACAGCCGGACGTAGCGGCCGTTGCCGTTGACATCCAGCGTCTGGTTGCCACCGGCACCGGTCGTGGTGCTGTAGACCTGCGCCCAGTTGTTGCCGTCGGCCGAGGTCTCGATCCGGAAGCCGGTCGAGTACGCCGCCTCCCAGCTGAGCGCGACCTGGCTGATGGTGGCGGACTGGCCGAGGTCGACCTGGATCCACTGCGGGTCGCCGAACGCGCTCGACCAGCGGGTGCCGGGGTCGCCGTCGACAGCGGCGGAGGCGGGGAAGGCGACGTTCTCGGCGGACGACGCGGTGACGGTCTTGCCTTGGGACAGCAGTGGGTCGGCGGCCTCGGCGGGCGGCGCGACCAGGAGTGCGGCGACGAAACTGGCGGCGAGTGCGGCCAGTGCAGCGACTTTGAGACGCGACGGTCTCCGGGACAAGCGCATGGGCATCTCCAGGGGCGGGCAGGAGGGTCGGGGAACGTTCCCCGAGTCTGAGAGTTGCGTGCTGAGGGAACGGTGTCAAGAGTTCACGGTGATCGAGCCAGTACGGCGCGCAGCCGCTTGACAGGCCTCCGGGCGGCCGGGATGCTCGTGCGTGGGAACGCTCCCCGGTGCTGACTCGGGGCACCGAAGAACGCCTGACCCGGAGGGGGTGCCGTGCGACGACCCACGCTGCACGCCGTCGCGGCCCGGGCCGGGGTGTCGAAGTCGAGCGTGTCCCGGGTGATCAACGGCGAGCCGAGTGTCGCGCCGGAGATCCGGCAGATCGTGATGGCCGCGGTCACCGAGCTCGGCTACGTGCCGAACGGCGCCGCCCGCAACCTGGTCACCCAGAAGACCAACACGATCGCGATCATCGTCTCCGATCCTCCGGCCGGCCTGGTCTCCGACGACCCGATGTTCGCGATGGTCGTCCGCGCCGCGAGCCGCGCCTTGGAGGCCGCGGGCAAGCAGGTTTCGCTGGTGCTGGCCGGGTCCGACGAGAGCCGTCAGCGCGTCGAGCAGTACCTGGCCGCCGGGCACGTCGACGGCGCGATGCTGGTCTCGATGGACGGCGCCGACCCGTTGCCCGCCGTCCTGGCGCGGACCGGGCTGCCGATCGTCTCGCACGGGCGGCTGGCGACGCCGGGGCTGATGCCGTGGGTCGACAACGACAACCTCGGCGGCGCGACCAAGGCCGTGCAGCACCTGCTCGACCAGGGCCGGCAGCGGATCGCGACGATCTCCGGCCCGCTGGACATGACCGCGGCGCAGGACCGGCTGACGGCGTACCGGGAGACGCTGAAGGACACCGGGCGGCGCTCGATCGTTGCCCTCGGCGACTTCACCCGGATCTCCGGCGCCGAGGCGATGCGGCAACTCCTGGCCGACGATCCCCAGCTGGACGCGGTGTTCGCGGCCAACGACCTGATGGCGATCGGTGCCCTGCGCACCGTGCGCGAAGCCGGCCGACGGGTGCCGGACGACGTCGCGGTGATCGGCTTCGACGACATCGAGGCCGCGCTCTACACGGCCCCCGCGCTGACCACCGTGCGCAGCCCGATGGGCGAGCAGGCGGCGCAGACGACGCGCCTCCTGCTCGACCTGATCGCCCACGGGACTGCCGACTCGGTCACGCTGCCGACGGAGATCGTGGTCCGCGAGTCAGCCTAAGTCCGCTGCTTTCAGCAACAGATTCTTCACGTCAACAGCAGCGACCGGCCCCTCACCGTCCACCAGCTCCGGGTCGCTGCTCAGGAACACCGGCCCGTCCTCAGACGACGCCGGCAGCCGCCCGTGCGACCCGCGCACGATCGACGGGTCCAGCGGCACCACCGACATCGCGTACCGCAGCCCGAGCTTCTTCTTCACCAGGTACGACGCCGCCCGCGGCTTCACGAACCGGTCGGCCGGGTCGAAGAACAGCTCCGCCGGGTCGTACCCGGGCTTGCGATGGATCTCCACACCGCGCGCGAAGTCCGGCGCCCGCGCGTCGTCCAGCCAGTAGTAGTAGGTGAACCAGGCGTCGGGCTCAGCCACGACGACCAGCTCTCCCGACCGCTCGTGGTCGAGCCCGTAGCGCTTCTTGCCCTCGGCATCGAGCACCTCGGCGACGCCCGGGATCCCGGCGAGCAGCTTGCCGACGGCCTCGAGATCCGCCGGATCCTTCACGTAGACGTGAGCGATCTGGTGGTCGGCGACAGCGAACGCCCGCGAGGTCCACGGATCCAGGTACTCCATCCCGTCCTGCGTGTGCACCTCCAGCAGTCCCTCGGCCCGCAGCACCCGGTTCACGTCCACCGGCCGCGCGACGTCGGTGATCCCGTACTCCGACAGCACGATCACCGTCGCGCCGCGCGCCTCCGCGTCGTCCAGCAACGGCGCCAGGACGGCGTCCAGCTCGATCGCGGCCCGGTCGGCCTCGACCGACGACGCGCCGTACCGCTGCAGGTCGTAGTCGAGATGCGGAACGTACGTGAGCAGCAGGTCGGGATTGTCCTCGGCAAGGACCTGCCGCGAGGCGGCAACGATCCAGCGGCTCGACTTGATACTTGCGGTCGGCCCCCAGTAGTTGAACAGCGGGAAGTCGCCGAGCTTTGCGGTGAGCCGGTCGTGCAGCTCGACCGGCCGCGTGTAGCAGTCCGGCGCCTTGCGCCCGTCGGCGTAGTAGATCGGCCGCGGCGTCACCAGTAGGTCCGTCTCCGCGCCCATCGCGTACCACCAGCACACGTTCGCCACCTTGTACGCCGGGTTGCCGCGCCGCGCGACATCCCACACCTTCTCGCCCTGCACCAGCCGGTTGTGCTGCCGCCACAGGAACACCTCGCCGAGGTCCCGGAAGTACCAGCCATTGCCGACGACACCGTGTTCGGACGGCATCGCGCCGGTCAGGAACGTCGCTTGCGCCGAGCAAGTGACCGCCGGCAGCACGGTCTCCAGGTTCCTGGCCAACGGCAATGATCTCAACCGCGGCATCTTTCGGAGCAACCGAGGCGTCAATCCGACAACATCCAGAACGACTACCTGCTTGGTCATTTGACCTCCTCCAGGCCCAAAGCAACGATCCGGTCGCGCAGCCAGGCCAACTCGGCAGCGATGCCTTCGGCAAGTTCTTGCTGGTTCGTCGGTCCGTTGGGCAGCACCGACCAGGTGTAGGTCTCGGACTCCAGGTGCTGCGTCAGCGGGTGCGCGCCGCCGACCAGATGCCGCAGGGAGTCCTCCAACACGTCCGTCGTACTCGTCAGTGGCGCGCGCGGCGCAGCGTGGACGGGCACGTGGAAGTGGACCCGCCACGGCGCATGCCCGGACAGCTGGTCGATCGAGTCCAGGTTGTCGACGCCCGGGCCGCCCCACTCGCGGGTCTGGTGCAGGAACTTCGGCTCCGCGAACTCGTCGAGCAGCCTTCGCGCTTCGGCGTCGCCAGGGTCGGGGACGTGCAGCGCCGCCGACACCTGGCTCTTCACGACCTCGACACCGGCCGCGTCCAGCGTCGCGAACGTCGCGCCCGGGTCCTCGAACTGGACCGCCAGGTGACAGGTGTCCAGGCACAGCCCGATCCGCGCCGGACCGGCGTACGGGGTGAGCCAGTGGGTGGCCTGCGGGACCATCTCGAGCACGCAGCCCGGTTCGGGCTCGACGGCGACGCGGATCCGGCGGCCGGTGTTGGTCTCGACCTGCGCGAGCCGGACCTGGACCCGGTCGAACGCCGCCCGCGCGAGCGCGTCCTGCTCGCGCGACCACGGGTGCCGCCAGGCCAGCGGCAGCGTCGAGATCGAACCGTACGCCGCGTCGCGCGGCATCAGCTTGGCCAGCACCTCGATCAGGTCGAGGGTGTAGCGCAGCCGCTCGGGCTCGGTCCAGTCGGGTTTGTAGACCTTCTTGCCGACGACGCGGTCGTGGAACCCGGCGTACGGGAAGCCGTTCAGCGTGACCACCTCGAGGCCGTTGCGGTCCAGGGCGCGGCGCAGGCGGTTGAGCGCGACCAGTGAGTTCGCGAGCCGGTCGGCGAGGCTGTGCGCGAGCCAGAGCCCGACGCCGAGCACCGGGACGCCGAGCTCCTTGCGGACCAGCGACGCGCAGCCGTCGAGCTGGGCGATCACGCCTTCGAGGTCCTCGGCCGGGTGGACGTTCGTGCAGTACGCGAGGTGGACGAGCGAGCCGTCGGGGTGCCGGAACCTCATGCGCGGGCTCCCCGCAGGATCGAGTTGCCCGCGAACGTGTCGGCGGTCGCCGTACCGGTCAGGTCGAGGCGGCCGGACTGGCCGTAGAACGCGACCGGGTTGCGCCACAGCACCTGGTCGACGTCGTCGTCGGTGAAGCCGGCCGCGAGCATCGCCTGCCCGGTCGCGTAGGTGCGCAGCGGGTCCGACTTGCCCCAGTCGGCGGCGGAGTTGACCAGGATCCGCTCGGTGCCGAACTGCTGCAGGATGACGACCATCCGGTCCGGGTCCATCTTGGTGTCGGGGTAGATCGAGAAGCCCATCCAGCAGCCGGAGTCGGCGACCTCCTTCACGGTCACCTCGTTCAGGTGGTCGACGACCACGCGCTCGGCCGGTACGCCGGACTCGCGGACGACGGCGAGCGTTCGCGTCGTACCGGCTGCCTTGTCGCGGTGCGGGGTGTGCACGAGAACCGGCAGGTCGAAGCGCTTGGCCAGCTCCAGCTGGGTCGCGAAGACCTCGTCCTCCTCCGGCGTCATCGAGTCGTAGCCGACCTCGCCGACCGCGACGACACCGTCCTTCGCGAGGTACCGGGGCAGCACGTCGAGCACCTCGCGGCAGCGCGGGTCGTTGGCCTCCTTCGGGTTCAGCGCGATCGTGCAGTGGTGCCTGATCCCGTACTGCGACGCCCGGAACGGCTCCCAGCCGATCAGCGCGTCGAAGTAGTCGACGAACGAGCCGACGCTGGTCCGCGGCTGCCCGAGCCAGAACGCGGGCTCGACCAGGGCCCGGACGCCGTGCGCGGCGAGCGCCGCGTAGTCGTCGGTGGTCCGGGACGTCATATGGATGTGCGGATCGAAGATGCGCATGGTCCAGTCACCTCTCAGGGCGGTCGAGATAGGGCTGAAGGTCCGGGGGAACGGTCCGGCCGGCGGCCTGCCGTTCGGTGGCGAAGTCGGCCATCATCCGTCGCAGCTCGTCGTCGGCGCGCTCCGGCAACCCGTGCACGGCCGCCAGCGGTACGCCGGCGAACACGCACTTGAGCACGGCCTGCCGGAACGCCGTGCCGGTCAGGTGCCGGGTCGCGTACGGCCCGAGCGCGGCGGCGAGCAGGCGCTGGTCGTTGGTGCGGATCGCGTCCTCGATCAGCGCCAGTCCCTGGTCGCCGACGGCCTGTTCGACGTCTGTGAGCTGCAGGGCCTTGAGGATGGCGAGCTTCTCGGTGGTGTCGCCGTAGCGGTAGAGATCGGTGATCTCGCCGGGCGTCGCGGTGGCGAGGAGCTGGGCGCGGGCGGCTTCGTCGGCGGTCCAGCCGTTGCCTAGGGCATCTTTTCCGACGCGGCGGGTGACGGCGGGGAAGATCTCGGCGAGCGGGCCTTGTTGGTGCGGGACGGCTGGGAGATCGGTGGACTTCATGTGTGGTCCCGCAGGAATGCCAGCGACTCGCGCGCGACAGTCGGCGCCGCGTGCGAGTGCCTGGGCAGCTCCACCGCCACCAGGCCGTCGTACTCGGCTTCCCGCAGCGCCTTGAAGACCTGCGCGAAGTCGACCTCGCCCGTACCGAACTCAAGGTGCTCGTGGGCGCCGCGGCGCATGTCGTCGATCTGCACGTTCACCAGGTACGGCGCGCCGGCGCGGATGCACTCCCCGGGCGGGGTGGGCTCGTTGCAGACCAGGTGGCCGATGTCGAGGGTGAGCCGGAGCGGGTCGACCTCGTCGTGCAGCTTGAAGAAGCCGGCCAGGTCGTCGAGCAGCATGCCGGGCTCGGGCTCGACGCCGAGCACGACGCCGCGGTCGGCGGCGTACGCCGCGAGCTGCTGGCAGCTGGCGACCAGACGCTCCCAGCCGAGCTCCGGCGAGACGTCAGGCGGGAGTACGCCGGACCAGAACGAGACCGCCTCGGCGCCGAGCTCGGCCGCGATGTCGATCGCGCGTTCCAGCAGCAGCATCCGCCACTCGGCGCCGTCGGTGTGCAGGAGGGTCGGCTCGTGCTTGCGGTACGGGTCGAGCACGTAGCGGGCGCCGGTTTCGATCACCACCGCGAGCTGGTGGCGTGTGAGCAGGCGGCCGACCTCGGCGGTGCGCTGCTTGAGGTCGGGGCCGAAGGGGTCCAGGTGGTTGTGGTCGAGGGTCAGGGCGACGCCCTGGTAGCCGAGTTCGGCGATGACCTGGAGGGCTTCGGGGAGGCGGTGGTTGGCGAAGCCGTTGGTGCCGTAGCCGAGCCTCATGTGGGTGAGACCTTCCTGGCCAGGGCCTTGGCCATCGGCAGGGCTACTGCGAGGGCGGCGCCTAGTCGTGGTGCGCCTGCTCGTGCGCACCAGGCTGCTTGGAGCGGCACCAGGCCGTGGATGCCCGCGCCGACTGCGCGGCGGAGCTTGGGGCCTGACGGCTCCTGGGCGGCAGCGACCTGGGCGGGGGCTACCGCTTGAGCGAACAGGCCGGTCAGCACAGCCGTCGCAGCCAGCCCGGCGACGCCGGCAGGCTCAACTGCTGCACCGCGCACTGGTCCGCCGAGCGTCGCCGCAGTGATCGCCGACGTTGCAGCCAGCGCTCCCCGCGCCGGCAGCGGCGTACTGCCGTGCACCTCTCCCCGGGACATCGCCGTCACGCCGAGGATGTGCGTACCGACGGCCAGCGCAGGAGCCCACGCCCGCCGCCTCTGGTCACCAGCACCGACCAGTACGTCGAGCGCCCGGGCCGCCGCCATGAACACCGGGCCAGCAGGCGTGTTCTTGGCCTTCAGGTCGTAGCTCCACGCAGTAGCGGCGAGCACGGCCGACGTCGCGAGCGCTGAGCGCCCACCGGCCCTTGCTGCCAGCGCCAGGCCGGCAGCGGTGAGCCCGGTCGCCAGGCCCAGCGCCGTACCGGCTGGCACGCGTCCTGACGGGATCGGCCGCTCCGGCCGCTCGACGGCGTCCACCTCCCGGTCGGCCCAGTCGTTGAGCGCCATGCCGGCCCAGTAGATGCAGATCGACGCTGCCGACAGTCCAGCCATCCGGCCAGGCCTCAGGTCTCCAGCAGCGACAGCACCGGCCAGTACGTCGCCGGGCACGGTCAGCGCGGCAGGAGCTCGGACGAGTTCGACCAGGTCCTTCAGCATTCCTGCACCCAGCGCAGCAGCTCGTCGTACTGCCTGGTGAGCGCGTGCTCGGCCGACTCGACCGGGTCCTTGAAGTAGAACCCCAGGAACGGCATCGCCCCGACATGACCTCGCTCCAGCGCCAGCGCGGAGAGCCTGGCGAGGTCCAGCACGAGCGGAGCGGCCAGCGCCGAGTCGCAGCCCTGCCAGGTGAACTGCAACGTCATCCGTACGCCGAGGAACCCGGAGAACATCACGTGGTCCCAGGCGGTCTTCCAGTCACCCAGCGGGTCGACGTAGTCGATGTGTACCTCGCCAGGCACCTCACCGTCCAGCAGCTCGGTGAGCACGCGCTCCTTGGACACGCTCTTCGACGCCGCCGCCTGCGGGTCCGCCAGCGTCGCACCGTCGCCGCCACCGAGCAGGTTGGTCCCCGACCAGGCCTGCACGGGCAGGGCGCGCGCGGTGAACATCGGCGCGAGCACGCTCTTCACCAGCGTCTCGCCGGTCTTGGCGTCCTGCCCGCCGTACGGCACCTGCCGCTCGACAGCCCAGTCCCGCACCACCTGCGGCCGGATGGAGGTCGACGGCGTGAAGTCGATGTAGGCGGCCCCGGCCTCAAACGCAGCCAGCGCCGCAAGCGAACTCGCAGGAAGAACTTGGGCAGTCTTCAAAGCCTCTTTCAGAGCGTCCAAGTCGGCGTACTCGACCTCGTGCGGGGGCTCGGTGGACGCGACGTTGATCGCGACCACCTGCTCCAGATCGTTCCGCAACCGGAACGCCCGAATGTCCTCCGCCATCCGGCGGACCACCCCGTCCTGCGTGTCCGCAACCGGGAGGACCACCAGGTTCCGCTCGGTCTCGGCCAGCTCGGCGGCGATCAGCCCATCCAATCCCGGCGGCAGCACTCCCCCGGCGACCAGCCGTTCCACCTGTTTGCTCAGCGGCGTCTCGGCGGGATCATGCCCGCCGAAGACCAGCCGGTCGATCGGCACCAGACCGGCCCCGGCGAACGCCGGCGTCTCGGTGACCACTCCGGCGGGCGGGGCGCCGTGGGCCAGTGCGGCCGCTCCGGCGACGGTCGTGGTGGCGACCGAACCCCTTGCCCCGAACAACCACACACCCACGCGTCGATACATCCGCGGCTCCTCAGGCTCGCTGCCACAGAAGGTAGTCTTGGGCGGACGATCTGTGACAGATCGGAACTCTAGATCGGCAAACGAGCGCTGGGAAGAGACGGCCGGACAGAAACCCGGAAGATCGGGGTCCGGTCAGTGCAACATCACGACATGGCGGATTTCGCCACTCAACCGGCGTTTTCCGCCTCAGGACCGAGGTGCTCGGGCTCCGCGACCAGGTCCCGGGACCGGTCCGCGACCGCCATCGCGGCCAGCGCGGTGGTCAGCGGGACGGCCGCGATGATGCCCAGGCTGCCGACCAGACCTCGGACGACTTCGATCGCCACCTGCTCGGTCGAGATCAGGTAGTTCGACTGCGTCCCGCTGATCGCGAACACCATCAGGATCGGCAGCGCCGCCCCGGCGTACGCGAGGACGAGCGTGTTCACGACCGAGGCGACGTGCGCCCGCCCGATCCGCAGCCCGGCGCCGAACAGCATCGCCCGGCTCGCGGCCGGGTTGGCCGCCGACAGCTCCCAGACCGCGCTGGCCTGCGTCACGGTCACGTCGTCCAGTACGCCGAGCGCCCCGATCACGATCCCGGCCACGAGCAGCCCGGCCAGGTCGATGTCCGGCACGTACGCCTTCAGCGCCGACGCCCCGTCGGAGGCGATTCCGGACAGGTCGCAGAACTTCACGAACGCCCAGCCCAGGAACGCGGTCAGCCCGAGCGCGGCGATCGTCCCGGCCAGCGCGACCGACGACTGGGCGTTGATCCCGTGCGTCAGGTAGAGCGCGATCACCATGATCACCGAGCCGCCGACCACTGCCACCAGCAGCGGGTTCGACCCCTTGAGGATCGCCGGCAGGATGAACTGGGTCAGCGTGACCGCCGTGACCCCGAGCGCGCCGAGCGCCGCCAGACCGCGCCAGCGCGACAGTACGACGACCGCCACCGCGAAGATCACCGCGAGGATCAGCAGCGGCCGCCCGCGGTCGTGGTCGACGTACTGGTACCGGCCCTCGATCGGCGCCTTCTCGTCGACGCCGAGCAGCACCTTGTCGCCGACCTTGATCGGGATCGACGTCTGCGCGCCCTTCGGGACCTCGACCGGGACCTCGGCGCCGAGGTCGGTCTTGCCGGAGTCGATCCGGATCGTCGCCTCGTCGCAGTCGGCCGGGTGCTCGGGGCAGGCGACGAGCTTGGTCACGGTGCCGCCGGCACCGGAGGACTTGGCCGACTCGACCACCACGTCACCGCCCGGCCACATCACGATCATCGCCACGATCGCGGCCGCGATCAGCGGGATCAGCAGCGCCGCGACCACCACCCGGACCCGGCGGGCGACGACCGCGTCGGAGTCGACCACCGAGGTGTCGAGCACGTGCTCGTCACCCCAGCCGCCGTGCCCGTGGCCGTGGCCGTGCCCGTGACCGCGGGGAATTTCGATCCGGCGGCGCCGGTTGGGTTTGCTGTCGGCCCGCCTGCGCCCGACCGTCCGCCTGGCCATCCGTCCACTCCCTGTTTTGACAACCACTTCCGTTTAAATGAAAATGATTGTCATGAGATCTAGTCGTCGTCCTGTCATCGCCGGCCTCGCCGCCCTGACCCTGCTCACTCTCGCAGGCTGCGGCAGCAACGCTGCCGACGGCTCCGGCGGCAGCGGGGACAAGCTCGACGTGGTGGCATCGTTCTACCCGCTCGAGTTCATCGCCAAGTCGGTGGGGGGCGACGCGGTGAACGTGACCACGCTGACCGCGCCCGGCGTCGAGCCGCACGACCTGGAGCTGACCCCGAAGCAGGTCGGCACGATCGCCGAGGCCAAGCTGGTCGTCTTCGAGAAGGGTCTGCAGCCGGCCGTCGACGAGGCCGTCGAGCAGAACGCCAAGGACGCCGGGTTCGACGTCGCCCCGGCCGCCAAGCTGGAGGCGACCGGCGCGGACTTCGAGGAGCACGAGGAAGGCAGCGGCGCCGCCACGCCGAGCAGCCCGGTCACGCCGGCGGCGTACGACGGAGGCGGCGCGACGGGGGCAGGCTCGGCGCAGCAGGCGGCGTACGGCGAAAGCAGCGCCGTGCAGCCGGCGGCGTACACCGAAGACGCGCTCGACCCGCACTTCTGGCTCGACCCGGTCCGCTACGCGGGCGTCGTCCAGGCGGTCACCGACAAGCTCGTCGAGGTCGACGCCGCGCACGCGGACGGCTACCGGGAGCGCGCGAAGACGCTGCTCGGCGAGGTGAACAAGCTCGACACCGAGTACAAGACCGGGCTCGCCAGCTGCAAGTTGACCACGTTCGTGACGAGTCATGAGGCGTTCGCCTACCTGGCGAAGCGGTACGGTCTGCAGATGGTCGGAATCGCCGGATTCACCCCCGACGCCGAACCGACCCCGCAGCGGATCAAGGAGGTCCAGGAAATCGTGCGCAACCAGCACGTCACCACGATCTTCTACGAGGAGCTCGTCAGCCCGAAGGTGGCCGAGTCGATCGCCCGCGACGTGCACGTCAAGACCGCCGTCCTCAGCCCGATCGAGGGCCTGTCGGACGCGAACTCGCAGGAGACCTACCTCTCCCTGATGCGCGAGAACCTCCAGGAGCTCCGGAAGGCGAACAGCTGCGCGTGACAGGCCCGACAACAGACCCCGCGAAGGCCGTCCAGGTCACCGATCTCTCGGTGGACCTGGGCGGTCGGCTCGTGCTCCGCGGGATCGACCTGCAGATCCGTCCGGGCGAGGTGGTCGCCGTGCTCGGCACCAACGGCTCCGGCAAGTCCACCCTGGTCCGGACCGTCGTCGGCCTGCTCCCCGCCGCCCGCGGCGAGGTCCGGCTGTTCGGTACGCCGGTCCCGCGGTTCCGCCAGTGGAGCCGGATCGGCTACGTGCCGCAGCGGATCACCGCGGCCGGCGGCGTACCGGCGACTGTGCACGAAGTGGTCTCCTCCGGCCTGCTCTCGAAGCGGCGCCTCTTCCGGCCGCTCAGCGCCGCCCAGAAGACTGCGGTGGACCAGTCGCTCGAGCTGGTCGACATGGCCGACCGCCGCAAGGACGCCGTCGCCGAGCTCTCCGGCGGCCAGCAGCAGCGCGTCCTGATCGCTCGCGCCCTGGTCTCCGACCCCGAGCTGCTCGTCCTCGACGAGCCGACCGCCGGTGTCGACCTGGCCAGCCAGGACATCTTCGCCGACGCGATCCGCGAACGCGTCGCCCGCGGTACGACGGTCGTCATGGTCAGCCACGACCTCGGCCCGATGGACGCACTGATCGACCGCTCGGTCGTGCTGCGCCGCGGCCGGATCGTGTACGACGGCCCGCCGCACGCCTCGCAGACGCACGCCCACGTCCACCCGCACGTCGTCGACTCCGAGCCCGGGTGGTTGTCGTGAGCCTGCCAGTACTTCCGCACCGCCTCTGTGTGCGCCTCGAATCCGGGCTGAGGTGGTTGTCGTGACCTTGTTCGAGCTGGAGTTCATGCAGCGGGCGCTGATCGCCGGGCTGCTCACCGGGCTGTCCGCGCCGGCGATCGGCACGTATCTGGTGCAGCGCCGGCTGGCGCTGATGGGCGACGGGATCGGGCACATCGCGATCACCGGCGTCGCCCTCGGCCTGCTCACGGGCACCGCGCCGGTGCTGACCGCGATCCTGGTCGCCGTCGTCGGCGCGAGCGCGATCGAGCTGATCCGGGCGCGCGGGAAGACCAGCGGGGACGTCGCGCTGTCGCTGCTCTTCTACGGCGGGATCGCGGGCGGTGTGCTGCTGATCGGGTTGGCCGGGCAAGGCGCGGCGACGCTGAACACCTACCTGTTCGGCTCGCTGACCACGGTCTCGCCGTCCGACCTGTACGTTGTCGTCGGCCTCGCGGTCGTCGTACTGGTCGTGGCGATCGGGCTCGGGCCGCAGCTGTTCGCGGTCTGCCAGGACGAGGAGTTCGCCCGCGTCACCGGGCTGCGCGTCCAGCTGCTCAACCTGCTGATCGCGGTGATGGCCGCGGTGACCGTGACCGTCGCGATGCGGACCGTCGGACTGCTGCTCGTCAGCGCGCTGATGGTCGTGCCGGTGGCGACCGCCCAGCAGATCACGCGGTCGTTCCGGTCCACGTTCGTGACCGCCTGCGGGATCGGGGTCCTGGTCTGCCTGGCCGGCATCATCACGTCGTACAACGCGAACGTCGCGCCGGGCGCGACCATCGTCGTACTGGCCCTGGCCTGCTTCGTCGTCGCCGCGGCCGCGGGCTCACTGGTACGCCGCCGGCGCGCCGTCCAGGCGCCGCTCGCCGACGAGGAGCCGGAGGTCGGCGTACCGGGTCCGGAGCCGCACGTCGTCACCGACGAGCACCCGCACGCGCACAGCCAGCGCTGCGGCCACCCGAAGGTCGAGCACGGCGACCACGTCGACTACGTGCACGACGGGCACCTGCACGCAGCGCACGGCGACCACTGGGACGAGCACTGACTTGGCACGGTCTGCGAGAATGGCGAGTTGAACCGGCTGAACTGAGGACAGGAGTAGCGGTGGCGATCGGAACGCGTTCGACCCGGCAGCGGGCGGCGGTGGCGTCCGCGCTGGACAACCTGGACGACTTCCGGACCGCCCAGGAGATCCACCAGGAGCTCCGAACCTCCGGCGAGGCCGTCGGCCTCACCACGGTCTACCGCACCCTCCAGGCCCTCGCCGACTCCCGCGAGGTCGACGTACTCCGGACGGCCGACGGGGAGACCGCTTACCGCCGCTGCTCCAAGGGCCACCATCACCACCTGGTCTGCCGCAACTGCGGCCGCACCGTCGAGGTCGAGGGCCCGGCGGTCGAGCGCTGGGCCGACAAGGTCGCGGCTGAGCACGGGTACGCGGATGTCAGCCACACGCTGGAGATCTTCGGGACCTGCTCGGACTGCCAGAAAGCCTGATTCCTCTGCCCCCACGGCAGACGGTGGTCGGCCTTGGATCGCCCACCCGCCCACCTCTGTGGGCGGGGTGCGGGGTGGTGGTGCGGGGCAGACGGTTGTCGCCCAAAGCCTGATGATGGTGGGCGCGCATCTCGCCCACCCGCCCACCCGCCCACCTCTGTGAGCGGGTGCCGGGTGGTGGTGCAGGGCAGACGGTTGTCGCCCAAGCCTGATGGTGGTGGACGCATCTCGCCCACCCGCCCACCCCTGGGTGAGGTGAGGAGTGCGCTGACGGGTTGAAGTACCTGGTGCCGGCTGTGCGTGCTCGGACGGGGTAGGCGAGCAGGTGGCTGCGATGGCGGCTCGCTCATGCGGATAGCACCTGGTCCGGCGTGGAACTCGACCCGCGGCGAACGTGGACGAGCAGGCGACGGCGGTGGCAGGCGCAGGCGTGGGGACGGTCCGGAGTGCATCCAGACCTGGCCGGCCAGGACATGCGGCCGCGTGGACGCGCGGCTGGTCGCGGTCTCCGACCCGGACCTGCCGCGGGCAAACGCCCGGCCGGTGGGTGAATACCCAGTCCGGGCTGGAGGACGCTCAGAGCAGGTGGGTCAGCAGCTCGGGCATCGTGTAGGCGGTGGGTGGTGTGAAGCCGTCGACCTGGTTGGTGGCGCTGTCGTCGCTGTGGAACAGCACTGGGCGGAACCCGGCTGCTTGGGCCGCAGCGAGGTTGGTGGGGCGGTCGTCGACCAGGTAGGTCTGGGCGGGGTCGAGGCCGGGGTGGGAGCGGACGGCGGCGAAGGCTTCGGGGGACGGTTTGCGGGTGCCTAGCTGGGAGCTCACGTACCAGTGTTCGGCGGACAGGTTGAAGCGGGTGCGGAGCAGCTCGGACCAGGGGGCGGCGTCGTTGGTGAGGATCAGCGGGGTGATGCCGGCGGAGCGGAGTTGGTCGAGGGCCTCTCGGGCACCGGGGGTCAGCTCGTGGTGGGTGCAGTAGTCGGCGTCGGTGGCAGTTGCTCCTACGCCGAGCGACGTCCACAGGTGGTGAGAGGAGATCTCGCCGAGGGTGCACCGGCGATAGGCATCGCGGATGTCCGGCTCGGTGGCCGTGCTGCCGTGGGCGCGCAGGTACGGGATGAGCAGGCTGGCTACGACGTTGCCGTGGCGGTAGAGGACGCCCATCGCGTCCAGGACGACGAACCGGCGCAAGGTCAGCGCACTGCGGTCAGGAGATAGGTGGCGGGCAGGTGACCTGCCTGGTCGCCGAGGCCGGCGTACATCTCGGGGGCGGCGAACTCCTGGAGTGAGCGGAGGGTCAGGCCGGCTGTGAGTACGGCGGTGGTGACGGCGCCCAGATTCCAGATGTAGCTGCGGTTGGGGACGTCGATGTCCAGCTCGCGGGTGATCTGGGGGGCCTTGAGGGGGTCGGGGTAGCCGTCACGGGCGGGGGTGAAGTAGTTGCTGGCGACTCTCAGCGGCGTGGTGGCGGTGAGGACCTCCCACACCGGGTGGTGCTCGGAGATCACCAGTACGCCGCCAGGAGCAAGCCTCGACGCCAGATCTGCGGCCCAGCGGGTCAAGTCGGGGACCCAGCAGATGCCGCCCCACGAGATGAAGATCAGGTCGAAGCCCGTGAGGTCCGGGTCGAGGGCCATCATGTCCTGCTCGCGGAAGTCGACCTCGACACCAAGAGCCTCGGCCTTGGCACGGCCGGTGGCCAGGTGGGTGGGGGCCAGGTCCACGGCGGTGACTTCGGCGCCGAGGCGGGCGAAGGTGAGGGCTTCGTCGCCTACCGAGCAGGCCAGCTGGAGGACTCGGCGGCCGTGGACGTCGCCTGCTGCGGACAGTTCGTCGGGGTTGAGGGCGCTGCCGCCGGCCTGGAAGAACTCGAGGGGTTCGCCTGGGCGGTGCGGTGCGAGGGTCTGCCAGTACTGGCGGTTCTGCTCGACGACGCGGTCCATGGCGGGGATCGTACGGCGGGCGCGGTCGTGGCTGCACCAGGAATTTGCCAGACTGGCCCGCGGCGACCGACGACCGGGGAGATGACATGGGTATCCGTACGACCGCGGCGCTGGCCGCCGGAGTGGTACTGATCGCCGCCGCACCCGCGAGCGCGCAGGCGACCGCGGTTTGCAACCTGACGGCGCCGTACCGGGTGGTGATCGGGCAGCCCTACAAGGAGTTCACGGTGTACGCCTCGGGGGTCTGTTCGGTGACCGGGACTTCGGGCTGGGATCTGATTCATCCCAGTCAGGGAAGTCAGGGTGGCGCCTACTTCAGCGGTGGGAATCGGCAGAGCTGGGACGTCTACGACTTTCACACCATCGGGCTGCACACCTGGCGGCCGTCGGGGGCCTTTGACAACAACTCGAACCCGCTGACGCAGAACACCGTGCAGTCCGACATCCGGCTCGCCACCGCGGCGTGGATCAGCAGCAAGCGGACAGCCGATGTGGTGACGCTGACCGGGACGTCGCTGGTCTACTCGACCGACTACGACAAGTACTACAAGCGATCCGCGAAGGGCGCGTTCCAGTTCAGGGAGCGCGGTACGACGACCTGGAAGGGGCTGAAGGGGGTGACCACCAGCTCCGCGGGCGTCGCGACCATGGCGTACCGCTACAGCAAGACCCGTGACTACCGGTTCGTGCTCTACACGACTCCGGTCTCCTGGGACCAGGCCAGCGCGACGACGACGCGCTAAGCCGGCAGGTGGCGGCGGGACGACGCCAGCACTACCGCCGTACAGGCCAGAGTGACCGCAGCGACCACTGCCAGCAGCACGACGTACGGCGCCAAGCTGGCGACTGCTGCGAGCACAGTCGGCAGGAGGAAGCCCAGGTAGGCAGCTGCGTAGTAGACCCCGGTCAGGCCGGCCAGGTCCACGTCGTCGTTCAGGGCAGCGATGCGCTGGATCTCCAGCAGCCCGGAGACGACAGCGATCCCGTACGCCGCTCCCAGCAGCACACCGTCTAGCAGGCCGAGCAGGGGTGAGCCGAGGTCGGCTACTACGGCGCTGAGGCCGACTCCGGCCGACATCAGGACCATCGCGACGACGATGGCCCGGGCTGTCGACACGGAGTCGAGCCTCTTTGCCAGCGGCTGCACCAGAGCCCCCGTGCCGAGGGTGCAGACCGTGAGCAGGGTGGCGTAGGCCAGTCCCCAGTTGCCGAGCCGGTCGCCGACGAGCTGCGGCGTCACGGCGTAGGCGATGCCGGCCGAGCCGAAGACCCAGGGGGCCATCGGGAGCACCACCCGCAGGAAGCGGCGGTGTGCGACGGCCGGGACCTTCAGCAACGACCAGAGCGAGCCAGCTGCCGGAGCGGTCCGAGTCTCCGGAGCTCCCGGGAGCAGGGCCAAAGCAGCCAACGCCAGTACGGCGTGGACGGCGTACGGCGTGACCATCGGGTGCGGACCCCACTGAGCCAGTACGCCGGCCACGCCGGCGCCCAGACCGAAGCCGAGCGTCAGCCCCATCGCAGCACGTCGCGCACCGGCCCCGCTGTCGGCAGCGACGTCGTACGGCGGTTGCGACAGCTCCTTGACCCAGCTGGTTCCGACAGCCATGGCAATGCCGACAGCGACTCCGGTGAGCAGGCGGCCGCCGTACAGGGCCCAGGTCTGTCCAGCCATCAGGAGGACGCTGGAGACGATCGAGAGCGCCGTACCGGCCAGCATCAGCGGCTTGCGCCCGTGCCGGTCGGACAGGGCGCCGGCGACGAGCAGGCCGGGCACCAGGCCGACGACGTACGTGCCGAGGAACAGGTCGACCTCAACGGTCGAGTAGCCGCCCGCTTGCCGGTAGAGCATCAGCAACGGCGTGAACTGGTTGCCGCCCCAGCCGCAGCAGAACATGGCGAAGACCGCCCGCTGCCACCTCATCGCCGGTGGTACCGGTCGAGGTGCTCCCCCAGCCCCCGCGCGAACGCCTCCGGTTCCCGGCGCTCGACGCACTCCGCCAGCGCCGCGTGCTCCTGCAGCAGTACGTCGAGGAGCTCGGCCCGCGGCCGGACGACGCTCAGGCTCATCCGCCGCTGCCGGTCCCCGAGCGACCGGTAGAAGCGGATGGCCAGCGCGTTGCCCGAGCCCTCCACGAAGCTCGCGTGGAAGGCGTCGTCGGCGGCGGCGAACCCGTCGGCGTCCCGTTCCTGCGCGCAGCGCCGCTGCTCCTCCAGCGCCCGCGACCACCCCTCCGAGGCCGCGGCGAGCAACCGGTCGTCCCGGAGCAACCTCCGGACCGCGGCCGCTTCGAGCGCTTCGCGCAGGTCGAGCACGTCCTCCATCTCGGTCGGCGTCACCGGTACGACGACCGCGCCGCGCTTCGGGATCAGCTGGACGAGCTGCTCGGCCTCCAGGCGCAGGAACGCCTCTCGCACCGGCGTCCGGCTGATGTCGAGGTCGTTGGCGATCTCGCCCTCGCTGAACAGCTGCCCACCGGCCAGCTCACCGGTGAGGATCAGCTCCTTGGTGTGCCGGTACGCGCGATCACCCGCGGGTCCCTGGTCGGCCATGGGCTCAATCTAGCGCATAGATGCATGCATAGATGCATGGCTGGCGAAAAGCTGCCGCCGGCCCTCCGCACGGGAGGGCCGGCGACACAGTCAGGAGATGTTGCCGACCTCCGCCGCGATCGTCGTGGTGTCCCCGTGGCCGGTGTGCACGACCGTGCCCTCCGGCAGCGTCAACAACCGGTCGCGGATCGACTTCAGGATGGTCGGCTTGTCGCTGTACGACCGACCGGTCGCGCCCGGGCCGCCCTGGAAGAGGGTGTCGCCGGTGAAGACCGCGTCCAGGTCGGCGGCGTACAGGCAGGTGGAGCCGGGGCTGTGGCCCGGGGTGCTGACTGCCTTCAGCGTCGTGCCGGCGACGTCGAAGGTGGTGCCGTCGGAGAGGTCGTGGTCGGGCAGTTCGTCGTACAGGGCGGACCAGAGCATCTGGTCGGCGGAGCTGATCCAGACCGGGCACTTCAGCACGGCCTGGACGCCGCCGACGGCGTTGATGTGGTCGTTGTGCCCGTGCGTCGCGACCAGGCCGACCACCCGGCGGTCGCCGACGGCCTGGATGATCCGCTCAGCGTCGTGAGCGGCGTCGATCACCAGCACCTCGTGGTCGTCGCCGACCAGCCAGATGTTGTTGTCGACGTCCCAGGTGCCGCCGTCGAGGCTGAACGTGCCGGACGTGACGAGCCGCTCGATGCGGGGCGGCATCAGAAGACCACCACCGAGCGCAGGACGTCGCCGTGGTGCATCTTGGCGAACGCGGCCTCGACCTCGTCCAGCGCGATCGTCTCCGACACGAACCGGTCGAGCGGCAGCCGGCCCTGCAGGTGCAGGTCGATCAGCAGCGGGAAGTCGCGGGTCGGCAGGCAGTCGCCGTACCAGCTGGACTTGAGCGAGCCGCCGCGGCCGAAGAAGTCGAGCAGCGGCATGTCGAGCTGCATGTCCGGCGTCGGTACACCGACCAGGACGACGGTCCCGGCCAGGTCGCGGGCGTAGAACGCCTGCTTCCAGGTCTCCGGGCGGCCGACCGCGTCGATCACGACGTCCGCGCCGAACCCACCGGTCAGCTCCTGGACCGCCTCGACGACGCCGTCGTGGTCAAGCTCCTTGGAGTTGATCACGTGCGTCGCGCCGAGCTCCTGGGCGACGTCGAGCTTGCGCTGGTCGATGTCGAGCGCGATCACCCGGGCCGCACCCGCGAGCCGGGCGCCGACGACGGCCGCCGTACCGACGCCACCGCAGCCGATCACCGCGACGGTGTCGCCGCGGCCGACGTTGCCGGTGTTGACCGCGGCACCGAGCCCGGCCATCACGCCGCAACCGAGCAACCCGGCGACCTCGGGCTTCGCCGCCGGGTCGACCTTCGTGCACTGACCCGCCGCGACCAGGGTCTTCTCCGCGAACGCGCCGATCCCCAGCGCTGGCGACAGCTCGGTGCCGTCGGCCAGCGTCATCTTCTGCTTCGCGTTGTGGGTGTTGAAGCAGTACCACGGACGGCCGCGCAGACAGGCCCGGCAGCTGCCGCAGACGGCCCGCCAGTTCAGGACGACGAAGTCGCCCGGCGCGACGTCGGTGACACCCTCGCCGACGCTCTCCACGATCCCGGCCGCCTCGTGGCCGAGCAGGAACGGGAAGTCGTCGTTGATACCGCCCTCCCGGTAGTGCAGGTCGGTGTGGCAGACCCCGCAGGCCTGCACCTGGACCACCGCCTCCCCCGGCCCGGGATCGGGGATGGTGATCTGCTCGATCGTGACCGGGGACCCTTTGCTCAGGGCGACGACTCCACGCACTGTCTGACTCATGCGCCCGACGCTAACCAACCGGACCCCGTCGCGTCTGCCCCCGTCCGCGCGTCGGGCCGGGGATTTTCGGTCCGCCGGTACGCCGGAGTACGGGCCTGGTGGACGGCCACGTGTCCACCGGTCGGGGGACAGCGAGTACGCCGTCCGGCTCTCATCGCGCGGGCCCCCGAGCGGCCAGGCTTGAGCCATGACCGACAAAGACTTGGCAGTGCGGGTCCGCGGACTCGTCAAGCGGTACCCCGACAAGGTCGCCGTCGCCGGCGTCGACCTCGACATCCGGCACGGTGAGGTGTTCGCCCTGCTCGGCCCGAACGGCGCCGGCAAGACCACCACCACCGAGATCCTCGAGGGCTACCGGCGCGCCGACGAGGGCGACGTCCAGGTGCTGGGAACCGACCCCGCGCACGCCGACCGGCACTGGCGGGCCCGGGTCGGGATCGTCGCGCAGTCGTCGCGGGACGAGGCCGAGCTGTCGGTCGCCGAGCTGGTGCAGCACTTCGCCGGCTACTACCCGAACCCGCGCGACCCCGACGAGGTGATCGCGTCGGTCGGGCTGGAGGAGAAGCGCCGGACCCGGACCCGCAAGCTGTCCGGCGGGCAGCGCCGCCGCCTCGACGTCGCGCTCGGCGTGATCGGCAACCCGGAGCTGCTGTTCCTCGACGAGCCGACCACCGGCTTCGACCCCGAGGCGCGCCGCCAGTTCTGGACGCTGATCGAGAACCTGCGCACCGGCGGGACCACGATCCTGCTCACCACCCACTACCTGGACGAGGCCGAGCACCTGGCCGACCGGGTCGGCGTGATCGCCGACGGCCGGATGCTCGAGGTGGCGACGCCGGACACGCTCGGCGGCCGCGGCGCCCGGACCGCGCGGATCTCCTGGGTCGACGCCGACGGGCACCACGAGATCCGCAGCGACGAGCCGACCGCCGAGCTGGCCCGGCTGATGCTGCGCTTCGACGGGGAGATCCCGGAGCTGCAGATCCGCCGGCCGAGCCTCGAGGACATCTACCTGGACCTGATCGGCGCCGTACCGGCCGCCGTCGAAGGAGCGACCCGATGAGCACCACCGCACCGACCCGCCCGCTGCCGTCCGTCGTACAGGTCGGGCTGTCCCGGACCGGGCTGGAGGTGAAGCAGTTCTTCCGCGAGAAGGAGCAGCTGATCTTCACCTTCTTCTTCCCGATCATCTTCCTCGGCATCTTCTCGGCCGTGTTCAGCGGGACCGACTTCGCCGACGGTGTCGACGCCGCGACCTACTTCACGCCCGGGATGATCGCCTCCGGCATCTTCCTGACCAGTTTCCAGTCGCTGGCGATCACGATCGCGATGGAGCGCGACGAGGACCTGCTGAAGCGACTGCGCGGTACGCCGATGTCGCCGCAGTCGTACTTCATCGGCAAGATCGGGCTGGTCCTGACCACCTCGATCGCCCAGTTCGGGCTGCTGCTGGCGATCGCCGGGCTGCTGCTCGGCGTCGACATCCCGTCGACCCCGGAGAAGTGGCTGCACTTCCTGTGGATCTTCGTGCTCGGTACGGCGTCCGGTTCGGTGCTCGGGATCGCGTTCTCGGTGGTGCCGAAGTCCGGCAAGGCGGCCTCGGCCGTGGTCACCCCGGTCGTCCTGCTGCTGCAGTTCATCTCCGGCGTCTACTTCGTCTACAGCAGCCTGCCGGGCTGGATGCGGACCGTGTCGGAGTTCTTCCCGCTGAAGTGGCTCGCCCAGGGGATGCGCTCGGTGTTCCTGCCGGACGCGTTCGAGGCCAGCGAGCCGGGCGGTTCCTGGCAGCTCGGTACCGGCGCGATCGTGCTCTCGATCTGGCTGGTGGTCGGTCTGGTCCTCGCCCAGCGGGTGTTCCGCTGGACCCGCCGGGACGCGGGCTGATGCTGCTCCACGCTTCCGCCGGAACCGTGCGTCGGGTGGACGACTGCGGGTTCTGGCGGAAGATAGGGGGTATGCAGCCCGTCTCGAAGGCCGCGCAGCCGGTCTGGATCCGTACCCTGATCGGCTGGCACGTCGTGTTCTACGGCATGCTGGCCGTGGTGGTCGTCGGCGCGGTGACCTCTTCGGAGCTCACCGCCGAGCGGCGTACGACGTACCTGGCGCTGATCGCCGTGCTGGCGTTCGCGTACCGGTTCCTCGCGATGCCCGCGATGCTCTCGCGCAACTGGGTCTGGTCGAACGTGTACCGGCTGCTGATGATCGCGTGCATTGCGGTCGCGGTCGGGATCTTCCCGCAGTCGGTGTTCATCCTGTTCATCGTCTCGCCGCAGATCTGGTTGCTGAGTCGCCGTACTCTCGACGCCGTCCTGCTGACGCTGCTGCTGCTCGTTGCCGTCGGCACCGCACAGCTCTGGTCGGCCGGCTGGACCACGGACGCGTTCTGGTCGATTCTGCCGTGGATGGTGATCAGCCTCGCGGTCAGCTCGATGCTGGGCATCTGGATCGACCGGGTGATCGCGCAGAGCCAGCAGCGCGCCGACCTGATCGAGGAGCTCGAGTCGACCCGGGACGAGCTGGCCGCGGCGCACCACTCGGCCGGCGTGATGGCCGAGCGGGAGCGGATGGCGCGGGAGATCCACGACACGCTCGCGCAGGGGATGACGAGCATCGTGATGCTGGCGCAGACCGCGTCGGTCGAGCTGTCGCGGGGTGGAGTCGACGCTGTGGCAGGCCGGTTGAGCGCGATCGAGGACAACGCGCGGGAGAACCTGGCCGAAGCGCGGGCGCTGGTCGCCGCGTTCACGCCGGTCGCGTTGTCAGAGGCAACCTTGTCCGAGGCGTTGCGGCGGCAGGCCGAGCGGTTCCGGGCGGAGACGGGCATCGACGTACAGGTGGTGCTGGACATGCCGGACGACGAGGTCGCCGCGTTGCCGCAGGGCCAGCAGGTGGTGCTGCTGCGGTCGGCGCAGGAGGCGCTGGCGAACGTCCGCAAGCACGCGGCCGCGACGTCCGTGCTGATCACGCTGTCGATGACCGACGACGGGGTGGAGATCTCGGTGTCGGACGACGGCAGCGGGTTCGAGCCGTCGGACGCCGGCGGCGGGTACGGTCTGGCCGCGATGCGCGGGCGGGTCGAGGAGTCCGGCGGCAGCGTGCAGGTCGACAGCGCACCCGGCCGCGGGACGCGGGTCCAGGTGCTCATTCCTTCGAACAGTCAGGAGAACTCGTGACGGTCCGGGTCCTGGTGGTCGACGACCACCCCATCGTGCGCTCCGGGCTGACCGGGATGCTCGCCGTCACCGACGACATCGAGGTCGTCGGCGAGGCCGGCGACGGCGAGGAGGCGCTCGCGCTGGTCGAGGCGACGCGGCCGGACGTCGTACTGATGGATCTGCGGATGCCCAGGCGGGACGGGGTGTCGGCGACCGGGGCGATCGTGTCGGGGTATCCGGCGACGAAGGTGCTGGTGCTGACGACGTACGACACGGACACGGACATCCTGCATGCTGTCGAGGCTGGGGCTGCGGGGTATCTGTTGAAGGACACGCCGCATGGGGAGCTGCTGGACGGGATTCGGGCCGCTTCTCGGGGTGAGACCGTGCTGGCGCCGCCGGTCGCTGCGCGGTTGATGTCGCGGTTGCGTACGCCGGCGCCGGTCGCTGCGGTGCAGCCGTCGCCGCGGGAGCTGCAGGTGCTGGCGGCTGTGGCTCGGGGGTTGAGCAATGCGGAGATCGGGCGTGAGTTGTTCATCGGGGAGGCGACGGTGAAGACGCATCTGCAGCGGTTGTTCACGAAGCTGGAGGTGGACGATCGGACGCGGGCGGTGACGGTGGCGATCGAGCGGGGGTTGTTGCCTTCGCCTCGGGGGTGAGCGCCGGGTTGCTTCGGCTCGGGGTCGAGACGCCTGGTTGCTTCGCCTCGGTTTGAGGCGCCCGGTTGGGGCCTCGCCTCGGCTCAGGGCGCCTGGTTGGTGACCTCGTTCGGGATCGCGCCGCCGTAGCGGCGGTCGCGCTGCGCGTACAGCTCGATCGCGCGCCACAGGTCGCGCCGGTCGAAGTCCGGCCAGAGCGTGTCGAGGAACACCATCTCGGCGTACGCCAGCTGCCAGACCAGGAAGTTCGACGTCCGCTGCTCGCCGGAGGACCGGATGAACAGGTCGACCTCCGGGACCTCCGGGTGGTACAGGTGCCGCGCGAGCGTCTTCTCGGTGATCCGCTCCGGGTTGAGCTTGCCCGCGGCAACCTCCCGCGCGATCGAGCGCGCCGCGTCCGCGATCTCGGCCTGCCCGCCGTAGTTCACGCAGAACTGCAGCGTGATCGTGTCGTTGTGCTTGGTCTGCTCCTGCGCGGACTCCAGCTCGTCGATCACGCTCTTCCACAACCGCGGCCGCCGCCCCGACCAGACGACCCGCACCCCCATCGCGTCCAGCTCGTCACGGCGCCGGTGGATCACCTCCCGGTTGAACCCCATCAGGAACCGCACTTCCTCCGGCGACCGGGCCCAGTTCTCCGTCGAGAACGCGTACGCCGAGATGTACTTCACCCCGATCTCGATCCCACCCTTGATCACGTCCAGCAGCGAAGCCTCCCCCGCCTTGTGCCCCTCGGTCCGCGCCAGCCCCCGCTGCTTGGCCCACCGCCCGTTCCCGTCCATCACGATCGCCACATGCCGAGGCACCAACTCCCCCGGCAGCCCAGGCGGCGTCGCCCCCGAAGGATGCTTGTCCGGCGCCACCACCTCTCCCCGGCGACCACGCTCCACAACCCGACGACGACCCAGTGGCGACATGCGGACGATTTTCCCCCACGGGTGAATCTCGGCCGCGAGCACCCTCCGGTACGACGCCGCCGTCACCCCGCGCCGGACGGGCTTGTACTCCACCCCGCGCCTTCCCGCCACCCCTCCCTCCTGCAACAACCTGCAACCTGTGGATAACCCACCCATCGACCACGCTCCGTATGAAACCCTTGCACCACCCGCTACACCACCCCATCCTCAGGAGCCCTCCGCATGCCCCGGCGCCCCTTCCTCACCGCAGCCGCCTTGCTCGCCGCCCTCCCCCTGGCGTCCTGCAACAACAGCTCCCCGGAAGCAGGCCGCCCGGACACTGCTCCGCCGAGCGCCTCACCGACCCCGAGCGCGACCGCATCCACGCCGCAGTGGACCCCGGAGCAAACCAAGGCCATCACCGAGGCGAAGGCCCGGTACGCCGCCGCGCGAGCAGCCGTCGACAAGGCGTTGCTCGACCCTCGCCAGTCGAGCCGTGCCCCGCTCGAACAGGCCGGCAACGGCGGTACGTGGCTCATCGCGGTGATCGACCAGGTCCGGTTCCAGCGTCAGCAAGGCTGGCATCGGGTCGGGAACCTGCAGATCGCCAAGACCACTGTCGCCGCGGTGAACCTCGACCTCGAACAGCCCGAGGTGAAGCTCACGAACTGCATCGACAGCTCCAAGACGAAGACGCTCGTCCAGTCCACCGGAGCCCCGGTGCCCCTCGTCAGCGGGGACGGCAACCGCAAGACCTTCAACTCCCGCCTCGTCTACGCCCCCAACGCGAAGGGCGGTGCGAAGTCGTGGTTCCTCGTCGAAGACCAAGTAGCCGGCCCGTGTTGAGCCGACACCCACGGACGCTGGTCTCGCTGCTCTCAGCTGCGCTGGGCATCGGGCTCGCGGCGCTGGCCCTGCCCGCAGCCGCGACCGACCCGCCTCCCGGTTTCAGAAAGGTCTGTGACCAGACCTCCGGCGAGTGCTGGTTCATCGCCGAGTCCGAGATTCGAAAGGATCCAACCGAGGGCCAGGACGGGAAACCTGCGGCGACCGGCCAGCAGAAGCGGTGCAACTTCAACGGTGCGCCGCAAAAGTGCACCGACGACGAGCTCGGCAGTTGGTCGAACACCCATCAGTGCTACCTGCACCGGATGAATCCCCCGCCTCCGTACGACAGCCCGATCTGGACCGGCAAGGACCTCACCAAGGGCGGCGTGTGGGCGTGTGTCCGCGAGCAGGGGTACGACGAAGGACGGCACCTGGTCACTCGGTTCATCTGGATCGAAGGCGAGCCCGATATCGAGGTGGTGGATCCGATGACGTTGGTCTACCGGGCCATCGCGGAGATGAAGCTCGGGAAGCCTCGGCTCGGGACTGCGCCTGGTGCGGGGCAAATCGGGCTGGTGAACATGCCGGTATGGCTGTGGGTAGCCAAATCCGAGAACACCTGGGGCCCGATCACACGGACCGCCAGCGTTCCGGGGCTGTCTGTCACCGTGAAGGCTGAAGTCGACGCGGTGAACTGGGCCATGGGCGACGGCAAGACCCTTCGCTGCGAGACCGCAGGGACGCCGTACACGAAGTCGGCGGGCTTGAAGGACTCGCCCGACTGCGGGCACCGGTACGTGAAGACCTCGCGCTCGCAACCGCACTGCACGTACCCGGTGACGGCGACGACCCACTGGACCATCGCCTGGGAGAGCACGCTCGGCGACACCGGGCAGATCCCGATGACCCAGTCGGCCGAGACCCAACTGCAGATCGGCGAGGCAGTGCCGGTGCTGGTTGATCCAGACGGCGGCGAGCAGGCGCCGACTGCGCCGAAGGTTGCAGCCTGTTGAGCGCGATCACGCCGCCGCAACGCGTGCAGCCGCGCGGTCAGCTCCTGCGGTGAGGGCGTTGGACGAGGCGTTTCGGGGCCTGCGTACGTCGCCGTACTCAGGCGTCGAGCTGACTAAGCTTCGATCATGCCGGGATCTATGAGCGACGCGCGGATCTACCTGCTGGACGCGGACCAGCGCCGGATCTCCCCTGCCGGTCCGTTCCTGGTCGGGCCGGACGGCGTACGGGAGGACCTTCCGCCGCTGGTGCATGCCGCGGTTCAGCACGTGATCGAGGCGATGCGTGCTGGGATGGCGGTGAAGATCGCGCCGCTGCGGCCCGAGCTGCCGATCGATGAGGCGGCGGACGCGATCGGGCTGGCGCGCGACGACCTCCGCGCGTACGTCGCGGAGGGTGCGATCCCGTTTCGTTCCACCGCGGGGATCGACTGGGTCGACCTCGCCACGCTGATTGCCTGGGACAACGAACGGCGTACCGCGCGGGCCGAGGGAGTCCGCGACCTGCTTGACGAGGACCCGTGGGACGCGACTGACGAGGGTCCGCGGCACACATGACCCGTTCGGCGCCGCTGAACCTGGGGCGGCCCGAGCGGGCGTTTCTCGACGCGAACGTCATCCGTGGCCAGCTCACCAACGACCTTCTGCTGTCGATGGCTGCTCGCGACGTCTTCGATCCGCGCTGGACGCAGCAGGTCCTGGACGAGATGCGCCGCAACCGGCCGCCCGGCGTGCCGGAGTCGAAGATCGACGGCCGGATCGACGCGATGAACGGGTACTTTCCGCGCGCCATGACCGACGTACCCGCCGGGCTCGAACCCGAGATGCACGCCGACGCGAAGGACCAGCACGTGCTCGCGGGCGCCGTACACAGCCGCTCGGACGTCCTGGTCACCGAGAACGTCAAGGACTTCGCGCCGCCGAGCACCGGCCCGCACGCGATGCGGGTCGAGCGGCTCTCCGAGTTCCTCAGCCGGAAGCTCGAGGAGAACCCGGATCGGGTCCTGGCGGCGATCGAGGACCTGGTCGGCCGCAACCGGCGCGACCCGCGAACGATCTTGGCGCTGATCGGCAAGCTGGTCGAGCAACCGCAGATTCGTGGGTTCGCTCAGCGGTTGGATGCCCGCGTCCGGGCAGGTCAGCAAAGGGCCGCCGCGTCGCGGCCCGCGGATCAGCTTCACAGGTCGAAGCAGCAGGCGCTGGATGGGATGCCCGATGCGCTTGGCGCAGTTGCTTCAGAGCACGATCACGCGGTGCTTCGGCGGTCGGCCGAGGCCGCTAAGCCGGGGCAAGAGCAGGGTCGCGGTCGCTGACGGCCGCGCTAGTTGGCGGTCCCGCTGCCTGGGAGTGGGGTCGCCGACGGCCGGGTCAGTTGGCGGTTTCTGTGCCTGAGGCGGGACCGCTGACGGCCGGGTCAGTTGGCGGTCTCTGTGCCTGGGAGCGGGGGCGCTGACGTCCGCGTCAGTTGGCGGTCTCTGTGCCTGGGAGCGGGGGCGCTGACGTCCGCGTCAGTTGGCGGTTTCTGTGCCTGGGAGTGGGGTCGCTGGCGTCGTGCTCAGGTCCAGGTGGCGGAGGGAGCGGAGGCGGTCGAGGTGCCAGGCTACGAAGGCGGCTACGAGGGTGTCGGCTTCTCGGCGGGTTTTGGGGTCGGTGCGTTCGGCGGTGGGCCAGTCGCCGGTGAGGAGGGCGGCCAGGAGGGTGATGGTGGCGGGGGCGGGCATGGCGGAGGCGGGTGGGCGGCAGGAGGTGCAGACCATGCCGCCGGCGGAGGGGTTGAAGGCTCGGTGAGGGCCTGGTTCGCCGCACTTGGCGCAGTCCTCGAAGGAGGGGGCGTAACCGGAGATGGCCAGGGAGCGTAGGAGGAAGGAATCGAGGATCAGGCGGGGTTCTCGTTCGCCTTTGGAGAGGACCCGGAGGGCTCCGGCTAGTAGGAGGTGTTGTTGGGTGGCTGGTTCTTTTTCTTCTACGACCAGGCGGTCGACTGTTTCCAGGAGGACGGCGCCGGTGGTGTAGCGGGCGTAGTCGGAGACGATGCCTTCGCCGTAGGCGGCGATGGAGACGGCTTGGGTGACGACGTCGAGGGTGCGGCCGGTCGCCAGTTGGAGGTCCACGTGGCTGAACGGCTCCAGGCGGGCGCCGAAGCGGGACGACGTACGGCGGACGCCCTTCGCGACGGCGCGGATCTTGCCGTGGGAGCGGGTCAGCAGGGTGGCGATGCGGTCGGCTTCGCCCAGTTTCTGGGTTCGGAGCACGATGGCTTCGTCACGGTAGAGCGGCACGGGGACAGTGTCTCAAACGGGGCCGACAGTGCGCGGCGGCCAGGCTTCAGAGGAGGGTGTTGACGTACTCCGCGAGGCCGGTCGGCTTGTGGCCGGTGAGCTGCTCCACGGCTGAGGTGACGGTGCTGAGCTCGCCGCTGGCGATGGCGGCGTACGACGTGACCCAGCCGGCGACCTCCCAGGCGGGGGCGCCGAAGCGTTCGCGGGAGCGGTAGGCCTCGTCGAGGGTCTCCGGTTCGTAGCGGATGCGGCGGCCGCGGGTCTCGGAGAGGAGGGCTGCGACCTCGGTCAGGGAGAAGGCGGTCGGGCCGGTGAGGTCGTACGTCGTACCGGCGTGGGCCGCGGGGTCGAGGAGGACCCGGGTGGCTGACGCGGCGACGTCGTTGCGGAGTACGGCGGCCACGCGGCCGTCGCCGGCGGGGCCGCGGATCGTGTCGTCCTCGCCGACGAAGCCGGGGACGAAGTCGAGGTACAGGTTGTCGCGCAGGAAGGTGAAGTCGACGCCGGTGGCGCGGAGGTGCTGCTCGGTGTGCCAGTGGTCGCGGGCGAAGGTGAAGGTCGCGTTCGGGGCGGCGCCGACGAAGCTGGTGTAGACGATGTGCCGGACGCCGGCGGCGACGGCGGAGTCGATCGTTGCCTTGTGCAAGGAGACCCGGTCGGCGGACTCGGTGGCGCTGAGCAGCAGGAGGGTGTCGACGCCGTCGAGGGCGTCGAGGAGGGCGTTGTGGTCGCCGTAGCTGGCTTGGGCTACCTCTGTGTTGTCGAGCTGGGGGGCTCGTGCTGGGTCTCTGACGAGGAGGCGTTGGTGGGCGCCGGCGTTCGCTAGCTGGCGGGCGATTCTGGAGCCGAGCTTGCCGGTGGAGCCGGTGACGGCGATGAGTGGTTGCTCGCCGCTGAGGGCGCCGGGGACGTTGCCTGAGGTGCTCGCCGCCGCGGCGCGGGGAGGAACGGATGGGGTGGTCGGGTCCGGGGTCGTCGCGCCCGGAGGGGCTGGGGCCGACGTGGACGCGCCCGGCGTGGACGGGTCCGGGGTGACCTCGCCCGAGGTGGTCGCGCCCAGCGTGATCGCGCCAGGCGCGCCCGCAGCGGGAGCGCCCTCGACGGAGGTGCCCGCCGCGGAGGCACTCGCGGGATTGCTCGGGTCGGGAGCCGACGGGTTGCCTTGGGTCACTTGCTGACCAGCTTCAAGGCGGCTTCGTTGTAGCGGGTGCCGGCGGCTGAGTCCGGCGGGAAGGCGTCGTTCAGGGTGGTGAGTTCTTCGGGGGTGAGGGCCAGGTCGGCGGCGGCGAGGTTCTCGGTGAGGTACTTGCGGCGCTTGGTGCCGGGGATGGGGGCTATGTCGTTGCCTTGGGCAAGGAGCCAGGCGAGGGCGAGTTGGCCTGGGGTGACGTCTCGGGCTTCGGCCAGCGTTCGTACCTGGGCGACGAGGTCCAGGTTCTTCTGGAAGTTGTCGCCGGTGAAGCGCGGGAGGCCGGCGCGCATGTCGTCGGGGGCGAAGTCGGCGGGGGACTTGATCTGGCCGGTGAGGAAGCCGCGGCCCAGGGGGCTGAAGGGGACGAAGCCGATGCCGAGCTCGCGCAGCGTCGGGAGGACGACCGTTTCGGGGTCGCGGGTCCACAGGGACCACTCGCTCTGGACCGCGGTGATCGGGTGGACGGCGTGGGCCGCGCGGACGGTGTCGCCGTTGACCTCGGACAGGCCCAGGTAGCGGACCTTGCCTGCCTGGACGGCCTCGGCCATCGCGCCGACCGTTTCCTCGATGGGGACCTGGGGGTCGCGGCGGTGCAGGTACCAGAGGTCGACGTGGTCGACGCCGAGGCGGCGCAGGGAGGCGTCCAGCGCCTCCCGGGCGTACGCCGGGGTGCCGTTGACGACGTTCGGGACCTGCTCGCCTGCGGCGCTGCGGGCGAAACCGAACTTGGTCGCGAGGGTGACCTGGTCGCGGCGGCCCACCAGCGCGCGGCCGAGCAGCTCCTCGTTGGCGCCGTCGCCGTACACGTCGGCGGTGTCGAGGAAGGTGCAGCCGGCGTCGATCGCGGCGTGCACGGTCGCGATCGACTCGGTGTCGTCGGTGCTGCCGTAGGACTGCGACATGCCCATGCAGCCGAGGCCGAGGGCGGACACGGTGAGTTCTCCGAGCTGGGATTCACGCATGGGTCCGAACTTACTCCCTCCGGCCGCGATCTCAGTCGGCGATGGCGGTCCGGATCTGGATCTCCGAGTGCAGCGTGCGGTGCACCGGGCACTTCCCGGCGATCGCGAGCAGCTTCTCGCGGTGCTCGGGCGTGAGGTCGCCGTCGAGCTTGATCCGCAGGTCGATCCGGTCGAGCATCCCGGACGCCGTCTCGCAGTTCTCGCAGTCCTTGGCGTGGATGCGGGCGTGCCGGAGCTCGACCGAGACGTCGCGGAGCGGGATCTGCTTGCGTTCGGCGTACATCCGGATCGTCATCGACGTGCAGGAGCCGAGCGACGCGAGCAGCAGGTCGTACGGCGTGGGCCCGGTGTCGCGGCCGAGCGGAACCGGCTCGTCGGCGGTCAGGCGGTGCCGGCCGGCGGTGATGGTCTGGGCGTACGGGAGGCCGTTCTCGCGGACCAGGACGTGATGCCCCATCGTCAGTCCGGACGGGACCGGCGGCGCGGGGGTGCTCAGGTAGCGGCCGGCCCAGGCGCCGATCATGGTCGCGGCGTACGTCGCGTCGGCGGCGACCGACAGCGCGTGGTCGGCGCCGTCGAGGGCGATGAACGACTTCGGGTGCCGGGCCGCGACGAACAGGTGGCCGGCGTTCTGGATGCCGACCTGCTGGTCGTTCGGCGCGTGCATCACCAGCAGCGCGGTCCGCGGCGGCGGGATCTCCCCGGCCGGCGCGTTGATCGTCACCACCGCGCGGATCTCCGGCACCAGGTGCGAGGCCGACAGCACCGCGACGCCACCGAGCGAGTGACCGATCAGGATCTCCGGCGGCTCGAAGTTCGCGCGCAGGTGGTACGCCGCCAGGACCACGTCGGCGACCGCGCCGGCGGCGCCGATCTCGAAGGCCAGCACGGCGATCCCCGACCGGGTCAGGACGTCCACGATCACGTCCACGGAGCCGGGCGCGCGGTGCGCCAGTACGGCGTACGCGCGAACCTCGCCGGTGGGCAGTGCCATCAGTGCGTCGAGTGATCCACCCTGCGGCCTGTCCAGCTCCAGCGTGACCTTCGGATCCGTCATGGGACAAGCATCCCTGAAACGGCGAACCGCCCGGCGCATCGACCCACGGTGACGGACAGTATTCGGGCGGTAGCAACGATTGCGCCCAGACGCAAAGGTGCACAACGAAACCGCATCGGTGCCTGTTCACGTCCTGACGTGACACCGGCGGTTCCGTAAGTTCTCGGCAGGGTTTCACGCACTGCTGGGGGGTACGGAAAGATGTTTCTGGGCCGGGCGTTGCGTTACCGGTGGTCCCAGGCGGTCGTCCTGGCCGGGGTCAGTCTGCTGATCGGGACCTGCGCGTCGTTCGCGCCGTGGTTCTCCCGCTCGGTCGAGCAGACCGTCACGACCGAGATGCTGACCAACCGCCCGCTGCAGGCGGCCTGGCAGCTCGAGGCGCTGCCCCCGCCGACCAGCAGGATCACCAGCAAGCCGACCGCGCCGGACAAGCTGGCCAACCTGGTCCCGGCCGACGTTCGGCCACTCTTCAGCGCGCCGGTGTACGGCACCCACGTCGACGTCAACTGGATCACCGGCCCCGAGATCACCGCGCCGAAACCGCAGGCGCGGATCACCTGGCGGGCCGACTTCTGCGAGCATCTGACGATCACCGCGGGCCGCTGCGCGACCGCGCCGAACGAGGTCGTCGCGTCGGTCGCCGACGTCAACAACCACGACGTCAAGCTCGGGCAGCGCCTCGACATCATCCCGACCCAGTACGTCGGCAGCGGCAAACTCACCGTCGTCGGGCTCTACCGGGCGGTGGACCCGAAGGACATCTACTGGTTCGGCAGCCCGCCGACCGGGCGCTCGTACCCGCCGATCGGCGAGGACGACGGTCAGCTCGACAAGCTGATGACGCCGCAGGTCACCTTCGACCAGTCGGCCTGGGGCCAGCGCAACACCGTCGACACCCGGCCGCTGCCCGGGCTGACCCGGTTGAAGGACCTGGACCGGCTGAAGGCCGTCACCATCGAGGTCGGGGCGACCGCCGGCGAGCTGGAGTACAACGCCTCCAACACCTCGGCTCTGGTCAGCCTGATCGACTCGATCAGCGCCGAGCGCAAGCAGGCCGCGACGATCATCCCGCTGGTGATGGTCCAGGTCGCCCTGTTCGGTGTGGTCGTGCTGGCACTCGCACTGGCGGCTGTGGTCGACCAGCGCCGGCCAGAGCTCGCCGTAGCCAGGCTGCGCGGCTCCAGCGCTCGCCGGGCCGGCCGGGCGCTGGCGCTGGAGCTGGGCGCACCAGTGGCGATCGGCATGTTGCTGGGGATCCTGTCCGGGTTCGGCCTGTTGCTGGTGGTCAGAGCAACCTGGTTGAACAACGGCTCCCCACTCGAGTTCCACTGGACAGTGCCGGCCGCGCTCGGCCTAGCCCTGGTGATCGGCGTCGCTGTCGTGCTGTGGACCGTACGGTCGGTAGCGCGGCAGCCGATCTCCACGCTGCTCCGACGCGTCGTGCCGCGGCGCCGGGCCAAGGTAGTGGCGATTGCTGACGTAGCCATCGTCGTACTGGCGACTGCTGGACTCGTCGGTGCGCTGACCGGTGGCGGGCGCGGTCCGCTGCCAGTACTGACCCCGACGCTGCTCGCGCTGGCTGTCGGCCTGACGTTCGCCCACCTCCTACTCCCAGCAGCTGCGTTCATCAGCAGGCAAGCCCTACGCGCTGGACGGCTCGGACTCGCTCTAGGCGCGCTGCAGGTCTCCCGCCGACCAGCGGTGACCCGGATCGTGGCAGTAGTAGCTGTCGCCACGGCGCTGGTGTCGTTCGCCGGCCAGGCCGCGTCCGTTGCCGCGCACAACCGGGAGACCCGCGCCGGGTACGAGGCCGGCGCGGCGGGTGTCATCAACGTGAGCCCGGGCAGCCTCGGCGAGTTCACCAAGGTCCTGGACGGGCTCGACCGCGATCGGCAGTGGCTCTCCCCCGTCCTGATCGGCCGGACCACCGCCCCCGGATCGCTGCGCACGATGATGATCGAGCCGGGCAGCTTCGGACGGATCGCGTACGAAGGTCAGCAGCTCACCGACGCCGAGGGGCTGCAGCGCCTCACCACACCGGCCAAGCCCGCGCCGATCGAGCTGAAGGGCGACGAGCTGCGGATCACCGCGAGCACCAGCCCGATGAAGCCGGTCATCCCGGAGACCGTCGACGGCACGCCCCCGCCCGAGCAGGACCCCGCCAAGGCCGTGATCATCGAGGCCACCGTGGTCAGCCTGCGCGACGGCGGCCGGTACGTCGCGAGCTTCCCGAAGCTGCCGCTGAACCCCGGACGCGCGGTCGACCTGACCACGAGCATCCCCTGCGAAGCGGGCTGCCAGCTGCTGCGGCTGGGCATCAGCCGCGACCTCGACGACCAGTCCGGGATCGAGGGCGACGTGATCATCAGCAAGTTCGGCACCAGCACGCAGCCGAGCGTCGCGCTCGGATCAGGGCCGGACTGGGTGGAGATCCCGCAGCTCAGCGAGAACACCGGCGAGATCAGTGCCGAGGACGGACCGGCCGGCGGCCTCGAGCTGCACGTCACCAGCATCGCGCTCGAGACCGTGCTCCAGCACGGCTCCGCGCCGCCGCTGGTCCCGACGCTGGTCAGCAAGGACTACGCGCTGACCGACAGTACGACGGCGCCCGGCCTGGACGGGATCGCGTTCCGGGTCGCGCCGATCGACCGGCTCACCGGACCGGTCAACCGGTACCCCGAACGGTCCGCGGTGGTCGACCTGGAGACGATGCGCCGGCTCGGCGGCACCGTCGCGCTGACCGTGATGTCGTTCGAGGTCTGGCTGAACGACGCGGGCGTGACGCGCGCCGACCAAGTGGTCGAGGCGCTGAAGAAGGCCGGGTTCGAGGCGCAGCTCGTCGACCAGAGCGCCGAGCGTGAGGCGGCGTACGGGCGGTCGGCGAGTGCGCTGGCGCTGCAGCTGACACCGGTGATCGGCGTGGCCGGGTGGTCGCTGGCGATCATCGTGCTGCTGCTGATGGTGGTCACCTCGTGGCGGTCGCGGGCGCAGGACTACGCGAGCCTCAAGATCACCGGCGTCCCGGCGTCGACGACCGGGCGGGCCGCCCGGTGGGAGCAGACCGGGCCGGTCGCGCTCGCCGTCCTGCTCGGGTCGATCTGCGGAGTGGTCGGGGCGAAGGTCGCACTGCCGCTGATCCCCCTGTTCGCCGAGACCGGTGAGCCGTCGCCGATCCCGCTCGACCTGGGCACGAACTGGGCGGTCGCCGGGGTGCTGTGGCTGATCGGGACCGTCGTACTGACCCTGACCACGGTGCTGCTCGGCTCGGGCGTGAACCGCCGGGCCGGCTACAGCCGGATCAAGGAGGAGCTGTCATGAGCGGGCTCGCGATCGCCACCAGCGGACTGGTGCACATCTACCGCAGCCAGGGCCACGACGTCGCCGCGCTGTCCGGGATCGGCATCTCGGTCCGGCCGGGCGAGCTGGTCGGGCTGCTCGGTCCTTCGGGTGCGGGCAAGTCGACGCTGCTGCAGCTGTGCGGCGGGCTGCTGACGCCGAGCGCGGGACGGCTGCACATCGGCGACCACAACATCGCGACGATGACCGAGGCCGAGCTGGACCGGATGCGCGCGGCCGATGTCGGGATCGTGCTGCAGGGCGCGGGGCGGAACCTGATCCCCTACCTGACGCCGATCGACAACATCCGGTACGCGCAGAAGGCCGCGCCGCGCGACCGGGAGCTGCCGACGCCGGAAGAGGTGCTGGAGCTGGTCGGCCTGGCGCAGCAGGCGAAGGCGCCACTGAGCAGCCTCACCCCGGGCCAGGTGCAGCTCACCGCCGTCGCGGTCGGCATCGCCACCTTCCCCGGGCTGCTGCTCGCCGACGAGCCGACCAGCCAGCTCGACCACCAGGCGCGCGACGAGGTGCTGGCGGCGATCCGGACGATCAACCAGACCACCGGGATGACGGTGCTGCTGATCACGCACGACCCGGACGTCGCCGCCGCGCTCCCTCGGACGATCACCATCCGGGACGGGCGGATCGCGTCCGAGGGCCGCTCCGGCGAGGAGTTCGCGGTCGTCGCGACCGACGGGTCGCTGCCGCTGCCGCCGCACGTCGCCGACCTGCTGCCGCCGGGGACGTTGCTCCGGGTCACGACGACCGAGGACGGCGAGGTCCGGCTCAGCCCGATCGACCAGGAGGGGTCCCGATGAGCATGGGCATCACAGCGACCGGGCTGACGGTCGCGTACGGCGAACTGGTGGCCGTCGCGGACGTGTCGTTCCGGGTGCCGCCGGGGTTCGTGCTCGCGGTCAGCGGGCCGTCCGGCGCCGGGAAGAGCTCGTTGCTGTGGGCCCTGGCCGGCGCGATCGCGCCGCGCTCGGGCACGGTCGATCTGGACGGCGTACCGGTGGTGGACCGGCCGGGGGCGTCCAAGCAGGGCGTCGTCCTGGTGCCGCAGGGCAACGGGCTGGCCCGGGTGCTGACCGCGCGGGAGAACCTGGCGCTGCCGTTGATTGCTGAGGGCAAGAAAGATGTCGACCGGGTGATCGACGAGGCACTGGCGGCGGTCGGGCTCGAGGAGAGCGGCGACCACCTGGTCGAGGAGCTGTCCGGTGGTGAGCAGCAACGGGTCGCGGTCGCCCGGGGGCTGGCGCAGCAGGGGCACGTCGTACTGGCCGACGAGTCGACCAGCGAGCTCGACAGCACCAACCGCGAGCGCGTGCTGGACCTGCTGCGACGCGAAGCCGAGCGCGGGGCCGCCGTGATCATCGCGACCCACGACCCGAGCGTGGGCGCCGGCGCCGACGGCCACGCGACCATGGACGAAGGTCGTCTGAGCTGGGAGCGGCGCCTATAGGTGGTTGAGGATCCAGAGCAGCACGGCGAGCGCGCCGGTGACCGCGACGATCCTCAGCATCGCCACGAACTCGGGGTCGAAACGCTCAGCGGCCACCCTGGTTCACCAGCTCCCGCGGCTGCGGCCCGATCCGGGTCGGGTCGAGCTGCACGGTGTCGACGCCGAGCTCAGCCAGTACGTCGTGCAGCTCCTGCTCCCCGACCCGCATCCAGTCCTGGTGCTCGCCGCACGTCGACCGGAGCAGCTGCAAGCTGGTGAACGCGATGCCGACCCGAACCCCGTCGGGCCGCCGCCCGATCCGCAGAGCCTCCACATCCCAGGCTCCAGCTGTCCGGGTCGGCACGAATAACGGCGTTGTCATGCCACCGACGTTAGGCAGCCGTGGCCGCCGGCAACAGCCTTCTCACGACCCTCCAGCACGCTTCACACACGGCTCTCACAGACCGATCAGATGCGGCTCCGAGGGCGGTCCGTTGCTGATGAGGTCGGCGAGGTAGACCGGGAGCGCCCGCGGCGAGAACACGTCCGGACCGTCGTACGCCGTGAGCTCCTGCAGCGTCCACCAGCGATGGCCGTGCACGTTCTCCGCCAGCAGCTCCGCCGCCGACATCGAGCCGCCCGGGGTGTGGGTGTCGACGCGGACGAGGAAGTAGTCGTTGATCACCCCCGCGTACCCGGCCGCATGCCCCTCGGCAACGACCTCCTGGTGCCAGATGTGCGGCGCGCCGGCCGGTGGGTTCAGGCCGATCTCCTCGGCCAGCTCGCGGGTGAGGGCCTGAGGCAACGACTCCCCCGGCTCGACACCGCCGCCGGGCGCCGCCCAGACGTCGGGGCGGTCACCGAAGGCGAAGCGGAGCAGCAGGATCCGGTCGTCGCGGTCGAGGACGACGGCGCGCGCGGCCGGGCGCAGGTTGGGCGTACGGCGTTCGAGCTCGTGGGACTCCTCGACGACCTCGAAGCCGAAGCGGGCGTTGACCTTCTGCATGGCGGCGTTCGACTGGGCGGTCCAGGTGTGCAGGAAGCGCTGGGTGGTGCGGTGCTCGGCGAGCTGGGTGAGGTTGGCGAGTTTGAGGTGGGTGCCGAGGTTGTGGCCGCGGTGGTCGCGGAGGACGAGGGTGTCGTCCTGCATGGCGTGGTCGGGGTCGCCGGGCATCAGGTAGAGGAGGGTGTAGCCGGCGGGAGTGCCGTCGTCGGTGTGGGCCATGGTGACCAGGGACAGGTAGTTCTTGGCCATCCGGGTCTCGTTCTCGGCGAGGCGTTCGGTGGTCCAGGGCGCCGGGGCGTGGGTCATGCCGCCGGTGGGGACGTCCTGGTCCATGGCGGTGTGGAGGTCGACGTACGCCTGGAGGTGCTCGGGCGGGCAGGGGCCGGCCCAGGAGGTCAGGCGGTAGCCGGTGGGGTCGCCGGCTTCGGTGCGCAGGCGCTCGAAGCGAGCGTCGTCGTACGGGAGCGGTACGACGAGGTGGTCCTCGACGTGTTCGACGGTGAAGCCGAGGCCGGCGGCGAACGCGCTGCCGGGCCAGGGGGGCGACGGGACGCCGAGCTCGGCCTGGAAGATCGTGCGGCCGAGCTCGGAGGCGCGGTTCGTTGCCCAGCGCCACAAGATGGTGCCCGCGCCGCGGCGGCGTTCGGCCGGTGGGACGTCGATCTCGACCGACACCGCGTCGAGGTTGTCCTGCAGGCGGTACTCGAACAGCAGCGCGCCGATCAGCCGGTCGCCGTCGAAGGCTCCGACCGGGATCCGGCGCTTGGCCGAGCCGGGGTTGCGCAGCGAGGAGGCCAGGGCGGTCCAGTTCTGGACGAGGGCGGCGGGGCGGCCGTCGGTGGCGCCCGCATGGAAGGCGGCGTACCAGCTGCGGAAGGTCTCGTCGTCGTGCGGGTCGACCTCGCGGGCGATGATCATCCGCCGAGCCAAGCAGCTCGGCGGATGATCCGCACGTGGATTTACCGGGTGGCGCGGTTGATGGCCGAGACCACGGCCTTCAACGAGGCAGTGAGGATGTTGGCGTCGCGACCGACACCCCAGTAGACCTCGTCGCCGACCTCGCACTCGACGTACGCCGCGGCCAGGGCGTCACCGCCGGCCGAGAGAGCGTGCTCGTGGTAGTCCAGCACCCGGACGTCGTACTTCAGCGGCTTGATCGCGTCGACGAACGCCGACACCGGACCGTTACCCTCACCCGTCAGCTCGTGCGGGACACCGTTCGAGTAGACCTGCACCGCGACCGTCTCGTTGCCCTCGCCACCGGACGTCGACGTGACGGTCAGCAGCGACAGCTTCCCCGGCGTCAGGTACTCGGCGGAGAAGATGTCCCACATCACCTGCGGGCCGACCTCGCCGCCCTCGGCGTCGGTGTGCTGCTGGATCACGCGGCTGAACTCGATCTGCAGCCGGCGCGGCAGGTCCAGGCGGTGCTCGGACTTCATGATGTACGCGACGCCGCCCTTGCCGGACTGCGAGTTGACCCGGATCACGGCCTCGTACGAGCGGCCGACGTCCTTCGGGTCGATCGGCAGGTACGGCGCTTCCCAGGTGATCTCCGAGACCGGCCGGCCCTCGGCCGCGGCCTGCTTGTCGAGCGCCTCCAGGCCCTTCTTGATCGCGTCCTGGTGCGAGCCGGAGAAGGCCGTGTAGACCAGGTCACCGGCGTACGGCTGCCGCTCGGGCACCCGCATCTGCGTGCAGTACTCGACCGTACGGCGGATCTCGTCGATGTCGGAGAAGTCGATCTGCGGGTCGATGCCCTGGCTGAACAGGTTCATCCCCAGCGTCACCAGGTCGACGTTGCCGGTCCGCTCACCGTGGCCGAACAGGCAGCCCTCGACGCGGTCGGCGCCGGCCATCAGCGCCAGCTCGGTGGCGGCGACCGCCGTACCGCGGTCGTTGTGCGGGTGCAGGCTGATCGTGCTGTGCTCGCGCCGGGTGAGGTTCCGGCCGAACCACTCGATCTGGTCGGCGTACACGTTCGGCGTGGACATCTCGACGGTGGCCGGCAGGTTCAGGATGATCTCGCGGCCCGCGGCGGGCTGCCAGACGTCGCTGACCGCCTCGCAGACCTCCAGCGCGAACTCCAGCTCGGTGCCGGTGAAGATCTCCGGGCTGTACTGGTAGCCGAACTCGCAGTCGCCCAGCATCTCGTCGGCGTACTTCATCACGGTCTCGGTACCGCGGACGGCGATCGTGCGGCACTCGGCCTTGTCGACGTTGAACACGACCCGGCGGAACAGCGGCGCGGTCGCGTTGTACAGGTGGATGGTCGCCTTCGGCGAGCCCTGCAGCGACTGCACGGTCCGCTCGATCAGCTCCTCGCGGGCCTGGGTCAGCACCGAGATGGTGACGTCGTCGGGGATCGCGTCGCCCTCGATCAGCGAGCGGACGAAGTCGAAGTCGTACTGGCTGGCGCTGGGGAAACCGACCTCGATCTCCTTGTAGCCCATCTTGACCAGCAGGTCGAACATCCGCCGCTTGCGGGCCGGGGACATCGGCTCGACCAGCGCCTGGTTGCCGTCGCGCAGGTCGGTGGACAGCCAGCGCGGGGTCGCGTCGACGGACTTCGCGGGCCAGGTGCGGTCCGGCAGGTCGATCGGCGGGAAGGCGCGGTAGCGCGCCACCGGCATACCGGAGGGCTGCTGGACGGGCTGAGGCTGGTTCTTCGGTGCCACGGGTTCTCCTCGGGAAGGCTGTACTACGGGGTCGCAGACGACCGGCGCACGACAGAACTCCGCGGCGAGGGAACCGGCCTGGTCAGGCCTCGCCGCGGCAGCGAAGGAGGAGAATCTGGTGCCGCATGATGCCAGTGAGTTTATGCACACCCCCGCCCGGCCGTCGAACCGGGGGTCTCGACCGGCGAGACACGCAGCGTGAGCAGCCGGTGAGTAGACAGCGTCTACTCGCTTGCTGTAGACACTGTCTACGTGACCGCTCTCGCCCTCCTCACCGTCGCCGCCGCCTGCCACGCCGGGTGGAACCTGCTGCTGAAGAAGTCGCCACTGCAAGGCCCGGGACTCATCTGGTTGTGCACCGTGCTCACCGCGCCGGTGTCGCTCGGGCTGATCGGCTGGCGCGGCCTCGGGCCTGCATGGTGGGCGGCCCTGGTGAGCATGGCGCTGCACACGGCGTACGCCGTGACGCTCCAGAAGGCGTACGGCGCGGGCGGCTTCGCGGTGGTCTACCCAGTCAGCCGCGGCACGACGCCGATCCTGGTCGCGCTGGCCGCGATCCCGTGGACCGGGCTGCCGCCGATGGTGACGTGGGCCGGCGCCGCGCTGGTCGCCGCCGGAATCCTGTTGATGGACCGCACCCCAGGCCGGCGCGGACTCGGCCGCGGCGTCGGCCTTGGCCTCGCGGTCGCCGCCTGCAGTTGCGCCTACACCTTGTGGGACGGCTTCGCGATCACCACGCTCGACGTCGACCTGCTGTCCTACTTGGCGATGAGCAACCTCGCGCAGGTCGCCCTGCTCACCGCGGCCGTCCGGCCGAGACAAGTCTTGCAGTACTGGCGGTACGCCGTACCGATCGCCGTCCTCACACCGGCCAGCTACGGACTCGTCCTGCTCGCGATGACGCTGACCACGATCGAGACCGTCGCCATCGGCCGCACCCTCAACGTCGTCGTCGGCACCCTGCTCGGCCTGCTCGTCCTCCGCGAACGCCTCACTCCCCTGACCACCGTCGGCCTGGCGGCCGTCGTGGGCGGGGTCCTGCTCGCAGCATCCTGAGAGGATCAGGCAAGAGCCTGCGAGCTTCTGACTACCCAGAACCCACGCTCACCGGTGGAATTGAGGCATGAAGAGCGACTACGGGTTCCAAGCCACCATGACCGCCAAGCCCGGAATGGGCAACGAGCTGATCGACGTACTGCTGTCCGCGCTGGAGCCCGGGAAGCCGGCGTCCAGTGAGTACTGCGTCGTCTACCTGGTGAGCCGGTCGGCGTCCGACGCCGACGTCGTGCACGTCACCGAAGGGTGGACCACCGAGGAGGACCACCACCGGGTCTTCGCCGGGGCGCCGGCCCAGGCGATCGTCGCGCGGGTTCAGGAGCTGCTGGGTGCCTCGACCGGCACCGACTACACGCCCATCAACGGCAAGGCGGCGTTCTGATGCGCCCCGCGATCGACCCTGAGCTCAGCGCGCTCCTCGAAGGGATGCCGCTGGTCGCGGAGATCACCGCGGACCTTCTCCCCCAGCTGCGCGCGCTGTCCGCCGTTCCGGCGGAGGCCGTACTGGCCGGTCGCGAGATCCGCCGGCGTGAGGTCGAGATCGCCGGCACGGACGGCGTCCCGGTCCCGATGACCGTGCTGGCACCGGTCGACGGACGGGCCGGAGCGCCGTGCGTCTACTGGCTGCACGGCGGCGGCCGCGTCATGGGCGACCGGTTCTCCCAGCTCGACATCCCGCTCGAGTGGCTTGACGAGCTCGGCGCGGTCGTCGTGACGATCGACTACCGGCTGGCGCCCGAGGCCCCCGGGAGCACGGCCGTCGAGGACTGTTACCAGGGTCTGCTCTGGATCGTCGAGCACGCCGGTGAGCTGGGGATCGATGCCGACCGCATCGTTGTCGCCGGAGCCAGCGCGGGCGGTGGGCTGGCGGCCGGTATCACGCTGCTGGCTCGCGACCGGGGCACGCCGGTGATCGCCGCGCAACTCCTGATCTGCCCGATGCTCGACGACTCCGGCTCCACCGTGTCGAGCCACCAGTACGCCGGGGAGCCCGGCGTCTGGACCCGGGAGACCAACACCTTCGCGTGGCGCGCGGTCGGAGCACTGGACGCGTACGTCGCTCCCGCTCGCCACGATGATCTGTCCAGGCTGCCGGCCAGCTTGTCTTGAAGTTGGGTTGAGCTCCTAGGCTGAAACCATGACTGAATCCCTCGCCGCGCGGCTCGGCACGCACGGGCTCGGCGCGCTCGTCACCCTCAAGCGGGACGGGCGGCCGCAGCTGTCGAACGTCACCTACGTGTACGACGCAGCGCGGAACCAGATCCAGGTCTCGCTGACCGCGGATCGCGCGAAGACCAAGAACCTGCGCCGCGACCCGCGGGCCAGCCTGTACGTCGACGGGCCGAACGGGCGCTCGTACGTCGTACTGGAAGGCAAGGCCGAGCTGACGGCGGTCGCTCAGCGGCCGGACGATGCGACGGTCGACGCGCTGGTGGACTACTACCGGACCGCTTCCGGCGAGCACCCGGACTGGGACGACTACCGGCGCGCGATGGTCGCCGACCAGCGGCTGCTGTTCACGATGACCGTCGACCACGCGTACGGGATGCCGAAGCCGAGCTGAGGAAACAGCAAGTCCGCGCGACTCCCGAGAGTCGCGCGGACTTGAAGTACTACCGCTCAGCTCACTTCAGGTCGTACCGGTCCAGCTCCATCACCTTGACCCACGCGGCGACGAAGTCGTTGACGAACTTCGCCCCGGCGTCACCGGCGGCGTAGACCTCGGCCAGCGCCCGCAGCTGCGAGTTCGCGCCGAAGACCAGGTCGACCGGGGTCGCGGTCCACTTGACCTCGTCCGAGCCCAGCGCGCGGATCTCGAAGACGTTCTCCTCCGTTGCCGAGGCCTTCCACTCCGTGCCCGCGGCGAGCAGGTTGACGAAGAAGTCCGGGCTCAGCGTGTCGGTCTTGTCGGTCAGTACGCCGTGCGCCGTACCGCCGACGTTGTTGCCCAGCGCGCGCAGGCCGCCGACCAGGACGGTCAGCTCCGGCGCGGTCAGGGTCAGCATGTACGCGCGGTCGAGCAGCAGCAGCTCCGGCGTCAGCTTCTCGCCGGCCCGCAGGTAGTTGCGGAACCCGTCGGCCCGCGGCTCGAGCACCGCGAACGAGTCGACGTCGGTGTTCTCCTGGGTGGCGTCGGTGCGGCCCGGGTGGAACGGCACGGTGACGTCCTGGCCGGCGTTGCGCGCGGCCTGCTCGACCGCGGCCGAGCCGCCGAGCACGATCAGGTCGGCCAGCGAGATCTTCTTGTCGCCGGCGCCGCTGTTGAACTCCTGCTGGATGCCCTCGAGCGTCTCGAGCACCTTCGCCAGCTCGGCCGGCTCGTTGATCTCCCAGTTGCGCTGCGGCTCCAGCCGGATCCGGGCGCCGTTCGCGCCACCACGGCGGTCGGTGCCCCGGTACGACGCGGCCGAGGCCCACGCCGTCCGGACCAGCTGGCCGATCGACAGGCCGGAGTCGAGCAGCTTGGCCTTCAGCGCGGCGACGTCCGCGTCGTCGACCAGCGCGTGGTCGACGGCCGGGACCGGGTCCTGCCACAGCTGCGGCTCCGCGACCCACGGGCCGAGGAAGCGCGAGACCGGGCCCATGTCACGGTGCAGCAGCTTGTACCAGGCCTTGGCGAACGCGAGCTGGAACTCCTCCGGGTGCTCCAGGAACCGGCGCGAGATCTTGTCGTACTCCGGGTCGAAGCGCAGCGCGAGGTCGGTGGTGAGCATCGTCGGGCGGTGCTTCTTGTTCGCGTCGTACGCGTCCGGGACGGTCTCGTCGGTGGTCTTGGCGACCCACTGCTTGGCGCCGGCCGGGCTCTCGGTGAGCTCCCACTCGTACGCGTACAGGTTCTTGAAGAAGTCGTGACCCCACTTGGTCGGGGTGCTGGTCCAGGTCACCTCGAGACCGCTGGTGATGGTGTCGGCGCCCTTGCCGGAGCCGTACCCGCTCTTCCAGCCCAGGCCCTGCTGCTCCAGCGGCGCACCCTCGGGCTCCGGGCCGACGTGGTCGGCCGGGCCGGCGCCGTGCGTCTTGCCGAACGAGTGGCCGCCGGCGATCAGCGCGATGGTCTCCTCGTCGTTCATCGCCATCCGGGCGAAGGTGTCGCGGATGTCGCGGGCCGCCGCGACCGGGTCCGGGACGCCGTTCGGGCCTTCGGGGTTGACGTAGATCAGGCCCATCTGGACCGCGCCGAGCTGGCTGTGCAGCTGCCGGTCACCGGTGTAGCGCTCGTCGCCCAGCCAGGTGTCCTCGGGACCCCAGAAGATCTCCTCGGGCTCCCACAGGTCCTCGCGGCCGAAGCCGAAGCCGAAGGTCTCGAAGCCCATGTCCTCGAGCGCGACGTTGCCGGCCAGCACCAGCAGGTCGGCCCAGGAGATCTTCCGGCCGTACTTCTGCTTGACCGGCCAGAGCAGCCGGCGGGCCTTGTCCAGGTTGGCGTTGTCGGGCCAGCTGTTCAGCGGGGCGAACCGCTGCGCGCCGTCGCCGCCGCCACCGCGGCCGTCCTCGATCCGGTAGGTGCCGGCGCTGTGCCAGCTCATCCGGATGAACAGCGGGCCGTAGTGGCCGAAGTCCGACGGCCACCAGTCCTGCGACGTGCGCATCACCTCGACGATGTCGCGCTTCAGCGCGTCCACGTCGAGGGTCTTGAACTCCTCGGCGTAGTCGAAGTCCGCGTCCAGCGGGCTGGCCTGCGGCGAGTGCCGGCGCAGGACCGAGAGGTCCAGCTGGTTCGGCCACCAGTCGCGGTTCGTCCGCGGGTTGGGCACCGTCGGCGTCGGGGCGTCGATGGCGGGGTTCTCGCTCTCGCTGCCGTGGTGGCCAGGCGTCTCGGTCATGCTGAACCTCTCAGGAAGTGGTGGCTGGTTCCGAACCGGCCGCCGAGCAGTCCGGGCACAGTCCCCAGTACACGACCTCGGCCTCGTCGAGGACGAAGCCGTGCTGGTCGGACGGGTGCAGGCACGGAGCTGCGCCGACGGCACAGTCCACGTCTTCGATGGCGCCGCAGGACCGGCAGACCACGTGGTGGTGGTTGTCGCCGACCCGCGTTTCGTAGCGGGCGACCGACCCGGCGGGCTGGATCCGCCGGAGCAGTCCGGTGTCGGTGAGCGCACGCAGTACGTCGTACACGGCCTGGTGCGAGACGTCCGGGAGCTCTTCGCGGGTGGCCCGGATGATCGCGTCGGTGTCGGCGTGCGGGTGGGTGTGCACGGCGCTCAGGACGGCGAGCCTCGGCCGGGTGACCCGCAGGTCAACCGATCGGAGAAGCTCCCGAGGACTCGTCACCAGGGCAGTTTTGTACAAAAACTGGAATCAGTCAAAAGAAGCTGAAAATACAGTCGCTTCCGCCCGGGTGTTCGCTCATCCTGACCTGGTGGACATCACGAGGCTCTCCCCCGACGACGTGGTCGGGTGCGCGGACGCCGTGGCGCTGTTCCAGGCCACGCACAAGCTCGACTGCCCGGACGCACTGCTGCCGACCCCGCGCGGGTTCGCGGCGCACCTGAAGTACGGCTGGGACGGTGATCCCGGACAGGCGTACCTGGCCCGCGAGGACGACGGAACGCTGGCCGGCGTGCTGAGCGTCGAGCTGCCGACGTACGACAACACGAACCTGGCCTGGTTCGAGGTCGAGGTGCACCCGGACCGGCGCGGCCGCGGGCTCGGCGGCGAGCTGATCGCGTACGGCGAGGGCCTGGCCGAGGCCGCGGGCCGCACGTCGGTCGGGCTGAGCGCGTGGGACCTGCCGAAGGCCGACCTGTTCGCGCGCCGCCAGGGCTACGAGCAGAAGGCGATCGAGGTGAACCGGCGCCAGGACCTGAGCGCCCTGGACTGGGACCTCGTCCAGCGCCTGTACGACGACGCGGTGCGCGCCGCGTCGGCGTACGAGCTGGTGCGGGTGACCGGGAAGCTGCCGGACGAGCTGCTCGACGGGATGGTCGCGGTGACCGCGTCGATCAACGACGCGCCGAAGGACGACCTGGACATCGAGGACGACGAGTACAGCCCGGAGCGGCTGCGCGCCTACGAGGACGCGCAGCAGGCGCACGACCGGACGCTGTACCGGGTGATCGCCCGGGAGAAGGCGACCGGCGCGCTGGCCGGGCACTCGACGATCACCGTCGAGCGCGAGCGCCCGCACATCGCCGAGCAGGCCGACACCGCGGTCTCCCGCGACCATCGCGGGCACCGGCTCGGCGCGCTGGTGAAGACCGGCATGCTGCTCTGGATGCGCGACGCGGAGCCGGCGCTGACCCAGCTCGACACCTGGAACGCGGAGTCGAACTCGCACATGATCGGCATCAACGAGCAGCTCGGGTACCAGATCGTCGCGCGGTCGATCGCGTACCAGAAGTCGCTCTAGCTCCGGAACAGTTCTCGGCAGTGCTCCCGGAAGGCCGCCGCCCGGCGGGTCGTCCGGGAGCCGGCGGCCCAGCCGAGCACGACCGGCGTCGTCGGTACGGCGTCGGCCAGCGGCTTGGTGAGCAGCGGCAGACCTTCGTAGCTGAGCTCGGTCAACGGGGTCTGCACAGCCAGCGAATAACCGATGCCCCGGGCAACCAACGCGCGCATCAGCTCGAAGCTGCCGGCCCGGTGCGCGGGGCGCATCTCCAGCCCCGCGGCCTCGAAGACGCGGGCGAAGTAGCGCTCGCTCGGCGGTACGTCGAGCAGCACGTACGGCTCGGCGGCCAAGTCCGCGAGCCCGACCTTCCGGCGGCGGCGCAGGCGGTGACCGGCCGGCAGCAGCACCGACGGCGGCCGGTCGTGCAGCACCTCGACCTCGATCCCGGGCAGCAGATCCTGCTGGTAGAGGAACGCCAGCTCGCTGCGTCCGTCGAGCAGCGACTCCTGCACCTCGGTCAGCGTGCCCTCGGCGAACTCGATCGTCACCGCCGGCTGGACCGCGCCGAAACCGGCGATCGCCGCCGGCAGGTGGAACGGCGCGATCGGCGCGTAGCAGCCGACCACCAGCCGGCCCGCGACCTCCTGGCCGAGACTCCGGGCGCCGGTGCCCAGCTCGGTCAGCGCCGCGAGGACCTTACGGCCGTCGACCACGACCTGCTGCCCGGCCGCGGTCAGCCGGGTGCCCCGCCGGGAACCGCGCAGCACCAGGCGCACCTCCAGCGCGCGTTCCAGCTCGCCGACCGCCAGGGACACCGCCGACTGCGAGACGTGGCAGCGCGCGGCCGCCGCGGTGATGCCGCCGGTCTCGGCGATCGCCACCAGGTACTCGAGCTGGCGGGGTGAGACGTTGGGCAGACTCATGAGCTGAGCATATGGGTCGCTTGAGTTTTCCAAGCTCGACTCATCGGTCGAGCCCGTGCCACGGTGATGGCATGTCGTCGCGAGAGCACCGCCACCCGTTCGTCCCGTACGCCGTACCGCGGCTGCCGATCGACGAGGGGCTGCGGCGCGGCGAGGAGTTCTACCAGGAGCTGGACCGGCGGCGCTCGGTGCGCTGGTTCTCGCCCGACCCGGTGCCACAGCGCGCGATCGAGATCGCCGTCCAGGCCGCGAACACCGCGCCGAGCGGCGCGCACCAGCAGCCGTGGACGTTCGTGGCGACCAGCGATCCGAAGCTGAAGCGGGCGGTCCGGGCAGCGGCCGAGGAGGAGGAACGGCGGTTCTACCACGACCGTGAGCTGCCTGAGTGGCACGCGGCGCTGGACCGGCTGGAGACCGACGAGCACAAGGAGTTCCTGGAGACCGCTCCCTGGCTGGTGGTGGTGTTCGCGCAGAAGCACACGCCGACCGCGGACGGCGGGCTGCGGAAGAACTACTACGTGTCGGAGAGCATCGGGATCGCGTGCGGGCTGTTCCTGGCGACGCTGCACCGGATGGGATTGGCGACGCTCACGCACACGCCGAACCCGATGAACTTCCTGACCAAGCTGCTGGACCGGCCACGGACGGAACGGCCGTACATCCTGTTCCCGATCGGCTACCCCGCGGACGACTGCGAGGTACCCGTGCTGGAGCGCAAGCCGCTGAGCGAGGCGCTGGTGGTCAGGCGACCTGCAGGACCGTGACCTTCGTGCGGTTGCTGACGGTGAAGCCGAGGTGTTCGTAGACACGGATCGCGGACCGGTTCGCCGTACCGGTGTGCAGGAAGGGCCGGTCGCCGCGCTGCTCGATCCCGGCCGCGACGGCGCGGATCAGGCGGGTGGCCAGCCCGCGGCCGCGGTGGTCGGGGTGCGTGCAGACAGCGCTGATCTCGGTGTGGCCAGAGATGCGGTAGCGCTCGCCGGCCATCGCGATCAGGACGCCGTTCTCGCGCAGGCCGAGGTAGCGGCCGAGCTCGACCGTGCGCTTGCGGAACGGGCCGGGATCGGTGCGGGCGACGAGGTCGAGCATCTCCGGTACGTCGGCCGGCCCGAGCTCGACGAGCTCGGGGTCGGCCGCGCCGAGGCCCGGTGGCGCGACGAACTGGACGAGGTCGATCGCGGCGTCGACCGTGAAGGATTCGGGGACGACGAGGTCGGGATGCTTGATCGCGACCACGCGGCCGGGGCCGATCAGCTCGGCGGCGTCGGCCCAGTCCTGCGGGGTCGCGGCGTCCGGCAGCCCGAGAAACGGCGCCATGTCCGCGGGGTAGACCCGAACGTTCCCGAGCACCTCGGCCACCGACGAGTGCGCGCCGGACAACGACTCGAAAGCAGGGTTGAGCAGACTCACTGTCAGAAACCGAGCTTCTTCAGGTGCTTCGCGTCGGTCTGCCAGTTCTTGGCGATCTTCACGTGCAGGTCCAGGTACACCGGCGTCCCCAGCAGCGCCTCGATCTGGCGCCGTGCGTTCGCGCCGACCTCACGCAACCGCGCGCCCTTGTGGCCGATCACGATGCCCTTCTGGCTGTCCCGCTCCAGGTACAGGTTCGCGTAGACGTCCAGCAGCGGCTTGTCCTCGGGACGGCCCTCGCGCAGCATCATCTCGTCGATGGTGACCGCGATCGAGTGCGGCAGCTCGTCGCGCACACCCTCCAGCGCCGCCTCACGGATCAGCTCGCCGACCAGGATCTCCTCGGGCTCGTCGGTGACGTCGCCGTCGGGGTACAGCGGCAGGCCGGTCGGCAGCAGCTTGACCAGCTCGTCGGCGACGGTATCCACCTGGAAGCCGTCGACCGCCGACACCGGCACGATCGCCGCCCACTCGATCCCGTACGCCTGGCCCAGCTCGGCGATCTGCCCGAGGTGCTCGACCATCCGCTCCGGGCTGACCAGGTCGGACTTCGTGGCCAGCGCGACCTTCGGGGTCTTGGCGACCTTCGCGGCCTCGCCGACCAGGAACCGGTCGCCCGGCCCGATCCGGTCGCTGGCCGGCAGGCAGACCGCGATCACGTCGACCTCGGCCCAGGTGGTCTTCACGATGTCGTTCAGCCGCTCACCGAGCAGCGTCCGCGGCTTGTGCAGCCCGGGGGTGTCGACCAGGATCAGCTGCGCGTCGTCGCGGTGCACGATCCCGCGGACCGCGTGCCGGGTGGTCTGCGGCTTGGACGAGGTGATCACGATCTTCTTGCCGACCAGCGCGTTGGTCAGCGTCGACTTGCCCGCGTTCGGCCGCCCGACGAAACAGGCGAACCCGGAGCGGAACTCCTCAGGTGTGGACGACATCTCGAACCTCTCCGTTGCCATCAGCAACGACTACGGGCAGCGCGGCGCCACCGAAGTACCGGACCACCTCGACGTCGACCTGCTCGCCGTCGGTGACCACCGCGGCGGCCTCGAGCCCCTTGACCCCGGACGACACCGCCATCGCCGTGGCCAGCTGGAGCGCGGACAACAGCACGGTGTCGAGCTGGACGGTACAGGCAGCGTACGTCCGGCCGTCGGTGTCACGGACGGCGGCACCCTCGGCCGCCCGGGTCCGCGCGCGGGCGGCACGGGCCAGGGTGACCAGTTTGGTGTCCTCGTCGGAGAGGTCAGCGGGCAACGGAAGGCTCCAAAGGGTTTCAGGCAGTCTGGTGACTGCTGTCCTGCGGCTGCTCGGCGACGTCGATCCGCCGGACCAGCACCGTGCCGATCTGGTTGCGGCGGCCGGACGGCCGTTCCGCGGTGAGGGACAGGCCCTCGATCTCGACCTGCGCGCCCGGGATCGGCACCTTGCCGAGCAGCTTGGCCATCAGCCCACCGACGGTGTCCACGTCGTCGTCGTCCAGCGGCAGCCCGAACAGCTCACCGAGCTCGTCGATCGGGTACCGGCTGGACAGCCGGTAGGCGCCGTCGGACAGCGCCTGCACCGCCTCCGGGGCCTCGTCGTACTCGTCGGTGATCTCGCCGACGATCTCCTCCAGGATGTCCTCGATGGTGACCAGGCCGGCGGTCCCGCCGTACTCGTCGACGACCATCGCGACGTGCATCCGGGCCGCCTGCATCTCGCGCAGCAGCTGGTCGACCGGCTTGCTGTCCGGGACGTACATGCACGGCCGCATCACCGACTCGACCCGCTCGGTCGACTCCGACTGGGCGTTGTCGTAGACGCGGCGCATCACGTCCTTGAGGTAGACCACGCCGAGGATGTCGTCCAGCGACTCCCCGACCACGGGGATCCGCGAGTACCCCGAGCGCAGCGCCAGCGAGGTCAGCTGGCGCAGCTTCTTGTGCCGCTCGATGTAGACCATGTCGGTGCGCGGCACCATCACCTCGCGCACGATCGTGTCACCGAGCTCGAAGACCGAGTGGATCATCTGCCGCTCGTCGGCCTCGATCACCGCGGACTTCTCGGCCAGGTCGACCAGCGCCCGCAACTCGGACTCGGTCGCGAACGGGCCGGCCGCGAACCCCTTGCCGGGGGTGAGCGCGTTGCCGATCAGGATCAGCAGCTTCGGGATCGGGCCGAGCACCGTGGTCAGCGCCATGATCGGGCCGGCCGAGAGCATCGCGAACCGGTCCGAGTGCTGCCGGCCGAGCGTGCGCGGGGCGACGCCGATGATCACGTACGAGACCACCACCATCACCACCGCGGTGATCAGGATGTGCTCCCAGGTCACCGTGAAGATGTTGGACAGCGCCTGGGTGACCAGCACGATCGCCGTGATCTCGCAGGTCAGCCGGACCAGCAGCAAAGTGTTCAGGTAGCGCGGGGCGTCGGTCAGCAGGTCGCGCAGCCGGACCGCGCGCAGGTTGCCCTGCTCGACCTGCTCGTTGGCCCGGACCTTCGAGTACGCCGAGATGGCCGCCTCGGCGCCGGCGAAGACGCCGGCGAGCAGCACGAGTGCCGCGGCCACCACCAGCAGGACAGCGTCCTGGGAGCTCACCGCGACGTCACTCCTCGCCGAGCCGGTTTCCCGGCGCGCGCCAGGCTTCCAGCAGCCGGCCCTGGACTTCCCACATCTCCGCCTTCTCGGCCGGTTCGGCGTGGTCGTACCCGAGCAGGTGCAGGATGCCGTGCACGGTCAGCAGCTCCAGCTCAGCCCACGTCCCGTGGCCGGCCTTCGCGCCCTGGGCCGCGGCCACCGTCGGGCACAGGGCGATGTCACCCAGGTGCCCGAGCGGCGGCTCGGAGTCGTCGGAGTCGCTGCCCGGACGCAGCTCGTCCATCGGCCACGACATCACGTCGGTCGGACCGGGCAGGTCCAGGAACTCGACGTGGTAGCGCGCCATCGTGTCCTCGTCGACCAGCTTGATCGACAGCTCGCACTCGGGGTGCAGGCGCAGGCTCGACATCACGAAGCGGCTCAGCCGCATCAGTCCGTGGGCGTCGATCTCCACGCCGGACTCGTTGTTGACCTCGACGTTCATCGGTTCGGTTCAGCGCTGCCTTCGTAGTTTTCGTAGGCCGACACGATCCGGCCGACCAGCTTGTGCCGGACCACGTCGTGCGACGTGAGCCGGCAGAACGTCAGGTCCTGGACGCCTTCCAGGATGTCCTGCACGACCCGCAGCCCCGAGTTCGTCCCGGTCGGCAGGTCGACCTGGGTGACGTCACCGGTGACCACCATCTTGGAGCCGAAGCCGAGCCGGGTGAGGAACATCTTCATCTGCTCGGGCGAGGTGTTCTGCGCCTCGTCGAGAATGATGTACGCGTCGTTCAGGGTCCGGCCGCGCATGTAGGCCAGCGGCGCGATCTCGATCGTGCCGGCCGTCATCAGCCGCGGGATCGACTCCGGGTCGAGCATGTCGTGCAGCGCGTCGTACAGCGGCCGCAGGTACGGGTCGATCTTCTCCGACAGCGTGCCGGGCAGGAAGCCGAGCCGCTCACCGGCCTCGACGGCCGGCCGGGTCAGGATGATCCGGTTGACCTCCTTGGCCTGCAGCGCCTGGACCGCCTTGGCGACCGCCAGGTAGGTCTTGCCGGTACCGGCCGGGCCGATGCCGAACACGATCGTGTTCTTGTCGATCGCGTCCACGTAGCGCTTCTGGTTCAGCGTCTTCGGGCGGATCGTCCGGCCGCGGCTGGACAGGATGTTCTGGGTCAGCACGTCGGCCGGGCTCTCGACGGTCTCGGCCTTGATCATCGCGATGCTGCGCTCGACCGAGTCGGCGGTCAGCCCGTGACCGGTCCGGACGACGGCGATCAGCTCGTCGACCAGCCGCTCGGCCAGAGCCAGCTCGGCCGGCTCACCGTTCATCGTGATCTCGTTGCCGCGGACCATGATGTCGGCCGCGAACTCCTTCTCGATGATCCGGAGGAACTCGTCCCGGGCTCCGAGCAGCGCCACCATGTCGATGCTGTTCGGCACGACGATCTTGTGGGACGCCTTGGGCGGCTCGTTGCCGCCGGCGCGCGCCGCACCCTGGTGCGACGGCTCGATACTGCGTGGCCTGGACAGCCTTTCCTCCTGGTGCCTGGTGACGATGACCTTGTCCATGCTAGCCGTACGCTCCGACACACTCACTCGATAAAACCCGCGATCACCCGGGGGATGCGCGCTGACCAGGGGTTTTGTCCAGTTCAAGCCGGTCGTCGCGCTCGGCACGCCACCGCTCGTCGGCCCGCAGACACACCCGTACGCCGCCCGTGGCCGCCCGGAACAGCGGCTCGACGGCCGCCCGCAGCACCGCGTCAGCGCGGCTCGGGTCGCCGCGAGCCTCCTCGTACGCCGCCAGGATCCGGTACGTCGCCTCGACCGCGGCCCGCGCCGTACCGGAGCCGGCCGGGGGCTTGTCGAACTCGCTGTGATGGGTGGAGCCGAACAGCGCGAACACGTGGAGTGCGCTGACGGCTGCAGTCGGGTCACCTGCGTACACCGCGTAGTCTCGCCAGGTATGTGCTCCGCTGTAGCTGTCCTGTACCGCGTGCACGGCGGCGCCGAGGTGCCGCAGCGTGTCACCGTCCGTGGCCGCCCGCCGCAGTTGGTCGAGGACGTACTCGGCGTTGACCCGCAGGTTGTCCTCACCGCTCGCGTACGGGTTGGCCATACAGTGGGCACGCTGAACCTCGGGGTTCAGGTAGGCCGAGTGCAGGGTCGGGCCGAGGCCGGCGTACGGGATGGTGCGACCAGTGCTGGTTCCCGTGCTGCTTCATGGGGGCTCCTGAATGCGGCGTAGGTCACAGAATGAGGCCGAACTTTCCGACGGTTGTCAACCTGGGACACCGCCGACGCGTCATCGTCATGTGGCGCAACCTGCCGTGGTGTATGACGAGTCAGTGGCTCAGGAGTCCTCGTGGAGTGCCGACGAGGCGCTGACGGCTGTCTACACGGCGCACTACACGTCGTTGGTCCGCCTCGGCGCCCTGCTGCTGCGTGACCGGGGGACGGCGGAGGAGATCGTGCAGGACGCCTTCGTGGCGATGCACGCCCGCTGGCACCGGCTGCGCGACCCGCACAAGGCGCTGGCGTACCTGCGGACCGCCGTGGTGAACCGCTGCCGCTCCCGGCAGCGGCACCTGGTGGTCGTCGACAAGCACATGCCACGCTCGCTGCCCGACGAACCGAGCGCGGAGGCGGCCGTACTGCGGACCGCCGAGACCGACCGGGTGATCGAGGCGATGCGCACGCTGCCGGAGAAGCAGCGCACGGTGATGGTGCTGCGGTACTACGGCGACCTGTCCGAGGCGGAGATCGCCGAGACGATGGGGATCAGCCGCGGATCGGTGAAGAGTCATGCCGCGCGGGCGACCAAGTCGCTGCGCCAGGTCCTGGAGCAGAGCGCATGAACGACCAACCGAACAACGAGTTCGACGAGCTGATGCGGCGGGCCCTGCACAGCGAGGCCGACCGGATCGAACCCGCCGACGGGCTGCACGAGATCCAGGCCCGGGTCAGCACCGCGCGCAAGCCGGTGAACCGGCGGCCGTGGGTGCTCACCGCCGGGGCGGCCGTGGTCGGGACCGCGGCCGCGATCGGGGCGTTCGCCGTACTGAACGGGGAGAACCGGCAGGCCGGGGACAGCGAGGTCGCGGGCGCGCCGGACACAACCGCCAGCGCGACCGGTACGCCGCAGAGCCCGAAGCCGTCGGCCACGCTGCCGTCGCCGTCGGCGTACGCACCGACCGACCCCGGTACGCCGAAGGTGAAGCCGACGCAGGCCGGGAAGCTCGAGCCGGAGAGCTCGGGCGCGGTGCCGGTGTACTGGCTCGGCGCGACGGACGGCAGCAAGACCGGCGCGGGCGTGAAGCTGTACCGGACGTTCGCGCCGTTCAAGGGGCGGCCGGCGTACGCCGCGCTGCAGCTGATGACGTCGGGCAAGTCGACCGACCCCGACTACAGCTCGCCGTGGGTCGGTGCGCGGGTGTCGGAGGTCCGGCAGACCGGTTCGCTGACGACGGTCGACTTCAAGGCGCTGCCGAAGACGCGGCTCGACCCCGAGGTCGCGAACCTGGCGCTGCAGCAGCTGGTCTACACCGTGCAGGGCGCGAGCGGCGCGAGCGTGCCGGTGCAGCTGACGCTGCAGGGGCGGCCGGTCGCGCAGGTCTTCGGGACCGACATCACCCAGCAGCCGCTCGGCCGCGCGCAGGCGCTCGACGTCCAGGCGCTGATCTGGATCACCGCACCGGAGAACGACGCGGTGCTCTCGACACCGTTCAAGGTCACCGGGGTCGCGGCGGTGAACGAGGCGCAGCTGAACTGGCGGATCACGTCGGCCAGCAACCGCCGCGTCGTCGACGAGGGGACGGCGATGACGCAGGAGGCGTTCAAGTTCAGCGACTACACGTTCGTCGTCGACAAGCTGCCGGCCGGGCGCTACACGCTGGAGGTCTTCGAGGTGTCGGCCGAGGACGGGCGGCAGACGTCGACCGACACGAAGACGCTGGTGGTGAAGTAGGCCGGCTAGATCGAGTTGGCGTCGGGGCTGCGGACGAAGTCGAAGAGCTTGCGGTCCGCGTCCAGCGGCCGCGGGGCGCCGGTGAAGCGGTTGACGCCGACCGACCAGCGGACGTCGTCGGGGGCGTCGTACGAGAGCTCCTCGAAGCCCGCGGTGGTGAACCATTCACGGATGGCCGGGCAGAGGTTGGGCTCCTCGCGGGTGCGGGTCCAGATCACCGTCGCGCCGGGCGCGCAGAACTGCGGGAGGGCCATGATGGTGTTCTCGACGTCGGCGTCGGAGATGTTGCCGAAGACGCCGCAGAACAGCAGCAGGTCGGCCGGTACGGCGCCGGCGTAGGCGGCGGTCCGGCCGGCGTCGGCCTCGACGACCTCGACGCCGGTCAGGCCGTTGACCGTCGCCGCCGCGCGGGCGAGACCGGCGTTGCGGTGGTCGAGCTCGACCAGGCGGGCGGTGACGCGGCCGCGGGCCGGGTGGGTGGCGAGCACCTCGATCAGGTCACGCCCCTGGCCGGCGCAGGCGCTGACCACCGTGAAGGTGCCGTCGGGGTCGGCGTCGAGCCGGTCGCGGATCGCGCGCTGCACCGACGCCAGCCGGCGGCTCAACGGCGACGCCTCGTCCTCGTACGAGGAGTGCCACTCCAGCCAGTCCATCGAGCTCAAAGCGCGGTCCTCCAACGAGATCCAGCCAGCAGGACGGACGCCGCGGCGACGCCTGCCGTCGATGTCCTGAGCACGGTTTCGCCGAGCAGGACCGGCTCGGCTGCGAAGGTCTTCAGTTCGGCGTCGGAGATCCCACCCTCCGGCCCGACGACGATCACCACGTCACCGGTCGCCGGCGGGGTGATCGCCGCGAGCGGGGTGCTCGCCTCCTCGTGCAGGATCGCGGCGAGCTCCGCGTGCTCGACCAGCGAGGCGACGTCGCCGGTCGAGGCGATCGGCGCCACCTCGCAGAACCAGCTCCGCCGCGACTGCTTGCTCGCCTCGAACGCCCAGGCCCGCCACTTGGTGAGCGTCTTCTCGACGCGCTCGGGGTTGGCCCGGAACTGACTGCGCTCGGCGTTCCACGGCACGATCAGGTCCACGCCGACCTCGGTCAGCATCTCGACCGCGAGCTCAGCCCGCTCCCCCTTCGGCAGAGCCTGTACGACGACCAGCCGCGGCGCCGGCGCCGGCACGCTCCCCCGCCGATCGACCGCGACGGTGATCCCGGCCTTGGAGGAGGCGACCACGGCACCTTCGGCGAAGCTCCCGACCCCGTCGGTCAGCCGAACCCGCTCACCGGAGGTGATCCGGCGGACGACAGCAGCGTGCCGCCCCTCCGGACCGTCCAGGAACAGCTCTTCCCCACTCAGTTCGGTGAGGTGAAAGACCGGCAGGCCCATCGCCGGCTCAGTGGGCGCCGAAGGCGTCTCGGAGGCGGCCGAAGACGCCCTTGTGGGTGGCTTGGACCTGGCCCTGGGGGCGCTCCTCGCCGCGGGAGGCGGCCAGGTCGCGGAGCAGCTGGGCCTGGTGGTCGTCGATCTTCGTCGGGGTCTCGACGATGATCTGGACGATCAGGTCGCCGCGGCCGGCGTGCCGCAGGCGCGGGACGCCGCGGGCGGTGAGCGTCATCGCCGTACCGGACTGCGTGCCGGGGCGGATCTCCAGCGGCGTGGTCTCGCCCTCCAGCGTCGGCAGGTCGATCGTCGTACCGAGCGCGGCGGCCGTCATCGGCAGCGTGACCGTGCAGTGCAGGTCGTCGCCGTTGCGGCTGAAGATGTCGTGCGGCTCGACCTCGATCTCGACGTACAGGTCGCCGGCCGGGCCGCCGCCGGGGCCGACCTCGCCCTGGCCGGACAGCTGGACGCGGGTGCCGCTGTCGACACCGCCGGGGATCTTCACCGTGACCGTACGCCGGGAGCGCACCCGCCCGTCGCCGGAGCACTCGACGCACGGGCTCGGGATGGTGGTCCCGAAGCCGCGGCAGTTCGGGCACGGGCGCATCGTGCGCACCTCGCCGAGGAACGAACGCTGCGTGTGCGTGACCTCACCACGGCCGTGGCAGACCTCGCAGGTGACCGGCTCGGAGCCCGCCGCCGCGCCCGACCCCGAACAGGTCGGGCAGAGCACCGCGGTGTCGACCTTCAGCTCCCGCGTCGTACCGAACGCGGCCTCGCTCAGGTCGATCCGGAGCGGGATCAGCGCGTCCTGGCCGCGCCTGGTCCGCGGGCGCGGCCCGCGGGTCGCGCCGCCGGTCTGCCCGAAGAAGGCGTCCATGATGTCGGTGAAGGTGAACGCCTGGCCGAAGCCGGCGCCCGCGCCACCCGGGCCGGCGCTCGCGAACGGGTCGCCGCCGAGATCGTGGACCTGCTTCTTCTGCGGGTCGCTCAGCACCTGGAACGCGCGGCCGATCTCCTGGAACTTGGCGTGCGCGTCCTCGGAGTCGTTGACGTCGGGGTGGTACTGGCGGGCCAGCTTGCGGTAGGCCTTCTTGATCTCGTCCTGGGACGCGTCACGGCTGACGCCGAGGACGGCGTAGTAATCGGTGCTCATACTCCAGACCAGAGGTAGGGGAAACTCGAAGTGGTCATGAGTCGGCCAGGATCTGGCTGACGTAGCGCGCGACGGCGCGCACGGCGCCCATCGTGCTGGGGTAGTCCATGTGGGTCGGGCCGACGATGCCGAGGGTGGCCAGCGCCTCCGACTTGGAGCCGTACCCGGTGGCGACCACCGAGGTGGTGGCCAGCTCCTCGTACGGGTTCTCGTGCCCGATCCGGACCGTGAGGGTCTGCGGGTGGGTCGCCTCGCCGAGCAGCTTGAGCAGGATCACGTGCTCCTCGAGCGCCTCGAGCACGGGTTTCACGTTCCGCTCGAAGTCGTCGCCGTACCGGGTCAGGTTGGCCGCGCCGCCGACCGCGATCCGCTGCTCGCCCTCGTCGGTGAAGGCCTCCAGCAGCGTCGTCACGATGGCCGCGACGAACGGCCGGTCGGCGGGCGGGAAGGTCTCGGCGACGCCGGTCAGCGCGGTGGTGGCGTCGGTCAGCCGCTGGCCGGTGAGCGCGGAGTTCAGCCGGGAGCGCAGGTCGGCGACGAGCTGCTCGTCGACGTCGGCGTGTGCCTCGACGATCCGCTGCTCGACCCGGCCGGTGCTGGTGATCAGCACCAGCAGCAGCCGCCGCGGGGTCATCGTGACGACCTCGACGTGCCGCACGCTGGACCGGATCAGCGTCGGGTACTGCACGATCGCGACCTGCCGGGTGATCTGCGCCAGCAGCCGGACCGTCCGCCGGACGACGTCGTCGAGGTCGACCGCGCCGCCGAGGAACGACGAGATCGCCTTCTTCTCGGCCGCGGACAGCGTCTTGACCGTGCTCAGCTTGTCGACGAACAGCCGGTACCCGGCGTCGGTCGGGATCCGGCCGGCGCTGGTGTGCGGCTGGGTGATGTACCCCTCCTCCTCCAGCGCGGCCATGTCGTTGCGCACGGTGGCCGGGGAGACGCCGAGGTTGTGCCGGTCGACCAGGGTCTTGGAGCCGACGGGCTCGTGGGTGGCCACGTAGTCCTCGACGATGGCCCGGAGCACGTCCAGTTTGCGCTCGTCCAGCACCCGCACCACCCTCTCTCAGCATCCGCGGTCAGCAACCCGACTGGCACTCAGACAGTCCGAGTGCCAGTCTACCGACCCGCGACAGAGGTTTGCGCCTCAGGCAGTTTCGGGCGAGGCTCCCAACGGTACTGCGGCCGGTCGCTCGACCGTGCTGGTGACGTCCACCGGCTGGTCCTTGGCCGCCGCCTCGAGCAGCGACTCCAGGACGTCGAGCACGTGGAAGGCCAGCGCGCCGTCGGCGCGGTGCGGCCCCCCGGTCCGGATCGCGCGCGCCAGGTCAGCAACCCCGACACCGCGCCCCGCCCCGGCGTACCCGCCGGCCACCGGGACCTCGGTCCACTCGCGCTGGGCCGAGGTGGCGATCTCGACCGCGCCGTCGAACGCGTTCGGGTCGGGCACGGACAGGCTGCCGTCGGTGCCGTAGATCTCGATCCGGGGCAGCCGGGCGGCCCAGACGTCGAACGACATCAGCACGGTGGTCAGCGCGCCCGACTCGTGCTCGAGGATGCCGGTGACGTGCGTCGGGACGTCGACCGGGAAGGTCTCGCCGGCCCGCGGCCCGCTGTGCACCTTGCGCTCGTCCTGCGACCGGCCCGCGCGCCCGGTGACCCGGCGGACCGGGCCGAGCAGCGTGACCAGGCTGGTCACGTAGTACGGGCCCATGTCGAGCAGCGGACCGCCGCCGGGCTGGTAGTAGAACTCCGGCGCCGGGTGCCACAGCTCGTGCCCGGGCGTGACGAACGACGCACTGGCCGCCGTCGGTACGCCGATGTCGCCGCGGTCGATGACGGCCCGTGCGGTCTGGGTGCCGGTGCCGAGCACGGTGTCCGGCGCGCAGCCGATCCGCAGCCCCTTCGCCTCGGCGAGCTCGAGCAGCGGCTTGGCCTCGGCCCGGTCGACGGCCAGCGGCTTCTCGCCGTACGTGTGCTTGCCGGCCTCGAGCGCGGCCCGGTGCACCGGCGCGTGCGCGGCCGGGATGGTCAGGTTGAGCACGATCTCGACGTCCGGGTCGGCCATCAGGTCGTCCGATGACAGCGCCCGGACGCCGGGGTGCGCGTCCGCGACGGTCTGCGCCCGCGCGACGTCCAGGTCGGCGACCGCGGCGACCTCGACGCCCGGCAGCTTGGCCAGGTGGTCCAGGTAGGTGCCGCTGATCACACCGGTCCCGACAATGCCGACGCGCGTCACTTGCTCGCCCACAGCAGCCCCCGCTCGATGATCGTGCGGACCTCGGGGGTGTCCAGGTCGGCGAGGCTGTGGCCCGGCGTACAGACGAAGACCTTGCCGTCGCCCCAGGTGCGGGTCCAGACCGCCGGCATCGTCGCGCCCTCGATCCACGGGTAGTCCGGGTGCGCCCGGAAGGTCGTGGTGGCCAGCACGTTGTTGGTCGGGTCGGCGTGCACGTAGTACTGCTCGGTGTGCAGGTCGAAGTGCTCGATGCCCTCGACGATCGGGTGCTCGGCGACCACCTCGATCCGGTGGTCGACGAAACCGCCCGGGTGCGAGACGAACTGGCCGCCGGTCATGAAGCTGTAGTCGGCGTTGCTGCGGAACGAGTCGACGATGCCGCCGTGCCAGCCGGCCAGACCGGTCCCGGCCCGAACGGCCGCTTCCAGGCCCTTGGCCTCCTCGTTGGTGATCTCACCCATGCTGATGCACTGCAGCACCAGGTCGGTGCCGTCCAGGTCGAGGTACGCCGACGTGCTGTCGGAGACCGTCACCTCGAAGTCGTTGTCGCGCAGGAAGGGGATGAACAGCTCGGTCGCCTCGACCGGGAGATGACCTTCCCAGCCGCCCCGGACCACCAGTGCCCGTCGTGTCGTCACGCTGCCTGCCCTTCAGAGATCGGATCTGTTGCACCGCCTAGGCGACCCTAAGCGCGCCGATCGTGGCCTACAAGCCCCTTTCCAGCCGGTGGATATCGTTTGCCGGAACCGGCCAGGGCCTAGGCTCCCGGGCATGGGATGGAAGTTCTGGAAGAACGACGAGCGGCCGCAGGACGTCGTACCGGCGGGTGCGCCGCGGGTGCAGGACGCCGTGCCCGGCGGCGCCTCGTTCGAGCTCCGGGTCGAGGACGTGTTCTCGATCACGGGCCGCGGCACGGTGGTCACCGGACGGGTGCTGTCCGGGGTGCTGCACGTGAACGAGGAGGTCGTGATCCAGCGCGGCGGCGCCGAGGTCCGGCGGGCCGTCGTGACCGGGATCGAGATGTTCCGCAAGACGAGCAAGCAGGCGGTCGCCGGCGACAACGTCGGGCTGCTGCTGAAGGGGCTGGACAAGTCCGACGTGCAGCAGGGCGACGTACTGACCCGCTGAGCCCGCGGCTAAGGTCGGTGCCATGAGTGAGTGGACCGAGCTGGGTGATCGATGCTGGGTCCGCCGGTATCGCGAGTGGGACCTGAACGTCGGGCTGGTCGTCGGCGACGACGGCGCCCTGGTGATCGATCCGCGGGCCTCGACCGCGCAGGCCGAGCAGGTGCTGGCCGAGATCCGCGAGCTGACCGACCAGCCGGTGAAGTGGGTCGTGAACACGCACGCGCACTTCGACCACACCTTCGGCAACGCCACCTTCACCGAGGCCGCGAGCTACGCGCACGAGAACGCCGCGGCCGCGCTGGCCGAGCGCGGGCCGGCGCTGCAGGAGCACTACCGCGACCACCCGGGCACCGACCCGGCGTACCCGGACGTCCCGGCCGAGGTGCTGGCCGAGGTCGCCGCCACCGAACTGGTTGCCGTTGACAACACCTTCGCGGTGGCCAAGGTGATCGACCTGGGCGGCCGCCGGGTCGAGCTGCTGCACCTGGGCAACGCGCACACCGACGGCGACGTCGTGGTCGTCGTCCCGGACGTGGACGTGTTCTTCGTCGGCGACCTGGTCGAGGAGTCCGCTCCCCCGGCGTACGGCGACGACTCGTACCCGCTGGAGTGGCCGGAGACGCTGGACCGGGTGATCGGGCTGTTCGGCGCGGACTCGAAGGTCGTCCCGGGCCACGGCGCGGTGGTCGACCCGGAGTACGTCCGCAACCAGGCCGGCGACCTCGGCACGGTCGCGAACACGATCTCCGGGCTGCACCACGGCGGGACGTCGCTCGACGACGCGCTGAAGCACACCGACGACTGGCCCTGGCCGGTCGAGCACCTGGAGCAGGCGATCCGCCGCGGGTACGGCGTACTCGGTGCACCGCGCCGGCCGACGCTGCCGTTGCTGGGACCCGAGCACTGATCGTGGTGATCCGTTGACACGGTGACATCTCGTCCCGCACGTTGTTGCGAGGCATCGACGGGATGGGGTGGCACCAATGGTCAACACCGATCAGCTCGATCACCCGGACGGCCGGGTCGAGCTCGCCGACCCGAGCGTGGTCACGCAGAGCCGGTACGGCAACGAGGAGCTCGCGCCGACGCGGATCGCGGAGCGCAAGTGGACGACGTACAACTACGCCGCGCTGTGGATGGGGATGGCGCACAACATCCCCAGCTACCTGCTCGCGTCCGGGCTGGTCGCGCTCGGGATGAACTGGCTGCAGGCCTTCCTCACCATCACGCTGGGGAACCTGATCGTGCTCGTCCCGCTGCTGCTGAACAGCCACGCCGGGACCAAGTACGGGATCCCGTTCCCGGTCTTCGCGCGCGCCTTCTACGGCGTCCGCGGCGCCAACTTCCCGGCGCTGCTGCGGGCCTTCGTCGCCTGCGGCTGGTTCGGAATCCAGACCTGGATCGGCGGGCAGGCGATCCACGTCATCGTCGGTGAGCTGGCCGGCTCGGGCTGGCGGGACGCCGCGTCGGTCGGCGGGCACCCGTGGACGCTGTGGCTGAGCTTCGCGTTCTTCTGGCTGCTGCAGATGTGGCTGATCTGGCGCGGGATCGAGGGGTTGCGCCGGTTCGAGAACTGGGCGGCGCCGCTGGTCACGGTCGCGTTCCTGGCGCTGATGATCGCGATCCTGGTCAAGGCCGGCGGGCCCGGCCCGATCCTGTCGCAGCCGTCCACGCTCGGCTGGGACGCGGACTTCTGGAAGATCTTCGCGCCGGCGCTGATGGGGATGATCGCGTTCTGGGCCACGCTGTCGCTGAACATGCCGGACTTCACCCGGTTCGGCGCCGGCCAGCGCCAGCAGGTGATCGGGCAGATCATCGGGCTGCCGACCACGATGTCGTTCATCGCGCTGGTCTCGATCGTCACCACCTCGGGCACGGTGATCGTCTACGGCTCGGCGATCTGGGACCCGGTCGAGCTGACCAGGCGCTTCGAGAACCCAGTCGTCGTCACGGTCGGCCTGGTGATGGCGATCCTGGCGACGATGTCGTGCAACGTGGCCGCGAACGTGGTCAGTCCGTCGTACGACTTCGCGAACGCGTTGCCGCGCTGGCTGACCTTCCGTACGGCGGGCCTGCTGACCGGCGTGATCGGCGTCCTGATCCAGCCCTGGCGGCTGCTGACCGACCCGAGCATCTACATCTTCGCCTGGCTCGGTTTCTACGGCGGCCTGCTGGCCTCGGTCGCCGGCGTCCTGATCGCCGGCTACTGGATGATCGACCGCACCAACCTGTTCCTCGCCGACCTGTACCTGCCGCGCGGCCGCTACTGGTACGACGCCGGCTGGAACTGGCGAGCGGTCGTCGCCACCCTGGTCGGCTCGGTCCTCGCCGTCGGCGGCGCCTACTCGGCTCCCGGCTCCGGTCCCTTCCCGGAGGACGGGCTGATCCCGTTCCTGCAACCTCTGTACGACTATTCCTGGGTCGTCGGCCTGGCCGCCGGCCTCCTGGTCTACCTCGGTCTGACGATCGCGTTCCCGCACCGCGCCGACCGCGCGACGCACGCCGTACAGACGTTCTAGGGGCGTGTGGCTGACGGGTGAGGCACTCGTGGCCGCATAGGGTTGGCAGGTGGCTGACAGGTATGGGAACGACGTGCTGGCCGGGGATTGGCGCAAGCCCAAGAACGGGCGGACCGTCGACGTCGAGCTCGCGAAGGGCATGGTCGTCGAGGAGCCGACGTCGGGGTTCGTCGGGGCGGTGGTCCGGTGGGAGCACGGGGTCGTCGACCTGGAGGACCGGTTCGGGAAGATCCGGACCTACCCGATGGGCCCGGGGTTCTGGGTCGACGGGAAGCCGGTGAGTCTGGTCGCGCCGAAGAAGGCGGGGCCGGCCAAGAAGACCAAGACCGCGTCGGGGTCGGTCGCCGTCGAGGGTGTCCGGGCGCGGGTCGCGCGGGCCAGCCGGATCTACGTCGAAGGGCGGCACGACGCCGAGCTGGTCGAGCGGGTCTGGGGTGACGACCTGCGGATCGAGGGCGTCGTCGTCGAGTACCTGGAAGGCATCGACGACCTGCCCGCGATCGTCAACCGCTACCAGCCCGGCCCGGGCCGGCGGCTCGGCGTCCTGGTCGACCACCTGGTCGAGGGCTCGAAGGAGTCGAAGATCGCGGCCCAGGTGAACAACCGGCACGTGCTCGTCGTCGGGCACCCGTTCATCGACATCTGGGAAGCGGTTAAGCCGTCCTCGGTCGGGATCGCGGCCTGGCCGAAGATCCCGTACGGCGAGGACTGGAAGAAGGGCGTGCTGAAGTCGTTCGGCTGGCCGGCCACCGACCAGGCCGACGTCGCCGCGGCCTGGAAGCACATCCTGTCCAAGGTGAAGAGCTTCGCCGACCTCGACCCCGCCCTGCTCGGCCGGGTCGAGGAGCTCATCGATTTCGTGACGATGGACTGATTTCCGGAAGCCGGGCAGCGATCCAGCGGCGGATCTGCTGCCGGGCCCGCCGGACATACCAAGACACCACGAACAGCACCGCCGCCAGCGCCAGCACCACCCCGGACAGCAGCGCGGCAACGATCCGTACGCCGCCGGCGCTCACCAGCCCAGCGACCACCAGCAGCAGTACGCCGACACCCGCCGCGGCGATCGGCAGCCACGGCTCGAACACGAGCGGCCGCCGTACCGGCTGCAGCTCCGGCTTGCGGATCAGCCGGCTCCACACCGTCTCCCGCGCCGGCTTGGTGAACCACCGCACCGCCCGCAGCAGCCACGACCGCGGCTCGTTCTTGCGCGCCGCCGACGCCTTCACCCAGTCGCCGACCTTCGGGTTCAGCCCGCCCGACACGTCGACCAGCCGGTCCGCCAGCCCTCGCGTCGTCGCCTTGCCGGCCTTCGACCCGTTCAGCTCGTCGCGCATCGTGGTCAGCGCACCGAGCCCGGCGTCGACCGGGAAGTCCTCGGCCAGCCGGCGCACCTGCGCGGCCAGCTCCTCGGCCGTCCAGCCCTCCGACGTCAGCACCTGCCGCTGCGTCTCGCGGATCCAGTCCGGTTCGGCGCCGAGCATCGCGCCGAGGTGCGCGACGCAGTGCAGCCGGCCCATCAGCCAGTCCCAGCGCCGCCACTCGGCCGCCCCGAACGCGCCGAAGTGCCCGACCTGCGTGCCGTACAGGATCCGGTCCTTCAGATCGTTCGCGATCGACCCCTCGGGCAGCTCGTCGAGCAGCGTCAGCGGGATGTCCGGTCCGAGCCGCAGGAACTGGAACGGCGCACTGCGCTGCTGCGGCGTCCGCGCCGACGTGCAGCGCGAGATGATCTCCACCTCGAGCGCGGTCTCCACCATCACCGGCCCGACCGCCGCGACCAGCGTCGCGAACTCCTCGCCGAGCGCGCGCTGGATCTGCAGCGCCTCGAAGATGTCGTTCAGCCCGACCGCGACCGCCTCAGCGCCACCGGCCGGGCGCAGGTCGAGGTCGGCCTTCGCCAGCTCCGAAGCCAGCGCGTCCCGGACCGCCTGGACCTTCAGCAACGCGTCACTCGATGCCTTCAGCCACTTCTCCAGCACCTCGCGGTCGTCCGGCGCACTGCTGTCGATCTGCGTCCGCAACGACCGCAGCACCAGCCGTACGACGCGCTCGGCCGCGCCCGTTCCCCAAGGCCACAAGGGATTCCCGTCGGCGTCCTCCCGGAGCAACGCCGTCGATCCGTCCGGCCCGGGCACCCACGGATGGTCGGTTTCGAGGATCTCGTCGACCTCGGCCTCGGACAGCGCCGTCGCCGCGTCGAGCACCGTCGAGTGGTCCGGCGACGCGACCGTCACCGCCTCCCAGACCCCACCGGCAGCACGACCACGCGAGTACGTCGGCTGCAGCAGCGCCGCGGCCTTGTGCAGGGCGGCGCGGTTCTCCGGGGTCCGCGCGCACCGGTCGTACATCCGCTGGGTGTCCGACCAGGACGCGTCCGCCTCGAGCAGCAGCCGTTCCAGCTGCTCGACGTCGGAGCGGAAGTCGACCTCGCGCGGGAACTGCACGGCCGACAGCGCGGCCACCTGCCAGCCCGGTTCGGTTGCCTCGGGCAACCTCGTCGCGGCCAGCCCGATCCCCGACGACGGTACGACGTACAGCACGTAACGGCTCGCCTTGCCGGTCACCGGCCGCCGCGCCACGACGTCGAGCACCGGCCCGAACGGCGCGTTGTCGAGCACCCCGCCGTCGACCAGCCAGGCGCCCGACCCGGTGTGCGCACCGGGCTGCAGGCGCGGCGGGTTGGTCGCCATGTTCGGCGTCTCCAGCACCGGCCCGAACGCGACCGGGAACGACGCCGACGCCCGCGCGGCCCGGGCCAGCAGCTTGGTGTCGCTGAGCCCGTTGACCGGGTCGACCGAGAACGTGCGGGTGGCGCCGTCGTACAGGGCGCGTTGCTCGCTGGTGAAGCAGAACAGGTACCGATGGTCCGGTACGACGAACCGCTGCCCGGCCGCGTCCTTGGCCTCGAACTGCTGCACCCCGAGCCCGGACGCGGTCACGAACAGCGTCACCGGCTCGGCCGCCGTCGTCGGCGCGCCCCCGGCGACGCCCTTGAGCAACTGCTTGAGCTCGGTCAGGAAGTAGTCGCCGTCGAGCACCGACGTGGACGGTTTGCCGACCGCCGGGACCAGCTTGCCGACCTCGAGCGACCCGAGGCCGACCCACTTCTGCCGCAGCCACGGGCCGTCGTCGTCACCGGGGTCGAGCGTCGAGCCGTGCGAGACGGCGGTGGCCAGCAACGACCCGTTCAGGCCGCCCGCGCTGGTCCCCGCGATGACGTCGACGACGAGCTTGCGGTGCTCGCCGTCGCGGCGGCAGAGCTCGCGCCAGCGTTGCGCCAGCTGTTCGTCGTACGGCTGTGACGGTGGCGCCTGGCCGTCGGCCGACGCGCGCCGGATCAGGTCGAGCTCGTGCGTGACACCGCCCATCCAGACCGCCAGACTGACGCCTCCGTTGAGCACCAGCGCGATCCGGATCTCGTGGTCGGACATGGTCTCCCCCCTCGTCCACTACGAGGAATACCACGGGCGGAACTACAGAAACAGAGTTCGGCAGCGGAGAGTGAACAAACCAGGTCCGAACTGTTGCCGACACGCCTTACCCGGATCACTCTGGTGGGTGGGGGTGATGCTGATGTCCCGATGGGCGAAGGCATCGACGGTTCTGCTAGTGCTGTGCCTGGCAGGGTGTGCCGGCAGCAGCACCGAAGCCGGCGACGACGACAACAGCAGCGGCACCAGCGTTCCGGTGCAGACCGAGAGCACCGACGAGCCGTCGGTGGAGCCGACCGAGCCGGAGAAGCCGCAGCCGCCGGAGAACAAACCGGCGATCAAGAACGCGAAGCTGCCGGTCGGCGGTCAGGTCGAGTTCGACGACGAGGGCAAGGCCTGCTTCTCGCCCGCCTGGGGATCGGGTGAGCTGCCGTCCGGGGTCGAGATCGTGGCGGTGCGGTACGAGCTGACCGACGAGTCCGTGGTCCGGTTCGGTTCCGGCAACTGCGCGGAGATCGGGCCGCCGTGCGTCGAGGGCACCCAGTTCGGCAGCGGCGCGGACAGTTGCTACCTCGCGCTGGAGAAGGCCGGGCCGGGGCAGACCGTGCTCAACGTGTACGCCGACGTGACCTGCGACTCCGACGCCGTCTGCAGCAAGGTCCAGAGCGACTACCTGCAGATCGGCGGGCTGACGATCTCCGTCGAGGCCGGCGACTCGCCGAGCCCGGATGGCTGAGGAACGCGCCCAGCTCGAACGCTGGGTCAGCTTCGCCGCCGGCATCGTCGCGCCGGTCACGCTGGTCAGCGCGCTGCTGTTCTACTTCGGCTACGTCTCCGCGCGCTCGCAGTACGCGTACTTCGGCATCGACGTCGACACGATCGGGCTCAGCACGCAGGACTACGTGATGCGCAGCCCGCAGCCGTTGCTCGTCCCGCTGCTGGTCCTCACACTGCTGGCCGTCGCCGGTCTGCTGCTGCACAACGCGGTTCACCCCACCGAGCTGACCGTACGCCGAACAGCCGCGGCCGCCGCCGTCCTGCTGATGCTCGGCGTCGTCGGCCTGTTCCTCTACCCCGTGATCGGCCACGTCGCGTACTACGCGCTGGTCGTCCCGATCGTGATCGGCGTCGCCGCGGCCGCGCTCGGCTACCTCTCGTACGCCGCCTCGCGGCTCGGCAACCGCCGGGCGCCCGTCGTACTGATCGTGCTGCTCGGCGTCGTCACCACGACCTGCGCGTTCTGGGCCACGGCGACGACCGCCGAGTACTCCGGCCGCGGCCTGGCCAAGTCGGACGCGCAGAACCTCGGCCAGTTCCCGGCGGTCGTCCTCGACACCAAGGAACGGCTGCAGCTGCGCTCCCCCGGCCTCGACGAGACCGCGCTGCGGCCGAGCACCGGCCAGACCTTCAACTACCGCTACCGCGGCCTGCGGCTGCTCGTTGTCGGCGACAACCGCCTGTTCCTGGTCCCGGAGAAGTGGAACCCGTCGAACACCACGCTGGTCGTCTCGCTGGACTCGTCGATCCGCGTCCAGTTCGCCTTCCAGAACGACCCACCCTAGGCCGAGCCGCGCACCACGAGTTCGGTGTTGTAGATCTCCGGGCTGGTCAGGTCGGCGCCGCCGATCTTGGCCAGCAGCAGCTCGGCCAGGCGCGAGCCCAGCTTCTCGACCGGCTGCCGGACCGTGGTCAGCTGCGGCGTGGTCGTCGTCGCGACCACCGAGTCGTCGAAGCCGACCACCGACACGTCGTCCGGCACCCGGCGTCCGCGCTGCGACAGCACGCGCAGCGTCGCGGTCGCCATCAGGTCGTTGGCGACGAAGATCCCGTCCAGATCCGGGTGCTCGTCGAGCAGCTGGATCGTCGCCTGCTCGCCGCCCTCGGCGGTGAAGTCGCCGTACGCCACGGCCTCGGCGAAGCCGGCCTCCGCGACGACCTGCTGGTACCCGGCCAGGCGGTCCAGACCTGCGGTCATGTCCGGCGGCCCGGCGATGCTGCCGATCCGCTTGCGGCCCTTCGACAGCAGGTACTCGACCGCCGTACGGGCCCCGGCGACGTTGTCGACGTCGACGCTGGCGACCGGCACCTCGACGCCGATCGGCCGCGCGCTGAAGACGATCGGCAGCGGCAGCTGGGCCAGCTCCTGCAGCACGTTGTCGCGGCCGTGGTGGCTGACGATGATCGCGCCGTCGACGTGCCCGCCGCGCAGGTACCGCAGCAGGCGCTGGTCGTCGCCCTCGGACGGCTCGATCAGCAGCACCAGCTGGGACGACGTCGGCGCCAGCGTCCGGCTCACGCCGCGCAGGATCCCGGCGAAGAACGGGTCCGAGAAGACCCGGCTGTCCGGCTCGGGCACCACCAGCGCGACCGAGTCCGTACGCCGGGTGACCAGTGCGCGGGCGGCCCGGTTCGGCACGTAGCCGAGCTGGCCGATCGCCCGCTCGACCGCGGCGACCGTGTCCGGCAGCACCTTCGGCGAACCGTTCACCACCCGGGACACGGTGGCCCGGGAGACCCCGGCCAGCGCGGCCACCTGCTCCAACGTCGGAGTCCCACCGGCGTGCGGATCGAATGCCACTGGGACCTCCTTGACGCGATCTGACCTTCACACGGTAATGCCTTTCGGGCCACCGGGTCGGCTATATCCGTCTCACGGCCGTTTCCCGGTCGGGTGATCGATTTCCGGCTCGGGTAAAGTCGCTCGGCGGTGTGGCCTCTGCCACCGCTCACCCTGGGAGATCCCGATGACCTCGCTGACGCCCGAGTCAGCTCTGCCCGTCACGTCCGTACGGGCCGCTCTGCGTTCGCCGCGGCTGCTCAAGACCGAGGCGCTGTCCGGCCTGATGGTCGCGCTGGCGCTGATCCCGGAGGCGATCAGCTTCTCGATCATCGCCGGCGTCGACCCCCGGGTCGGCCTGTTCGCGTCGGTGACGATGGCGATCTCGATCGCGTTCCTCGGCGGCCGGCCGGCGATGATCTCGGCCGCGACCGGCGCGGTCGCGCTGGTGATCGCACCGGTGATGCGCGACCACGGCTTCGACTACCTGATCGCGACCGTGCTGCTGGCCGGCGTACTGCAGGTGGTGCTCGGGCTGCTCGGCGTCGCGCGGCTGATGCGGTTCATCCCGCGCTCGGTGATGGTCGGCTTCGTGAACTCGCTGGCGATCCTGATCTTCCTGGCCCAGCTGCCGCACCTGGTCGGCGTCCCGTGGCTGGTCTACCCGCTGGTCGCGCTCGGCGTCCTGGTGATGGTGTTCCTGCCGCGGCTGACGACCGCCGTACCGGCGCCGCTGGTGGCGATCCTGGTCGTCACCGCGATCGTGCTGATCACGCACTCCGGCGTACCGACGGTCGGGGACGAGGGCGAGCTGCCGGACAGCCTGCCGTCGCTGTTCTGGCCGAACGTGCCGTTCTCGCTGGACACGCTGCGGATCATCGGCCCGTACGCACTCGGCATGGCGCTGGTCGGGCTGCTGGAGTCGCTGATGACCGCGAAGCTGGTCGACGACGTCACCGACACACCCTCGGTGAAGACCCGCGAGGCCTGGGGCCAGGGCGTCGCGAACGTGATCACCGGCCTGTTCGGCGGGATGGGCGGCTGCGCGATGATCGGCCAGACGATGATCAACGTGAAGGGCGGCGGCGCCCGGACCCGGATCTCGACGTTCCTGGCCGGCGGCTTCCTGCTGGTGCTGCTGGTCGGCCTCGGCGACCTGGTCGGGCTGATCCCGATGGCCGCGCTGGTCGCGGTGATGGTGATGGTCTCGGTCGGCACCTTCGACTGGCACAGCATCCGGCCGCGGACGCTGCGCCGGATGCCGCGCAGCGAGACCTCGGTGATGCTGGCGACGGTCGTGGTCGTCGTCGCGACCCACAACCTGGCGATCGGTGTCGTGGTCGGCGTGCTGGTCGCGATGGTGCTGTTCGCCCGCCGGGTCGCACACTTCACCCAGGTCGCGGAGGTCCCGACCTCCGAGCCGGACACCAAGGTGTACGCCGTCACCGGCGCGCTGTTCTTTGCCTCCAGCAACGACCTGGTGCACCAGTTCGACTACCGCGGCGACCCGGCCCGGGTGATCGTCGACCTGACCGACTCGCACGTCTGGGACGCGTCCACGGTCGCGACGCTGGACGCGATCAGCACCAAGTACGCCCGGTACGGCAAGACGGTCGAGATCGTCGGCCTGAACGCCGCCAGCGCCGAGCGCCGCGACCGGCTGGCCGGCACGCTGGGTGCCGGCCACTAGGTTCTAGTTGCCGGCCCGGGTGTTGGCGGCCTTGTCGGCTTCCCGGAGCGCCTGTTTCCAGGCCGCCTGCGGACCCTGCTTGCCCTGGTCGACGCGTTCGAGGGCGTTGGTGAAGACCTGGTTGATCTCACCGTCGCGCGGACCCTTGTGCTGCTTGAGGATCACGTTCTTGGCCCGGTTGATGAAGATCTGCCCGACCGGTGCGTTGTTGAAGTACGCGTTGACCTGCGACTTCACCTGCTCGGCGTCGTAGGCGTCGACGGTGGACGGGAACGACCCGACCTTCTTGAACACCTTGATCTGCTGCTCCGGCGCGGTCAGCCAGGCGGCCAGCTTCGCGGCCTCCTCCGGCTGCGTCGACTGGGTCGGCACGGTCAGGTACGAGCCGCCCCAGTTGCCACCGCCGCCGGGGAAGACGTCCGCGACGTCCCACTTGCCCTTGCCGAAGCTGCCCGCGTTGTCCGCGATCACGCCGAGCAGCCAGCCCGGGCAGGCCATCGTCGCGAACGCGTCGGACCGGAACGCCCGCGTCCACGCGTCGCTCCAGGCCGGCAGCTTGGCCGACAGGCCGTCGTCGCTGCCGGCGACGATCTGGTTCCAGGTCCGCGACAGCAGCTCGTTGTCCTCGCCGAGGTAGCGGTCCTGGTTGGAGTAGTAGGCCTCGATCAGCTGGTTGCGCATGGCCTCCCAGGTGAGCACCGCCGAGTCGTACCAGGCCGAGTTCGGCATCTTCGCCTTGAACCGGCGGCCGTAGGAGAAGTACGACGCCCAGTCCGGGAAGAGCTTGGCGACCTCGGCCCGGTCGGTCGGCAGCCCGGCCTTGGCGAACAGGTCGCGCCGGTAGCAGATCGCCTCCGGCCCGATGTCGGTGCCGTAGCCGATGATCTTGCCACCGGGCGCGGTGGCGCCGGCCACCTTCCAGTCCAGCCAGCGGCCGGACAGGTCGTCGGCGCCGTAGTCGCGCAGGTCGACGAACTTGTCGGCCTTGGCCAGGTACTTGTAGATCCAGCTGACCTCCATCGCCTCGATGTCGGCCATCCCGGAACCGGAGGCCAGGTTGGTCTCCAGGTTCTTGATGTGCTCGTCGACGGTCTCGGCGCGGCGCTCGGTGATCTTCACGTTCGGGTGCGCGGCCTCGTACTCGCGGTACAGGTCGCCGTAGCCGAACTCGTTGAAGGTCGCGATGGTCAGGTCGACCCGGGGACCGTCGGCGCCGGACGCGCCGGTGGACCGGTCGGGGCTGCCGCCGCAGGCGCTGACCAGCAGGGTGAGGCTGCAGGCGAGCACGACGGCGGTACTACGGGGGCGGAGGCGGGCCTTGGGCCGCATGTGAGTTGCTCCCTGTGGTTCGGACGGGTTGAGAGCGCTCCCCATTCGGAAAGTGACCTGAGTTTCGAGCGTTTCAACCGGATGTGTCAAGGACCACATCGTCACGCTGAGATACCGGTGCACCTTGGTCAGTACATACCGGCCGATCCGGTCACCGACAGCACCACGCCGATGACGGTGTGCTCTGTTACCTGGGAGTTTGTTGACTTGTCCTGACTTTTGCGGCCAGAAACGGGCCTACGGCAACAGGTCGCGGACCACCGCGTCGGCGAGCAGCCGACCACGCCGCGTGAGCACCAGCCGATCGTGCTCGATCACGACCAGCCCGTCCATCCCGGGCAGCGCGGCGCGCCCCTCGGCGTCCAGGACGGCGACCGGGAGTCCGGCCCGGAGCCGGATCTCGAGCAGCACCCGCTCGACCCGGCGGGTCTCCTCGTCGAGCAGCTCCCGCGCGTACGCCGGGCTGTCGCCGGCCGCGATCCGTTCGGCGTACGCGCTCGGGTGCTTGACGTTCCACCAGCGGACGCCGCCGACGTGGCTGTGCGCGCCCGGGCCGATCCCCCACCAGGTGTCACCGCGCCAGTAGAGCTCGTTGTGCCGGCAGCGGGCGTCGTCGGCGTTGGCCCAGTTCGACACCTCGTACCAGGTCAGGCCGGCGGCGCTGAGCAGGTCGTCGGCGAGCACGTACTTGTCGGCCAGGTCGTCGTCGTCCGGCATCGGCAGCTCGCCGCGGCGGACCCGGCGGGCCAGCTGGGTGCCGTTCTCGACGATCAGCGCGTACGCGCTGACGTGGTCGGGCTGCGCGGACAGCGCCGACTCCAGCGACGCGCGCCAGTCGGCGAGCGTCTCCCCCGGCGTCCCGTAGATCAGGTCGAGGTTGACGTGCCGGAACCCCGCGGCGGTCGCCTCCTTCACGGCGTCCAGCGCGCGACCCGGCGTGTGCTGCCGGTCGAGGATCTTCAGCACGTGCGACGACGCGCTCTGCATGCCGAAGCTGACCCGGGTGAAGCCGGCCTCGAGCAGCTCCTCGAGGTAGCGCTGGTCGACGGACTCGGGGTTGGCCTCGGTGGTCACCTCGGCGTCCGGTGCGAGCCCGAACTCGTCGCGGACCGCCTTCAGCATCTTGCCCAGGTCCGCGGCGGGCAGCAGCGTCGGCGTACCGCCGCCGAAGAAGACGGTGTCGACCTGCTTGTCGTGCGGCAGCACCCGGCGCGCGAGCCGGACCTCCTGCACGGCGGTGTCGGCGTACGACGCCTGCGAAGCGCCGCCGCCGAGCTCCTTGGCGGTGTAGGTGTTGAAGTCGCAGTATCCGCAGCGGGAGGCGCAGAACGGGACGTGCAGGTAGAACCCGAACGGCCTGGTGGCGGACTCGGCGACGGCGGCGTCCGGCAGCGACCCGTCCCGGGGCGCGACCTCTCCCTCAGGCAGTGTCGATGGCACGTCCCCATGCTACGGACTGCGATTGCAACCTCGTTGCGGCGGTTCTGCGGTCGCTGTGTGTCGTCGGCTGGCTACATTCAGCTCATGGACACCGAGGCACAGCCCGTCGGCCGGGCGACCCGGAACGCCGTCGTGGTGGCGATCATGCTCGGCATGCTGCTGGCGGCGCTCGACCAGACCATCGTCGCGACCGCGCTGCCGACCATCGTCAGCGACCTGGGCGGCGCCAACCACCTGTCCTGGGTGGTCACGGCGTACCTGCTGGCCGAGACGATCATGACCGCGCTGGTCGGCAAGTTCGGCGACCTGTACGGGCGCAAGCGGATGTTCCTGATCAGCGTCGTGCTGTTCCTGGCCGGGTCGGCGCTGTGCGGGATGGCCGACTCGATGCTCTGGCTGGTCGGCTCCCGCGCGATCCAGGGCCTCGGCGCCGGCGGGCTGCTGGTCACCTCGACCGCGGTGATCGCGGACGTCGTACCGCTGGCCGAACGCGGCAAGTACCAGGGCTTCATCGGCTCGGTCTTCGGCGTCTCGACGGTCGCCGGGCCGCTGCTCGGCGGGCTGTTCGTCGACCAGCTGAACTGGCGCTGGGCGTTCTACGTGAACATCCCGCTCGGCATCGTCGTACTGGTGGTCGCGTCGTTCACGCTGCCGTCGGTGAAGGCTGCGGTCGGGCCGAAGATCGACTACCTCGGGATCCTGCTGATCGGGCTGGCCGCGACCGGGCTGACCCTGGTCACGACCTGGGGTGGCAACGAGTACGACTGGACGTCGCCGGTGATCCTGGCGATGGCGGTCGGGTCGCTGATCGCGCTCGGGCTGTTCGTCGCGGTCGAGAAGCGGGCGGCCGAACCGTTGCTGCCGATGCGGCTGTTCCGGTCGGGTGTGTTCACGGTGTGCGCGGTCCTGAGCTTCATCATCGGGTTCGCGATGCTCGGCGGGGTCACGTTCCTGCCGACGTACCTGCAATACGTGCACGGCGCCTCGGCGACCGACTCCGGGCTGCAGATGCTGCCGCTGGTGCTCGGGCTGCTGGTCGCGTCGATCGGCGTCGGACAGGTGATCAGCAAGACCGGGCGGTACCGGCCGTTCCCGATCATCGGGACGGTGCTGATCGGCGGCGGGCTGTACCTGCTGTCACTGATGGGCAACAGCACGGCGTACTGGACGACCGCGCTGTTCATGGTCGTCCTCGGGCTCGGGGTCGGGCTCTGCATGCCGGTGCCGACGGTCGTGGTGCAGAGCACGGTCGACTACAAGGACCTCGGAGTGGCGACCTCCGGGGTGAGCTTCCTGCGCACGATGGGCAGCTCGTTCGGGGTCGCGGTCTTCGGGTCGATCTACGCCTCCGAGCTGCCGGCCAAGCTGGCGGCGGCGTTGCCCGCGGGCGTCGATCCACGGTTGGCGTCCTCGGTCGAGGGCGTCCGGTCGCTGCCTCCGGCCGCCCGCGAGCCCGTCACCGCGGCGTACGCCGACGCGCTGCACGTCGTCTTCCTCACCGCCGTACCGGTCGCTGCGCTCGGGTTCGTCGTCGCGCTGCTGCTCAAGCAGGTGCCGTTGCGGGACACGGCTCGGATGACTGCCGGTGGGAACTCCGGGGTCGGCGAGAGCTTCGCGGCGCCGGCGTCGTTCGACTCCGAGCACGAACTGCAGAAGCTGGTCGCGCTGATCGTGCAGAACCACAAGCGGTCGCCTGCGCCGGAGGTGCTGGCGGAGTCGGGGATCCCGTTGAACACGGCGCAGGCCTGGATGATCATGCGGGTGTTCCGGGGCGGCGCCGAGAACGGGTCGGCGACGTTGGCGGAGATCACCGGGGATCTGAAGGTGCCGCCGGGGGTGTTCGAGCCGCTGGCTGCTCAACTCGTTGCCGACGGGTACCTGTCGGAGGTGCTGGGGCATTACCGGTTCACGCCGTACGGGCTGGAGATGTTCCAGCGGTTCGTCGGGGCCTATCGCCGCTGGTTGCTGGAGCGGCTGGAGGACTGGGAGACGAGTGAGGACTTCTCGGTCGCGATCGACCGGATCGCGGAGCAGATGCTGGATCGGGGGCACTCGCTGACGACGGGGAAGCACGCGGCGCTGGTCGACGCGTGATTCAGCGGCGGCCGCGGTTGTCGTTGCGGTCGTCGTTGTCGTCGTCTTCGTCGTCGGCGGGCTTCTTCTTGTCCGCGTCGCCTCCGCCGAGCATCTTGGCGGGCGGTGCTGTGAAGCGCCGGACCGGCATGCCCGGGAGCGCCTTCTGCATCGCGGTCTTCCACAGCGGGCCGGCGGTACCGGAGCCGGTGGGGTCGCGGATGTCGCGGCCGTCGAGGGTGTGACCGTACATCAGGTTCGTGTACGGCAGGTTGGCGTCGGCGACGACCGACGCGGCGGCCAGGTTCGGCGCGTAACCGGCGTACCAGACGGCGCGGTTGTCCTGGATCGTGCCGGTCTTGCCGGCCAGGTCCCAGTTGCCGAAGTTGAGGCGGCCGCCGGTGCCGCCGGGCTCCATGACGGCGCTCAGCACCCGGTTCACGCCGTCGGCGACCTGCGGTGAGATCGCCTGCTTGCAGGACGGGCCGGGTGTCTTGACCGGCTTGCCGGAGCCGTCGCGGATCCCCGTGACCAGCACCGGCGTGCAGTACTTGCCGCGCGCGGCGAACGTCGCGTACGCGTTCGACAGCATCAGCGGCGTCGTGTAGCCGACGCCGAGCGTGAACGAGACGACCTGGTCGAGCGGGCCGAGCGTCTGCGCGTTGTACATCCCGAGCCGCGCGGCGATCTGCGCGGGCACGCACAGGCCGGTCCGCTGCGAGAGCTGCAGGAAGTAGGTGTTGGTCGAGTACCGCGCGGCCTCGACCATGGTCAGGTCGCCGCTCTTCGTCGAGTTCTTCGGCTGGTACTCCGGGTCGCGTGTGTACCCGGTACAGGTCCGGAACCGCTTCCCGCGCAGGTCGATCTGCTGCGGCGAGTTGATCCGGTAGTCCAGCGGCAGGCCCTTGGTCAGCGCCGCCGCGACCGTGAACGCCTTCATCGTCGAGCCGTTCTGGAAACCGCCGTACCCGCCGGGGTACGACTTCTCGACGTTGTAGTTGTACGCCGTCTCGTACTTGCCGTTCCCGTACGGCTTGCTCTGCACCATCGCCTTGACCACGCCGGTCCCCGGCTCGACCACGGTGATCGCCGCGATCGCGGTGTCGCGCGGTTTGGTGTGCTCGTTGATCGACGCCTGCGCGGCGGCCTGGATCCGCGGGTCGATCGACGTCGTCACCGACAGGCCGCCGGTCTTCAGGTAGTGGTCGCGCTCCTTGACGGTGGCGCCGAGCGCCGGGTTCTGGAGCAGCTTCGAGACGGCGTACTCGCAGTAGAACGGGTACCGCGAACCGGCGCAGCCGTTCGGGACCTTCTGGATCTTCTTCAGGTCGACGACCGGCGTCCGGATCGCGTCGTTCAGCTGCTTGGCCGAGATCAGGCCGAGCTCGTGCATCCGGCGCAGCACCACGTCGCGGCGGTCCTTGGCGCGTTTCAGGTTGTTCGTCGGGTCGTAGCCGGTCGGGTTCTTCACCAGGCCGGCGAGCAGCGCGGCCTGCGGGAGGTCGAGCCGGCCGGCGGTGGTCCGGAAGTAGTGCTGGGCCGCGGCCTGGACGCCGTACGCGCCGTCGCCGAAGTTCGCGAGGTTCAGGTAGCGCTCCAGGATCTCGTCCTTGGAGACCTCCTTCTCGAGCGCGATCGCGTACCGCAGCTCGGTCAGCTTGCGCTGGTAGGTGACCGCGGTCGCCGCCTGCCGCTCCTCCGCGGTCCGGGCCTTCTCGATCAGGCTCAGCTTCACGTACTGCTGGGTGATGCTCGACCCGCCCTGCTGCACCGAGCCCTCGGTCTGGTTGCGGACCAGCGCGCGCAGCGTGCCCTTCGCGTCCAGCGCGCCGTGGCTGTAGAACCGCGAGTCCTCGATCGCGACGATCGCCTGCCGCATCAGCTTGCTGACCTGGTTCAGCGGCACCGGCACCCGGTTCTGCTCGAACAGCGTCGCGATCAGGCTCCCGTCGGCCGCGAAGATCCGGCTCCGCACCTGCAACGGCTCGGCCTTCAGCTCCTGCGGCAGCCGCTCGACGGTGTCCGACACCTTCTGCGCGCTCACGTCGACCAGCCCGGTCAACGGAATCACCAGCCCCGCCGCCAACGCACCCGACAGCACGCTCACGCCGATGAACTTGTTCAACGACCGAACGACGTTGCGACCGCCCCTGCCGGTTGCCACCCTCCAACGGTAAGGGCTCCGAGCGCCGTTCCCGGATTTCGTAGTCAACCTGTGAGGAACCAATACCGTTGCCCAGGGCAATCCTCCCCGGGCACGCCGGGCCCGGTCGCGCCTGCTGCCGCAGACTGGAACCATGCGACTCCCCACCGACGGCCACGTCCACACCCAGTTCTCCTGGGACGCCGACCAGGGCAACATGCAGGAGACCTGCGCCCGAGCCGTCGCCCTCGGCCTCCCCGCCGTCGCCTTCACCGAACACGTCGACTTCACGCCGTTCCGCGCCGGCTTCCTCGCGCCGAAGTTCCCCGACCTCGTCCAGGACGGCATCCTGCACGCGCCGCCCTTGGACGTCGCCGGCTACTTCGACTCGATCGCCCGCTGCCGAGCCCGCTACCCCGACCTCCAGATCCTCACCGGCCTGGAGATCGGCCAGCCCCACCTCCACGTCCCCGAAGTCACCGCCCTCCTCGCCCAGGGCCCGTTCGACCGAGTCATCGGCTCCCTCCACTGCCTCCCCGACCCGCTCACCGGCGAAATGGCAGAACCCTGGGAACTCTTCCCCCACCACCCCGCGCCCGACGTCTTCCGCGCCTACCTCGCCGAACTCCCCCGCATGATCGCCGCCACCGAGGCGTTCACCACCCTCGGCCACATCGACTACCCCGTCCGCTCCTGGCCCGGCCCCTTCGACCCCCACGACTTCGAGGACGAGCTCCGCACCGCCCTCCGAGCCCTGGCCACCGCGAACCGGGCCCTCGAGTACAACACCCGCCTCCCCCTCGCCCCCACGATCCTCACCTGGTGGCACGAGGAAGGCGGCAATCTCCTGACCTTCGGCAGCGACGCCCACCTCCCCGAAGCCCTGGCCACCGGCCTGACGGAGGCAGCAGCCGTCGCCTCGTCCCACGGCTTCCAACCCGGCGCCTCCCCCACTGCGCCTTGGGTCGCGGTCTAACCGAGGACCAGCTTCTCGTCCCCGAAGCTGGCAACAACCTCCAGCTTGCCGCCGAGCGCCTCGACGTACTTCCTGATCGTGCTCAGCTCGGACCTGCTCAACTCACCACGCTCGATCGACGAGACCGCCGCCTGACTCATGTGCATAGTCGCGGCCAACTGCACCTGCGTGACCCCGTGCTGCTGACGAACCTCCGCCAGCCGGAAGGCCCGCTGCTCGGCCAGCGCCTCCTCCCGCTGAGCGGCGACTCGCGCCTCGGCCTCCGGGCTGTCGATCCGCTCGGCCCGTACGTCCTTCCACTTCCGATGTGTCATCTGTCCATCCCTCCATCACCGTACGGATCGTCCGCCCACCCCGGATTCCGCCCCAGATTGCCGAGCCACTCGTCGTAGAGATCGTCGGCGATCGGGATGTTTTCCCGGTACCACTCGATCCAGCGATCTTGCTTGCTGCCACCCAGGAGCAGCACCGCCTGGGTCTGCGGATCGAAGGCGAACAGCACGCGCAGTTTGCCGCACCGCAGTTCCTTCATGTTCTGGTGCCGCGATCCCTTGATCGTGTCGACCGTCGGTCGTGGCGTCGCCGGACCTTGCTCGGCCAGCAGGTCGATCCGAGCCGCCAAGGCGTCGTACTCCCTGGTGGGCAGCGAGTTCATCCACTTGCTGCAGCCATCCAGTACGTAGACGTCGTACTCCTCCATGTGACGACAATACAACTTCAAGCTTGTACAAGCCAAGCCTTGTTGCCTGTCTGGCCTGAGTGCGCGGGTACTCGGTAAGAAAATCTTCAGTCTGTTGTCGGATTCAGGGTGAGGGGTTCGTAGAGACAGTGACGGAGCGGAACGAAGCGAGGAGAGCACCACGATGGACAGCGTTGCGGGGCGGCTGAAGGAACTGGTTGTGCCGATTCACGAAGTGGCCTACATGGCCGATGAGCCGAACGAGGCGTTGCAGGCGCTTGGGTTCGAGGGGTACTGGCCGTTGTACTTCGCTTCGCGGTCGGCGCCGCTCGGGAAGGTGCCGGCTGAGGTGGTCGACGCGTTGTTCTACAACTTCGTGCCGGGGGAGGTCGCGGCTTGTGTGCCGAGTTGCTGGGAGGTCGCTTCGCCGGAGGAGGTGCTGGCGGCGCGGGAGCGAGGGTGTGTGGCCGCGCTGCGGGGGATCTTGGGGGAGCTCGCTGACAGTCCGGTGGTGGGGCGGTGTGCGGATGTGCTGATGAAGGCTGCGTTCAGTGCGCCGGTCGAGGGACGGATGCTGTACGCCGGGTTGCGGTCGATCCCGGTGCCCGAGGAGCCGGTCGCGCGGTTGTGGCATGCGGCGACGTTGCTGCGGGAGCACCGCGGAGACGGGCACACGGCGTCGCTGGTCACGCGCGGGATCGGTGGGCAGGAGTCGCACGTGCTGCTGGCGCTGCTGTGGGACATGAAGCCGCGCGACTTCGGGCGGCTGGATCCGCTGTCCGACGAGCAGCTCGAGGTCGTGATCGACGGGCTGCGGGAGCGCGGGCTGGTGAACGCCGAGGGGTGGTTCACGCCGGAGGGGCGGAAGCTGCGGGACGAGATCGAGGAGCTGACCGACGAGCTGGCGGCGCCGGCGTACGAGTGCCTGACGGCGGAGGAGGTGGACGAACTGGTCACCGACCTCAAGCCGCTGGTGGAGAAGATCGTCGCCGCTCGGCCGTTCTAGGTGCCCGCTGTACGGCGAGGGCGGGGACTAGGAGCGCGCGAGCGTGAGGCGGCAGAGACGTGGAGCGGGCGAGCGCGCGGGCGCGAGCCCGCGGCGGAGGAGCCCGCAGCGGGCTCCTCCCCCGGCGTCCTAGCTGTACATCTTGTCCAGCAGGTCCCCGTACTGCGTCTCCACGTGCTTGCGCTTCAGCTTCAGGCTGGGCGTCATCTCGCCGCCCTCGACCGTGAGGTCCCGCTCGAGGATGGTGAACTTCTTGATCGTCTCCCAGCGGTTCAGCCCGGCGTTGAGCTCGTCGACGTAGCCCTGGATCATCGCCTGGGCGGCGTCGGAGGTCGCGATCTCGGCGTACGACTTGCCTTCGAGCCCGTTCGCGGCGGCCCACGCAACGATCGCATCGGGGTCGAGCGTGACCAGGGCGCTGACGAAGTTGCGCTGGCTGCCGTGGACCAGGAACTGGCTGGCGTACGGGCAGATCATCTTGAACCGGCCCTCGATCACCTGCGGGGCGACGTACTTGCCGCCGGAGGTCTTGAACAGGTCCTTCTTGCGGTCGGTGATGAACAGGAACTCGTCCTCGAAGTGCCCGATGTCGCCGGTGTGGAACCAGCCGTCGGTGTCGATCACCTCGGCGGTCTGCTCGGGCAGGTTGTGGTACCCGCTCATCACGCCGGGGCCCTTGATCAGGATCTCGCCGTCCTCGGCGATCTTGAACTCCGAGGCCGGGAAGATCGGCCCGACGCTGCCGAGCCGGTACCGGTCGGGGCGGTTCAGCGTCGACCCGGCCGCGGTCTCGGACAGGCCGTAGCCCTCGAGGATCAGCAGCCCGGCCGCGTGGAACCACTCGGCGAGCTTCTTGTCCAGCGCCGCCGACCCGGACACGAAGAACCTGATCCGCCCGCCGAACCGGGCGCGGATCTTCGACAGCACCAGCTTGTCGGCCAGCGCGTACTTGGCCGCCAGTACGCCGGAAGGCTCCTTCCCGGCCTGCCGCAGCGCCGACACCTCGGCGCCGACCCCGAACGCCCAGTGGAACAGTTTGAGCTTGGCGCCGCCGTCGGCCTCCATCATGGTGACGATCCGGCCGTGCGCCTTCTCGAACACCCGCGGCGCGGCGGCCATGAACGTCGGCTGGACGACGGCGGCGTTCTCGACGATCTTGTCGACCCGCCCGTCGATCGCGGTGGCGAACCCGATCTGGAACTGGACCGCGAGCAGCACCTGCCCGAACACGTGCGACAGCGGCAGCCACAGGTACTGCAGGTCGTCCGGGCTGAGCACCCGGATCCCTTCCACAGCAGCGCCTTCGTACGTCCACACCGAGTGCGGCAGCCGGACGCCCTTCGGGCGGCCCGTCGTACCGGAGGTGTAGACCAGCGTGCACAGGTGGTCGGGCCTGACCTGGGCGACCCGCTCGTCGATCGCGGTCGGGTGGTCGTCGAGGTAGCGGGCGCCGAGCTCGTCGAGGGCGGCGACGCTGATCACCCAGTCGCCGTCCTGCTCCTCGGGCTCGCCGTCGATCAGTACGACCTTGTGCACCGACGGGATGTCGGCCTTGTGCTCGCGCAGCTTGGCGACCTGGCCGGCGTCCTCGGCGAAGACGACCTGGACCTCGGCGTCGGCGACGATGTAGGCGACGTCGGCGGCCATCGTGGTCGGGTAGATGGTGGTGGTCGCGGCCGCGGTGACGACGGCGGCCAGGTAGCACTGGACCCATTCGAGGCGAGTGTTCGCGGCGACCGCGACGCGCTGCTCGGGCTCGACGCCGAGCGCGATCAGGCCCGCGCCGCGGCGCCGGACCAGCTCGTCGGTCTGCTGCCAGGTGACCGAGGCCCAGCCGTCGGCGACGGGGTGCCGGAACGCCTCCCGCTGGGGCGTGGCCGCCACCCGGTCGAAGAACATCTGCGCCAGATGTTCTTTGCGTGAGCTGAGCAACGCGAGCTGCGGACCGTCGGCAACGGGCTTCATTCTGGCCTCCCAGGGGTCAGGTAAACCGGAGAGTAATAGCTCCGGCGCACGCTGACCATGGCGCTCGCCCAGCCACCCGCCCCAGGTCCATCACGTTTCCGCAACGCCCGGTACGACGCTCAGGCGGGCGTGACGCCCAGTGCTTCGAAGACCTCAGCGGGTGCACCCCGGAGCAGCTCGGGCAGCGTGAGCCGCAGCGCCGAGCAGAGCGCGACCGCGTCGGCGACGGTGATCCGCCGGGTGCCGGCCTCAAGCGAGGAGACGGTCGGGCGGGACCAGCCGATCTCGTCGGCGAGGTCCTCCTGGCGCAGCCAGAGGCGAGCGCGGGCCGCGCGCACGTTGCCCGCGATCAGGGCGTCCAGCTCCTCGGGCTTCATCTTCCGCAGTCTGCATCAGCGGAAAGCCTGGCGTCATACCCTATTTTCGAGCGACACGCAAGGTAATCGAGCACAGTGAATCGAGTCAGGGCATTGTGTTAGCTTTTCCGTCGTCAGGTCAGAAAATCCGACGGGAAGTCGATGGACATTGTCGAAGGTCTCCGGGTGATCTCGAGCGACTACGGCGGCGGCACGGTCGCCGCCGTCCTCGGCGCCGAGATCCAGGTGCTCTGGGACAGCCCGCTCCTGGAGGGTACGACGACCCGCCTCTTCACCCACGACCGCGCGTTCATCGAGCGCCTCCGCCGGGAGAACCCCCAATAGACGCACCGGGCAGTCCACATGCACGTGCATCGCCCGGTGCAAAGCAGCCCCGCCTCCCGGCGTACGACGAGAGGCGGGGCTGCCGGATCAGCGCTTCAGCAGCTCCGCGATCTGTACGGCGTTGAGCGCCGCGCCCTTGCGCAGGTTGTCGTTGGAGATGAAGAGGACGAGGCCGCGGCCCTCGGGCGCGGACTGGTCCTGGCGGATTCGGCCCACGTAGGAAGGGTCCTGACCCGCGGCCAGCAGCGGGGTCGGCAGATCCGCGAGCTGTACGCCGGGAGCCTGCGCGAGCAGCTCGGTCGCCTGCGCGGGGTTGATCGGGTTGGCGAACTCGGCGTGGATGCTCAGCGAGTGGCCGGTGAAGACGGGGACGCGGACACACGTGCCGGCGACCGGGAGGTCGGGCAGGTGGAGGATCTTGCGGCTCTCGTTGCGGAGCTTCTGCTCCTCGTCGGTCTCGCCGGAGCCGTCGTCGACGATCGAGCCGGCCAGCGGGAGCACGTTGAACGCGATCGGGCCGGCGTACACGTTCGGCTCGGGCAGCGTGACACCGTCGGTGCCGCGCGCGAGGCGGTCGGCACCGTCGACCAGCGCCGAGGTCTGGTCGGCCAGCTCGCGGACGCCGGCGCCGCCGGAGCCGGACACGGCCTGGTACGTCGAGACGACCAGGCGGGTCAGCCCGGCCGCGCGGTGCAGCGGCGCCAGCACCGGCATCGCGGCCATCGTGGTGCAGTTCGGGTTGGCGACGATGCCCTTCGGCAGGTGGTCGAGGTCGTCGGGGTTGACCTCGGCAACGACCAGCGGGACCTCGGGGTCCATCCGCCAGCCGGACGAGTTGTCGACCACGACCGCACCGGCCGCCGCGACCTTCGGGGCCAGCTCCTTGGACGCCGTCTTGCCGTTCGAGAACAGCGCGAGGTCGAGCCCGGCGAAGTCCGCCGTCGCGGAGTCCTCGACGGTGACCAGCCGGTCGCCGTACGGCAGCTGGGTGCCCGCGGACCGCGCGGACGCGAAGTACCGGATCTCGTCGATGGGGAAGTTGCGCTCGACCAGCAGCTCCCGCATCACGCCGCCGACCTGACCTGTCGCTCCGAAAACGCCTACTCGCATGGGAAGAAGAGTAAGCGCCGACGCCACGGACCGGTCGGGGATTTCGCCATGTGGTTGGCTGAGCGCATGCTTCCCCTGGTTGATCTGCACCGGCACCTCGAGGGATCGGTCCGGTCCAGCACGGTGCTCGACGTCGCCGAGCGCACCGGTCACGAGCTGGTACGGCGAACCGCCCCGCGCGCCGGATTGGTGGCCGACGACAAGCAAACCGGCCTGCTCCCCTACCTGGACAAGGTCGACCTCGCGATCGGCGTGCTGACCGGCCTCGACGACTGGAACCGGGCCGCCTGCGAGGCTGTCGACGACGCGTTCGACGACGGGCTGGACTTGCTGGAGCTGCGGTTCTGCCCGGGAATCATCGCGCACGAGACCGGCCTGCCGGCCGAGGCGGTGATCGACGCGGTCGCGGACGGCGTCGCCGCGCAGGCGGCGAAGCGGCGGCTGAGCGTCGGCTTGATCGGGATCGTGGTCCGGCATCTCGGCGCGGAGTCGGCCGGCGGGCAGATGGCGACGTTGCTGAGCCGCCGGGAGCGCTTCTGTGCGGTGGATCTGGCCGGGGACGAGGCGAACTTCCCGGCGGCGCTGTTCGCGGAGGCGTTCCGCGCTGCGAAGGAGGCCGGGCTGCATGTGACGATCCATGCGGGCGAAGCCGCTGGGCCGGAGAGCGTGTGGGACGCCGTCCGGGAACTAGGGGCCGAGCGCATCGGTCACGGCGTACGGAGCGCTGAGGATCCGCGCTTGATGGAGGTACTGGCCGAGCGTGGGGTGACGCTGGAGGTTTCGCTGACCAGCAACACGCAGACCGGGGCGGCGCCCAGCTACGCGGAGCATCAGATCCACACGCTGCTGGCTGCGGGAGTGCCGGTGGCGTTGTGCACGGACAATCCGCGGGCGAGCAACGTGCGGTTGTCGCAGGAGCACCGGACGGCGATCGCCGAGGTGGGGCTGACCGGGGAACAGCTGAAAACCGTTGCCGAGCAAGCGGTCAAGGCGACGTTCGTACGGTGAAGAGAAACGGCCCGGGTCCCCTGGGGCGGGAGGGGACACCGGGCCGGTGAACGGTGCCGGCGGGAGCGGTCCGCCTGCACCGAAGCTGAAGAAACAGAAGAGTCAGGAGTCCGAGACGAGCACACCACCGTTGGCGACGTCGGACTTCTCGATCTCGGTGAAGACGATCCGGACCGCTTCGCGCTTGGCGCCGAGGATGGCGATCGCGGAGTCGGTGACGGCGGCGACGAACTCGCGGCGCTGGTCGAGGGTGCGGCCGGACAGCAGTTCGACGGTGATGTTGGGCATAGCAGCTCTCCTCAGTTGATGTTCTGTTCAGCGGAACATTGTTCCACGGGTCATTCGGCCGCGGCGGCGGCCGCTCGCCTGGCGAGCACCTCGTCGGTCTCGTCCGGGTCGCTGTTCAGCGAGTCGAGCAGCCCGTCGACGGAGTCGCGGCGTTCCGGCATCAGCAGCCCGAGGCCGACGTACACCACCAGGGAAGTTGCCAGCGGCAACGCGACGACCATCGTGGTGTCGGTCGATCCCACACCCCACTTGACCACCGCCCAGACGATCAGGCCCGCGGCCCAGGACGCGATGGCAGCCCGTGAGCCGCTGCGCCGGAACCAGGGCAGCAGCCCGAGCATCAGCGGGATCGAGATCGGTCCCATCGTCGCGGCCACCAGGTCCACCACGATCTTCAGCACGACGCCCTGACCGTTGGTCAGGATCGCAATCAGCATGCTCACGGTCACGAACGTGAACGTGGTGATTCGGGCGAACTTCAGCGTCGCGACGTCGGAGAGCCGGCGCAGCTTCGGCACCAGGACCGGGCCGAGGTCGCGGGTGATCACCGACGAGATCACGTTCGCGTCGGAGGCGACCATCGCCATCGTGTGCGAGAAGAACCCGGCCAGCACCAGGCCGATAAGACCGCTCGGCAGCAGCAGCTGCGCCAGTTCGACGTACGACTGTTCGGGCTTGCCGAGGTCCGGGACGAGCAGCGGCGCGGCGCACATCGGGATGAACAGGACCAGCGGCCAGACCAGCCACAGCACCGACGAGAGCAGCGCGGACCGCTTGGCCTCGGAGCCGGACGGCGCGGCCATGTAGCGCTGGGCCAGGTTCCACATGCCGCCGTTGTACTCGAAGGTCTTGATGAACAGGAACGCGATCAGGAAGATCGGTGTGTACGGCCCGTTCAGCGCGTCACCGTGCCCCTCGGGCAGCTGGTCCCACATCTTCCACAGCGTCGGTACGCCGTCCAGGTGCCGCAGCACGCCGACGAACATCGCGATCCCGGCCGCGGCCTGGATGACGAACTGGCCGAAGTCGGTCAGCACGTCGGCCCACAGCCCGCCGAGCGTCGCGTACAGCATCGTGACGACACCGGTCAGCAGGATCCCCCACCGCATCGGTACGCCGGTGAACCCGTTCAGCAGCACGGCGATCGCGACCCACTTGCTCGCGATGTCGACGACCTTCAGCGCGGCGCCGGAGTACGCGAGTACCTGCTGGGTCGGCAGGTTGTAGCGCTGCGCGAGGTACTCCAGCGGCGAGACGACCCCGTGCTTGGCCCGCAGCCGGTTCCAGCGCGCGGCGAACAGGAACGCACCGATCCCGACGCCGACGCCGATCGAGACCGCCCACCAGACGTAGACGGTGATGCCGTAGCTGTAGGCAACGGCCGCGAAGGCGACGAACATGACGGCGCTGTAGCCGGACATGTGGTGCGAGATGCCGGACAGCCACCAGGGGATCCGGCCGCCGGTCGTGAAGTAGTCGACGACGGTCTTGATCTTGGTGCGCGACCAGAGGCCGATCAGCACCATCAGCACGAAGTAGCCGGCCAGCACTGTCCAGTCGAGTGCGGTCATGCGAATCCTCCAAGGGGCGGAACTTGGTATCGCCGGGCGGAACCAATACTTGGGCGACATTTCTACTCTTGACTTGTGGTTCTGTCTAGTAGAACTTAGTTCCATGAATTCGCCGCTGCAGGTCCGTCACGCCACTCATCCCGCCCAGATCCCCGGGTTCGACACCCGCGCTCTGCGCGAGCAGTACCTGGTCGACGACCTGTTCACCCCGGACGCGGTCACCGCGGTGCTCACCCACCACGACCGGATCGTCCTGGCCGGCGCCCTCCCGGTCTCCGGCCCGCTCACGCTGCCGACCTGGCCGGAGCTGCGCAGCGAGTACTTCCTGGAGCGCCGCGAGGCCGGCATCGTCAACGTCGGCGGCCCGGGCACGGTGACCGTCGACGGCACCAAGTTCGAGCTCGTCACCGGAGCCTGCCTGTACGCCGGCCGCGGCGCGCGCGAGGTCGTCTTCGAAGGCACCGACGCCGCGTTCTACGTGTTCAGCGCCGCCGCGCACACGGCGTACCCGACGACGCTGGTCCAGCCCGGCGAGGGCAACCGGCTCGAGCTCGGCGACCAGCAGACCGCGAACCGGCGCACCATCGACCAGTACATCCACGCCGGCGGCGTGCAGAGCTGCCAGGTCGTGCTCGGCGTCACCACGCTGCACGCCGGCAGCACCTGGAACACGATGCCCGCGCACACCCACGACCGGCGGACCGAGTGCTACCTGTACTTCGGGCTGCCGGAGACCGAGCGGATCGTGCACCTGCTCGGCGAGCCCGACGAGACCCGGCACCTGCTGGTCGCGGACCGCGAGGCGATCATCTCGCCGAGCTGGTCGATCCACTCCGGCGTCGGCACCTCGTCGTACAGCTTCGTCTGGGCGATGGCCGGGGAGAACCAGGCCTTCACCGACATGGACGGCGTCGACGTAACGGAGCTGCGGTGACCCTCTTCTCGCTGAAGGACCGGACCGCGCTGGTCACCGGCGCACGGCGCGGGATCGGTGCGACGATCGCGGCCGAGTACGCCGCGGCCGGGGCCGACCTGATCCTGCTCGCCCGGGACGCGGCGCTGGAGGACACCCTCGAGGCGATCAAGCTGAACGGCGGTGGCGAGGCGACCGTCGTCACGGCGGACTTCGCCGACCCGGCGGCCGTCGAGGCGGTCGCTGTCGAGTTGGCCCGCGAACGGCGGATCGACATCCTGGTGAACAACGCCGGGACCATCCGCCGGGCGCCCGCGGCCGAGACCGCGACGGCCGACTGGCAGCACGTGATCGACGTCAACCTGAACTCCACCTGGGCGCTGACCCGCCCGATCGGCGCCGCGATGGTCGAGCGCGGCGCCGGGAAGATCGTCACGATCGCCTCACTGCTCAGCTTCCAGGGCGGCGTGACCGTGCCCGCCTACACTGCCAGCAAGCACGCGGTCGCGGGACTGACCAAGGCGCTGGCCAACGAGTGGGGCGCGGCCGGCGTCCAGGTGAACGCGATCGCGCCGGGCTACATCAGTACCGACAACACCACCGACCTGCGCGCCGACGCGGCTCGCGAGGCGGCCATCCGGGAGCGGATCCCGGCCGGTCGCTGGGGCCGGCCCGACGACCTGGTCGGCGCCGCGGTCTTCCTGGCCTCGGCGGCTTCGGACTACGTCAACGGGCACGTCCTCGCCGTCGACGGGGGCTGGCTGGCGCGGTGAGCAGTACGGCGTACGGGGTTGACCAGACGAGAGGTGACAGGATGAGCGACATGAGTTCGCCCTCGGCCATCGACAAGACGCTGATGGTGCTCGACGCCGTCCTCGAGCACTCCCGGTTCACCGACGTGGTGACGGCCACCGGCCTGGCCAAGTCGACCGTGCACCGGATCATGGCGTCGCTGGTCGAGCACGAGTTCGTCGCGCAGTCCGAGGACGGGTCGTACCACCCCGGGCCGAAGGCGCTGCGGCTGGCCGGGCACGCCCTGACCAACGTCGATCTGGCGACGGTCGCGCGGCCGGTGCTCGCCGACCTGGTCGCGCAGACGCGGTGCACGGTGCACGTCGGGCTGCTGAACGGCGACGAAGCGATCTACGTCGCGCGGCTCGACGGACCGAAGCCGTACCGGATGCCGTCGCGGGTCGGGAAGGCGTTCTGGCTGCACTGCACCGGGATCGGCAAGGCACTGCTCGCCGAGAAGGACGAGGAAGCGCTCAACGCGCTGATCACGCGGACCGGCCTGCCCGCTCGTACGCCGTTGACGCACACGACGGCGGCCGGGTTGAAGGCGGACCTGGCGCAGGTGCGGGCCCGCGGGTACGCGCTGGACGACGAGGAGAACGAACCGGGGATCCGGTGCGTCGCCGCGGTGATCCACGACCACACGGCGGCGGCGATCGCGGCGGTGAGCATCTCGACGCTGTCGCTGGAGCAGTCGATCGCGCAGGTCGCGCTGATGGCGCCGGCCGCGATCGAGGCGGCCCGCAAGATCTCGGCGGCGCTGGGCTACCTGGAGCCTTCCAACTAACGTCGTCCTGCCCACAGTTCCCGGCTGGCCGGGTGGTGATCGGTGACCACCCGGTCCGCACCACCGAACTCCCGCTCGACCCGGCTCTGCGGTGTGTACGCCGGCCAGCCCGGATCGCCGGTCTTGGCGAAAGCGACCCAGCTCGCGTGCATCCGGGTCGCGAGGCCGGCGTCTCCCCGACCGGCCAGCATCCCGCGCCACTCGGCGTTGTCCAGGTTGTCGAACACGTACGGCAGTTCGAGCCCGTGAGCGGCACCGAGCCGGCCGTCGCGGGCCGGCGACTGCCAGGCGAACCGGTACACGTGAGCCCGGCCGTGCGCCTCGGCCAGCCGGAGCGCCGGGATCCGGTACACGGCGTCGGTCAGCAAGGCGATCATCGCGTCGTAGTCCCGCGCCGGTCCTTCGGCCCAGCCGCGGTAGGCCGCGCGATCCTTCCGGCCGAGCCCGAACAGCCGGCCGAGCACCGCCGCCATCAGCCGCGGGACCACACCCTTCGCGGGCGTGGTGAGGAAGAACAGCCGCGCCTCCTGGGTGTTGTACCCGACCAGTACGTCGACAGCGGCGCCGGCGCCGGCCTCGATCGCCTTGATCGGCAGCACCGGCAGCACTTCGCCGTCGATCACCGGCTCGAACGGCATCAGGTTGGTCGCCACGTCACCCCAGACCCGGCGGAACGGTGCCTTGGGCAACTGCGCCGACACCTGCGTCTGCCCCGCGACCAGTTCGGCGGAGCTGACCGAAGCGACTCCTTCGCGGGTCGCCGGAACGCCCAGGACCTTCGCGAGCCGCCGGCCGACCGTCCGGGCCGCGGCCGGCGAGATCGCATGGTGGCCCGCGCCGGACTCCAGGATCGCCCGGTGGAACAGCCCTTCGGCGGCCGGCATCGCCATCAGCGCCCCGATGCTCATTGCTCCCGCCGACTCCCCCATCACCGTGACGTTGCCCGGGTCACCGCCGAAGCTCGCGATGCCGTCGCGCACCCAGGTCAGCGCGGCGACCTGGTCGAGCAGCCCGAGATTCGGTACGCCGTCGCCGAACCAGAGGAACCCGTCGGCGCCCAGGCGGTAGTTGATCACCACGAACACGACACCGTCGCGGGCGAACGCCGTACCGTCGTACCCGCTGAGCGCGTTCGAGCCGCTGGTGAACGCGCCGCCGTGGATGAACACGATGACCGGCGCGGACCCTGCCGGGTCGGGGGTCCAGACGTTGGCGTGCAGGTAGTCGTCGCCCGGTACGACGACGTTCGGCAGCAGATCAGCCAGCGGTCCGGACGCGGCCGCCTGCGGAGCGGTCGGTCCGGGCGACCGGGCGTCGCGTACGTCGGTCCACTCGCTCGCCGGGGCCGGCGGCTGGAAGCGGTGCTCGCCGACCGGCGGTGCGGCGTACGGGACGGCCCGGAAGACCGCGCCGTACGCCGTGGCCTCGCCACGGATCGGGCCGGCGGGGGTGCTGACCACGAGATCGGTGCGCTCGGTCGATGCCATCGAGTCATCGTGCCAACGACTGACTGGCTACGAGCCGCGACGCGCTGGGTCCAGCTGAGTCACCTTGCGGGCCGCGGCCCAGCGGACGACGGGGACGAACAGCACGCCGATCAGCGCGAACCACACGCCGAGGATGATCCAGCCGGGGACGCCGAGTCCCAGCGGCAGCAGCGCGAGCACGGTCGGCGCGACCATCGTGCTGATCGACATGCTCGTCCCCCAGACACCCTGGTACTGGCCCTGCGCCTGGTCCGAGGCCAGGTCGAAGCCCAGCAGGAACGACCCCGACGACTGCAGCAGCTCGCCGATCACCTGGACGAAGGCGCCGACCGCCAGCAGCGCGACCGCGACCACGGCGCCGCCACCCGACGCCGCCGCGAACAGCACCATCGATGCCAGCAGCAACCATCCCGCCGTCCGGGTGGCTCTGGCCGCCGACGCCGGGTCCTGGATGCCGCGGCTGGAGCGGACCTGGAAGAGCGCGACGACGATCGTGTTGATGATCAGCAGCAGCGCGACCGTCCAGCGCGGCGCCTCGGTGTGCTCGACCACCCAGAGCGGGATCGCGACGTCGAGCACGGCGTAGTGCAGCGACATCCCCGCGTTCAGCGCCGAGACCGCCAGGTAACCGCGGTCGCGGAGCGCGATCCAGACCGGGCCCTCGTCGGTCTTCGGCTGCGGCGCGACCCGCGGGATGCCGAGGATGAACAGCGCCGACGCGCTGGTCAGCACCGAGTCGACGACAAACATCAACTGGTACGCCGTACGCGTGTCGAAGTGCAGAGCCAGCGCGCCGATGGCGGCGCCGGCCATGATGCCGATGTTGGTGATCGCCCGCAGGTACGCGCGGGCGGCCACCCGGCCCGATCCCTGCGTGACAGCGGCGATCAGCGCGGCCCGGACCGCGCCCGCGCCGCGGTCGAGCACGGTGACGACGATCGCGACGACCAGGAACTGCCAGAACGCGTCGACCGCGAGGTAAGCGAGCGAGAGCGCGGCGACCGAGATACTGAGGACGACGAACAGCCCGCGCGGGCCGCGCCGGTCGGCCAGATGCCCGAGCGGGACCGCGGAGAGCAGCCCGAACAGCCCCGCGACGGTCAGCCCGAGCCCGACCTCGGCGATCGAGAGCCCGACGATCCGCGTGAAGTACAGCACGCTGACCGTCATCAACAGCCCGTTGCCGACCCGGCTCAGCAGCGTCGCAAGCGCCAGGTACCGCAGCGGCCCCGGCTCCGGGATGACGCCCTTCACCGCTCGTCCGCGGACGACTGCTCAGCGACCACCGGCCGAGCCGCGACCCGCTGCGCGGCCTCCCGCAGCTCGTCCATCAGATCGACCCCGGAGTCCAGCATCCCCTGCATCTTCGCGCCGTCCTGGCACTCGAACATCACCCCGACGGTCACCTCGTGCTCCGGCCGGCTCAGCACGGTGACCGCGTCCCCTGCACCGATCGTCCCCGTCCTCAGCACCTTGAGGTACGTCCCCGGCCGGCCCGCGTCGTGAAACCGCTTCACCCACCGCGGAATCCCCATCCGGTGCTGGAACGTGACGCACGGAATCCGCGGCGCCCGCACCTGCACCTCGACCTCGTCCCCGATCCGCCACACCTCCCCCAGCAGCGCGCCGGTCAGATCGACTCCTTCGGTCCGCAGGTTCTCCCCGAACAGCCCCGACGGAATCTCCCGCCCCAACTGCTCGCTCCACCACCGAGCGTCCTCCTCGGCGTACGCGTAAACGGCCAGATCCAGCCCGCCGTGGTTGGCGCTGTCACACACCCGATCCCCCGCGAGCCCGAGCTCCCCCACCCGAACCCGCCCCTGCTGCGGCCGCTTGTCGATCGCCGTCCACCCCGTCTCCTTGGGCCCCGGGATCAGCTCTTCCACCACGTTCACCGTCAACAACCGCATGCCCGCATCCTCCCCCTCAGCGTCGCCCGGGCTCCACCGAGTTTCACGAGCCGACACTGTCAGGCACGACCGACAGTTTCTGTCCGACCCGTCGGCCAGGATGTCCGCCATGAACTTCGCCGCCCGCTTTCCCGATCTCCCACCGCTGACCCGGTTGGGCAGCGCCGCGTCCGGCGCCGAGATCATCGGCTTCGCCACCACCGGCGACTCCGTGACCGCCGAGTGGTCACGCCTGTCCGCCGCCCGCGCGGAGACCGGTCTGCACCCGGTGGTCCTGCCGCCGGACTTCTTCCAGTACGCCGGCGAACCACGGTCCGCGGACGAGGTAGTCAGCGCCGCCGGCCAGGTCGACCCGCAGGAGCTCCTGGCCAGGCTCGCGTCGTACCGGCCCCTCCCGACCACAGCCGGCCGGGAGGGACCCGACGGGATCGAGCTCGCGCAGCAGACCGACTACGCCGGTCCGCTGGGCCGGGACATCCTCCGCTGCGCGACCGGGCTGGAGAGCGGCCCGGACGGCAGCGTCCAGCTGATCGGGTACGACGTACTGCTCGCGCTGGTGGAGTGCGCCGAGCCGTGGCACGTCTTCGCTCACCTCGGCGAGGACAACGAGACGCTGCCGATCGACGAGCACGTCGCGTTCCTGCGCTACCTGCACGAGCAGTACCGTGCCGTGCCCGCCTCGTTCCCGTACCGCGGGCTCGAGCTGGTGCTCGGCCGCCCACCCGCGACCGACGAGGACGCCTACACCGCGGCGGCGACCTACCTGCGGTACAACGACGGCGCCTACGACCTGTACGACTCCGACACCGTGCAGAACCTCGCCGGCAAGCTCAAGGACAACCGGGTCTGGACCTGCTGGTGGGACTAGTCCTGGATCGCCTTCACGATCGCGATGTTGCGGGTCAACCAATCCTGAGGCAGCGACTGATCAGCCCCGGCGTCCTTGACCGTCCACAGGACGTTCAGCATCTGCCGGACGATCACCCAGTCGCGGCAGCGGTCCTCGTCCAGGCCCGCGGCGTCGATCGCGGTGTAGAAGCGGGAGCGGACGCGGAAGCGGATGTCGCCGGAGGCAACGACCTCGTCCCAGCGGTTCCAGAGCAGCGGGGCGACCTCGTAGCAGGGGTCGCCTGACAGCGGCTTGGGATCGATGACCAGCCAGGGCTCGCGCTCACCGGCCAGGACGTTCTCGTAGTGCAGGTCGGAGTGGATCAGCCGGCCGTCGGTCGCGGGATCGGCGGCGAGGTCCGTGCCCAGCGCGATCGCCTGCTCGACGTACCGGCGTGGGACGGGCGCCGACGCGGGCAGCGCGCGCAGCTCCTCGGTCCAGCGCTTCAGCTCCCCCGACAGCGTCCGGTACTGCGGCCCGGCCGCGACATGCAACCGGCCGTACGCCGTACCGACGATCTCGCACGCCTCCCGGTCGTCGACCGACGTCAGGTCCCGCGGCGACAACCGCTCCAGCAGCAGCGCGAACCGCCGCGGATCCGCCCGCAGCAACCGCACCGCACCGCGCCCACCCCAGGCCTGCAGCGCGAGATGCTCGGTCTCGGCCTCCCAGTGCGGGAACTGCACCTTGAGCACCGCCGCCTCGCCGGCTCGCGTCAGCACCGGTACGACGATCGCGCACTCGCCGTGCCCCGCCGGGCCGTCGACGCTCAGCTCCCACTCGCCGAGCAGCTCGTCGACCAGCTTCGGCAGCCGGTCCAGGAACGCGGCCCAGTCCGGGCCGCGCGACCCGACGACCAGGAACCCGGCCGGGAGCTCGACGGCCGGCACCTACTTCTTGGCCTTCTCGGCGGGCTCGTTGGTCTTCAGCGCGGCGATGAAGGCCTCCTGCGGGACCTCGACCCGGCCGACCATCTTCATCCGCTTCTTGCCCTCCTTCTGCTTCTCCAGCAGCTTGCGCTTCCGGGTGATGTCACCGCCGTAGCACTTGGCCAGCACGTCCTTGCGGATCGCCCGGATCGACTCCCGGGCGATGATCCGGGACCCGATCGCGGCCTGGATCGGCACCTCGAACTGCTGCCGCGGGATCAGCTCCTTGAGCTTGCCGGCCAGCGCGACGCCGTAGGCGTAGGCGTTGTCGCGGTGCACGATCGCGGAGAACGCGTCGACGGTCTCGCCCTGGAGCAGGATGTCGACCTTGACCAGCGCCGCGGACTGCTCACCGGTCGGTTCGTAGTCGAGCGAGGCGTAGCCCTTGGTCTTGGACTTCAGCTGGTCGAAGAAGTCGAAGACGATCTCGGCCAGCGGCAGCGTGTAGCGCAGCTCGACCCGGTCCTCGGACAGGTACTCCATGCCGAGCAGGTTGCCGCGCTTGGTCTGGCACAGGTCCATGATCGTGCCGATGAAGTCCTTCGGGGACAGGATCGTGGCCCGCACCACCGGCTCGTAGATGTCGGCGATCTTGCCCTCGGGGAACTCGCTCGGGTTGGTGACGGTGAACTCCTTGCCGTCCTCCATCTCGACCCGGTAGACCACGTTCGGCGCGGTCGAGATCAGGTCCAGGTCGAACTCGCGCTCGAGCCGCTCGCGGACGATCTCCATGTGCAGCAGGCCGAGGAAGCCGCAGCGGAAGCCGAAGCCGAGCGCGCCGGAGCTCTCCGGCTCGTACTGCAGGGCGGCGTCGTTGAGCTGCAGCTTGTCGAGCGCGTCGCGCAGCGTCGGGTAGTCGTCGCCGTCGATCGGGAAGAGCCCGGAGTAGACCATCGGCTGGGGGTGCTTGTACCCACCGAGCGGCTCGGTGGCGCCGCCGACCGACGAGGTCACGGTGTCACCGACCCGGGACTGGCGGACGTCCTTCACGCCGGTGATCAGGTACCCCACCTCGCCGACGCCGATGCTGGCCGCCTTGACCGGCTCGGGCGAGATCACCCCGACCTCGAGCATCTCGTGCACCGCACCGGTGGACATCATCTTGATCTTGTCGCGGTGGTTCAGCTCGCCGTCGACGACCCGGACGTAGGTGACCACGCCGCGGTAGGTGTCGTAGACCGAGTCGAAGATCAGCGCCCGCGGCGGCGCGTCCTTGACGCCCTTCGGCGGCTCGACCTGGGCGACGATCTCGCTGAGCAGGTCCTCGACGCCCTCACCGGTCTTGGCCGAGACCCGCAGGACGTCGGACTCCTTGCAGCCGATGATGTGCGCCAGCTCGGCGGCGTACTTCTCCGGCATCGCGCCCGGCAGGTCGATCTTGTTCAGCACCGGGATGATGTGCAGGTCCGCGTTCAGCGCGAGGTACAGGTTGGCCAGCGTCTGCGCCTCGATCCCCTGCGCCGCGTCGACCAGCAGCACCGCGCCCTCGCAGGCCTCCAGCGACCGCGACACCTCGTAGGTGAAGTCGACGTGGCCGGGGGTGTCGATCATGTTCAGGATGTACGTCGTACCGTCGGCGGCCAGCAGGCCGCCCGGGGTGTCCGGCTTCGGCGTGAACGGCAGCCGGACCGCCTGGGACTTGATCGTGATCCCGCGCTCGCGCTCGATGTCCATCCGGTCCAGGTACTGGGCCCGCATCTGCCGTGGGTCGACCACGCCGGTGATCTGCAGCATCCGGTCGGCCAGCGTCGACTTGCCGTGGTCGATGTGGGCGATGATGCAGAAGTTCCGGATCAGCGTCGGGTCGGTACGACCCGGCTGCGGAACGGTCGTGGGTCCAGCGGGCACGGAGGGATCCAGTTCGTCTGAGGATGGAGACAGGACAACTGCTCCATCTTCCCATGCCGGGCCAGCCGTTTGCGCATCGAAGCGTCCGGCCGTGCAACAAACCGGGTGGCCCGGGGTCTCTCTACCGTGACGAACATGACGCTGAGCCTGGGGGGCTCCGACTCTCACCCACCGCCGGTCGCGGAGCGTGAGTCCGCGATCACCGTGCTCTACGAGCAGCAGTGGGCCGGGATGGTCCGGCTGGCGCTGCTGATGCTCGGCGACCGCGCCTCGGCCGAGGACGCCGTCCAGGAGTCCTTCGCGGCGGTCTACCGGCGCTGGGACAAGATCCAGGACGGCACCCGGGTCGAGGCCTACCTGCGGTCGGCCGTGCTGAACACCAGCCGGTCGGTCCTGCGCCGCCGCAAGCTCGCCGTACTGCACCGGCAGCCTGTCGATCCGCCGGTCTGGTCCGCGGAGAGCGATATGTCTACTTCCCGGCCGGCCGGGTCGACTGCGGATGGATCGTCGGACGGTACCGCGCGACCGGCCCGGGCGCGGCTCCCGAGCTCGGGCGGGTCGACACGTCCGGTGCGTTCACGTCGTTCGGGCCGGTCACCGGGGACGGGGTCAGCCTGTCCCCGGACCGCCGGCAGCTGGTGTTCGTCTCCCCGACCGGCGACGGCGGGGCCCGGGTCAGCGTCCGGAACGTTGCCACCGGCAAGGAGACCGCGTCGGTGCCGACCGACCGGAACACCGAGGTGGTGGGCTGGAACGCCGACGGGATCTGGTTCATGGAGGAGCGCGAGCACTCGAAGACGCGGTTGTGGCGACCGGGCTCCGATCCGGTGCCGGTCGACACGGACGGACGGCGGCTCACGGCGTACGGGACGACCGACCGGGTGCTGCTGGACGAGCGGGACGAGGACGAGGGCGGCCAGGAACCAGAGCCCTGTGTCCGCGTGGCCGTGCTGGACGGCTCGCGGCTCGAGACGCTGCGCGAGCAGTGCGGCAGCAACAGCGGCACCCTGTCGCCCGACGGGAAGTACCTGCTGGCCGGAGCCAGTGCGGTCGACAGAGTCTCCGTCGACACCGGCGCGAAGGCCCGTCTGCAGGTGCCGCCGCTGGTGTTCCGCCCCGACCACGAGTCCTTGTGGGAAGACGCCACCCACGTGCTGACCTCGGGCGGGATCGGCACCACCCGTGGGGTGACCGTGCGCTGCGACGTGATCAGCGGCCGGTGCGAGCGGATCCAGGACGGTCCGCAGAGGTCAGGACCCGCCGGCCCTGGGCTCGGCCGGCCGTAGGAAGACCACCGGCCGGGCCCGCTGGTCCGGCCGGTGGAAATCCGCTGCGACGGCCCCGGCCGCCGTCTACCCTCTTGCCGTATGGCACACGCGGTGGTGGACCGGTTGCCCTACGAGAGCGCCCCGGCGGGCGTGCGGTCGTGGGTGGAGCGCTCGCTGGGCTCGTCGGTGGTGTCGGCGGCGACCCAGCAGGGCGGCTTCTCTCCTGGCGTCGCTGCCCGCCTGGTGACGTCGTCGGGCCGGCGGGCGTTCGTCAAGGCCGTCGGGCCCGAGCTCAACCCGGGCACGCCGCAGCTGATCCGCAACGAGATCACCGCGATGCAGGCGATCGGCCCGCTCCCCCAGATCCCGGGCCTGTACGGCGTGTACGACGACGGCGACTGGGTCGGGATCCTGCTGGAGGACATCTCCGGCTACATCCCGCCGCACCCGTGGCACCAGCACGACGCCTCCCGGGTGCTGGACGCGCTGGCCGAGCTATCCGAGTCGCTGGACCCGTCGCCGTGGGAGGAGGCGCCGGTCGCTGCTGAGCGCAGCGAGGCGTTCCTGAGCCGCTGGGAGTTGCTGATCGCCGACGGCGTCGCCGTACCGGACTGGGCGAAGGGCAGCGAGCAGGAGCTCGCCGAGCTCGCCCGTACCGGGCTGGACGAGCTGGCGAAGGGCAGCGCTCTGGTGCACTGGGACCTGCGCGCCGACAACCTGCTGCTCACCGAGGACCGGGTGGTGTTCATCGACTGGGCGCATGCCTCGCTCGGCCCGGTCTGGACCGACACGGTGATCATGTGCGCCGACATGTACGGCGCTGTGGACCTCCCGGCGCTCCCGGACGAGCCCGGTGTCGACGGGCTGATCTCCGCCATCGCGGCCGGGCTCCTGTGGGGCAGCACCCAGCCGCCGCAGCAGAACATCCCGACCATGCGCGCCTGGCAGCGGGAAACGGCGCTGGTGCATTTCGACTGGCTGCGGGAGCGCCTCGGGCGCTGACGCAGCGTTCCGGTGTGCCGGGCGTCTAGAGGGGTGTGACGAACCCAATGGTGAGTATCGGCGCCGCCGTACCGGTGCCCGACGACGCGCCGGCTGCCGTGACCCGGTTGTACCGGGAGCACTGGGTCGGCCTGGTCCGGTTGGCGGTGCTGATGGTCGACGACCGTCAGTCCGCAGAGGACCTGGTCCAGGAGGCCTTCGCCGAGCTGTACCGGCGCTGGCCCCTGGACGACTCCGCGAAGGCCCTCGGCTACCTGCGGACGACGGTCCTCAACCGCAGCCGCTCCACGCTGCGCCGCCGCCGGGTCGCCCGGCTCTACATCCCGCCGGCCGACCGGCCCGGCGCCTCCGCCGAGAGCGAGGTCGTGCTCGGCGAGGAACGCCTCCAGGTGCAGCGCGCGCTGAGCCGCCTCCCCCGGCGGACCCGCGAGGTGCTGGTACTGCGCTACTACCTCGATCTCCCGCACGCCGAGATCGCCCAGATCCTCGGGATCAGCGAGTCGACCGCCCGCGCCACCGCGTCGCGCGGCCTCGCGATCCTCACCGAGCAGCTGAAGGACGCCTGATGAACGACACCGAGACCCGCCTGCGCGACTACCTGCAGACCAAGGCCGCGACGGTCCCCGGCAACGCCGAGCCGCCGGGGCTGGAGACGTCCGCCAAGCGCCACCTCTGGCCCGTGCTCCTGACCGCCGCCGCGATCGGCGCCGTACTGGTGCTCACCGTCCCGTTCCTCACCCGCCTCGGCGACCCGACGGCGGACCCGGCCAAGCCGGCACCGGGCCTCACGGTGCCTTACTACCTCACCGACCCGGACAAGGAGCAGTCCACGCTGCACGACGGCGCCCGAACCGTCGCGATGCCGAGCAACGTCTCCCGGCTCGAAGGCCGAGTGGCGGGCGGTTGGGCTGCCTCGCTGGCGGCCGAGCGTCCCGGCGGCGGCCGGATGCAGCAGCCGGGCATGCTGAAGCAGGACGGCAAGGTCCGGTCCTTCGGGCCGAAGGACAGCCGGTACCTGACGCTCTCGCCGGACCGCCGGCAGCTGGCGACGGCCGAGCCGCTCGGCGGGGGCAAGACCCGGGTTGCGACGTACGACGTGGCATCCGGCCGCCAACTGAAGTCCGTGACGCTGCCGCACCTGACCACCGTCATCTACGGCTGGAACAAGGACGGGGTCTGGCTCGCCGAGGACTACAAGGTCGGTTCGCAACCCATGGTGTGGCAGCCGTCCACCGGCCGCCTCACCCCGCTCAGCATCCCTGGCTTCGATCTCCGGCTGGTAGCGCGGCCCGACTCGGACCGGGTCCTGGTCCAGGTCCGTCCACAAGCCGAGCGGTGGTGCATGCAAGCAGCGCGACTGGTCGGCGGCAAGCTGGTCGTCGACCGCGAGTACTGCGGGCAGGGCGGCCGGATGGTGTACCCGACGATCTCCGCCGACGGCGGCACCCTGCTGCTCGGAGAGCAGAGGCTGGCGGTCGACGTCGCCACCGGTCGGCAGACCACTCTCCGGGCGCCGGTCGCGATCGACGACCTGAACGGGCCGGTCTTCGAGGATTCGACCCACGTCCTGGCCGTGCTCCGCAACAGCTCGGCAACTCCGACCCGGGCACCCACACCGGTCGGCCGCAACCGTCTCCTCGGCGAGCTGAAGGACCGGTCGGTGTACCGCTGCGACGTCACCAACGGGAGCTGCGAGCGGGCGATGGCTGTCCCTGACGGTCAGCTGCTGACGCTGGTCCAGCCCTGAGTACGCCGAGAGGCCCCACGCTGCGCGGCGTGGGGCCTCTCGGTTTCTGCTCTCAGCTGTCTCCTGTCAGCTGTCGACGCGGACCACTGTCGAGCCGGAGCCGTCGGAGCCGTTGGAGTAGGAGAGGAGACCCAGGTACCGAGTACCAGCGGTCAAGCCGGACCAGGTAGCAGTGACGCTCGCCTGGCCGGCCACCTGTACCGGCTGGCTGGCAGGAGTCGCCGTGAGGTTGCCGGCGGCGCTCTGGAGCTCCCAGTGGTTCAGCTTGACCGCCTGCTCGTCGGCACCGGCGAACAGGTCGACGTACACGTCGTACGAGCCACCGGCTGGAGCGGGTAGGTTCACCTCTTCCTCGGCCGAGCCGCCGGTGCTGCTGCCGAGCAGGGTCGTCGTACCGGCTCGGTAGACGAAGACGTCGAGGTCGGTGCCTGCCGGGTAGTCCGCGTCGAAGGTGGAGAAGCGGGCGTACTTCGTCCCGGCCGGGACCGTCACCGTGCTCTTGGCGACGTGCTCGTTGGCCGCCGGGCTCGCCGTCGGGAACGAGACCCCGCCGGGGTTCTTCAGCGTCGCCTCGTTGACCGCTGCCGCGGTCAGGCCGGCGACGGAGGTCTGCAGCGTCCCGGCGTACCCGGAGGTGAGCGGGACCGGGACCGACCCGCTGGCACCGGTGCCGTTGACCTGGACCGGCGCCTTGACGGTCAGCGGCCGGATCGCCAGCGTGCTGGTCACCTCGTGCCGCGCGGAGCGCAGGTGCAGCTTGCCGAACGAGTACGTCTCCAGCTGCGCGCCGTTGTGCTCGAACGTCACCCGGTACGACGCGCTCGCGCCCGGCAGCAGGACCAGCAGCTTCGGCGTCACTGTGACCTTGAAACCGGCCAGGCCCTCGACCTTCGGGAAGTACACCTCGGGCAGCTTGCCGACGTTCTTCACGGTCCGCTTGACGGTCTGCTTACCGGCCAGGTCGCCGATCGCGATCGTCGGGTAGTTCAGGTCGCTCGGGTCGATCTTGCCCTTGGCGCACAGCTCGTGGGTCGCGCCGACCTGCCCGGAGCCGCAGACGAACCGCGCCCAGTCGTCGTACGACGAGTCGTAGACCAGGCCCGGGTCCATCGCCTGCTTGGGTTGCATCAGGCCGGCGCCGTAGCCGAACGGGTTGCCGGGCGAACCGGCGTCGTTCTGGATCGGCTGCCCCTCGGTGTTCACCGACGTGGCGGTGGTCAGCAGCGCCGACTTGATCGCCATCGGCGACCAGGTCGGGTAGCGGCCCTTCAGGACGGCAGCGGCGCCGGCGATGTGCGGCGCGGCCATCGACGTACCGCTCATGAACGCGTACTGGCCTCCGGCGGCCGCGAACGCCGAGGTCGCGGCGAGCACGTTGGTGCCGGGCGCCATCACGTCGGGCTTGAGCAGGTCGCCGTTGCCGGCCGGGGACGGGCCGCGGCTGGACGAGCTCGCGACCTTCGGCGCGTTCACGCGGACGGTTTTGGCAGCAGCGATCGTGGCCGTGGCGCCGGCGGTCGCGGCGTACGCCTTGACCTCCGGGCCGACCACGTTGTCCAGGTGCACGGTCGGGACCGAGTGCAGGTCGGAGTCGAGCGTGTTCGCGGTCGGGTTGACCAGGATCATGCCGACGCCGCCGGCCGCCTTGACCTGGCGGCTCTTGTCGACGCGGTCGCTGACGCCGCGGTCGCAGACCACGATCTTGCCCGCGGCCTTGGCCGGGTCGAGCGTGCCGGGCATGCAGAGCACCAGGTTGGTCTGGTTGGCCCCGGCGAGGCCGGCGTCCTTGGCCAGGACGAGCGGCGAGCTCGGCGTACCGTTCGCGATCCCGGCGCCGGTGTAGGCCTTGCCGTTCCCGAGCGTGACCGTGGTCTGGACGTCGCGGTCGTGGGTGCCGTTGGCAACGGTCGTCACCCAGGGGTAGGTCTTGCCGACCGTGCTGACGCCCGGGCCGGTGTTGCCCGCGCTGGTCGACACGAAGACGCCGGCCTTCGCGGCCCGCAGGAACGCCAGGCCGGTCGCGTTCACGTACGTCGAACCGGAGCCCGAGATCGAGTAGTTGATCACGTCGACGCCGTCGGCGACCGCCGCGTCGATCCCGGCCACGATGTCGGCGTCGGTGCCGCTGCCGCCACCGGCCGCGTCGACGGCCCAGAGCACCTTGTAGATCGCCAGCCGCGCCTGCGGGGCGATGCCGGAGCCCTTGCCGTAGTCGCGGCCGAGCACGGTCATGTCGACGCCGTGGTTGCCGGCCGCCGTACTGGCGGTGTGGGTGCCGTGGCCGCCGTAGTCACGCGGTGAGCGGTACTCCTCCGGGATCGGGCGGTCGCCGATCCCGGCGTCGAAGTAGCGGGCGCCGATGACCTTGTTGTTGCAGGTCACCGGAGCCTCGGTACCGACCTGGCAGGTGCCCTTCCACTTCTTCTTGATCAGCGCGTCGGACTGCTTGGTCGTCTTCAGCGGCGCGAAGCTCGGCCGCTCCGGGGTGAAGCCGGAGTCGATCACGCCGACGATCACACCGTCGCCGGCCTTGTCGACGCCACCGGCCTGCTGCCAGGCGCCGCCCTTGCCGGACAGGCCCAGGTAGCGCGGGGTGTCGACGGTGTCCTGGTGCTGGATCTCGCTCGGCTCGACGCTCTTCACGCCGGAGGTCTTGGCCAGCTTCACCGCGTCGTCGTGCGACATCCGGGCCGAGAACCCGGCGTACGTGTAGTCGTAGTCGTACAGCTTCTGTACGTCGGGCACCTGGTCGAGCACCTGGGTCCGCTCGTTGGCGAGGTGCTGCACGTAGCTGACCACCTGGGTCGCCTCTTTGACGAGCTTGCCGCCGGGCAGCACGCGGGTCGCGGCCAGACCGGCGATGTCGCCGTCGTACTCGGCGACCGGGGAGTCGTCCAGCTGGACGATGTAGGCGCCGGTCTCCGACTCCTTGACGCTCGGCTCCGGGGTTGCGGAGGGAGTGGACGCCGTCGCGTGGTTCACGACGGTGGCGACCAGGGCGGTCGCGCTCACGGCGGCGACGGTGAGCACCGACAGACGCCGGCGGGCAGAAGCTGGCACGGAGTTCCTCCAGAGCTGGACGGAGCTGGCTGGTCGGCTTGCCGACAGGTGGCCGCCGTCCCCAACGGCGCCACAGAGGGCCCTGAGTATGCCGGTGGGCCGGCGCGATGTCACGCTCGGTCGGCGCCGTGTCACGGGCTGCGGGTACGTTTTCACCGTCGTACCGGGGTTTGATCCGTTGTCCTCGTACGCTCGCCGGTCCGGCCACGCTGTTCGCCCCAAGGAGCCTCCGATGCCCGACCTCACCGAGTCGATCTCCGTCGCCGCGCCTGCCTCGACCGTCTACGCCCTCGTCTCCGACCTCCCGCGGATGGGCGAGTGGTCCCCGGAGTGCACCAAGGTCACCTGGCACGGGCAGCCGCCGTACGCCGTCGAAGGCTCCCGGTTCGTCGGCCACAACCGGATCGGCGCCGCCCGCTGGCTCACCCAGGGCGTGGTGACCCGGGCCACACCCGGCCAGGTCTTCACCTTCCACATCCACTTCGGCCCGGTCCCGGTGGCCGACTGGTCCTACCAGCTCGCGCCGGAGACCGACGGCACCTGCACCGTCACCGAGACCTGGACCGACCGCCGCCCGGCCGTCGTCCGGGCATCCTTCGACCGGGTCTTCGGCCGCCGCTCGGGCCACAACCAGCGCGGCATCCGCACCACGCTGACCCGGCTCAAGCAGGCCGCGGAGTCCGCCGTACGCTGAGGCTCGGTTTGGTGCACCACAGATCTTGTTGCTAATCTGTCTCTTCGCGTGTGTGCGTCGGTTTACCGCCCTGCACCCGCCACCTTTCCTGTACTGACCGCAAACTCCTGATCGAGGCTCTGCTCCGTGGCGAACATCAAGTCCCAGATCAAGCGCAACCGCCAGAACGAGGCTGCGCGGCTTCGCAACAAGTCTGTGAAGTCGACCCTCAAGACGGCTGTTCGCCGCTTCCGCGAGGCCGCCGAGGCCGGCGACTCCGCGAAGGCCCAGGAGCAGGCCCAGGTTGCTGGCCGCCTGCTCGACAAGGCCGCCAGCAAGGGCGTCATCCACGCCAACCAGGCCGCGAACCGCAAGTCGTCCATCTTCAAGAAGGCCGCTTCGCTCTGATCGCACCCTGACGATCGGCCCTCCACCACGGTGGACCGGGCCGATCGTTTTTGCGTGCCCTTTTCCGGTCCCCGGATCTTTCGTCCGGCCGACCGATGAATCCGTGCTCCCCCACCGGTACGTATCGGTGAGGGAGCGTTCACGTCACCAGGGAGCACGCCCTGGCCACGTCATCGTCGAGCAGTCCGCCAGCCTCGACCGCGTCGTCACCGACCCCGGACGGCTCCGGCGGCACCCCCACGGGTGGGCTGGGCCTTCCGCCACAGCCCCGCACCGGTCTCGGACGACAAGTTCCGCCTCGGCTCGATCCTCGAGACCGGGGTCATGCTGAACGGGCGCACGACGTAGAAACTGCTCGGCGGTCTGCTGCCGACGCGCTCCGCAACCACCCCGCCAGACCTCCCAGCGCTCCCCCCTCCGCCAGAGCTCCCAGCTCCCCCCGCTACAGCTCCCGGGTCATCCACACCGAGTCCCCCCGCTCAGCATCCGGCGTCACCCGCCCACTCCGCTCGAACCCCAACTTCTCCAGCACCCGGAACGAAGCGTCGTTCCACTCCCGCACGGTCGCCCACAACCGCCGCCGCCCGGTCCGAGCCGCCGCCTCCACCACCGCCCGCCCGGCCTCCGTCGCAAACCCCATCCCCTGAGCCCGCCGAGCCAACTCGTACGCAATCTCCGGCTCCTCGAACGACCCCTCCCCCACGGTCAATCCGCAGTACCCCACGAACTCCCCGCTGTCCCGCCGCTCCATCACCAACAACCCCAACCCCGGCGCCGCAGCCAACGGATTCTCCACCAACCACCCCCGAACCTCCTCCACCGAAGGCCGCCCGTCCGCACCCACCCGCCGCAAAGCCCGAACATCCCGCTCGAGCCACAACCCCCGATACTCCTCCGCGTCCCCAGGCACCCACCGCCGCAACAACAACCGCTCAGTCCCCAGCTCACCCGGCAGTTCCCCATAAGCAGCCACGCCCCAACGTAACCCTCACCCCGTCCATCCCCGCGGTGCTCAACCCCCCACCCGGCGCCAGCCCCGTTCCACCCCGCCAACAAATCAATGCCCCACCGGATCACCAACCCGAAGCCGCTTCTTGCCCCCCGCACGATCACCAGAGGCGGCGTACTCGATGTCCCGCAGGTCCCCACCGACGAACCGAAGCCGAACTCGCAGGCCGCGCTCGTGAACACCGTCGAGGCGATCGCCCCACTCCGCTGAAGCTCCCGGCCGCATCAGCACCGACCCCAGGAAACGCAGGATGCCCCGCCCTCCCGCGGGACACGTCTGGGTCGCGCTCGCCCCGAGCGCCTCCCGCGCGCTCGGGCTCAAAGTCGTCTGTCGGCTCAGCTCACAGAAGACTCTGCACACGCATCGCGACCGACAGGGCCTCCCGAGCCAAGTCGTTCGCCCGATCCCGCGACGGACGTCGGGCGCTCAGCGTCGCCCGTGGGCTCGACTGACCGTGATGACCATTCGTTCCAGCGCGTACCCCGCGTCCCCCGAGGCGCCCTTCACGTCGGCGTCTGCCTGGGCGACCGCCTTGATCGCCGTGGCCAGGCCGCCGGCCGTCCAGCCGCGCGCCTGTTGGCGGAGCGTCTTCAGCTTCCACGGTGGTACGCCAACCTCGCGGGCAAGGTCTGCCTCCCGTAGGCCGGGTGGCGCGCTCGAGAACTTTGCGAGCCCTCGCAGCCCGCCGGCCATCGCGCTTGTCACCAGAACGGCGGCGACGCCGCAGTCCAGCGCCCACCGAAGCTGCTCCAGGGCGGGCTCTGTCCGGCCCGCGATCGCCGCGTCGGCGACCGCGAAGCTGGTGACCTCGGCGCGGCCGCCGAAGTACTGGCCGATCAGGTCGGTCGAGATCGGTTGACCGTCGGAGTCCGACACCAGCTGCGAGCAAGCCCCCGCGAGCGCTCGCAGGTCGTGCCCGACCGCGTCCACCAAGGCGGACGACCCGCGCTCGTCGATCGACCCGCCCAGCAGCCGGATCTCGCCGGCGACGAACTGCGGCAGCTCCCAGGTCTTCGGTGCGGTGGCGACGACCTCGTTCACCGAGGCCTTGCGGAGCTTGTCGAGGACGCCCTTGCCCTTCTGCCCACCGGAGTGAACCAGGACAACCAGTACGTCGTCCGCCGGCGCGCCCGCGTACTCCAGCAGGTGCGCGACCATCTCCGTCGGCAGGTTCTCCAGCATCCGCAGCACCAGGACCCGCTCGGTCGCGAACAGCGAAGGCCCGGTCAGCTCGGCGAAGACGCCGACGTCAAGCTCGCCGGCGCCTACATCGGTGACCTCGACATCGGTCTTTCCCTTGGACACCGCAGCGATCGCCGACCGCACGGCCCGATCGGCCAAAAACGTCTCCGAGCCGGTGACGAGCAGCACGTCACCCAGCTTCGGCGCACCACTTTTCCGAGCAGCCATATTGCGCTCAGCATCCCACGCGCCGCCGACAGTCCCCGCCTCCACCCCGCGGCCGGGGTGATTGGTCAGCTGGTTTGGTGGAGGAGGGTCTCGGCCAGCGCGGTTTGTTGTGGGGTGGTCAGGGGGCCTGATTTGGAGGTCGGTGGGAGGCCTGGAGCCGCGGCGTTGAGTTGGGTGATGAGGATTCTGGTGCCGGTGGGGGTGAAGACGTCGAGGTCGTCCTGGGTGGCGCCTGTGGGGAGTTTCTGGTGGTGGGTGGCCAGTTGGGTGCCGTCAGGGCGGCGTCGGGATTTGGTGACGAGGGCGGTCAAGGCAGACGGGTCGGTCCAGTGCTGGACGGTGATGGTGACGAGGGTCGGGCCGCCGGTGCTGTTGACCGTGGCCTCCACGTAGCCAGGACCGCCGGCGTACGTGCGGGTGATCTCCAGGGGTGGGCGGACGTGCTGGCGGAGGACGTCGAGGATCTGTTCGGGGTCGAGGTTTCCGCGGCTGGGGGCGGCGGGTGGGGTCGGGGGTTCGGCGAGGCGGGTCCAGGCTCGTTCCCAGGCCGGTGCGGTGACTATGCTGCGGAGCTGCTCGGGGGTGAGCGGCGGGTGCGGGCGCGAGGCGCCGGTGCTGCCGGGAGTGGGTGCGTTCCACTCGGTCAGGGCGACGATGCCGCCTTCCGGGGTGCCGAGGGTGGCGCTCCAGCGTTGGATGCCGGCTGGGTTCTTCGCCTCGGCGAAGCCCTGGTTGACCGTGACGTAGGCGCCGTCGGGTTCCGTCGTACGGACGCACTGGTCGTAGGGGCCCTGGGACAGCGGCGGGCACAGCGTCGCCTGGTCGAGGAACTCCCGGAGCAGGCGCCGCACGGAGACCTGCAGGACGACCGCGCCGGATCCGTCGTCGTACCGGACCAGGTCCTTCCCGGCCGGTGAGATGTTTCCGACGATGCCGTCGGGTAGTGCGCCGGAAAGGATCGTCGTCAGGTCGTCCGCGGGTTCCTGTGGGAGGTCGGCGGAGTGCGCGCCGGGTGCACAACCGACGGCGGCGAGGAGGACAACCGCTCCCAGGATGAAGTGACGTGGCATGCGGAACGTGCTTTCTCGGTCGATGGTCCGGGTGACGGCTGTCGGGAGTGCTGCCGGCGGCGCTCGAGTCGGGGCGGTATCCCAACAGTAGAAGAGGAAAGTCGGCAGGACGCAGTCGGCGGCGAGAACGTGCCAGGGGCATCGACGGGCGCGCTGACTGTTGAGATTTTGTTGCGGTGGTGTTGCACCCGCGCGGGTCGGCGAACCGGCTTGCGATCGGGCTCGTCTCAGCCTGCGACGCCGGGATGGTTCGGCGGGTTGCGCGGGCGTGGGCATCGGGGTGATGACCGGCGGCGTACTTCGGGGTGGTTCGAAATTCTGGGGGAGTTTCATGGGTGCGGTGGATTTGTCGTTGGCGGAGCACGGCCGGGCTCCGGGCGTGGAAGGCACGCCCGTGCGGGTCAAGCACGGCGGCCGGGGTGCCGGCGTGCGGCCGAAACGCTTGCACGCAAGAGGAAACGGCACTGGACACCGCGTTGAAGCTATGGGCAGAGTCGTTCGGGTCACGCCTGAGCTGGGACGGGGTACGCCGGATCTCGACAGCGTGGTGTTGCCGGCGGCGTTGCCGTTGGGGCGGCGAGTTCTGAAGGATCCCCGGTTGATGCAGAGTCATCGGTTGATGGCGCTGGTGCTGGGGATCAACCTGGTCCTGCTTGGGATCGGGCTGGCGGAGTCGTGGTGGGGTGGCGGGCTGCAGGGCGTGGTGAACCTGGCGCTGGTTGCGCAGGGCAACTTTGCGGTGGGGGTGCTGGTTCGGCAGCAGTTCTTCGTGAACGCGTTGTCGCGGGTCGTGATGCGGGTGCCGAAGTCGTGGCCCTTGCGGGTGCGGTGGGCGTTGGCCAAGGGGTATCACCTCGGTGGGTTGCACGTGGGTGGGGCTGTCTGCGGGACGTTCTGGTTCTTCGGGCTGACGGTCGTTGCGGTCGGTGAGGTCGCGGCGGGGTTGATGATGGTGTACGTCGTGCAGGCCGCCTTGCTGATGGGCATCGTGATGACGTCGCGGCCGAAGGTTCGGGCGCGACGGCATGACCTGTTCGAGCGGATGCATCGGTTCGGCGGGTGGGGGCTCTCGGCGCTGTTCTGGGTCGGCGCGGTGCTGCTGGTTGATGAGCGGCGTGGGGACGAGTCGCTGGTGTCGGAGTTGATCGGTACGCCGACCGTGTGGGTGTTGGTCGTGATCACGGTCAGCTCGCTGGTGCCGTGGATGTTGTTGCGGCGGATTCCGGTGGAGGTCGTGCGGCCGTCGTCGCATGTCGCGTTGGTGCGCAGCGGGAGTCGTACGCCGATGGCCGGCACCACGCGGGCGATCTCGCGGCACCCGCTGCGGCAGTGGCACAGCTTCGCGGTGATCCCGACGCCGGGGCAGGACGGGTTCCGGATGGCGGTGTCGCGGGCCGGGGACTGGACCGGGGAGTTCATCGACGCACCGCCTTCGCACGTGTGGGTACGTGGTGTCGCGACGGCGGGGATGGCGAACTACGGGACCGTGTTCAAGCGGGTCGTGTACGTCGTCACCGGGAGCGGTATCGGGCCCGTGCTGGCGCACGTGCTCGCTGCGCGGGTGCCGCACCGGCTGGTGTGGGTGACGCGGGATCCGGTGAAGACGTACGGGCAGGAACTGGTCGACGAGATCCTGGCCGCGCAACCCGACACGGTCATCTGGGACACCGACGCCAAGGGCAAGCCGGACATGGTGAAGCTCGCCTACGCGGCGTACGCGGACTCGGAGGCCGAGGCGGTGATCTGTGTGTCGAACAAGAAGGTGACCTGGTCGGTGGTCCACGGGATGGAGCGGTTGGGAATCCCTGCTCTGGGACCGATCTGGGACTCCTGAACTTCTTGCGTGGGGCGAAGTCCTCATGGCTGTTGGCCTTGGGTGCTGGTGGCCAGGGTGCCCTCGTCGGTCGTGACCGCGACTGCGCCTGAGGTGTCCGTACGCCGGATGGTGGTGCCGGATCGGGTCAGGAGGTCGAGGGTTCGCGGGGCCGGATGCCCGTAGTCGTTGGCGGGACCCGCCGAGATGACGGCCAGACGTGGCCCGGCCTTCGCGAAGAACTCGGGGTCCTGGCGGGCAGATCCGTGGTGCGGGACCTTGAGGACGTCGGCACGGAGGTCGGGGTGCGCGGCGAGGATCGCACGCTGGGCTTCGGGTTCGAGGTCGCCGGTGAGCAGGATGCGTACACCGGCGGTCTCGACCAGCATGACGATGCTGGCGTTGTTCTCGGGTGAGCTCTCGTTGTCGCTGGTGCTCGATGGGTTGGCGGGCATGGCTGGTACCTTCGCGGGCCAGAGGGTTGTCCAGGTGAGGAGTCCGACGGTTCGGCGTTCCAGGTAGGTGACCGGGCGGACCGGGATCTGATGAGCGGCCGCCAGGGCTTGGACCCGGCGGTGCTCGGCTGGTGGGGACAGGTACGGCGACACTTCGATCTCGCCGACCTGGCGATCGTTGAGCGCACCGGCGAGGCCGCCTGCGTGATCGGCGTGGAAGTGGGTGAGGACGAGGATGGGGATGTGGGTGATGCCGAGGTCCTGGAGGCATCGGTCCATCGGAGTGGGATCGGGGCCGGTGTCGACCACGACTGCGGTGTCCTCCCCCGCGCGGAGAACCAGACCGTCGCCCTGCCCTACTGCGCAGGCGACGAGCACCCAGTGCGCGGGCGGCCAGCCGAGGCGTGGGGTTGGGCGGAGGACGACGAAGACGAGGATCGCCAGGCAGAGCAGGACTGCAAGTGGTCGGGTCAGGATGCGGTGCAGGCCGAAGGTCAGGGCGATGCAGAGCAGAGTGAGAACCGTGACGCCGACGACCGTGGCGGGCCACGGGCTGACGGCGCCTGGAAGGTCGGCGCCGGTTTCAGCGATGAGGATGATCCAGCGGGCAGGCCAGCTCGCGAGCCAGCCTGCGAGGCGGGCCAGATCTGAGCTCAGCAGGGCGACGCCTGCGGCGCCGAAGCCGAGGATCGTCGCCGGGCCTACCGCGGGGCCGGCGAGCAGGTTGGCGACGACGGCGACCAGGGAGACCTGACCGGAGAGCCAGGCGACGACCGGCGTACAGGCTAGTTGGGCGGCTAGAGGGCAGGAGATGGCTTCGGCTAGGCGTAGCGGCATCCAGTTGGCGAGGGCGTCTCGCCAGCCGGGGCCGAGTAGGACGATTCCGGCCGTTGCCAGGACTGACAGGGCGAAGCCGGCTGAGCGGGCGAGTGAGGTGTCGAGGAGGAGCAGGGCGATGACTGCGACGGAGAGGCTTCGGACTGCTCGGCGTCTGGTGCCGCCGGTGGTCATGGCGGCCAGCGCGACCAGCCCCATGGCGGCGGCGCGGAGAACGCTTGGTTGGGGGCGGGCGAGGATCACGAACGCGACGACGATCAGCAGGCCGACGACGGTCAGGCCGCGGGCGCGGACGCCGAGGAGTCTCGCGAGTGGGAGGACGAAGGCGAGCAGCAGGGTGAGGTTGGTGCCGGAGACTGCGGACAGGTGGGTCAGGCCGGTGAGTTGGAAGTCGGTGACGAGGTCGGGTGGCAGGGCTGATTCGTCGCCCATCACCAGGGCGGGGACGAGGCCGCGGACGTCTTCGGGTTGATCCTCGACCGAGGAGCGCAGGCCGGCGCGAACCTGCTCGGCGGCGCGGAGCCACCAGGCGGGGTCTTCGAGGAGTTTCGGGGTCGCGCGGGCGGAGAGCATCGCGGCGACGTCGGAGCCGGGGTCGACGGGGCTGAGACGGCCTTGGGTTTCGACGTGCTGACCGAGGCGGACGTGCTGCCAGGCGGGTGAACCGATGAGCAGGATCGGGGTCTGGATACGGGTGGTGGCTCCTTCGGCGGTGATCTGGGTGGCGGTTGCTTTAAGTACGACGTACGGAGGACGGCGGCTGCCGGGGGTGGTGCGGACTGCTGGGTCGCTGGTGATCTTCAGGTGGAGCTTGGCGGTGGAGTTGGACGTGGCGAGGGTCAGGACAGGGCCGGTGGTGAGTCGATGGATCTGGAGGGCCGAGGCTGCGGCCATGCCTGCGGACAGGGCGGTGATGGCGACGAGGGTGAAGAAGAGGCGGGAGCGGCGGCGGAGTGCGAGGACGAGGAGGGTCAGGGAGAGCGCGCTGATGGTTGCCGTGGTGATGACGGCGATCGCGCTGGAGTGAGGCATCAGGAGGATCGCGGTGATCCAGCCTGCTGCCGCGGGGAGGAGGAGGCGGGCGTCGAGGGTCGGTTCTTCTTCGGGCGGTTCCTGCGGGTCAGATGCGGACATGGGGCTTCAGGTCCTCGTACTTCTTGGTGCCTACGCCGGAGACCTCCTGGAGTTGGTCGATCGTGGTGAAGCGGCCGTGCTCGGTGCGGTAGTCGAGGATGCGCTGGGCGAGGACAGGGCCCACGCCGGGCAGGTCGTCGAGTTGGTCGAGGGTCGCGGTGTTGAGGTTGACCGTGGTGGATTGTGCGTTGGGTGCGGTGGGTGGTGGCGGGGCGGTGGTGGTCGTGCCGACGAGGATTTGTTCGCCGTCGGTGAGGGGGCGGGCGAGGTTGAGGGTGGTCAGGTCGGTGCCGGGGAGGGCGCCGCCGGCTGCCTCCAGGGCGTCGGCGACGCGGGTGCCGGGTTTGGTGTGGATGAGGCCGGGGCGGCGGACCTTGCCGGCTACGTGGATGGTGAGGGTTGCGGGGGTTGATGGTTTGGGGGTCTGTGGTTGGGCGACTGGGGTGCCGGGGGTCAGGGCGGGGGTCGTGGGGACTGGTTCGGGGCGCGAGCGGAGGACGGAGCAGCCTGCCCAGGTGAGGCCGGCGGTGAGGATCAGGGCGATGACGATCAGGTGGCGGGGCGCCACGGTCCAGCGGGTGCTACGTAGGCGTTCGGGCAGCACGGTGTCGGGTATCCATCCGCCGCGCACTTGGTCCTCCCCTTCGTCGGCCGGTCTCGGGGCGGAGGCGGCGCGCAACCTGCCCAGGGCAGCCTGGCGGTCGGCCGGATCCGGCGCGGGAGAACGGCGTGGTGACTTCACACCAGGGAAAGTACGAGTCGGGGGGCGGTTTTCTCGGGGGAGATTTGTTGCTGTGGAGAACTTGGGTTGGGGTGGTGGGGATGCGGCCGGGGAGGTCGGCGGGGGCTGAGGTCGCGGCGGCCGGAGAAATACAAAAGGTGAGTCGCGGAAGTAGCGCGGGGGCGGCGGGGCGCGGTGGGCCGGCGCGGTGGGCGGTGCGGGTGGGCGGTGCGGTAGGCGGCGCGGTCGGGCGGCGGGGTGGGGCGGGGCGGTGGGGCGGCGGGGTGGGGCGGCGCGGCGGGGCGGGGCGGGGCGGGGGCGTGGCGTGGCGTGGCAGGCGGTTTACAGCGGGGCTACTACTACCGCGAGCATGCCGGGGCCCACGTGGGCTCCGATGACGGCGCCTACTTCTCGGAGGACGATCTCCTCGGCCTGTGGGAGGCGGGTGGAGAGGCCGTCCGCGAGGGTGTGGGCCTTGTCGAGGTTGGCCAGGTGGTGGACGGCCAGTTGGACGGGGCCGGTGCCGGCTCGTTGGACTGCTATGTCGGCGAGGCGGGCGATGGCTCGGGAGGAGGTGCGGACCTTTTCCAGGGGGACGATTCGGCCGGCGCTGATGGTCAGGAGGGGTTTGACCGCGAGGGCGGTGCCGAGGAGCGCCTGGGCGGGGCCGATTCGGCCGCCGCGGCGGAGGTACTCGAGGGTGTCGACGTAGAAGTACGACGAGATCGCGGACATTCGGGAGCGGGCCTCGGATTCGACTTCCTGTTGGGTGGCTCCGGATGCAGCGGCTGCGGCAGCAGCTAGGACGGGGAAGCCGAGGCCCATGCCGAGGGAACGCGAGTCGATGACGCGGACGGGGATCGGGGATTCCTTGGCGCCGATCATGGCGGCCTCCACCGTGCCGGACATGTCGCCGGAGAGGTGGATCGAGACGATCGACTCGGCGCCCGCCGCGGCGCAGGCGGCGTACATGTCGGCGAAGGACTGGGGGGCGGGGCGGCTGGTTGAGACCGGGGTGAACGTCTTCAGCGCCTCCGCGACGGCGTCGGCGCTGGTGCCGCCGTCGTCGTACGACGTGCCGCCGATCACCACCTGCAGCGGGACGACGGTCAGCGGGTGGCGGAGCACCTCGTGCGCAGACAGGCCCGCCGTGGAGTCGGTGACGACGTGCACGCGGGCTGACATGCAGCGAGGTTACCGGACAGTTTTCGTCGGCGCCCGGTGCGAGAGTGGGAAGAATGAGGGAAACCACAGCGGAGCTCACCGCGCTGCAGGAGCTGCTGGACGCCGCGCACGCGCGGTCCACGAAGCACCTGCGCGCCATCGTCACCGACGAGCGCACGATGACCGCCGACGAGCTGGCCAAGGCTCTGACCGGCATGTGCACGCTCAACCTGGCCACCGTGACCGCCACCGGCGAGCCGCGGATCAGTGCCGTCGACGGGCACTTCCTGCACGCCCGGTGGGTCTTCACGACCGCCGAGTCGGCGGCCAAGGCCAGACACCTGCGCAAACGCCCCGCCGCCAGCGTCTCGTTCGTCGACGGCGAGCGGATCGGGGTGTTCAGCCACGGCCAGGTCGAGTTCCTGACCACCGACCACCCGGACTTCGACGAGATCGAGCAGCACCTGGTCGCGCACTACGGCAGCTCGCCGTCGACCTGGGCCGAAGACATCGCGTACATGCGCCTGCAACCGCACTGGATGGTCGGCTACGCCTTCGACAAGTCCAAGCTCACGCAGTGATGCGAGGTGGCGGTCGACCCCTCCGTCGACTGCCACCTCGCGTGAACTGACTCCCCCTCGCGGTCAGTTCGGTGAGAAACTGCGCCCCCCGGGGAGCTCCAGCGGCCGGTCCCACCGCCGAGTGACCAAACTCGACGGCTGTCCCGTACCGGCCGGGCCCGCACTCGTCCCCTGTGTCGTGTGCATGGCCGCTGCTGGAGCCCCACCCCGGGTCCGGTGCCCTGACGGTGCACGGCACCCGGTACTACGTAGGACAGATCCGCACGGCGCAGCACTCCGGGAGCCCACGACAGCTGATCGGCGCCCCCACCGATCACTGCCGGACCTGCTCCGTGTCGCCTCCACCCGTCCCGCGGTCTCCTGGGCCTGGTCGGTGGTCCGTGGTTGCCTCGTCACGGTCCACCTCCTGCCTCGAACACCCGGTCCGGCCGTCGATCTCTGTCTTCGTGAAACCTGCCCTACGCCCACTAGTTTGGTCGGCGCGGACGGGCCGGACGAGGCAGATCAACCGGCAGTTCCCCGGCAGCTTCGGCAGTCAGGCAGCCAAGCGTCAGCGGCGGCGCAGCATCAGGACAGCGCGCGCAGCACGTCGTCCGCGAGCCGCCGTACAGCCTCTGCCGGATCTGGCTCAGGCCACCCAGGCGCCTGCGTAGCGCTCGAGCAGGACTCCTGCAGCACCGCCCACGCCGACGGCAGCATCGGCGGGTCCATCGTGCGCTGCCAGGCGAGCAGCTGCCCGCAGAGCAGGTCAGCCGCCGCAGACTGCCCAGCAGCATGCAGTACGGCGACAGCCTCCGGCAAGACGTCGAGCAGGTACACCACGCGCCCCTCGACCTGCAGCCGGCTCACCGCGTCCCGGATCGCCAGGCGTGCCGCCGGCAAGTCCCCCGTACGCCGAGCCAACCGGCTCCGGTAGAGCATCACCAGGTAGTCGAAGTACCCCCGGTGCCCGCGGATGTCCGCGTCGGCCTCGTCCAGCAGCGCCTGTGCCTCGGCGAAGCGCCCCTCAGCGAACTCGACCATCGCCAGGCACCCGGCGATCTTGGTCCGCTCCGGGTCGTCGGAGGCCTGGCTGTCACGTGCCAGCTCCGCCCATCGCCGCGCCTCCGCCAGGTCGCCCAGCTCCAGCGACACCCGGCTGAGCGCCATGTACGCGATCTCGTCCGGGTAGACCCCCGGGTTGACCAGCGCGGCCTCCCAGGCGAGCAGCAACTCCTTCGCCTCCGGCAACCGTCCCCAGCGCGCCAGCGCCAGCCCGCAGATCGCCTGCACTGTTGCTGACCGCTGCACGTTCCCGTGCGCCCGCGCGTCGGCCACCAGCGCCGGGATCTCCGCCAGGCTCGCAGTGTCCAGCAGCAGCGAGCCGGACGACACCCAGCCGCCCCGAGCGACCAGTCCCATCTCCGACTCGGGTGAGGTCAGCGTGCGCGCCTCGCCGTAGTGCCGCCGAGCAGCCCGTACGTCGCCCGTCAGGTTCGACAGGCGGCCGGCGATGGTCAGCAGCATCCCGCTGACCTCCTTGTCGACCACGTGCTCGGCGCACTCGACCGCCCAGCGGATCCCGCTCTGCGCCACGCTCGCCTGGTACTGCCACGCGATCCGGAAGCCCAGCACGATCTGCGCGGCGGTGTCCCACGCCTCCAGCTCGGCCGCACGCTCCAGCGCCACCTCGAACGTCGCGGAGTTCGCGTTGGCCGCCCGGTAGCGCCGCTCGCGGTCCGGACTCGACCAGGCGCCTTCCAGCCCCTTCACGTACTCCGCGCACCACGTCACGGCCCGGTCGCGGAACTCGGTCAGGTCCGTCCCCTGCGAGGTCAGCCCGGCGTACGCGTGCTCGCGGATCGTCTCCAGCATCTTGTAGCGGGCGCCGTACAGCTGCTCGAACTCCAGCACCGGCTGCAGCAGCGACTTGTCGACCAGCTCGGCCAGCAGCATCGGTACGTCGAGCGGGTCGATCGGTGTCCCGGTGCAGACGCCCACTACCGCGTCCAGCGTGAACGGCGAGCCCAGCATCGAGGCCCGGTACAGCAGCTGCCGCGCAGCGTCCGACAGCGCGTCGACGCTCCAGGCGATCGTGTCGGCCAGCGTCCGCTGGTGCGGCGCTCCGAAGCGTCGTGGACCGGACAGCAACCGGAAGCGGTCGTCCAGCGCAGACAGGATCGTCTCCACCGGCAGCGACCCGGCACGGGCCGCAGCAAGTTCCAGCGCGAGCGGCAACCCGTCCAGCCGCTGGCAGAGCCTCGCAACCGTTGCTGCGTTCTCCGGCGTCAGCGTGAAGTCCGGCCGGACCCGTGCTGCTCGGCGTACGAACATCTCCACCGCAGGGCTCGCTGCGATCTCCGCGAAGTCCCGGTCGTTGCGCGGTACGCCGAGCACCTCGACGCGCCGCACCACCTCGTCCGGCAGTCCCAGCGGGATCCGCGACGTCACCAGTACGCCGACGCCCGGGAAGCTGCGGACCATCCGGTTGGCCACGGTGGCGACGCCGTCGAGCACGTGCTCGGCGTTGTCCTCCACGATCACCAGGTCCCCTGGCTGGCGCCCGGAGAGCACGTCGTCCAGGTCCGACGTACCAGGCGCCGTACCGAACGCGTCGAGGATGGCCGACGGTACGGCGGCGTCGCGCTGGACCGTCGTCAAGTCGACCACCACCACGGTGGTGTCGACGCCGGAGAACCTGTCAGCGGCAGCCAGCGCCAGCTCGGTCTTGCCGACCCCACCAGGGCCGACCAGCGTGACGAGCCGGTTCTGCCGCAGCAGGTCGGCCAGCTCCGCCAGCTCCTTGTCCCGCCCGACCAGTCCGTCCGGGATCGGCCTGGTCCCGCGCCAGCGCATCCCTGTCGGCGCCGGAGCGCCCACCGCGATCACCGGGCGGACTGAGCCGTGGCCGGCGGCCACCAGGAACGGCTCGGGGTCGCCGAGGCCCAGCGCGGAGGCCAGCAACCGCACCGAGTCCTTCCGGGGCCGCGCGACCCTCCCGGCCTCCAGCTCGCGGATCGTCCGCACACTCAGCCCGGCGGCCTCGGCCAGCTCTTCTTGGGAGAACCCCGCCCGGACCCTCGAGTCGAGCAGGAGATCGGCGAAACCACTCCGTCCCGCAGCCCGGCCATCCGCGTCCGACAAAGCCCGTCACCCCTTCTGAGCCTCATTCCGCCACAGCACAAGATACGTGACCGGGCCCCGGTGACCGCACGTCACGTGACCGCGGAACGGGACGCGAACCGGCCAGGATCCGGTCATCCGCACCGCACCCAACGGCAATCGGCGCTCAGGCGACGTCGGGCCGGGTCATCAACGGTGCCCGAAGGTGCAGCTCGAGATTCGGTCCCGTGAGTGGTACTGCGTTCCAGGTTGCGGTCGCCGTACCGGCTTCGACCACCAGGCGGACCCGGTGCGGGGTGGTGATCACGTACAGATCGGCGACGAAGGTGTCGCCCTGCCAGGCGCCGGCCGCGACCACCGGACGGCCGAGCGGCGCGCTCTCCCGCCAGTCACCATGGCCGACGGCGACGTCGAAGCCGAGCCGCACGATCCACCCGCCGTCCACCGGGTCCACGACCACCGCAGTCCCGACAGGCAGCGCCGAGGATTCGCTCGCGACGATGCTCGCCTTGGCGGACCGCCCCGGCTCCGCCGAACCTGCCGGCAGCGGAAGAGTCAGCCGCCGCAGCCGCTCAGCGAGCGCGACGCCAGCCTCAAGATCCAGATCGCCTCGCGATTCGGGGTCGCCGGCCTGAAGATCCAGATCGACCCCCGGTTCGTCGCCGCCCAGCACCGGCAGCAACCGCTCCCACAACACCCCCGGCAGCACATCCGTCGCCTCAGCTACCCCAGTCACCACGACCACCAGCTCATGCGAAGGCACCACCACGCAGTACTGCCCCCAAGCCCCATGCCCGAAGAACCCGTGCCGAGAGATCCAGACCTGGTACCCGTACCCGCTCTGGAAGTCCGGGTTCTCCGTCCACCCCGGCAACGGCAGCGTCTCGACATGCCGCTGCGTAGCAAGCTCCACCCACCACCGAGGCACCAGCTGCTGATCCCCCCACCGCCCACCCCGCAGCAGCAACTCCCCAACAGCCGCCACCGCCTCGGTCGTCAGATGCAGCCCGTGGAACCCGAACGCAGCCCCACTGGCCACCCGGTCCCACTCCACGTCCTCGATCCCCATCGGCCGGAACAGCCGCTGGTCGAGCAGCTCCGGCAACCCGAGCCCGGTCACCCGCTCCACCATCCGCGCCAGCACGAACGTGGTCGAGTTGTCGTACACGTGCCGCTCCCCCGACGGCCCGGCGAACGGCACCCGCAGGAACCCCTTCACCAGATCCCCCGGCTCCAGCTGCCACGCCTCCTCCAGGCTGTCCACCGCCTGCCCGGTCGTCATCGTCAGCAGGTGATGCACAGTCAGCCCACGCCCCTGCTCGGACAAACCGTCCGGCACATGCTCAGGCAGTACGTCGACCACCCGGTCGTCGAGCGACAGCAGCCCCTCGTCGACCACCATCCCCACCGCCATCGCCGTGAACGTCTTCGTCAACGAGTAGAGCAGCTGCAACCGATCAGCCGAGTACGGCGCCCACCACCCCTCGGCCACGACCTCCCCGCGGTGCACCACCATCAACGAGTGGCACTCCACCGCCTCGAGCCCGTCCAGCAACGCACCGATCGCCACACCGGAAGCAGCCCGCGGAAGCAACATCCCGGCACCGTACAAGTTCCTTCCACCACCGGACGAGGCATTTCTTCGGAGCGCGAAGCCTGGACGACAAACCAACGCGCCGTACGATTCCCGCATGCCGGCCCCCTCCGCCCTGGCCGATCTGCTGCGCCACTTCCGCAAAGTCTCCGGGATGACCCAGGAGGCGCTCGCCGAACAAGCAGGTCTCAGCAACCAGGCAATCGGTGCACTTGAAGGCGGTCGGCGACGGTACCCCCGTCCTGACACCCTGAAGCGACTGGCTGCCGCCCTCGAACTCGGCCCCGAGGATCACCGCAAGTTGACGGAAGCCGCCAGACGTCCCGGCACCGGTGAAGCCACCAAGGATTCGGTCCCACGTCAATTGCCGCCGCCGGTCGACCATTTCGTCGGCCGGTCCGGTCACCTCTCCGACCTCACCCAACTGTTGACAGCGCCGCTGGCACAGGCGCCCAGCATCGTCGTGACCGCAATCGGTGGGATGGGCGGAGTCGGGAAGTCGGCTCTGGGACTCACGGCGGCTCACCACGCCGTCGAGCACTTCCCGGACGGGCAACTCCATCTCGATCTTCAAGCCACTGGCGATGCGCCCTTGTCGGCAGCGCAAGCACTGGACGTACTCCTCAGCGCGCTCGGCATTGCCCCGGCGGCCCCAGGTGATGACCTGCAGGTGACCGCGGCCCGCTATCGAACCGCCATGGCCGGACGCAGGATCCTGCTCTTCCTGGACGACGCGGCCAGCGTCGAGCAGGTGATGCCGCTCATGCCGGGGACTCCCGGGGCCGCAGTCGTGATCACCAGTCGCCAGCAGTTGACCGGGCTCCCCGGTGTTCGACACCTCGTGCTCGACGTCCTGAACGACGACGAGGCAACGGCGCTCCTGACCGAGATCGTCGGCGCCGACCGAGTCTCAGCCGCCCCTGAGGCTGCGGCCGAGATCGTCCGGCGTTGCGCTCGGTCGCCGCTGGCGATCCACCTCGTCGGCGGCCTGGCCAAGACCGCCAGCCTCACAGCGCTCGCCGCGAGCCTCGCCGACGACGAGGGCCGCCACGAGATCCTCACCGGCGCCGGGACGGAGGTCAGTCGATGCATCCGCCTGTCGCTCGCCGCGCTCGAGCACGAAGGCAGCCGAACAGATCTCGCCGCTGTTCGGGCCTTCCCGGCCCTCGCGTCGTTCGACGGCTTTCGCTTCCCGCTCCGTGTCGCGGCCCACGTTCTGCAGATCTCCGTCGACGATGCAGAAGACCTCCTGGAACGACTGGTCGACGTGCACCTGCTGGAGACACCGAGCGCGCATCACTACCGAATGCACGACCTGGTCCGCGACGTCGGACGCGCCCTCGCACAGCAAGAGCTCACAGCCGAGAGCCGTAGCGCCGCACGTCGCCGGGAACTGGACTGCTACCGGTCGATCCTCTGGCGATGGAGCGAGCTGACAGGGAGCCCTGAGGAGTACGGGTCCCGGACAGGGATCAGTTGGTCCGGCGGCGCGGAGGACCTGTACGACGTCAGCGACACGTTGAGGTGGCTCGAGGCAGAGCTGCCGAACCTGAATCGGCTCGTCCGCACGGCGGCCGCAGGCGACGCGGAGGACCGGCTGTCGGCGGTCCAACTGGCACTCGGGATGCCGCGGCTCGCGGCCAATCTCCAGCGCTTCGCCGATGCCTTCGCAGCACTGAACGCGGTCAGCACGATCGACGTCGAGCTGCCTGCCTCGATGCAGATCGGCAGGCTCTACCAAGCCGGCCACGTGACCGGAAGTCTCGGGCTCTCGGAACAGGCAGTCGACCTGCTGAAGCAGGCACTCCCGATCGCTCGCCGGCTGGGTACTCCAAAAGATGTCGCGGTTTGCCTGATCGATCTCGGGCAGGGCCTCGCGAATCTCGGGCAGCTCACGGAAGCGCTCGCGTGCGCCGACGAAGGACTCGCCATCGTCCACAGCGAAGGGCTGGAGCGGTTCGAAGTCGGCGGCAGCATCGTGCTCGGTGGCGTGGCCGGCCTGCTCGGCGACCTCGACCGGCAACACGAACTCAACTCGCACGCCGTAGCGCTGATGCCGGAGCGCACCGCGCCCGGGACGAGGGCGGTCTTTCTCACTGTGATCGGAGAGTTCCTGCGCAAGTCCGGCCAGCACGACGAGGCGATCGCGATCCTGCGACAGGCGGCTGAGCGAGCCAAGGAGCTCGGCGCCGAGGTGATCGAAGCGGACGCCCTCCAGGAGCTCGGCTCCTCGTTGCTGGAGACCGGCGACCTGGCGGCCGCCGAAGCGTCGCTGCGGGCCGGTGTCGAGATCGCGATCCGTCATCCGCTGGAGCACCGCGAGGCGCCGCTGCTCCAGGTTCTTGGCAAGGTTTGCGCTGCGAGCGGGGGCAAGGAGTCGGCGCTCATCGCGTGGAATCGTGCGCTGATGCTCTACGAACGACAGGCCGATCCTCGAGCGGACGAACTCAGGACATTACTCGGCAGGAAATCCAATCATCAACTGAGCGAGCAGAAATCCGGATTCACGCGCTGACCCGCACCGGCTTTTCCTCGGCGTACAGCGAAAGCACCTCGGTCCACTCCGTCAGCCGGGCCGACGTGACCGCGCGGCCCTCGTCGGCGTTCAGAACGCTCCCCGCGCAGATGTTCCGCGTCGCGCGTTCGATCAGCTCGGTGCCCGCGCTGAGCAGGGAGTTAAGGGCTGCCATGCGGATATTCAAGCGAAGACGTGTTTCGCCGAGGTAACACGTCCGGCAACATCGCGATACGTCAGCAAAAACCGGCCGACAAACAATCAGCGGAAGTGATTCACGACGGCAGCCAGGAAAGCCGGACCTGGCGTTGCGGATTGTCGACGTTGGTGTCGACCAGGCAGATCGACTGCCAGGTGCCGAGCATCAGCCGGCCGTCGAGCACCGGGATCGACGCGTACGGCGCGATCAGCGCCGGCAGCACGTGGTCCCGGCCGTGGCCGAACGACCCGTGCCGGTGCTGCCAGCGGAAGTCGCGCGGGAGCAGCTCCTCCAGTACGGCGAGCAGGTCGGTGTCGCTTCCCGCGCCGGTCTCCAGAACAGCCACGCCGGCCGTCGCATGCGGCACGAAGACATGCAGCAGCCCGTCACCCGCGCCCGCGACGAACGCCTCGCACCGGCTGGTGAGGTCGAAGACGACCTCACCAGTACCGGTCCGTACGTCGATCAGCTCCGAGCGCATCAGGCCGGGACGATGTTGACCAGCTTCGGCGCGCGCACGATCACCTTGCGCACCCCGCGGCCGTCCAGGGCCTTCTGCACGGCCTCGGAGTCCAGGGCCAGCTTCTCCAGGTCGGCCTCGCTGATGTCGGGGGCGACCTCCAGCCGGTCCTTCACCTTGCCGGCGATCTGGACGACGCAGGTGACCGAGTCCTCGACCAGCAGCGCCGGGTCGACCGTCGGCCAGCCGGCCTTGGCGACCGTCGGCTGGTGGCCCAGGTTCTCCCACATGTCCTCGGCCGTGTACGGCGCGACCAGGCTCAGCAGGATCGCCACGGCCTCGGTCGCCTCGCGCACCGCCGGGTCGGCCGCGCCGGGCCCGGAGTCGATCGCCTTGCGCGTCGCGTTCACCAGCTCCATCACGCGCGCGACCATCACGTTGAACCGGTACGAGTCGATCAGCTCGCTCGCGTCGGCCACCGTCCGGTGCGTCAGCTTCCGCAGCGCCAAGTCGCCGGCCGAGAAATCAACACCTACAGCGGACTCCACCGAACCGGCCAGCCGCCACGCGCGCTGCAGGAAGCGCAGCGAACCGCCGGGCGACAGGTCGGCCCAGTCGATGTCGTCGTCCGGCGGGCCGGCGAAGACCATCGTCAGCCGGATCGCGTCGACGCCGAACTCGTCCAGCTGGTCGCCCAGGTTCACGCCGTTGCCCAGCGACTTGCTCATCGCCTTGCCCTCGTTGATCACCTGGCCCTGGTTCAGCAGCCGGGTGAAGGGCTCGGTGGCGTTCAGCAGGCCCATGTCGTGCAGCGCCTTGGTGAAGAAGCGCGCGTACAGCAGGTGCAGGACGGCGTGCTCCTTGCCACCGACGTACTGGTACGTCGGCATCCACCGGTCGACGGCGTCGCGGTCGAAGGCACCCTCGGTGTAGCCCGGCGAGCAGTAGCGCAGGAAGTACCAGGACGAGTCGACGAACGTGTCCATCGTGTCGGTGTCGCGCTCAGCGTCGCCGCCGCACTTCGGGCAGGCGACCTCGACCCACTCGCGGACCGACGCCAGCGGCGAGACACCCTTGGGCTGCAGCGCCGCGCCGCGCAGGTCCGGCAGCTCGACCGGCAGCTGGTCCTCGGGCACCGGGACCTCACCGCACGAGGGGCAGTGGATGATCGGGATCGGGGCACCCCAGTACCGCTGGCGGCTCAGCAGCCAATCGCGCAGCCGGTAGTTGATCGTGCGCTCGCCCAGCTGCTTGTCCTGCAGCCAGTCGATGACCTTGGTCTTCGCCTCGTCGATCGGCAGCCCGTCCAGGCTGATCTCGGCGTTGGCGCTGTTGATCGCCGGGCCCTCACCGGTGTACGCCTTGCCGTCGAAGCCCTCCTCGGGCTGCACGGTCCGCACGATCGGCAGGCCGAACTTCTCGGCGAACTCCCAGTCGCGGGTGTCCTGGCCGGGCACCGCCATGATCGCGCCGGTGCCGTAGTCGGCCAGCACGTAGTCGGCGGCCCAGATCTGGATCCGCTCACCGGTGACCGGGTTGACGGCGTACGAGCCCAGGAAGACGCCGGTCTTCTCGCGCTCGGTGCTCAGCCGCTCGATCTCGGTGGAGGCCTTGACCGCCTTCAGGTACTCGTCGAACGCCTCGCGCTGCTCCGGCGTGACCAGCTCCTCGGCCAGCTTTGCGTCCGGCGCGACCACCATGAAGGTGGCGCCGAACAGCGTGTCCGGCCGGGTCGTGAAGACCTTGATCGGCTCGTCGCGGCCCTCGACCTGGAACGACGCGAACGCGCCCTCCGAGCGGCCGATCCAGTTCCGCTGCATCAGCAGGATCTCTTCGGGCCACTGCAGCTGGTCCATGTCGTCCAGCAGCCGCTGGGCGTACGCCGTGGTCTTGAAGTACCACTGGGTCAGCTCGCGCTTGGTGACCTCGTGGCCGCAGCGCTCGCAGCGGCCCTGGACGACCTGCTCGTTGGCCAGCACGGTCTGGTCGTGCGGGCACCAGTTGACGTACGACGCCTTGCGGTAGGCCAGGTCACGCTCGAAGAACTGCAGGAACAGCCACTGCGTCCACTTGTAGTACTCCGGGTCGGACGTGTGCAGCCGGCGCGACCAGTCGAAGCTCAGCGCGTAGCGGCGGATCGACTCGGCCTGGGTCTCGATGTTGGCGTAGGTGTACGTCGCCGGGTGCTCGTTGCGCTTGATCGCCGCGTTCTCGGCGGGCAGCCCGAAGGAGTCCCAGCCGATCGGGTTCATCACGTCGTAGCCCTGCTGGAACCAGTACCGGGCCAGGACGTCGTGCAGCGCGAAGACCTCGCCGTGACCCATGTGCAGGTCGCCCGACGGGTAGGAGAACATCGTGAGCGCGTAGCGCCGCTCGGCCGAGCCGTCGTCCTTGGCCTTGAACGGGTCCAGCTTCTCCCACACCGGCCGCCACTTGGCCTGCATGGCGTTGAAGTCGTAGCCGCCCCGGTCGATCGGAGTGTCGTCCACCTGCTCGCTCACGGTCCTACTCCCGCATTCTTTCGTGATGGTTGAGCCCAAATGTGCCAGAAAGGCATCCCAGACATGAAAAAGCCCCTCGCACAGGAGGGGATGCCGTACTGACCTGGATCTGCCAGTACGGCTAACTAAGGAGCAGGCTCACTCGCATACCCCCATACTAGCGCCCCGCGTCGAGTCCTTTGATCAGGGCGTCGAGCGCGAACGTGAAACGCCTGTCCGCATCCCGGTCAGCTCCGGCGGCTGCCGCCTCGGCGAGCAGCGGGTAGTCACCGGCGTCGAGACCGGACAGGTGGTCGACCGGGTCGCCGTCGGAGGCCGTCACGACCTGGCCGACGACGAAGCCGGTCACGGCGTACAGGACGTCCAGTGCTCGAGCAGGTTTCAGCCCGGCGGCTCCTAGTCCTTGCAGCGCCGTCTCCATGACCTGGAGGTTCTGACCGGTGACAGCCGGCCGGGAGGCGATCAGTGGAACCAGGTTGGGGTGGGCGAGCAGCGCGGCGCGCAGGTCGACAGCGTACGAGCGCAGGCCCTGCTGCCACGATTCCTTGAAGTCTGGTGGCGTGAGCGGTGTGACGAGCTGCTCGACCAGACCGTCCAGCAGAGCGTCCTTGTTCGGCACGTGGTGGTACAGGGTCATCGCCTCCACGCCCAGCTCGGCACCGAGCCGCCGCATCGACAGGGCCTTCAGCCCCTCCCGGTCAGCCAGTACGACGGCCGCCCGCAGCACCGCCTCCCGCGTCAGCCCGACCCGCTGCCCCGGCGCTCGGCGACCCGCCACGGAAACCTCCTCGACTTGAAAGTTCTTACGGCGTAAGTTTACGCTTAATCTTACATCGTAAGAATGAGGAGGATTCACCGTGAACACCCAGAAGGTCCTGACCGGCGGGCTCGTCCTGACCGTGGTCGCGACCGTCGCACCGCTGATCGACCTGGCCACCGTGGACGTGATCGGCGACCACGTCCGCTCCGCGTACCCGGACTGGCCGGCCTCGGAGGTCGCCAAGGACCGGACCGCGATCAGCGCCTACCTGGTCGCCGTCGGCGTGCTCGGCATCGTCGGGTGGGTGTGGACCCTGGCCGGCGTCAGCCGCGGCAAGCGCTCGGCCCGCTGGGTCGGTACGACGTTCTTCGCGCTCGGCGCGCTGATCGCGCTGACCGACGTCAGCATCGGCGGCGAGGGCTACTCGACGATCGTCCCGCTGCTGCACGGCCTGCTCGGCCTGCTGCCGGTGCTGGCCGGACTGGTCGCAGTCGTCGGGCTCTGGCGCCAGCCGGTCGCTCACACGAGCCGAGTCACCTGACGAACGTCGTACCGCCCGTACGCCGGTAGCCGGTCGGCGTAGTCGCGTACTGGCGCCGGAAGGCCGTCGAGAACGGCCGGACGTCGGAGTAGCCGGCCGCGTGGGCCACCTGGGTCACCGTGTAGGAGGGGTCGAGCAGGAGCTGTGCGGCGAGCTCCAGCCGGAGGCGGCGAAGCGTGGCCATCAGAGAGTCGCCGGTGACCGAGCGGAAGAGCCGCTCGGCGTGCCGCTCGGACAGGTGTACGGCGGCCGCCACCTCCCGCACGGTGATCGGCCGGGCCAGGTTGTCGAGCAGCAACCGCTGCATGGCGTCCACCACCACCCGGTCGCGGGACCCCGTGCGAGCGGCCTCAACGGCGAGGTCGTCGTCCAGCGCGAACGCCCGGGCGGTGTCGAGCACCAGAGCCGAGCCGAGCGCAGCCAGCGACGCCTGGTAGCCGGACTGAGGCGCAGCAGCCTCAGCAGCAAGCCGCTCGACAGTCGCAGCCAGACCACCTGTTCGAGTGGAGACCACAGGACCGTCGGGCCGGGTCAGCCCCGACCACCACCCCACTGCACCCCCGGCCCGCCCGGCGGGCGGGGCGGGGAAGGCGGCGGGCCCAGCAGGGACCGGCCGGAAGGTGAAGCCCCAGAAGGCGATCCCCAGCGGGTCCACCCGACTCGACTCGATCTCGTGCGTGTCACCGGGCCGGGCGATGAACACGGTTCCCGGCGACACGGCGTACTCGTCAGCGCCCAGGTTGAAGCGCCCCTCCCCGGCGTACGCCAGGCAGACCTCGTGGAAGGAGTGGCTGTGCCAGTAGTTGCGCCAGTAGTCCGGCCGGTAGTGCCCCCAGCTCACGAAGTCCGCGCGAAAGCCGTCGACCTCGCAGGACTCGAGCAGTCCCGCGAGGTCGACGAAGCGATCAGCCGCGGCTACGGACGCCAGGCTCAAGCACCACTCCTACCGGTCGGGTCGACCCCTTTCAGCATCATGCCCTGACCGAGCGAGTGGTCGTGGGTCTTCACCGACGGCGGGTCGCCCGCGTCGCGGTACTGCACCAGCCAGGTCGTCCGCGCCTCGTCGCTCACGTTCACGCCCGACCCGTGCACGGTCAGGTACGTGAAGAACAGCACGTCGCCCGCCTCGGCCGGCTGCGGCACCGCCGACTCGAACGGTACGTCGGGCAGGTGGAACGACCCCTCCGGGTCGTGCTCGCGCGGCCCCTCCAGGTGGCTGCCCGGGATCACCCGCACGCAGCCCTTCTCCTCCGGCGCGTCGTCGAAGTGGAAGATCGCGGCACCGACCCGGTGGTAGGTGTGCGGGAAGAACGGGTGGTCCTGGTGCAGCGGGAACGGCGAGCCGTTCTCCGGCGGCTTCACGAACAGCTTCGTGTGGTGCAGCTGCACGTTGTCCACGCCCATCACCGCGGCGGCCACGTCGGTGAACCGCGGGTCCACCAGCAGCCGCGAGAACGCCGCGTCGTAGAACTGCGCGTCGTGCAGGTGCTGCAGCCGGGTGGCGCCGTCGGACAGGCCCATCGCCGACTTCCAGGTCGGGTCGTCGTTGCGGTTCAGCTGGGCCAGCAGGGCGTGGCTGCGTTCCCGGTACGCCGCCGCCTCCTCCTTGCTGAGCAGGCCTTTCACGAGCACGAAGCCGTCGGTCGCGTACTGCGAAGCCAGCGTCGGCAGGTCAGTCGTCACAGTCATCTCGAAGTCCTCCTCGTCGGGGTACTCCGAGCCTAGGAACCCCGGCGTCCGGACGGCAGGACCCGCCCGGACGCCGATGTTCGCGAAACGGACACGCGCTACAACCCGAGCTGCCCCAGCCGGACGCTGATCCGCGGATCGGTAGACACCACCGGCGCCTCCGAACGCACCCACGGGTCCCCGTCGAAGTACGTCTGGAAGATCTTCTCCGCCGTCCGCGTCGCCACGGCCTGGCTGGTCAGCGTCGGGTTCGGCCCGCCGAGCCCGTTGGCCAGCGCGGAGTTGTCGGCGACGAACAGCCGCTTCACCGCCCGCGCCTCACCGCGCGCGTCGAGCACCGAGTTCTCCTCCGACTCCCCCATCCGCATCGACGACTGGACGTGCAGGATCAGCGGCGCCCAGTCGATCCGGTACACCTTCTTCGCGCCCGCGCCGCGCAGGAGCTCGGCCGCCTTCCGGGCCATGAACTCCCGGTTGCGCATTGTCCGCCGGGTCCGCTTGCGCTGCTTGAAGGTGACCTTCGGGATCGGCCCGTTCTCGTCGGCCGGCAGCGCCGACAGCGTGACCCGGTTCTGCGCCTCGACGTCGTCGTCGGTGATCACCAGCACGGTCAGCAGCCGGTCCAGCCCGCCGGCCATCAGCTCCTTCATCTCCGGACCCATCACCCGCCCGGCCGGCCCGTCCCACGGCCCGGTCGCCCCGCGCCCGTTCTTGTAGTGGCCGCGGATCCCGCTGTCCGACAGCGCCCCGGAGAACGCGTTCAGCGCCGGCGGCAGCCCGACGTTCTCCAGCCCGCCGTACCCCGGGTAGTCCAGCCGCGCGCTCGACCCGACGCCCTTCGGGTTGCCGGTGTAGTCGTCGAACGAGCCGATCATCCAGTCGAAGAAGTGGTCGGTGTAGCCGCGGCCGACCCAGCCGTTCTGGTTCGGCAGCCCGCTGTTGAACCACAGCCGCGGGTTCTCGGTGCAGCCGCCGGCCATCACGACGACGCGCGCGTCCTCGCGGTGCTCGTCACCGGACACGTTGTCCCGCCACGTCACCCCGGTCGCAGTCAGTACGCCGTTGCGCCGCTCGCTGTGCACCCGCGTCACATAGGCGTCCGCGATCAGCTCGACCGGCTTCCCGCCGCGCGCCCACACGTTCGCCGTCAGCGCCATCGGCACGTACGAGTTGTCCGTCGACCGCTTCGCGAACTGGCTGCGCGGGGCACCGTTCGGTCGCATGCAGCCCTGGAAGCAGTAGCCGCAGAAGGTGCAGCCGGTCGCCTGCGGGTAGTTGAGCAGGTTCTTGTCGGACGTCTTGCCGGCCGTCCCGCCCGGCTGCAGGATCGCGTTCTCCTGCGGCCGGTACGACGGCCGGTGCGTGGTCTTCGTGGTCTGCACCGGCAGCCCGAGCGTCTCGGCGCCCTTGAAGAACACCTGCTCCTTGGTGCCCATCGCCGCCGTCATCACCGGCATCGTGGCCTCGACCCACTCGAAGTACGGCACCAGCTCGGCGTACGTGAACGGGAAGCGGTGCTTCACGTCGTACTCGTTGCGGTCGGCACCGTCGTATCCTCGGAAGACGCCCGGGTACGCGCGCGGGTAGTTGCCGTAGAAGTGCTGCGTGGTGCCACCGACGCCGGACAGCTGCCAGACGAACGAGTTCTGCGGCCACTCCCGGTACCAGGCGGGCTTCGACCGGTCGGTCGGGCCGAGCCGGAAGTACCCCGACAGCGGGTTGTTCGCGTCCTCCTCGAACGTGCTCCACTCCTCGCGCGGCTTCGCGTGCCGCGGACCGGCCTCGAGGACCAGCACGTCGAGCCCCTTCGCGGCCAGCTCCTTGGCGACCACCGGGCCGCCACCGCCGGCTCCGATCACGATCACGTCGCGCATCAGTCGTGCACCTCTTTGCGTCCCTGGTAGTAGCCGATGAAGTCGTCCCAGCCCTCGACCGGCCCGTTCGGCTGGTAGCCCGCGAGGGTCCAGCCGACCGGCCGCGCGCGCAGGGTCTTGGTGGTCTTGTCCAGTACGGCGTGCTCGCCGTACGCACCGAAGGTGGCGAACTCGATCAGCGCGCCGCCGACGAACTTGAGCAGCCCCGACACCGACTCCTTCAGCGGCTCGGGGAAGTGCACGTCGAGCAGCGCGACCAGGTCGGAGTCGGTCTTCTCGATCAGCGCGAACGCGGCCGCCTTCTCGGCGTACGTGAGCCGGGCGAACGGCGACAGGTGCACGCCGCTCACCGCCAGCGGGTTGACCTGGGTCGCCATCAGGTTCAGCAGGCCGGCGATCGGGAACGACAGCGGGATCGCCTCGTGGCTCTGCAGGTACGACGCCAGCGCGCGGTCCAGCTGCCGCAGCTCGGGCGGGAGCAGCTCCAGGCCGGGCAGTGCGATGCCGCTGTCGGCGAGCCCGGTGACCAGCGCGGCCGAGATCGGTTGCGCGATCGCGTCCGGGAACGGGACGAAGTTGTCCAGGGCCTCGATCATGAAGTCGGTGGCCCCGGACTCCATCGCGCCCGGCGTACCGCTCGGGGTGCCCTGGGTGCGGGAGTAGGCGTCCGGGCCGGGCATCGCGAAGACGGTCAGGCCGTTCAGGGTGTCGCGGGCGAGCTCGGCCAGCACCGGCCGGATCAGGTCGACCGCGGGCGGCAGGAGCGGGTTACCGGTGGCGGCGTCGGCCGGCGCGAGGAGGCCGCGGGCCAGCAGCCCGCCTCCACCCAGCGCCGCGCCGAGCACACCGATCCGGGCCAGGAAGGCCCGGCGGGACAACGGAGCTGCAGCAGGCATACGTGGTCCTTCGCGGTGGAACGGGGGCGATGCCGGCGTCCCACCGCAAAGGACCACCGGCGCTAGTGGTCTGTTAAACGACCGTTGGCGCCGGAGGTCACTGCTACTCCGCGGGCGACTCCTGCGGCGACTCCACCGGTACGGCGATCGGCCGCAGCCGCGACCACGCCACGAACAGCGCCGCGAAGACGAGCATCCCGATCCCGCCCCACAGGTTGATGTTCAGCCCGTCGGCCTTGTCCACCTCGGCCGGGTCGGCGATGATCCCCAGGATCGTCAGCACCACGCCGTACACGCCGATCAGCGCCGCGATCACCACCCGGATGTCGAACGCTCCGGCCTTCTGCTTGTCTGCCATCTCCTCGTTCCTTTCCGGGTCAGCCGAAGACGATGTTCAGGACGACGACCATCGCCAGCGAGATCCCGGCGAGCAGAGTCGGCTTGCGGTACCAGCCGTGGTCGCCCTCCTGGGCGGTCTCGGTCCGGTCCTCCTTCGGGGTCAGCGAGTACACCAGCCCCTTCAGCTCCTCGTCGGCCTTCGGCCTGGTCATCAGGCTGATCACGACGCTGAGCAGGATGTCGACCACGAACGCCGCCCCGGCCCCGACGAAGCTGGCCCCCTGACCCGGCAGGTTGATCACGCCGTTCTCGGACAGGACGAAGACCAGCACGGCGGTCGCCGTACCGCTGACCAGGCCGACCCAACCGGCCGTGGCCGTCATCCGCTTCCAGAACATACCGAGGATGAACGTCGCGAACAGCGGCGCGTTGAAGAACGAGAACAGCTGCTGCAGGTAGTCCATCAGGTTGCTGTAGCCGGAGGCGATCGCCGCCGTACCGACCGCGATCAGCGTGCCGGCCACCGTCACCCAGCGGCCGGTCCGCAGGTAGAAGTCGTCGCTGCGGCCCCTGATCACGTACCGCTCGAGCAGGTCGTACGTCATGACGGTGTTGAACGAGCTCAGGTTGGCCGCCATACCGGCCATGAACGAGGCCAGCAGACCGGTGATCGCCAGGCCGAGCATGCCGTTCGGCAGCAGGTCGCGCATCAGCAGCAGCAACGCGTCGTTGTAGGTGACCTCGCCGCCGCCGCTGCCGCCCTTCAGCGCCTGCAGTTCCGGTACGGCGACCGCGGCGATGATGCCGGGGATGATCACGATGAACGGGATGAACATCTTCGGGAACGAGCCGATGATCGGGGTCCGCCGGGCCGCCGACATGTTCTTGCTGGCCATCGCGCGCTGGACCTCGACGAAGTTCGTCGTCCAGTAGCCGAACGACAGCACGAAGCCGAGACCGAAGACCAGGCCGATCACCGACAGGAAGCTGTTGTCGAAGCCGCTCAGCTGGTTACCGGGCCAGGCGCTCATCTGCTCGGCGCCCGCGTTGGGTGCGGCGGTGACCTTGTCGACCAGGCCCTGCCAGCCGCCGACCTTGTGCAGGCCGACGATCGTCAGCGGCAGCAGCGCGGCCACGATCACGAAGAACTGCAGCACCTCGTTGTAGATCGCCGCGGACAGACCGCCGAGTGTGATGTAGCTGAGCACGATGACCGCGGCGACGATCGTGGAGACCCAGATCGGCCAGCCGAGCAGCACGTTCACGATGGTGGCCAGCAGGAACAGGTTCACGCCCGCGATCAGCACCTGGGCGACCGCGAAGCTGATCGCGTTCACCAGGTGCGCCGGCTTGCCGAACCGGCGCAGCATGAACTCGGGAACGCTGCGCACCTTCGAGCCGTAGTAGAACGGCATCATCACGACACCGAGGAACAGCATCGCCGGGATCGCGCCGATCCAGAAGTAGTGCACCGTCGGCATCCCGTACTGCGCGCCGTTGGCGGACATGCCCATGATCTCGATCGCGCCGAGGTTGGCCGAGATGAAGGCCAGGCCGGTCACCCAGGCCGGCAGCGACCGGCCGGACAGGAAGAAGTCGAGGGAGTTCGAGACGGCGCGTTTGGCCAGGTACCCGATGCCGAGCACGAAGACGAAGTACAACGCGATGATGATGTAGTCGATCGCCTGGGCGTCCAGCCTCAGGACCGATTCCAACGTGAGCATCCGGCCTCCGCTTCGTCCGTGTGACACACAGTGCTGTTACCGGTGAGGAACGTTACTCCTGCTCTCAACCACAATCCCGCTGGGACGGGCCCGGGCGTTTCTCCACCCCAATATCCACCCGCGGCTGGTCTCATGCGCGGCGCCACCCGGGATAGCGTCGGCACACCCTCGGACAGGAGACGCGGTGACCAGGAAGCAGCCCTTGCTCGGGTGGACGGGCATCCTCGCGCGTCTGCTGATCACCGCGGTCGTCGCCGGCGTACTCGTCACCGCGGACCCCGCCGAGTCGTGGGCCTGGCCGGTCCTCGTCGTCTCGCTGCTGAGCTTCCTGGCCGGCACGTTCCTGATGCACCGCCACGAGCTCTGGTCGCTCGGCCTGCTCTCGTACGCCGCGCTGAGCGCCGCGGTCGTGGTCGGGATGCCCGGCAGCAACGCGCTGATCCTCGTCCTGGTCCCGGTCACCGACGTCGCCGTGATGACCTTCACCCGGACGCCGGAGCTTCGCCGCAACCAGCCGATCATTGCCGTCGGCATCGGCTGCTTGGTCGCGTACGCCGTTTCAGCCGCGCTCTTCGACCGCACCAGCAGCTGGTTCCTCAGCCAGCTCCTGTGGACCGCCGTCCTGATCCTCTTCGGCCTCAACCGCCGCCACGACGAGCTGCGCAACCAGCAGACCAGCGCACTGCTCGACCAGACCAGGCTGGCCCAACGCGAACACGCCCGCGCCGCCGCCCTCGACGAACGCACCCGCATCGCCCGCGAGCTCCACGACGTACTGGCTCACTCCCTCGGCGCCCTCAGCGTCCAGCTCGAACTGGCCGAGGCCCTCCTCTCCGAGAAACACGACTCCGAAGCAGCCCTGGACCGCATCCGCCACTCCCGCCGCCTGGCCGTCCAGGGCCTCACCGAAGCCCGCAACGCCGTCGCCACCCTCCGCCAGGACCAGGTCCCCGCTCTGGTGGACGCCCTGAGCACCCTCACCACCCACCACACCGAAGACCACACAGCCCCCGCCCACTTCACCACCACCGGCGCCGCACGACCGCTTGCCCCCGGCGTAGTAGTAGCCCTCCTCGGCGCAGCCCGCGAGTCCCTCACCAACGCAGCCCGCCACGCCCCCGGCCAACCAGTCGAGGCGCACCTCACCTATCACCCCACCGGAGTCCGCTTGGAGATCCGCAACCCACTCACCCAACCCCGGCTGAGCTCGGCTGGCATGCGGCCGGACAGACCGCACGGGCTGAGACCGCTCCGGCCGGAAGGAAGGCGGAGTGGGCCCGAGGGTGGCGAAGCCGCATCTGGGCCGGACGGGGACGGAGCTGGTGGAGGCAGCGTGCACTCCGCCGCTGTCGGCTACGGGCTGGCGGGGATGCGGGAGCGGGTGGCGTTGGTGGGTGGGACTCTCAGTGCGGGAATCGTGGATGGGGAGTGGGTTGTGGTGGCGGAGGTTGCGGATGAGTGAGGTGGTGCGGGTGGTGGTGGCTGATGATCAGCAGGTGGTTCGGGAGGGGTTGGTGGCTTTGCTTGGGCTGCTGGACGGGGTGGAGGTTGTGGGGGCGGCTGCTCATGGGGGTGAGGCGGTTGAGCTGGTGAGGGGTGGGGGTGTGGATGTTGTGTTGATGGATTTGAAGATGCCGGTCATCGACGGGGTGGTGGCGACCGCGCGGATATCTGCTGAGCATCCGGAGGTGGCGGTGCTGGTGCTGACCACGTACGCCGATGACGCGTCGATCGCTCGGGCGTTGAAGGCGGGGGCGCGGGGGTATCTGACGAAGGACGCGGGGCGGGTGGAGATCGGGGCGGCGTTGCGGGCGACGGCTGCCGGTCAGGCGACGTTCGATGCGGAGGTTTCGCGGCGGCTGGTGGCGGGGCTACAGCCGAGTACCGAGGCGAAGGACGGGCTGACGGCGCGGGAGACCGAGGTGCTGCGGTTGATCGCGCAGGGGTTGAGCAATCCGGAGATCGCGGCGTTGCTGTTCATCGGGGAGGCGACGGTGAAGACGCACATCAACAACACGTTCGCGAAGATCGGGGCCCGGCACCGGGCGGAGGCGGTCCGCTACGCGTACCGGCACGGGATCGCTGAGGCTTAGATCGTCAGTTCGGCAACAACAGGCCGGTGATCGCTCCCCGTCGGCTCCATCACCCACGCCTTCGTCGGCGTCACCCCGCGCACCATGATGTGGTCGATCCGCGCCATCGGGAACTTCGCCGGCCACGTGAACCCGAAGCCCTGCCCCGCCGCGCCCTGCGCCGACCGCAGACCAGCGGTGATCGGCGCCAGGCTCCGGTCGTTCGCCGTACCGTTGAAGTCACCCATCACCACAACCCCGGCCCGCTTCTCGGCAGCGATCTGCTGCGCGAGCTGCTTGATCGTCTCGTTGCGCTGGTTGGACGTGAACCCGCTCGTCCCCACCCGCACCGACGCCAGGTGCGCCACGTAGAACGCGACCTTCCCCTCCGGCGTACTGACCTCGGCCCGCAGGGCACGCGTCCAGGAGAAGCCGACGTCGACGGCCTTCCCCTCCTCCACCGGGTACTTCGACCACAGCGCGACCGTCCCCCGCGACACCACGTGCGGGTACTGCTTCGCGAACTCGCGCTTGTAGATCTTCAGGTCCGCCGACGTGATCTCCTCCAGCGCGATCACGTCCGCGTCCGCGGCGAGCAGGTCCGCGGCGGTCTTCTCCGGGTCCGGGTTCGCCGCGTCGACGTTGTGCGACAGCACCCGCAGGTCGTGCGGCCCGCCGCTCGACCCGTTCGGGATCAGCAGGTGCCCGAACATCAACCCCCAGACGACCGCCGGCACCAGCAGCGCGACACCAGCCGTGGCCGACCGCCGTACGAGCGCGGCGACCGCGAGCACCGGCACCGCGAGGCCCACCCAGGGCAGGAAGGTGTCGAGAAGGCTGCCCAGGTTACCGATCGAGTTCGGCACGTAGCGGTGGAAGACCAGCGGCACCGCCGACAGGATCGCGAGAACGGCGATCACCTTGCCGCGCCGCCACTTCCCACCGGAGCGTCGCTGCGACCGCGAGGGCGGCCGCTTGCGGGCACCACTGCGCGGCGGGCGGCTGGCGAGAGCTGTCTGGCGGTCGGACATGGCGTCGATTCTTACGGAGACCGGGTCAGGACCAAAGTCCGTGACACGTAAGGCGCGGGTAATTCATCCGTTGGAAGGACGCAGCCCGCCCGCACCCGGCGCCGCGAGCCGCCGATCGGAGGACCGCCCGACCGAAAGGACCGGGCTGAGTCTACTATTCAGACCATGGGTGAGCAGACGTTCCAGTGGACCGATCCCGAGCAGGTGCTGGCCGACCACGCCGGCCTCAGCGGTCTCGAGTTCATGCAAGGACTGACCGACGGCACGATTCCGCCGCCGCCGATCGCGGTGCTGATGCAGTTCGGCCCGGTCAGCGCCGAGCTCGGCAAGGTCGCCTTCAGCTGTACGCCGTCGCACGCGGTCTACAACCCGATCGGCATGGTGCACGGTGGTCTGGTCTGCACGTTGCTGGACACGGTGACCGGCTGCGCGGCGCACACCACGCTGCCGGCCGGCGTCGGCTACACCTCGGTCGAGATCAAGGTGAACTACCTGCGCCCGGTGCTCGCCGACACCGGTGAGCTGATCGGTACCGGCTGGGTGGTGAAACCCGGCCGCTCGGTGATCTTTGCCGAAGGCAACGTCAAGACCGCGGCCGGCGACCTGGTCGCGACCGCCACCAGCACGCTGCTGGTCCGCGCCCGCCCCGGCAAGTCCTGAGCGGCGGCGTACCGGCCGCTCGGGCGACGCGCCTGGGGGCTGGTGCGCGACCCCGGCAACGCACACAATGCGGTTATGACGAAGACCGAGCCGCCACCGTCCTTCGTGGTGCGCAAGAGCCGCTGGGAGAGCACTGCCGGACTCCTGTACGTCGGCCTGGTGGTCTTCGCGCTGATGATCGCCCTCACGCTCGGCTGCGTCGTCGTCGCGCTCGCGCGGAATGAGCCGATCCGTGAACCGCTCGAGACCGTCTGGCTGTCGCTGGGCGGGATGCCGCTGATCTTCGCGGTCGGCCTGCCGGTGCTGCTCGGCGTCGGCTGGGTCACCACCGCGGAGTCCCGGCACGAGGCCGACAGCACCGAGATCCTGCTCGCGATCGACAGCGAGGGCGTCTACCTCGGCGGCGACCAGCCGCAGAAGCTGCCCTGGGACCAGGTGCACGGCATCTGCCGGGTCGAGCGCCGGGAGGTGCACGGCGAGGACGACGAGACCTGGTCGTCGTACCTGATCGTGCAGAAGGTCCCGGACGCCGAGCTGCCGCGACTGTCGAAGAACTGGGGCCCGTCCTGCGACTGGCCCGGTAGCAGCCTGCTGACCAGGACGCTGTCCTTCGAGGAGCTGGAGAACGCCGTACGCCGGTACGCGCCGCACGTCGCGGTGAACGACCGCGGACGCGTACCGGACTGACGGATCAGCTCTTGGCGGACAGGTACTTCTCGAGGTCGTCGAGCGTCGCCTGCGCACCGATCGGCCCGAGGCCGAGGAACCAGACCTCGTCGTTGACCCGCTGCACGTGCCCGGACTTCACGCCGCCGAGCGACTTCCACAGCGTCCCGTTGACGACCGTGTTCTCCGCGGTGGTCTCCGGCTTGCCGTAGCTGGAGTAGAAGATCCAGTCGCCGTCGGCCTGGCCGATGTTCTCCTGGGAGACCTCCAGCGCGAGCTCCTGGATGTCCTGCACCTTCGGCCGCGGCAGGCCGATGTCCTTCAGGATCACGCCGATGAACGACAGGTTGCCGTAGAGCCGGATCTCGGCCGGGCGGAAGCGGACCAGCGAGATCGTCGGCGAGCCCTGGACCTTGCCCTTCACCTCGGTGGCGCGCTTCTGGTAGTCGTTCAGCAGCCCGGTCGCCTTGGCCTCCTCACCGAGCGCGTCGGCGACGAGCAGGAAGTCCTCCTTCCAGGGGAAGCCGGGGCGGATGCTCATCACGGTCGGCGCGATCGCCGACAGCTTGGCGTACAGGTCGTTGGCGCGCAGCTTGCTGCCGAGGATCAGGTCCGGCTTCAGCGCCGCGATCGCTTCGAGGTTGAGCTCGCTGACTCCGCCGACGGTCGGAATACCCTGCGCCTTGTCGGCCAGGTAGCTCGGTACGCCGTTCTGGCCGGCGGTCGTCGCCATGCCGACCGGCGTGATGCCGAGCGCCAGTACGCCGTCCAGCTCGCCACTGTCCAGCACGACGACCCGCTCGGGCTTCTTGTCCAGCTTGGTCTCGCCGAGCGCGTGCTTGACCGTCCGCGGGAAGACGCCGTCGGCGGCGTCCGAGCCGAGCTTCGCGGTCTCGGCGTCGGCGGTGGAGAACAGCCGTCCGCCGGTCGCCACCTCGGTGTCACCGACGCCGGTGTCGGCCGACTTGTCGTCGCTGCCGCAGCCGGCCAGTGCCAGGCCGAGCACGGCCAGTCCCGCGACGGCCGCGGTCCATCGGCTCCTCATGTCATGTCCTCTTCTCAGGCGGTTGATCCGTAGCGGACATTACACGAGTTTGGTTAGGCAACCCTCATCTGGTTGTGCATCACACCAAACGCCGCCGGTCACCCGCGGCCAGCTCGATCTCAGCCGCTTCCGCCGTTGCTCCCAAGGCGATCCGGAACGTGCCGGACCGGTCCGCCTGGACGTTCGCCTCGGTGATCTCGCCATTTCTCCACGTGACGTCGAACGACAGCCCACCCCGCGCGCGCAGCCCGCGGTACGAGCCGTCCGGCCACTCCGCCGGCAGCGCCGGAAGCACCCGTACGACGTCCGTGTGGCTCTGGATCAGCAGCTCGGCGATCGCGCCGGTCAGCCCGAAGTTCGCGTCGATCTGGAAGATGTCGCCGTCGCGGTGCAGCAGGTTCCCGGCGACCAGGCGCGACGTGTAGTCGCGCACGACGTCAGCCGCCTTCTGCGGCTCCGACAACCGCGCGTACAGCGCGATCAACCACGCGCTCGTCCACCCACCGGCCGGACGCCCGGAGGTCCGCAGCGCGAGCGACTTTCGTGCGCCGTCCGCCCACTCCGGCGTCCGCGCCGGGTCGATCTGGTTGCCCGGGTACAGCCCGTACAGGTGCGACTGGTGCCGGTGGTCGAACTCCGAGGGCGGCCAGTCGGTCGGCCACTCCAGCAGCCGGCCGTCGTCGGTGAGCCCGATCCCGGGCAGCCGCTCGACCGCCTTCGCGAAGTCCGCAGCCAGCTCCGACGACAGCCCGAGCACCGTCTCCGCCTCGGTCAGGTTCGCGGACAGCTCGCGGATCAGCCACAGGTCGTACGTCGAGGTCAGGTCGACCGACGCCTTCTCCCCCGACGGCAGCAGGAAGTGGTGCTCCGGCGCCGTCGACGGGACGAACTGCAGCCGCCCGTCGCCGTCCTCGACCAGCATCGCCAGCACGAACTCGGCGGCACCCGACAGGATCGGGTACGCGCGCTCGCGCAGCCACGTTTCGTCCGGGTGGAAGCGGTGGTGCTCCATCAGATGCGCCGACAGCCAGACGCCGCAGGTCGCGGCCATCGCCCACACCGGATCGTCGCCGCCGGCACCGACCGGCCAGGTGGCTCGCCACAGGTCGGCGTTGTGGTGGGAGACCCAGCCGGGGGCGTCGTACAGGATTCGCGCGGTCTCGTGCCCCGAGGCGGCCAGACCCTCGAGCAGGTCGGTCAGCGGGTCGAAGCACTCGCGCAGCCCGGTGACGTCGGCGAGCCAGTAGTTCATCTGAGTGTTGATGTTGTTGGTCCAGTCGCTGGCCCACATCGGGCGGCGCTCAGCGTTCCAGATCCCCTGCAGGTTGGCCGCCTGGGTGCCGGGCCGTGACGATGCCATCAGCAAGTACCGGCCGAACGCGAAGACCAGCCCGGCCAGGTCCGGGTCGTTGCCACCGGCACCGACCGCGCGAACCCGTTCGTCGGTGGGCAGGTCGACCGGCGTCCCGAGGGTGAGCCCGGCGCGGTCGTACAGCGCGGTGTGGTCGTCCAGGTGCCGCTGCAGAAGCTTGTCGGGGGCAACGGCATCCACCAGCCGTACGGCGTCCGGCAGCGGCAGCTCGCGTCCCGGCGCGACCGACCAGCCCTGGAAGCTGCTCGCAGCGGCCAGCACGAGCGTCACCGAGTCAGCACGTTCGACGGTGATCCCCTCAGCGCCGGTGCTCAGCGTGCCGCCCTCGGCGTACGCGCGCAGGACGACGCCGAAGCCGATCCCCCGGCCGTCCTCGTACCGGATCGGGTCCGGGCTCTCGCGGTACTCGATCGTCAGGTCGGACGGCGCCCGGCCCGTGATCCCGACTGTCCGGGTGTCGACCACGGACGACTCGACCGGGTGCGCGCTGGTCAGCGCGGCGGTCAGGCTGACCGCGCCCGGCGCGTCGGCGGTGATCGTCCAGACCAGCACCTGGTCCGGCGCCGACACGTACGCCGCCCGCCGGAACCGTACGCCGGCCTGGGTGTACTCGATCGCGGCGATGCCGGTCCGAAGATCCAGGCTGCGCCGATAGTCCTCGACCTCAGCCCCGGAAGCGGTGATCAGCAGATCCCCCAGCGGCTGGTACGACTCGACCAGCGGCCCCTGCAAGGCTCGCGTCCGCTCGGTGGCGGCGAGCCGGTCCCCCTCGTCGAGCAGCAACCGGCGTACGTCGGCCAGCACAGCGGGCCCGTCCGGCACGTCCAGCGTGCGCGGTCCGTCGCCGGACCACACGTCGTCCAGGTTCAGCGCGATCCGCTCGTCGGCGACACGGCCGAAGACCATCCCGCCGAGGTGCCCGTTGCCGATCGGCAACGCCTCGAACCAGTCCGGTGCGGGGGTACGGAACCACAGCTCGTGCGACATGCGGGAGATCCTTTCGGGGCCGAACAGAGGGGTGGCCGCACCCGGGGAGCCAGAACGGTGGCTCCCCGGGCACGGCCGGGTGGGGGCTTCAGAAACGACTACTTGGAGCCGGACTTGTACTTGTCGTAGGCCTGCTGGTTGATCTCCAGGAAGCGCGGCATCCCGGTGCTGTCCAGTCCCTTGACGTAGGCGTCCCAGTCGGTATCGATGTTCTTCGACCCGGTGATGAAGGCCAGCTGGTTCTGGGTGACGTAGTTGTTCAGGTTCGTCTGCAGCGTGGCCAGCTCACCGCTCAGGCTCGGGTCCGGCCAGACCACGGCCTGCGGGTAGACCTGCGCGCGGTCGCCGTGGCCGTCGTACTGCTTGGTGGCCTGGAACAGCCGCCGCTCGTAGCCGGCACCGGTGTACATGTCGGTCGGCGTGACCTGGGCGTTCCGGAAGGCGAGCACGTTGTGGTACTGCGCGAGCGCGCCCCAGCTCAGGTTCTTCGGCGCGTTCTGGACCGGGTTGTAGAGCGGCTTGGTGTCCTTGTCGAGCCCGACGTCACCAGCGGCGGGCTTCTTCCAGCCGACCCCCTCGGGGCCGAGGTTGGTGATGATCTGACCCTCGTCGGTGAAGATGTAGTCGAGCATCTTGATCGCCGCGACCTGGGCCTCCTTGCTGGCCTTGTTGGTCAGCAGGAAGGTGTAGTTCAGCGTCGGCAGGTACTGCTCGCCGGAGAAGCTGGTCCCGTCGGGGCCGGTCAGCGGCGGGACGGCGTCGTACTGCTTGTCCCGGCCGTCCTTGGAGTCGGACTGGACGAAGATGTACGGGTGCAGCATCGACGCGGAGCCGATCCGGACCGCCTTCGGGTCGTTGCCCTGGGCCTGCAGCGCGGCCGCGTTCTGGGTGAACGCGCCCTGCTCGATCAGGCCTTCCTTGTAGAGCGAGGCGATGTACTTCAGGCCCTCGCGCCACTTCGCGTCGGTCAGCGGCGTGACCACCTTGTCGCCGTTCAGCGTGATCAGGCCCTGGACGCCGTTGTTCGCGCCGACCGGCGGGTAGGCGTAGGCGCCCATCAGGTACGAGATCAGGGTGCCGTCCTGGGAGTCCGCGGTGAGCGGGATCTCGTCGGCCTTGCCGTTGCCGTTCGGGTCCTGGGTCTTGAACGCCTTGAGGACCGTGCGCAGCTCCTCGGGGGTCTTCGGCTGCTGCAGGTTCAGCTTCTTCAGCCAGGCCGAGTTCATCCAGAGCTTGTTCGGGAAGCTGCAGTGGTAGCACTCGGCCCACTGCGGCAGCGCGTAGATGTGCCCGTCCGGAGTCGTCGACTCCTCCTTGTACGCCTTGTTCTCGTCCAGGAACTTCTGGATGTTCGGCGCGTTCTCCTTGATCAGGTCCTCGAGCGGGACCGCGACGCCCTGCTGACCGAGCTTGAGCACCTCGGCCTTGCTGAAGCCGTCGACCCACGGGATCAGGAAGAACAGGTCCGGGTAGTCGCCGCTGGCCAGCGAGATCTGCCGCTTCTCCTTGGCCGGCCCGGCGTCGAAGGTCGAGGTCTGCCAGCGGAACTGGAGCTTGAACTTGTCGCTCATGATCTTGGTCACCGCGTTGGTGTCCAGGTTCATGGTCTGGTCGGCCGGGGTGAAGACGTCGATCACCGTCTTGCCGTCGGCCGTGGTCTCGTTGGCTGCTCCGTCGGACTTGTCGGAGCTGCACGCAGCCAGGGTGGCGAGCAGGCCGGCCGCGACGAGTGCGGTGACCGTGCGCACTGATGAGCGCATTGCGGTGTTTCCTTTCTGGATGGGCTTTTCAGCCCTTGACTGCGCCGACCATCACGCCCTTGGTGAAGTGGCGGGCGACGAAGGGGTAGATGACCAGTACGGGCAGGCTCGAGATGACGATGAGCGCGTACTTCAAGACGTTGGCCAGCTGTTGCTGTTCGAGCTGCTGGGCCAGGTTCGTGGTGGTGGTCGACCCGGAGAGCGTGTTCAGGATCAGCACGTTGCGCAGGACGATCTGCAACGGGTAGAGACCTGGGTCCTTCAGGTAGATCAGGGCGTCGAAGTAGCTGTTCCACTGGAAGATCGCGTACATCAGCGCGATCACGGCGATCACGGGCTTGGACAGCGGCAGCACCACCGACCACAGGAAGCGCAGGTCGCTCGCGCCGTCCAGGGTGGCCGCCTCGTACAGCTCGTCGGGGATGGTCGAGCGGAAGAAGGTGCGCGCGATGATCACCTGCCAGACCCCGATCGCGCTCGGGATCACCATCGCCCACCGGGTGTTCAGCATCCCGAGGTCCTGGACCACCAGGTACGTCGGGATCAGGCCGCCGGAGAACAGCATCGTGAAGATCAGCGCGCTCATGATCACGTTGCGGCCGAACAGCGACTTGCGCGACAGCGGGTAGGCGATCGCGATCGTCAGCGAGACGCTGATCAGCGTGCCGCCGATCGCGTAGATGAACGAGTTCAGGTAGCCCTTCATGATCAGCGGATCGCTGAAGGCCTCCTGGTAGGCCTTGATGCTGGGCTCGATCGGCCACAGCAGCACCCGCCCGGCGCTCACCGCCGACGCGCTGCTGAACGAGTTGGCGACGATGTAGATCAGCGGTACCGCGACCGCGATCAGCGCGATCCAGAGCATGATCTTGACGCCGAGCAGGAAGATCTTGTCGGTCCGGGTCTCCTCGATCGCGGTCCGCCGCGACCCCTGCGGGCTGCGTGCGGCCCGGCCGGCACCTTGCAGAGTCACGCTCATGACCACAGTCCGTTCCCGGTGATCCGCTTGGCGACGAAGTTCACGATCACCAGCAGGATGAGGTTGACGACGGAGTTGAACAGCCCGATCGCGGTCGCCATCGAGAAGTCGGCGTTCAGCAGACCGGTCTTGTAGACGTAGGTCGCGATGATCTCGGCGGTCGACTGGTTCAGCGGGTTCTGCAGCAGGTAGGCCTTCTCGAAGCCGATCGACATGATGTTGCCGACGCCGAGGATCAGGATGATCACCGCGGTCGGCATGATGCCGGGCAGGTCGACGTTCCAGATCCGCTGCAGCCGGGTGGCGCCGTCGATCCGGGCCGACTCGTGCAGTGCCGGGTCGATGCCGGCCAGCGCGGCCAGGTAGATCACCGCGGAGTACCCGGTGGTCTGCCAGACGTCGGACCAGACGTAGATGTGCCGGAAGTAGTCCGGGCTGCCGAGGAAGTCGATCTTCGGGATGCCGAACAGCCCGATCGCGTCGTTGACGAAGCCCAGCTGCGGTGACAGCACCAGGATCGTCATCGACACCACGACCACGGTGGAGATGAAGTACGGCGCGTAGGTGACCAGCTGCACGGTCTTCTTGAAGACGCCGACCCGGATCTCGTTCAGCGCCACGGCCAGGATGATCGGGATCGGGAAGCTGGCCAGCACGGTGTAGGCGGCCAGGTAGAACGTGTTCTTCACCAGGGTCCAGAACACCGGGTTCTGGAAGAACAGTTCGAAGTTCTTGAAGCCGACCCACTCGCTGCCCCACGGCCCCTTGATCGGGCTGTAGTCCTTGAACGCGATCACCGCGTTCGAGATCGGGACGTACTTGAAGATCACGAAGTACGCGATCGGGAGCACCATCAGCAGGTAGAGCTGCCAGTGCCGGCGGAAGCTCCGGCTCGCGGCGGCCCGCCGGGTCGGCCGCCGGACGGCGGCGCTCACCGCCTGTTTCACCACCGGCGCCGGTGGTGAGGGGTTCACCTCGATCGTTCCACTCACTCGCGAAATCCCTTCCTGGTCATGCATCGCCGGGTCCTGCACGGGCAGTGACGACCTGCACACCGTTTGCAGCGGAACCGATATCCGATAGGATCTCGGAACTCTTCTCCGGGAGAATGACACAGAACCCGGCATTGTGGAAGAGCCATCACGCGGGTCGATATCCGATGTTGACCAAGGGCTCGCAAAGCCCTGCTTTGTCAGCGATCCAGTAGTTGCCGACGGCAACTGAGAGGCCGGGAACGCCGAAGGGATCCGGCGGTGGCACCGCGGGATCCCGGGTCGTGCGGGCAGCACGCCGCAGAGGCTGCCGAGCGGCGGCCTCCGGTCCGTACCAGTTTGTTTCTGGTGTTAACTATGTCGCAGTCAACTGGTTTTCCCCGACTATGTCAAGACTTTGCCGATCAACCGGTCAGCACCTCGCTGAACTCGACCCGGCGGCGTTCGGCGGCCGACCGGACCGCGGCCTCCACCATGGCCAAGGAAAGAACGTTGCTGCGCGCATCGGCTTGCGAAGAAGCACCTGTGCGCACGCAGTTCACGAACTCGGCCAGCGATCCGGCGGTCTGCTCGGGGGCGTCGCCGACCTCCACCGAACGCAGCGGGTCACCGGTCGTCGGAGCCTCGTCGCCGTCCCACACCGCCGTACCGCGCTCGCCACTCACGCGCCAGCGGCTGTTCCAGGAGGTCTCCTGGCCCGGAGCCACCCAGCTGCCGTGGAAGACGAACCGCGCGCCGCCGGGGAACTCGAAGATCGCGGTCGCCGCGGCGTCCCCGGCGAACCAGCTCCAGCCCGGGTTGTACGACTCGCAGTACACGCTGACCGGATCGGCGCCGAGCAGTGCCCGGGCCGAGTCGAACTGGTGGATCGCCATGTCCACGAGCAGCGGATGCGGCATCTCCTCGCGGAACCCGCCGAAGTGCGGCGCCTTCGCGAACTCGCAGGAAACGCCGGCGATCCGGCCGAGCCCGGCGGTCGCCTTCCGCAGCGCGGTGAACTGGTTGAGGTACCGGCGGGACTGGCTGATCATCAGCAGCTGCCCGGTCTCCTCGGCGACGCCCGCGATGTACTGCGCGTCGGCGACGCTCGGCGCGATCGGCTTCTCGCAGAGCACCGGCAGGCCGGCCCGCAGCGCCTCCTCGTTGACCGCGTTGTGCGCGCCGGGCACGGTCACGTTGACCACGGCGTCCGCGCCGGTCAGGTCCTTCAGCTCGGTCAGCGTGCGCGCCACCGGGACCAGCGCAGCCAGCTCGTCCTCGCTGACCCGCTGCGCCAGGTCGAGATCGAGATCCACCAGGCCGACCAGCTCCACGTCGGCGGAGCTCGCGAGCGTGTGCAGCCAGGTCCGGCCCATCGACCCCGCCCCGACCTGAATGATCCGCAGCATGACTCTCCCGGCGTACTCGTGAACGGCCAAAACGAGGCGAGTATGTCAGGACTTGTCAGTCACCGCTGAGCCGGGCATGGGTGTGCGCGTCGTGCCACCCGTCCGCGTGCAGCATCGAGTCTCGGTGCGTCCCCTCGAGCGCGAACCCGGCTTTGGTCGCGACCCGGCAGGACTGCTCGTTGCGCACCGAGTGCGCGATCACCAGCCGGTGCAGCCCGAGCGTCCCGAAGCACCAGTCCGTCAGCGTCCGTACGGCGCCCCCGGCGACCCCTCGGCCACGGGCCGCCGGCAACATCCAGTACGAGAGGTCCGCCTTCGCCTCGTCCAGCTCGATGCGTCGCAGGCCGATCTGCCCCAGGACCTCGCCGTCGTCTCCCACGACGGCCCAGCTCGCCGCCTTCTCCGCGGCCCATCTGCCCGCCCACTGCTCGATCCACGCCACCGCCTCGGCGTCGTCGTCGATCCGCAGCACGTGCCACTGCTGCACACCCGGGTCGGCGAACGCCTCCCGCACCGCGTGGGCGTCTCCCACCTGCCAGGGACGCAGCCCCTTCAGCACCGGCTGCTCCCCCAGTACGCCGTGCGCCAGCGCGGGCTCACTCAGTCTCGGCATCTCACCACCCCGTCCGCGTCAGCTGGTGCTCGATCTCCTGCAGGTTGAACTGACCGTTGTGCCGGCCGTTCCAGAGCTCGGCCATCACCATGTTGATCCGGAAGATCCGCTCCAGCGGCTCGATCGCCGCGATCTCCTGCTCCGACAACGGGATGCCGAGCTCGGTCGCCTTCTGCTGGTAACTGGTCAGCAGTTCGGGTGATCGGTGCACCCGCGCGACCACGAACTCCCAGCTCCGGCTGTCCTGGTGGGCCAGGTCGAAGTCGATCACGCCGAGCGGATCGAAGTGCACGTTCCACTCGGCGAAGTCACCGTGCACGACGGTCTGCGGCAGGCCGAGCAGGTTGCGCTCGGCAACGAGCTGTTGGCCGCCGGCCATCGCGCGGTCGGCCCGGTCCGCGAGGTCGGGCCGGATCTCGCGGAGAGCAGTCACGCCCAGGTCCCAGCCCTGGAAGTTGCCCATCGCCACCAGGTCGCAGCCCTGGAAGAAGCCCTCCCGCTGCGGATCCTCCACACCTTGGAGATCTGCGTGCAGCTGCGCGAGCACGGCGCCACGCTCCGCGCGCTGCTCCGGCGTTTCCTCGTGTCGCGCCGTCCCCTCGACGAACCGCGTCGCGGCCCACAGCCGCTCGCCGTACTCGATCGGCCCGGCGACCGTGGTCGGCACCGACCAGCCACGCGCGGCGAGCCGCGCGACGACTTTCGCCTCGAACAGCAGATCCTGCCGGGTCCGCAGCACGTGGTACCGCCGCAGCACCACCCGGTCGCCGTCGGACGTCCACACGATCCAGACGCCGTTGAACGCGTCCCCCGGATCGGTGCCCTGGATCCCCTCCAGCTTCGCGACGGTGAGACCGAGCTGGGCGGCGACGTCGTACGGCGCGGTGCGCTGAGCGGGAGACACCGCCTCATTATCCAGGTGCAGACCGCTCACCGCACCGGGATAATCGGCGCCCATGGACCTGCGCCCGCTCGCGGTGACCGACGGCGTGGACGCCGTCCGGGCCGGCTTCACCCCCGAATTCGTTGCCCTCGACAACGACACCCTGGTCGGCTGCACGGCGCTGCGCTGGTGGGACGAGGCCGACGGCACCCGGCTGTACCTGCTGCTCGGCTGGGTCGAGCCCGTCTTCCGCGACCGCGGCTACGGCCGCCGGATCCTCGCCTGGCAGGAGGAGCAGGCCCGCGCCCACCTCGCCGCCAACCCCACCGACGGCCAGGCCTCGTACGGCGGCAACACCCGCGAGCACGACCCGTCGGTCGAGGCGCTGCTGCGTGCGGCGGGCTACCAGGTCGCGTTCACCCGGGTCCATCTCACGCTGGAGCTCGACGGCGCACCGCTCGTCGACCTGCCGAGTGGGTTGGAACTCAGAGCGGCCTCCCCCGATCACCACCGCGCGGTCTTCGAGGCCAACGCGGAGGTGTTCGCCGACCGCGACCTCGGCTACGTGCAGGACAGCTTCGAGGAGTTCGAGCGCGAGGCCGCGGACGACTTCGGCGATCACGAGCTGTGGACCCTCGCGTACGACAGCGACCGGCTCGCCGGCTGGGTGATCAGCGCCGAGGACGAGGAAGGTGTCGCCGACACGCCCTGGGTCGGCGTGCGTCCGGCGTACCGGCGGCAGGGCCTGGCCTCGGCGCTGCTGCGCACCAACCACGCGCAACTGCTCGACCGCGGCATCCACACCAGCGGCATCTGGACCCTGGCCGAGAACCCGAGCGGCAGCGTCGCGTTGTACGAGTCCCTCGGCTACCGCGAAGACGTCCGGCAACCGCGCTACCGCAAGCCGATCCAGCCGGTCACCTGACAGTCACCGCTCGTCGGCGACGACGCACGCGTCCTGCAACGTCTGCTGCCACGCCACGTCCCCGAGCATCGACAGGAAGGTCGTCGCCGCGTAGCTGTCGCTCACTCCGTCGACGAAGGCCTTGCGGTCCCAGACCCCGGTGAGGAACTCACAACCTCCGGCAGCGACGTAGACCAGCAGCAACCCCGGCAGCACCTCCCGCTCGGCCCGGACGGAAGCTCCTTCTCCCGGTTCAGGATCGACCGCAGCCGCGGGGCCACCTCGGCCAGTCCGGTGACGAGCTCTTCCAGCCCAGGAACGAGTTCCCGGCGGTGCCAGCCCTGGACGGTCTCCAGGAACTCCTCGACTCTGCGCAGCGGGTCGGCCCGTTCAGTACGTCGTACCGGCAGCCGCAGCTCCCAGGTCAGGCGGTGCATGCGCGCGACCGCGCCGGGCCGGCGGTCGGGAAGCCCGCGGCGCGCAGGAACTCGACCGCGAGCAGCTCGTACGCGATGTCGTCCGGTTCCCTGGTCCGCTGGTAGCGCCGGACGACGAACCGGCGGTCGCCCTCGGTCAGCAGCGAGTTCTCGTTGATCAGGCCGCCGGTCAGCAGCTCCCGGTGCGCGAGCGCCGAATCCACTCCCCACTCGGCGAGAAAGCGCGACCACCCGGCGGCGGACTCGGTCGTGTTCATCTGTCCTTCGGGCCTCGCGGCGACAGGTCTTCGTCCGGACAAAGACCTGACCCGACCATCACGGGGGAACGGCCGGGCCAGGCACTTCGATGGTACCCCTGGAGACGGGGATCAACCGGGCGAATCACGGGGGAAAACGCGCCTTCCCCCGGCAGCGGTCAGTCGGCCTCGGCCTCCACCCGGCGCCGGTCGTAGCCGGACTTGATCAGGCTGGCCACGGTGGTGATGAACAGGGTGCCGGCGATGAAGCCGAGCGAGGTGGCGATCCCGATGTGCGGCAGGTGGATGGCGCCGATGTCGTCGATGTGCGAGCCGTGCAGCGCCTCGATGATCAGCTTGACGCCGATGAAGGCCAGGATCACCGACAGGCCGACGTTCAGGTAGATGACGCGCTCCAGCAGGCCGCCGATCAGGAAGTACAGCTGGCGCAGGCCCATCAGCGCGAACGCGTTCGCGGTGAGCACGATGTAGGCGTCCTGGGTGAGCCCGAAGATGGCCGGGATCGAGTCCAGCGCGAAGATCACGTTGGCCATCCCGATCGCCGAGATGACGATCACCAGCGGGGTCAGCATCCGCTTGCCGTCGACCCGGGTGACCAGCTTGCTGCCGTCGTAGTCGTGGGTCAGCGGGAGGACCTTGCGCATCCCGCGGATGACGGCGTTCTCCTGGAAGTCGTCCTCGTCGTTCTCGCCCTCGAGCGCCAGCTTCACCGCGGTGTAGACCAGGAACGCGCCGAAGATGTAGAACACCCAGCTGGCCGCGGAGATCGCGGCGGCACCGGCCAGGATGAAGACCGCGCGGAGCAGCATCGAGACCACGATGCCGATGTAGAGCACCTTGTCCTGGGCCAGCGACGGGACCGCGAACCGGGCCATGATGATCACGAAGACGAACAGGTTGTCGACGCTCAGGCTGTACTCGGTGATGTAGCCGGCGACGAACTCGCCACCGCTGGCGCCCGGGCTGAGGACGAACAGGCCGACCGCGAACAGCGCCGCCAGACCGATGTAGAACAGCACCCACCGGGTGGCGTCCTTGATCGTGACGGTGTGTTTGCGGCGCGCGATCACGATCAGGTCGAAGGCGACGATCGCCAGCAACCCGACGATCGTGAGCACCCAGACGGCAGGGGACATGACAGAGACCATGACGGTTCCTCCGGACGACGACAGACAGCACCTGGTGGTCCGGAGGTCTCTTCCGCCCGGGCACGCACGTGCCCGGACCGGCAGCACCGGGTCGGCCGCCCAGGCCTTCCGTGATGACGACACTGCCGTTGCGAGTCCGGTACGACGTCCGCCGGACTCGGGGGGAATACTCCCCTCCTGAAACTATTCTATTGGGCACCGATGGTATACCGGATACAACCGCTCGGCTACCCCGGGAGATGTTACGGGGTCGCGCCGGAGCGCCGGAAACGGCCCGGGGTCCGGCCGGTGGCCTGGTGGAACGCGCGGGCGAACGCCGACTCCGACTGGTAGCCGACCCTGGCCGCGACGGTGGCGACGGTCAGGTCCTCGCGGGTGAGCAGATCGGCGGCGACCATCATCCGGATCCGGGTGACGAACGCGTTCACCGTCGTACCGGTGTGCCGGCCGAAGTGCCGGACGAAGGTGGCCCGTGACATCGAGGCCAGCCGGGCGAGCCGCTCGACCGACCAGTCCGCGCCGGGATCCTGCAGTACGGCGTCGATCGCGGCCGCGATCCGCGGATCGCCGGCGGCGGTCCAGAGCGGGGCACCGGTGAGACCCGCGCGGCGGAGGATCATCGCGAGCAGGGCGCCGCAGAGGCTGGTCAGGATCGCGCCCGCACCGGGGTTGGCCGCGCCGGCTTCGGTGCGCATCATCGTGGCGAGTGCGCGGACGGCGTCGTCGTCGGGGGCGACGGAGACGATCAGGGGGTCGGGCAGGCTGCCGAAGAGCATCGCGCCGGCCCAGGAGCCCGGTGAGTAGTAGCCACAGAAGAGGTCGATCACCGGGTCGCCGCCGAGGTCGCTGCGGAGCGTGCCGAAGGCAGGTCCTGGGGTGTCGGCGACGCCCTGCCACGAGGCGCTCCCGCCGGGCGCCGCCGGCTCTCGCGGGGCGAGGCGCGGGGTGCGGACGATGTGCGACGGGCTGCCCGGCAGGATCACCGCGTCCCCGGCGCGCAGCGGGTACGACCCGTCGGCCAGCTGGAGTGTGCACTCGCCGTCGAGCAGCAGGTGGAAGGTGGCGTCGTGCTCGCCGTACGCCGGGACCGTCATCTCGGTGGCGCCCGCGAGCAGGCAGCGCTTGTCGAGGACGGCCGTCGGCTTGGCCAGCGCAATCAGGTGCGTGATGGAGTCCATGAGACGATACGACCGGAATCTGAGCAGGAATCGACTGGTACGGCTCAATCGTACCGACCGACACTAGCGATCATGACCTCCACGAACCTGCTCCGCGCCGACGTCGTCGTGATCGGCTTCGGCAAGGGCGGCAAGATCGCCGCCGGCACCCTGGGCCGCCTCGGGCGCCGCGTCGTCCTGATCGAGCGCTCCGACCAGATGTACGGCGGCACCTGCCCGAACGTCGGCTGCGTCCCGACCAAAGCACTGGTGCACCGCTCCGGCAAGCGCCGCCCCGGCGACCAGCCGCAGGAGTGGTTCGAGCGCTCGGTCGGTGAGGTGCAGGCCATCACGTCGGCGTTCCGGGCCGGCAACTTCGAGGCCCTGGACGGCGCCGAGACGATCACCGTGATCACCGGCGAGGCGTCGTTCACCGACCCGCACACCGTCGCGGTCGAGACCGGCGCCGGCCGGATCGAGGTGTACGGCGAGACGATCCTGATCAACACCGGGTCGGAGCCGGTGATCCCGGACCTCCCAGGCCTGCGGGAGAGCCCGCTGACGATGACGAACGTCGACCTGATCCACACCACCCATCTGCCCGACCGGCTGGTGGTGATCGGCGGCGGTTACCTGGGCATCGAGTTCGCCTCCATCTACCGGCGGTTCGGGTCGCAGGTGACCGTGCTCGAGGCGTCGCCGCGGATCCTCGGCCGCGAGGACGACGACATCGCGGCGGTCGCCGAGCAGATCCTCACCGGCGAAGGGATCCGGATCGTCCCGGGCGCTCGCGTGCGGGAGATCCGTGGCGACGACACCGTCGTGTACGAGAAGGACGGGCGCGAGCACACGCTGACCGCCGACGCGATCCTGTCCGCGACCGGCCGCCGCCCGGCGACGGCTGCGCTGGACCTCGCCAAGGCCGGCGTACGGACGACTCCGGGCGGCGCGGTCGAGGTCGACGAGCACCTGCGGACCAACCAGCCGCACATCTACGCACTCGGTGACGTGAACGGCGGTCCGCAGTTCACCTACATCTCCCTCGACGACAGCCGGATCGTGCTGGACCAGCTGATCGGCGAGGGCAAGCGCGCCACCACCGACCGGGTCGCCGTACCGCAGACGCTGTTCATGTCGCCGCCGCTGGCGACGGTCGGGCTGACCGAGAAGGCGGCCCGGGAGGCCGGGTACCGGATCAAGATCGGGTTCCAGCCGGTCGCCGACATCGTCGCGATGCCGCGGGCCTACATCGTCGAGGAGACCCGCGGCGCGATGAAGTTCGTCATCGACCTGGAGACCGACCAGATCCTCGGTGCGGCGCTGCTCAGCGTCGACGCGCAGGAGCTGGTGAACGTGGTCGCGCTGGCGATGCGGCAGGGCATGACGGCGACCGCGCTGCAGCGTTCGATCTTCACCCACCCGTCCTCGACCGAGGCGTTCAACGACGTGATCGGCGCGGTGGTCCGCTCGGACTGATTCCAGGCAAGCGCATTCCCGATGTCTTGACAGCGGTTCTCCGGCGGTGGTGTGATCAGCGCTGATAGTTAGGAAACGTTCCTGCCTATCAATGCTCGGCTCCCCTGCTGCTCCTCCCGCCCCAGGAAGTCAGGAGACCGCCCGATGAGACTTCGCTCTGCCCGGCGTACGGCGACCGCGGGTCTGACCGCGCTCGCCGTCGCGCTCGCGCTCGCCACCCCACCCGCCGCTGCCGCGCCCACCGACTACCAGGCCGAGGACGCGCTGATCTCCCAAGGCCTGGTCGAGTCCAACCACGCCGGGTTCACCGGGCGGGGGTTCGTGAACTTCGACAACCTGGTCGGCAGCTACGTCGAGTGGACCATCCAGTCCCCGGTCGCGGGCCCGGCCGACGTCACCCTGCGCTACGCCAACGGCACGGCGGCCGCCCGGCCGCTCGACTTCACCGTGAACGGCGTCGCCGGCGCGGTCGGGATCACCTTCCCCGGCACCGGCGCCTGGACCACCTGGCAGACCAAGACGGTCCGGCTGTCACTGGTGGCCGGGAGCAACAAGATCCGGGCCCGCGCGACCACCGCCGACGGCGGCCCGAACGCCGACAAGCTGACCGTGAACCCGACCAGCGACGACACCCAGCCACCCGGTGCCCCGAGCAACTTGGGAGTCAGCAACATCAAGTCGAACGCGGCGACCTTCAGCTGGTCGGCGGCGAGCGACAACGTCGGCGTGGTCCGGTACGAGATCAACCGTGGCGGCAACGTGCTCAAGGTGGTCGACGCGAACACGCTGACCGCGACCGTCGACACGCTCACCTCCAACACGGCGTACGACATCTCGGTCGGGGCGTTCGATGCCGCGGGCAACGCTTCGCAGCAGAGCAACGTGGTCACGTTCACCACGCCGGTCAGCGGTGACACGCAGCCGCCGACCGTGCCGGGCAACCTGCGCTCGACCGGCGCCACCGCGAACAGCGTCTCGCTGGCCTGGAACGCGTCGACCGACAACAGCGGCAGCGTCGCCGGGTACGACGTGTACCAGGGCAGCACGCTGGTCTCGAGCACCGGCTCGCTGACCGCGACGGCGACCAACCTGACCGCCAACACGCAGTACACGTTCACGGTCAAGGCGCGCGACCCCGACGGGAACGCCTCCGGGCCGAGCAACGCGGTGACGGTCCGGACCAGCGGTGGCGGGACCGGCGGCATCCCGGAGTACGAGCGCGACATCGCGCGCGTAGACCTCGGCTGGAGCGTCGCGTTCCTGCCGGACGGGTCGGGCTCGGCGCTGGTCACCGAGCGGGACCGGTTCGAGCTGCTGCTGGTCTCGTCGACCGGGCAGAAAACCGTGCTGGGCAAGGTTCCTGGCGCTGTCACGACCACCGGTGAGGGCGGGTTGCTCGGCCTCGCGCTGTCGCCGAACTTCAGCACCGACCACTGGGTGTACCTCTACCACACGGCCGCGAACGACAACCGGATCGTGCGGATGAAGTACGAGAACGGCGTACTCGCGACGACGTCCTCGCCGGTGCTCACCGGACTGGCCAAGAACCGGTACCACAACGGCGGGCGGATCCGCTTCGGTCCCGACGGCAAGTTGTACGCCGCCGTCGGCGACGCGAAGAACTCCGGCAACTCGCAGAACCGCGGCTCGCTGAACGGCAAGATCCTGCGCATCAACCCCGACGGCACCGCGCCGAGCGACAACCCGTTCTTCAGCACCGGCGGCAACGCGCGCTACGTGTGGAGCCTCGGCTTCCGCAACCCGCAGGGCCTCGCGTGGGACTCGCGCGGCCAGCTCTGGGCCGCCGAGTTCGGTGAGAACAGCCAGGACGAGCTGAACCTCGTCCAGAAGGGCGGCAACTACGGCTGGCCCGCCTGCGAGGGAACGATCGGCGACTGCGGCGGCTACATCGCCCCGAAGCGCACCTGGTCGACGTCCCAGGCCGGCCCGAGCGGCGTCGAGATCGTCAACGACTGGATCTACGTCGCCGGCGTCACCGGCCGCCAGCTCTGGGTCACCCAGATCAACGCCGCCGGCAACGGCGTCGGCACCCCCCAAGCCCTCTTCTCCGGCCGCTGGGGCCGCCTGCGCAGCATCACCAAGACCCCCGACGGCGCCCTGTGGCTGACCTCGACCAACAACGACATGAACGGCGGATCCCCGAACACCATCGACAACCACATCGTCCGCCTGAAGTTCCCGGGCTGATCCCCCCGACCGCCAAGGGTCCTTCCGAACTGCCCTCGGAAGGACCCTTGGCTCCTGTTCGGTCACAGGACGACTTGTGACAGTACTGACACACCGCTACCCTGTGACAGTACTGTCACACCGAAGAGGAGCGCACCGATGACGATCGGCGGAATGCGAGAGCTGGGGACCGCGGTCCGGGCCGAGCGCAAGCGCCGGCACCTGTCGCAGGCCGAACTGGCCGGCGCGGCGGGCGTCTCCCGGGAGTGGCTGAGCCGGCTCGAGAACGGCGCCCCGCGGCTCGAGGCCGACAAGCTCCTCCAGGTCCTGTCGAAGGTCGGCATCGCACTGGTCGCCCCCGACGAGCAACCGACCCAGCAGGACATCGCCAAAGCCCAGCAGATCGCCTGGACGATGTCGCTGGAGGCGCAGCCGGTGACCGAGGAGGGCTTCCAGCGGGTCCTGCGGAAAGTCGTCGCCCACCGCGTCCGCAGTCAGGCGGCGTGACCGCCGACAGGCTGGGTGGCGACGAGGACGGTCAGACGCCGGTCGACGCCGACGACGCGCAGTACCTGAACCCGGCGTACGCGTCGATCGCGACCCGGGCGGAGCTGAACGACGCCGAGGCGGACAACATCACCGACGCGCTGCTCTGGCTCGGCGATCAGGTGCTGAGCACCGCCGACCTGCTGTGCCAGTCGTTCGTGCGTGAGCTCCACCAGCGGATGTTCGGCGAGGTCTGGAGCTGGGCCGGACAGACGCGGCGGCGCGAGACCACGATCGGTGTCGCGCCGGCCCAGATCCCGGAACGCCTGCAGATCCTGCTCGGCGACACGGCGTACTGGGTGGAGCACGGCACCTACTCCGAGTCCGAGATCAGTATCCGGTTCCACCACCTGCTGGTGTCGATCCATCCGTTCGTGAACGGCAACGGAAGGCATGCGCGGCTGGCGGCCGGAGCGCTGGCAGACACCCTCGGCCTCGGCCCGGGCCACCTGTCGTGGGGTGCCCGAGGAGGACTGCCGGTCGCCGAGGCACGCCGGCAGTACCTGGCCGCGCTTCGGCAGGCAGATCGTGGTGACTACACGGCGCTGCTCGAGATCGCGGCGAACTGAGCTAGTCGCTGAGCGGCGCGACCATCGCGTCGAGGCGGCCGGAGGCCTTCAGCGCAGCGGCGACGAAGCCTGTTGCCTTGAGGTTCTCGATCTGCTCGGAGAGCCAGATGGTGGTGTCGGGGTGGCGCTTGGGGGTGGCGACGGCCTGGCGGATCTCCATGAAGCGGTCGGGGACGACGCGGGTGCCGGGGGTGCGGGCGACGAACTCCTCGACCGGCTTGCGGATGCCGGCGCCGGCGTCGAGCTGCTCGTCGCGGAAGACGTCCACGCCTTCGGCGCTGCGGATCAGTGTCGCGTGCCGCAGGGTCCGAGTGAGGAACAGGTCGTACGCCGAGCCCTCCTTGACCCCGATCCTGACGCCCTCGCGGTCGGCCTCGGCCGGGGTGGTGATCGGCGAGCCGTCGGGCACGGCGTACACGCCCTCGATGATCACGTACGGCGGTGTGAACGCGACCTGGTCGGCGCGCGCGGGCTCGATCGCCAGGAAGCCGAGGTCGGCGCGGCCGTCGGTGAGCGCCTCGAAGGACTGCTTGGCCGCGGTGAAGCAGACGAACTCGACCGCGACCTCCAGCCGGCGCGCGAGCTCGCGGGCGATGTCGACGGTCACCCCGCCCGGCTGCCCGGGCGTGCCCTGCGCGAGCACCGGGTTGCCCAGGTTGATCGAGGCGCGCAGCACGCCGGTGGGAGCCAGGTCGTCACGTACGTCGATCGCCATGCCGGTGACTCTATCCCCGCCCCGGGCACAAAAAAGCGGCAAGGAAACGTTTTCCTTGCCACAACCAACTTATAGCGCACAGGGGGACTTGCCGCAAGGCCCCGGGGAGGGCTCACAATCGTCGACCGAACCACATTTTCGGACGAAACGGAGCCCCATGTCTGTGGGAACGACCAGCGCCTTCGACCTCGCCGGCCACCCCGCCAAGGACGACCCGGAGCTGATCGCGCGCGACGAGCAGCACTTCGCGGCGATCGCCGCGAGCCTCGACAAATCCGTCACCGACCTCACCCAGCGGCTGGAGGAGATCCGCAAGTCCCCCGGCGGCACCGGCCAGGAAGCTCTGGACCGCGATCTGGAGATCCACCGGCTGACCTCGCGGTTGCGGACCTTGCGCCGCTTCGGCCTCGATCTCTGCCTCGGCCACATGGTCGCCTCCGACGGCGAACCCGTGTACGTCGGCCGCCTGGGCCTCACCGACACCGATGGCCGCCGCCTGCTGATCGACTGGCGCTCCCCCGCGGCTGAGCCGTTCTTCGGCGCGACCCACGCGCAGCCGATGGATCTGGTCTTCCGCCGCCGCTACCGCTGGACCCGCGGCCGGATCAGCGACTACTGGGACGAGGTGTTCACCGCCGACGCCTTCACCGGGCACGCGGCGGCGCTCGACGACCAGTCGGCGTTCATCGCCAGCCTGGGCAGCAACCGCTCGGACCGGATGCGCGACGTGCTCGGCACCATCCAGTCCGACCAGGACGCGATCATCCGGGCCAGCTCGCGCGGCGCGCTCGTCGTCGACGGCGGGCCGGGCACCGGCAAGACCGTCGTGGCGCTGCACCGGTCGGCGTACCTGCTGTACTCCGATCCGCGGCTGGAGCAGCGGCGGGGCGGCGTACTGTTCATCGGCCCGCACCAGCCGTACCTGGCCTACGTCTCCGACGTGCTCCCGAGCCTCGGCGAGGAAGGCGTCCAGACCTGCACGCTGCGGGACTTGCTGCCCGAAGGCGCGACCGCCGGTCCGGAAACCGATCCCGATGCCCTGCGCCTCAAGTCGACGGCGCAGATGGTCGGCGCGATCGAGCCGGCCGCCGCGCTGTACGAGGAGCCGCCGACCAAGCCGCTGGTCGTCGAGACCGAGTGGGCCGACCTCTACCTCAGCGTCGCCGACTGGGCCGAGGCGTTCGGCTCGGTCGACGCCGGGACGCCGCACAACGAGGGCCGCGACCAGGCCTGGGACGAGCTGCTGACGATCCTGCTGGACAAGCTCGACGAGGACGACGAGGAGATCTCGCTCGACCAGGTACGCCGGGCGCTGCAGCGCAACGAGACGCTGCGCGACACGTTCGACCGGGCCTGGCCGCTGATCGAGCCGACCGACCTGGTCGCCGACCTGTGGTCGGTCCCGGCGTACCTGCGCCGCTGCGCGCCCTGGCTGGAGCCCGACGAGGTGAAGCTGCTGCAGCGCGACGACCCGTACGCGTGGACGGTCGCCGACCTGCCGCTGCTCGACGCGGCCCGGCAGCGGCTCGGCGACCCCGAGTCGTCGCGGCGGAAGCGCCGCCAGCGTGCGGTCGCCGCGGCGGAGCGCGAGCGGATGTCCGAGGTGATCGACCGGCTCCGCCAGGCCGACGACGGCGAGGGGCTCGTCCAGAGCCTGGTCCACGGCGATCTCCAGGAGGCGCTGATCGACGAGGGCGCGCTGCCGACGCCGGATCCCGACGAGCTGGCCGGGCCGTTCGCGCACATCGTCGTGGACGAGGCGCAGGAGCTGACCGACGCCGAGTGGCAGATGCTGCTGCTGCGCAACCCGTCGCGCAGCTTCACGATCGTCGGCGACCGGGCGCAGGCCCGGCACGGGTTCACCGAGTCGTGGGAGGAGCGGCTGCGGCGCGTCGGCCTCGACCGGGTCGAGCTGGCCGGGCTCACGGTGAACTACCGGACGCCGTCGGAGATCATGACCGAGGCCGAGCCGGTGATCCGCGCGGTGCTGCCGGACGCGAACGTGCCGACCTCGATCCGCGACAGCGGGCTGCCGGTCGGGCACGGGAGCATCGACTCCCTGGACACGGTGATCGCCGAGTGGACCGCGCAGCATCCCGACTCCACGGCCTGCGTGATCGGTGACCCGTCGTACGAGGGGACCGCCCGCTCGCTGACGCCGGTGCTGGCCAAGGGCCTGGAGTTCGACCTCGTCGTCCTGGTGAATCCGGAGGCGTTCGGGGACGGCGTCGAGGGTGCCGTCGACCGGTACGTCGCGATGACGCGGGCGACGCAGCAGCTCGTCGTCCTGACCGGGTGAAACTTTTCTCGGGCATGCTGTCGATCGGTGCGTGCACCGTTCGACCTGTGGGTGGCGAGGGCCCCCTCGCACCACCTGAGAGGAAGACTGACGATGACCAAGTACATGCTGATCATGCGGCCGACCGACGAGAACTACGCGCTGTTCGCCGATCTCGACTTCAACGAGATCGTCTCGACGATCGGGAAGTACAACGACGAGCTGATCCGGGCCGGCGTGCTGCTGGCCGCCGAGGGCCTCGACCCCGAGGAGAGCGTGGTCGTCGACTTCACCGGTGAGACGCCGGTGGTCTCCGACGGCCCGTACGGCGAGACGAAGGAGCTGTTCACCGGCTACTACATCCTGGAGGTCTCCTCGCGGCAGGAGGCGGTCGAGTGGGCCCGGCGGATGCCGTACACCCAGCACTCGAAGATCGAGATCCGCCGGGTCACCGGGATCGACGAGCTGCCGCAGGACAACCCGTGGATCCAGAACGAGCGCAAGTGGCGCGAGTCCACCGGGCAGCTGTGAGCCTGTCCCCCACACCGCGGGCCTGGCCTGCGGCTCGGCCGGACCGGGGCCTGGCATGAGCCTCGGTACGACCGGAGCCGGGCGTGAGTGAGGCTCGGCGCGTCGTCGAGGCGGTCTGGCGGAGCGAGTCCGCGCGCATCGTCGGCGCGCTCGCCCGCTACACCCACGACTTCGCGCTCGCCGAGGACGTCGCCCAGGAGGCCCTCGCCGAGGCACTGGTCAGCTGGTCGACCAGCGGCGTCCCGGACAAGCCCGCGAACTGGCTGACCGCCGTCGGCCGCCGGCGCGCGATCGACGCGTTCCGGCGGCGGGCGGGCGCCGACGAGCGGTACGCCGTACTGGCCCGCGACCTCGACGACACGACGCCGGGCGCCGACGTCCTGTTCGACCCGGACGCGATCGACGACGACCTGCTCGCGCTGATCTTCACGTCCTGCCACCCGATCCTGGCCAAGGAGTCCCGGGTCGCGCTCACGCTGCGCGTCGTCGGCGGTCTGACCACCGACGAGATCGCCAAGTCGCTGCTCGTCCCGGTCCCGACCGTGCAGGCCCGGATCACCCGCGCGAAGAAGTCGATCGCCGCGGCGCAGATCCCGTTCGCCGTACCGGAGCCGGCCGAGCGCCCGGCGCGGCTCAGCTCGGTGCTGAACGTGGTCTACCTGATCTTCACCGAAGGCTCGTCGGCCTCGCACGGCGACTCCCTGATCCGCACCGACCTCGCGCAGGAGGCGCTACGACTCGCCCGCAGCATCGCCCGCCTGACACCCGAGCACGAGGCGCAGAGCCTGCTCGCGCTGATGGAGCTGACCGCCGCGCGCTTCCCGGCCCGCGTGGACGCCGACGGCCGCCCGGTCCTGCTCGAGGACCAGGACCGCCACCTCTGGGACCGGTCCGCGATCCGCCGCGGCCGCGCTGCTCTGGCGAAGGCCGTCGCCGTCGGCCGCGGCCTCGGGTACTACGGCCTCCAGGCCGCGATCGCCGAGTGCCACGCCACCGCCGTCTCCGTCGACGAGACCAACTGGCCACGCATCGTCGCCCTGTACGAGGGCCTGCGCCAGCTCGCGCCGTCCCCGGTCGTCGACCTCAACCACGCCGCCGCGGTCGGCATGTCCTCAGGCCCCGCCGCCGGGCTGGCTCTGGTCGACGAGCTCGCGGACGGCGTACTGGGCAAGTCGCACCTCCTGTACGCCGTACGGGCAGGTCTGCTGGCGCGTCTCGACCGCCCGGAGGAGGCCCGCACCGCGTACCTGCAGGCCGCAGAGCTCTGCACCAACGAGGCGGAACGTGCCACCCTGGAGCAACTCGCCGCAGAACAGGAGCCCGCAGGTGCCTGACGAAACCGTGACCGCGCTGCTGACCGAGCTGGCCGCGCTCGAGGACCCGAAGATTCGCGCGGTCAACGAGAAGCACGGCGACGACCACGGTGTGAACCTGACCAAGCTCCGCGCGGTCGCGAAGCGCCTCAAGACCCAGCAGGAGCTGGCCCGCGACCTCTGGCGCACCGGCGATCCGAACGCGCGCCTGCTCGCCCTGCTGGTCTGCCGCCCGAAGGCCTTCGACCGCGACGAGCTCGATGGCATGCTCCGCGAACCGATCAGCCCGAAGGCCCACGAGTGGCTGGTGAGCTACGTGGTCAAAAAGAGCCCGCACTGTGAACCCCTACGCGTCGCGTGGTTCGCCGACCCCGACCCGGCAATCGCCAGCGCCGGGTGGGCGCTCACCACGGACCGGGTCGCCAAGTCGCCGGAGGGTCTCGATCTGCCGGGGCTGCTGGACACCATCGAGTCCGACATGAAGGGCGCTCCCGAGCGGCTGCAGTGGGCGATGAACCACTGCCTCGCCCAGATCGGGATCTCGCACCCCGACCTGCGAGCCCGCGCGCTGGCGATCGGCGAGTCCCTGGAGGTCCTGAAGGACTACCCGACGCCCCCGAACTGCACCTCGCCGTACGCCCCGGCCTGGATCAACGAGATGGTCCGCCGGCAGGAAGCTCAGTAGTCACCTGCAGGCCGAGATGGTCCGAGACGTACGGAGGACCGCTCGCGAATATCAGCTTCCTGGTCCGGACGCTGATCGACGGGCTGACCAGCACGAAGTCGATGCAGTGCGCCGGGCGGCCCGCGGGGAGGAACTCGGCGTGGTAGGTCGGCGGGCAGTCACCCTGGAACGCGTCGCGCAGCCCGGTCCGCCGGAGCAGCTCGGCGTGCAGCGTGCTCGACGCCGGGAGGTTGAAGTCCCCGCAGACGATCGCCGGATCTCCACCCACGATCGCCGCGAGCGCGTTGAACTGAGCGGCCTGCAGCGGGCGGAAGCGGTTCTGCTCCGACCAGTCGCCGTCGATGTTGGCGGCCGGGTGGATAGTGAGGACCCGGCATCCGGCGACCTGGACGGCGAGCACGCCGCAGTGCAGCGCGTTCAGCCGCGATCGCAGGGGAATCGTTCCTCTCGACCATCCCGGCAACCGCCGGTACGTCGTACCGCTCACTGGCTGCCGTGAGAAGACCACCAACCCACCGGCCGGTCCGGAGAACGAGCGGCGGTAGGCGGCGTACGGGAAGGACGGCAGGCCGCGCCGGAGCAGTCTGAGGAGCCGGTAGGTGTAGACCTCCTGCAGGCAGACCACGTCGGCGTCGCCCGCGTCGAACTCGGCGGCGATCGCCGCGAACCGCTCCTCGATCCTGGTCCCGCGCAGCGGCAGACCGCGGGTGTTGAGTGTCGCGAGGGTCAGCATGTCAGCAGTCACCCTAGCCGTGTCAGTCCGGTGTCAGGGCGGTGTCCGGCGCCCGCCGGAAGCTTCTCGCATGACAAGCACAGCGATTGCGGTTTCCGGGTTGCGGAAGGCGTTCAAGGACAAGGTCGTGCTGGACGGCATCGACCTGGAGGTGCCGGCCGGGACGATCTTCTCCCTGCTCGGCCCGAACGGCGCGGGCAAGACGACGACGGTGCACCTGCTGACGACGTTGATGCAGGCCGACGGCGGGACGGCGACGGTCGCCGGGTACGACGTCGCCGCCGACGCCCGGGCGGTCCGGGCCGCGATCGGCGTCACCGGGCAGTTCGCCGCGGTCGACGAGCTGCTGACCGGCGAGGAGAACCTGCAGCTGATGGTCGACCTGACCCGCTCGGCCGATGCCTCGATGGTCGCGGCGCTGCTGGAGCGGTTCGAGCTGACCGAGTCGGCGCGCAAGCCGGCGTCGACGTACTCGGGTGGGATGCGGCGCAAGCTCGACCTGGCGATGACGCTGGTCGGGAACCCGCAGATCATCTTCCTCGACGAGCCGACCACCGGGCTGGACCCGCGGTCGCGGCGGACGATGTGGACGATCATCCGCGAGCTGGTCGCCGACGGCGTCACGGTGTTCCTGACCACGCAGTACCTGGAGGAGGCCGACCAGCTGGCCGACCGGATCGCGGTCCTCGACCAGGGCCGGATCGTTGCCCAGGGCACCCCTGACGAGCTGAAACGACAGCTCCCCGGGACGCACGTCCGGCTCCGCTTCGGCACCGTCGCCGAGCTCGAGTCGGCCGCCGGCCTCTTCCCCGACGCCACCCGCGACGACGAGACGCTCACGCTGCGGGTGCCCAGCGACGGCGGTACCAAGTCGCTGCGCGGCGTACTCGACCGGCTCGACGAGTACGCGCTCAGCGCCGAGGAGTTCTCGGTGCACACCCCCGACCTCGACGACGTTTTCCTCGCCCTGACCGGCCACACCACGGAGGTAGTCGCATCATGAGCACCAAGTCCCCCGCGCTGGTGATGCTGCGCCGCGACTTCCGGCACATCGCCCGCAACCCGACCACCGTCTTCAACGCCGTACTGATGCCGGTCGTGATGCTGTTCATGTTCGTCTACGTGCTCGGTGACGCGTTCAGCGTCGGCGTCGACTACATCGACTACGCGACGCCGGGAATGATGCTGCTGGCGATCTGCTACGGCCTCGGCGGCACCGCGGTCGCGGTGAACTCCGACATGACCAAGGGCATCATCAACCGGTTCAAGGTGATGGACGTGCCGCGCGACGCCGTCCTGACCGGCAAGGTTGTGGCCAGCGTGCTGACCAACGTGATCGCGATCGTGGCGCTGGTCGGCGTCGCGTTCGCGCTCGGGTTCCGCCCGTCCGCGAGCTTCGTGGACTGGCTCGGGGTGATCGGCCTGATCCTGCTGCTCGGGTTCGCGACCGGCTGGCTGACGGTCGCGCTCGGCCTGGCGTCGAAGTCGCCGGAGACCGCCGCGTTCGCCGCCGTACCGCTGATCATGCTGCCGTTCTTCAGCAGCGCGATCGTGCCGGCCGACAAGATGGGGCCGGGGATCAAGCAGTTCGCGCAGTACCAGCCGTTCACGCCGATCATCGAGACGCTGCGCGGTCTGCTGAACGGCAACCCGCAGACCGGTGACGCGCTGACCGCCGTCGCCTGGTGCGTCGGGATCGCGCTGGTCGGCTACCTGTGGGCCTCGGCCACCTTCAAGAAGCGAGCGTGACCGCGACCAGCTGATCCCAGCTGGTCTCCCGGCCCTCCTGAGCCGCCTCGGCGTACTGATCGTCGCCGAGGCGGCTTCGCGCTGCCTGCTCGATCCGCGCCTCGTCGGGCAACGACCGGTCCGGCAGACCGCGTACGGCGGTACTTGCCGCCAGCAACCGTACGACGAGCTCGTGCTGGTCGCGGCGCAGCGCGAGGTCGGCCAGGCCGACCAGGACGGTCGCGATCACGGGGGCGTGACCGGAGGTGGTCGCCGCTTGGCAGGCCTTCGCGAAGTGTTGTCGGGCCTCGCCGAGGTCGTCGGCGAGGTAGCCGAGCAGGGTCTCGGTGGTCGCGCTGACGTGGGGCTGCTCGGCTTCGTCGCCGAGCAGTTGGCCGACGTACCGGACCTGCCGGTGTGCCTCGTCGGCGTCGCCGGCCCAGCGCGCCAGCTCGGCCTTCGAGAGCGCGAGCATGGCCAGCGATCCGGGCCAGTTCACCCGGTCGGCGTACCGCTGGGCCTCGGCCATCGCGGTCTCGGCGGCCTCGGACTGGCCGAGCAGCCAGTACAGCTGCGCCTGGCGCGAGCGCATCCGGATCGCGTCGTCGACGGACCCGAGCTCAGTGACGACGGCAACGGCCTCGTCGTAGTACTCGCAGGCCCGAGCGAACTCGCCGCGGACAGCGATCCGCTCGGCCAGCTCGGTGATCGCGAACGACGTCCCGAACCGCTCGCCGATCGCGCGGAACTCGGTGACCGCCAGCTCCAGCTGCGCATCGGCCTCGAACCCGCCCTGGCCGAGCACGATCCGCATCTTGCCGAGCTGCAGCCGGCCCATCGCGCGCACCCACGGGTCGGCGCTGCCGAGCATCGGCTCCCAGGCGGACAGGATGTCGCCGGGCGCCCTGAGCATGTGCTCGAGCGGCGCGATCAGCGCGAGCACCGGGTCGACGAGCGCGGTGCGCTGACTGATCTCGTAGGCGTCGTGGATCCACTCCTCGGCGTGGTGCTCGTCGCCGGGGCCGGTGTTGAGGAACGTGACGACCAGGACGTAGACCATCGCGCGGGTCTCGTCGGCGACCTCGCCGGGCGTCCTGGTCGCGGCCATCACGAGTTCGTTGCCCTCGGCCTTGTTGCCGCTGAGCCACCAGTACAGACCGGCCGCGGCGGCGAGTCGCATCGCCTGCTGTGCCTCTTGCGCCGCGATCGCCCCGCGCATCGCCGCGCTGAGGTTGTCGTGATCGGCCGCGAGGGTGGCGAGCCACTCGAGCTGCTCTCTGCGACGCAGGTACGGCGCGGCCTGTTCGGCGAGGTCGGTGAAGTAGGCGAGGTGGGCGTGCCGGGCTGCTGTGTCTTCGCCGGCTTCGGCGAGGCGCTGTACGCCGTACTCCTTGATTGTCCCGAGCAACCGGTACTTGTCGCCGTCGGCAACGATGAGGGACTTCTCGGTGAGGGCCGTGAGCAACTCTTCGACCTGCCAGGGCTCGACGGTGCTCGCTCGCTCGGTCACCTCGACGTCGGCGTCTCTCCGGTCGGTCGCCTCGACGATTGCGTCGTCGGCGCACACGCGCTCGGCGGCCTCCAGAGTCGCGCCGCCGGCGAACACGGCGAGCCGACGCAGAACCTTCCGCTCCTCCTGGCTGAGCAGCTCCCAGCTCCAGTCGATCACCGCTCTCAGCGTGCGCTGCCGCGGCAGCGCCGTACGACTGCCGCCGGTGAGCAACCGGAAGATGTCGTCGAGCCGGTCCGCAAGCTGGTCGAGCGTCATCGTCCGCAACCGCGCCGCCGCCAGCTCGATCGCGAGCGGCATCCCGTCGAGTGCACGGCAGACGCGCGCCATCGTCTCCGCGTCGCGCAATTCCTTGCCCACGGCACCTGCTCGGTCCCGCAGCAACTGCACAGCCGCGGACTCCTCGATCATTGCCGCATCCGCGTCGGCGGCCGGCAGCGTCAACGGCAACACCCGCCAGAGCGCCTCCCCGGTGATCCCGAGCGCCTCCCGGCTGGTCGCGATGATCCGCAGCCGGTGACACTCCCCGAGCACCCGGTGCGCGAAGGCGGCGGCGGACTCGATCACGTGCTCGCAGTTGTCCAGGATCAGCAGCGCGTCGCGATCGCGGAAGGCGTTGACGAACCGCTCGGTCGGCTCCAGCTCAGCCGCGTCGCCAAGCAGCCCGTCCCGCAACTTCAACGCCGTCAGCACCGCCTGCGCGACGTCGTTCTCCATCCCGACCGGCGCGAGCTCGACCATCCAGACGCCGTCGGGGAGTGCGCCGCCCCCGCTCGCCCCTCCGCTCCCGCTTGCCGCCCCTTCGCTCGGGCCCGGCGCCGACGCGTTGCTCAACAGCGTCCGTGCAGTCTCCGTCGCGAGCCTCGTCTTCCCCGCCCCACCTGGCCCGACCAGCGTCGTCAGGCGGTTCGCCGCCACCAGCTCCCGAACCTTCGCAACGTCGTCTTCCTTCCCGACGTAACTGCTCAACTCAGCCCGCAGGTTCGTCTTCCGCTCCTCCGGCGCCCGCCCGACCTCGCCCCGCAGCAACGCCACATGCACCGCCGACAACTCCGCCGAAGGATCCACCCCAAGCTCGTCGCCCAGCGCCTGCCGCGTCCGCTCGAACACCTGCAGCGCCTCAGCGTTCCGCCCAGCCGCCGCCAGCGCCCGCATCAACGCCGCCACGAACCGCTCCCGCACCGGATGCGCAGCCACCAGATCACTCAGCTCGGTAACCAGCCCCGCACCCCGCCCGAGCCGAACCTCAGCGTCGTACCAGTCCTCGAGAGCCCCCAGCCGAAGCCCTTCCAACCTGACAACAGCCGCGTCGTACGCCGAACTCTCCTGCAACCCCACATCCTGCATCGCCGCCCCACGCCACAACCCCAGCGCTTCCTGCAACGCCCCGAGGTCACCGGCCTGCCGAGCCTTCGCAACGAGGGCTTCGAACGCAACCGCATCCACATCCTCCGGAGCGACCCGCAGCCGATACCCCTCCGGATGCCCCTCCACAACCCCCTCCGGCAACACCTTCCGCAACCGCGAAACCAACCGCTGCAACGCGTTCCCCGCCTCAGTCGGCGGATTCTCTCCCCAGACCCAGTCGACCAGCACGCCCTTCGGCACCACCTGCCCCGGCCGCAGCGCGAGCGCGATCAGCACCCCCCGCAACCGAGCCCCCGGCACGTCGACCAGCTCAGCTCCGACGCGCACCTCGAACGGCCCCAGCATCCCGATCTGCACCCGCTGATCTTGTCACGCAGGAGTGCCGAGCTTGACCGCCACCAGCGACAGAATCACCATCGCCGAGACAACCCCGGCCGCCAGCACGGCAGACGCCGCGGGCACCCCAGCCATCGACGCGACATCGGCGACAACCACCGCCGCCGCTCCACCCCGCGCCGCCCACGCCCATCCCCGCTCCCCTCGCCGCGCGAAGAACCGCCCGAGCACGATCAGCACCGCCGTCAACGCCACGAACGCGACCGTCCCCGCCAGCAGATGCGCGATCGCGTGCCAACTGATCGAAGCCGGCGCCCCCAACGGCGTCCCCGCCGGAAACCCGTCCCCCGCATCGAGCACGAACACCCCCGCGAGCACGTAGCCCACGCCGTACACCGTCACCCACCGCGCCGCCCACTTGCCCGCCACCACTTGTTTGATCCCCCGCGCCCCGACGATCGCCAAGACCCCCGCGACCACGAAGTTGGCGATCTGCACCCACCCGAGCGACCCGGCCGACAACATGCTCAACGGATGCCGCGTCAGATCAAACCCCTCCCGCGTCGCCGCCTGAACCAACGCGACAACACCCCACAGCGGCCCACTCACCGCCAGCGCGGTGAACTTGGAGTCCATGATCGTTGCAGTAGACATCGTTCATCCCTTCGCCGTACGACGGCCCCCTTGACCGCCCGCACCAGAAGGTCGAACAACCACCCCGCGAATCGACACCTTTCGCGCTCTCTTCGAGGCATGCTGCTCGAATGACCCCCGATCCGCAGCGACGACCGGTGCTGGCCCTCCTGCTCAGCACCGACGCGCTCCTGATCGCCCTCCACCTGCTCGCAGCGCCCGACGTCCCCGCCCTCGACATCTCCCGCGACTACACCGTCCCCGAGTTCGTCACGTACCTGAAACTCCTCGCAACGGTCCTCTTGTTGATCCGCGCCGGCGTACGCGCCTGGCCCGTCATCTTCGCCTACCTCCTCCTCGACGACGTCCTCCGCCTCCACGAGTTCTTCGGCGAGGGCCTCGTCCGCCTCATCGACGACCCCAACCGCCACCTCCTCCGAGGCCTCCGCACCGAAGACCTAGGCGAACTAGCAATCCTCCTCGCCGCCGCCATCCCCCTCCTGGCCCTCCTCATCACCAGCTACCGCCGAGGCTCCCCACCATCCCGCCGCACCGACCGAAGACTCGCCCTCCTCCTACTCACCTGGGCCTTCTTCTCCATCGGCATCGACCTACTGTCCGCCACCTTCTCCGCCCCGACCCTCCCCCTGATCGAGGACGCCGGCGAACTGATCACCCTCACCCTGATCACGACGTACGCCTCCTCGCTGTCCACCGACGAGAAGACCTGAGATCCGCGCCAGGCCGCTTCAGACAGCGGGAGCAACTTCTACTACGCGCCAAGCGCGGGGGTGTGTGCCGGCGAGGAACTCGCCGAGCGATCGCCTGAACAGAAGATGCCTGAACGCCTTTAAGCCGTCGCCGAAAACCTCTGGCGACGCAACCACGTCTGTGGCGGACGTGATCGATCGGAGCTGCACGGAGGCTTCTGCCTCGCCGATGGGGAGCCATTTCCAAGTGGAGCACTCCGAGCACTGCGAGCCGCTCTCGTTCGGATTGTGCTTTGCGTGACGTGCCTTCACAGCCGTACTCAGTCCGGCTGGGTCGTACCACGGCTGGCGAGTCACCGTGGGGATGAGCTGCCGTGCCGAGGTCGGTCCGAGCGGTTTGCGGACTTCTCTCAGCTCGACGGCGAACCGATCGGCAACCTGCTCGGCGACCTCGCCGCTCAGACACACGACATCAAAAAGCCAGTTCGGCATCCACACGCCCGCTGTAGGGAACTTGCGTCCCTGCATGACCAACGCTCCGGATTGCGGGCCCTTGGGCGTGCCGCACCCGCGACACCAGCCGTCAGCGCCGAACATCGGATCAAGCCCGTAGGACTCCTCGGGCCACGGCCAGCCCGGGGTGAAGCGAGTGCTGAGTGCGACCCACTCGGAGGTGTCGATGCTCACCGCACCAGTATCCCGGCCCAACCTCAACGGCCGACGCATCCTGCTCCAAACCCGCACAACCCACCTCTTGGGCCGGGCCATCGTCTTCGGCCACCTGCTCCGCCTCCACGAGTTCGTCGGCGAGGGCCTCGTCCCCCTCGTCGAGGCCCCGAACCGCCACCTACCCGCACTCAGCCCTCGCCTTCGTGGAAGACGCCGGCGAACCAATCACGCTCACCTTCATCACGGCATGCGCGGACGCCTCACTTCACAGGTACCGATAACTCCAGACCCGAGCCTTGTAGATCTCGGCACCGGGCAACGTGCGGGTGAAATCCGGCCCGCTGAACGTCACCGTGTCCGTGCACCAACTGGTCGCACAGTCCGGCGCCGGCGAGGTCCGCACCACCTGCCCACGCGGCGTACTCCCAACACTCCGTACGTCGGGCCAGTCGTGCGTGCTCATGAACTTCCCCGTCGACTTGCTGAACTGGTACACGAAGCTCGTCGTACTGATCCACAGCCGATCCGGATCACCCAGCACCGGCGTGAGGTCATGCCCACCCGGCGACGGCAACGCGACCGTCCGCTCCGGCGCCAAGGTCGGCGCGGCGGCCGTACCGCCCACCTTCAACGCCACGACCGTCGTGTCGCCAAGCGCCCAGAGCAACTTCCGCACCGGATCCCACTGCACACCGTGCGCCCGAGGCAGCGCGAACTCGGCGTAGCTCACCGACGAAGACCCTTGCGACGCCGAGTACACCCGCACAAACCCACCCCGAGTCGCCGCAAGCGCGACGTTCCCATCCGGCAACAACTCCGCACTGTGCAGATTCGGCTGGCTCGACAGATTCACCCCCCAGATCCGCCGCCCACCCGGATAACTCATCACCCCAGCCAGCCCCAGCGAGTCAGTCACCAACACAACCGCCCGCCCACCCCGCTCCCGCCGCAACTTCACATCCGAAGGCGCACCCCACCCGGCAGCCAGCTCCCCAAACCCGTTCTCCCCAGTCGGATGCCACTCCCACTTCTGCGCCTCGGCCCGGCTCCAGTCCTTCACCGCCGGATCCATCACCCGAACCCGCGCCGCCGAGAAGTCACTCGTGTCCTGATCCACAACCGCCACCAAGCGCCCGTCGTACGGCGTGACCGCGGTGGCACCACCCGCCCCCGGAACCACAGCCAGCACCAGCCCAGCCGCCACCCCAACAGCAACAGAAGCAAGTCGTCTCATCCCCGGAGCCTAGAAGCCACCGGGATCAGCCCAACGAAACAGAGGCCCTTTCCCCAACTGGGAAAGAGCCTCTGGATGTGCGGTGGAGCTTAGGGGATTCGAACCCCTGACCTCTTCCATGCCATGGATTTCTCGTGTGCCGGGTGCGCTTTCCTCCAGATGTTCCTGAGTCCACCGACGTCCGGTGCGATCCAGGTCAGTGCAGGGTCGTAGCCTCCCGATTAGCCTCCCGCAAACCCACTGGGAGCTGCCCGGTCCGAGGTAAATTCCAGCGGCTCGTGACGCCCTTGCCACGCCGTGACGACTGTGCCCCCCTCGCTCACGTTTGGTTCAACGCTGCCGACAGGACGGTCCGCAGCATCTGGTCGTCTGCGGGCCCTGCCCACTCGACAACCCAGAGTCGTCCGCCGGATTCCTCCTCCAGCGTCACCGCAGCTTCCGATGCCTTCTGGGTCAGCTTGTTCACTACAAGGACGCTAATGGCATCTCGGTATGCGGGGTCAGTCTCGGTCAGCCGTCGTTGCAGCTCGGCAACCCTCCGCAGGTCGCCAGCCTCCATGCCGTTGCGTGAGTTGTACTTCGCTTCAACCAGCACCGCGCGCCCATTCGGCCCACGCAACAGCGCATCGAAAGGTGCGGCGGTCGCCGCACCGGGCGCCGTCGAGCCAACATAGGCCCGTGGCTGGATCCGCTCGAGCGCGGCGATCACGTCCGCCTCATACTGGATGCCGCCATGCAGTGCCCCAATAGCCATCTTGGCAACGTCTTGCTGCGCCGACGGTAGTTGGGGGACCGCCTCCAACAGTTGCTCCAGTGCCTTCTCTCGGACCGGTCGCGCTACGGTGGGGCTAGCGGCCAGCCTGGTAAGTGTGCTCCACGAAATCCGGTTTCCCGCCAGGTCCACCTTCGTGATCTGCTGCCCCGTGAGACCCGTGTAGCCGAGCCCCACACCAACGGCGAGCAGGACGCCAAGAAGGACCCCTTCGCCGAGGCCGTCCACACCCAGTAGGGTGCCTAGGATCGCTCCCAACAGCATCACAACACCAACGCCTCCGACCACCCCGCGCTGCCACGGCTGGAGTTGCGCTGCACCCAGCGATGCGCCGGCCAGCTCAAGCTCACTTTCAGGCGATCCTGAATCCGCTTCATCTTCCACGGGCTCATCATGATGGCTCGACAACCGCGGTTCTGGGAGGCGCACCACATGGCTACCGTTCGCCGCGCCCCCTCTATCGACGACGCTGTCGGGGCAGCACGGCCGATCGGCCGCCGACAGATTTACAGTCGAGATGCGCACCCGCCCCTGACCTGCGGAAACACGATCGAACCCCGGTGTTCTGGGAGGCCGTCGGGAACAGCCAGGCGGCTCATAAGCTCGCTACATCCGGCTCACCCGGCTCGTCGCGCTTCGCGATACTCGCGCAGTGCTTGAGCAAGAGTTTCCACCAACCCAGGTTGGCTCCGGTCGTCGCGACCGCGAGACGACAGGTTGTGGCCGGCATCTCGACGCCACCTGTTGCCTGCCGCGTCGGTGAACAGGAGTGATGCCGTACTGCCTCGCCACCTAGATCCTCTCTCCTCGGTCAGATTCAGTTCGACCGGCCAGTCCGTCCCGGGATCGAGTCGGCTTCGCTCCCACACGTGAGGTTTGTAGGTCCTCACCACCCCACCCGGCAACTGCACCTGGTGGACAACGGTGATCTGCAGCTTCGAGACCACGTCGTCGCTGGCGTTGACCACGGTGAACTTCACCGGCTTCTCCCACGTGTTGCCATGCGTCCACTCTCCGCCTGCAGACGGTTGACTGACGCGGACCTTCGCTGCCTGAGCCCGCCGTCGATCGTCGCCTTGCCTCATCCGGTCCACCACTTGGAGAAAGATGATCAGCAAGGTCCCTGGGGCGACGATCGCAGTCGCGATGGCCTCAAGCCAGCCGGCGGGGTCCGATTCGCTTAAGGAGATCATCAACTGAATCTAGGGCATCATCCCAGACTGCGCAGCGGCCCCGTCGCAGTCATCAGGTGACACATTCTCGTTGGACTGCACGCCGCACTGCACCGTCTACGCCGAAACTTGAAGACCAGTCATCCGCTGCACGAGATCTTCTAGAAGCTCAATCGCACCAAGGCCGGATGCGCCGGCTGCCACCACTGCGAGTTCGACCGTGACGACCCGCCCTAACCTCGGATTCAGAAGACTCACATGTGACGGCGCACGCTCAGAGGCATGCAGTAGCGCGCAGTACGTAAGGACCTGCCGCATGTCCATGGCGCGAAACTGCCTATTTACTGCCTTCACCTCAATCAGCGTGGTCAAAGTCCTGATGTCGGCGACCGCGGCATCGACGACCCCGCAGCCAGGTATCTCAGGCTGAAACTGCGGCGAGCTAAGTTGAGCGGTCCAGCGATCGATATTCGCCAGCAGTCCCGCGACTTCTCGCCACTCAACCGATTCAAGTCTTTGAGCGGAGGCATCGCCACGAGGGAGTTGTGACAAGAATCGTCGCGCATCGCGCTCGAATTCCTCGGCGAGAGCAGTCGGGATACTTTCATAACCATTTGCGGCAAGGAGAAATGCCGTTTCGGAGATCAATGCCCGTCGAGATGGGCGCGAGATCTCAGCGACTGGGAAGCCGACATTCACAACCTGGGTGTTGAGCCAACGAACCACTAGTTCAAGCATCGGTGCAACATCTCGCCAAATTGATGTTTGGCGACAGAAATGCGCGACGCTGATCATATCGGGATCTCCCAGGAATTGTTATTCATCTTATCCCCAACCCACTTCTTGATTACCTCTTCAAACGGCGTGTAGCCCCGACGTGCAGAGGTTCGCCAGAATCGGCCCTCGTCACCCATCTGAGAGCTTGCAATTATAAATGCGCGCTTTACCCATGGGTGCATGCTCTCAACGTAGCTCTTCTGGTCCGATAACCAGAAGCGCACGTTCCACTTGGCTAGCGTAAGCATGATGTCTCGTTGCAGATTGGGAGCTGGACCGCTCCCGAATCCGTGTGGCCCGCCGTAGATTCGCATCAACAATTCCGCATTCTGACTGGAATGCTTCTGCCCAAGAACGCGAACCATATATGAGAGATTGAGGTCGATCTGAGCAACATGGTGATTCTCGTTGATTAGTCTTCTGATCTCCTCGTGAGCCTGTTCTATCCGCTCGTCACTGAGGTCCTTCAAGCAGTCACGGAACGCCAACATGACCTGGGGCCACACCGGCGCGAGCGTGTCAACATTCTCCAGAAGGGATAGCAGCGCTTGCCATCGCGTCTCCCCATCCATGAACTTCAGCGCACCCACGAGTCTTCGGGTGAGTGCGGCATTCACACGACCTTTCGTCAACTCATGGCGCAGCATCCCAAGGATGTCAAATTCTTGAATCTTCGCATTCAGCCGTTCATAGTCCTCGACTGGCGTTGCCGAATAGGGGTCGAAATGGATATGCAGGCTCAGGAACTTGGCGGCACTTCCGGCCGGGAGTTCGACGGGATCGAGAATAGAAATGTACTCGGCTGATTTCATGATGCGCGTCTTTGATTTCTGGAGCGACAACCCCTGGTTCCTCTGGAGTTTCTCAGACAGGTAACCAATGGCTCTATACGCATCCGGGAGCGTATTTACAAAGAAGCGGTAGTCGTCAGCATACCGAACGAAATTCTTCGTGCTAGCCTCAATCAGTAGCAGACGGTCGACTGTATCTAGTAACAGTTCCGCTAGCATTCGCGCGGCAGGTCCCCCTACCGGCAGGCCATACGAAGTGCCCCCGGATAGGCGCGCAAGGACCTGCGTTATCGTACTATGAAGATTGCCAGAATCATCGACAGCTTGGATCGCATTTTCCATCGGATGGTGGTAGACCCGAGCATAGAAATCGGCGATATCAACCGCCACCACATATGCGTGCTCCTCCGCGAGCGCCCGGCAACGCGACTGAAAATCGCGCCACCCATCCGATGCAAACAACCCATCATGCGGTGCCGAGCGGAACCGATACGAGTAGACTCGACCATCGCTCTCACTTAGACGACTTGCCTCGATTTGAGGCGCTATCTGAAGCACCGCACCAAGGAGATAGGCGTTCCATATTGGTTCGATCTGAGTCGCCCAACGAAATCCGTGGTACCCGACTGGGGCGAGGCACGAGTACATCGAGAATGGCTCAGACGGCAGAGTATTTTTTGCAGAGAGGGAGGCGGCAAGGGCCCGCAGAGCTCCAAGCACATCGTCCGGCAAGTCGTAGAATATGTGATTCTCAATGGGAAAGGGGAAGACGTCTGTATCCCCCCACCCGGCGACGTTCAGTATCGCACGCTTAAATGATTCATCCGCGATCTGTGCCACGAGCGCCCCACCAGGATCAAATAGGCGAAATGTCAGGCGGCAATCTACCGCAATTCCGTCGGGCGCGTCCGGAACTCCGACTCAACACGGGCACCGCAGAGCCCTCTAGCCCGCTGCCCGCTCCGTCCAGAGACCAGCGAAAGATCGACCGCTCCCACAGCCCTACGGACCACACACCGGCCTACGCACCTGCCTCCTGAAGCTGGTTGAGTACCCAACTCCACTGGAATCGCTTGGCTACCTCCTCGCCAGTGCCGGATGCGACTGGAGCCAGGGCCGTACTCGACCCGTCGTGGGGATTGACGACGCGGACACCGGCGTACCGCAACACGGCAAGCGATGCGAGCCAGGCCGGGTGGCCGGCGAGATCGTGCTTGGCGAAGGGAACGGCAACGGTCGGCGTACGAGCGCCAAGCGCTGCGCACAGCGTCGTGAGCGGATACGTTCCGGCGTTGCCATTGGCCCAGGCATTTAGCGTGTTGAAGGTGGTCGGGACGACGGCGACAGCGTCAGCCACCGGTGCACGCTTCGGAGCGCCCGGCTTGCGGTTCGCTGTGAGGACTGGAGCGCCCTCCAGGTCCTGGGTTTCTAACCACGGGAGGGCTGCGTCCGTCGGAATGAGATACGGACTCCATCCGGATTCGCGAGCTGCCCGCACTCCGTCGCCGACACGTTTGGCGAGAGGTGCTCCGCAGACGACGAGGTAGAGAACTCGGTCGGTCACGCGAGGACTCCTGCGCGGGTTGCGATGGCGGTTAGGGCTGGGGTGGGCTTGCGGGAGCGCTTGAGAAGTTCGCGGACCAACTCGCGGGCGATCGTGTGGTAGCGGATTGATTCGGGAGCAACGCGTTCGGCTTGCTTGAGGTGCAGGATCGCTTCCATGTCGTTCTTGGCCTGGGCTTGCGCCCACGCGAGGTCGATGTGGAGGCGCGATCGGCGGCCTTGCAGACCTTCCGGGAGTGAGTCGGTGTCGATCTCAGCTGCGACGCGCAGCACACCGGACGGATCACCGAACTCGGAGGCGACCGACGCTCGATGGATCATGACATTGGTCGGGCCGAAGGCGGTCCACCAGTGGTTTCCGTCTTGAGCGAGTAGGCCGGCGAGCTGGTCGGCTGTCGCCAGGCGTTCGGTTGAGGTCGCTCGATCCGAGCGGCGCGCGGCGATGACTGAGGAGATCAACCACAGCGACCCGGCGAGCGAGACCGCGTCGGGCGCGTCGGAGCCGGTTGACGCCATAAGCCCCTCGGCTGAGCGGACTGCAATTCGTTCCGCGTCGTCGGTTCGCTGGCTGCGCAGGAGGGCGCAGACGACCTGGTAGGCCGCCATCCCTTGGGCGGTCTTGGACTCGGCCGCCATGGCTGCGTGAGTTGCTCGATCGGCGGCGAGCCAGCCGAGCTGGTGCTCCCCCACCTTGGTCAGAAGCTTTGCCGCTGCGGAGTAGACGGAGCAGCGCGCTAGGTGGGTCTCGCGGCCATCTCGGCCTTGGTAGCCGTCGTACGCGTCTGCGGCTTGGATCAGGTCGGGGAGCATCGCCGTCGCGGACTGGTACTTCGCAGCCTGGTAGGCCTGATGCACCTGCACTGCGCCGTTGCGCAGCTGGGGAAGCGGCCAGGGAATCACCCGCTCCCCCAGCAGGTGGTGATAGCCCGCCAGTTGGCTGCGGACGGCGTCAACGGCGCTCACCTGCTCCGAGGCATCGGGAGCGAGGACCCAGTCACGGCCGATGAGGTCGGTGACGTCGATGCGCAGGACGGTGGCTAGGTCGTTCAGGGTGGACAACCGGTCGACGCCCCGGATGCCGCGCTCGACCTGCGACAGCCAGGAGCGAGACATTCCGATGAGGCCGGCCAAGGCTTCCTGAGACATGCCGCGTCGCTTGCGGTAGGCCCCGATCCGCTCTCCTACGTGCATCTGCACTTCCCCTCAGCTCGCGTGGTCCCTCTAGTGAACCCCCTGAAGGCCAGGCCATTGCGCACAAAAGTACGCAGCCTGGCGAGTGCGCTCCGCTCCCCAGAATCGGGCCGACGCTGAGGTCATGAACGCCCCGACTCCCCCGCCACAACCCGCTTCGGACCAGGCGGCGCCGGCGGAACCCCCTCGGCTCGAGCGACCTTCCGGATGTAGGCCGCCGTGAAGGGCGACAGTCGCTCGACCTCAGTCGGCGTCACGCCAGCTCGTAGAGAGGCCAGAACCGCGGCCAGTACCTCCTGCCGGGCCTCCTCGTGCGCAGCCTCGGTCTCGCGATAGCGGCGTGTAGCCGCCGACAGGTCATCTCGTAGATCAGCCACGCAGCAAGAGTACCGCGCCCCACTTGCGCAACCCTGAATCTATCCGCTAGTTTGTTGCGCAACACAGTTTCGCAACTGAGTTCTTATGACGCCTCGGCGGCGGCTACCGCCGAGGCGTCTGGGTCGCACACATCTGCTTGAGACAGGAGCACAACCCGTGAACATCATCCACCTTCAGGCCGTCGCGAACGAAGAGCCGAGCGCGGCTGAGCTGGCGGCGATCGACGCCGAATGGCCGGTTATCGCGGCTGAGCTGGACGTACTGGACGCCGAGATTGCGCTGATCACCGCCGGTCCGGCCGCGTCGGCGCTGGACCGCCGGCGGGTACGCCGCGCCGAGCGTCGCGCCCTGGCCGCCCGCCGCGAGCTGACCGCCGACCAGGCCAAGGACGGTGCGGCGTGATGAGGAAGTCGAGCAAACCGCGCAGCAACGGCAGCGTGCGGACCAGTGGTTGCGCCGCGTGGTGCAGCCCGAAGCACTACCGGTTCTGCGGGTCGCCGGTGTGCTGCCCGCACCTGCACACCAACCGCTCCAACACCAACGCCAGCAAGGCGGGCAAGCGATGAGCCGCCGCACCGTGAGTCTGCCGGAGGTGTGGGCTGAGCGGCTGGGGATCGACGCCACCGACGACGTGGCCCAGGAGCTGGCCGCTCGGTTCGAGCACCTGACGCAGTTCGTCCTGTCCGGCGGGATTCCCCGCATGGGCAAGGCCGGTGCGGTGTCGGCCGAGGCCGCGACCGCGCACGGCGATCTGTGGGTGCTGGCCGGATTCCTGGCCGACGCCCGTACGGCGATGACGCAGGAGGTCAACCGATGAGCACCGCTGTTGCTGTGACCGCGCCGGCCGCGGTCGACCAGGCTGAGCAGAAGTCGAGCGTTGCGCGGCTGCGCACGGCTGCGTCCGAGGCGTCGCAGGTTCGGGCGCTGTCCACTCACCCCGATGTGGTGGCGCTGCGGGTCGAGTCGATCCGTACGCAGGTGGACGTGCTGATGTGGGTCGGGATCGTGCTCGGTCTGGCGTTCACGATGGTCAACGTCCAGGCGTTCGCCGCTCAGAGCGCGGCGTTGTGGTCGCTGCCGTGGTTCGCGGCCTGGCTGCTCGACCCGATGGTGTCCCTGGTCCTGATCGCTGTCCTTCGGGCTGAGCAGATCACCGCCCGGTACCAGGTCAGCGACACGGGCAAGTGGATCGGTCGCACGAAACGGTTCGCGTTCGCCGCGACCTTCGCGATGAACACCTGGCACTCGTGGGCGCACTTCGACGTGGCCGGGATCGTGCTGCACTCGGTTCCTCCGCTGCTGGTGTTCTGCGCGGCCGAGACCGCACCGGTGCTGCGCGACCGGCTCACTGAAGCGGTGTTGCGAGCCGAGCAGGCGGCGGCTCTGGCTGACCCGCGGGAGGCCGCTGAGCCGATCGTCACCGTAGAGCAGGCACTGACGACACCGGCACCGGAACCATCCGCTCAGATCGCCGCACAGCCGTCCGGTACGGCAACAGCGACCAACCCCAGCCCGGCTGCGCGGAAGGCGTCGGTCAAGCCGCGCAAGAAGGCGACGGCCAAGCCCGGCCGGAAGCTGCTGGCCGACTACGTGAACGAGGCGTTCGCCGCGATCGACCACCACACCGACCCGAGCCTCATCACCCCGGCGTGGGCACGCAAGACCACCGGCTGTTCGGCCGGGCTGTCGCCCAAGGTCGCGAAGGCCACTCGTGCCCTGCTGGAACACGACCTCAACCAGCCCGCCGTCGCGGGCGAGGCCGACGCCGTGGAGTCGATCGAGAGGAAGGCCGCGTGATGCCGACCCCGTACCCCAACCCAGACGACCTGACCGCGTGGCCCGCCGGCGAAGACGCCGACGACCAGGCGACCCGCGACTACGCGCTGCGGGCCTGCCGCAAGCTCGCCGACTTCGGCATCACCGCGCGACCGACGTTCGACACCGAGGACGGCACCTACTGCGGGTGGATCGCCGTCAGCCCGGACCAGTTGTTCGACCTGCTCAACGACCTCGACCTGCGCGCTCTGGAGGCCTGATCCCATGTACGACTGGACTGACTTCTTCTGTGGCTCCGGCGGCACCAGCTCGGGTGCCAAGAAGGTGCCCGGCGTCGAGATCGTGATGGCCGCGAACCACTGGCGGCTCGCGGTCGAGACCCACAACACCAACCACCCGACCACCGACCACGACTGCGCCGACCTGTCGCAGGTCGATCCGCGCCGCTACCCCCGCACGATGGCGGCGTGGTTCTCCCCGGAGTGCACGAACCACTCGATCGCCAAGGCCCGCAAGCGCAACATCGACCGGACCCCGGATCTGTTCGGCGAAGTGCTGCCGGACGAGGCCGCCGAGCGGTCGCGGGCGACGATGTGGGACGTGGTCCGGTTCGCCGAATTCCACCGCTACCCGGTCGTCATCGTCGAGAACGTCGTGGACGTGGCCAAGTGGGTGCTGTGGGGCACGTGGCGCAACTCGATGGAGGCCATCGACTACTGCCTGCACGTCGTCTACCAGAACTCGATGCACGCCCAGGCCGGCGGACTGCCTGCCCCGCAGTCCAGGGACCGCGTGTACGTCGTGTGCCACCAGCGCGGCACCCCGCACCCGGACTTGGATCGGTGGACCCGCCCGCTGGCCTACTGCCCCGGCTGTGACGAGGTCGTGCGGGCCATGCAGGCGTGGAAGAACCCCGCGAAGGCGTGGGGCCGCTACCGCGCTCAGTACGTGTGGCGCTGCCCTCGCGTGAGCTGCCGCAACGCGGTCGTGGAGCCGGGTTGGCTGCCTGCGGGGTCGGCGATCGACTGGTCGCTGCGCGGTACCCGGATCGGGGACCGGACACGTCCGCTGGCCGCGAAGACGATGCAGCGCATCGTGGCCGCGCTGGAGAAGCAGGCGCGCGGCGGCGTGCCGATGGTGGTCCCGATGGAGGGCCGCGACGGCAAGCGCCCGTTCCCGGTCACGGCCGTGCTGCGGACCCAGACGACCCGCAACGAGAACGCGTTGCTGGTCCCGGCCGGCGGCACCTGGAACAACGACGCCAGCTCGGTCCTGGACGTGATGCGGACCCGCACCACCACCGAGTCCGAGGCGCTGGTGGTGCCGCTGCGCGCCAACAACACCGCCAAGACCACCGGGCAGGTCTTCGACACGTTCGCTGCCTCAGGCAACCACCACGCGCTGCTGGTGCCCTACTACGGAAACGCCATCGCCCGGACCACCGACGAACCGCACGGCACCTTCACCACCCGCGACCGCTACGCCCTGGTCATGCGGAACAACTCCAGCAGGGGCGACGGATCGGAGATGAGCACGCCGGTGAACGAGCCGCTGCGCACGCTGACCACCGCCGGGCACCAGTCGGTTCTCGAGTACGGCACGCCGAACGTCGAGGACTGCGAACTGCGGATGCTGGAGCCCCGCGAGCAGGCCGCCGGGATGGCGTTCACGCCCGGCTACGTCGTGCTCGGCACCAAACGCGAGCAAGCCCGCATGATCGGCAACGCCGTGTGCCCGCCGAACGCCCGCGACCTGGTGGCATCCACCGCCGTCTGTGTTGGCCACGACCTCGGTGGCTGGAACGGCGCTGAGTTGACCGAGCGGAGCGCGGCATGACCAGCCACCGCACCGTCAACGGCGCGCCGGCCAGCGGCACGGTTGGGGTCCGGCTGATCGGGCAGGCCACCGACGTGGCCGCCGTCCTGGCCGACCTGACCGCGTCGGGAGTCGAGATCGTTTCGATGCCGTCACGTCCCTTCCGCAACCGCCGTACGACGGCGATCCGGGTCTATCTGATCGCCCGACCGGCCACCCCAGAGACCACCCCGGACACCGACCGGAGGAACGCATGAACAGCCACCACGACCGCGATCATGACGGGCCCGACGACACCGGCCATGACAACGTGCACCGGCTTCACGCCGACGTTCACGAGGCCGTTCACGGAGACGTTCACGACACCGACCACGGCATCGTTCACGAGACCTCCGAGCGCATCGACACGACCGACGTTCACGACGTCGTGGACGCGGAGGTCATCGAGGGCGAGGTGCTGAGCGAGGAGGAGTCGGCCGCGCTCGACCAGCGGCTGGCCAACCGCGGGGCGCTGGTCCGGCGAGCGGTGAGCACCGGGCAGGTCGCCAAGCGGGTCGCGACCCACGACCGCACCAAGACGACCGGCAAGGTCACCGCGCGGGCCGCGTACACGGTGGTCAAGGGTGGTGAGTCCTACGCCAAGCGAGCATGGGACGCCGGGACGATGGGCGTCTACCGGCGTCAGATCAAGGCCGCTGAGGCCGCCGGTGACCGCGAGGCGCTGAAGGAGTGGACCGCCGCCAAGGAGCTGGCCACCGAGCGCCGCCACAACCGGCTGATGGACGCTCCCAAGCTCGCTTGGGGCGTGCTGAAAGTCGCGGTCGGTGCGACGCTCGCGACGCCGGTGATCGTGTTCGTGATCGCGGTGTTCGCCAAGCTCACCGGGTCGGGATCGTTCAGCGGCGTGTGGGCCGGATTCTTCGCGCTCATCGGTCTCGTGATCGCGGTCGGTGGGGTGGCGTGGACGGTGCTCACGTTCGCGCTGCCCGTGCTGGTCGTGATCGCCCTGTTCCGCGAGGGCAAGCGCATCGCGGAACCGCCCGCGTGGATGGTCACCACGGCCGACACCGAGCTGGACATGGCGATCGATGAATCCACCATCGCGCAGGCGCTGGACTCGCTGCGCATCCCGAACATCACCCGCTACCTGAAGCAGGGCTACAAGCTCCAGTTCATCACCCCTGCTCGCCAGCAGGGCCGTGGCACGCACGCGCTGATCCGGCTGCCTGGCGGCGTCCCCGCCGAGGAGATCTCCAAGCGCCGCGTCGCGCTGGCGACCAGCCTGCACCGCGCCGGGTCCGAGGTGTGGCCGACCACCGGTGACGAGGCCGGGATCTTGGAACTGTGGGTTGCCGACAAGGGCGCGCTCACGGGCGGCCCGGGGCCGTACCCGCTGCTGAGCGAGGGCCTGGTGGACGTGTTCAAGGGCGTCCCGGCGGGCAAGACGCTGCGCGGTGACGCGCTGCGCGAGCCGGTGATGGGCCGCAACTCGATCGTGGGCGGCGCGCCGGGACAGGGCAAGTCGTCGGCGTCGAAGATCTTCATGGCCGGCTGCGCGCTCGACCCGACCGTGGAGATGCGGATCTGGGTGCCGGACCAGAACTTCGACTTCGAGCGGTTCAAGCGCCGCTGCTCGCGCTACGTCATGGGCGCCGACGACGAGTCGATCCGCCAGATCCGCGACGACCTCAAGGAGATGTTCGAGGAGATGGAGCGGCGCGGTGAGCTGCTCAAGACCTACCAGGTCGAGCAGGTCACCCGCGAGCTGGCGGACCGCAACGTCGGCCTGCACCCGCTGGTCGGGCTGCTCGAAGAGGCGCACGTGGCCTTCCAGCACGAGGAGTACGGCGCCGACATCGCCAAGTACGCCATCGGCCTGGTGAAGCTCGGCCGCAAGCGCGGCATGCACTTCCGGGTCTCGACCCAGGCCCCGACCGCCACGTCACTGCCCAAGGACGTGACCCGCAACGTCACCAACAACGTCGCGTTCTACGTGCAGGACTACGTCGCCAACGACGGCCTGCTGGGGCAGGGCGCGTTCAAGCAGGGTGTTCGGGCCACCGACCTGATCCCCGGCGAGAACCGCGGTACGGCGATCGTGAAGGGCTTCTCCGCCGCGAAGTACGAGACGTTGCAATGGTTCTTCCTCGACGGTGCCGAGGGCAACGACCAGATCACGCCGATCATCGACCGCGCTCTCGCCGCGATCGCCAAGCGGAACCTGCCCGCCCCGACCGAGGCCCGGCGCCCCGAGATCGAGACCCGCGACCTGCTCGCCGACCTGGACGAGGTCCTGCACACCGACCCGGTCGCGATCGCCGACGTGCCCGCGCTGCTCAAGCGGCTCGCGCCGACCTGGACGCCGTACCAGAGCCTCACTGGCAAGGCGCTGCGGGAGATCCTCGCGGCCGAGCACGGGATCAAGGTCCCCTCGACCGGCAACAAGTTCCCCCTCAACCCCGTCACCGTCCGTGACGCGATCGTGCTCCGGGAGCGCGACGCCGGCCCGGCCGACGACGCGGGCGACGACGCCGACCCGATCGCCAGTTAGCCCGGCCACCGGGGGGCCGCGAACCGCTCCGAACCGGCTCCGACCAGCGGTCTCCGGCCCCCCGGTTAACCCACCTCACTCGCTAACTAACCGCAGGTCAGAGCCGGATTAGCCCCCGAAACCGGCCCGGGTTAGAGACCTAACCCGATCACCACCAGCTAACCGGCCCCCGACCAGCCGATCCGGCGACCACCGCTAGGTGCTCGCCTCCACCACCCACGCCCAACCACCGACACAGAGAGTGACGAAAATGACTGACCCCATTCACACCCTGATGCTCGCCGGCACCGGGCTGATCCTCGCCGGAGCCACCGCCGCCGACGCCGCGCAGGCGCTGAGCCGACCCGAACAGGTCGCCGTCTTGGTCGTCGCCGCGCTGATCCTCACCGGCCTCTACCTGGCCGCGTGCTCGGTCTGGCCCTACGCCAACTGCGGACGCTGCAACGGCGCGGGCAAGTCCCGCTCCCCGTCGGGCAAGAAGTTCCGCAACTGTCCCCGCTGCAAAGGCACCGGACGCCGCAAGCGCCTCGGCCGCCACCTCCTCGACCACCGCACCAACCGCTGAAACCCCTCTCGCAGAACAGGACCCTCCGCAATGGCCAAGCACGACCCGCAGGACAAGAACCAGGCCAAGAAGGACTACGCCGCCTACCGCCAGACCATGAAGGCACTGCACGCCGAACAGGCTCGCCAGGAGAAGCGCGGCGACGCCAAGCCGTCCGCGACCTGGCACAAGCACAACAAGCGCGCCGCCGAACTGCAGAAGAAGGTCCCGTGGTGGAAGCGCTGACCAACCACCCCCGCCACCGCGCCACCGACCACCAAGGAGCCAACGCACCCATGACCATCCCCACCGCTGAGCAGACCCCGCACGTGGTGACCATCTGCGGGTCCACCCGCTTCCGCGACCAGATCGCCGCCGCGAACTGTGAATTGACGTTGGCCGGGAACATCGTGCTTGCGCCCGGCGTGTTCGCCCACGCCGGCGACGCGATGACCGAGGCCGACAAGCAGCGCCTCGACGCGCTGCACCTGACCAAGATCGACCTGGCCTGCTGGGTCCTGATCGTCAACCCCGGCGGCTACATCGGCGAATCCACCCGCCGCGAGATCGACCACGCCCACCACACCGGCAAGCCCGTCCACTACCTGCACGAGGCCGCCGCATGACCGCCGTCGAGGCAACGACGTTCGACCCGTTCCGGCCGCCGATGATCGGCGCGCAGACGTGGCAGAACGTGCTGTCCGGCGCGGGCTGGCGCTGCGAGTGCACCGGTCAGTGCGGCAAGCCACACACCAAGACCCAGCGCCGCTGCGGGATCGTCCACAGCGCCGCTCACCGGCTCGCCGCCGTCCCCGCCGACCCCACGGTCACCCTGACCGCCGCCGTCACGACCGCCGCCCTGGTGGCGCTGTGCGCGGGCTGCGAGACCGCCACCCGCCGGGCCGCGATCAACACCCAGACCACCACCGACCCCGACCAGCTCGACCTGTTCGGCGACCAGGCCGCCTAGCACGGCGACCTCCTGACACAACTGACAGAACTGACACAACCCCGGCCGGGAGGGCCGCGCATCCCCTGACAGAACCGACAAAACCGACAAAACCCCCAGTTGTGGCAGTTCTGTCAGTTGTGTCAGGCCCTCCCGGCGCCCAGCACCACCCTGATCGACCAGCCAGCACGCGACGCGAGCGAAGGAGTCCGACCGATGTTGCCCCCACGCTTCACCCCCACCGAACCGGCCCTCACCCACGAGCGCACGTCATGGGCGAAGACGATGGTTGCCCACATCACCGACCGGCCCCGCTACGGCTCTCCCGAGTGGGCGCGGCTGGCCGACACCGACCCTCGCAAGCTCGCCGCCGCGATCGTCGCGGCCGAGTGCTGGGCCACCACCCGCGACGACCTGCCGACCCGGCTGGCGGCCGAGCTGGATGCCCACCGCGCGGCCGAGCAGACCGCGTGGGAGCAGTGGCGAGGCGACCACGCAGGCGAGCACGCCGCGATGGCGAAGCGGATGGTCCGCAGCCTGCTCGACCCGTCGATGCGCGAGCTCGGGCGACGGCTGTCGATGACCGAGGCGCAACGGGTCGCAGAAGCCCGCAGGCCACGGCCCGGCGACTACCAACCCCGCCCGACCGCCAACGGCCCTCAGAACGCCACACAGGAGGACCAAGCAGCATGAGCGCCGCTGAACTCCCCGACTGGCTCCCACCGATCACCGAGCCGCCCGAAGACGACCCGTGGACCACCGAACTGGCCGCCCCGGTACAGCTCCACCGACAGGGAAAGACTCAGCACACACCCATGCATCACGATCAGACGGCGTCTCCGGTCGAGGCCGGCGGGCCGGTCTGGGACGGTGCTCCGGTGCCGCTGCGCACCGACCGGTTGCTGCGTCCGTTCCCGGTCGAGGTGTTCCCGAGCTGGCTGGCCGACCAGGTGACCGCGGTGGCCGAGGCGACCCAGACACCGCTGGATCTGGCCGCGTCGGTGGCGCTGGCGTGCCTGTCCACCGCCGCCGGCGGCCGGGTCCTGGTCAAGGTCGACCGGTCGTGGACCGAGCAGGTGAACCTGTACACGGTGACCGCGCTGCCGCCCGGCTCGCGCAAGTCGCCGGTGTTCCGGGCGATGACCTCTCCGCTGTCGGCCGCCGAAGACGCCCTGCGCGAGCTGGTCGCAGAGCAGCGCGTCGAGGCCGAGCTGGCGTCGCGGGTCGCGTGGGCCAAGGCCGAACAGCTCGCCAAGAAGGCCGAGACCGCACAGGCCAACCCGACCGAGGCACTGGCCGATGCCACCAGCGCGGCCAAGGAAGCAACGGCGATCGTCGTACCGGAGCTGCCCCGGCTGATGACCGACGACGTGACGCCGGAGTCGTGCATCTCCCTGCTCGCCGCGCACGGCGGACGGATGGCGGTCCTGTCGGCCGAGGGCGACGTGTTCGCCACCCTCACCGGCACCCGCTACTCCGCAGCGCCCAACCTCGGGGTGTTCCTCAAGGGCCACGCCGGCGACAAGCTCCAGGTGGACCGCAAAGGCCGCCCGGCCGAGACGATCGAGCGACCCGCGCTAACCCTCGGAGTGACCACTCAGCCCGGCACCCTGGCCGGTCTCGCCGCGATGCCCGGATTCCGCGACCGGGGCGTCATCGCACGCATCCTGTACAGCCTCCCGGCCAACACCGTCGGCTCGCGCAACAATCAGGCCGAACCGGTGTCCGAAGCCGTGGAGACCACCTACGCCGATGCCCTCCGGACGTTGGTCCTGGTGCTCGCGGGCGACCAGTACAGCAACCCCGACGACGGCCAGCGCCAGCTAGAGCTGACCGCCGATGCCCGACAGGTCCTGCTCGAGTTCCAGGACTGGCTCGAACCCCGGCTCGACCCGCGCACCGGGCAGCTCGCGCCTATCACCGACTGGGCATCCAAGCTCGCCGGCGCGACCGTCCGCCTCGCCGCGCTCCTGCACGTCGCGCATACCTTCCACCACGGCTACGCCCAGCCCATCACCGACGACACCATGCGCGCCGCCGAAGCCGTCGGCCGCTACTACCTCGACCACGCCCTGGCCGTCTACGACCTCATGGGCCGCTCCGACCCCGACCTTGACGACGCCCGCACCGTCCTGGACTGGATCCGCAAACGCGGCTTCGACACCTTCACCCGCCGCGACGCACTACGCGGCCTCCAAGGCAACCGATTCGCCACCGCCAAAGACCTCGACCCCGCACTCACCCTGCTCACCGAACACGGCCACATCCGCCCCCGCCTCACCCAGATCACCAGCAAAGGAGGCCGCCCCAGCACCACGTACGAAGTCCACCCCGCCACCCATACCGCCCACTGAACAGGCATCGGTTTTGTCAGTTTCGTCAGTTCTGTCAGGCCATCTCGTTACCTCGAAGGAGCCTTCCTCGCAATGACCGACTCCAACGTGTTGCCGTTGCTGCCGAACCGCGCGCTCTACACCATCGCCGAAGCTGTCGTCCTGCTGAACTACAGCCGCAGTCAGGTCTACGAGCTGATCCGTCTGGGCCGCCTCCAGACCGTCTCAGAGGGCCGGAGCCGTCGGGTTCCGGCCGAAGCCATCACTGACTACGTCAACATGCTGAAGCTGGAAGCAAAGGAGGCTGCCGGTGCCGCAGCGGCGTAGCCAGGGCGACGGCGGCATCCACTGGGATGCCAGCAAGCAGCGTTACATCGCGGCTGTGTACCTCGGACCCGCTCCGGCGGGGAAAGCAAGACGTCCCCGGATCACGGCCAGCGCCAAGACCAAGACCGAAGCCAAGAACAAGCTCAAGCAGAAACTCAAGCTGGCGCAGGATCGCGCCGCGTTGGCTGCCAAGGACTACACGGTCGAGCAGGCCGTAAACGAGTGGTTCGATTTCGGCCTTCACAAGCGGGAAGCAACCACCGTCAAGAACCTGCGCAGCCTGGCGAACACTCACGTCATTCCCGCTCTCGGTGCTCAGAAGCTTCAGGCCCTGAGTGCCGACGAGGTAGACGAATGGCTCGCCGTCAAGGCCAAGCACCTCAGCACAGACACCCTCCGTCGGCTCCACTCGATCCTGCGTCGGTCGATCGTCCGAGCGCAGGCGCGGGAGAAGGTACACCGCAATGTGGTGATGCTGTGCGAGATCCCGACCGGCACCGGCGGGCGCCCGTCGAAATCGCTCTCGGTGCAGCAGGCCGATGCGATCTTGAAGGCCGCCGAATCCTCGCCGCTGCACGCCTACATCGTCGTGTCACTGCTGACAGGCGCCAGAACCGAAGAAATGCGGGCTTTGACCTGGCCGAACCTCGATCTGGTTGGCAAGCCGAACGCAGACCCTCCGGTACCACCATCGATCCAGGTCTGGCGCTCAGTTCGATCCCATGGCGACACGAAGACACGCAAGTCCCGGCGAACACTGGAACTAGCCGTGCGGTGCGTGAGAGTGCTGGAGGAGCACGGAGAGCGCCAAGAGGTCAGGCGTCGGGCGGCAGGAGACCGCTGGCAGAACCTCGACCTGGTGTTCACCTCGGAACTCGGCACCCAGCTCGATGCCGCGAACGTACGTCGGGCCTTCCGGAAGGTAGTGAAGGCCGCCGGCCTCGATCCAGCAATGTGGACGCCGCGCGAACTGCGGCACAGCTTCGTCTCGCTTCTGTCGAGCAACGGCGTCCGGATCGAAGACATCTCGCGGTTGGTCGGGCACGCCAGCACGACGGTGACAGAGAAGGTCTACCGGCACGAACTCCGACCAGTGCTCACCGAAGGGGCTACGAAGATGGATGAGATCTTCCCGGGGCAGAGCCGCGGCGAGGCCAGCGAGGAGCCGTAGCCTCCCGATTAGCCTCCCGGGTCAAAAATCAGAGGCCCTTTCCCAACCGGGAAAGGGCCTCTGACCTGCGGTGGAGCTTAGGGGATTCGAACCCCTGACCTCTTCCATGCCATGGAAGCGCGCTACCAACTGCGCCAAAGCCCCGCGTTCTTGCGACTCGGAAAGCTTAGCGGATGGAGGGCCTGGAAGAAAAATCGGTTCCGGGCGGGGGCCTGGGTGATGAGGAACACGGGCTGTGATGGTGAGTCACAGTTGCGGCAAGGGCGGATCTGCACCACTCACCAAGTCCGCTCCGGGCGCCGATCGTCGGCGGGGCGTCCGCGAATGGGTCGGGTTGGTGAGTGGTGGGCGTCCGTCAGTCCGCAGGGCCCGGCCAATGGGTTGCGCGGACGGTCGACTCGTCATCGCCATGATTCGCCAGCGACCAGTTGGTGCAGCCATCCGTCCTCCTCGAGGCAGGTCGGCGTACGGGCAGGTCGGCGTACGGGCAGGTCGGCGTACGGGCAGGTCGGCGTACGGGCAGGTCGGCGTACGGGCAGGTCGGCGTAC
>NZ_JBFAYT010000009.1:0-2181 GCF_040681455.1 Kribbella sp. NPDC051770 | reverse complement strand
GGGCAGGTCGGCGTACGGGCAGGTCGGCGTACGGGCAGGTCGGCGTACGGGCAGGTCGGCGTACGGGCAGGTCGGCGTACGGGCAGGTCGGCGTACTCGACCACGCCCCGAGGGCGTGGTCTTGTCCGGGAGCGGCTACTGCTGGGGGTCGTCCGACATGACCGGCTCAGGCAGCGAGCCGGCGTTCCACTCCTCGATGCGCCAGTTGCCGTTGCGGCTGGGCAAGAGGGAGATCCAGTTGCAGTTGGACAGGCCTCCGAAGGCGGGCCAGTGGGACTGGGGGATGCCTAGGAAGAGGCAGACGCCGACTCGGGCGGCGAGGCCGTGGGTGGCGACGACGACGGTGTCGGAAGGAGTCGCGTCCTCGACGGCGCGTTGGAGGGCGGGGGCGAAGCGGGCGGCGACTTCCTCGACGGTTTCGCCGGCGGTGCCTCGGCGTTGGGGTTCGCCGGCTCGGATGCGGGCGGCGGCCTCGGGGTTCGTTTCGGCGAGCTCGGCCATGGTGCGGCCGGCCCAGTCGTCGACGTCGATCTCGCGCAGGGACTTGTCGTACTCGACGGTGAGGCCGGTCAGGGCCGCGAGCTCGGCTGCCGTGGAGGCGGCGCGCTGGAGGTCGCTGGCGATCAGGCGGGTCGGGGCGAGCGAGGCGAGGCGGGCGGCCGCCGTACGGGCCTGCTCGACGCCGACCTCGTCCAGGGGGATGTCGGCCTGCCCCTGCATCTTGTCCTGGAGGTTCCACTCGGTGCGGCCGTGGCGCCAGACGATCAGGCGTCCTGCAGTCATTGCGTGTGCTCCTGGAGGTTCAAGGAGCCGACCCGGCCGACCCCGAATCGAGTGAAGAGGAAAACTACTCCGTACCGGCGCCCGGTACGGGCGAGGGCAGCGCGATGATCGGGCAGTCGCGCCACAGCCGCTCCAGCGAGTAGAAGCTGCGCTCCTCGTCGTGCTGGACGTGGATGACGATCTCGAGGTAGTCCAGCAGCACCCAGCGGCCCTCGCGGGCGCCTTCGCGGCGGACCGGCTTGGCGTCGAAGTCCTCGCGCAGCTTGTCCTCGATCGCGTCGACGATCGCGCGGACCTGGCGGTCGTTGGACGCCGAGGCGACCAGGAACGCGTCGGTGATCGCGAGCTGCTCGGAGACGTCGAACGCGAGCACGTTCTCGGCCTTCTTGTCGTGGGCTGCCTCGGCTGCCGCGGTGAGCAGCTGGACGGCGCGTTCGGAGGCAGGCATTCGATTCCTTCAGTGGTTGGTGTAGAGGTCGCGCTTGGCGATGTACTGGACGATGCCGTCCGGGACCAGGTACCAGGTCGGGTTGCCCTTGGCGACCCGGGCGCGGCACTCGGTCGACGAGATGGCCAGCGCGGGCACCTCGAGCAGGGTGATCCGGTCCATCGGGAGCCGGTCGAGCGGGAGCTCGGTGGCTTCGGTCCCCGGCCGGGTGCAGCCGACGAACTGGGCCAGTTTGAACATCTCGTCGACGTCGCGCCAGGTCAGGATCTGAGCGAGCGCGTCGGCGCCGGTGATGAAGAACAGCTCGGCGTCGGGGTAGAGCCGGGACAGGTCGCGCAGCGTGTCGATCGTGTACGTCGGCCCGGGCCGGTCGATGTCGACCCGGCTGACCGAGAACCGCGGGTTCGACGCGGTCGCGATCACCGTCATCAGGTACCGGTCCTCGGGCGGCGACACCTCCCGGTCGGTCTTCTGCCAGGGCTGGCCGGTCGGGACGAAGATCACCTCGTCCAGGTCGAAGTACGCCTGCACCTCGCTGGCGGCCACCAGGTGGCCGTGGTGGATCGGGTCGAACGTCCCGCCCATGACGCCGAGGCGCCGGACCCGTTCCGGGGAGTTCACGTCAGCTCGATCCGCCGCTCAGCTGTGCGGCCGACCCTTGCCCATGATCACGGTCAGCAGCAGCAGCGCGACCAGGACGAACAGGGAGAACCCGCCGTACCACCACGGCGAGATGTGCGACGCCTCGCCGGCGGCTTCGGACAGCGGCGCCAGCTGGGGCAGGAGTTGGAGAGCCATGAGGCAGAGCCTATCTCGCCGCACCCCCAAGAAGCGCGACCGGTCGGCCTCGAAGGCTCACCGGCAGTCGACGGTCACGTACTCGAAGCCCATCTCCGCGGCGAAGTCGACCATCTGCTTCTGCTTGCTGAGGTCGGAAGCGCTGTCCTCGT
>NZ_JBFAYT010000008.1:0-459233 GCF_040681455.1 Kribbella sp. NPDC051770 | reverse complement strand
GTCGGCGCCGGCGGAGCACTCGGTGCCGGCGGAACAGTCGGCGCCGGCCGAGCACTCGGTGCCGGCGGGACAGTCGGTGCCGGCCGAGCAGGCTCTGCCGGCCGAGCAGCCGGGGAGTCCTTCCCGCGCGGCGTCGGCGCGGCCGCGGGCGGGCGCTCGGCGGGCGGCTCGGGCGCGGGGGTCGAAGGCATCTGACGGGCTCCGGAATCTGAGGGACTACCCCGACCCTATCCCCCTTGCGCCGAGTTGTAGCCTGGTTTTTAGACAGAGTGTCCGAATAAGTTCTGAGGAGCAGCAGCATGAAGTACCGTCAGCTCGGCCGGACCGGGGTGTGGGTGTCCGAGATCGCGCTCGGCGCGATGTCGTTCGGTGGTAAGGACCACCCGGTGTTCAGCGCGATCGGTGGGCTGGAGCAGCCTGATGTCGACCGGATGGTCGGCGCCGCGCTCGACGCGGGGGTGAACTTCGTCGACACCGCGGACGTGTACGCCGACGGTGAGAGCGAGGTGCTGCTCGGGAAGGCGCTCGGCAACCGCCGCAAGGACGTGATCCTCGGGACGAAGCTGCTGGCGCCGGTCGGGCCGGGGCCGAACGACCAGGGGCTGACCCGGCTGCACGTGATGCGGTCGTTGGAAGACAGCCTGCGGCGGCTCGGGACCGACCACATCGACCTGTACCAGATCCACAACTGGGACCACGTGACGCCGATCGAGGAGACGCTCGCGGCGCTCGACGACGCCGTACGGCAGGGCAAGGTGCGCTACCTCGGCGCGTCCAACCTCGCGGCCTGGCAGATCAGCAAGGCGCTCGGTGTCTCGGCGCTGCACCACCAGTCGAAGTTCGTGGCGAACCAGATCAACTACTCGCTGCTCGCTCGGCAGCCTGAGGGTGAGCTGGTGCCGATGGCGCTGCAGGAGGGCGTCAGCCTGACCGTCTGGCAGCCGCTGATGGGCGGGTTCCTGACCGGCAAGTTCGATCGCGGTGGCAAGACGACCGACGACCAGTCGCGGCGATCGCAGACCGGCGCTGACTTCGTCCCGTTCGACGAGGAGCGTGGGTACGACGTCGTCGACGTACTGCGGGTGGTCGCCGACCGGCACGGCGTGAGCCCGGCGCGGGTCGCGCTCGCGTGGTTGCTCGCGCAGCCGGCGGTGACGAGCGTGATCGTCGGGTCGCGCAAGCTGGAGCAGCTGACCGACAACCTCGCGGCGAGCGAGCTGACGCTCACCGAGAAGGACCTGGCCGAGCTCGACGAGGTCAGCAGCCCGGCGCCGGCGTACCCGAAGTGGATCCAGGACGCGTTCGCCCCGGTCCGCATCCCGGCGAGCAACAAGGCCTGACCGAAGGACCTGACGACCGCCCAGGGACCTGTTCCCCTGGGCGGTCGTGTGCTGTTCCTCTTGTGCAGACCCCGTGCTTCGGGGAATGGTGGGCGAACAGGAGGAAACGTCATGGCAGACAAGGCGAACACTTCCCAGGGCGCGCCGGGTGCCGATACCCCCGCCGCCATTCGCAACGTCGTGCTCGTCGGGCCGTCCGGCGGTGGCAAGACCACTCTCGTCGAGGCGCTGCTGGTCGCCTCCGGGGTGCTGAACAGAGCCGGCACCGTCGTCGACGGGACGACGGTGTGCGACTGCGACGACGCCGAGATCCGCCAGCAGCGTTCGGTCGGGCTCGCGCTCGCGCCGCTCGTGCACGACGGCGTGAAGCTGAACCTGATCGACACCCCCGGGTACGCCGACTTCGTGGGTGAGCTCCGGGCCGGGCTGAGAGCGGCGGATTGCGCTCTCTTCGTGATCCCGGCCAACGAGGGCGTCGACGAGCCGACCAAGGCGCTGTGGCAGGAGTGCGACCAGGTCGGGATGCCGCGCGCGGTGGTGATCACCAAGCTCGACCACGCCCGCGCGAACTACGAGAACGCGCTCTCCGGTGCTCAGGCCGCGTTCGGCGACAAGGTCCTGCCGCTCTACCTCCCGACCGGCGACGGCGTGATCGGACTGCTGTCCCAGACCCACTACGAGTACGCCGACGGCAAGCGCAGCACGCACCCGCCGGACGCGTCGTACGCCGACCTGGTCGAGGAGCACCGGGGCAGCCTGATCGAGGGGATCATCGAGGAGTCCGAGGACGAGTCCCTGATGGAGCGCTATCTCGAGGGCGAGCAGATCGACTCCGACATCCTGGTCCAGGATCTCGAGCGCGCGGTCGCCCGCGGCTCGTTCTTCCCGGTGATCCCGGTCTGCAGCGGCACCGGGGTCGGCACGGTCGAGCTGCTGGAGATCGCGACCAGCGGCTTCCCGTCGCCGCCCGAGCACCAGGTGCCGGAGGTGTTCAGCCCGCACGGCGTACCGAAGGGCAAGGTCACCTGCGACCCGAACGGCCCGCTGCTGGCCGAGGTGGTGAAGACGACGTCGGACCCGTACGTCGGCAGGGTCAGCCTGGTGCGCGTGTTCTCCGGCACCATCAGGCCCGACACGACGGTTCACGTGTCGGGCCATTTCACGTCCTTCTTCGGCGCGGCCAACAGCCACGCCGACCACGACGAGGACGAGCGGATCGGGACGCTGTCGTTCCCGCTCGGCAAGCAGCAGCGCCCGGCGTCGGCGGTGATCGCGGGTGACCTGTGCGCGATCGGCCGGCTGACCCGCGCAGAAACCGGGGACACGCTCTCCGACAAGGCCGACCCGCTGGTGCTCCGGCCGTGGACGATGCCCGAGCCGCTGCTGCCGATCGCCGTCCAGGCCCGCGCGAAGACCGACGAGGACAAGCTGTCCGGCGGCCTGCAGCGGCTCGCGGCCGAGGACCCGACGCTGCGGATCGAGCAGAACCCGGAGACCCACCAAATCGTGCTCTGGTGCATGGGCGAGGCGCACGCTGACGTCGTACTGGACGCCCTGGCCAACCGGTACGGCGTCTCGGTGGACACCGTTGAGCTCCGGGTCCCGCTGCGCGAGACCTTCGGCGGCAAGGCCAAGGGCCACGGGCGGCACGTGAAACAGTCCGGCGGCCACGGCCAGTACGCCGTCTGCGACATCGAGGTCGAGCCGCTGCCGGAGGGCACCGAGTTCGAGTTCGTCGACAAGGTGGTCGGCGGCGCGGTGCCGCGGCAGTTCATCCCGAGCGTCGAGAAGGGCATCCGGGCGCAGATGGAGAAGGGCGTCGGCGCCGGCTACCCGATGGTCGGGATCCGGGTGACGCTGCTCGACGGGAAGGCGCACAGCGTCGACTCCTCCGACATGGCGTTCCAGATGGCCGGCGGCCTGGCGCTGCGCGAGGCCGCGAACGCGACGAAGGTGAACCTGCTCGAACCGGTCGACCTGGTCTCGGTGCTCGTCCCCGACGATCTCGTCGGTGCGGTGATGAGCGACCTGTCCGGCCGGCGCGGACGGCTGCTCGGCACCGACAAGGTCGGCGACGACCGGACGCTGGTGAAGGCCGAGGTGCCGCAGGTCGAGATCACCCGGTACGCGATCGACCTGCGTTCGCTGTCGCACGGCGCCGCGTCGTTCACCCGATCGTTCTCGCGCTACGAGCCGATGCCGGACGCGGCCGCGTCGAAGGTGAAGGTCTAGGAGAGCCGCTTGCGGACGTCCTTCGACTTCAGGTACGCCGCCGCGTCGTCGTACCGCTCGGACTGGTTCGCGAACTCGATGTAGGAACGCACCCGGTGCAGCCAGTCGAGCGTCGACGGCTTGACCGCGGGGAGCGCTCTCTCGAGGTGCTGCATGGCCAGCGGCGGCTCGCCGCCGGTCGTCAGCGCCTCGTCGATCACCGCGTCCACACCGCGCTCGACGAGCGCCCGCAGGTCCGCGCCGCTGAACATCGGCGTCCGCGCGGCCAGCGACTTCAGATCGAGCGCGGCCGACGGCACGTCCTTCAGGACGACGGACAGGATGTCGGCCCGGGCCGGCTCGTCCGGCGGCGGCACGAAGATCACCCGGTCGAACCGCCCCGGCCGCAGCATCGCCTCGTCGACGTCCCACGGCGCGTTGGTCGCGGCCATCACGAGCAGCCCGGTGTTGTCGGAGCCGATCGCGTCCAGCTCCTGCAGCAGTACGTCGACCAGCCGACGCGCCTCGGACCCGCCGTGCTTGTGCCGCGCGAACGCGAGCGCGTCGAGCTCGTCGAGGAACAGCACGCACGGCGCGTTCGCCCGGGCGCGCTCGAACGCCGCGTGCAGGTTGCGCTCGGAGACGCCGAGGTAGGGGTCCATCACGTCCTCGATCCGGACGTTGACGAACGGCAGCCCGCACTCCCCCGCGGTCGCCCGCGCGAGCAGCGTCTTGCCGCAGCCGGGCGGGCCGTACAGCATCACGCCGCCGCCGGAGCGGCGGCCGTACTTCTCGTACAGGTCGGGCCGGCTCTGCGGCAGGATCACCATCCGGTGGATGACCCGCTTGATCTCGTCCATGCCGCCGACCTGGTCGAAGGTCGTGGTCTCCTTCGCGGTGTCGCCGGCGAAGCCGTCCGGCGTCTCCTCGGGTCCGACCTTCACCTTCACGCCGGTCCGGGCCGCGATCATCTCGTCGACCAGCTGCTGCAACCGGCCGGTGCCCTCGACGACGCCGGCCTGGCGAGCGGCCTCGAGGCAGTTCCGCAGCAGCGCGAGCCGGCCGTTCGCGGCCGCGAGCTCGCCGACGGCGACCAGCTGGTCCTCGGGGAGACCCTGCTGATCCATCAGTACGACGTACTGGTCGAGAGCGCTCTCCGTCTCTCCGGCCGCGACCAGCGTCTCGGCGAGGACGAGCCTGAGCAGGAGATCGTCGGGGTTCGTCTCGACGGCCTTGCGCAGGGCGGAGATCCGGTCGTTCGTCATCGTCACCAGTTCCGGTTGAGCCAGCGGCGCAGCAGCGGGGGCGCCACCCACGAGTAGATGCAGAACCCGAACCAGGCGACGGCCGCGACCAGGGCGAGCGGCCGGAGGCCGGCCAGGCGCAGCCCGTAGATCACGACGACCGCGCCGATCCAGACCATCAGCGGGTTGAACCGCTGGAACGGGCGCAGCGGCCGCATCAGCGGATGGTTCGCGAGCCGCGCCTCCCGGGCGGCCGCGCGCAGGTCCGGGTCGCCCGGATCGGAGGCGGCCGCGGACGCGAGAGAGCGGTATCCCGTGCTCGCGTCGCCGGTCAGCATCGCCGACGTGCCGTGCAGGGCGCGCGCGTTCGGGTCGTCGGGATCGTGCGAGAGCGCTTTCTCGGAGTGCCGGTGCATGTCGCGATCCTTGCCCAGGGCAAACGCCACCTGGGCCCGGGCGGCCGAGATCTGCGGGCTCTCCGGAGCCTGCGACGCGGCGCGCTCGACCAGCGCGTTCGCCTTCTCGGCCTGACCGGCGGACAGACAGACCATCGCGTACCCGAGCAGCAGGTCGGGATCGTTCGGGTCCAGGCTCAGCCCCTGCAGGAGCGCGGCCTCGGCCTCGGGCAGCCTGCCCTCCGCGCGCAGCGCCGCGGCCAGGATCTGCAGCAGCGGGAGGAACGGGCCGTGCTGGGCGAGCCCGTCGCGCAGCACCTCGATCGCGTCGACGTTGCGGTCGAGCGCATGCAGAGCGGCACCACGGAACAGGTACGCGCGGTAGTCGAGCGCGGCGTCACCCCACAGCCCCTGGAGCTCGTCGAGAGCGCGCTCCGGGTGCCCGATCTGCAGCCAGTGGCCGGCCATCTGGAGCCGGGCCTCGGTCGGTTCGCTCACACCGTCACCGCCAGTACGCCGAGCAGCACGAGCTCCAACGCGCCGAGGCCGATCACCGCGGCCACGCCCGGCACCCAGAGCGACTTGTACTCCGTCGTCCGCAGCTGGAACGCGCGGTCCATCGGCCGCTGGATCCGCAGCTGCGCCAGGCAGCACAGGACCGCGACGACCCGGGTCGCGATCCGCAGCCCGCTGGCCGCCTCGTCCTCGGTCAGGAACACGACGACCGCCGCCGACACCACCAGCGCGAGCACGCCGACACCGATGATCTGCCGCTGCCCGGCCGGGCTCACGCCGAGCCGCCGCGCGTTCAGGTAGGCGATCACCGTCACCGCGAGCACCCCGCCGAAGAACGCAACGTACGCCTGCGACATCAACCGCCACGGCCGCACCGACAGGTCCACGTTCGCCGTGATCGTCGGCCGCAACAGCTCGTCCGCCATCCGTCCCCTCCTGGGCCTCAGCACTGCCGGAGAGCGCTCACCTCACGCGGCCCTCTCGGCCCGCGCAGTCTAAGCCAGCGTCGGCCCGCCTGTCCCAGCGCGACCGGCGCCGGCCGGCGGACCCCGCGGCTCTAGGCTGGCCGCATGACCGACAACTGTCTTTTCTGCGGAATCGTCGCGGGTTCGATCCCGTCCCAGCAGGTCGCCGAGAACGACCGCGCGATCGCGTTCATGGACATCAACCCGGCGACCCGTGGCCACCTGCTGGTCGTCCCGAGAGCGCACTCCACCGATCTGCGCGAGACCACCGCCGAGGACCTGACCGCCGCCACGCTGCTCGCGCAGTCGCTGGTCGGCCGGGTGATCGAGCGCCTCGACGCCGACGGCGCGAACCTGCTCAGCTGCATCGGCGCCGACGCCTGGCAGAGCGTGTTCCACACCCACCTGCACGTCGTACCGCGGTACAAGGACGACCCGCTGCAGCTGCCCTGGCACCCGAAGCCGGGCGACCCGAACGTGATCGCGGAGACCGCGGAGGAGCTGCGCTGATCGCGGTGTAACGCTCGCGGGGGTCTCTGACACTGCACCGGTATGACCCTGACGCTGCACCCCACCGTCCGCACCGGCACGCTGCGCGCCCGGCTGGCGCCGCTGCAGCTGATGGCGTTTCTCCAGGGGATCGCGTTCTGGGTGCCGGTGGAGAAGCTGTTCATGACCGAGATCGGCTTCGACGCGGCGGCGATGGGCGTGCTGGCCGCCGCGTACGCCGGGCTGGTCCCGGCCGCCGAGGTGCTGTCCGGCGTCCTCGCCGACCGCTGGTCGCGACGCGGGGTCCTGGTGGTGGCAGCGGTCGCGCTGCTCGTCGCCGTACTGATCGGGGCGCTGAGCCAGAACGTGGTGACCTACCTCGTCGCCGGCACGGTGCTGGGGGTGTACTTCGCGCTCTACTCCGGCACCGTCGAGGCGGTCGTCTACGACAGCGTGCTCGAACAGACCGGCACCAGTACGGCGTACGAGCGGGAGATCGGGCGGATCCGGCTGATCGAGAGCGCCGCGCTCGTCACGAGCGCGCTCGCCGGCGGGTGGATCGCCTCCGTGTCGTCGACCCGGCTGACGTACTTCGTGACGCTGCCGTTCGTGGCCGGGTCGCTGATCGCGCTCTCCCGGTTCCGCGAGCCGCGGCTGCACGAGACAGGTGAGCGCTCTCCGCTGCGCGAGCATCTGCGGGTGACCGTGCGCGCGATCCTGCATCGCGGCCGGTTGGTTCCGGTGGCGACGGCGGCGGTGCTGGCGGCGTTGATCCTGCAGGCGATGTACGAGTTCGGCCCGCTGTGGCTGCTCGAACTGGACGCGCCGGCCGGCTTCTACGGGCCGTTCTGGGCCGGTGTCGTGAGCGCGCTCGGCCTCGGCGGGCTGCTCGCCGGGCGGCTGCACCTCAACCGGCGCTTGCCCGCGGCAACGGTCGCTCTGGTGATGCTCGCTTGCTCCGGCGTACTGCTGACGAGCGGGAGCCTGGCCGTGCTGACCGTCGCGATCGTGACGCTCACCGTGCTCGTCGTGGTGATCGGGATCCACGTCAGCCACCTGGTGCACGACGCCGTCGACTCCACGATCCGGACCGGCGTCGCGTCGGGCATCAGCGCCGTCTCCTGGTTGCTGTTCACGCCGTTCGCGCTCGGGTTCGGCGCGGTCACGCAGGAGACCGACGTGTACGGCGCCGGCTGGCTGCTCGCGGGCGCCGTCGTCCTGGCCGCCGGTGCGTTGCTGTGGGTCGCCCGCCACCGGTCACTAGCCTGAACCGATGGAGGACCTGCCCGTGGACACCGTGCTCGTGCGCCGGTTGTGTGCGCGCGAAGAGAGCGCGTTCTCGCTCGTTCTCGACCGCTGGTCCCCCGGCATGCTCCGGCTCGCCCGGAGCTACGTCTCGACCGACGAGTCGGCGGCCGAGGTCGTGCAGGAGGCGTGGCTGGCGGTGGTCGAGGGCCTCGACCGGTTCGAGGGACGCTCGTCGCTGCGGACCTGGGTCTACCGGATCCTCACCAACACGGCCAAGCGCCGCGGGATCCGGGAGCACCGGATCGTCCCGACCGAGAAACTGGAGAGCGCGATCTCGGTCGACCCGCGCCGCTTCCAGGCCGACGGCGACCCGTTCCCCGGGCACTGGTGGGAGCCGCCGGCCCGCTGGCCGGAGAGCGGAGCGCTCGGTTCCGAAGTACGGGAGCTGCTGATCGCCGCGCTCGAGGAGCTGCCGGAGCGGCAGCGGATCGTGATCGCGCTCCGCGACGCCGAGGGCTGGGCTTCGGACGAGGTCTGCGAGCTGCTCGACATCACCGCGGCCAACCAGCGGGTGCTGCTGCACCGCGCCCGTGCGTTCGTGCGCGGCAGGCTGGAGACGTACTACACCCAGGAGGAATCCTCGTGAACGAGCTCGAGTGCCGGCAGTTCGTCGAACAGGTCACGGCGTACCTGGAACGCGCTCTCACCCCGGCCGAGGAGCAGGCCTTCGTCGCGCACCTCGACGGCTGCGAGGGCTGCGACCACTACCTCGACCAGGTCCGGCGCACGACGCGGGCGCTCAACAGCCTGCCCACCGATGCGCTGAGTTCCGCTTCGCGCGCGAGCCTGCTCGAAGCTTTCCGTCGCCGCGATGTCGAGGAGCCCGGACCGGCTTCGTCCTAGGGTCACCAGCGGCCGCACCGGCCGCCCGACCCGAGGAGAACCACCATGACGCTCCAGCGGATGGAGAACGTCGGCATCGTCGTCGACGACCTGACGGCTGCGGTTGCCTTCTTCACCGAGCTCGGCCTGACGCTCGAAGGTGAGGGCGAGGTCGTCGGCGGCTTCGCCGACCAGTGCGTCGGTCTCGACGGCGTCCACTGCCGGATCGCGATGATGAAGGTCCCGGACGGACCCGGCCGGCTCGAGCTCTCGCAGTACCTCTCCCCTGTCGCCGCACCCGCGCCGCAGAAGCCGCCGCACAACATCGTCGGCACGCACCGGGTGATGTTCTCCGTGACCGACATCGAGGACGTCGTCGCCCGGCTGCGCCCGCTCGGCGGCGAACTGGCCGGCCAGATCGCGCAGTACGGCGACACGACCCGGCTCTGCTACCTGCGCGGCCCGTCCGGGATCTTCGTCGGCCTCGCGGAGGAGGTGTAGGCCGCTTCAACCCGTCACAGATCAGCGCGAGGATCGCCGCTGCCTCAGCTGACCACCAGCTCGTACACGGCCAGGATCTCGTCGGTGAGCGTCGACCAGTCGTACCGGCGGACGGCGGACAGCCCGGCGTCGCGCAGCTTGCCGCGCTCGTCGGGCGAGGCGAGCAGGCGCAGAACCGCCGCGACGAGCGCGTCCGGCGAACCGGGCTCGAACAGCTCCCCGAGCCGGCCGCCGTCGAGGACCTGGTGGAAGGCGGTGAAGTCGCTGGCCACGACCGGAGCGCCGGCGGCCATCGCCTCCAGCAGCACGATCCCGAAGCTCTCGCCGCCCAGGTGCGGCGCGACGAACAGATCCGAGCCCGCCAGCATGTCCGCGCGGGCCTCGTCGTCGATCGCGCCGAGAAAGATCACGTTGTCGCGGCAGTACGCCGGAAGCGAGCGCCGCGCCTCCTCCCCCTGGCCGGTCCCCGCGATCAGCACCTTCAGGCCGCGCCGCTGCGTGACCAGCGCGGGAACCGCGGCGAGGAGCACCGCGAGGCCCTTGCGCGGCTCGTCCATCCGGCCGATGAAGCTGATCGTGCCGTCGGTGCCACGCCACTCCGGGCGGACCCGGCCCGCGAAGCGGTCGACGTACAGGCCGTTCGGGATCACCACCGCCTCGCCACCGATGTGCTGGACCATCATCGAGCGGGCGTTCTCCGAGACCGCGATCCGGGCGTCGAGCTTCTCCAGCGCCGGCCGGAGCAGACCGGACGCGGCGCTCATCGCGCGGGAACGGACCTGCCAGGTGTGGAACGTGGCGACGAACGGGCCGTCGCCCGCCCAGAGCGCGAGGATCGACGCGCTCGGGGTCGTCGGCTCGTGCACGTGAACGACGTCGAACCGGCCGTCGGCCAGCCAGTTCCGGACCCGCGCCGCGGTGCGCGGGCCGAAGGTGACGCGGGCGATCGAGCCGTTGTACGGGACGCCGACCGCGTGACCGGCCGACACGACGTACGGCGGTACCTGGTCGTCGTCGACCGGGGCGAGCACCGAGACCTGGTGGCCGCGGGCGAGCAGCGCCTCGGCGAGGTCGCGGACGTGGTTCTGCACGCCGCCCGGCGTACCGAGGGAGTACGGGCACACGATGCCGATCCGCATCGGTCAGTCCACGAAGATGCGCTGCAGCATGTGCCAGTCCTGCGGGTGCGCGGCGATGCCTTCGGCGAACGCGTCCGCGCAGCGCTGCGTCATCGCGGCCGGACCGCCCTCGCGCGGGATCGGCGGGTGGAAGGTGATCACGAGGTCGGGGCCGTCGTAGTGGAGTGTCGCCGGGATCAGCGGGGCGCCGGTGCGGACGCTGAGCGCGGCCGGGCCGGCGGGCATCCGGGACTTGCGTCCGAAGAACTCGACCGGGACACCACGCTCGGACAGGTCCCGGTCGGCGACCAGGCAGACGAAACCGCCCGCGCGAAGGCGCTCGGCCAGTACGCCGAACACGTGCTCGTCGCTGCCGGTCAGCGGAAGGACTTCCATGCCGAGCTTCGCGCGGTAGGCGACGAAGCGGTCGAAGAGCGACTCGGGCTTGAGCCGCTCGGCGACGGTCGAGACGGGCATGCCGGTGCGCCCGGCCCAGGCGCCGGCGTGGTCGTAGTTAGCGAGGTGCGGGAGGGCGCAGATGACGCCCTTGCCGGCGGCGTGGGCGTCGCGGAGGCGCTCCTCGTTGACCGTGCGGACGCGGCCGACGATGCGGTCGTCGTCCCACTCGGGGAGGCGGAATGCCTCCTGCCAGTAGCGCAGGTAGGAGCGCATGCCGGCGCTGACAAGCGCATCGAGCTCGTCGGCTGTGGCTGCCGGGCGGACAACGGCCAGGTTGGCGCGGAACCGGCGGACGCCGCTGCCGTCGCGTTTGACGACGAAGTCGGCGGCGCGGGTGAACAGCCAGGTCACCACCGGCTCCGGGAGGCGGCGTACGAGGGCCCACGCCAGCGCGAAGGCCAGGTCGACCGAGCGCTGGCGCAGACCGTCCATCGTCAGCTGGTGGAGCTGGGGTGCTCGGGGCCGTCGGCGGGAGGCTCGTTGCCGCCGGGGGCCGAGCTGCCATCGGCCAGCGGACCGCCGCCGGGCGCCGTACTGCCGCCCGTCGGCGTACCCGCGTTTCCGCTCGGCGGCGTACCGAGGCCCGCGTTGGCCGGATCGGCGAGGACCTGCTTGCGGACCGACAGCGTGCGCTGCACGACGGTGATCGTGCTGGCGATCGCCAGGTACCACAGGACGATGTGCAGCAGGATCGGCAGGTTGAACACGTCGGAGAAGAAGCCGACGACCAGCACCGACACCAGCCGGTCGGCCCGCTCGGCCAGACCACCGCTGGCGTGCAGGCCGAGGCTCTCCGCCTTCGCCCGCGCGTACGACGTGGTCGCGCCCATCACCAGTGCCCACAGCGTCACCGCCGCCATCAGCGTCGAGTCGCCGGCGCGGGAGTTGGCGTAGAACAGCACGAGCCCGCCGAAGATCGCGCCGTCGCCGAGCCGGTCGAGGGTGGAGTCCAGGTAGGAGCCCCACTTCGACGACGTGCCCGACGTCCGCGCCATGTAGCCGTCGATCAGGTCGGAGAACACGAACAGCGTGATCACCAGGGTCCCGATCCACAGCTGCCCGCGCGGGAAGAAGACCAGCGCACCCGCGGCGACGCCGATCGTGCCGACCAGGGTGACCGCGTCCGGGCTCACCCCGAGCCGCAGCAGAAGGGTGGCGATCGGCGTGATCACCTTGGTCCAGAACTGCCGGAATCTGTTAAGCATGGCGACGCGATCGTAGTCCAGCCCGGCCACCAACAGGTGACAGCGCCACCCCGACACCCCTCCCAGCCGCTCCGGCAGCACTGGCGAACCCGCACACCCGAGGCGCACCATGGCATCACCCGCCCAAGCCCCCCGGCCGCGGAGACCCCCATGCCCAACCCCCGCCCGGCCCACCGAACCGGCCAACTTGCGCCGGTACGCCGCGCCGCCCTGCGCCTGCTGTTGCCCACAGGAGGCCAGCTCCACCAGGTGCGCGCGAGCGAACTGCTCCGCGCGGTGCGCGGAGCCGACCACCTCCGCCTCGCCCGCCCAACCGACCTACCCCGCGCGGTGCCCCGAACCGACCTCCTCCACCTCCACCCGCCCCGTACGCTCCCCGCAAGCACCACCCCGCCTCCACTCGCCCACTGCATCGGAGCGACCTGATGCGGCCGGTACGCCGTACTGGCCTCCTCCTGCTAGCCGTCGGCTTACTGCCTGGCTGCTCGGTCGCACAGCGGGCGGACGAGCCGCCGGTGGAGCCGCCGCGGCCAGTTGCGGTGGTGCCTACTGTGATCGCACCGCCACAACCCGAAGGTGTGGACGGCAGCGTCGGGCAGGCCGGTCCACATGCCTGCGCGGCGGTGGCCGCGCCGGAGAACCTCGTACGGCGGCCGAGCAGCAAGTGGGTTGCGAAGGCCTTCGGGTGGAACGACGGCGGCCTGCCGGCGTTCGACCTGTGCACGCTCGTCGTCGGCGGGCAGCCGGTGACGATCGGTGTCAGCTCGCTCCCGGCGCACCCGGGGACGCTCGAGCGGGTCGCGAACACGCTCGGGATGTTCGAGCCCGCGGACAAGCTCGGCGGCTCAGCGCGGGATCTCGGACCGGGTGCGCGGACCAGCGGCCGCGGGATCGTCTTCGAGACCCGCGACCGCATCGTCCGGGTCACCAGCGCCTCCGGGCTCCCCGACGGCGAACTGCTCCGCGTCGCGGTCTCGGCGCGCAACGCCGTACCGCAGGTGATCCGCCCGGCCCGCCAGTCCGACGCGGCCTGCCAGGTGTCGAACGCGATGGCCGAGCGCTTCATCGGTGTCCTCGTCCAGCTCCGTCGCGACTACCGCGTCAACGGAGCCCTCACCTGCATCTGGGGCACCACCGAAGCCACGGTCGCCATCGTCGAGTCCCTCAACGCCGACACGATCCCCGAGGCGAACCAGACTCCCCCGCCGCGCTCGGCCCCGATCGGCCGACCGGGCTACTATCTGCCCGCCCAAGGAGAACTGGTCTTCCGCAACGGCCGCCGAGTGGTCCGCGTCAGCGCGTTGACCGACCCACCCCGGGAGATCCCCTTGGCCTCCCTGCTCGACATCGTCGACCCGCTCCTGCCGCTGTTCCTCCGCTAGGCCTCCGCCGGCCAGTTCTTCGCGAGGAGGGAGCGGGTGTCCGCGAGCAGTTGCGGGAGGACCTTGGTCTGGCCGATCACCGGCATGAAGTTGGTGTCGCCGCCCCAGCGCGGGACGACGTGCTGGTGGAGGTGTGCCGCGATGCCCGCGCCGGCGATCTCGCCCTGGTTCATGCCGATGTTGAAACCGTGCGCCGCCGAGACCACGCGGACGGCGACCATCGCCTCCTGCGTGAGGCGGGCGACGTCGGCGACCTCCGCGGGAGTCAGCTCGGTGTAGTCCGCGACGTGCCGGTACGGGACGACCATCAGGTGCCCGGGGTTGTACGGGTACAGGTTCAGTACGGCGTACGCCGCCCCCGCGCGCTGGACGATCAGCCCGTCGGCATCCGGCAGCGACGGGATCCGGCAGAACGGGCACGCACCCTCGGCGTCGCTCGTCGGCTTGTTCTCGCCAGCGATGTACGCCATCCGGTGCGGCGTCCACAACCGCAGGAACGGGTCGGCGTCGCCGACCCCCACCTGCTCCACCAACTCGTCCGGCTCGTACGGCGAACCAGGCGGCCGCCCGCCGGCCGCCGACGGCTGCGCTCCGGGCGACGGCGGTCCCCCGGCACCCGGAGGAGTCGCCCCGGGATCCGTCATACCTGGACGCGCTTCTGGACCGACTCGACGATCTCGGTGATCGCGTCGGCGATCGGGACGCCGTTCTTCTGGGTGCCGTCGCGGTAGCGGAAGGAGACCGAGCCCGCGGCCATGTCCTCGTCGCCGGCGATCAGCATGTACGGGACCTTCGACTTCTGGGCGTTGCGGATCTTCTTCTGCATCCGGTCGTCGGAGGCGTCGACCTCGATCCGGATGCCCTGCGCCTTGAGCTGCTGGGCGATCTCGAACAGGTAGTCGACGTGCCCGTCGGTGATCGGGATGCCGATCACCTGGACCGGCGCGAGCCACGGCGGGAAGACGCCGGCGTAGTGCTCGGTCAGCACCGCGACGAACCGCTCGATCGAGCCGAACAGCGCCCGGTGGATCATCACCGGCCGCTGCCGCGAACCGTCCGAAGCCGTGTACTCGAGCTCGAAGCGCTCGGGAAGGTTGAAGTCGAGCTGGATCGTCGACATCTGCCAGGTGCGGCCGATCGCGTCGCGGGCCTGGACGGAGATCTTCGGGCCGTAGAACGCGGCGCCGCCCGGGTCCGGGACCAGCTCGAGACCAGACGACTCGGCCACCTCGCGCAGCGTCTCGGTCGCCTCTTCCCAGACCTCGTCGGAGCCGACGAACTTCTCCGGGTTCTTCGTCGACAGCTCGAGGTAGAAGTCGTCGAGGCCGTAGTCGGCCAGCAGGCCGAGCACGAAGGTGAGCAGGTTCTTCAGCTCGTCGCGCATCTGCTCGCGGGTGCAGTAGATGTGCGCGTCGTCCTGGGTGAAGCCGCGGGCCCGGGTCATCCCGTGGATGACACCGGACTTCTCCAGCCGGTACACCGTCCCGAACTCGAACAGCCGCAGCGGCAGCTCACGGTAGGACCGCCCGCGCGCGTCGAAGATCAGGTTGTGCATCGGGCAGTTCATCGGCTTCAGGTAGTAGTCCTGCCCCTGCTTGCGGATCTCGCCGTCCGGCCCGCGCTCCTCGTCGAGGTGCATGGGCGGGTACATGCCGTCGGCGTACCAGTCCAGGTGGCCCGAGGTCTCGAACAGCTGCGCCTTGGTGATGTGCGGCGAGTAGACGAACTCGTAGCCGTCCTCGACGTGGCGCTGGCGGGAGTAGTCCTCCATCACCTTGCGCAGCACGCCGCCCTTGGGGTGGAAGACGGCCAGGCCGGAGCCGATCTCGTCGGGGAAGCTGAACAGGTCGAGCTCGGTCCCGAGCTTGCGGTGGTCGCGCTTGGCGGCCTCCTCCAGCCGGGTCAGGTACGCCTTCAGCTCGTCGCGGGACTCCCACGCCGTGCCGTAGATCCGCTGGAGCTGCGGGTTCTTCTCGCTCCCCCGCCAGTACGCCGCCGCGGTGCGCATCAGCTTGAAGTTGCCCAGGTAACCGGTCGCCGGCACGTGCGGCCCGCGGCACAGGTCCTTCCAGGCCACGCTGTCGTCGCGCCGGACGTTGTCGTAGATCGTCAGCTCGCCGCCACCGACCTCGACCGAGGCCCCCTCGGCGGCGTCGGCCGCGGAGCCCTTGATCCCGATCAGCTCCAGCTTGTACGGCTCGGCGGCCAGCTCGCTGCGCGCGTCGTCGTCGGAGACCACCCGGCGGCTGAACCGCTGCCGCTCCTTGATGATCTGCTGCATCTTCTTCTCCAGCGCACCCAGGTCGTCGGGGGTGAACGGAGTCGGGACGTCGAAGTCGTAGTAGAACCCGTTCTCGACCGGCGGGCCGATGCCCAGCTTGGCCTCCGGGAACAGCTCCTGCACCGCCTGCGCGAGCACGTGCGCGGTCGAGTGCCGGATGATCGCGCGGCCGTCCTCGGAACCGGCCTTGACCGGCTCGATCTCGTCACCGTCGGCGACCACCCGGGACAGGTCCCGCAGCTCACCGTTGACCCGGGCGGCGATGGCGGAGCGGTCCTGGCCGAACAGCTCGGCGAACAGCTCCCCGATCGTCGTCGTCTCGGTCACACTCCGCTCAGCCTCGCCCTCGACGCCGATCAGATGGACCTTGACTTCCGACACGTTGCTCTCCTCGGGTCTGCGTGATCGGCCCAGCTGCCGGTCACGCAGTGATGGTATCCACTTCCGCCGCAGGCCCTGACACGCCATCCACAGGCCAGGCCGCGGTCCCCCGGTCGTAGCCCCGACCTGACGAAAGTCGGGGGTCCGTCCAGCCGTTGGTCCGATGTGCCGGCCCCCTCCGGATTTCTAAGTTCGAAGCACACTCCAGGAACCGGAAGGGCAGCCGTGATCACCCTCGCAGGACTCACCAAGCACCACGGCGGAACGACCGCCGTGGACGCGCTCGACCTGACCATCTCGCCGGGCCGGGTGACCGGCTTCCTCGGTCCGAACGGCGCCGGCAAGTCCACCACGATGCGGATGATCCTCGGCCTCGACCGCCCGACCGCGGGGCAGGCACTGGTCGACGGCCGCCCGTACGCCGACTGGCCGGTCCCGCTGGCCAAGGTCGGCGCACTGCTGGACGCGAAGGCGCTGCACCCGCGCCGCAGCGCCCGCAACCACCTGGTCGCGATGGCCCGCAGCAACGGCGTACCGGTCAGCCGGGTCGACGAAGTACTGCGGATCGTCGGTGTCGACGAGGTCGGCGGCAAGCACGCCGGTCAGTTCTCGCTCGGCATGGGCCAGCGGCTGGGGATCGCCGGCGCGCTGCTCGGCGACCCGGAGATCCTGATGTTCGACGAGCCGGTCAACGGCCTCGACCCGGACGGCGTGCGCTGGGTCCGGCAGCTGATGCGCTCGCTGGCGGCGGAGGGCCGGACCGTCTTCGTGTCCAGCCACCTGATGAGCGAGATGCAGCTGACCGCGGACCAGCTGGTGGTGATCGGCCGCGGCAGGCTGATCGCCGACGCACCGATCGACCAGGTGATCGCCGGCTCGTCGCGGACCTCCGTGCACGTCACAGTCCCGGACGCCAACGCCAGAGCGGCCCTGCGGGACCGGCTGACCGCTGAGGCCGAGCAGGTCGAGTCCAGGGGCGACCAGCTCGTCGTGACCGGCGTACCGGTGCAGCGGGTCGGCGACCTCGCCTACGAGCTCGGCGTACGGGTGCACGGGCTGTCCACACAGCAGGCGTCGCTGGAAGAGGCCTACATGGAGCTGACTGCTGACAGCGTGCAGTACGGCATGGCGGTGGCCTCATGAGTGACGCGATCCTGCACTTCACCGAGGAGCTGATGTCCTCCTGGTGGATCTACCTGGCCCTCTTCGGCTTCGCAGCGCTCGACGGGTTCTTCCCGGCGATCCCCAGCGAGACGCTGGTCGTCACCGCTGGAGTGTTCGCAGCCACCGGCGAGCCCAACCTGTACGGCGTGATCGTGATCGCCGCAGCAGGTGCCTTCCTCGGCGACCACGTCTCCTACTTCCTCGGCCGGGGCGCAGGAGGCCGGCTGATCGACAGGACCAAGCCAGGAACCAAGCGGCACGCCATGACCCAGTGGGCACGCACAGCACTCGCCGAACGCGGCGGACTGGTCCTGGTGGTCGCCCGCTACATCCCCGGCGGTCGCACCGCGGTCACGCTGACCATGGGAGCGGTCCGCTACCCGGCCCGCAAGTTCTCGCTCTTCGCCGGACTTGCAGCGATCAGCTGGGGCGTCTACTGCTCCCTGGTCGGCTACATCGGCGGCAAGGCCTTCGAGGACAACCCGCTGAAGGGCGTGCTCCTCGGCATCGGTCTCGCAATGGCCGTCACGCTGCTGGTCGAGGTCGTCCGGCACCAGCGCCGCAAGAGGCGCACCCCTGAACCTCAGCTCGAGGTCGAGCTCACCACCGTAGGAGAACGATGAGTACGGCAACCATCACCGTCCACCACACGTCGACGTCCGGCGGCCTGCGCGGCGCGGTGGCGTCGGAGTGGACGAAGCTCTGGTCGGTCCGCTCGACCTGGTTGAACATGGTCGGCGCCGTGCTGCTGACCGGCCTGCTGGGGCTCCAGCTCGGCTTCAGCGCGGCCTTCGAACGCGACAACCCAGCGCCGGACCGCCTGCCCGCTCCGCCTGCAGAAGTCGGGGCGATGGCGGTCGGTGCGCTGATGATCGTGCAGGTGGTGATCGCGGCGTTCGCGATGGTCCCGGTGACGTCGGAGTACGCCACCGGCAGCATCCGCAGCACCGTGCAGTGGACGCCCGTACGCCGGAACGTTGTCCTCGGCAAGGCCGTCGTACTGGCCCCCGTGCTCTTCCTGTACGGCGCACTGCTGGGCCTGGTCGCAGCAGTCGGCGCCGGCCTCGCAGCCGGCCGCTGGGCCGACTGGACCGCGTCGGCGCTCGTGACGGAGCTGCTGCAGATCGGTGTCTACGCCATGCTCGCCGGGCTCTTCACAGCCGGCATCGCGTTCCTGATCCGCAACACCGCCGGCACGCTGACGGCAGCGTTCCTGCTGCTGATGGTCGTCCCGCTGATGCTGGGGCAGAGCAGCATCAGCGCACTGCAGTGGCTGGCCGCGCTGCTGCCAGGCGGCGCGGGTGAGGCGTTCCTGGGCGGCAGCAGCGACCTGCTGTCACCAGCGGCCGCTCTCGGCGTACTGGTGGTGTGGGCGGTCGGTGGACTCGCGCTGGGGCTCAGAGTGCTGGAGCGGCGCGACGCCTGACCCACGCAGAAGGAGGGGGCTTCCCAGCGGAAGCCCCCTCCTCTCAGCGACTCAGCGACTCAGCGAGGAACGTTGAGCGCGATGGTGATCTGCTCGGCGACCTTGGCCGCCAGCTCCAGCCCGGCACGCCGCGTGGAAGGCTGCAGCGCCGAGTGGTCCAGCGCACCCTCAGCAGCGATGTGCGGGTCGGTCGGGATGTCGACGACAGCGGCGGCGCGCGACTCGAAGTACGGGCGCAGCTGCTTCTCGACCTCCTTGTTGACGTCGCCGGGACCGTTGCTGACGGCGATCACCGCGCGCCGGATCAGCCGCTGGGCCTCCGGGCCCTGGTGGTCGAGCTCCTCCAGCATCTGCACGGCGGCAGCGCAGGACAGGCTCTTCCACTTGATCGGAATGACCAGCGCATCGGACGCCTTCATCGCCTCGCGCCAGTTGCTGGAGCCCTCGTTGTTGCCGGTGTCGATCACCAGCACCTTGTAGAAGCGGCTCAGCAGCCGGTGGATCTGGTCGAAGTCCTTGGCCTCGATCTGCGAGTACGTCGTGGTCGCGGACGTCAGCACGTCGTACTGGCCGGCCACCTGGTGCCGCAGGTACGCCGCGACGTCGCCGAGCCGGGCGTCCGGCTGGGTCAGCATCGGCATCGCCTGCAGCAGGTCGGTGACGGTGGAGCGGGCGTTGGTGTCGTGGGTGCGCAGGTGCATGTTGCCGCGCAGCTCGTTGTTGTCCCAGGCCACCACACCGCCACCACGGGCCTGGCCGAGCGCACCGGCCAGCAGCAGGGTGGTCGGCGTCTTGCCCGAGCCGCCCTTGGGGTTGGCCACGGTGATCGTCACCGGACGCCGGAACGCCGTCGCCGCGGTGGCGCGAGCGATCCGCTCTACCCGCTCGGAGCTGCCCGGACGCAGCCGCAGCACGCTGCGGACACCGCGCTCGGCCGGGGCCTCCCGCGGGAGCGGCAGCGCCTGCATCAGCTCTTCGGCGCGGTACGACACCTCGCGCTGGGGCTGCTGCGGGTGCTGGTTCGGGATGCCCTGCGGGAAGAACTGCTGGGCGGTGGGAGACAGCTGCGGCGCCTGCTGCTCGGGCTGCTCGGCCGGCTGCGTCCACGGGTCGGCAGCGGGCGGACCTGCTGCCGCAGGCGTCGCGGCCGGAGCTCCGGTGGGAGCACCACTCGCGGAGCCCGGGTTGGCGATGCTCCACGAGCTGGCCTCGCCGCTGCTCGCCTTGCTGGAGCCCCACGGGTTCGTCTCGGGCTCGGGCGTGCTCGCGCTGTGGGCGCCCGCCGTACCGGCGCTGTGCGCACCAGCACCGCTACCGCTACCAGCACCGGCGCTGCTCGGCGTACCGGCCTCCGGCTGGCTGTTGCTGTACGGCGTCGCCTGGCCCGGCTGGCTCGGCTTGGACCACGAGTCGCCGGGGAACTCCTGAGCCAGGGCGTCCTGGTTCTCCTCGGCGGGCTCGGTCGCCTCGGGCTCGGCCTGGGCGCCGGGGTCCGGCTGGCTCCAGGACGGCGTCGGCTGCCACATCCTCCGGACCTCGGCCGCCGCCGCTTCCCGGTCCTTGTGCTGTCCGGAGTTGTGCGAGTCGGTCACGACCTGGGTCCCCTGATTCTCTCAACGAGGCGGTGCCGCCGCCCCGGCTCTGCTGGTCCTCCCGGGCAACGGTCCCGCCGGGAGGTCCCACTATCCCATGACCAAGTGTCCATCCGGTGTCACCCGCCGGAGCGTCGGCGGCCCCTTCCGGCCACGTGACGCCGGTACCCATTGCGGCGTCAGCCAACAACGCGGTCAGTTCACCAGGCCCGCTTCGTAGGCGATGATCGCTGCCTGGACACGATTCTTCACGTCCAGCCGGGTCAGTACGGCACTCACGTACGCCTTCACGGTGCCCTCGACGAGATACAGCCGCGCGGCGATCTCGGCGTTGGACAGCCCGGCGCCGACCAGCGCCAGCACCTCGCGTTCACGTGGACTCAGGACGCCGATCTGCTCCTTCGCCTCAGCAGCCCTGGCCATCCGGCCGCCGCCGCTGCCGGCACCGAGCTCGGCGATCACCCGGTGCGCGATCTTCGGCGACAGGTACGCCGCACCGTCCGCGACCGCCTTCAGCCCGGCGATCAGCTCCCGCGGGTCCCCGGACTTCAGCAGGAACCCGCTCGCGCCGTCGCCGAGCGCCTTCGCGATGTAGGCGTCCTCGGAGAACGTCGTCAGCATCACCACCGCCGTGTCCGGCGTCGTCCGGCGGATCTCCGCACCGGCCGCGAGCCCGTCCATCCGCGGCATCCGGATGTCGAGCACCGCGACGTCCGGCCGGTGCTTCTGCACGAGCTCGACCGCCTCGGCCCCGTCACCGGCCTCGGCGACCACGTCGATCCGGTCGTCGGAGGCAAGAATCGCCCGGACCCCGGCCCGGACCATCGCCTCGTCGTCGGCCAGCAGCACCCTGATCATCGGGACCCTTCTTCCGGTTCGGGACCGGTGGTGGTCTCCGGTGTCGGCGCGATCGATCCGGTCTGGACGATCGCCTTGGACACCAGAACGTTGTCGTGGAAGCAGAGTTGATAGGCGTAGGTGATCGAGAACGGGCCGTCGGGGCGGTAGTAGTGGCAGTTCCAGCCGTCGGGCTCGGTCGCGCGCTGCCGTGGCGGGTCGAGCATCTGCATCTTGGGGAGCACGGGGTCGACGTCGGCTCGGCTCTGCCCGATCCGGAGGGCGTCATACTGGGGAGGCGGGAGGACCGAGTTGAAGCCGGTCACCAGGTAGTAGCCGAGGGCAATGACGCCGATCGCGGCGGCGAGGCCGGCCGGGACGAGGAGCGCGGTGACCAGGCCGCGGCGGGCTCGCCGGCGTACGACGTCGAGCTCGTCGGCGGTGGCGGTGCGTGGGGTGATGACGGGCTCGGGCCGGCCGCCGCCTCGCGGTACGCGAGCGACGACCTCGAACCCGGTCCCGGACCGTGCTGCGGTTAGCGTTCCGCCCACCAAACGCACGCGCTCGGCGAGTCCCGCAAGCCCCGTTCCACTCGACACGACTTCCGCGGCCCGCGTCGCTCCCGTGTCGGCGACCTTCACCACGATCTCGTCCTCGCGGCGCGTCAGCGTGACCACCACTTCGGCGCCCGGAGCGTGCTTGCTCGCGTTCGTCAGCGACTCCTGCACCACGCGGTGGATCGCCCGGTCGACCATCGGCGACGCCTCGGCCGCGCCCTCCTGCACCAGCCGCACCGCCAGCCCTGACGCCGCCGCTCGCTCGACCAGCTCCGCGACCGACTCGTCACTCGGCACGACAGGCGCCTGCGCCTCCGCGTCCCGCAGTACGCCGATGATCTCGCCGAGCCGCTCGGTCGCCGTCGCGGCCGCTTCTCTCAGCTCGGTCGCGGCCCGCCGGTGCCGCTCCGGCAGCTCCGCATCGACCTCCAGCGCGGCGGCGCGCAGCGCGATCAGGCTCAGCTCGTGGCCCACCGAGTCGTGCATGTCCTCAGCGATCCGAGAGCGCTCTCGCAGCCGGACCTGGTCGACCTCGAGCTGCTGCTCCCGCTCGATCCGCTCGGCGCGCTCCCACCCAGCGGTCGCGAGCAGCGCCTGCTGCGCGCGGTAGCGGCCGATCAGCCACGGCATCACGGCGAACACGAGCGTGCCCAGTACGACGGCCAGCCAGCTGAGCACCGAGTCGGCCACCGACATGTCGTGAGCCAGGATCAGCATCAACGCGAGCACCAGCACCACCGCCGCGCTCGACAAGGCGACGAAGGACCGGAGCTGCGTCTCGCGCCGCCCGGCCAGGTACGCGAACACCGAGATCGCCGGGACCAGCGCGACCGGTGTCCCCAGCGTCGCGTTCATGGTCGCACCGCCGATGATCACCGCCTCGGCCAAGATCACCGCGGAGAGCGCGATCAGCGGCCTGGTCCGCCGGAGCAGCACCGCGACGGCCAGCAGCGCGACGCACCCGCCCATGAACCAGTACGGGTCGCCCCGGGAACCGCTCTCTGCGACCACGAGGAAGGACAGACCGGCCCACAGCCCGAGGTCACCCGCCCGCCGCCACGTCACCGTCCGACGCTACACACCGACGACGTCACCGCAGTACTGCCGAAAGTCAGTTGTCGTCGGCATCGACCAGCTGGAACGGGACCAGGGACAGGTTCGGCACCGTCTCGCCGCGCAGCCTCGCCAGCAGCAGGTCGACGGCCTGGCGACCCATCTCCTCCTGGTCCTGGCGGACGTGCAGGTACGGCGTACCGGAGATCGGGTCGCCCGGGGAGTCGAAGCACGCGATCACCGGCGCTGAGCGGCTGCCGGCCGAGGCCGTCCGCGACGCAGAGCCCGGAGACGCGAGTGCCCGGTCGAGCATCCGCGCCAGGTTGTACTCGCACGCGACGTACGCCGTGACCTCGGGCGACTCAGCGTGGAACGCGCGGATCGTCGCGACGTCCGCGTCCACGCTCTCCGGGGTGAACGACCCCGGCAAAGTCGCGCGCAGGGTCGTGAGCTGGTGCGCCCGGAGATCGCTCGGGGAGCGCTCTCCGAAGGCCGCGCGGAAACCCTTCAGCCGCTCCTCGATACTCGACGTGTTCAGCGGCGGCGGCGACACGAACGCGATCTCCTGGTGCCCGCGTTCGAGCAGCCGCTCGGTCAGCGCCCGCGCCGCCGCGACGTTGTCGGTGTGCACCGCCGCCACCGGGATGCCGGACAGGTGCCGGTCGACGAGCACGATCGGGTAGCCGTCGAGCACCTGCCGGAGCAGGCTCGCGTTGTAGTAGTCGCCGTGCACCGGGAACACGATCATCCCGTCCACCTCGCCGGAGGCGACGAACGCGTCGACGGCCTTCTCCTCGTCGGGCTGGCGGCCCCGCGTACGGCGTACGAGCAGGTGGACGCCGTGATCGGCGCAGCGCTCCTCGATCGCGCGCAGCAGCTCCAGTCCGTAGGCCTCCGACACGTCCGGTACGACGAGGCCGATCGTCCCCGGGCGCTTGCGCGCCGGCCGGCTCCGGATCCGGCCGCGCAGCGGCGTCGTGACGCCCTCCAGGTCCGGCAGGTCCTGGACGACGAAGGAGCCCTTCCCACGGATGCGCTCGATCAGCCCCGCCTCCCGCAGCACTTCGAGCGCGCGCTTCGACGTGATCCGGCTGACCTCGAACTGCGCCGCCAGCTCCATCTCGGAGGCGACCCGGTCACCGGGCCCGAGCACGCCGCTGCGGATCTCCTCCAGCACGTGCGCACTGATCTGCTCGTAGAGCAGCGTCATCCGAGCCTCCTCTCGGCGGGCAGGTTGACATACCAAAACACCCAACCCCGCTCCAGACAAGTGCCCTGTCTCATACCAACCAGTTCTGTCGGTGCCGCCGGGCAGGGTGGGCCGCATGGAGATCTCCGGGAAACGAGCCCTGGTCACCGGCGCCGCTGTCGGCACCGGCCGAGCGATCGCCGCCCGGCTGGCCGCCGAGGGGGCCGAGGTCGTCCTCGTCGACGTGGACGACACAGCAGGACAGGAAGCTGCCAGAACCATTTCAGCGCAGTACGAACATCTCGACGTCCTCGACGACCAAGCGCTCACCGCGCTCCTCGACCGCACTCGCCCCAACATCCTCGTCAACAACGCCGGCGGTGGCGCCGTCCTGCGCCCGTGCTTCCCCGACGCCGACCCGGCCCGCTGGTCGGCGTCACTCGACCTCAATCTCCGCGCCCCGATGCTCGCCACCCAGCTCGTCCTCGACCCCATGCGCGAAGCCGGCGGCGGCGTCGTCATCAACCTCGGCTCGACCGCCGGCCGCGGGCTCGGCCCGCACGTCTCCCCGGAATACAGCGCCGCCAAAGCCGCCCTGATCCGCTTCACCAGCACACTGGCGCCGCTCCGCGAAACCCATCGCGTCCGCGTCAACTGCGTCGTCCCCGACTGGGTCGCCACCGACCGCGGCATCGCCGAGCGCGAAGCCCTCCCACCGGCCGAGCGCGGACCCGCCTTGATCCCCCTCCAAACCCTCACCGACACAGTCGTCCGGCTGATCGAAGACGACGCCCTCGCCGGCCGCGTCGTCCTGCTCGACAGAGAGCGCTCCCCCGAGTTGCTCGAGCCCTAGCTGAGGCCCCCGCCGACTGGCAACATTCGCGCATGACGCGCCCGTCGGTCCCTGCCTTCGCCACCGTCCCCGTCACTCTCATTGCTCTCGCCGTCGCCGCCGTGCTCACCGCGCTGTCCGGCCGGTACGGCTACCACCGCGACGAGCTCTACTTCCGCGTCGCCGCCGACCACCTGGCCTGGGGCTACACCGACCAGCCGCCGCTCACTCCACTGCTCGCCAAGATCTCGATCACGCTCTTCGGCGACAACCCGATGGGCCTGCGCGTCGTCGCGACGCTCAGCGCCGCGCTCACCGTGGTCGTCGTCGCCCTGATCGCGCGCGAGCTCGCGGGAGAGCGCAACGCTCAGATATTCGCCGCGGTCTGCACGGCGCTGTCCGGCTTCGTCCTCGGCACCGGCCACATGGTCTCCACCGCGACGTTCGACCTGCTGGCCTGGATGGTGATCGCCTTCCTGGCGCTCCGCCTGCTCCGCACGAACGACCCGCGCTGGTGGATCGCGCTCGGCGTCACTACGGGCGTCGCGCTGGAGAACAAGTACCTCGTCGTCCTTCCGCTGGCAGCGCTGCTGATCGCCGTACTGGTCACTGGTCCGCGCAGCGTCCTGAAGACCTGGCACCTCCCCGCGGGCATCGCCGCGGCCGCCCTGATCGCCGCTCCCAACCTGATCTGGCAGGCCGCGAACGACTGGCCGCAGCTCATCGTCGCCGGCGGCATCAGCGAGGACGACGGCACCGAGAACCGGATCATGTTCGTCCCGCTCCAGATCGCGCAGCTCTCCCCCTTCCTCCTGCCGGTCTGGATCGCGGGCTTCCTACGCCTCTGGCGCACGCCCGCGCTGCGCTGGTCGCGCCCGGTCGCGCTCTCCTACCCGATCCTGTGCGTCATCGTCCTCGCGACCGGCGGCAAGTCGTACTACGCCCTGCCGCTGCTCCTCGTGCTGGTTGCCGCAGGCACCCAACCGACGCTCGACTGGCTTCACGGCGGGCGTCAGGCAGTACGCCGTACGGTCTTCGCCGCGGCAGCCCTCCTCACCGCGATCACCTCCGCCGCGTTCACTCTGCCGGTGCTCCCCGAGTCGGCCGTCAACCTCGTCCTCCCGGTGAACGCCGAGCAAGGCGAACAGATCGGCTGGCCCGAACTCACCCGCGCCGTCACGACCGTCTGGCAGCAGCTCCCGGCCGACGATCGCGCCCGCGCCGTCATCTTCGCCTCCAACTACGGCGAAGCCGGCGCGCTCGCCAAGTACGGCACCGACCTGCCCACGGCGTACTCGGGCCACATGAGCTACGCCGACTGGCCCGCGCCGCCCGACGACCACGACGGCCCAGTCGTCGTCGTGACCCAGGAACGCGCCCCGCAGTACGAGTCGCACTTCGGCACCTGCACCGAAGCCGCCCGCGTCGACAACGGCCACGACGTCGACAACGAGGAACAAGGCGCCTACGTTCTCGTCTGCACCGGCCCGGCCAAGCCGTGGTCGCAGCTCTGGCCGGACCTGCGCCGCTACTACTGATCGATCGGGCACCACGGCCGGGTCAGGGTGCTCTCGCGACCGGCGGGAGCACCGCAGACCAGGTTGTCCTTCGCCGTCGCCCGGCCGTCCTTGAAGGTGACGATGTAGACGGGCTTGTTGACCGGCACCCGCTGGTCGATCCGCCCACCGAAGTCGATCGTCCCGGTGACGCCCTCGTACCGGCGCTGCTGCCCCGCGTGGTCGGTGATCGACAGCAACGCCGGCCACAGCGTCGCGCTGCTGATCGCGATGTTGTTCTCGGCCAGGAACCGGACCGCCAGGACCGCGCTGTACCCGGCGTCGAAGCTCAGCGCGGCGTGCCCGTCGAGCGTGCGCGACCGCTGCGGGTCGCCCTCGTAGTCGAAGAGCTCCTTCAGCCGCTGGTAGAAGTTCGCCGCCGCCGGTGAGGCCGCTCCCCCGAGCTCGGGCGCGATCGCGAGCGACAGGTACTGGTACGGCACCGCCCGGTTCGCCGCACTCACCGCACGCTCGGCGACGTGCTTGGTGACGTCGTCCCCGGCCAGCAGGTACGGCGGTTGCTTCGGGCATCGATCGGTGATGCCGTCGAGGAACGCCTGGAAGTCGACCAGCCCGCGGGCGGCGTACAGGACGGCCGCACCCGCGGCGTCGCACGCGTCCCGGCCGGCCGCCTCCGCGTCCGTCCCACCCGCGCCTTGACCGTCGGGCCGGATCTCGCTCGTCGTGACCGCGATCCCGCGCTGCGCGAGGCTCTCCTGGAGGTCGGCGGCCAGGTTCTGGCTGTAGGTGTCCTTCGGGTCGGCGGACTTGTACAGCCGCGCCCGGCGGGTGAGCCGGTGCCCGAACGCGTCCTTGCCGGAGGCCATCAACTGGTTCAGGTACGCCGCGGCGACCGCGGCCTCGCGGCGGTTCTGCGGCGAGATCTGGAAGTAGAGCCGCGAGGTGTCGACCATCGTGTCCGCGGTCAGCGTCGCCGCGATCGACGGGATGCCGGCCGAGGCGAGCTCCTTGACCATCGCCTGCGTCGACTCGCGGCTCTCGTGCAGCCCGGTCGCGGCGACGATGCTCGGGTCGTCCTTCATCAGCACCCGCAACCGGTCGACCACGAACTTGGTGTGGCCGAGCTGCGGCCCGGCGTTCGCGATCAGTACGCGGAGCAGCGGCTCGCCGTCGCGGTTGCGATCGAGCTGCCGGGCCTGGACGACCGCCATCCCCGCCAGCTGCTCGCGCTGCGCGGCCAGGGCGTTGTCGATCCCGACCTGGTCGGCCACGGCCGCGACGAACACCAGCGTCATCAACGGGCGACCGGTCTCCGCGTGCACCCGGCGTACCTTCTCGTTCTGGGCGAAGATCAGGCCGCGCACGTCGTCGAACTGCGTGCTCGGCAGCAGCAGGCTGTTCGACCCGTCGGAGACACCGACGCAGGTGCCGTCGATGCGCGCGACCGAGTCCGCGATCGGGTCCGACCCGACCCAGCTGGTCCCGTCCCGCCACTGGAACCCGTCACCGCAGCGGCGCTCGTCGTCGACCACGCCGTACGCCGTGTAACTGCCACCGATCACCGCCAGCGCGACCAGCGCCGCCACCCCACGAGCGACCCGCGTCCGCCGCCACGGCGTCGGCGGCCGGCTCAGGAACCGCGCCGGCGGCCCCGCCGGCTCGTTCTCGTCCCGCGCGTGCACGGTGATCGGGATGATCCAGGCAACGATCTCCCGCCGCCGGCTCAACGCCTCGATCCGCTCGTTCCACCCCTGCACCAGCTCCGCCGGGGTCTTGCTCTCCAACGACGAGTCCTCGGCCGGCGGCTCCGCCAACGGCGGCACGAGGCGGCTGGACGTGATCAGCAGCAGCGGGTCGAACGTGCGCGTCGCGTTCCGTACGTCCGCGACGGTCCGGATCAGCGGGTAGCCGCCGTTGTCGCGCGTGATCCCGTCGAGCAGCACGATCGGGAAGGTCGTGCGGTACCTGCGGAGCAGACCGCGGCGAGGATAGGCCTCCCGAAGATCCTGCAAGAACGCGCCGACGAGCAGCCGCGCGATCTGTCCCGGATCCTGCGACCGCCACTGGTGAGCGGTGATCCGGTACGCGAGCTCCGCGAAGCTGTCGTCGCCACGCGGCAGGAAGTCCTGGTTCCGAAACCAGCGGTAGCGCCCCGGGATCCGACCGCTGTGCAGGACTCGTAGGAATCCCATCACCACGAACAGCAGCCCCGCAGCGACGAACCGCGGCAGACTCTCCACGGCGTACCGGGCAGCCGCCGCGCCGTCATCCCCCGCGGTCGCGAGCGTCCGCCGAAACATCCGGCCGCTGATCGCCGGCGGCCCACCTTCAGGCTCCGGCACCTCGATCTTCATCAACCAGTTGACGAGAAAGAACCGCCGAAACTTGTAGTTGCCGCCGTTCCCCGTCCCCAACTGCCCGGTCACAGCCGCCAGCACCGTCCGCAGCTGCTCGACGTCCTTCACATCGATCGGCGCCAGATCATGATCCGCATCCGACCGCGTGGTCCGGTGCGACCCCAGATCGACGTACCCGAACGGCACCGGCTTCTGCCGCCGATCCCGCGGCCGCAGTTGCTCCCCGATCCCTGCCAGCAGGCCCGGCCGCTGATGCAACGTCGGCTGCACACAAGCCAACATCGGCGGCGTGTCCTCCCGCCCCAACCACTTCCGCCACCGCCGATACCGCAACCGCACCAGCTCAACCAGCGCCTCGAACCCCTCGAACCCGCCCCCAGCAGCGCCAGACACATGCCCCCCAGAAGTCATCCGCGTGACCCTCACTGATCACCGCGCGAAACCTATCCTGCCCGGGGAGTTACCGGACAGAACGCGATGGTCGGTGCAAAGTCCCATCGGGCGATGTTGTTTGCGCGCGCCCGCCGCGCCGCCGCCGATCTGTCCGCTGCGTTGCGGCGGACACCCGCTGGTGTGCTGAAGTGCTGATGCGGCCGACATGGCTGCTTGTGGCTGAGGTTCTACCGGCCGGGAGTTCGCGGGTGGGTTGCTCCGGCGGGCAACTACAGGTGCCGAGCGGAGCGAAGGCCCCTGGCCGCCCGCCCACGGCCGAGGCGCCCGCTCCGCCGCTGGTCTGTCCGCTGCGTTCCGGCGTACACCGGCTGGTGTCCTGAAGTGCTGATGCGGCCGACACGGCTGCTGGTGGCTGAGGCTGTACCGGCCGGGAGTTCGCGGGTGGGTTGGTCCGGTGAGCAACCGCAGCGCCGAGCGGAGCGAAAGTCCCCTGGCAGACCGCCCCAGCCAGGCACCGCCGAGCGAAGCGAAGGCGAACCCGACAGGCAACCCCGGCCACAGCAGCCGAGCGAAGCGAAGGCTCAGGGGGTGCGGGTGGCGAAGCCCCCGCAACGCGGCAAGCGAAGCGCAGCCGCACAAATGACGGAAGCGGCCCGGCTCGCGCTTTCCGCGAGCACAGACCGCTGCCGATGACGTGGACGATACTGGGATCGAACCAGTGACCTCTTCCGTGTCAGGGAAGCGCGCTACCGCTGCGCCAATCGTCCAGGTGTTGAGTTGTTCAGAGGTGGAGACGGGATTCGAACCCGTGTACACGGCTTTGCAGGCCGTTGCCTCGCCTCTCGGCCACTCCACCAGGTGAGAAAGCTGGCCTGCCGGATACCCTCTCCGAGCGGACGACCGGGTTCGAACCGGCGACCTCAACCTTGGCAAGGTTGCGCTCTACCAACTGAGCTACGTCCGCGTTGCGACCGGTTTTTCGTTCCCCGGCGCGAGAAGAACAGTAGCCCATCCAGGCGTGAGAACAAAAATCGGGGTACCCCTTCGTCACCCTGCGTTCACCGCCTGATCACGCCGCTCACGCCGAAATCCCAACGGTGTAAGACGAATCGGCGTACCGAGAGCTACTGTGTGGGCCGTTGGAAGGAGCAGGAATGATCGTCTGGCTCAACGGGGCCGTACTGCCGGACCCGGCCTCGACGGGGTTGTCGGTGCTGGATCACGGGCTGACCACGGGTGACGGTGTCTTCGAGACGCTGAAGATCGTCGACGGGCAGCCGTTCGCGGTGACCAAGCACCTGGAGCGGCTGGTCCGCTCCGCGACCGGGCTGGGGCTGCCGGCACCGGATGTCGCCCAGGTCGAGGACGCGATCGCGACCGTGGTGAAGGCCGACCCGGACATCGCGTTCGGCCGGCTGCGGATCACGTACACCGGCGGCGTCTCGCCGCTGTCGTCGGATCGCGGCACCACCGGCCCGACGCTCGTCGTCGCCTCGCAGGCGATCACCGCGCCGGCACCGACCTCGGCGATCGTCACGGTCCCGTGGGTCCGCAACGAGCGCAGCGCGGTCGCCGGGCTGAAGACCACGTCGTACGCCGAGAACGTCCGCGCCCTCGCCTACGCGAAGGAGCGCGGCGCCAGCGAGGCGATCTTCGCGAACACCGTCGGTGACCTGTGCGAGGGCACCGGCTCGAACATCTTCTGCGTGTACGACGGTGAGCTCGTCACGCCGACGCTCGAGTCGGGCGCGCTGGCCGGTGTCACCCGCGGGCTGGTGATCGCGTGGTTCGGCGCGGTCGAGCGCGACGTACCGCTGGCCAAGCTGGCCGAGGCGGACGAGATCTTCCTCACCTCGACGACCCGCGACGTGCAGGCGATCCACCGCGCCGACGAGCGCGACCTGGCCGCGCCGGGCGAGGTCACGGCGGCGGTCGCGAAGGTGTTCGCCGAGCGGTCCGCGGAGGACGTCGACCCGTAGGCCGTACGCCGTACAGGCAGAACGAGAAGCCGCGCCGGTGCTCACACCGGCGCGGCTTCGTCGCGTACGTCGTACGAGGAGCTGCTACTCCCCCGACGCCTTGCGGCGTTCCCGGTACGCCGCGACGTGCAGGCGGTTGCCGCAGGTGCGCGCGTCGCAGTACCGCTTGGACCGGTTCCGCGACAGGTCGATCAACGCGTCGTCGCAGTCCGGTGCCTCGCAGCGGCGGAGCCGTTCGCGTTCGCCGGCCGAGATCACCTGGGCGAGCGCGATCCCGCACTCGACCGTGATCCGGCAGGTCAGCGACGCGCCGTCGCGCGAGTAGTGGATGTGCCACGGGTGACCGTCGTGGTTGGTCAGCCGCGGCGTGGTCGTACCGCGCGCGACGATCGCGTTGATCATCGCCGCCGCCTCCGCGTCCGAACCGGTCGTGAACACCGGCGAGAACAACGGCCGCAGATCCCGGACCTCCTGCAGGTCCGTCTCGGTGAGCGTCCCGACCGCGCTGAACTCACGCTCCTGGACGAACTTCTCCAGATCCTCGAGCGAGTCCATCGTGTCGACCTGGCTGTTCGGCCCGGGCAGCGTGTTCACCAGCCGGACCAGCGTGCCGAGCGCGTGCTCGGTGTCGTGCGAGAAAGTCACAATCACGTCTCCAACGCGACGGGGTCTCCGTCCTGCAGCAAGAGTAGCCCGGCCGGTTTCGTACGTCGCCGTTCCATGCGCTATGGTTTCTCCCGAGCAACACCAGCAACACGAAAACCCGACGGGCGATTGGCGCAGTGGTAGCGCGCTTCGTTCACACCGAAGAGGTCACTGGTTCGAACCCAGTATCGCCCACGTCATCGGCGGCGGCTCGTGTCCACGGAAAGCGTGGACCGGGCCGCTTCCGTCATTTTGTGCGGCTGCGCTTCGCTTGCCGCGTTGCGGGGGCTCCGCCACCCGCACCCCCTGCGCCTTCGCTTCGCTCGGCTGCTGTGGCTGGGGTGGTCTGGCGGGTGGGCCTTCGCATCGCTCGGCAGCTACCCGCGCAGGCCACCTCCCAACGCATTCCCGGCCGGTGCGACCTCAGCCCAAAGCAACCTCCTCGGCCGCACCGGCGCTTCAGTTGCTCAGGACACCTTCGGGGCCCAGTCCAACCCGGGCGGGTTGCCCGTGCCATCGCCGGGGATGGGATTGGTCAGTTGGGTGACGGACGCACCATCGGGCGTGTAAGCACGCACAACCCGCCGCTCGTCGAACGGCCCTTCCCCCGGCAGGTACTCCGGATACGCCTCCAGCGTCGCGATCTTCTTGCCGTTCGGAGACCACGCAACACCGGCCAGGTCGTGCGACGACGGATGCGCGGTGTGGCTCACGCGGAAGGGCGCGCCCGCGCCGCTGCGCGGCAGAGTGACCAGCTCAGTCCGAGCAGCGTCGTACTTGTTGGTGACGAACGCGATGGTCTTCGAGTCCGGCGACCAGTCCGGGTACTCGTTGTTCGACCCAGCCGTACCGGCGAAGACCGTATGCAGCCCGGTGCCGTCCGGCTTCACCGTGGTGATCGAGCGCGCGTCGTTCTCGTAGTACAGGTGGGTGACGAAGGCGATCCGAGTGCCGTCCGGCGCGTACGCCGGTTGTTCGGCGATCAGGGTGCCGGAGTGCCAGACGACCGTGCGGACGCCGGTGCTGACCACGACGCGGTACAGGCTGCGGCCTTCGGCGTACACGATGGAGGCTCCGTCGGGGGCCCAGGTCAGGGTGCGGTCGGTGAAGTCCTGGGAGAACTCGGCGACGACGGTCTCGGTGCCGGTGGTCAGGGTGCGGACGTAGAGGCGCTCGACCCAGATGTCGGTGCCGGGGCGGGCCTCCTCGTCGCGGAAGTAGGCGACGCGGGTGCCGTCGGGTGAGTACTTCGGGTTCTGGCCGACGCCGAGGAACACGTACGACGCCGCGTTCGGCAGCTGCGTCACCATCGTCGTGAACTGCTGCGAGAAGACGAGGTAGCCGTTCTTCGGTGCCGCTGCTTGGGCTGGTAGCGCGGTCGTTGTCAGCACGATCGCAAAAAGCGCAGCCAGGACTGATCTGAGTTTCATCTGCTCCCCCACGGAACATCAGCGCGCGTGGTCCCCCCACGCCTTCCGGGGCACGCTACGGAGCGCTGATCAAGACGACAAGGGCTCAGCTGGGTGGGCGGATGATGCGCTGCTCGATCGCCCGGGCGACGGCCGCGGCGCGGGTGTCGACCTCGAGTTTCGTGTAGATGTGCGAGAGGTGGGACTTGACCGTGGCCTCGCTGACGAAGAGGCGGCGGGCGATCTCGCGGTTGGCGGCGCCGGTCGCGAGGAGGCCGAGGATCTCGACTTCGCGTTCGGTGAGTTGAGGCCCGGTACGGCGGATCAGCCGCGCCGCGACCGCCGGCGCGAGGATGGTCTCGCCGCGGGCGGTGCCGCGGATAGCGCGGAAGAGGTCGTCGGGTGGGGCGTCTTTGAGAAGGTAGCCGGAGGCGCCTGCGTCGATGGCGCTGGTGATGTCAGCCTCGGTGTCGTACGTCGTGAGGACGAGAATGTACGGCGGTTCGGGCAGCGCTCGCAGACTAGCCGTCACTTCCGCGCCGCCGGGGCCGTCGCCGAGGTTGAGATCCATCAGTACGACGTCCGGCCGGATCGCCGCCACCAGTTGCACGGCGCTGTGCGCGTCGGAGGCCTCGCCGACGACGGACAGATCGTCCTGGCCCTCGACCAGCGCTCGCATCCCCGCCCGTACGACGGGGTGGTCGTCGACCAGCGCGACCCGGATCACGACGGCGCTCCAGCCAGCGGGATCGACGCTGCGAGCGCCGTACCCTCGCCCGGCTCGCTCTCCAGCACCAGCGTGCCGCCGAGGTGGCTCAGGCGATCGCGCATCCCGGCCAGCCCGCGTCCGCGGTCCGGATCAGTCGGGCCGGGTCCGAGGCCGCGGCCGTCGTCGCGGACGTCCAGGAACACCGCGTCCGGCTGGTACGTCAGCGTGACGACAGCTGTCGTAGCCGCTGAGTGCTCCAGCACGTTGGCCAGCGCACCACGCGCAGTGCGCAGCAGCGCGGTGTCCACCTCAGCCCCGAGCGACACCGGCGTCCCGTGCACCTGCACCCGGATGTCGACCCCGCTCGCCGCAGCCAGCCGCGCACCTGTCTGCCGGAGCGCACCGGGCAGCGCTGGCTGACCAGAGCTCGTCAGCTCAGCCGGCGCCAGGTCCCTGACCACTCGACGTACCTCATCCAGCCCATCCCGAGCAGTAGCCGCCGCCTGAGCCGCATGCTCACGCGCGGCCGCCGGCCGGTCGGTCCACTCGCTCTCGGCGGCCTGCAGCAGCAGGTTGATGCTGGACAGGCCCTGCGCGACGCTGTCGTGCAGCTCTCGCGAGAGCCGCGCCCGCTCGGCCAGCGCGCCTGCCTGGTGCTGGGCGTCAGCCAGGTCCCCCTGCGCCGCGTGCAGGTCGTCCAGCAGCACCTGCCGCGCGGCGGCGTACCGCTCCAGCGCCCTGTAGGCGCCAACAGCCAGTACGGCGATGCAGACCGGGCCCAGCACCATCGTCGGGTCCAGCCGGTCAGCCATGCGCGTCCACTGCACCACTACCGTCGCCACCATCCCGGCGACGACCGCACAGGCCGGCCAGAACGCCAGCACTCGCAGCGCCACGAACGACAGCGGTACGGCGCACCAGGCGAACGACGGCGCCAGCAGCACCAGCCCGAACCACACCAGCACCAGCAACGCCAGCCACACCCAGCCGCGCAGCACCGGCCCTGCGGCGTACGTCGCCAGCAGTGCCACAGCGCCCGCGAGCATCCAGGGCGCCTGGTCGCCGAACCCGTGACCGGTCAGGTAGCGGACCGCTGAGGCGAGCACCAGGACGACGAACGTCGTGTGCAGCGCCTTCACCAGCCCGCCGGCCTGGCCGAGCACGGCGGCCGGTGTCTGTGAAGTCGTCATGTCCTGCCGATGGTAGGCCCGTCGCGGCGCCTTCCGAATCATCCGTTCGGCTATCCACAGGTGGCCGAATTCCCGTCGGCCGGAGTCGCAGAACGCGGCAATCTGAATGTGACCAACCTGTTCGGCCGATGAGAGGTTTCCGATGTCCGTCCGCTCCCTGTGCACCACCCTCGTCCTATCCGTCGCGCTCGCCGGGGTCGTCGTCCCGACGGCGTCCGCCCGCTCCACGACGTACGAGCTGCCGGGCGATTCCGGCGGATCGAAGTACGAGGGCATCGGGTACGACGTCCGCGCGCAGCGCTTCTACGTCTCCGAGACCACCGGCGGCGAGATCCACCGCGGCCGGCTGCGCTCCGACGCCGCGACCGAGTGGCTGGCCGGTGACGGGACCGACGGGCGCTGGACCGCTCGCGGGGTCACCGTCGACGCGCGCGGCCGGGTGTACGTCGCCGGCGGGCCGAACGGCATCGACCACCCGGGCGCGCCGGACCTGTGGGTGTACGACCGCGACGGGAGGCTGCTCGCGGCGCTGCGGACCGGCGTACCGAACGCGTTCCTGAACGACCTGGTGATCGGCCCGGACGGCGCGGCCTACGTGACGAACTCGAACGCGCCGCAGGTGTTCCGGGTCGCCGAGCACCACGGTCGCTGGACGATCCGGACCTGGGCCGACGCGACCACGACGATCCCGACACAGACCGGCTTCAACCTCGGCGGCATCGTGCTGTCGCCGGACCGGTCCGCGCTGGTCGTGGCCCAGGGCAACGTCGGCAAGCTGTGGCGGTTCTCGCTGCGGACCGGCGCGGTGTCGGCCGTCGATGCCGGTACGGCGGACCTGGTCAACGCCGACGGGCTCGTACAGCAGGGGCGCACACTGTGGGTGGTGCGCAACTTCTCGAAGGTGCTGAGCACGCTGCGGCTGGCCTCGGACGGGCGGTCGGCGCAGCTTGTCGCTGCGACGCCGACCGACCCGGAGCGGGTGTTCACCACGGCGAAGCTCGCGCAGGGGCGATTGCTGCTGGTCGACAGCAAGTTCGACGAGCAGGTCGCGGCTCCGCCGTACCAGGTGGTCGCGCTGAACCCGCCGCGCCGATGAAGGCCTCGCTCGCGGTAGCTACGGTCGTCGTGATGGCGGCGACCGTGGGCTGCTCGGCGCCCGAAGCCGCGCCGCCTGCCGCTTCTCCGACCACATCCGCTACTACTCCGAGGCTCACTGTGCCGACTGATCTGGACCAGCAACTCATCGCCGCCGCCTGGAAGAACGACGTCGCTGCTGCGCGCCGGCTGATCACCGCGGGCGCTGACGTCAACGCGGTGGATGACACCGTGCAGAGCGCGTTTCTGATCGCTGCCAGCGAGGGGTACGTCGAGCTGCTCGACCTGACGCTGCAGCACGGCGGTGACGTGCGGAGCCTCGACAGCTACCGCGGTACGGCGCTGATCCGGGCGGCTGAGCGTGGCCACGCGGCAGTGGTCGGGCGGTTGCTGCAGGCGGGGGTGGCGGTGGATCACGTGAACAGGCTTGGGTGGACTGCGCTGCACGAGGCTGTGCTGCTCGGCGAGGGCACACCGCAGTACGTGGAGACTGTGCGGTTGCTGGTCGCGGCTGGAGCCGACCGGGCGAAGCCGGCTCAGCGGGACGGGGTCACGCCGGTCCAGGGGGCTCGGAAGCTCGGGCAGAAGGCGGTGAGTGCTGTCCTGGAGGCTGAGCGGCCCGGCTCCCCTGCTGCGGCGCTGCTGGGTGCGGCTACGGCTGGTGATGCTGACGCAGCTGCTGCTGCGCTGGCTGCTGGCGCGTCGATCGAGTCGGCTGATGGGCAGCGGCGTACGGCGTTGTTGCTGGCGGCGTTGAACGACCGGGTCGAGGTGGCGCGGTTGCTAGTCGGGCTGGGGGCGGATCCGGATGCGCAGGATGATCGAAAGGACTCGGCTTGGCTGGTCACTGGGGTGACGGGGAGCGTTGCGATGCTGGAGACCTTGCTCCCGGCGCGGCCGGATCTTGCGCTGCGCAATCGGTACGGGGGTGTTTCGGTGATCCCGGCCAGTGAGCGCGGACACGTGGAGTACGTGCGGCGCGTCGTACGGACCGGGATCAACGTCAATCACGTCAACGATCTCGGGTGGACGGCCTTGCTGGAGGCGGTGATCCTCGGGAAGGGCAGCGAGGCGTGGCAGGAGATCGTGAAGATCCTGCTCGCGGCGGGGGCTGATCCGGCGATTGCCGATCGTGACGGGGTCACGGCGTTGCAGCATGCGGAGAAGCGGGGGTACGACAAGATCGCCGCGATCCTGCGCGAGGCCAAGGGGAGGTAGCCGGTCGGACGGCCTCAGCTGAGCCAGCGGCCGTCCAGCATCAGGTCGCGGCCCTCGAGCTCGTTCGCCTCGCGCCAGGACTGGATGCGCACCGGGGTGACCTCGAAGAACGGGTACGTCGCCTTGAGCGCCCGCGGGTCGAACCCGGACTTCTCGGCGAACGCGTCGCCCTGCTCCTGCGTCGGGGTGAAGCGTTCCGCCGTACCGGTGACGAGGACGACGTCGCGGGTGCCGCCGATCGCGAGGTGGAGCTGCGGGTTGGCCTGGAGGTTCAGGCTCGTCGGGTTCTTCGACGCGGTCGACAGGATCAGCGTCGTACCGGTCCAGAGGAAGGACAGCGGGACCAGGTACGGCGTACCGTCCGCGGACGCGGTCGAGACCCAGGCGTCGACCTCGGACGCGAGTCTTTCGAGGGCGTCTTTCGTCCGGATGGCAAGGGGGCGCGCGGGTGGCGGAGGGTTGCTCATCGTCACATTGTCCAGGGGCGAATCTGATTTTTCTTCCGCGCCCCAAGTGCGCTACTGTTCTGCTCTCGCAGGGAGCGAAACGCTCCTGGTGAGAGTGCGGACGTAGCTCAGTTGGTAGAGCGCAACCTTGCCAAGGTTGAGGTCGCCGGTTCGAACCCGGTCGTCCGCTCGGAAGAGGTCAGCAGGCTGAGACTCTGTGGTGGAGTGGCCGAGAGGCGAGGCAACGGACTGCAAATCCGTGTACACGGGTTCGAATCCCGTCTCCACCTCGCAAACTTCATTCCCCGGACGATTGGCGCAGCGGTAGCGCGCTTCCCTGACACGGAAGAGGTCACTGGTTCGATCCCAGTATCGTCCACGTCATCGGCAGCGGTCTGTGCTCGCGGAAAGCGCGAGCCGGGCCGCTTCCGTCATTTGTGCGGCTGCGCTTCGCTTGCCGCGTTGCGGGGGCTTCGCCACCCGCACCCCCTGAGCCTTCGCTTCGCTCGGCTGCTGTGGCTGGCGTCGCCTGTCGGGCTTCGCCTTCGCTTCGCTCGGCGGTGCCTGGCCGGCATAACCAAACCTTCCGGCGACTTTCCGCTTTCCCAACCGATGCGACCTCAGCCCGAGGATTCCTCCTCGGCCGAATCACCGCTCGGCCAACGCTCCGCTCAGCGCTGTGGCCAGGTCGTCCACCGGCTGAGCCCGCCAACTCTGCACCCCCGTTCGGCCACCAGCCCAACAGCTCTCGCCCCACCCTCGACGCCTTTCCGGCCGATGCCACCTCAGCGCACGGACTCGTCCTCGGCCGCATCACCACCCAGCCGTCGCTCGGCGACGACCCCTCGCACAGCTCGCGCTGACCCTCCACGCATTTCCGGCCGGTGCAACCTCAGCCCAAGGACTTGCCTTCGGCCGCATCACCGCACAGCCGTGACTCCGCTCGACCGCCGGGAGTTGGCACCGCATGGCGTTGAACCACCAGCATCCGCTCCGGGTGGCTTGAGTCGGTGGCAACGGCGGAACGTCGAGGCAACTCCGGCCGGGGCCTTCGCTTCGCTCGGCAGTGGCGAGGAGGCGCCGGCGGGCGCGAGCCCGCGGCGCTGGCGGCGTGTGGTTCGAGCAGGTGGACGAGGCGGAACGTGCAGGCTCGGCCGGATGGGCCTTCGCTTCGCTCGGCGGGCGCCTCGCCGGCGCACCAAAGCTCGCCGTCCACCCTTCCGGCCGGTGCGACCTCAGCCCAAGCGCTCCTCCTCGGCCGCATGAACACCAACCTCCAGTTCCTCCTATTGCATGGCTGTTGAGCCCGGGCGCTGTTTGAATGCTTCGGCATGGGGTCTGTTTGGGTGGGTGAGCGGGTTCGGTTGCGGGCGGTGGAGCCTGAGGACTGGGCTGACTTCTTGCGGTTCGATCAGGACAGTGAGATGCAGCGGAGTGTGGACATGGTGCATGCGCCGCGGTCTGCGTTCGCGATGCAGGGGTGGGCCGAGGGGCGGGCGACGCACGGGGAGAAGGACGATCGGCTGGAGTTGGCGATCGTGGCGCTGGACTCCGACACGCTGGTGGGGGCTTGTTCGACGAACGAGACGAGTCGGCGCAGTGGGCGGTTCAGTTACGGGATCGCGGTGGGGCGGGAGCATCAGCGGCGGGGGTATGCGCGGGATGCGGTGACGTTGTTGCTGCGGTTCATGTTCGAGGAGCGGCGGTACCACAAGGCCGAGGCGGGGGTTTACGCGTTCAACGCGGCGTCGATCGGGCTGCAGGAGCGGTTGGGGTTTCAGCGGGAAGGGCTGTTGCGGGATCACGAGTTCCTGGCGGGGGCCTATCAGGACGTGATCGTGTTCGGGATGACCGCGGAGGAGTTCAGAGGCGGAGGTGCGAGCCGCCGTTGAAGTCGAGGACGGTGCCGGTGGCGAACTCGGCGGCGGGTGAGGCCAGGTAGAGGATGGCCGCGGCGACTTCCGAAGGGGCGGCTACGCGTTCCAGCGGGCTCTCCATGCGGCGGCGGTCGTAGCCGTCGCCCGACAGAGCCTCGGCGGCCATGTCGGTGGTGGTCCAGCCGGGGGCGATGGCGGTGACGGCAATGCCTTCGGGGCCGAGTGCCCGCGCCAGGGATTGGGAGAGTGAGACCAGGCCGGCCTTGCTCACGCCGTACGCCGGCTGGTTCGGTTCGCCGCGGAAGGCGCCTCGGGAGGAGACGTTGACGATGCGGCCGCCGCGATGCATGTACTGGACGGCGCACCAGCAGGCGTTGGCGGCGCCGATCAGGTTCACACCGAGGGTGTCGGCCCAGGCCTGCTGCCAGCCCTCGTACGACGTACTGCGGATCGGGTGCGCCGAGTAGACCGCTGCGTTGTTGACGAGGACGTCGATGCCGCCCAGAGCGGAGGCTGCTTCGTCGACCATGCGGCGGATGGCCAGCGGGTCCGCGAGGTCAGCCTGTACGACGACGTGCCCCTCCCCCGGCAACCCCTCCAGCACCTCTGCCGCGGCAGAGGCCGACGCGCCGTAGTGGACCGCGACGCGGTCGCCCGCCGCGGCGAAAGCCTTGGCCGTCGCCGCGCCGATCCCCCGGGAAGCTCCTGTCACCAGCACCGATCGACTCATGCGGCGAGTCTTTCACTGCCGTGGGGTGATGTCCTTGCGGTAGTTCTTAGTCTGGCGGGCCCACTCCTTCTTCGCCTCGGCGCGCAGCCGAGCATCCGTACGCCGGGCCATGAACGCAGCTTCGCGCTGGAGTTTCACCCAACTCTCGTAGCGGCGGACCGGGAGCGTGCCGTCGTCGAGAGCCCGTCGTACGGCGCAGCCGGGTTCGGTCTGGTGGGCGCAGTCCTTGAACTTGCACTGGTCGGCCAGCCCGCTGACGTCGGGGAACGCGGCCGCGAGACCCTCGCCGGATTCCTGGAGACCGATCCCCCGCAGCCCGGGCGTGTCGATCACGACGCCGCCCTGTGGCAGCGGGATGAGCTCACGGCGTACGGACGTGTGCCGGCCTTTGCCGTCCTCGCGGATGGCTTGTACGTCGAGAAGCTCGACGCCGGCCAGCGCGTTGACCAGCGACGACTTGCCGGCGCCGCTGACGCCGAGCAGGGCCATCGTGGCATTGCCCGCGAGCAGCTCGCGGACGGCCTCGATGCCGGCGCCGGTCGTCGCGCTGCACACCAGCACGTCGGCGCCCGGCGCGGCGGTGGCGACGTCCTCGGCGATCGAATCCGCGTCGCCGACCAGGTCGGACTTGGTGAGGACGACGACTGGATGCGCGCCGCTCTCCCAGGCCAGGGCGAGGAAGCGTTCGATGCGGCCGATGTTCGGTTCCGGGATCAGGCCGACGACGATCGCGATCACGTCGACGTTGGACGCGAGCACCTGGCCGCGGGACGAGCCGCCGACCTCGGCGCGGACGATCGCCGTACGCCGGGGAGCGATCGCCTCGAGCGTGATCCGGTCGTCGGGCCAGTACCGGAGGGCGACCCAGTCGCCGGTGCACGGCGCGGTCTGGGAGTCCTCGGCGACGGCGCCGAGCACACTGCCGGACCAACTGGCGCGGACCGGGCCGTCCTCGGTGAGCACCGTGGACAGGCCCTTGTCGACGCGGATGACGCGGCCCTGGATCAGGCCGTCGGGAAGCGTGGAGAGGTAGTCGGCCGTGGCTGGGTCGAGGCCGAGGGACGCGAGCGTTGCTGACATGGTGCGACGAACCTTTCGGGAGGTCCGGCCGCGGCGATCAGCTCGGCGGCCGGACGGTACGGGAGTGAGCGGGCCCCTCGGCTCGGTGGTCCTCGTGGGCCAGATCGGAGTTCATGGTCGTCTCAACTCCCTTCGGTGGTGTCGGTCGCGGTACGGCAAGCGTAGGTCGAGATGCGAGGCGTCGCATGGGAATTACTGCGGGGTGGATTCGGTGCTGTTCGACTGGGTGACCTTGTCCGCGTCGGCGCGCTCGACGCTCGCTTCTTCAGGAGCAACAGGAGCAGGAGCAGGCGCAGCGGCTGGCGCCTTCGGCTTCTCCGGGATCGTCGGCTCCTTCTCCGGCGCCTCGTTCGACGGATACCCCACCGCGTGCCCCGGCGGATCCACCGGCGACCCGGGCGACATCGCCTCGACCGTCCGCGCGAGCTTCACCTCCGGCCGCAGCTCGCCCTGGGTCAGCGGCTGGTCCTCGTGGTGCGGGTCCGGCTCGGCCTTCATCACAGGCTCGGTCGCCTCGCGCCGCGCCTTGTGCGGCCACAGCCGGTCGACCACCGCGTTCAGTGCCGCACCGATCAGTACGGCGATCGCCGTCATGTACAGCCACATCAGTACGGCGATCGGCGCCGCCAGCGGCCCGTAGATCGACGTACCGCCGACGGTGCTCTGCAGGATCCAGCGCAGCACGAAGCTGCCGAGGATCCAGATCGACAGCGCCAGGAACGAGCCCGGCAGGTCGGAGACCCACGGCGTCCGGACCGGGACCGACAGGTGGTACAGCGTGTTCAGGAAGCCTGCCGACAGGATCGTCACGACCGGCCAGTACAGCTGGTTCAGGAAGTCGAGCCGGTGCGGCAGCAGCGCGTCGACCGCGTCCGGGCCGGCCAGGACCAGCGGGAGCACGATGACGCCGATCACCAGCGCCGCGCAGTACAGGCTGAACGACAGCGCGCGGGTCCGGACGATACCGCGCTTGCCGCCCATCCCGTACATGATCGTGATGGTGTCGACGAACACGTTCAGCGCCCGGCTGCCGGACCAGAGCGCGAGCACGAAACCGATCGAGATGACGTCCGGGCGGCCGCCGTTGAGGACCTGGTTCAGGGTCGGCACGATCACGGTCTTGACCGAGTCGTCGGTCAGCGCGCGGGCGGCCAGATCGGCGATCTGGATCTTGATGTCCTCGATCGTCTCGACCTCGAAGTACCGGCTGGCGATGAAACCGATCGAGCCGGCCAGCCCGAAGATCAGCGGCGGCAGCGAGAGGATCGCGAAGAACGCTCCCTCGGCGGCCAGGCCGGTGACCCGGTAGCGCAGACAGGTGCCGACGGTCTGGGTGATCAGCTTCCAGGTCGTCGCGGGGATACGTCGCACCCAGGCGAGTGAGACCGACGTCCCACCGCCTCGCGCTGACCCAGAGCGTGCCATACCGCTTACCGTACTGACATGGCGGACCCATTCGCGGTAACGAATCAGGCTCCCCCACTCCAGGGAGTGAACTTCTTCACCCAGGACGCGTCCCTCGGTGACGCTCTGCGCCCGCATGCGGACCTGGTGAAAGATCCGGCCCTCTCGGCGGTGGGAGAACTGGCGGGATCGCAGGAAGCGCTCTCTCATGCTCTTCCGGCGAACCAGAACTCGCCGGCGCTGAAGACGCACGATCGTTACGGCCACCGGATCGACGAGGTCGAGTTTCACCCGTCGTGGCACTGGCTGATGGACCGGGCCGTCGGCTTCGGCCTGCAGGCGGCGCCCTGGACCAGCACCGAGTCGTCGCCGCACCTGCGGAGAGCCGCCGGGTTCTACGTCTGGTCGCAGGTCGAGCCGGGTCATGGCTGCCCGATCTCGATGTCGTACGCCGCGGTGCCGGCGCTGCGCGCGTCGGAAACCTTGTCCGCACAATGGGTTCCGGCGTTGGCCGCGACCGAGTACGACTCGCGGCGGCTCCCGGTCGGGCAGAAGCACGGTGTGCTCGCCGGGATGGGGATGACCGAGAAGCAGGGCGGCTCGGACGTGCGCGCGAACCTCACCACCGCGACGCCGACCGGCCGCGGCGGCGGCTCGGGCGCCAACTCGGGCAGCCTCGGCGCGGCGACCCCGACCGGCCGCGACGCGGGCGGCCTCGGCGCCGCGACCCCGACCGGTGACGGCGACGAGTACCTGCTGACCGGCCACAAGTGGTTCTGCTCAGCCCCCCAGGCCGACGTCTTCCTCGTCCTCGCCCAGGCTCCCGAGGGCCTGAGCTGCTTCGTCGTCCCCCGCGTCCTTGCCGACGGCAACCGGAACGTCTTCGCGCTGCAGCGGCTCAAGGACAAGCTCGGCAACCGCTCCAACGCCTCCAGCGAGGTCGAGTTCCGCAACACCATCGGCTACCGACTCGGCGACGAAGGCGCCGGGGTGCGCACGATCATCGAGATGGTCGCCGCGACCCGCCTGGACTGCGTGCTCGGCTCGGCGGCGCTGATGCGTCGCGCGCTCGTCGAGGCGACCTGGCACACGTCGTACCGGAGCGCCTTCGGCGACCTCCTCCGCGACAAGCCCGCCATGCGCAACGTCCTGGCCGACCTCGCGATCGAGAGCGAGGCAGCAACCGCTCTCTCGATGCGTCTCGCGGCCGCGGTCGACGCCTCCGAGTCAGGGGACGAGCAGGCCAAGGCGTTCCGCCGGATCGCGCTCCCGCTGGCCAAGTTCTGGGTCTGCAAGCGGACGCCGATGATGGTCGCCGAGGCGCTGGAGTGCCTGGGCGGCAACGGGTACGTCGAGGAGTCGGGGCTGCCGCTGCTGTTCCGCGAGTCCCCGCTGAACTCGATCTGGGAAGGCTCGGGCACGGTCAACGCGCTCGACGTACTGCGTGCGCTGCGGCGCCCGGAGTCTCTGCAGGCCTGGCTGACTGAAGTCGGCCAAGCACAAGGCGCCGACCACCGGCTCGACGCGGCCGTGACCGACGTACTGGAAGCGCTCTCCGATGTTTCCGAGGCCGAAGCGGGCGCGCGCCGGCTGGCGGCGCGGATGGCCGCGTGCCTGCAGGCGTCGTTGCTGGTGAGGTACTCGACACCTGACGTGGCAGACGCTTTCGTGGCCTCGCGGCTGGCCGGTGACTGGGGTGGTGTGTTCGGGACGCTGCCGCGGACGACACCGTTCGGTTCGATAGTCGACCGCGTCCTGTCGTGAGGTCCTGAGCACGCTAGGGTTACCACCGCGACTGGCGCGTGAGGTGGACAACCACCGGGGAGCTTGAAGACGCCGGCACCGTGCGCCTGGGTGCCGCGACAAGTGCGAACCTCAGGAGAGACGACGATGACTCAACCCTTCGACGCCGCGAAGGCGTCGGCCGCCTACCGCAACGCGCTCGAGGTGATCGGCGCCGTGGAGCCCACCATCGCGGGCGCCATCAAGGCCGAGCTCGAGGACCAGCGCTCCTCGCTGAAGCTGATCGCCAGCGAGAACTACGCCTCCCCGGCCACCCTGCTCACGATGGGCAACTGGCTCTCGGACAAGTACGCCGAGGGCACCGTCGGGCACCGCTTCTACGCCGGCTGCCAGAACGTCGACACCGTCGAGCAGGCCGCCGCCGACCACGCCAAGGCCCTGTTCGGCGCCCCGCACGCCTACGTCCAGCCGCACTCCGGCATCGACGCCAACCTGGTCGCCTTCTGGGCGATCCTGGCCCAGCGGATCGAGTCGCCGGCCCTGGCCGAGGTCGGCGCGAAGCACGTCAACGACCTGTCCGACGAGGACTGGACCAAGCTCCGCAAGGCGCTCGGCGACCAGAAGATGCTCGGCATGTCGCTGGACGCCGGCGGTCACCTGACGCACGGTTTCCGCCCGAACATCTCCGGCAAGATGTTCCACCAGAGCTCGTACGGCACCGACCCGGAGACCGGGCTGCTCGACTACGACAAGGTCGCCGCCACCGCGCGCGAGTTCAAGCCGCTGATCCTGATCGCCGGCTACTCGGCGTACCCGCGCAAGGTCGACTTCGCCAAGATGCGCGAGATCGCCGACGAGGTCGGCGCGACGCTGATGGTCGACATGGCGCACTTCGCCGGCCTGGTCGCGGGCAAGGTCTTCACCGGCGACTTCGACCCGGTCCCGCACGCGCACGTCACCACCACCACCACGCACAAGTCGCTGCGCGGCCCGCGCGGTGGCATGGTGCTGTGCCAGCCCGAGTACGCCGACGCCGTCGACCGCGGCTGCCCGATGGTGCTCGGTGGCCCGCTCAGCCAGGTGATGGCGGCCAAGGCCGTCGCGCTGGCCGAGGCCCGTCAGCCCGAGTTCCAGACGTACGCGCAGAACGTCGCCGACAACGCGGTGTCGCTGGCCGAGGGCCTGATGAAGCGCGGCGTCAAGCTCGTCACCGACGGCACCGAGAACCACCTGGTGCTGCTCGACGTCTCGTCGTACGGGATCACCGGGCGGCAGGCCGAGTCGGCGCTGCTCGACGCCGGCATCGTCACCAACCGCAACGCGGTCCCGCGCGACCCGAACGGCGCCTGGTACACCTCGGGCGTCCGGATCGGTACACCGGCGCTGACCACCCGCGGCTTCGGCGGCGACGAGTTCGACCGCGTCGCCGAGCTGATGGTCGACGTCCTGTCCAGCGTCACCCCGACCACCACGTCGGCCGGTGCGCCCTCGAAGGCGAAGTACGTGCTCGCCGACGGTGTCGCCGACAAGGTCCGCGCGGCCTCGGCCGAGCTGCTCGACAAGCACCCGCTCTACCCGGGCCTCGACCTGAACTGAGCACCACCAGCAAGAGCGCGTGCCGCCTCCGGGCAGCACGCGCTCTTCGCGTCCGCCGACCCCCAGGCTCGGCGGAGGGCCGTCAGAGGTTCAGCGCGTAGACCGCGATCGCGGCGAAGTCGTCGGCCGGCTCGGAGGACTGCCAGGAGCGGACGTCGTCGACGTAGCGGGAACCCTTGCCGGTGAAGGGTTCGTAGCGGTCGACACCGTTCGACGGGCAGGGGCGCATGTTGTCGAGGTTGTCGCCGAGGCCTTCCTCGAAGAGGTCGGCGGAGTTCGGGCCGTTGACCACGGCACCGATCAGCGGCCGGTTCTTGATGTTCGCGATCTGGTGGTGCGGGCAGCGCTCGACGTGCTCACCGACGCCGATCATGAACGGGACGCCCCACGGGTTCGCGCCGAAGTTCCAGTCCAGCTGCTCGGCGCCGAAGGTGTCGTAGCGGCGGTCGCCGGTGACGGAGCGGTAGAGCCGCGCGGTCGCGGCCAGGCCGAAGGCGTGCGGGACGGCGTCGAAGTTGTCGTACTGCGCGCCCGCGCCGAACGGCTCGTCCGCCGCGCGCCGGACGCCGAGATCCAGCTGCGCGCGCAGATCCGCGGCGAGCGCGGCCACGTTGACCTGCGGTCGGTGAGCGGATCCGCGATCTGCGCCGGAGAGCGCGATCTGGTGATCTGCGCCGGTGAGCGTGTTCCGACCATCTGCGGCGGAGAGCGCGATCCGGTGATCTGCCCGGGCCGCGCGGATCAGGTCGGTGTGGGCGAGCGCGCTCACGTCGTACAGGTTGAAGGTGTCGCCGCCGGCTTCGTGCTCGAGGTACTGGCCGGCCCAGTAGCCGGCCTTCTGCAGCCAGCCCCGGGCGCGCGGGTCGCGGAGCTTCTGGGCGGCCAGCGCCAGCTCGGCGGCGCCGAGCTCGAGGTCGTCGCGCCAGGCGCTCTCCGGGTAGAACGCGAACGGGAGCGAGGTGACGAGCTGCGTGACGCCGGTCGTCTTGGCCTGGGCGTAGATCTGCGCGGCGGTGTCGAGCAGGCGGCGCGCCTTGAGCGGGTTCAGCTCGACCTGGGCGGCGAGAGCGAACGCGGCCGCTGTCCGGCCGGCGAGGTTCGGGCTGATCAGCTCGCCGGGCGCCCCGGCACGGAAGACCGGGCGGTTCTTGAGGAAGCGCTCTCCCGGGGCAGAGAGCGTGTCGTCGACCTCTGGCAGTCGCCAGATGTCGTGGTCGCCGACGAAGGTGCCCTCGACGTTGCCGGTGCCGATGCCGACCTGGATGTAGAGGGTCTTCGTCCGCTCGTCCCACATCTTGTCGAGCCAGTCGAGGCCGTGCCGGGCTTCCTTCAGCAGCTGGGGATTCAGCCGGCCGCCGTCCCGGGCCGATGCCCAGAGCAACGAGTCCGAGTACGCCGCGATGTGGGTGAACTTGAGGTAGTCGCCGGCGTCGTACCAGCCTCCCGAGACGTCGACCGGACCGCCGACGCGCTGCAGCTCCCCGGTCGTTTGATCCGTGTCAGGTCCGGTGAAGACAGGCCAGTCGTACACCGAGGCAGCCCGGTCGGTGAGGTGCGCCGGCTTGCGCCCGAGCGGACCGCTCGGCACCTCCGCGCCGTCGCGTTGCTCGGTGAAGAACCCGACAGCCTTGTCGGCAGCCGACTTCTCCAGCCCGTCCCCGACCTTCACCTCGAACTCAGGCGAAACCGACCCATCGACCTGCACCCGGTACTTCCCCGGCCGCCGCAGCGCCGAGAAGTCCAACTGGTGCACATGCGGGTAAGCCGCGTTCCACTCCCCCGCGTCCGTGCCCACCCGCCCGGTCAGTACCCGCCGCCCCCACCGATCGAGCACCGAGAACTTCGCCCCGGCCGAAGCCGAGCCGCTCATCAGGTACCCGACCTTCGCAGCGCCGGCGGCGTACCCGAGCTGGTTGATCCGCACCAACCCGGCAGCGGACGGCGCAGCGGCGGAGGTGGTCGTCATCGCCAGCACCAGGTTCGCGGCCACAACGAGCGGTACGACGGTACGGCGGAGGGGGCGCATCGGTCGGCTCCTCGACGATTAACCGTTAGGAAACCTTCCTATCGGTCGCCACAAAGTAGCGCCCGACTCGCTCACCAGCAAGACTTCAGACCTCGCCGGCCCCGGCCGGCCACTCGACCAGCTCGATCCGGTAGCCGTCGGGATCGACGAGCCACGCGGTCTTCGGGCCGTCCGGGCCGGCTGGAAGCTCCGGTTCGCTCGGCGTCAGGCCGGCGGCCCGCAGGCGGTCGAGCGCCAGACCGAGCGTGCCTACGTCGATCGCCAGGTGCTGGAAGCCGCCGGGCCCGACCGGGCCGTCGGCCGGGCGATGCACCAGCTCCAACGACACGCTCGACTCGTCCGGCAGCTTCAGCCAGACCAGACGGGCGTCGCCGGCGTCGATCACGTCGCCGAGCTGGGTGTAGCCGAGCGCCCGGTAGAACGGCAGGGAGCGCTCCAGGTCGCTCACACGGTACGCGAACAGGATCGTCTTCATGCCACCCCATCCAAACGGCTCGCCGACCAGATCATCAAGAGCGCGAAGACCGCGCCGAGCAGGCCGCAGGCGAACGGGATCCCGGCCACTGAGATCAACGCGCCGAACGCGGTCATCGCGACCGGCATCAGGGCGTCGTCGGACAGGCTCACGATGCTGCTCGTCCGCCCCAGGTACGCCGGGGCGATGGTCTGCTGGAACGCCGCGGACAACTGGGCCGACGCGAGGCCGGCGGTGAAGCCGATGACGCCCATCGCGACGAAGACACCGGCCCGCGGGACGACGCCGATCGCCGCACATCCGGCCGCTTGCAGGATGAGCGCGAGCAGCCCGGCCCGCGCGAGGTTGGACGGCTTCCAGCGCATCGCCAGGACGGCGCCCGCCGCGGCGAGCAGGCCCGAGCAGGCCTGGAAGAGACCCAGCGCCCCGGCGCCCCAGCCGGCGGCCGACGTCCGCTGAACGAGGCCGACGGCGAGAACCGGGCCGACGCACAGGTTGAGTCCGAAGAACGCGATCACCAGCGTTCGCGCCGGGAGGTCGCGGCGCAGGTAGCCGAAACCGGCCCGCAGATCCGCGCGGACCGACGTCCCTTCCGACCGGACCTGCGGAAGGCGCGGGCGGACCACCCACAGCAGCGCGACGGCGATCACCGCGAACGAGATCGCGTTCACCACCATGACCGCGGCGAGGCCGCCGTGGGCGACCAGGAAGCCGCCGAGCGGGGCACCGGCGAAGACCGCCAACCGGTTCGCCAACTGGGTGCCCGCAGCAAGCTTCACCAGGTCGTCGGGGTGCACCATCCGGCGCGGCATCGTCCCCGAAGCCGGGGCGTAGAGCGCGTCGACGACGCCGAACAGCACGGCGACGACCAGCAGGAGCGCGAGCGAGATCCCCGAGAGCGCGGTCACCGCCGCGGCGCCGGCCAGCACCAGGATCCGGCCGAGGTTGGCGACGATCATCGTGCGGCGGGCGTCGAGGCGGTCGGCCAGGGCGCCGCCCCACAGCAGCACGAGCGCGCGCGGCAGAGCGCCGATGCCCATCACCAGGCCGGCGCCGGCCGGTGAGGTCACCTGGGTCGCGCTCCACGCGAGGCCGACGTACCAGGCGACGTCGCCGGCCTGCGAGATCCCCGCGGAGAGGATCCAGGCCTGTACCCGCCGATCCCGGCGCAGGGGCGGCAGGTCGACCGTGAGCGCAGTCACGGCCGGGCCGGTACGGCGTGCGCGAAGACGAAAACGGGGTGCGCCTCCGCACCCTCGGACGGCGCATCGGCGTACTCCTGGATCACGGCGCTGATCCGCGCCCCGAGCTCCTCCAGCCGTTCCGGCGTCACCGTGACCCAGCTCTCGGTCGACAGCGCAGCCCGGACCCACGGCTCGTCGTACTCCGACCGCAGCCCGAACCACTGCCGGACCTTCGTCGTGTGGTGGGTGAGATTGCTCTCCTCGGCCGTCTCCGCGACCAGCTCGCCCGCCGGGTCTCCCCCGGCGTCGGCGATCGACCACGAGTACGACGCCTTCGCCGACCGCCACCACCGCTCGCGCCGGGTCCGGGCCAGCTCCGGCGCCTCCTCGATCACCCCCGCGGCGGCCAGCACCTTCAGGTGGTGACTCACGTTCCCGACCAGCTCCCCGGTCGCCTCGGCCAGCCGCGAGGCGGTCGCCGGACCGTTCACCCCGAGCAGGTCGATCAGCCGGCGGCGCAGCGGATGGTGGATCGCGGCGATCACGGACGGGTCGGCGGTGCGCCGGTTCGCGGGGCTCATGCCACCACGGTACGCATGACAAGAAGTCTTGTGCAATAGTTCTTGCAGATCACGATTTGAGCGCGAAACAATCTCGACCGACCCGGTGCACTTATCCACATCGTGAGAACGCATCTCGCGATGCAGGATAGAGAGTTGATTTGTCAGTCGCCTGCGCTGATGGTTGTGAGCATGCTCGCTGCCCGGACCACCCACCTCGTAGGTCGCATTCATGTCGACCTCGGGCGGATGCGCAGCGCCATCTGTTGTCCTTCGATGATCTGACAGCCACCCTGCCCGGGCCCCTCACGGCCCCCTGATCACCTGATCAACCGCTGGGTGCGCACCGCGCAGACCGGATCGAACCGACGACGTTTCGAGCCTCCATCGCGAGAGCGCACCTGTCTGTAGAGACAAGGACACGCCCCCAGATGACTGGCGTCACCTCTGCACCCAGAACTGATCCTCCGCGTAAGCCCGCCCGCCCCCGCAAGGGCAAGGGTGAAGGTCAGTGGGCGCTCGGCTACCGCGAGCCGCTGAACAAGAACGAGGAGAACAAGAAGAACGACGACGGCCTGAACGTCCGGGCCCGGATCGAGAACATCTACGCCCACGGCGGGTTCGACTCGATCGACCCGGCCGACCTGCGCGGCCGGTTCCGCTGGTGGGGTCTCTACACCCAGCGCAAGCCCGGGATCGACGGCGGCAAGACCGCGACCCTGGAGCCGGAGGAGCTGGACGACAAGTACTTCATGCTCCGGGTCCGGATCGAGGGCGGTCAGCTGACCACCGAGCAGCTCGAGGTGATCGCCGAGGTGTCCAGCACCTACGCGCGCGACACCGCCGACATCACCGACCGGCAGAACATCCAGCTGCACTGGATCCGGGTCGAGGACGTGCCCGCCATCTGGGAGAAGCTCGAAGCCGTCGGCCTCTACACGACCGAGGCCTGCGGCGACGTCCCGCGGGTGATCATCTCCAGCCCGGTCGCGGGGATCGCCGCCGACGAGATCATCGACCCGACCCCGGCGGTCGACGAGATCGTCGAGAAGTACATCGGCAGCACCGAGTTCTCCAACCTGCCGCGCAAGTTCAAGACCGCGATGACCGGCCACCCGTCGCACGACGTGGTGCCCGAGGTGAACGACATCAGCTTCGTCGGCGTCGTGCACCCCGAGCACGGCCCCGGCTTCGACCTGTGGGTCGGCGGCGGGCTGTCCACCACCCCGATGCTCGCTCAGCGCGTCGGGGCCTGGATCCCGATCGACGAGGTGCACCTGGCCTGGAAGGGCGTCGTCAGCATCTTCCGCGACTACGGCTACCGCCGCCTGCGCAACCGGGCCCGGCTGAAGTACCTGGTCGCCGACTGGGGCATCGACAAGTTCCGCGAGGTGCTGGAGTCGGACAAGTACCTCGGCCGGAAGCTGATCGACGGCCCGGCGCCCGAGGTTCCCGCCGTACAGGGTGACCACGTCGGCGTGCACCGGCAGAAGGACGGCCTGTACTACGTCGGCGTCGCGCCGGTCGTCGGCCGGGTCTCCGGATCGCAGCTGTCGCAGCTGGCCAAGGTCGTCGCCGCGCACGGCTCGGACCGGATCCGGACCACCGCGCAGCAGAAGCTGATCGTGCTGGACGTCCCGGAGGCCAAGGTCGAGTCGCTGGTCGCCCAGCTGGCCGACCTCGGGTTCCAGGCCCGGCCGTCGGGCTGGCGGCGGAACACGATGGCCTGCACCGGGATCGAGTTCTGCAAGCTCGCGATCGTCGAGACCAAGGCCCGTGCGGCCCAGCTGATCGACGACCTCGAGGAGCGGATCCCCGACCTCGACGTACCGATCACGGTGAACGTGAACGGCTGTCCGAACTCGTGCGCCCGGATCCAGGTCGCCGACATCGGCCTGAAGGGCCAGCTGGTGATGGGCCCCGACGGCAACCAGGTGCCCGGCTACCAGGTGCACCTCGGCGGCGGGCTCGGCCTGGACGCCGGCTTCGGCCGCAAGCTGCGCGGCCACAAGGTGACCTCGGACGGGCTCACCGACTACATCGAACGCATCACCCAGAACTACCTGAAAGAGCGGTCCGAGGGCGAGCGGTTCGCCCAGTGGGTCGTCCGTGCCGAAGAGGAGGCTTTGACGTGAGTGAACGCGCTGCACCTCTCTACTGCCCGTACTGCGGGGACGAGGACCTTCGTCCGTCGGAGGAAGGGCACGGCGCCTGGGAGTGCCGGCCGTGTGCACGGGTGTTCCAGCTCAAGATGATCGGACTGCGGGTGACGGTGGAATGAGTACAGACCTGAAGACGCTCGCCGAGGAGGCGAACGAACGACTAGCCGACGCCTCGGCGCAAGAGGTGCTGGCCTGGGCGCACGAGACCTTCGGCCCCGAGCTGGTGGTGACCGCGTCGATGGCCGACGGGGCCCTCCCGCACCTGGCCGCCGAGGTTGCCCCCGGCATCGACGTGCTGTTCCTCGACACCGGCTACCACTTCGTCGAGACGATCGGCACCCGGGACGCGGTCGCCGCGACGCTGCCGATCAACCTGATCAACGCGACCCCGAAGCAGACCGTCGAGGAGCAGGACGCGGAGTACGGCAAGGACCTGTTCGCGACCGCGCCGGACAAGTGCTGCGCGCTGCGCAAGGTCGAGCCGCTGAACCGGGTGCTGTCCGGTTACAAGGCCTGGGTCACCGGCGTACGCCGGGAGGAAGCGCCGACCCGCGCCAACACCCAGGTCGTCGAGTACGACGAGAAGCGCGACATGGTCAAGCTGAACCCGATCGCGCCGTGGACCCAGGAAGACCTCGACGGCTACATCACCGACAACGGCGTCCTGGTCAACCTGCTCCAGTACGACGGCTACCCGTCGATCGGCTGCCAGCCGTGCACCAAGCAGGTCGCGCCGGGCGAAGACCCGCGCAGCGGCCGCTGGGCCGGCCAGGGCAAGATCGAATGCGGGCTCCACACATGAGCGGGACGGCAACGGTCACCGAGCTCGACGCTCTGGAGAGCGAGTCGATCCACGTGTTTCGGGAGGTGGCGGCGGAGTTCGAGCGGCCGGTGATCCTGTTCTCCGGTGGCAAGGACTCGATCGTGATGCTGCACCTGGCGCGGAAGGCGTTCGCGCCGGCCGGGGTGCCGTTCAGCTTGCTGCACGTGGACACCGGGCACAACTTCCCCGAGGTGCTCGACTACCGCGACGCGACTGTCGGCGCGCTCGGGCTGCGGCTCGAGGTGGCCCGGGTCGAGGACTACCTGGCTGACGGCCGGCTGCGGGAGCGCAACGACGGCATCCGCAACCAGTTGCAGACCGTCCCGCTGCTGGACGCGATCAACGCGCACCGCTTCGACGCCGTGTTCGGCGGTGGGCGGCGTGACGAGGAGCGCGCTCGGGCGAAGGAGCGGATTTTCAGCTTGCGTGACGAGTTCGGTCAGTGGGACCCGCGCAACCAGCGCCCCGAGCTGTGGTCGCTGTACAACGGCAAGCACCGGCCGGGTGAGCATGTCCGGGTGTTCCCGCTGTCGAACTGGACCGAGCTGGACATCTGGAGCTACATCGCCCGCGAGGAGATCCCGCTTCCGAGCATCTACTACGCCCACGAGCGGGACGTGTTCGAGCGCGACGGCATGCTGCTTGCCGTCGGCCCCTACTCCCAGCCGCGCGCCGGCGAGACCGTCGAGCAGCGCGTGGTCCGGTACCGGACCGTCGGTGACATGTCCTGCACCGGCGCCGTCGCCTCGACCGCGACCTCCCCCGCGGAGGTCGTGATCGAGGTCGCGGCCAGCGAGATCACCGAGCGCGGGGCCACCCGCGCCGACGACCGGGCCAGCGAGGCCGCCATGGAAGACCGCAAGCGGGAGGGGTACTTCTGATGAGCACCACTCAAGCACCGGTCGCCGAGCTCGAGCAGCTCGCGCAGCGCAAGCTGTTGCGGCTGGCAACAGCCGGGTCCGTGGACGACGGCAAGTCGACGCTGGTCGGCCGGCTGCTGCACGACTGCAAGGCGATCCTCGCCGACCAGATCGCGCACGTGCAGACCGTGTCCGAGGCCCGCGGCGGCGACTTCGACTTCGCACTGCTCACCGACGGCCTGCGCGCCGAACGCGAGCAGGGCATCACCATCGACGTCGCCTACCGGTACTTCGCCACCGACAAGCGCTCGTTCATCCTGGCCGACTGCCCCGGGCACGTGCAGTACACGCGGAACACGGTCACCGGCGCCTCGACCGCCGACGTCGTGATCATCCTGGTCGACGCGCGGCACGGCGTACTGGAGCAGACCCGGCGCCACCTCGCCGTCGCCGGACTGCTCCGCGTCCCGCACGTCGTCCTGGCCGTGAACAAGATCGACCTGGTCGGCTACGACGAGGCCGTCTTCCGCGGCATCAGCAAGGACGTCTCCGAGCTCGCCGACCAGCTCGGCATCGCCGACGTCCAGGCGATCCCGGTCTCGGCGCTGGTCGGCGACAACGTCGTCGAGCACTCCGCGACCACCTCCTGGTACGACGGCCCGACGCTGCTGGAGTTCCTGGAGAGCGCTTCCGGGCGCTCCGACGCCTCCGGCCAGCCGCTGCGGTTCCCGGTCCAGTACGTGATCCGCCCGCAGACCGACAACCAGTACCGCGACTACCGCGGCTACACCGGAACGGTCGCCTCCGGCACCGTCTCGGTCGGCGACCAGGTGATCGTGCTGCCGGCCGGACGCCGTACGTCGGTGGCCGGCATCGACCGGGCCGTGGTCAGCGCGACCGCGACCGCGGTCGCCGAGCGTCCCTCGGCCGTCGCCGGAGAGGCCGTCACGGTCCGGCTCGCCGACGACATCGACGTGGCCCGCGGCTCGGTCATCGTCGCCGCCGACTCCTCCCCCGGCACCCGCCGGGAACTGTCGGCCACCGTGTGCTGGCTGTCCGACCGCCCGCTGGCCGTGGGCGCTCGGCTGCTGATCAAGCACACCACCACGACCGCCCAGGCGATCGTCACCAAGATCAACGGGGTCCTCGACCTCGACACGCTCGGAGTCATCGACGCCGCCGGGCTCGACCTGAACGACATCGGCAAGGTGCAGCTCAAGATCGCCGCACCGCTGGCCGCCGATCCGTACGCCAGCAACACCATCACCGGATCCTTCCTGCTGATCGACGCCCACGACGGATGGACGCTCGCAGCCGGCATGATCGACGAAGAAGAAGGGGAACTGCTGTGACCGCTCCTGCGCTCGTAGTCCTCGCCCACGGCAGCCGCGACCCGCGCTCGGCCGCCACCGTCCACTCGCTGGTCTCGTGCCTGCGGGAGATGCGTGACGACCTGCGGATCGAAGCCTCCTTCCTCGACCACTGCCCGCCCACGCCGTACCAGGTGATCGGCAAGCTCGCCGCCGAAGGGGTCGAGGAGGTCGTGATCCTGCCGCTGCTGCTGTCGACCGCCTTCCACGCCCGCGTCGACATCCCAGCCGTCGTTGACGAGGCACGCGGCCGGTTCCCGAACCTGCGGATCATCGCCTCCGACGTGCTCGGGTACGACGAGACGCTGCTCGACGTGCTCGACCGGCGGATGCGCGCCGAGCTCAAGGACGGGCGGGTGCGGGAGCTGGACGCGCTCGTGCTGGCCTGCGCCGGTTCCAGCGACGCGCAGGCGAACGCGGCCGTGACCCGGCTCGCGCGGCTCTGGGGTCAGCGGCACAAGCTGCCGGTCACCGCGGCCTTCACCACCGCCGCGTCGCCGAGCCCGGCCGAGGCCGTGCTGCAGTGGCGGCTGGAGGGCCGGCGGCACGTTGCCGTGGGCTCCTTCTTCCTTGCCCCCGGCGTGCTTCCAGACCGCGCGGAGACGACTGCTCGCAAGGCGGGTGCCGTCGCGGTCTCGCGGCCGCTGGGCGTCAGTGCCGAGGTCGCGCGCCTGGTGATGCTCCGGTACGGCGTCGCCGGCCTCGACCTGCTCACGCTGGCCGCTCCCGCGCCGCGTCCGCAGCTGGTCCGCACCGCCTGATCCGTTCAGACAAGTACCGGGTGTCCTTCAGGGCACCCGGTACTTGTTGCTGGCACCATCGAGGGCATGACCGCCGGTGAACTGACCCGCTCACGCCTGCTGCCGATGCGTCCCCGCGACCCCGAGGAACCCGGCCGTACGGCGTCCTCGCTGGAGCTGTTCTTCGATCTCGTGTTCGTGGTGGCGGTGAGTATCGCCGCCGTGCAGCTGCACCACTCGCTGACCGAGAAGCACGTGCTCGACGGGCTCGCGTCGTACGCGATGGTGTTCTTCGGGATCTGGTGGGCCTGGATGAACTTCACCTGGTTCGCCACGTCGTTCGCCACCGACGACTGGCTCTACCGGGTGCTCACCTTCGTCCAGATGGGTGGTGTGCTCGTCTTCGCCGCGGGCATCGAGCCGGCCTTCGAGAACGACTTCCGGATCCTCGTCCTCGCGTACGTCGTGATGCGGGTGGCGATGATCGCGCAGTGGCTGCGCGCCTCCCGCCTGCCTGGCGACCTGCGCCGGACGACTCTGCTCTACGCCGGCGGGATCGCGATCTGCCAGGTGCTGTGGCTGCTCTGGCTGCTGATGTCCGGGCCGTTCGCGGTCGCGTTCCTGTTCGTGCTGATCGCGGCCGAGATCTCGGTCCCGGTGGTCGCGGAGAAGTTCGGCGGTCGGACAACGCCGTGGCACCCGCACCACATCACCGAGCGGTACGGGCTGTTCACGCTGATCCTGCTCGGCGAGAGCCTGCTCGCCTCGGCGAACGCGATCATCGAGGCCGTGCACGAGCACGAGTCGCTGCCGTCGCTGGTGGCGATCTCGGTCCTGACGCTGGTCGTCACCGCGGCGCTGTGGTGGATCTACTTCTGGCCGCCGCACCACCACGCGATCACGTCGTTCGCCCGCTCGCTGCGCTACGGCTACGTGCACTACTTCGTGTTCGCCGCCGCGGGCGCGTTCTCGGCCGGGATCGAGGTCGAGATCGACGTCCTGACCCACCACAGCAAGCTCAGCGAGGTCGCCGCGTCCTTCACGGTGACGGTCCCGGTCGCCGTCTTCGTCCTCGGCATCTGGTGGATCGCCCTGCGCGAGAACGCCGACCGGGTCGTCAACACCGTCCTCCCCCTCGGCGTCGTGGTGGTCCTCCTCGACCCGGTCCTGCCCTTCCCGTTCGCGCTCACCGCGCTGGTGATGGCGGCGCTGGTCGCCGTACTGGTCGTGCGACCGCCGACGTCCACCACCCACCAAGTCGTCTGACCGCCAGGTCCGTGCGCTCAGCCGCGGCGCGCGGGCGGAGATTAGTGGGTGGTGGGCGTCGGCGTGAACCGGCGCGGGTCGAGGAACGTGGTGTCGCAGTACGTCGGTTCGTCCAGCGTGAGCTGGGCGAGGAGCTCGCCGAGGCCGGCTGCGTGTTTGAAGCCGTGGCCGGAGTCGCCGCCGGCGATGACCAGGCGGTCGGTGTCGTCAGAGCGGCCGATCAGGAACTGGCCGTCGGGTGAGTCGGTGACGATGCACGGGAGGAGCTTCACCGGGATCGGGTCGAGGCCGGGGAACGCCTCGGAGACCGCGGTCGAGATCTCGTCGACGTCGGCGCGCGGGTGGACGTAGCGGTCGACCTCGTCGGCGTCGGCGAACGGGGTGCCGGCGACGTGGCCGTCGTGCTCGAGGCCGAGCTTCACGCCGTAGCCGTCGCCGGAGCCATGGCCCCAGAAGCCGATGCCGCCGGTGCGCTGCCAGATGAACGCCGGGAAGCGCTCCAGCGTGAACTCGTCCGATCCCGGGTCGCGGGGCTCGAACCAGTACAGCGGAGTACGCCGCGGGACGAGCGGGAGGCCGGGGACGACCTTGCCGAGCCAGGCGCCGGTTGCGACGACGGCGCGCTGGGCGCGGATCTCGACGGTCGGCGTACGGACCAGGACGCCGTCGCGCTCGACCTCGACCGCGGTGACGAGCGTGTGCGCGAACACCTTCGCGCCGAGCTCCCGCGCGGCCTCGACCTGCGCGCGCACGATCGGCTCCGGGAAGCACAGGCCGGCGCCCGGATCCCACACCCCCACGTCGTCCGCGCCGAGCGCGCCGTACTGCGGCTGACGCGCCGCCAACGCGGCGTGGTCCAGCTCTTCAACCGGTACGCCGGCAGTGCGCGCCGCCGCGAGCGCGCCGGCCACCGGCTCACTCCCCGGCGGACCGGCGTTGAGCGAGCCGGTCTGCTCGATCAGCACCTCACCGGTCTGTGCGCCCAGGTCGGTCCACAGCGCGAGCGACTTCTGCGCGATCGGCGGGAGTCCCGGGTGCTCCATGCAGGCGATCCGGAACAGCCGCGTGACCCCGTGCGACGAACCGAGGGCGTGCCCGATCGCCTGCCGCTCGATCCCGATCACGTCAGCGCCGCGCGCCGCCAATCGCCAGAGCGCAGCCGATCCGAACGCGCCGAGCCCGACCACCACGACATCGGTCCGCAAGGTCTCCATCGCACGCTCCCAGGTCGGCGGTCACCCCCAGGTGAGCGGGTCCAGCTGGAGGTAGAAGGCGAGCCGGCGCTGATCCGGCTCCTCCAGACCGTACTCGCGCAGGAACGCGTCCGCGGGCAGATCCCACTCGTCGAGCAGTTGCGTGACCATCAGCGCGAGATCGCTGTACCGGTCGGCGAGGCCGAGCCGGCCGAGATCGATGAAGCCGGTCAGCTCGAGCGTCTCAGGGTCGAGCAGGATGTTCGGCAGACAGGCGTCGCCGTGGCAGACGACGAGCTCGGCGGTTTTCTCGGCGTACGGCTGCTCGTCCTTGACGCGCTGCAGCAGCTGCTCGGGCCGGTACTGCCGGTCCTCGTCGCGGAGGAAGTCCGGGTTCACGGCACCACGCCGCACGACGTCCGCCGCCTGGTCGACGACCTCGCTGAGCGGCCGCGTGAACGGGCAGTCGGGCAGCTCGTGCAAGGTTCGGAGCGCGGCCGAGATCGCAGGGAGCGCTCTCTGGCGTTTCTCGACCGGCAGGTCGATCGCGGGCACGCCAGGCACAGCGCTCGTCACCAGGCGAGCGCCGTCGTCCGACTCGCTCCAGTCCAGGACCTGAGCGCCGGGCATCCCGGTCCCTGCCAGCCAGAGCACGCGATCGCGCTCAGCCCGCAGCTCCTCGACCCCGTGCGCCGGCGCGATCTTCGCGTACGCCGTACCGTCCGCTCGCCGGAAGACCTCGGTGTCCGACTCCCCCGACTCGACCGGCAACCACTCAGGTGGTCGCAAGCCGTGCCTTCTCGCCCTCGACGTCGAAGTCCGCCTTGGGCCACTCCGGGTCGAGATCGCGCAGCGTCTCGGTCAGCAGCGTCGTGACGGCCCAGTTCCGGTACCACTTGCGGTCGCTCGGGATCACGTACCAGGGCGCCGCCGGGCCGTTGCAGTTCTCCAGCGCGGCCTGGTAGGCGTCGGCGTACGCCGGCCAGAGCTCGCGCTCGTCGATGTCGCCCGGGTTGTACTTCCAGTACTTCGTCGGGTCGTCGAGCCGCGCCGCCAGCCGTTCCTTCTGCTGGTCGGCGGAGATGTGCAGGAAGCACTTCAGGATCGTCACGCCGCTCGCGGCCAGCTCGGCCTCGAACTCGTTGATCTGCTCGTAGCGCCGGGTCCAGACCGGCGGGGCGACCAGGTTCCGCACCCGGGCGATCAGCACGTCCTCGTAGTGCGACCGGTCGAAGATCCCGATCATGCCCGGACCGGGCAGCGCCTGCCGGATCCGCCAGAGGAACCCGCGCCGCTTCTCGGCCGGCGTCGGCGCCTTGAAGGACGTGATCCGCAGCCCCTGCGGGTCCATCAGCCCCGCGCCGTGCCGGATCACACCGCCCTTGCCGGAGGTGTCCATGCCCTGGAGCACCAGCAGCACCGACCGGTTGCCACCCTTGCGCCCTTCGGCGAAGAGCCGCTCCTGCCAGTCCGACACCTCGGCCCCGAGCGCGTCGAGAGCGACCTTGCCGTCGTCCTTCGACCCGTCGAACCCGGTGGTCGCCCGGGTGTCGTAAGCGCTCAGGTCCACCGGTCCGACCGGCACCCGCAACGCGTCCAGCAGCCTGGCACCTGACCCGTCAGCCTTTTTCTTCGCCATGACAACATCCTGCCCCATCCCCACCGACAAACCGGTGAGGACAGGGCAGGAGGCGGTACGGCGTCAGCGCGTGGTGACCGCGCTGCCGAGGTCCCAGCTGATCGACGTCGAGTACAGCGAGAAACGGTAGTCCCGCACCTTGCTGTACTTGTACGAAAGGCTGACCTCACCCTTCGAGTTCGTCCACAGGCCACCCTTGAGGGTCTGCCAGGTGGTCGAGCCCTTCTCCCGGAACTGGAAGACGCCCGCGGCGGAGCGCTTGAAGAAGACGTTGTTCGAGACCGAGTACAGCAGCGAGGTGCCCTTGAGGGTCACGACGTCACCCGTGCGCGACGACGAGATCCAGGCGCCGGCGGCCAGCTTGACGGTCGTCGGAGCGCTGTTCTGCGTGTACGTGGTGCCGTCGGCGTTACCGCTGCCGCGCCCCTGGAAGGTCTGGGTACCGATCGCGTCGGTCGAGTAGACCCACCAGGTGCCGTCCAGGTCCGGGTCGGCGGCGTCCCAGCCGATGAAGTTCACATCGCCCTTGGACGGGTGGTTGAGCACCCAGAGCGACTGGTTGCCCGCCCGGTTGCAGTCACCGCTGACCTTGCCCGGCAGAACCAGGAGCGGCTTGCTGATGGCCACCCGGGTGGGGACCGAGACGTTGCAGGTGCCCGCGGCCTGCGCGTTGGCGACCGGCGCCTTGAACGCCGGCTGCGGGATCGGCCGGCCGGCCGAAGCCGACAGCGGCGCCACGGCGGCGATGCCGAGGACGGCGACCGCTGCCGTGAGGGTACGACGAATCATTCGATGTGCTCCTTGAGTGTCCTACGTGATGGCACTGGGACCCCCCTCAGCACCTTGAAGCCCGGAGCGTAGTCGGTGCGGAGGTCCGCGAAGTGGCGTCCACGGCTGGGGTGAGACCTGGGTCACGGCGGATTTGCAGCTTGTTGCAGACAACGGTGTCAGACGGAGTTGCCGCTCTGGTTCTCAGGCGTCCATCCCCACGTGCGCGAGCGCGATCAGACGCGACAGCGCACGCAGGTACTTCTTGCGATACCCACCCTTGAGCATCGCCTCAGGAAACAACCGATCAAGCGGCAGACCGCTGTGCAGCAACGGGATGTCGCGGTCGTACATCCGGTCCGCGAGCACCACCAAGCGCAGTGCGATGTTCTCGTCCGTCAGCTCGCGGACGTCGGTGATGCCGACGGTCTCCACCCCGTCGAGCAGTGCGCCGTACTTGCTCGGGTGGAGCTCGCCGAGGTGGTGGTAAAGGTCGACGAAGTGGTCGCTCGACGCGTTCTTGCGCGCAGCAGCGGCCTCCTCGACCGCCGCGTCGGTCCACGGGGTCGGCGCGACCGGCAGGCCGCGGTGCCGGTAGTCGGGGCCGTCGATCCGGCGTACGTCGAAGTGCCCGGACAACGCCTGGATCTCGCGCAGGAAGTCGGTCGCCTGGAAGCGGCCCTCGCCGAGCTTGTCGGGCAGCGTGTTCGAGGTCGCGGCCAGCTGAACCCCGGCGTCGACGAGCTGTCGCAGCAGCCGCGAGATCAGGACCGTGTCGCCGGGGTCGTCGAGCTCGAACTCGTCGATGCAGATCAGCCGGTACGCCGACAGCTGCTCGACCGCGGTCCGCATTCCGAGCGCGCCGACCAGGTTGGTCAGCTCGACGAACGTGCAGTACATCTTCGGCCCGGCCGACTCGTGCCACAGCGACGCCAAGAGGTGCGTCTTGCCGACGCCGAACCCGCCGTCGAGGTAGATCCCCGGCTTCCCGGTCTCGGGAGCAGCCCGCCGCCACCACGACTTCTGCCGCCGCGGCTCGGCGAGCACACTGCCCCGCTCGACCAGTACGCCGAGAGCCTCGGCCTGGCTTGGCTCCCCCGCCGCCGGCCGGTACGTCGCGAACCGCACGTCCGCGAACCGCGGTGGCGGCACACACTCCGAGAGCAGCCGGTCCGGACTCACCTCCGGCCGTCGCCCGACCAATCGGATCGGCATGCCGCCACCCTACGATCCGCTGAGCGGAGCCGGGTCAACTGCCCCGGCCGCCTCAACCACCCCGCGGCGCGGGGAGCCGGGAAGGCCGGGGCGCGTCGGCGTCCAGCAGGATCAGCCGATGTGCGGCCGGTGGCCCTTCTCCTGGTGGGGAACCTTCTGGTTGCTCCCCGGCAGTGGCGGGAGCGGGAGCTGCGCGGCCTGGTACTGCGCGAGGTTGTACTGCCCCGTGGTGTCCGGCAGCGTCGGCGCGTGCTTCTTGGAGTCGCCGAAGCGGAAGGCGCCGGTCAGGTCGCCCACGGTCTCCCGCCGCCAGCGGCTGATGTTGGTCTCCTTGACGCCGGTGATGTGCTCGAGGAACCGCAGCTGCGAGGTGTGGTCCGAGGTCTCCGAGAACACGTACCCGCCGGTCGTCCACGGCGACACGATGATGCACGGCACCCGGAAGCCGAGCCCGATCGGCAGGCCGCCGCCGTCGACGCCGGTGTTGGAGGTCTTGTGGACGAACTCGTCCGGCGTACCGGGCTTCGGGGTCTTCGGGACGACGTGGTCGAAGTACCCGTCGTTCTCGTCGTAGGAGAGGATGAAGACGGTCTTGGCCCAGACCTCCGGGTTGGCGGCGATCGCGTCGATCTTGCCGGCGACGAAGGTCGCCCCGGTCTGGCCGCCGGGCTGGCGGTAGATCTTCCAGCTGACGCCCGCCTCCTGCAGCCGCTCCGGGTAGGTCTTCCAGCTGAACTGGTTGGCCGGTCCGCCAGTGGTGAGCGACGGTCCGCCGGCCAGGCCGTTGGGGTCGATGGTGCCCGACATCCACATGTGCCGGTTCGGTGCTGTCGGGCCGAGCACCGAGCAGTGGTACCCGTCGAGCAGCGTGAACGCCTCGGCCAGGGCGAACTGGAAGGGCAGGTCCTCGCGGGTGTAGTACCCCATCGTGTACTGGCCGTTGACCTCGCCGTCGGCGGCGCGGTGCGCGGGCACCCAGTTGTCGTTGCGGCCGCCGTTGAGCGCCTGGTGCTGGACCGCCCACTCGTGGCTGGTCGACGGAATCGCCTGCGCGGCGGTGAACTTGGTGTTCAGCCGGAACGGGAGCAGGTAGCCGTCGGGGTTCGACGGGTCCGGCTGGAAGAAGACGTTGCGGCCGTTCGGCAGCCGGGCGGCGTGCGGGTCGTCGAACCCGCGGACGCCGTTCAGCGTGCCGTAGTACTGGTCGAAGCTGCGGTTCTCCTGCATCAGCATCACGACGTGCTTGATGTCCTTCAGCCCACCGTGCTTCGGCGCCGGCTGGGCCAGCGCGGCCCGCACGTTCGGGGGGAGCGCGAGCGACGCCGCGGCCATCCCCGCGGCGGCCGCGCCGCCACCGATCAACCGCCGCCGGCTGATCCCGGCGGTCGCGTCGGAGGAGTCGTTCATGGAAGCCTCACTTCCGGACGATGACGCGCCGGACACCCGGCGCTCCTTCACCGTCGAACCGCCACGTGGCAGCCGCAGGTGACCGTGGTGACAGCTGGTTGAACATCCAACGACCAGCAGCAGCGACAGCCCAGCGGCCGACGGACCGCCGGGGGTCTTCCATCCGGAAGCCGGAACGCCCCCATCCGACTCCGGCCCCGGCAACTTCGGCCGCGCCGACCTCTGGTCATCTTTCTTACTTTTTGTTAGGAAGTTGTCATCGGGGACCGCAGCCGGGCTGAACGAGCGAGGAGTCAGCATGCAGGGTGATCGGCAACTCCCATCCACTCCGTTCCGACGACGGACCCTGCTGAAGGGCGCGCTCGGCGGGGCCGCGGCGCTCGGGCTCGGGTCCTCGCTGGCTGCCTGCAGCGACGACGGCGGGTCGAGCAGCAGCGGCGGCAAGGCCGTCGTCCGGGTCTGGTCCTGGTACAGCGACCAGGAGGACCAGTTCCCGAAGCTGATCGAGAAGTTCCAGGCCGCGCACAGCAACATCACCATCGAGAACCGGATCTTCGGCACCCCCGACCAGTACCTGCCGGCCCTGCAGGCCGCGGTCGCCGGCGGCGACGTGCCGGAGATCTTCGCGCCGCACACGAGAGCGCTCACCTACGGCACCGGCGGGATCTCGGCCGACCTGAAGAAGGATCTCGGCGACGACTTCCTGAAGGACTTCTTCGACTCCGCCAACCAGGAGTACACGCTGGACGGCAAGCAGTACGCCGTCGGCTGGATGGCGCAGACCTTCGGCCTGTTCTACAACCCGGACCTGCTGAAGAAGGCCGGGGTCGGCGAGGACGAGATCGAGACCTGGGACGACCTGATCGCGGCCGCGGCCAAGATCAAGGCCATCGGCAAGCACGCGGTCGCGCTCAGCTGCAACCCGACGACCAGCTCGCTGGACTTCTTCCTGCCGCTGCTCACCCAGGTCGCCGACGACCCGACGTTCTACCTGAAGCTCGACCAGCTCCAGGACGGTCTCACCTACGAGGACCCGAAGGTGGTCCAGGCGCTGGAGCTGAACAAGAAGATCGTCGACGGCGGGGTCTTCCAGCCCGGTACGACGGGCACCAGCGGCGAGCAGGTCCCGCAGATCTTCTACACCGAGAAGTCGGCGATGCTGTTCAACGGCTCGTGGTCGCCGCAGGGCCTGTCCAAGGATGCTCCCCCGGCGTTCGCGAAGAAGTACAAGGTGATGAAGACGCCCGCGATCGCGCCGGGCAAGCGGCACTGGTGCGCGAACCAGGCCGGCGCCGGCTGGGCGGTCTCGGAGACCAGCAAGAACAAGGACGCCGCGCTGGAGTTCCTGCGCTTCCTGTACTCCGCCGACCAGTACTCCCCCACCATGAACGACTCGAACTCGATGCCGGCGACCAAGAGCGCCGCGGCCCGGATCGAGCTGCCGATCATGAAGCAGATGACGTCCTGGCTGACCGACGGCGACGGCTGCCCGCACATCCCGTTCGGCCCGGGCTCGGTGGCCGCGGGCGATCCGCTGTCGAAGATCTTCGACGGGACCGGTGAGCCGGCCGCGGTCGCCAAGGAGATGCAGCAGGCGGTGCAGAACGCCAAGGGCGGCTGATCGGGTGGCGACGACGACCACCACGCGGGCCACCGCAGCACCAGTACGGCGTACGCGGGAGAGCCGCTTCGGCTCCCCGCTGCGCCGCTCGCAACGCGTCGCGGGCTACCTGTTCGTGCTGCCCACGTTCGCGCTCTTCCTCGGCTTCGTGCTGTGGCCGATCCTGCGTACGGCGTACCTGAGCCTCACGCGCTGGGGCGGCTTCGGGGAGCCGAAGTTCATCGGGCTGGACAACTACACCCGGATGGTCGGTGACCCGGTCGCGCAGCGGGCGCTGGTCGTCACGCTGGTGCTGACCGCGGTGACGACGGTGATCCTGACCTTCCTCGGTCTGCTCACGGCGGTCCTGGTGAACGTCGTGTGGAAGCACGTCGGCGTACTTGTCCGGACCATCCTGTTCATCCCCGGGATCGTCTCGTTCGTGGTCTCCGGTGTGCTCTGGAAGCTGATCTACGACCCGAACATCGGAACCCTGAACCAGCTGCTCGGGTCGATCGGTCTCGACTCGCTGCAGCACCCCTGGCTCGCGGACAAGGCGACGGTGCTCCCGGCGATCGTCCTCGTCACCGTCTGGGGCGGCCTCGGCTTCAACATGCTGATCTTCTTCGCCGGCATCCAGGGCATCGACCCGAGCCTGTACGAGGCGGCCGCGGTCGACGGCGCGAACACCGTCCAGCAGTTCTGGAACATCACCGTGCCGAGCCTGCGGGTGGTGACCGGGCTGGTGGTCAGTCTCGGGCTGCTGAACGGGTTCAAGGCCTTCGACATCATCTACGTGATGACCGGCGGTGGCCCGAACCACGGCAGCGAGGTGCTCGGCACCTACCTGTACTCGCTCGCCTTCGGCTCGACGTCCGGCTCGATCCCGCAGCTCGGGTACGCGAGCGCGTTCAGCGTCGTGACGATGATCCTCTGCACGGTCGCGGTGATCGCGCAGCTGTGGCTGACCCGGAGGGCGGACCGGTGACCGCTTCCACGGTGCAGCAGGACCGGCGTACGACCGAGCAGCACAAACCGTTCCGGTTCCCGCTCGGGAAGAGCTTCGCGGCGTTCGTGCTGGCGCCGTTCTGCGTGCTGATGGCGTTCCCGTTCGTCTGGATGCTGCTCACCTCGCTGCGCGAGCCGAGCACGATCTTCGGCGGGCCGGTGATCCCGGACAAGCTGACCTTCCAGGGCTACTCGACGGCGTGGACCAAGATCGAGTTCCCGCTGCACTTCTGGAACAGCCTGTGGATCACCTCGGTGACCGTGATCGGCGTACTGGTCTTCGCCACCCTGAGCGGCTACGCGTTCGCCAAGCTCGACTTCCCGTTCCGCAACACGCTGTTCGTGCTGCTGCTGACCACGCTGATGATGCCGTCGACGGCGCTGATCATCCCGCTCTACCTGCAGCTCAAGACGCTCGGGCTGCTGGACACCCAGACCGGTCTGCTGGTGCTCTACATCTCCGGGTCGGCGCCGTTCGCGATGTTCCTGATGCGGGCGTTCTTCCAGACCCTGCCGGACGAGCTGCTCGAGGCCGCCCGGGTCGACGGCGGCTCCGAGCTGGTGATCTTCTGGCGGGTGATCCTGCCGCTGACCCGGCCCGGGATCGCGACCGTGGTGATCTTCCAGTTCCTGCAGACCTGGAACGAGTTCCTGATCGCCAACACCGTGCTGCGCGACACCGACGCGCTGCCGCTGCAGCCGGTGCTGTTCACGCTGATGGGCCAGTACTCGACCAACTGGCCGGCGCTGACCGCCGGTCTGACCCTGTCCGTCGTCCCGGTCGTCATCGTCTACGTCCGGATGCAGCGGCAGTTCGTCGCCGGGATGATGCTCGGCGCCGTCAAGAACTGACTCCCCCACCTCTCGTCGTACCTAAGGAGATCCATGCCGATCAAGAACGTCGTCGTCAACTGCACCGACGTAGCGGCCTCGGTCGAGTACTACGGCAAGTTCCTCGAGCTGCCGGTGATCGGTGAGGTCACCGGAGAGCGCGCTCTCCTGGACGCGGTCACGGCCACCGTCGAGCTGCGCCGGGTCGAGCGCGGGCGGGCCGAGAGCACCTGGGTCGGCGACGACCTGCAGAAGGGGTTCCGGCACGTCGGCTTCAAGGTGGACCGGCTCGACGAGCGGGCCGCGGTGCTGAAGGCGGCCGGGGTCGAGTTCAAGCTCGACCCGCTGGACGCCGAGGGCGCGGTCCGGATCTGCTTCTTCTTCGACCCCGACGGGACGCTGCTGGAGATGATCCAGGGCGATCTCCAGTACGCCGCCGTGCTGGACGCGGACGGGGTCGCGAGAGAGCGCGCTCTCGGCGTACCGGCGCGGCCGCGGTTCGACCACGTCGCGGTGACGGTCGAGGAGCGGGAGCGCACGCACGAGTACTACCGGGACCACTACGGCTTCTCGTTCATCGGGACGATCGAGCAGCCGCACGACCCGCGCGGGTTCAGCATCGGCTACCTCAAGGGCGGCGACACGGTGATCGAGGTGTTCACCTACGACCGGGAGAAGGCGGACCGGGAGCCGCAGCTCGACGTCGCGGGCTTCTCGTACGCCGTACTGGCGGGCGCTGCCGCCGAGCTGCCGGCGGTGGCGGCTCCGGACGGCACGCAGGTCCATGTGGACCCGGACGGCTTCGCCTTCGCTACCATCTGACTTAACCGGTTAGCCTCCTTCTCCGAAAGCTGGTTCTCGTGACTGACCCTGCAAGCGACGACTGGCTGCGGCCGCTCGGTTCCACCGGTCTGACCGTGTCCGCCGTCTGCGCCGGCGGCAGCGGGATCGCCGGGATGCCCGAGGTCTTCGGGTACGACGTGAGCCGCGCCGAGGCGGTCGCCGTCGTCGACCGGGTCCTCGACGGCCCGCTGTCCTGGATCGACACCTCGAACGGCTACGGCGCCGGGGAGAGCGAGATCCGGATCGGCCAGGCACTGGAGGCGCGCGCGTCCGGCTCGGCCGCATCTGACTCGGGCGCGTCCGGCACCCGCGCATCCGGCTCGCGCGCGCCCGGCTCGGGCCGCGGCGCGGCGGGGCTTCCCGACGGGTTCCTGGTGGCAACCAAGGTGGACGCTCTCGGCGACGACTACTCCGGTGCTCGCGTCCGGGCGAGTGTTGCCGAGAGCAAGGAACGGCTCGGGCTGGACGAGCTGCCGCTGGTCTACCTGCACGACCCCGAGTTCCACGACTTCGACGCGATGCGGGACGCGGTCGACACCTTGATGCAGCTGAAGGAAGACGGCGAGATCGGGCACGTCGGCCTCGCCGGCGGCTCGGTGCACGAGCTCGCCAAGTACCTCGACCTCGGCGGCTTCGAGGTGCTGCTCGTCCACAACCGCTGGAGCCTGGTCGACCGCAGCGCCGAGGACCTGATCGAGAAAGCGCTCTCTGGGGGTCTCGCGGTGGTCAACGCCGCGATCTACGGCGGCGGCATCCTGGCGAACCCGCAGGGCGGGCTGACCAAGTACGGCTACCGCGACGCCCCCGCCGAGGTGCTGGAAGCCGTGCAGCAGATGGACAAGGCCTGCCGCGAGCACGGCATCGACCTCGCCACGGCCGCGCTGCAGGCCTCGGTGAACGACCCGAAGATCACCGGCACGGTCGTCGGGATCACCAAGCCCGCCCGGGTCGACAAGCTGGTCACCGCGCTGGAGACCGAGATCCCCGCGGAGCTCACCGCCCGCCTGGCCGAACTGATGCCCGACCGCAAGCACTGGCTGGAAGGAACCCGATGAGCAGCTCCAAAGAGGCATTTCCCACAGACTTTGTGTGGGGCGCCGCCACCGCGTCGTACCAAGTCGAAGGCGCGACGACCGAGGACGGCCGTGGGCCGAGCATCTGGGACACCTTCGCCGCGACGCCCGGCAAGATCGCCGACGGCTCGACCGGCGACGTCGCCGACGACCACTACCACCGCTACGAGGAGGACATCCGCCTGCTCGCCGACCTCGGGCTGAAGGCGTACCGGTTCTCGATCGCCTGGCCGCGGGTAGTTCCGACCGGCAGCGGCGCGGCGAACCAGGCCGGGCTCGACTTCTACCGGCGAGTGGCCGAAGCCTGCTTGGCGAACGGCGTCACGCCGTACGCGACGCTCTACCACTGGGATCTCCCGCAGCCGCTCGAGGACGCCGGCGGCTGGCTGGTCCGGGACACCGCCGAGCGGTTCCGGGACTACGCAGCGATCACGCAGGGAGCGCTCTCCGACGTGATCTCGCACTGGATGACGCTGAACGAGCCGTGGTGCTCGGCGTTCCTCGGGTACGGCAACGGCGAGCACGCACCCGGCCGCGTCGAAGGCGCCGACTCGTTGAAGGCCGTGCACCACCTGCTGCTCGGGCACGGGCTCGCGCTGCAGGCGATCAAGACGCCGGAGAACACGGTCGGCATCGCCCTCAACCCAGCCCCCGTGTACGCCGCCTCGGACTCCGACGCCGACCGCGACGCGCAGCGCCGCGTGGACGGGCTGCGGAACCGGATCTTCCTCGATCCCCTGCTGGTCGGGAAGTACCCGGCCGACGTACTGGAAGACACCGGGATGACCGAGTGGTTCGGGCGGTTCGACGCGGACCTGCGGCTGATCTCGGCACCGCTCGACTTCCTCGGCGTGAACTACTACTGCCCGTCGACCGTCGCCGCGCCGGAGGACGGCGAGTTCTCCGAGCCCGGCGGTCCGACAACGCAACCCGGCAGCGAGCGGGTCAACGCCGTCGACACCGGTCTCGACCGCACGCAGATGGGCTGGGGCATCGACCCGAACGGGATGCGCGACATCCTCGCGCAGGTCAACGCGCTGGCGCCGGAGCTGCCGCTGTACATCACCGAGAACGGTGCGGCGTACCCGGACGAGCTCAGCGCCGACGGGACCGTCGAGGACCCCGAGCGGCAGGCGTACTTCGCGAAGCACCTCAGCACAGCGGCCGAGGTCGTTGCCGAGGGCATCCCGCTGAAGGGGTACTTCGCCTGGACGCTGATGGACAACTTCGAGTGGTCCTGGGGCTACACCCGCCGCTTCGGGCTGGTGCACGTCGACTACGCGACCCAGCAGCGGACGGTCAAGAACAGCGGACTGTGGCTGAAGGCGTTCCTGGGAAGTGAGCGACCGGCCTAGGAAGTCAGCGCCCGGCTCGAGGTCTGGTGCGGCGTCAGTTGGCTGTGCAGGACCAGCGACGCCGCACCGAGCGCGGCCGCGCTCGGGCCGAGCTTCGACAGCTCCACACGGGTCGGGTGGATCGCCCGGACGAACGAGAGCCGGTTGATCTCCTCGGTCGCGGCCCGCACGTAGAGGTCGCCGGCCTCGCTGAAGCCCGGGCCGGCCAGGATGATCTGGGACAGATCGAGCAGGTTGGTGATCGAGAGCAGCGCCTTGGCGAGGTAGCGCGCCGACTGCTGGATCAGCTCCAGGCACAGCGCGTCGCCCTCGGTCGCCTTGCGCGCGATCCGGGCGAAGTCCGTCCGGACCGAGGTGCGCTTCCCGCGCAGCTCCTTGGCCAGCGCCGGGTCGGCCTGGGCCAGCTCGACGATCCGCGCCGGCGCGGCCAGCGCTTCGAGGCAGCCGTTGCCGCCACACCAGCACTCCGGGCCGTCGACCGCCAGGACCATGTGCCCGATCTCGCCGACGTTCGACGACGAGCCGCGGTACACGTCGCCGTTGGTGACCAGGCCGAGGCCGAAACCGGCCGCGAGGTAGACCGTCGCGAAGTCGTTGGCCGACGGAATCCGGCCGGCCCAGAACTCACCGATCGCCGCGCACGTCGAGTCGTTCTCCACCACCACCGGATGCTCGATCGCCTGGCTGAGCTGCCCCTGGACGGCGAACGGCTCCCACGCGTACCGCTCCCGATCGGCCCGCAGCAGCGACGACCCACTCCCCTGCCGCCCGGCCAGCGCGACCCCGACACCGACCAGCGTCTCCGGCTCGATACCGGTTCGCTTGATCAGGTCCTCGAGCTCACCGACCAGCCGCGTGATCACCGTCGCCGGGGTGTCCCGGCCGATGCCCTTCGACGCGAGCTGCTCGATCACGCGGCCGTTCATGTCGGTCACCACGTACGTCGTACTGAGCGTGTCGATCGAGATCCCGACCGCGTGCCGGGCCCGCGGGTTGAACTGCAGCAGCGTCGCCCGCTTGCCACCGGTCGGGTCCCCCAGACCGGTCTCGACGATCAGCCCCTCGGCCAGCAGCTGCTTCACCACCCGCGAGATCGACGCCCCCGTCAACCCCGACCGATCGGCCAGCGCCACCCGCGTGACGGTCCCGCTGGACCGGATCAGGTCCAGGATCGCGCTGTGCGTCTCCTGGGCCGTCGCACCCTTCAAGATCTTCGCCACGTCGTTCCCTCCCTGTCCGCACTTTAATACACAAGGTAAGGAAGTGGCGCGGGTTGACCTCAACCGAAGTTCAGGTCCTAGCGTCGGGACCCTGCTGAGAGAGGGAGTACGCCGATGCGGGCGATCCGCTTGTACGAGTTCGGGCCGGCCGAGAACCTGGTCTTCGAGGAGGTGCCCGACCCGGTCCCGGCGACCGGTGAGGTGCTGATCGCGGTCGAGGCTGCCGGAGTGCACCTGATGGACACCGCCCTGCGCGCCGGTACGGCGGGCGGCGGGCCGGTCGCTCCCCCGACGCTGCCGACCGTTCCCGGGCGGGAGGTCGCCGGCCGGGTCGAGGCGGTCGGCGCGGACGTAGGCGTGGAGTGGGTCGGCCGGCGGGTGGTGGTCCACCTCGGGCCGGTCCCCGGCGGGTACGCCGAGAAGGCCGTGGCCCGGGCGGAGTCCGTCCACCCGATTCCGGACCATGTGACGGCCGCGCAGGCGGTGGCGACGATCGGTACCGGCCGGACGGCGATCGGCATCCTGGAGCAGGCCGCGCTCACCGCCGACGACGTCGTACTGGTCACTGCCGCCGCGGGCGGGATGGGCAACCTGTTCGTCCAGAGCGCCCGCAACACGGGTGCGACGGTGGTCGGCCTGGCGGGCGGACCGGCGAAGGTGCGCGAAGTCCGGGAGCTCGGGGCACAGATCGTCGCCGACTACCGGCAGCGGGACTGGGCGGAGAACGTACGCCGCCTCCTCGCGGATCGTGGCCTCGGGGAACACCCGACGGTCGTGCTCGACGGCGTCGGCGGGGAGGTCGGCCGGCAGGCGTTCGAACTGCTGGGCGTCGGCGGGCGGATCCTGATGTTCGGCTGGTCGGGCGGCGGACCGGTGGAGGTCACCACCGCAGACCTGATGCAGCGGGGACTCAGCGCGACCTGGGCGATCGGCCCGAAGCTGATGCGCCGGCTGCGCGACCTGGAGATCAAGGCGCTGGAGGAGACGGCCGAAGGGCACTGGGTGCCGCTGGTCACGAGCTTCCCGCTGGCCAAGGCCGCGGATGCCCACCGGGCGCTGGAGAACCGTGAGACCGCCGGCAAGGTGGTCCTGAGCACCTAGACCCAGGATCCCCCTGCGCCTCAATGCCGGGGAGCCCGGGCCTTCGCCGGCGGTCTCACGGCGGCGGGCTCCGGGCCGCCTGGTGTGCGGCCCGGAGCCCTCAACCGCGGGTTACCAGATCGAGTAACCGAAGGTGGCCCTACCGGTTGCCCCGCCACTGTCGGTCGCTGTCACCGTTGCCGTGTAGGAACCGCGGCTGGTCGGTGTCCCCGAGATGACGCCGCTGGTGCTGATCGACAGGCCCGGGGGCAGTCCTGTCGCGCGGAAGGTGACCGGCTGTCCGGAGCTGGCCGTTGCCCGGATCTGCAACGGGAAGCTCTGGAAGCCGACGAACCCGTACTGGCTGCCCGGGTTCTGCACCGTCACCGTGCCCGACGACGTGCCGGTCACCGTGAGGCTGAGGGAGACCTCGTGGCTGACCGCGCCGGTGCCCTTGACCGTCACCTGGTACGTCCCGGCCGGCGTTGTGGCCGACGTCGCCAGGGTCAGGGTCGAGGAGCTGCCGGACGTCACCGACGACGGCGCGAACGAGGCCGTCGTACCGCTCGGCAGGCCCGAGGCGGCGAGTTGCACGGTCTGGGCGTCGCCACTGGTGGTGGCGGTCCGGACCGTCGTCTGCGTGGAGCTTCCCGCCGCGACCGAGCGCGAGGCCGGGTCGAGGGTCAGCGAGAAGTCGTTCCCGGTCGGCGGCGTGGTCTCCCCGACCGCCAGCTTCCACAGCCCGTACGCCGCGGCGTCGGCACTGCGGTCGAGCACGGTCGCGCTGATGTTGGCCGGGTACTTGTCGCAGGAGCCGTGGTAGCACGGGTCGTACGCCGAACCCGACGTACCGCCCCACTTCTGCGCCTGCGCCGTGGTCTTGCGGGCGCTCGCCCCGGCGGCCACGCCGCTGGTCGGGATCCCGGCGTTCTTGAACGACGCGTCGTCGGAGCGCCCGGCGCCCTCGGTGTTCTCCTCCGGCGCCAGGTTCAGCCCGTCGTAGAACTCCTTCAGCACCTTGCCGGTGGTCGTGGTGATGTTGTTGACGAAGTACCCGGCGTTGGTGGAGGCGACCATGTCGAAGTTCAGGTACGCCTTGATCTTCGACCGCTCGGTCGAGGACAGCTGCCCGACGTAGAACTCGGAGCCGTTCAGGCCCTGCTCCTCGTCGGTCCACCAGCCGAACCGCACATGCTTGGCCAGCGACGGGTTCTTCGCCGCCAGCGTCAGTGCGGTCTCCAGCACGACGGCCGACCCGGACGCGTTGTCGTTGCTGCCGGCACCGGCACTGACGCTGTCCAGGTGGGCACCGAGCATGATGACCTGGTTGGCGTCCCCGCCGGGAAAGTCGGCGATCAGGTTGTCCGAAGGGTAGGTGCAGTTCGTGCAACGCTGCTTGGCGACGGTGAACCCGGCGTCGCGCAGCTTCTGCTCGATGTAGTTCACCGACGCGGTGTAGCCCGCCGACCCCGCGCGGCGGTTGCCGCCGTTGTTGTCGGCCGCCTGCTGCAGCGCGGCCAGGTGCGCCTTGACCTTCTCCACGTCGACGTCCGGTACGCCGGCGGGCGGGGCGGTCCCGCCGACGGTCAACCGGTACGTCGCCGTCCGGTCGACCGCCGTCCCGTCACCGGTGATCGTGACGGTGTAGCTGCCTTCCGGCGTACTGGACGAGGTGCTGATCGTGAGCGTCGAGGAGTTGCCGGACTGCACCGAGGCCGGCGAGAACGACGCGGTGGCGCCGCTCGGCAGGCCCGAAGCGGACAGCTGCACGGTCTGTGCGGAGCCGCTCCCGATCACGGTGTTGACGGTCGCGGTCGCGGACTCGCCGGGCTTCACCGAGCCGCTCGCCGGTGAGACCGTCATGGTGAAGTCGTTGCCGGACGCCGTACAGGTCGCCTCGCCGGACTGGGTGCCCAGGGCAACGGCATCCCAGGCCGCCTTGACCTTGGCGTGCAGCGCGCAGCTGCTGTCCAGGTTCTTGGCCGCGGCCAGCGTCGCCACCCGCCACTTCGGGTAGCTCATCCCGGAGGTCTTGGCCAGCATCGTGTTGTAGAAGATCTTGCCGGCTTCCTGGTGCCCGATGCCGGTCAGCGTGCTGTTGTTGCAGGTCGGGCTGTTCGGCTTGCCGTTGCCAGGGTTGCTGCCTTCGGCGAGCAGGTAGAACCAGTGGTTCATCGGCCCGGCCGCGGCGTGCACCGACGACGGCAGGCTGGTCGAGTAGCAGTTCGGGTGCCCGGAGATCTTGGCCGGCTCGTACATGTACCGGATCGGCCCGGCGCCCTGCAGGTTGATCTCCTCGCCGACCTCGTAGTCCGGCGGGTCGTTCGGGTTGTTCAGGAAGTGCTCGGTGAGCGTGCCCCAGATGTCCGCGACCGCTTCCTGCGACGGGTGGCCGGAGATGCCGCCCGGGGTCTTGGCGTCCAGGCCGTGCCCGTACTCGTGGGCGACGACGTCGGTGCCGGTGATCCACTGCCGGTTGTTGTTGTAGCCGAAGACGACGCCGTCGGGGTTGCTCTGGTGACCCCAGTACGCGTTCACGTCGCCGAGGCCGACCAGCGCGTCGGCCCACTTGCCCTGGCCGTCCAGGCCGTTGCGGCCGTACCAGTCCTTCAGCATGTTCCACTCACCGGCGGCGACGTACATGACGTCGACGCAGCCGGCCTCCTTGTCGGTCTTGGAGGTGCTCCCCCAGACGTCGTCGGAGCCGGAGTAGACGGTGCCGGTGCTGTAGTCGGCGCAGCGCAGGTTCGGGCGGCCGGGGTCGGCCATCGTGTACTGCGAACCGCTCTGCGTGGTCCCGATCGACAGGTTCGCGCCGTTCCAGACACCTGTCCCGGTGCCGGACGCGGTCTGCTCGATCTGGTGCACGACCTTGCCGGTGCGGGCGTCGACGTACACCTTCTGCCGGCTGTCCTCGCCATGGTCACGGCCCTGGACGATCGACTCCCAGGCCAGCACCGGCTTGGCGCCACCGGCGTACACGACCAGCGTCGGGTCGCCGGGGACGGCCTTGCCCTGGTCGAGGGCCTTCAGTGCCGCCTTCTCCGCCGCGGCCTTGGTGACGACCGGGGTGCGGCTGACGTTGATCGGCTGCTGCTGCGCGACCGAGATGCCCCGGGTGTTGCCCTTGGCATCCGTGGTGACGACGAAGTCGCCGCCGATCACCGGCAGGTCCTGGTACGTGCGCTCGTAGGCGACGTACTGCAGGCCCCACGGCGTACTGATGTCCTGCTGGCGGACGAACTGGTCGCCGGGGCTCGCCTTGAGCTCGGCGGCGCGACCCTCGACCAGCCGGTCGGCGGTCGCCAGGGCGGCGGCACGCGGATTGACCGGTGGGTCGGCCTGGGCGTCGGCTGCGGGGAGCCTGGTCGCGACCACCGCTGTGGCGGCGGCCGCGAGGCTCAGCACGCAGCCGGCTGCGACAGTGCGCAGGGCTGTGTTCTTCACGGGACGTTCCTCACTTCACTTGGGGCGGTCTCACTCACCCGGGGCGGGACCCCGCCGCCGGCCGAGGGGGCTGCAGGCCGGCCCGGCGGGCGGCGGGGGAAGAGGAACCCGGGGGTCCGGACTGGGCAGGTGAACACCCGGGGTCCTCTGTGCAAAGAGATTGGCACCCGCGAGCTGTGGCTGTGATATCCCAGCAGGGCATAGCCTCACCGCTATGGAGCTCGAGCTACGGCATCTGCGCGTGGTCTGCCGCCTGTCCGAGAGCGGCAGCGTGTCGAAGGCGGCGGCCGCCCTCGGCATCTCCCAGCCGTCGCTCACCGCGCAGCTGCAACGCATCGAGGAGGCGATCGGCGGGCCGCTGTTCAAGCGCGGCCCGTACGGCGTGGAGGCGACCCCGCTCGGCAAGCACGTGCTGGGGCGGGCGCGCTCGATGCTGGCCGACATGGACGAGCTGGTCGGCAGCAGCCGCCGGTACACCGTCGGCACCGGGCCGCTGCGGCTCGGGTCGATGCGGACGGTGATGTTCGGCGCCTGGCTGTCGCGGCTGGAGGAGGTGCTGCCGGGGCGCGAGATCGTCGCGCAGGTCGACACGTCGTGCGCCGTCCTGACCGACATGCTGGCCGCTGACATCGTCGACGTCATCATGCTGGGGCGATGTGACGACGTGCACTCCCCGCCCTGCCCGCCCGGCGTCCGGGAGCAGACGATGGTCTACCCGGAGCCGTTCGCGGTCGCGCTGCCGTCGACGCACCGGCTCGCGGACCGGACCGACATCGAGCTCGGCGACCTGGCCGGCGACATCTGGATCTGCCCGCCGGCGGGCAAGGAGGACGGTGACCTCGCCTACCTGCGGACCACCTGCGAGGCGATCGGCGGGTTCACCCCGCAGTTCCGCTACTCCAACCTGGACACACCCGACATCGAGCAGCTGATCGGCGCCGGGCGCGGGATCAGCCTCTGCGCGCCGACGGTCCGGGAGATCCCGAACACGGTGGTCCGGCCGATCCGCGACCACCCGCTGATCTGGCGCCGGACGCTGCGCTGGCGCACCGACCACACCACGCAGGACGACGTCGACCTGGTGCACCAGGCGTTCATCGACACCTACCGGGCCACGATCGCCGAGAACGCGACCCGGCGGCCGTGGTGGACGACGCACCCGGGCGCGCACCCGACGGTGCTGGAGCCGTGCGGGTAGATCGACCCCGCGGATAGACACCGATTTGTGACGTCCGGGGCCGGGGCGCGGGGTGGGTCGGTCCCGTACGCTCCCCGGCATGAGCGTGCCGAGCCGGCCCGAGGTCTTCATGATCTCCGGCGAGCAGCGGCGGTTGGTGGCCGACGGGCCGGCCATCGTCGACGAGCACGGCGTGCGTCTCGACGTACCGCCGAAGGCGCTCGACGCGCTCCGGTACGTCGAGGTGGCGCTGCGCGAGGGGTACGCCGTACAGATCACGCTGCTGCCGCACGAGCTGCGGCTCCGGGAGGCGGCGATCGCGCTGGAGATCCCGGAGGACGAGCTGCGCGCGTACCTCCCGGCGGGCGATGTGTCGACCGGGCCGGACGACTCCGACGAGTGGGTGCAGCTCGATCAGGTGCTGCAGCTCCAGCGACGGATTCGCGCGAACCGGCGCGAGGAGCGCGAGCAGCGTCGGACCGGGCACGGGGTTTTCGAGGAGGAGCTCGAACCCGACGAGTGGTGACCGGCCCCGCGACGCCGCCGGCGGGAGCCGACCGGCGCGTAGGATCGCGGCCATGGAGGTTCTTCCGAGTCAGTCCGAGGTGTTCCTGCTGACCGCCGCCGAGCGTCACCTCGTCCCGGCCGGGCCCGCGATCATCGATGCCGAGGGCAACCGTCACGACGTGCCGCCGAAGGTCGTCGAGGCGCTGCGCTTCGTCGAGACCGCGCTCCGCGAGGGCATGGCCGTGCAGGTGACCGCGCTCCGGCACGAGCTGCCGATCCGCGAGGCCGCCGCGGCGATCGGGATGGCCGAGGACGAACTGCGCTCGTACGCCGCGTCCGGTGCGCTCGCGTTCCGCTCCGACGAGTCGGTCGACTGGGTGCGGCTCGAGGACGCGCTGGAGTTCAAGCGGCAGCTGAAGACGCGGCAGCGGGCGATCCTCGACGACATGCTCGCCGAGTCCGACTACGACGCCGATGACGACGGCCCCGCCGACGGTCGGGCCTAGCCGATGGCCGACGCGTCCAAGCGCGCCTTCCTCGACGCCAACGTGCTGCGTGGGTCGCTGCAGACCGACGTACTGCTGACGCTCGCCTTCCGCGAGGAGTTCCAGCCGCGCTGGAACGCGGAGGTGCTGGACGAGGTCCGGCGCAACCGCCCGCCGAAGCTGAGCGAGGCGGCGATGGACAAGCGGCTCGCGCAGATGAACGAGGCTTTTCCGCAGGCGCTGGTCGAGGGGTACGAGCACCTGGAGCCGGACATGCAGGCCGACCCGAAGGACAAGCACGTGCTGGCCGCCGCGGTGGCGTCGGAGTCGACGGTGCTGGTGACCGAGAACGTCAAGGACTTCAACCCGCCGACCACCGGCCCGCACGCGATGCCGGTGCAGCGGCTGTCGAAGTTCCTGTCCGACCTGACCCGGGAGAACCCGGCCCGGATGGTCGCGGCGATGCGCGAGATGATCGGCCGCAACGAACGTGATCCGAACACGCTGCCCGCGCTGATCGACCGGATGGCGAAGCTGCAGGACTTGAAGGGGTTCGCGCAGGCGCTGAACGCGGAGGTCCCGGAGAACGAGCGGGGAACGACGCTCCCACCACCGCAGCAGGTCGCGGCTCAGCAGCAGGTCGAGGCCGCGGTGGATCCGGAGCTCGCGGCCACCAACGCGGTCGCGTTCGACGGTGTGCCCGGTGCCGGGACCAAGGCTCCCGATCGGCAGGGCACCGAGCAGAAGGCTCAGACTGCTGCCCGGACACCGGAGACGCCGGAGCGCGAGCGCTGAGTACGGCGTACGGCGGTCAGCGCGGGTCGGACCAGGTCAGCACGTAGAGGATCGACCCGAACTGGAGGATGTCGCCGGCGCGGACCGCGGTCGGTGAGGTGATCCGGGAGCCGTTCAGGTGGGTGCCGTTCATCGAGTTCAGGTCGCGGACCATCCAGCCTTCGCCGACGTGGCGCAGCTCGGCGTGGCGGCGGGAGACCGAGGCGTCGGCGATGCGGAGCGTCGCGCCCGGGCCGCGGCCGATGCGGATGGTCGGGGAGCCGGCGGGCGGGAGTGCCAGGCCTGGGAGTTGGGCTTTGGGGTGAGCCATCGGGCCGATGCGTGGGAGTTTGGCGAGCTGCTCGCGCAGCCACTCGACCACGCGCGGCTCGCGGCCCGGCAGGTCGTGCGTCGCGGAGCGCAGCTCGCGGCGGCTCTGCGCGCCGAGCACGAAGTTCATCCGGCGGACGAAGGTGTCCTGCGACAGCCGTCCGGTGCCTGCGCCCTCGCGGAGGATCTCCAGCGCGCGGTCCCGCTCCCGGTCCGAGGGACGCGTGAGTTCCAGGCCGGAGGTCATGCCGGAAATTGTCCGCTGACCAGCGGTTCACTGTCCAGCACGCTCAACCGGCGGCGCCGCCTTCTCGTCAGCCCCCGCGGCACGCCCGGCCCGCCGCGGCGGGCCGGCGCCGGGTGGTTAGCTGGCCCGATGGATGACGTCGTGGGGCAGCTGACGGTCGAGGAGAAGGCGGCGCTCTGTCTGGGCGCCGACATCTGGCACACCGCCGGGATCGAGCGGCTCGGCGTACCGGGGGTGATGCTGGCCGACGGCCCGCACGGCCTCCGCCGGCAGCCCGACGGCGGCGATCACGTCGGCATCGGCGGCAGCCTGCCCGCAACCTGCTTCCCGACCGCGAGCGCACTCGGCTCCTCGTGGGACGTCGACCTGGTACGCCGGGTCGGCGCGGCGATCGGTGCCGAGGCGCGAGCGCAGGGCGTCGCGGTGGTGCTCGGACCGGGGATCAACATCAAGCGGTCGCCGCTGTGCGGACGCAACTTCGAGTACCTGTCGGAGGACCCGCTCGTCTCGGGCGTGCTCGGCGCGGCGCTGGTCGACGGCCTGCAGAGCCAGGGCGTCGGCGCGTCGCTCAAGCACTTCGCCGCGAACAACCAGGAAACCGATCGGTTGCGGGTCAGCGCGGAGGTCGACGAACGAACGCTCCGGGAGATCTATCTCGCCGGGTTCGAGTACGTCGTACGGAACGCCCAGCCGTGGACGGTGATGTGCTCGTACAACCGGCTCAACGGCGTGCACGCCTCGGAGAACCACTGGCTGCTCACCGAGGTGCTGCGCGACGAGTGGGGTTTCGACGGGTTGGTGATGTCGGACTGGGGCGCGGTGCACGACCGGGTCGCGTCGCTGGCGGCCGGGCTCGATCTGGAGATGCCGCCGAAGCTCGGGATCAGCGATGCCGCGATCGTCGCGGCCGTCGCGTCCGGTGAGCTGGACGAGGCGGTGCTGGATCAAGCAGCGCAACGTGTACTGAAGCTCGCGGCGCAGGCCCAGCCGACCTCAGCTGACTTCGACGTGAAAGCGCATCACTCACTGGCCCGAGAGGCCGCAGCCTCCAGCGTGGTGCTGCTGAAGAACGACAACGTCCTCCCCCTCGCGCCGGCCGACGGTGAGCTGGTCGCGGTGATCGGCGAGTTCGCCCGCACCGCGCGATACCAAGGCGCCGGCAGCTCGCAGGTCAACCCGACGCGCGTCGAAAACGCCTTCGACGAGCTGCGTGCCGCCCTCCCCTCCAGCGTCCAGCTCGAGTACGCCGCCGGCGGCGACGAAGCCGTCGCCCTCGCCGCGCGCGCCGACCACGTCATCGTCTTCCTCGGTCTCCCCGCAGCCGAGGAGTCGGAGGGCTTCGACCGCACCCACCTCGACCTGCCCGCCGAGCAACTCGACCTCCTCGCGGCCCTCGACGACCCCGCGATCGTCGTGCTCAGCAACGGCTCGGCGGTCCGCCTCGCGCCCTGGGAACAGAACGCGTCCGCCATCCTCGAATGCTGGCTGGCCGGTCAGGCCTCCGGCGGCGCGGTGGCCGACGTCCTACTCGGGAAGATCAACCCGTCCGGCCGCCTCGCCGAGACCCTGCCGCTGCGGCTCGAGGACACCCCGGCGTACCTGAACTTCCCCGGCGAGCACGGCCGGGTCCGGTACGGCGAGGGCGTGTTCGTCGGCTACCGCGGCTACGACGCCGTCGGCCGCGAGGTCAGCTACCCGTTCGGCCACGGCCTGTCGTACACAACCTTCTCGTACGACGACCTGACGGCGACCGTCGCCGACCTGAGTGTCAACCTCAGCTTCACGGTCACCAACACCGGCGACCGCGCCGGCCAGGAGGTCGTCCAGCTGTACGTCGGCGACCCGGTCGCACGGGTCCGCCGCCCGGTGCGCGAGCTGAAGGGCTTCCGGAAGGTCGCCCTGGAACCCGGCGAAAGTGTCGACGTCGACTTCACCCTTACCCCGCGCGACCTCTCGTACTGGTCGACGGAGCACGGTCGCTGGGTGCTCGAAGGCGGCGAGTTCGAGCTCGCGGTCGGTGCGTCCTCGCGGGATCTCCGGCTGACGACCACGGTCGATGTGGACGCCCCGCCGCTGCTCCCCCGCCTCGACGAGATGGCGACCCTCGAGGAGTGGCTCGACCACCCCGCGGGCGCGGCCGCGCTGCGCGAGCTGATCGGCGTCGATGCCGAGGGCAACCCCCAGGGCATCCTCGCGAGTCCCGACCTGCTGAAGCTGATCGGGAACTTCCCGCTCACCAGCATCGCCGCGTTCCCCGGCCTCGGCCTGACCCCGGAAGGCGTCAAGCAGTTGCTGACGAGGATCTAGCCCAGGACGTCGTCCAGGGCGAACTTCACCGGCTCCTCGAGCTGCTCGTAGGTGCAGGACTCCGGCGTACGGTCGTCGCGCCAGCGGACGAACTGCGCGGTGTGCCGGAACCGCACGCCCTCCATGTGGTCGTACCGCACCTCGACCACGCGCTCCGGCCGCAGCGGCACGAAGCTCAGGTCCTTCCCGGCCTGCCAGCGGCTGCCCTCGGCGTTGCGCGGCGTCCGGTTGCCCTCCTCCTGCTTCGCCCAGGCCCACGGGTGGTTGTCGAAGTCGGTGACGAGCTCCTGCATCTCCTCGAACAGCTCCTCGCGCCGAGCCATCGGGAACGCCCCGATCACACCGACGCTGGCCAAGACGCCGTCGGCGTTGAAGAGCCCGAGCAGCAGCGAGCCGATCCGGTTCGGCCCGCTCTTGTGCACGCGGTACCCGGCGACCACGCAGTCCGCCGTCCGCTCGTGCTTGATCTTGAACATCGTCCGCTTGTCCGGCTCGTACAGCCCCTGCAACGGCTTCGCGATCACACCGTCCAGCCCGGCGCCCTCGAACTGGTGGAACCACTCCGTGGCCAGCGCCTTGTCGGTGGTCGTCCGGGTCAGGTGGATCGGCGTCTTGGCCGGCGCGAGTGCCTCCTCCAGCGCCGCGCGGCGCTCGGCGAACGGCCGCTCGGTCCAGTCGGTGTCGCCGAGCGCGAGCAGGTCGAACGCGACGAACCGCGCCGGGGTCGTCTCGGACAGCATCTTCACCCGCGACGCCGCCGGGTGGATCCGCTGCTGCAGCACCTCGAAGTCGAGCCGGTCCCCGGACTCGCCGACCACGACGATCTCGCCGTCGATCACGCAGCGCTCCGGGAAGTTGGCCTTGACCGCCTCGACCAGCTCCGGGAAGTACCGGGTCATCGGCTTCTCGTTGCGGCTGCCGATCTCGACCTCGTCACCGTCGCGGAAGATGATGGAGCGGAACCCGTCCCACTTCGGCTCGAAGCTCACCTCGCCGTCCGGCATCTGCTTGACCGCCTTGGCGAGCATCGGCTTGACCGGAGGAACCACGGGTAGCTGCATGCCGCCATTCTGCCCGCGGACGGGGCATGATGGAGGGATACCGCACGGTAGGGACCGGAGGTACCGCGATGTACGACGTCGTACTGCTCGTCGAGCAGGAGCTGTCGCAGGAGGACGCCCAGCGGGTCGTCGAGCTGCACCAGGACATGCCCGAGCCGGTGAAGTACCACGTGCTCGTGCCGTGCCACAACGCCGAAGCCGGCGTCGAGGCGTCGATCAGCGCCCTCGGCACCGCCGACCTGTACGGGAGCGGTCTGGTCGACCAGCGCGAGGAGCTGGCCGAGGCGCAGAAGGCGATCGACAGCGAGGCCCGCGACTGCACCGGCCGCAGCGTGCAGCGGTTGCGCGACCTCGGCCACGAAGCGGTCGGCGGGATCTCGCACGACCGCCCGATCGACGCGCTGACCGCGACCGTCGACAAGGTGAGCGGCCAGGAGGTCATCATCCTGACCCGGCCGCACATCGTCGCCGAGTTCTTCCACCTGGACTGGACGAACTCAGCGCGCCGGCACCTCGGCGTACCGGTGCTGCACCTGCTGGAGCACGACCCGGAGAAGGCGAAGAAGGGTTAGTGCACCAGCAGCGCCGCGTAGGTGAGGCCGCCGGCCAGGGCGGCGAAGAACGCTGACAGCCCGCGCCGCAGGGTGTGGGCGCCGACCTTCCCGTAGTGGATGCCGTCCTCGGAGTTGTACGCCAGCCGGAAGCCGGTGTAGCTCGCGCCGAGGACGAGTGCGCACTTGATCATCCCGAGTCCCTCCCTCACGTCAGGACAATGCTTTCGCCTCTCAACAGTACGGCGGTTGATAGGCGAGTGCCCCAACGGGTCGGGCCCTACACGCCCGCGGGCGACTCCGCGAACTGGGTGCGGTAGAGGTCGGCGTACTCACCGTTGAGGGCGAGCAGCTGCTCGTGCGTCCCGCGCTCGACGATCGTGCCCTGGTCGACGACCAGGATCTGGTCGGCGTTGCGGACCGTGGAGAGCCGGTGCGCGATCACCAGCGAGGTCCGGCCCTCGAGCGCGGTGTCGAGCGCGCGCTGCACGGCGACCTCCGACTCGGAGTCCAGGTGCGCGGTCGCCTCGTCCAGTACGACGATGTGCGGCGCCTTCAGCAGCAGCCGGGCGATCGCCAGCCGCTGCCGCTCGCCACCGGACAACCGGTGCCCGCGGTCGCCGACGACGGTGTCCAGCCCGTCGGGCAGCGTGGAGACGAGATCCCACACCTGCGCCGAGGTGAGCGCCTCGATCATCTGCTCCTCGGTCGCGTCCGGCTTGGCGTAGACCAGGTTGGCCCGGATCGTGTCGTGGAACATGTGCGCGTCCTGCGTCACGTACCCGACGGCGTCGTGCAGCGACTCCAGCGTCACCTCGCGGACGTCGTGACCGCCGACGCTGACGGCGCCGCCGGTCACGTCGTACAGGCGGGCGACCAGGTTGGTGATCGTGGTCTTGCCGGCGCCCGAGGGACCGACCAGCGCGACCATCTGGCCGGGCTCGACGGTGAAGCTCACGTCGTGCAGCACCTGGGACGACGCGCGCTTGTCCAGGACCGCAACCGACTCGAGGCTCGCCAGCGAGACCTGGTCGGCGGTCGGGTAGGCGAACTCGACGTCGTCGAAGGCGACCGACGCGACGTCGGCCGGTAGCGGCTTCGCCTCCGGGCGGTCCTGGATCATCGGCTCCAGGTCGAGCACCTCGAAGACCCGCTCGAACGAGACCAGCGCGGTCATCACGTCGACCCGCACGTTGGACAGCGCGGTCAGCGGCCCGTACAGCCGGCCGAGCAGCGCGACCAGCGCCAGCAGGGTGCCGACGGTCAGGGTGTCCCGGACAGCGAGGTTGCCGCCGACGCCGTACACGAGTGCGGTCGCCAGCGAGGCGACCAGGGTGAGTGCGGTGAAGAAAACCCGGCCGAGCATCGCGGTCCGGATCCCCAGGTCGCGGACCCGTCCGGCGCGCTCGCCGAACTCCGCGTTCTCCGCGGACGGGCGGCCGAACAGCGTCACCAGCAGCGCGCCGCCGACGCTGAAGCGTTCGGTCATCGCGGTGGACATGTCGGCGTTGAGCTGCATCTGCTCGCGGGTCAGCGCGGCCAGGCGGCGGCCGAGGACACGGGCCGGGACCAGGAAGACCGGCAGCAGCAGGATCGCGACCAGGGTGAGCTGCCAGCTCAGCAGGAGCATCGCGCCGACCACCAGGATCAGGCTGATGATGTTCGAGACGACGCCGGACAGCGTCGAGGTGAAGGCCTGCTGGGCACCGATCACGTCGGTGTTGAGCCGGGAGACCAGCGCGCCGGTCTGGGTGCGGGTGAAGAACGCGACCGGCATCTTCTGGACGTGCGCGAACACCTTGGTCCGCAGGTCGAAGATCAGTCCCTCACCGATCTGCGCGGAGTACCAGCGCTGGACCAGACCGAGACCGGCCTCCACCAGCGCGAGCAGCGCGACCAGCAGGGCCAGGCCGGTCACCAGGCCGGCGTTGCCCTTGGAGATGCCGTCGTCGACGATCTTCTTGAACAGCAGCGGCGAGGCGATCACCAGGAACGCGGACACCACCACGAGCAGCAGGAACACGGTGATCTGCCACCGGAACGGCTTCGCGAACCGTACGATCCGCTTGACCGTGCCCTTGGCGAGCTTCTGGTTGACCACCGAGGCGTCCTGCCGGCGCCAGCTGCCCGGCCCGCCTCTCATCATCGACTGCGACATTCGGCTCCTCCCCGCTGTCCACCTTTCAACCTCAACAACACTCGAGGTCAAGCCCTTCTTCCCGCTGCGATCAGCTCAAGTACGCCGCCAGCGCCGCGAGCCGGCGCTGCTGGGCCTCCCGCTCGGCCTTCAACTGCTCCTCGTACGTCCGGTCGGCCGCACCGAGCAGCAGCGCCTTCGTCTCCCGTACGGCGTCCGGAAGCGGGGTGAGCAGTGCGTCGGCCAGGTCCTTCACCGTCGCCTCCAACTCCTCCGCGGGGACCACGATGTTGGCCAGCCCGATCTCCCGGGCCTCCTGCGCCTCGACGAAACGACCCGTCGCACAGATCTCCAGTGCCCGCGAGTATCCGACCAGCTGCACCAGCGGCTGCGTCCCGCCGAGGTCGGGCACCAGGCCGAGCGACGTCTCGCGCATCGCGAACTTCACGTCCGGCGCGACGACCCGCAGGTCACAGGCCAGCGCGAGCTGGAACCCGGCGCCGATCGCGTGCCCCTGCACGGCGGCCACGCTGACGAACTCCGGCCGGCGCAACCAGGAGAACCCGGCCTGGATCTCGGCGATCGTCGCGTGCACCTCGTCGACCGGCTTGGTCCCGAGCGCGAGCAGCGGCTCCTCGCCGTCCACCGGCTCGGCCGTCATCAGCCGCCGGTCCAGCCCGGCCGAGAACGACGGCCCCTCCCCCGACACCACGACCACCCGGACCTCGGCCGGCAGGCTCGCGCCGAACGCGGCCAGCGCCCGCCACATCCCCGGCGTCTGCGCGTTGCGCACCTCCGGCCGGTCCAGCACCACGCGGGCGATCGGGCCGTCCACCGTCAACCGCAGTCCACTGTTCTCCATGCCCGCAAGATACGCGATCGCACCGACAGCGTCCCGGGTGGCTCACTTCTGTCATTCCGGTGAATTCGGCGGAACGAATCCCTAGGCTGATTCCCGAGAGGCTCACGATTTCGGGGGTAATACCTGATGACAAAACACGCACGGAACAGTTTCTTCATCGTCGGCGAGGGAATCGCCGAATCCGATTCCACCGGTACGCCGCACACCCGGCGGCCGACCGTCGCCGACGAGTAGGAGTTCCGCTTCTCCCGGCTGGGTCCGCCAGGCCCGGCCGGCGGCGAGGCGCTGAACACCGCGCTGGCCACCGCGATGACCGAGCCGGCGGCCACCCAGCCCGACGGGACCGTCCCGGCCGGCTTCACCTACCTCGGCCAGTTCGTCGACCACGACCTGACCATGGACCGCAACGTCGACAAGCTCGGCGGCCCGATCGACGTCGAGGACCTTCTCCAGGGCCGGTCACCGGCGCTCGACCTGGACTCGGTGTACGGGCGCGGACCGGCCGACGCCGAGGACCGGCGCTTCTTCGCCGCCGACGGTGTCCGGCTCCGGACCGGCGCCTCGCAGGGCATCCCGCTGCCCGACGACCCGGTGGTGAACCAGGACCATCCCGGCTTCGACCTGCCGCGCAGCAGCGCCGGGGACACTCCGGCGGCCCGGCGGGCGGCCGTCGTACCGGATCAGCGCAACGACGAGAACCTGGTCGTCGCGCAGCTGCACTCGGCGTTCATCCGGTTCCACAACCGCGTCGTCGACCGGCTGGCCGCGAGCGGCACCGCGCCCGACGACCTGTACGCCGCGGCGCACGGCGTCGTCGTCCGGCACTACCAGTGGCTGCTGCGGACCGACTTCCTGCCGCGGATCGTCGACCCGGCGATCGTCGAGGACGTCTTCACCCACGGCCGCCGATACTTCGACGTCCCGCCGGCCGGGCGCCGGTCGGCCGACACGCCGGCCACGATGCCGATCGAGTTCTCGGTCGCGGCGTACCGGCTCGGGCACAGCATGGTCCGCGGCGCCTACCAGTGGAACCGGCTGTTCAACAGCGACGGGCCGAACAAGATCGCCACGCTGCTGCAATTGTTCACGTTCACCGGAGACAGCGGCAATTTCACGCCGAATTCCACCGTCGAGCAGCTCGACGACGTCAATGCGGCCGGGCTGGAACGGCTGCCGAGCAACTGGATCGTGGATTTCCGGCGGCTTTTCGACTTCACCGAGGCCGGGCGCAGCGACCTGGCCCCGCCGGACGGCCAGCTCAACCACGCGAAGCGGATCGACTCGCTGCTGGTCGACCCGCTCGCGCTGCTGCCGGCCGGTACGTTCGGCGGCCGCGGTACGACGATCGCGCCGGCGCAGCGCAACCTGGCGTTCCGGAACCTCACCCGCGCCGACATGGTCCAGCTCGCGACCGGGCAGCAGATGGCGGCGTTCCTCGGCGTACCGGCACTGACCCGCGAGGCGATCCTGACCGGCGCGCAGGGCGCCGTACTGGACGCGATGCCGGAGGAGCAGCGGGAGCGGCTGGCCCGCGCGACGCCGTTGTGGTTCTACGTGCTCCGCGAGACCGAGCTGAACAGGGGACAGCTCGGTGAAGTCGGCGGCCGGATCGTCGCGGAGACGTTCCACCGGGCGCTGGAGAACAGCCGGACGTCGATCAGCCGCGAGCCGCACTGGCGTCCCACGCTCGGGCCGGACGAGAACACCTTCCGGATGACCGACCTGCTGCTGTTCGCGTTCGAGGGCAGTCCCGACCTGCTCAACCCGCTCGGCGACGCCGTCGTGGCGACCGCCGTCTGACCGCGCGGCGGGTGTCTCCCGGCGTTGGGAGACACCCGTCGTGCCTCAGGCCAGCGACACCAGGTCGGCGTACTCGTTGGTCCAGAGGTCCTCGACGCCGTCGGGCAGCAGCAGGACGCGCTCCGGCTCGAGGGCCTCGACGGCGCCCTCGTCGTGGGTGACCAGGACGATCGCACCGGCGTACGAGCGGATCGCGTTCAGTACCTCGGCACGCGACGCCGGGTCCAGGTTGTTGGTGGGCTCGTCGAGGAGCAGGACGTTCGCCGCGGAGACGACCAGGCTGGCCAGCGCGAGGCGGGTCTTCTCACCACCGGACAGCACCCGCGCGGGCTTGTCGGCGTCGTCACCGCTGAACAGGAACGAGCCGAGCACCGAGCGGGCCTGGGTCTCGTTCAGGTCCGGCGCGGCGGACTTCATGTTCTCGATGACGGTCCGGTTCATGTCCAGCGTCTCGTGCTCCTGGGCGTAGTACCCGAGCTTGAGCCCGTGCCCGTCGATCACCTCGCCGGTGTCGGACTTCTCGATCCCGGACAGCACCCGCAGCAGCGTCGTCTTGCCCGCGCCGTTCAGACCCAGTACGACGACCCGGGAGCCGCGGTCGATGGCCAGGTCGACGTCGGTGAAGATCTCCAGCGACCCGTACGACTTCGACAGCTCCTTGGCCATCAGCGGCGTCTTGCCGCACGGCGCCGGCGTCGGGAACGAGATCTTCGCGACCTTGTCTGCGGCCCGCGCGTCCTCCAGGCCGGCCATCAGCTTCTCGGCCCGCTTCAGCATGCCCTGGGCCGCGGTGGCCTTGGTCGCCTTGGCGCGCATCTTGTTCGCCTGCTCGACCAGCTGCGACGCCTTCTTCTCGGCGTTCGCGCGCTCGCGCTTGCGGCGCCGCTCGTCGGTCTCGCGCTGGGTCAGGTACGCCTTCCAGCCGACGTTGTAGACGTCGATCTCGGCCCGGTTGGCGTCCAGGTGGAAGACCCGGGTGACGGTCTCCTCGAGCAGGTTCACGTCGTGGCTGATCATGATCACGCCACCGGGGTACTGCTTGAGGAAGTCGCGCAGCCAGACGATCGAGTCGGCGTCCAGGTGGTTGGTCGGCTCGTCGAGCAGCAGCGTCTCGGCCTGCGCGAACAGGATCCGGGCCAGCTCGACCCGGCGGCGCTGACCGCCCGACAGCGTGCTCAGCGGCTGGCCCAGGACACGGTCCGGCAGCCCGAGGTTCGCGGCGATCCGGGCCGCCTCCGACTCCGCGGCGTAGCCACCGGCCGCGTGCAGGTCGGCCTCGGCGCGCTCGTAGCGGCGCATGCCCTTCTCGCGGGTCTTGTCGTCGGCGCTGGCCATCTGCTTCTCGGCGTTGCGCAGGCGGCGTACGACCTCGTCGAGACCGCGGGCGGACAGGATCCGGTCCCGGGCCAGGACGGCCAGGTCGCCGGTCCGCGGGTCCTGCGGCAGGTACCCGATCTCACCCGAGGAGGTCACCGAACCGCTGGCCGGCAGCCCCTCGCCGGCCAGGATCTTGGTCAGCGTCGTCTTGCCGGCGCCGTTGCGCCCGACCAGTCCGACCTTGTCGCCGGGACCGACCCGGAACGACGCCGGAGCGAGCAGCTGCCGGGCCCCGACCCGGACCTCGACGTTGGAGACGGTGATCATGGCGGCGCAGAGGTCCTCAAGGTCGGGTGGCAGCGGGAGGACACGCGTCGGCGACGCCACGTGACGAGGCGGCCTGTGATCGGTGTCCAGGTCTAGTGTAGGTGCTGTGAAATTCAACCCGGACGCCGACTTGGACACCAGCGGCGTGGAGGACACCCGCGGCACCGGCGGCGGAGGCGGCGGCCTGCTCCCCGGCGGCATGGGCATTCCCGTCGGCGGCGGCATCGGCGGCCTGATCCTGCTCGTCGTCGTACTGCTGCTCAACGGCGGCATCCCCGGCGTGGGCGGCGGCGGCTCCGACGAGCCGACCGTCCGCAACACCGCCGAGGGGAACCTGGACAGCTGCAAGAAGGGCACCGATCTCACCAAGAACGAGAACTGCCGCTTCGTGGTCTACCAGAACTCGATCCAGGGCTTCTGGGCCGCCGAGCTGCCGCGGCGCGGGAAGAAGTACGTGGCCGCGCCGATGCGGGTCTTCGACGGCCAGGTGAACACCGGCTGCGGTGCCGCCTCGAGCGCGGTCGGCCCGTTCTACTGCCCGCCGGACAAGCGGGTGTACCTCGACCTCGGCTTCTTCAACACCCTGCAGACCGAGCTCGGCGCCAAGGGCGGCAACTTCGCCGAGGCCTACGTGGTCGCGCACGAGTACGGCCACCACATCCAGAACCTGTACGGCTACCTGGACCGGATCAAGACCCGCGAGGGCCCGACGTCGGACTCGGTCCGCTCCGAGCTGCAGGCCGACTGCCTGGCCGGTATCTGGACCAACCACGCCACCACCGCCAAGGACGCCCAGGGCGACACGTTCATCTCCGGCCTGACCGACGACGACATCGACCGCGGCCTGGATGCGGCCGCGTCGGTCGGCGACGACCGGATCCAGCAGAAGACCCAGGGCCGGGTCACCCCGGAGAACTTCAGCCACGGCACCGCCGAGCAGCGCCAGCGCTGGTTCCGGGTCGGGATGGACTCCGGCGACATGAGCTCCTGCGACACCTGGAACACCCGCCAGCTCTGACACCGCCCGGTACGACGAAGGGTCCGCTCCCCTACCGGGGAACGGACCCTTCGTTCGTGCTGGGTACTACGCGACCTGCGCCGGCCGCCGGTAGCCCGGGAGGAGCTCGTCGACCAGGTGGTCGGTCTCCGGCTCGGCGCCGCGGGGGCCGCCGTGCTTGGCGAGGGCGGCGTACATCTGGCCGGCGATCGTGCTGACGTCCTCCGACGTACCGAAGTGCGACGCCAGCCGCAGCGTCGCGCGCCACAGCTCCTCCGAGGCGGGAGCGAAGCTCAGGCCGGTCTGGAGGGCCGTGCGGGCCAGGTTGCCGTCGTTGTGGCGCAGGCTGGCCTCGGCCAGCTTCAGCGCGGCGTCGACGACCGCCTCGGCCATCCGGCGCTCGATGCCGGACGCCGCGAGCCACGAGTACCGCCCGGCGGGCAGGCCCGACCAGGCCTGACCGTGCACCAGGCTGAGCGCCGTCGACAGCGGCTGCCGCGGGTCGTCCATCAGCTCGGACTGCTTGGCCAGCGTGCGGAACACGTCCCAGTCGACCCGGACGACGCTGCGGTTGAGCATCCAGCGGCCCGACTCGTCGGCGTACATGGCGTCGACACCGACCCACTGCCGGGTGTGCTCGAGCGCCGCGTTGCGCAGCTCGTCGCTGATCCCGCGCGGCCAGATCGACCCGGCCAGCACGTTCGGGTGGACGCCGTAGTCCTGGCTGGCCAGGAACGCGACGATCTCCGTCGCGAGCTGCACGCGGCCCTCGTCGATCGGTCCGCGGGCGTCGACCTCGACCGGGCCGAGCAGGTCGACCTCGACCGGCGCCGCCTGACTCAGGTCGGTCGACGAGAACTCGTACGCCGGCATGTCCTGCTCGACCCGCCGCTTGTCCCGCGCCTCCGACTCGGCGGTCTCGAACAGCGCGACCAGGTCGGCGAACTGCGCCGGGTTGATGCTGTGGGCATCGACCTCGAGCCCGAGCAGCCGGCAGACGGCCTGGTTCTTCTCGTCCACCACGAACCGCCAGGGCGCGTCCAGCACGTCGCCGACGACGACCACCGCGACGCAGCGCTTCGGGTCGGCCGCCAGCCGGGCCAGCTGCTGCTGCTCCTCCAGCGACGGCGGAGCGGACACGAAGATGATCTCCGGGCCCCAGAGCACCGCGTCGGGCTGCGCCATCCGCACGGTCGCGACCGAGTCGGCGTCGCGCCGAGCGCAGGCCTGCACCTGAGCGTCCGTACGCCGGGTGACCTGCTGCACCGCGTCGTCCAGCCTGGTCCAGTAGCTCAACCGGGCCGGAGCCAGCGACGACAGGTCGTCACCGAAGCCGACCATGCTCACGTGCGCGCCCTCGGACCACAGGTTCGTGGCCAGCTCAGCGGCCAGTGAGCCGACGACGTCGCGGGACGCGTTGGTGACACCGCCGAAGCTGACCACACCGCGCGCGGTGTCGAGGTCGACCAGCACGGTCGCGCCGTCGGCGTTCCGGCCGATCGTCACCAGCGTCGGGTACGGCGCGGGCGCCGTGACCTCGCTCGTCGGCGCGTACGCGCGCCGCAGCACCCAGCGGCGCCCGTCGGCGATGACCTGCCACGGCGCCGGCGGCGGAGCCTGGGACTCCCCCGGCTCCAGCACCAGCGTCAGCGCCCGGTCGGTGACCAGCGCGGCCACGACGACCGGCATCAGCCGGTTCGCCTCGGTCATGCTCGCGCCGAGCTGGCGCAGCGAGTTGTCCACGAACCGCGCGGTCGGTACGTCGGCCGCCAGCCGCAGGTCCACCTCGGTCTGCCGGTTCGCCGCCGACTTCGGGCCCGGGCCGAGCGCCCAGCCGCGGCGCCGCTTCAGCGCCACCGCGAGACCGGCCGCGAGCAGGGTCGCGCCGAAGCCGTAGATCCCGGCCTCGGTGGCGCTGATCCCGTCACCGGACTCGGCGACCGCGACCGGCACCGTCGTACCGCCGGCGGCCGGGTCGCCCGGCTGGGCCTGCGTCGTACCGGGGCCGTGCGGGCGGGTCGCGTCGACGGTCGGGTCGGCCGGCTTGGTGTCCTTGACGCCGGCGCCGCTGCCGATCGCGATCGACGACGGCTTCTCGACGCCCTCCTCCTCGAACCAGCGGCTGCCGGTCCCGGGCTTGGCGTCGGTCGAGGCCTTCACCGTCGGCTTGGCCGGGACCTTCGGCGTCACCTTCTCCTTGGTGTCGGTCGTGTCCGGCGACAGCTTGTCGTCCTGCTGCTGCACCTTGGTGTCGATCGCGACCCGGACCGTGTGCACCCCCGGCCCCTTCGCGTCGGCCGGCAGCCGCACCTGCCAGCCCGGCATGATCAGGTCCGGGTTGGTCAGCCGGCGCCCGTCGGGCTGCAGCTTGTTCTTGTTGAGGTCGTAGATCTCCTTGTACCGCCGGCCCTCACCCAGGTACCGCTCGGCGATGTCCCACAGGCAGTCGTAGTTACGCCCCTCGGGCGGCCGCACCTCGGTGTACTTGACGACCTGACCGGACTGGTCGTTGTTCGTCCGTACGCCGGTGTGCCCGCCACTCAGCACCGTGCTGCGCTTCTCGGTCTGCCGGTACGTCGACACCGAGTCGTCCCCACCCTGCGACACGCTGATCGACGTCGGCGCGACCCCGCTCGTCGTCACCGCGCTGGCCACGGGCAGCGTCACGCTCGCGGCCCCCGCGATCAGCACCACCCCCGACACCAGCCGCCGCGCCAGCGTCTGCGACCCACCACCGAGCGGAATCCGCGGCGACAACCCGTGCCCCCGCACCTCGGCAACCGCCTCCGCGACAAGACACACCACGAAGTGCGCCCACGCCAGCCAGACGACGACCCCGATGATCCCCAGCACCGTCTCGATGCTCAACTCGCTGAACAGCACGTCCCGCGAGGGCATCTCGTCCGGCCACGGCTTCCCGAAGAACGTCACCAGCACGTACGGCACCCCACCGACGATGGCCAGCACCGCCAGCAGCGAAACGAACCCCTTCACCCGGTCCGCCGCCGCACTCCCCGCGCTGCGCTGCGGCAACCGCGCGCTGCGCACTGGGTCAGTCGTCTTCACCATCGTCGTCCCTCCATCAGCCACCGATCCCCTGCACCTCTTGCACAGGCAACCGCTGCACAGCGTGCACGTCCGCCTCGCCGACGGTGGTCCAGTCCTGCAGCGCGTCCGGCCCACGCCAGTAGTCGACCTGCCAGTGGATCGTCAACTTGACCGTGTACATCCCGTCCTGCTGTTTGGCGCTGGATCGCTTGTAAACGTGGCTGCAGCCGCTCAGTTGGTGGAACGGGTCCTGAGCCTCGTCGTACCCGTCCGACCCGAGCGGAAGCATGCCCTCGAGGCAGTCGAACGGAGGCGTCCCGTCACCGGGATCCACCTTGATCCGAGTCACCATCGCCCGCATCGTGAGCCGTGTTCCGGGCTTGTAGTTGGCCCGGTCGATGTCGGACCCGTAGTTCTTCAGCACGTACGAAGTCTCCGGAGCCAGCGCGAAGTACGCCGGTACGTTCACCCGCGGGGTGTAGGTCGGCTTCACCAGCAGCACCGGGTCGGGGTAGGCCTCGTCGAAGTAGGTCCAGAACTGGTCCATGTACGACTCCGGAAGGCACTGCCGTTTCTCCTCTGCGGAGACCGGCACGATCGCCCGCTCCAGGTGCGCCTTCTCACCGCCGTAGTTGCTGCCCAGGTCGTAGTCGACGATGGTCAGGCGGAGCACCCATTCCTTGCCCTCCGGCGCCTTCCCCAGTTCGATGCCCCGCGGCACCGGAAAATCGCGGCACGGGATGAACGGTCTGCCGGCCAGCCTCTCCCGCCAAGGCGGTGGAGCATCGCCCCACGCGATCTGCCCCGCGCTGCAGTACGCGCCGAAGCCGCTCGAGTTCGCGTACATGCTGCAGACACCGTCACCCAGGTGGATGGTGTCGGCCGTGGCAGTCGGGGCGGGCAGAGCGACCAACAACGCGAGCACGGTGCTCAGGGCAATGAACCCACGGGCGACCCGGTTGCGCATCCTCACTCCTGACACTGGACCTGCTGGCAGATTATCGTCGCTCAGGGGCATCATGCCCAGCGAGTCACGTGATTGCCCCCACGCCTTTCCGGCCTAGGCCGGATACCGCACGGTGGCGCAGTTGATGCCCTTCGGCACCGGCCGAACCACCTTGTACATCGTCCAGCCGACCCCGCTGCGCACCATGTCGATCGCCTCGGCGGTCCCTTTCGGCGCGACTACGACGAACTTCCGCGTCTTCGGGTTCCACCACTGCAACCGCTGCGAGCGGCACAGGTTGAGCCGCACCACGCCGTACGGCTGCTTCGACGTACCGACCACGACGATGCTGCCGGGCGGGCGCATCACCCAGCCGGAGGCCTTCGCCGCGTCGATGTTGATCGCGGTGTCGGCGTAGAAGAAGGCCGGGAAGCTGGTCTTGACGATGTTCGAGTCACGCTTGACCAGCGCCTGGTAGTAGAGCGGGTACTTCGCGACCAGCCCCTGCACGGCAGGCTCTGCGCCGAAGCGGCCTGGCACGACCGTCACCTGCCCCGCGGGCGGCTTCGGCGGAACCGTGGTCGCCGGCCTGGTGGGCTTGACCGTCGACGACGCCGGCGGTGCGGTCGGCGGGCTGAGCGTGATCGTCGGGTCGTCCGCGGGGGTCTCGCTGACGCCCTCGGGCATCCCGCCCCGATTCGTGTCGTCGCTGCCGCTACAGCCCGCGAGGACCGCCAGCGCGACGAGCGGCACCAGGACGCGGGCAAAGGATGAACGGACGCGCACAGCGCTGCTCCTCGGCGTACTCATCATCCGCCCGCGCTCGTCGGCGGCGTCGACGGCTTGGGCGACGTCGGTTTGGGTGACGTGGTGTCGGACGGGTCGTCGGTCGGTGTCGGGCTGTCCGTCGGCGTGATGCTCGGCGTACAGGTCGACGGGAACGGGATCGGGATCGGCGGCTCCCAGCGAGGCGTCGGCGAGCCGATCGTCCACTTCGGGCAGGGGAAGTCGATCGGGGGCGGCTCCGCGGTCGGCCTGACCGTGACGCCAGGGCCGTCGCCGGACGTCTCCACGACCAGCGGCGGGATCTTCGTCGGGGCGTCGTCCGGCTTCGAGACGCCCTGTTCGGTGTGGGCCTCGCCGACTCCGCTGGCGGTCAGGTTCTGGATGCCGACCATGCCGAGGAAGGTGGTCTTGTTGTCGATCTTGACCTGGACCTGCAAGTGCTCGGTGTCGATCACGGTCGTCCCGCACTCGGTGACCGCCGGGTCGTTCTGGGTCACCTTGGCGCAGAACGTTCCGACCGCGTCGCCTGCCTTCGTGATGTCGATCTTCGCTTCGGGAGAATTGAAGTCGATGGTGCTGACGCCGGCCCGGGCAGCTTCCTGGGCGTAGCCGACGGCCCTCGAGCGAGCACCCAACTGGCGGCCGCCGTCGATGACGAGGCCGGCCAGGGTGAAGATCATCAGGGCGAGGATCACGACCGCGGGGCTGAGGGCGCCGCGGTCGTTGCCGGGGGCATCGATGCGGAACCAGCTGCCGAGGCGGGTGAGGGTTCGGCGTACGGCGGGCGCTCGGCCCGCCCGGTCACGGGTTCTCGCCATCCCGGACTCCGCGGTAGGGGTCGAGAGAGCTGGAGAACTGCTTGGTGATCGTCGTGTCGCCACCGATGCCCAGCAGTCCGAGGTCCCGGTAGTTGATGGTGCAGGTGACCTCGACCGACAGCGGAGTGCCGGCGACGAAGCCGGTCGTGATGGCGCCCGAGGCCGAGGCTTTGCAGGACTCGACGGCCTGGTCCATGGTGCGGGTGACCGCCTCGTCGACCTTGGCCTGGGCCTGGGCGAGGCTGCGCTCCTGGCTCGCCGACCGGGCGCCGTCGCGCGCGGCGTTCTCGAGCAACGACGAGGTCTGGAAGTACCTGCCGCAGGCCAGCAGGAAGAAGAAGAGGATCAGGAGGATGGGGGCGAGAATGACCATCTCCAAGGCCATCGTGCCGCGTTCGTTCCGTCGTGGTCTGCTCATTCGCCGTCGTCCGCTTCGAACTCCTCGATCGGGCCGGTCGCCGTACGGGAGACCGTGAGCTTCAGGCCCGGAACCAGGGAGATGGTCTCGCCGGTGACGGTGAAGGACACCTGACCTTCGGGATCGTTGTACGCCGGCGTCTCGACCTTCACATCGCCGAGGGAGTCGCCGCCGCCCAACTGCTGCGCGTACGCCTCGATGTCGACGCGGACCTTCTCACCGACCGCCGTGGTGTACAGCTCGGGCTGGACGAGCCGCAGCCGCGAGACACCTTCCTGGGCCGCGTTCAAAGCCACCGACCGCCCGTACAACCACAGCGCCGCCTGGATGGACACGAAGATCAGCGCCAGGATCGTCGGGGCGAGGATGGCCAGCTCCAGGGAGCTGGCTCCCCGCTCCGAACGGCGCGACGAGGGTACGCCGAAGTGCCGCCTGGAGCGGCCGGCTCCGCCGGTCCGGGCGAGGCGGTGCCCGGTGGTGGCGGTGGTGCGCCGGCGTCCCTGCGGCACGCGTCAGCCCTTCTGGATCTCGCCGGTGCGCTTGTCGATGACGCCCTTGACCACGGCGCCGATGGCGATCGCGGCGGCGACCAGGATGGCCGAGATGATCGCCCACTCCAGCGCCGAGGCGCCGAGCTCGCTCTCACCGCGGCGGGCCCGGGCCCGCTGGTTGTGGGCCCGCGCCAGTGCGTACCCGACCATCGCGCGCACGAACTGCACTTCCACGTTCATCCGATTTGCCTTCCCACTCTTGAGCCCGACCGGGCCTCAGTATGCCCGGTACGACGACCGGAACCGCTCGACGGATCCCTTGCCCGATCCGCCGTCACCGCTAACTTCCCAGGATCGCGGCTCCTGCCGGGTAGCCGAGGAAGAGCATGAAGGCGGCGCACATGACCAGCTGCGCGACCAGCATGGACTGGGAGCGCTCGCCGGCCTTGCCTTCGACGTCGGCGAGCTCCTTGCGGCGCAGGGAGGCGGCGCGCGACAGCAGGGAGGCGCGGATCTTGGCGCCCTCGTCGCCGGCCAGGGCCAGCGCGGAGGCGAGGTCGCGGAGCTCCTCGACGCCGAGGTCCTCGCCGAGGCGGGCCATCGCGTCCCAGGGGGTGATGCCGATCAGGCGGGCGTTGGCCAGCGCCTGGCGGATCCGGGCCATCGCCCAGTGGTCGCCGATCGTCGACGCGGTCATCAGCGCCTCGGGCAGGCCGCGGCCGCCGGCCAGGTTCATCGCGACCAGGTCGAGGAAGCTGCCGACCACGTGCCGGAAGTCGCGTCGGCGCTCCTCGGCCTCCTGGCGCAGCGCCAGGTCGGGCAGGAAGAAGGCGAACGTCATCGCGGCCAGCGTGACGACGGCCGGGGCGGCACCCGGGGCCGGGAAGCCCACGTACGCCGCGGCGAACAGCACCAGCGGGATGAAGACCAGCGCGCCGAGCGCGAAGAACACCTTGGTGGCCAGCATCGCCGCGAACGGCTGGTTCATCACCGCGAGGTCGCGGCGCAGCTTGCCGAACGCCCAGCCGCGCGCGTTGGCCTCGGCCTCGAGCCGGCGGCCGAGGCTCTCGCGGGCCTTGTCGACCCCGCCGAGCACCTTCTCCCCCGCCGCGCTCGCGGTCGAGGCGCTGCTGTAGCCGGCCCGGCCGGCGTCGATCCGCGCGATCGTGGAGAGCACGTTGGGGGCCGGCCGGACCAGCATCCGGACCAGCAGGAACACCCCGGCGCCGACCAGGCCGCCACAGACGAAGGCCCAGGTCATCCGCCCACCACCTCCATCCGTTCGTCGCCGGCCCGCGCGGACCGTTTGTCGTCGGCCTTGATCAGGAACCGCTCGGGGACCTCGATCTTGGCCAGCTTGCGCAGCCAGACCAGGCCCACGGCGTACAGGGCGATCACCAGGAAGAGCACGAACTGGCCGATGAAGCTGGTGTACGGCTCGACGTACTCCGGGTTGAACAGCACCAGCGCGGCCGCGACCACCAGCGTGATCGCGACGACGACCTGGACCGACCGCCGGGTGGAGCGCCGTTCGGCGGCGACCTTACGGCGTACGTCGAGCTCTTCGCGGGCCGAGTCGGCCAGGGCGGTCAGCACCTCGCGCAGACCCGGGCCGCGCAGCCGCGCGTTCAGCACCAGCGCGGCGACGATCAGGTCGGCCGACGGGTCGTCGAGGTCGTCGGCGAACCGCATCAGGGCCGAGGGCAACGGTTCGCGGATCCGCAGGCGGTCGACGAGCAGGTTGAGGCCGGGCTTGATCGCCGGGGCCGCGTTCACCGCGGTCGCGGGGATCGCCTGCTCCAGACCGACCGCGCCGGCGATCGTGTCGCGCAGCGCCTCGGTCCAGGTGGCGAGTGCTTCCAGCCGCTCGATCGCGCGGCGTTCCTCACCGGTACCGCCGAAGAAGCGGTCGGCCATCGCGGCCAGCAGGCCGAGCGCGACCGCGAGCACCAGCCAGCGGGTCACCACCAGCACGAGCAGCCCGACGACGACACCGGCGCCGAGCCGGGTGAGCTGCCGCCGGTTGTCGGCACTGCGGCTGCGCTTGAACAGCGACGGTGTCTCCTCGCGCGGCAGCGTGCCCCGCAGGGCGATGATCAGCAGCAGGATCCCGCCGCCGACGATCGCGCCGCACAGCAAGGCGATCAGGGTCCGGTCGTTCATCGGATCACCTCACGCCCACCGGCCGTGCACCATCGGCTGGTAGCCGAAGTGCTCGAGCTCGTCCATGCAGGAGATCGGCGCGTGCGCCGCCGCCCGGCCGTCGGGTCCCGGGGCGAACACCTCACCGGACAGCACCCGGCCGTCCCAGCCGGTCACCTCGCGGATGCTCTCGACGTACCGGGTCAGGGTGCCGCCGTGCTGGTAGTCGTTGTGCTTGCGGACGAACACGACGAAGTCGAGCGCGCCGGAGATCAGCATCTGGGTGGCTTCCATCGGGAGCCGCTCGGTGGCCTGGATGGCGTAGGTGCTGATCCGGTTGAACACCTCCATCGAGCTGTTCGAGTGGATCGTGGACAGCGAGCCGTCGTTGCCCTGGCTCATCGCGTTCAGCATCGTGACGATCTCGTCGCCGAGCACCTCACCGACGATGACGCGGCTGGGGTTCATCCGCAGCGAGCGACGGACCAGGTCGGCCATGCTGACCTCGCCGACGCCCTCGGAGTTCGGCAGCCGCTCCTCGAACGCGACCACGTTCGGGTGCAGGTCCTTGAACTCGCCGAGCCCGAGCTCGAGCGAGCGCTCGACGGTGATCAGGCGTTCGTGCGGCTGGATCTCGTTGGCCAGCGCGCGCAGCAGCGTGGTCTTGCCGGAGTTGGTGGCGCCCGCGATCATCACGTTCTTACGGGCCGCGACGGCGGCCTTGAGGAACGAGCCGATCTCGTCGGAGAACGTCCCGTTGGCCACCAGGTCCTTGAGGAACACGCGACCCAGCCGCGAGCGCCGGATCGAGACCGCCGGGCGCGAGGTCACGCCCATCACGGCGGACAGTCGCGAGCCGTCGGGCAGCCGCAGGTCGAGCTGCGGGTTGGCCGAGTCGAACGGGCGGCTGGTCAGTCCGGCGTGCGCGGCCAGGACCTGGATCAGCTCGACCAGCTCCTCGTCGGACTCCGCGACCGGGCCGGGCCGCTCCTCGCGGCCGTCGCCGTACTGGACGAAGACCTGGTCGCAGCCGTTGATGTCGATGTTCTCGACCTCGGGGTCATCGATCAGCGGCTGCAGCCGGCCGACGCCGAACAGCGCGGAGTGGATCGCGCCGGCGATCTGGGCGTCGTCGTCGGGCGTCGGGGGCGTGCGGCCCTCGGCGAGCTCGTAGCGGGCGTGGTCCTCGAGCACCTGGACGATCAGCGAGCGGGCGTACTCGCGCTCGTCCTCGGCGCTCATCGGCGGGACGCCGTTCACCTGGTCGCGGCGGCGCTGCTCGTTCAGCCGCTCGGCGACCTGGACGCGCAGCTTGCGGACCAGCTCCTGGTCGGTGATCACCGCCGTACCTCCCCGTCAGGGAACGCGGCCTGAGCCATGTCGTACTCGTACTGCGAGGGCGCACCGACCACCGCGGCCATCTCGGCCGCGATCTCCGCGCCGGTGCGGATCAGCGTGGTCTTCTCCAGCCGGCCCTGTCCGCGCCCGTCGAAGAACGCGGCCCCGGCCGGGTCGTAGGCCAGATGCCAGCGGTGCTGGATCTGGATCGACATCGCGTCCAGCACAGACCAGACCTGCTTCACGCCGTCGCGGCGCTTCGGGTCGGCCACCACGACCACGCCGAGCTTGGCGTCCACGTGGTGCACCAGCGACGACAGCCGCTCGCGCAGGTGCGCCACGGACGAGCCGGTCGCCGTACAGACCAGGACGACGAGCCGAGCAGCCTGTACGACGGGCAGCTGCGGCGACGCCGGCCCGATCCGCCCGCAGTCGGCCAGTACGTCGGTGCTGTGCATCTGGTTGAACGTGAGACCCAGCGGCGCCCAGAGACCGCCCATGCCGCCGATCTGCTCCGGCGAACGGACCCCGAGCATCACGTCGAGCCCGCCGTCGAGCTGCTGGCTGTGCGCCATGATGACCTCGTCGCCGAGGCCCTTGCGGCCGGCGGCGGCCAGGCTGACCAGTCCGCGGTCGGAGTTCAGCGGCTGGCCGCCGGGTGCGGTCATCCGGATCGCGACGTCGCTGCCGGCCGGGTCGCACTCGGTCAGCAGCACCTGCCGCGGCCAGAGCGCTCCCAGCACCAGGCTCGCGGTCGTCACCCCCGGCGAGCCCTTCGCGCTCGCCAGCGCGACCAGTGCCATCAGCGGGCTCCGGGCAGGTTGGAGACCTCGGGCCGCACCGAGTCGGACAGCTTGACCAGGACGAGCGTCTTCGCCGCGGCGGCGGCGGAGATGGTGGTGGCCTTGCTGAGGGGCACCAGCACGGTCACGTTGACCGTGCTGTTCGCGCCGCTCTTGGCATCGGTCAGCGCGCCGCTGGTGTTCGTCACCCGGGCCGCGTTGGCGAGCACCTCGGGCACGCCGCCCTCGGCATTGGCGGCCGGGATCCGGACCAGCCGGACGACGTCGCCCTGCTGGACCGCCTCGGCCGGCGCCCGACCACTCTCCAGGCTGACACCGACCAGCGCGCCGTCCTCCGGCACCGGGTCGGCGATGAAGTTCTGCGGCGTCACGAACTGGCCGGCGTAGATCCAGGACGTCGTGTACTTGTCCTTGAGCGTGTCCCGCTCGGACCAGAGCACCAGCGCGGCGGTGTTGCCGGCCAGGTCGCCGCGGGTCAGGTCCTTGTCCTCGATCTGGTGACCGGGTGGCAGGTTCCCCCGGACCGCCACGAAGTACTGCCGGTCGCCGCTGCGCAGCGCGATCAGCGTGGAGCCGGCCGCGCCGAGCAGGATCAGGATCACCGCCAGGGCGGCCAGCGCGGGGCGGCGTTCGCGGCTGCCGGGGAGGCGGCGGCCGGAGCCTCCGGGCTTGGCCGCGCGGGAGCCGGCGGCCTGGGGACGGTTGGTGGAGGAGAAACTCACGCGCCTACCGTAATGGCCAGTGGGTGCCAAGCAGACCGTCTGGTCCACAGCGTGGCGAGGCTGTTACCGCGCGGACACGTCCGCGGCCTCCTCGGGCGTCAGCAGGTCGGTGAACGCACCCGGTCCGCCGTACAACTGGTCCAGATAGGTGTAGAGCGCCTGCAGGCAGCGGCCGAGCTCGCCCTGCCACTCCGGATCCGCGGCCAGCTCGGCGGCGAGCTCGCGGCCTTCGGCCAGCGTGACAGCGGCGTTCACCGGCTGGTCGAGGCGCGGATCCGCTTCTGTAGTTGAAAGATCCATCGATCGGCGGACGGTCTGGATCCGCGCGGCGAGCGCGGTCCGCTCCGGCTCGGGCAGCAGCCGGTCGAAGCCGGCGCCGCCGGACAGCTCGTCGAGGTAGCTGATCAGAGCGCCGAACAGCTCCAGGCCGTCGTACTCCGGGCCGGTGACGTTGGTGTGCCGCAGCCGGGCGGTCAGGCTGCGGGCTTCGGCGATGGTCCACTGCGACGGCGACAGAACGGTGCTCACCGGCCCAGCCTGGCACATCCAGGTTGATGCATCAGGCAACGAAAGTGGACGGCCGATGTCAATCACCCACCGTTTTCGGATCGAGATCGACAGTTGGTTGCCTGGTGGAACCCCAACGGTTACTTTGCGGTCACATCTGCGTCACCATGAGCTGACCGAGGAACGGGGGCTGTGCTGCGATGACCGAGGCACCAGAGGCACGGCTGCGGTTCACACCGGCCGAGCGGGCGCGCGCGGCGTTGGGCGTGGCCCTTGGCGTGGTGTCGCCGGAGGCCGTCGCGCTCGACGACGGCCGGGTGCGGCTGGGCGGTTCCGGCGAGCTGCTGGAGCACGCGGCGATGACTCGGCTGGACACGCGGCTCGCCGCGATGGCCGCCAGGGAAGACGTCACCGATCAGCGGTTGCTGGTCGAGGCGGTCGCCGCGCTGGGCGCTGAGGTCGACCACAGCCGTGGCGGTACGTCGCCAGTGGACGGTGCGACGGCAGCGCTGGACCAGTTGCTCGACCTGCCTGACGCCTCCGAGGACGTGCAGGAGCAGGCCCGCACAGTGCTGCGCAACGTCCTGGAGAGCAACCAGCTCACCACCGACTCCGCCGTACGCCGTCTGGCGGCCGAGCGGGCCAGCGAGCGCGCTCCCCTGGTCGCAGACGCCGTCCGCAACGCGTCAGCCATCCAGCGCGAAGCGGAGCAGCTCGGACGCCCCGGCACTCCCCCAGCTCTCGTACGCCGTACCGGCCGAGGTCGCCACCGCCGCCAGGCCGGCATCCGCCACCAGAGCGCCGTCCAACGCACCACCGGTACGCCGGCCATCGGCGGCCTCACCGCCTCCGGCCGCCCGGAGTCACAGCCCGACCTGACCCCAGCCGAGGCGCTGGAGGCGATCAAGCTCGTCCAGCCCAGCGACCTGCCCGGCCAGATCACCACCCCGAACGACGTCACCGGCCGCGGGCTCGGCCTGGTCACCACCGCCGAGCATGGCAACCACTACTTCCGCGTCGTCGACGAGGAGCCGCCGAACGGCCTGGTCGCGCACACGACTGTCCGCGCGGGCAGCCTGACCGACCCGCACCAGGTCCGGATCGCCGGTCGTGTGCCGGCCGAGCAGCTCCCCCGCATCTGGGCCAGCCAGATCGGTGGCGCTCTGCGGGAGTCCACCTCCAAGGTGCCGACCAGCCTGATCGGCAAGCTCCGGGCGCAGTTCCCCAGGTTCCAGGGCCGCGAACGCCAGGCAGCCGGTCAGTACGACCAGTTCCGGCTGGTCAGCCGGAACTGGCGAGAGGAGCAGCTGCGAGCCAACCCCGACGCTGCCAAGCTGGCCCAGCTGCACGGCGAGCTGGAGCAGCTGGCCAGGTCGATCGCTCGCACCGGCCAGCCGGCTCCTGCGCTCCCCGACTCCGAGCGTGGGCTGCAGGTCGTCCCGCAGACCCAGACCGTCGCCGCTCCAGCGGAGCCGAACACGCCTGCCCATCTGCGTGAGCAGGTGGTCCAGGAGATGGCCGGCCTGGAGCACGCGGCCGAAGAGCTCACTCATCGCGCCGAGCACCGCCGTACGACGGCCGAGGCCGCGACCAAGGCGGCCGGCGAAGCGAAGAAGAACGCCGACGACGAGGGGAAGCGCAAAGACTCCGCCGCCGGTGTCCGGGCCCACAAGCTCCGCGTCAGCGCGCGCTCGTCGGAGTCGAAGGCCGGGCGGCACGAGCAGATCGCTGCGTCCTGTGACACCGCAGCTGCGAAGGCCCGCGAGGCAGGTACGGCGTACGGCGCTCTGCTCAGCAAGCTGGACGAGCTGGAGGCATCTGGCGGCAAGCCCGGGCCGGAGGTGCAGGAGCTCGCCAAGGCTGCGAGCGACAGCGTTACGGCGTACCGGCAGGCGGTGGCCGCGACGCTGCCGTTGCAGGACGTCCAGCACACTGCCATCACCTCTGGTCGCTTCCCGCACCTCACCAAGCTGACCCGCGAGCTGAACGAGGAGCTGGCCCGCCGCGAGAACCCCTTCCGCTACACGCCCGAGGTGCTGCACCGGCGGCTCCGGTCGGCGACCCGGCGGGTGCTGTCGCCGGACGGCGTACTGCTGACGGTCGGCAGCAACGCCCGGGCGGACGCGAACAGCCTGGTCCAGTTCAAGGTGAAGCTGAACCCGGGCGAGCTGCGCGAGGTGCTGTCCTCGCCGCTGACCTTCGACGAGGGTGCGCTCGCCCAGCTGCGGCAGGGTGGCTTCAGCGTCGGCACCTCCACGGTCGAGTCCCTCAACCAGAACGGCGGCGCCGGCCTGAAGACCCTGGCCGCCCTCCTCCCCGACCACAGCTCGGTGAAGCACGCGGCGAACGTCACGTCGGCCTTCGTCACCCCCGGCTTCGAGTACGCCGTCGGCTCCAGCCACTCGGTGGCCACCGGCGCCCAGGAGAACGGCACCTACGGCGCGGTCGAGATCCTCAACGGCGAGATCCTCCGGTACGCCGCCGACGCGCCGCAGTGGCGCTGGCAGGTCCGCCAGGGCGTCACCCAGCCCTGGTCGCAGGTGAACGTCGTCGACTCCGGCGACCCGCAGGACGCCACCCAGCTGGTGATGGGGATCAGCCACACCTACACGGTCGCGCCGCCGGCCGAGACGGTCCGGCGCGAGGACCTCGTGTTCGCGCCGGACGCTGACCTGGGCGACCTGATCAGCGCCGACGAGCTGCCCGAGCTGGTCGCGTCCCGGGTCGACGGGATGGACGACCTGGCCGACGCGGGCATCGCCGGGCTGCAGTCGCGGATCGGCACGCTGGACCGGTCGGCGCACGACCAGATCCGCGCGCTCTGCGCCGACGACGCACCGGCTTCGCTGACCGAGGCGACCCGGCCGGGCGGTTTCGGCCGGATCATCTACAACGGCGGCCGCGCGGTCGCCTACGCGCAGCTCGAGGCCGAGGTGGTCAAGGAGTCGGCCGAGCTGCTCAGCGACAGCTCCCCCGAGCACAAGATCGAGCGGATCCGGGTCGGCTTCACCGGCGCCACCGGCGGTCAGTCGTTCGGGACGTCGTCGTCCAGCGCGGCCACGCTGGGCTACCCCGGCAAGGAGCTGAACGACATCTGGACGTCCGACGTCGACTTCGGACCCAGCGTGCGCGGCGGCCGGAGCGTCTCCCGCGGCGACAGCCTGAACGTCAGCGACGTCGCGATCCACCCGAGCGTGCAGCGCACCGAGGAGACCGTCGGGGTCAAGTTCACGGTCAAGAAGAAGCTCACCTTCCACCGGCTCGACAAGGACGACGAGTCGTTCGGGGTCGAGCACGAGGGCGCCGCGGTCGTCCGGCTGCCGGAGAACGAGGCGCTCGACTACGGCCTGCCGGTCTCCAAGGACGCGCTGGTGCTCGACGAGAACGGGTTCGCCCAGATCAGCGCCGACGGCGGCGTCCTGACCCGGGGCTGCGCGCAGCCGGGTGAGGCGATGAAGCTCCCGGTCTGGATGGGTGACGAGGAAGGGCAGCTGCGCGGCGCCGGGCCGGCTCTTGTGCAGAAGCTGCGTGGCGCCGATCCGGCGTTCAAGGCGTTCGTGCAGCACCTCAGCGACGAGGGCTGGGTGCCGGAGCTGCGCAACTTCAAGCCGGTGATGAGCAGCCTGGCCGGTGAGGACCCGGCGCTGGTGGCCAGCAAGCTGGCGAACCTCGAGCGGGTCGCGCAGCAGCTGTCGCAGCACCGGCTGGAGACCGGGTACGACCAGGCCTGTCAGGGCGGCTTCGTGTTCGCGCTGACGCTGCACCACACCGGGCACCTGACCGACGAGCGCACGTTCCGGGTCGCGATCGAGCAGGACTTCAAGAACAAGAAGCCGCGCTGGCTCGGGCTGAACCGCTCGCAGACCGCCGCCAACCTGCACATCGGGTCGAACACGACCAGCCGCTCCCGGAGCCGCTCGAAGGGCCTGCCCTGGTCGGCCCGGTTCGGGTTCAGCAACAAACCCGGCGAAGGCCAGGCCGGCAGTACGCCGGACGGCGGGCCGTCGTACGGGCGGTCGGCGCTGGGCCGGTTCTTCGGCTGGGTCACCGGTACGACGGTCAACGGCGTCACGCTCACCGAGAGCTCGGGCGCCCTGGCCGACTTCCGGGTCAGCCACCAGCTGGTCGTCACCGAGGTGCTGGCCGACGGCGACACCGACCCGATCGTCTCCGTCCCGGGCAGCGCGAAGCTCTCGATCGACAGCGAGTTCTGCGACCGCGGCGAAGAGCAGTGCGTCGCGATCGACGGCGAGGTCGACCCGCAACTGCTGCAGTCGGCGACCTGGCAGCACCTGGACGGCGGCGACGTAGCGTCCCGGCTCGCGGCGGCGATGCCCGCGGTCGCCCGGACCGACTCCGCCGCGCTGCACCACCTGGCCGGGTTCGTCAGCGTGCGCAACCTGAACGCGCACCCGGAGATGCTGACCACGCCGTACAGCACCGACTTCGCGGTCAGCCCGCCACCGTCCGACAGCGACCAGGCGATCGCGCAGCGCGGTTTCACCCCGCGCCGCGGCAGCATCTCGCTGACCACCACGATCGAGAACCTCCGGTACGTCGGCAGCGGGCACCCGATCATCGGCGACATCAACCTGACCCTGGACAGCGCCGGGTTCACCACCGGCAGCTCGACCGGCAACACCGTCGGCGCGGGCTTCAGCACCGGATCGGTGGACCCGAGCGGCAACGGCGGCAACGTGTCCGTCGGGGTCAACCGGTCCGGCAACATCTCCAGCTCCAGCAACGAGCTGGCGATCCGTGGTGTCGAACGGCTGAACATCAAGGACGGGCAGCACTACCAGTTCGTCGGCGACCTGAAGCTGGAGGCGCGGATCAAGGCGTCCGGCCTGGCGACGCCGAAGCGGGTGCCGCTGGACGGCGGCCGGGTGATGCTCACCCTGCCCGAGCGGGACGCCCTGCGGATGTACGGCGAGAAGGAGCTCGCACTGCCGCTGCAGAAGGTCGCCGACGCGGTCGAGCGGCTGCAGGACGGCAACCTCAGCCTCGACCGGCGGACCGCGACCGCGATGATCCGCCGCTACCAGGTCGAGAAGCAGGGGGTGACGACCGGGCTCGCCGGGACGCACACCGACGACCAGCTGAAGGACCTGCTGCGCCGTACGGCGAAGGTCACCAAGCCGCGGTCGCAGCCGGAGACCTTCGAGCAGGTCGCGGCCGACGCGGCCGAGATCGCCGAGCAGCGCGCCGAGGCGGAGCTGCCCGAGCACTACCGGACGACGATGGGCGCCGGGCTGGTCGACCGCGACCTGTTCCGCGACGGCGAGGGCAACGTCAGCACGCTGGAGCGCGAGGTGCACGCGGCAGTCGCCGAGGCGGTCCCGGACGCGGTCGAGGACCCGGCCGTGAGCGCGGCGATCCGCAGCCAGCTGGGCGGGATCCGCTGGCGCGGGCACGCGGAGAAGATGAAGGACCCGAGCGGTTTCACGATGGAGCTGCCGTTCGGCGGCGCGGAGCCCGGGACGTCGGCTCCGCGGAACCTGCGGGTCCGGGTCCGGATGGTGCGCACCAGCGCGATCACGATCGACGAGGCGCCGGCCGCCGCCAAGGCGGAAGGTGCCGAAGACAAGGAGCAGAGCGAGAACGCGCTCATCATCCTGCAGGGCTACGACTACACCGAGGAAGGTCGCGGGATCACCCGCAGCACCGGGTACACCGGTGATCTCGGCGGCGGGATCACCGACGGCGACGCCGGGTCGGCGGGGCTGAGCACCGAGCTGACCACCGCCGAGTCCTCCCAGGTCGTCGACCAGAACACGCACCTGAGCCGCGCGCTGTGGTCCAAGACCAGGCGGGTCGAGCACGACTTCCGGCTGGTCGTCGACGTCGAGGAGACCCCCGGCGTCGGTGCCGACACCAAGGGCAAGCTGCGCCAGACCGTCGACCGGTTCCGCAACGACGAGAAGCGCCCGGAGCCGCACCGCCGCGAGGCGACCGGCCGGCTGACGCTGCTCGTCCCCGCGTCCGACGTCAACCAGGTGCCGCTCGACCCGCCGGCCTTCACCGACCACCGCCCGGTGGTCCTGTCGCCGCAGAAGTTCCTGCGCGGCATCCAGCTGCACGACCAGAACGGCCAGCTGCCGAACGAGCAGGAGACGATCGACGACCCGGACTTCGACGACGCGCTGGTCACCCGGGTGACCAGCGAGCTGGGCAACCGGCGCTGGCTCACGCGGGCCGGCGTACAGCTGAACAAGGCGATCATCCGGGAGGAGCTGAACGGCAGCGCCCGGCGGATCGCGTTCGAGCGCTCCGACAGGTCCGGCAGCCCGTGGACGCCTGGTCTGCCGGTGCCTGGTCACGGGTCACGGCAGGTGCGGCTTCGGCTGCGGGCCGATCTGTCCGGTCTGCAGCTGGTCTCCGACGACGCGGAGGTCGCGCAGCTCGGTGAGGCGCACCGGCACCAGGTCGCCGTCAACACGACCCAGGAGAGCACTCGGCTCGCACCGATCAGCCGGAAGATCGGGACCTCGGACCCGACCACCGGGGTGTCGGTCGGGATGTCGTTCGGCGAGCAGGCCAAGGAGAAGAGCGCCGACACCTCCGGCAACCGCGACGAGACCAACTCCAACGAGTCCGGCGAGCTGGTCACCGTGCAGCTCCTGGTCACCTTCCACGTCGACGCGCGGCGGCAGCGGACGACCCGCGACCACCAGACCAAGACCACCCACGAAGCCACCTTCGAGAACGCGGCGACCGGTGTGGTGACGCTGAGCATGTTCCGGCACGAGTTCGAGGCGATGCAGGCCCGGATGGAGGCCGGTCAGGCGCCGATGCAGAACTGGAACCCCGACGAGCTCGCGAAGCTGGCCAAGCGGGTGCCGGTCCGCCGGGTGTCGGCCAGCGAGGTCGTCACCGGGGCCGACGGGTCGCGGACGGTCGCGCCGTACCGGCCGCTGGTCGAGGCGCTCGCGCGGGCACGCAGCGAGCAGGTCGAGGTGCTGGTCACGATGAAGCAGCAGGACGGCAGCAAGCAGCAGTACCGGGCGCTGCCGAACGGCACGATGGTCGGCCAGGACGACAACGGGTACGGCGCCGCGTTCGGCGCGCTGCACCCGTCGCTGGCGATGCTCGCCGAGGGGAAGGTGGACCTGCGGGCCCTGTACGACGCCAAGGGCGCCGGCGAGCGGTTCAGCGGGATGGTCGTGCAGGCGCTGGAGGACAAGGGCGTGCCCGCGTCGGCGCTGACCGGGCTCGACCACAGCCGCTCCGGGCCGCACAACGAGCCGGAGCGCGCGCAGGGCGCGAAGGCGCACGCCGCGCGGCACGTGGCGATGGCCCGCGGCAAGCGGGGTAGCGGAATGGGCGTCCAGTGAGCGCCGCCGGGCCGGCCCGGGCCTCCGTGACGCCGGCCCGGGTCTCCACGAGGCCTGATCCGGCCAGCTTCGGCACCATCCGCGCATGCTGGGTGAGACTGGAGTCCTTCGAGAGGGGAGCTCGGTGAGCGACGACGAACCGACGTACGCGATCGCCCGGACCGGTGACGAGACGCTGCTGTTCCTGGAGCTGAACCCGTGCCCGGACTGCGGCTCGATCGACACTCCGTGGGAGCACGGGCTCGCGGACGAGGACGGCGAGCTGGTGATCAGCTACTCCGGTGTCTGCTCGAGCTGCGGCGCCTCCCGGCAGTACCTGTTCGGTCTGCCGGAGAGCGAGTCCCTCGGCCCGTTCCCGAACTTCGGCGGTCCCGAGGCGTCCGAGCTGATCGACGCCGGCCAGTGGATGGAGGTCGCCGACAGCGCCGCCGCGTCCGTCCCGGACGACGCCGCACCCGACGACGAGCAGGCGAGCACGGTGCTGGCGGTCGCTCGGGCGGCGGTCGAGGAAGTGCTCAAGTTCGTCCCGCCGGACGCCGACGCCGTACCGGACGACGCCTTCTGGACCGAGGCCGGGCGCGCGCTCCGGGACGCCGAACCCGGTAGGTTTCGGGTGGACAGACTGCTCGTCGTCCGAGACAGCTACAGCGATCCGGGAGTTCTTTGATGCTGACCGCGAGGACCTTGGCCGAGGCCGAGGTCTACCTGAGCGTGCTGGCCACCGCCGTCGAGGCGCCGCGGGTGACCGCGACGCCCGAGACCACCCGTACCGAGGGCGAGGAGGCCTGGACGGTCAGCTCGGCGGCCGGTGAGGTCGAGGTGCTGTACCGCACGGAGGAGGCGGCCCGGCTGAGCGAGGCCCGCTTCGGCCTCGGCAACTCGCTGCTGCTCGACGCCGGCGACTGGGTGCAGCTCGCGTCGGTCTGGGCGCAGCGCGCGCAGGACGCCGACCTGGACTACACCGGCCAGCCCGGCCAGGACCGCGCGACCGTCGAGCTGAACTGGGAGTTCGCCCGCGACGCGATGGCCGAGGCGCTGAAGTTCCTGCCCGACGGCGCCGACGAGGTGCCCGACGACGGCTTCTGGACCGAGCTCGGCCTGCGCACGCACGAGGAGGACCGCGAGCTCTTCACCCGCGCGAAGCTGACCGAGGATTACGAGTTCTACCGCGACACGCTGATCGACTTCCGCAAGCTCTACGGCGAAGGCTGAGGGTCGGTCAGCTCGATCCGCACCGCGCGGGCGTCCACGCCCGCCTGCTCGAGCACCTTCTGCTTGGGATCGGCCACCCCGAGAAAGGGTGGCCGAACCAGCCCGCGCAGCTCCTTGAGCCGCGGGTCCTCCAGCACGGTGTCGATCGCCTTCCGGTCTCCCCCGGTGACCAGCACGTCCAGCCGGGCCGGCGCCAGGATCCGTACGGCGACCTCGGTCGCCGCGTTGAACGCCTCCCGCGCCTGGTTGTCCCGCCGCCGCGCGAACCGCTGCTGCGACCAGCCACCGGCTTTCGTCGTCCCCTGCACATGCCGCGAGCCGACCTTGGAGTCGGTCAGCTTCCGCCCGACGAACACCCCCGCGCCGTAACCACCCCGACGCACCAGCAGCAGCCCAAGCCGCCGCTCCTCCAACACATGAGCGACCAACCCGTCCCGGCTCAACTCGGCGAGCGGCCCGAACGGCACCAACACCTCGGCGACCGCGCCGTCCTCCCCCACCAGCCGCACCAGCTCGGGCGACACGTCGTACGACGTCTCGCCGTGCCGCTCACCGAAACCGGTCAGCCACTGGTCGAGCCGCTCGGGGGCGACGGAGACGATTCGAGTCACCCGCCGACGCTAGCGCATGCGAAAGCCCGGGCCACCTGACCCGGGCTTGCGCAGTACTGGGGTGTCGCTCAGACGTTGAAGCCGAGCGCACGGAGCTGGTCGCGACCGTCGTCGGTGATCTTCTCCGGGCCCCACGGCGGCATCCAGACCCAGTTGATCCGGAAGTCGTTGACCAGGCCGTCGAGGGCCATCCGGGTCTGGTCCTCGATCACGTCGGTCAGCGGGCAGGCCGCCGAGGTCAGCGTCATGTCGATGATCGCCGTGGTGGTGTCGTCGACGGTGACGCCGTAGATCAGGCCCAGGTCGACGACGTTGATCCCGAGCTCGGGGTCGACGACGTCCTTGAGCGCCTCCGTCACGTCCTCGACGGCGACACTGCCACCAGCCGGCGCCGCGGCCGCCTCGAGGTCGACCTCGGGCAGCTCGATCTTCTCTTCGGTCTGGTCAGGCATTGGTGACTCCCTCTGTCTTGGCAAGCGCCTGGGCGGTGGCGTCGCGCCAGGCCGACCAGCCCAGCAGCGCGCACTTCACCCGGGCCGGGAACTGGGCGACGCCCGCGAAGGCGACCCCGTCCTCGAGCACGTCCTCGTCCGGTTCCACGTTCCCGCGGCCCTGCATCAGCTCCAGGAACTTCTCGTACGTCGCCATTCCCTCGGCGACCGGCTTGCCGATCACCAGGTCGCTCATCACCGACGTCGCCGCCTGGCTGATCGAGCAACCGACCGACTGGTGCGTCACGCCGGTCACGGTCTCGCCGTCGAGCTCGACGCGCAGCGTGACCTCGTCCCCGCAGGACGGGTTCACGTGGTGCACCTCCACGTCGTACGGCTCCGCGAGACCCGCGTGGTGCGGGCTGCGGTAGTGGTCCAGGATGATCTCCTGGTACAGGCTGTCCAGCTGCATATCTCAGTCCACCTTGAAGAAGCTTCGGACGAACCCGAGTCCGTCGACGAGCGCGTCGATCTCCTCGGGTGTCGTGTACAGGTAGAAAGACGCTCTGGTCGACGATTGCATTCCGAACCGCTCGTGCACCGGCCGCGCGCAGTGGTGCCCGGCCCGGACCGCGATGCCCCGGGTGTCCAGCACGGTCGACACGTCGTGCGGGTGCACGCCGTCCAGCTCGAAGCTGATCGCTCCGCCACGGTCGACCGCGTCGGTCGGCCCGAGGATCTTCAGCCCCGGCACGGTCTTCAGACCGTCCAGCGCGTACGCCGTGATGGCCTGCTCGTGGGCGGCGACCTTGTCCATCCCGATCCCGGACAGGTAGTCCAGCGCGGCACCGAGCCCGACCGACTGCGCGATCGGCGGCGTCCCGGCCTCGAACCGGGCCGGCGGCGGCGCGTACGTCGAACCGGTCATCCGGACGACCTCGATCATCTCGCCACCACCCAGGAACGGCGGCAGCGAGGCGAGCAGGTCGTACCGGCCCCAGAGCACACCGATCCCGGTCGGGCCGACCACCTTGTGACCGGTGAAGGCCAGCAGGTCCGCGCCGAGCGTCGCGACGTCCACCGGGAACTGCGGCACCGCCTGCGACGCGTCGACCACCATCACGGCGCCGACGGCGTGCGCCTTGGCGGCGATCTCGGTGATCGGGTTGATGGTGCCGAGCGCGTTCGAGACCCAGGTCAGCGAGACGACCTTGGTCCGCTCGGTGATCAGCTCCTCGACGTTGCTCAGGTCGAGCCGGCCCTCCTCGGTGACGCCGAACCACTTCAGCGTCGCGCCGGTCCGCTCGCAGGCCAGCTGCCACGGGACGATGTTGCTGTGGTGCTCCATCTCGGAGATCACCACCTCGTCACCGGGCTTCAGGCCGGCCCCGAGCGTGTACGCCGCCAGGTTGAGCGCCTCGGAGGCGTTCTTGGTGAAGACGATCTCGTCGCGGTTGGCCGCGCCGATGAACGCGGCCACCGTGTCCCGGCCACCCTCGTACGCCGCGGTCGCCTCGGCACCGAGCTGGTGCATGGCGCGCGCGACGTTCGCGTTGTGCTTCAGGTAGTGGTCCTCGAGCGCCTGCACCACCTGCGCCGGCTTCTGCGAGGAGTTGGCCGAGTCCAGGTAGACCAGCGGGAACCCACCCGCGAGCTCGCGGGACAGGATCGGGAAGTCCGCCCGGACCGACTGCAGGTCCAGCGGACTGCTGAAGGTCCGGGCGCCCATCAGGCCTTCGCTCCGGTCTTGACGAAGCGCTCGTAGCCGTTGGCCTCGAGCTCGTCGGCCAGCTCGGCGCCACCCTCTTCGGCGACCTTGCCGTCGACGAACACGTGCACGAAGTCCGGCTTGATGTAGCGCAGGATCCGGGTGTAGTGCGTGATCAGCAGGACGCCCTTGTCACCGGCCTCGGCGAACCGGTTGACACCGGTCGAGACGATCTTCAGCGCGTCGATGTCGAGGCCGGAGTCGGTCTCGTCGAGGATCGCGATCTTCGGGTTCAGCAGCTCCAGCTGGACGATCTCGTGGCGCTTCTTCTCACCGCCGGAGAAGCCCTCGTTGACGTTGCGCTGCCCGAAGTCGGCGTCCATGTCCAGGTCGGCCAGCGCCTTGTTGACGTCCTTGACCCAGGTGCGCAGCTTCGGGGCCTCGCCGTCGATCGCGGTCTTGGCGGTGCGCAGGAAGTTCGACACCGACACGCCGGGGACCTCGACCGGGTACTGCATGGCCAGGAACAGGCCGGCCCGGGCGCGCTCGTCGACGGCCATGTCGAGCACGTCCTCGCCGTCCAGCGTCACGGTGCCGCCGGTGACGTTGTACTTCGGGTGACCGGCGATCGAGTACGCCAGCGTGGACTTGCCGGAACCGTTCGGGCCCATGATCGCGTGCGTCTGACCACCGGCGATGGTCAGGTCGACGCCGCGCAGGATCTCCTTGGGGCCGTTCTCGGTGTCGACCGACACGTGCAGGTCGCGGATCTCGAGTGTCGCCATGGGTTTTCTTCTATCTCCGTCTGCTTTAGGAAGCTTGGTTCAGGGGGTTCTTGACGTCGACCAGGACGTCGTCGCCGTCGAGCCGGACCGGGTAGACCGGGACCGGGTCGTAGGCCGGCAGGCTGGTCGGCTCACCGGTGCGCAGGTCGAACCGGGAGCCGTGCAGCCAGCACTCGATCTCGCAGTTGCCGACGTCGCCCTCGGACAGCTGGATCTGCGCGTGCGAGCACTCGTCGCGGACGGCGAAGTACTGGCCCTCGCTCTTCACGACGGCCACCTCCACCCCGCCGACCTCGGTCGAGACGACCCCTTCGTCGGGGACGTCGGCGACAGCGCAAGCGCGTTCGAACGAGTCGCTCATGCTCAGGCCTTGGCCGCCGCGGTCAGCTCGGCCGTGCGGGCCAGCTTCTGCTCGATCACCTCGTGCAGGTGCTCGACCACCTCCGGTACGCCGATCCGCCCGATGATGTCGTTGAAGAAGCCCGACACCACCAGCCGGCGGGCGACGTCCTCGGGGATGCCGCGGGCCTGCAGGTAGAACAGCTGCTCGTCGTCGAACCGGCCGGTCGCCGACGCGTGCCCGGCGCCCTCGATCTCACCGGTCTCGATCTCCAGGTTCGGCACCGAGTCGGCGCGGGCGCCGTCGGTCAGGACCAGGTTCCGGTTCAGCTCGAAGGTGTTCGTGCCCTCGGCCGCGGCCCGGATCAGCACGTCGCCGATCCACACCGAGCGGGCATCGTCCCCGGCCAGCGCGCCCTTGTAGAGCACGTTGGACTTGCAGTTGATCGCTTCGTGGTCGACGAAGAGCCGGTTCTCGTGGTGCTGACCGGACTCGGCGAAGTACACGCCCAGCAGCTCGGCGTCGCCACCGGGACCGGCGTACCGGACGTTGGTGGACAGGCGGACGATCTTGCCGCCCAGGGTGACCGCGACGTGGTTCAGCTTGGCGTCGCGGCCGACGACGGCGTCGTGCTGGCCGACGTGGATCGACTCGTGGTCGCCCTGCTGGATCGAGACGACCCGCAGCTCGGCGCCGTCACCGACGACGATCTCCACGTTGGCGCCGTACTCGCCGGAGCCGGTGTGGTCGACGATCACGGTCGCCCGGCTGTGCCGGCCGGCCTCGATCACCAGGTGCCCGTAGCCACGGCCGCCCAGGCTCGCGACGTTCACGTGCACCGGCTCGGACAGCTCGGCCTCGACCGGGATCCGGACCGCGAGCGCGTCGGCGGCGTGGTTCCAGGCGACGGCGGCGATCCGGTCCTGCGGGGTGAGCGCCTTCAGCGCGTCGACGGCGACGGTCTCGACGACGACGCCCTCGGGGCCGCGCGCCTCGAGCTTCGGCGCCTCGGTGCCCGCCTCGTCGGCGTACAGGCCCTTGAGGGCCTTGACCGGGGTGAAGCGCCACTCCTCCTCGCGGCCGTTCGGCACCGGGAAGTCGGCGACGTCGTACGACGTGGTCCGCTCGCTCCGGGCCTGCAACGGCACCGGGGACCCCGGTCCGTGGGAGTGCGCCCGGTTGCCGGTGGCAACCAGGGTCTCGGTGGCGGTCATCAGCCGACGGCCCCTTCCATCTGCAGCTCGATCAGTCGGTTCAGTTCCAGCGCGTACTCCATCGGGAGCTCGCGGGCGATCGGCTCGATGAAGCCGCGGACGATCATCGCCATCGCCTCGTCCTCGGCCATCCCGCGGCTCATCAGGTAGAAGAGCTGGTCGTCACTGACCTTGGAGACGGTCGCCTCGTGCCCCATCGCGACGTCGTCCTCGCGGACGTCGACGTACGGGTAGGTGTCGGAGCGGCTGATGGTGTCGACCAGCAGCGCGTCGCAGCGCACCGTGGACTTGCTGTGGTGCGCACCCGGCGCCACCTCGACCAGACCCCGGTACGACGTCCGGCCGCCACCGCGGGCCACCGACTTCGACACGATCGAGCTGGAGGTGTGCGGCGCGTTGTGCACCATCTTGGAGCCGGCGTCCTGGTGCTGGCCCTCGCCCGCGAACGCGACCGACAGCGTCTCGCCCTTGGCGTGCTCGCCCATCAGGTACACGGCCGGGTACTTCATCGTCACCTTGGAACCGATGTTGCCGTCGATCCACTCCATCGTCGCGCCCTCTTCGCAGGTGGCGCGCTTGGTGACCAGGTTGTAGACGTTGTTCGACCAGTTCTGGATCGTCGTGTAGCGGCAGCGGGCGCCCTTCTTCACGATGATCTCGACGACCGCGGAGTGCAGCGAGTCCGACTTGTAGATCGGCGCCGTGCAGCCCTCGACGTAGTGCACGTAGGCGTCCTCGTCGACGATGATCAGGGTCCGCTCGAACTGGCCCATGTTCTCGGTGTTGATCCGGAAGTAGGCCTGCAGCGGGATGTCCACCTTGACGCCCTTGGGCACGTAGATGAACGAGCCGCCGGACCAGACCGCGGTGTTCAGCGCGGCGAACTTGTTGTCGCCGACCGGGATCACCGAGCCGAAGTACTCCTGGAACAGCTCCGGGTGCTCCTTCAGGCCGGTGTCGGTGTCGAGGAAGATGACACCCTGCTCCTCCAGGTCCTCCCGGATCTGGTGGTAGACGACCTCGGACTCGTACTGCGCGGCGACGCCGGCCACCAGGCGCTGCTTCTCCGCCTCCGGGATGCCGAGCTTGTCGTAGGTGTTCTTGATGTCCTCGGGCAGGTCCTCCCAGCTGGAGGCCTGCTTCTCGGTCGACCGGACGAAGTACTTGATGTTGTCGAAGTCGATCCCGGACAGGTCGGCACCCCACGACGGCATCGGCTTGCGGTCGAAGAGCTTCAGGCCCTTCATCCGCAGGTCGAGCATCCACTCCGGCTCGTTCTTGAGGGTGGAGATGCCCGCGACCACGTCGGCGCTCAGGCCGCGCTTGGCGACCGCGCCGGCGGCGTCGGAGTCGGCCCAGCCGTACTGGTAGTTGCCGAGGCCTTCCAGTTCGGGGTGAGCGGTTTGCGTCATCGTGCAGTCCTCGCAGATTCGCCGTCGGATACAGGAGAAACCGGCTCGGACACTGGGTGCGAGCCGGGGATGTGCGTCGTGCAGACCCCGTCGCCGTGGGCGATGGTGGCCAGTCTCTGGACGTGCTTGCCGAGCAGGCGGGAGAACACCTCGGTCTCGGCCTCGCACAGCTGGGGGAACTGCTCGGCCACGTGCGCGACCGGGCAGTGGTGCTGGCACAGCTGGGCGCCGGCACCGGCCTGCTGGGTGGAGGCGGCGTACCCGTCGCTGCTCAGCGCCTGAGCCAGCACCTGGGTGCGCTCGCCCTCCGGGGCCGCGTCCAGCAGCTCGCGGTACCGGTCCTCGACCTCGGCGACCCGGCGGCGCGCGAACTCCGCCACCGCCTCGTCACCGCCGGCCTCGGCGATGAACTGCAGCGCCGTCGCGGCCAGGTCGTCGTACGCCTGGTGGAACGCGTGCCGGCCGCTGTCGGTCAGCACGAACACCTTGGCCGGGCGGCCACGGCCGCGCGGACCGTAGACCCGCTCCTCGCGGGACTCCACGAGCCCCTCGCCGAGCAGGTGGTCCAGGTGCCGGCGGACCGCCGCCGGGGTCAGCTCGAGCCGTTCGGCCAGCACCGCGGCGCTGGACGGCCCGTTGGTCAGGATCGAGCGGGCGACCCGGTCCCGGGTGGACTCGTCCCGCGCCGCCGCGGCGCCCGAAGGCGTGCGGTTCGAAGGCGTGGGAGTTTTCACAACATCAGTGTCGCGTAATTGCCAGGGCCCTTCAAATAAGGCTCCCCTAACCGGTTCACGCCGTTCCGCCTCAGCTCGAGGTGAGGCGTGAGCAGCGTCACGTCGGTTCGTTTCCTACACTGCACACGTGCCAGTCGCGGTGGAGATCGACAACCTAGTCGTCCGGTACGGCGAGAAGACCGCTGTCGACGGCCTCACTCTCACCGTAACCGGCGGAACCGTCACGTCCGTGCTCGGCCCCAACGGGGCCGGCAAGACGACGACCGTGGAGACCCTGGAGGGCTTCCGGCGGCCGGACTCCGGCGCGGTCCGGGTGCTCGGGCTCGACCCGGTCGCCGACCACGACGAGCTGATGCCGCGGATCGGCGTGATGCTGCAGGAGGGCGGCGCCTGGTCCGGCGTCCGCGCGCTGGAGATGCTCCGGTACGCCGCGTCGCTGCACGCGCACCCGCTCGACCTGCCGGCGCTGGTCGAGCGCCTGGATCTCGGGACCTGCGGCAAGACGCCGTACCGGCGGCTGTCGGGCGGGCAGAAGCAGCGGCTGTCGCTGGCGCTGGCGATCGTCGGGCGCCCGGAGATCGCGTTCCTGGACGAGCCGACCACCGGACTGGACCCGCACGGGCGCCGGGAGATCTGGCAGCTGATCCGCGACCTGCGTGAGGACGGCGTCACCGTCGTACTGACGACGCACGCGATGGACGAGGCCGAGCAGCTGTCCGACCAGGTGCACGTGCTGTCGGCCGGCAAGGTGATCGCCTCCGGCAGCCCGGACGCTCTCACCGAGCATGGCGCCAAGACCCTCGAAGACGTATACCTGGCGTTGACGGCGCCGCCCGCCCGGGAGACGAAGTGAGTAGGACCATGCCGGACACGCCAGTGACCACCTACGCCCCGCGCCCCGGCTCGGCGCCGTGGCCGCGCAAGGTGCTGGCGCACGCGCAGATGGAGTTCCGGCTGCTCCTGCGCAACGGTGAGCAGCTGCTGCTGGCGCTGGTGATCCCGCTGGGGCTCCTGCTGTTGCTGGGCGGCACTGGTCTCGGCGACCGCTTGCCGCTCGGTGAGGGACGCGCTGTCGACCTCGCCGTACCGCGGGTGCTGGCGCTGGCTGTGCTGTCGAGCTCGTTCACGTCACTGGCGATCGCCACCGGCTTCGAGCGCCGGTACGGCGTGATCAAGCGCCTCGGCGCCTCTCCCCTGTCCCGCACCGGTCTGCTCGCCGGGAAGATCGCCTCGGTGCTGGCCATCCAGCTGATCCAGCTGGTCGTACTGATCGGCGCCGGCTTCGCTCTCGGCTGGAAGCCGAACGGTGGCGTCGACGCGGTCGTCGGGATCGTGCTGATGGTCCTGTGCGGTACGGCGGCGTTCGCGTCGCTCGGGCTGCTGATGGCCGGGACACTGCGGGCCGAGGCGACGCTGGCGGCTGCCAACCTGCTGTACCTGTTGCTGCTGGTCGGCGGCGCGATCATGACGCCGGTCGACGAGTACCCCGAAGGCATGCAGGGCGTCGTACGGCTGCTGCCGAGTGCTGCGCTGGCCAACGGGTTCGCACACTCGACTGTTCAGGGAGTGATCCCCTGGGCCGCCGTACTGTCGCTGACGCTGTGGGCGGCGGTGCTCGGGTACCTGGTGTCCCGGACCTTCCGCTGGGACTGACTGTGCCTTCTGTGAGAAGAGAAAGGGCCGCAGATTAGAGTGTGCCGGTGATGAGCACCGAGACCCCGGCCCCCGCCACCGAGCCGCCCGTCACCGGATTCTGGCGACTGATCCCCGAGCCGAGCCTGGACGTCGTCCGGCGCTGGGGCTGGGCGTCCGTGATCGTCAACATCGGCATCGTGGTGACCGGTGGCCTGGTCCGGCTGACCGGCTCCGGCCTGGGTTGCCCGACCTGGCCGCAGTGCACCGACTCGTCGTACGTGCCGCACCCGGAGCTGGGGATGCACGGCGCGATCGAGTTCGGCAACCGGATGCTCGGGTTCGTCGTCGCGGTGGTGGCGATCGGGACGTGGCTGGCCGTGATGCGGTACCGGCCGAAGCGCAAGGACCTGCGCCGGCTCGCGACCGCGGCCGCGCTCGGCGTACCGCTGCAGGCCGTCATCGGCGGCATCAGCGTGCTGACCGGGCTGAACCCGTGGATCGTCTCCGCACACTTCCTGGTCTCGCCGATCATCATCACGCTGACCGTCTCGATGATGCGGCGCTCGCGGACGAGTCCCTATCCGCACACGCCACCGGTGGTCCGCGCGCTCGCGACCGCTTCGGTGGTCGCCGTCTGGCTGGCCGTTGCCCTGGGCACCCTTGTCACCGGCGCCGGCCCGCACTCGGGCGATCCCGAGACCGGCCGCAACGGCTTCGACGAGGAGCTGATCAGCCAGCTGCACGCGGACGTGGTGTTCGCGCTGCTCGGCGTGACGATCGCCCTGGTGATCGCGACGCGCGTCACGGCCACCTCCCGGACGCTGCGCAAGCTGGCGGCCTGGCTGCTGGCGATGGAGCTGCTGCAGGGCGTCGTCGGCTTCACGCAGTACTTCACCGGGCTGCCGTGGGTGCTCGTGCTCATCCACATGTTCTTCGCCGCCGTCCTGATCGCGCTGGTGACAGCGGTGTACGGCGAACGCGGTACTCCCGCGACGTAGAACAGCACCCGAGGCGTCCGGTCGGGTGAGACGGCCGGACGCCCCGGGCTGATCAGGGAGCCGCTAGTGCACGCGGTAGATGGCTCCTGGACCGAAGACGGGCGAGGAGACGTACAGCTCGCCCCATCTGCTCCACGCGGCACCGCCAGGCAGCTGGAGCTTGCCGCGGGCCACCTCCTTGCGGGGACCGCCGTAGTGCCACTTGTTCGGCCACTGGACGATCAGCGAGCCGACAGCGGTCGGCTGACCACTGAGCTCCCAGCGCAGCCAGCTGTCCCGCGCCAGCTGGACGGCGGCGATCGCACCGCGCGGCCCACCGGCCAGGTCGACGATCGACGTGTAGCCGTCCGCCCAGCGCTGGCAGTTGCCCTTGTACGGCTTGTACGGGTCACAGACCGCGCCTACCGAGCCCGGTTTGATCCGCCAGATCTGCGACGTCCCCGGCGTGGCCGGGAAGCCGCGCAGCTCGCCGACGTACCAGTAGCCGTCCGAGCCGACCGTGACCGACGTGGCGACGGCCTCGCTGTTGACCGGCGTACCGGCCGGCGGGAAGTCCGGCGGCGGCGGGTACCCCGACGGCACCTTCACCATCCGCGGCTTCAGCCGGGCGACGGTCTTCACGTGCCCGTTCGGCCAGACCCGCAGCAGGTCGTTGTTGGCGGCATCGGCGACCAGCACCGTGCCGTCCCGCAGCGCCGCGACCCCGAACGGGTTGGACTCCGTCGGGCTGTCGGCCTGGTTGTACGGGTCCGGGTCCTTCGCCTGGTACTTGCCGATGTCGGCGATCTTGATCGGCGCGTGGCCCGGCCAGAGCTTGTAGAGCGTCGCCGCCCCCGGTGTGAGCGGCGCGCCCGGCTCCCCGCCGGCGCCGGTCAGCGCGTAGGTCGTGCCCCAGACGTTGGTGTCGATGGCGGGTGCGAAACCACCGGGGACCGTACCGAGCTTGCGGATCTTCTTCCCGCTGGACCAGGCCTCCCAGACCGAGCCGTCACCAGTGCTGTAGATGACCTTCGACCAGAACGTCGACACCCCGCGCGGTGAGTCCACTCCCGTCACCACCGGTTTGAGCCAGTTCGCCCCCGACGCCTCAGCCGGAGCCGCCACCAGCACCGACCCCACCAGCACGGCCGCCGAAACAGCAGCCAGACGTGCTTTTGCTACCCCCACTAGTTCCCCCTAGTGTCCTGCCTCCCCAGGGTGGAGTACCGCTCCACAGACCACCCCATGGCAGCACCGCAAACCGATCAGGTCAACGGGAGGACTCTGCGCTCACGCACGGGTGCCGACAGCAACCAGTGGGTCAGTGCAGGAGAGGGTCGATCGCAGCCGCGATGAAGAGCAGAGCCAAGTAGATGTTCGAGAAGTGGAAGAGGCGCATCGGTCGCAGAGCCGCGCCCTCCGCGCCTGTGTGGGCTCGGGCCAGCAGGGCGAAGGCTTCGCGGAGGAAGACGACGCCGAGGACCACAGCGGCCAGCGGGTAGACGAAGCCGGTGTCGGCGACCGGCCACAGGGCCAGCGATGTGATGACCATCAGGACGCTGTAGACCGCGATCTGGCGGGCGGTCTGGACCGGTGTGGCGACCACCGGGAGCATCGGGACGTCGACCGAGGCGTAGTCCTCGCGGTAGCGCATCGCCAGGGCCCAGGTGTGGGGAGGCGTCCAGAGGAAGACGACGCCGAAGAGGACCAGTGGGGTCCAGGCCAGCTCGTTGGTGACAGCGGTCCAGCCGATCAGGGTCGGGAAGCAACCCGCGATACCGCCCCAGACGATGTTCTGGACCGTACGGCGCTTGAGCACCATCGTGTAGACGAAGACGTAGAACAGGTTCGCCACCAGGGCGAGCACCGACGACAGCCAGTTGACGAAGAAGCCGAGCTCCAGCGTCGCGAGGACACCGAGGACGATGCCGAAGACCATCGCGGAGCGGGGGCTGACCGCGTGCCGGGGCAGCGGGCGGCGCCGCGTGCGGCGCATCTGCTCGTCGATGTCGCGGTCCAGCACGCAGTTGATCGTGTTCGCGCTGCCGGAGGCGAGGATCCCGCCGACCAGGGTGGCGGCGACGACGCCCAGCCCGGGGACTCCCCCGGCGGCCAGGAACATCACCGGCACGGTGGTGATCAGCAGCAGCTCGATGATGCGCGGCTTGGTCAGTCCGACGTACGCCTTGATCACGTCGCGTACCGACGGGCCGGACACCTCATGGGGAGCGGTCTCGGTCGGCAGCGGCGCCGGGTACGACGTCGTCGCGGCTGGACGCGGGTCGACGGCCGTCACGAACACCTCGAACTCAGTGGGGTTGACGCCGGGGACCGGCGCTGACGGTTAGAGAGTCTACGACGGCCCGTAGGAGGTCCCGAACCGGCCCCTGCCGCAGTCAGTTGACGGGTGTTGGTGACCTAGCAGACAACAAGACTGGTTACACACTTGGGAACAACAGTTACGACATCCGGGTTGCCAGGGATGAAGGGTGATCAGGAGGCTGGCGAGTAGGCTCGCAGCGATCATCTGTGCCCCAGGAACTTGCCATCGAGAGGAGCGCCGTCGGCGTGACGGAGAAGACCAGCAGCAAGCTTGAATGGACCGATGTCGACCAGCGCGCGGTCGACACCGTACGGGTCCTCGCGCTGGACGCCGTGGAGAAGGTCGGCAACGGCCACCCGGGAACGGCGATGAGCCTCGCGCCGGCCGCGTACCTGCTGTTCCAGAAGGTGATGCGGCACAACCCCGCCGACCCGCACTGGGCCGGCCGCGACCGCTTCGTCCTCTCGGCCGGGCACTCCAGCCTGACCCTCTACATCCAGCTGTACCTGGGCGGTTTCGGCCTGGAGCTGGACGACCTCAAGTCGCTGCGCACCTGGGGCAGCGCGACGCCCGGCCACCCGGAGTACAGCCACACCCCCGGTGTCGAGACGACCACCGGCCCGCTCGGCCAGGGTGTCGGCAACGCGGTCGGGATGGCGATGGCGGCCCGCCGCGAGCGCGGCCTGTACGACCCCGCGAGCGCCAAGGGCGAGAGTCTGTTCGATCACAACATCTACGTGATCGCCTCCGACGGTGACCTGGAGGAGGGCGTTTCCTCCGAGGCCTCATCGCTGGCCGGGCACCAGAAGCTCGGCAACCTGACGGTGATCTACGACGCGAACAAGATCTCCATCGAGGACGACACCAACATCGCGTTCTCCGAGGACGTCGCCGCCCGCTACGCGGCGTACGGCTGGGACGTGCACGACGTCGACTGGACCAACGGCGGCACCGGGTACGAGGAGAACGTCCAGGCCCTGTACGACGCGATCGAGGCCGGGCACGCGGTCACCGACAAGCCGACCTTCATCCGGCTGCACACGATCATCGGCTGGCCGGCGCCGAACGCGCAGAACACCGGCAAGATCCACGGCTCGGCCGCGGGGGCTGCTGAGGTCGCGGCCACCAAGGAGGTGCTCGGTTTCGACCCGGAGCAGTCCTTCCAGGTCGCCGACGACGTGATCGCGCACACCCGTGGGCTGGTCGAGCGCGGCACGGCGCTCGAGGCCGAGTGGACCACCAAGTACGACGCGTGGCGCACGGCCGCTCCCGAGCAGGCCGCTCTGCTGGACCGGCTCTCGAAGCGTGAGCTGCCGGCCGGCTGGAAGGACGCGCTGCCGAGCTGGGAGGCCGACGCCAAGGGTGTCGCCACCCGCGCCGCGTCCGGCGAGGTGCTGACCAAGGTCACGCCGGAGCTGCCGGAGCTGTGGGGCGGTTCGGCCGACCTCGCGGGCTCGAACAACACCACTCCCAAGGGCCAGCCGTCGTTCATCCCGGCCGAGCACGCCACCAAGGAGTTTCAGGGCAACGAGTACGGCCGGGTCCTGCACTTCGGCATCCGTGAGCACGGCATGGGCTCGGTGCTGAACGGCATCGCCCTGCACGGCGGCACCCGCCCGTACGGCGGCACGTTCCTGGTCTTCAGCGACTACATGCGCCCGGCCGTCCGGCTGGCCGCGCTGATGAAGCTGCCGGTCACCTACGTGTGGACGCACGACTCGATCGGTCTCGGCGAGGACGGCCCGACCCACCAGCCGGTGGAGCACCTGGCCGCGCTGCGCGCGATCCCGGGCCTGGACGTGGTCCGCCCGGCCGACGCGAACGAGACCGCCGCCGCCTGGGCGCAGATCCTGGAGCACACCGACCGCCCCGCCGGCCTGGTGCTGACCCGGCAGAACGTGCCGACGTTCCCGCGCGGGACCGACGGCTACGCGACGACCGAGAACGTGCACAAGGGCGGGTACACGCTGCTCGACACCGACGGTACGCCGGACGTGGTCCTGATCGGGACCGGTTCGGAGCTGCAGCTGGCCGTCGAGGCCCGGGCCAAGCTGGCCGACGAGGGCATCAAGGCCCGGGTCGTCTCGCTGGTCTCGCGGGAGTGGTTCGACGAGCAGGACGACGCCTACCGCGACTCGGTGATCCCGCCGGCGGTCAAGGCCCGGGTCTCGGTCGAGGCCGGGATCAAGCTCGGCTGGCGCGAGATCGTCGGCGACGCCGGGCGCAGCGTCAGCCTGGAGCACTACGGCGCTTCGGCCGACTACAAGCGGCTGTACTCGGAGTTCGGCATCACCGCCGAGGCCGTCGTACAGGCCGCGAAGGACAGCATTGCCGCGGCAGCCGAGCTCGGTGGCAGCGGTGTACCGGCAGGACGTGCCGCGGCCGGACCGGTCGGTCCGGCGGACACCTACGCCGCCAACTGACAACCCAGAACTTCGGAGGCTTCGGACAATGAACGACCGTTTGAAAGACCTCGCCGACGCCGGCGTCTCGATCTGGCTCGACGATCTCTCCCGTCAGCGGCTGACCAGCGGCAGCCTGGCCACCCTGATCCACGACCAGCACGTGAGCGGGGTGACCACCAACCCGACGATCTTCGCGAAGGCGATCTCGGACGCCGGCGCGTACGCCGAGCAGGTCACCCGCCTCGCGAACGAGGGCGTTTCCACCGACCAGGCGATCCGCGTCATCACCACCGACGACGTCCGGGACGCCGCGGACCTGTTCAAGCCCGTGTACGACGACACCGACGGCGTCGACGGCCGGGTCTCGATCGAGGTCGAGCCGGGGCTGGCCCGGGACACCGCGAAGACGATCGAGCAGGCCAAGCTGCTCTGGGACATCGTCGGCCGCGAGAACGTCTTCGTGAAGATCCCGGCCACCAAGGAGGGCATCCCGGCGATCGCCGAGACGCTGGCCGCCGGGATCAGCGTGAACGTGACACTGATCTTCTCCCTCGAGCGCTACAAGGCGGTCGCGGACGCGTTCCTGACCGGCCTGGAGAAGGCGCTCGACAACGGGCACGACGTCACCAAGCTGGGCAGCGTCGCGTCCTTCTTCGTCAGCCGGGTGGACACCGAGATCGACAAGCGGCTCGACGCCATCGGCACCGACGAGGCGAAGGCCCTCAAGGGCAAGGCGGGGATCGCCAACGCCCGGCTGGCTTTCGAAGCCTACGAGGAGATCTTCGCCTCGGACCGCTGGCGCGAGATCGAGACCGCCGGCGCCAAGCCGCAGCGGCCACTGTGGGCCTCGACCGGCGTCAAGGACCCGGCGTACAAGAGCACCATGTACGTCGAGCAGCTGGTCACCGCCGGCGTCGTCAACACGATGCCGCAGGCAACGATCGACGCGGTGGCGGCCGAGGGCGAGATCACCGGTGACACCGTGCGCGGCGACTACGCCGGTGACCGCAAGGTGATCGCCGACCTGGAGAAGCTCGGCATCTCGTACGACGAGGTCGTGCAGCTGCTCGAGGACGAGGGCGTCAGCAAGTTCGACGCCTCCTGGTCGGAGCTGCAGAACACCGTCACCGCGGCCCTGAAGGCGGCGGCCAAGTGACCACTCCCGCAGTCAGCACCGCGAACGGCGACTGGGCAGCGACGATCGACCGGCTGGTGTCGGAGAAGATCGCCTCCCGGATCGCCGCGAAGGACGCCACCATCTGGGGTCCGGAGGCCGAGTCCGAGTCGGCGATCCGGCTCAGCTGGGTCGGCCTGCACGACTCGTCCCGGCCGCTGCTGGCCGAGATCGAGGCCCTGCAGGCCGACCTGCGGGCCGAGGGCCTGGACCGGATCGTCCTGGCCGGCATGGGCGGCTCGTCGCTCGCGCCGGAGGTGATCACCCGGACGGCCGGCGTCGAGCTGGTCGTGCTGGACTCGACCAACCCGAGCGTGATCGCCCGGGCCCTGGCCGGGGACCTGCAGCGCACCGTGATCGTCGTCTCCAGCAAGTCCGGCGGCACGGTCGAGACCGACAGCCAGCGCCGGGTCTTCGTGAAGGCCTTCACCGACGCGGGCATCGACGCTTCCTCGCGGGTCGTCGTCGTCACCGATCCGGGATCGCCGTTCGAGAAGCTCTCGGCCGACGAGGGCTACCGCAAGACCTTCCTGGCCGACCCGCACGTCGGTGGGCGCTACAGCGCGCTGACGGCGTTCGGTCTGGTCCCGTCGGCGCTGGCCGGCGCGGACGTGGCCGAGCTGCTCGACCAGGCCGCCGAGGCGGCACCGGCGCTGCAGGCGGACTCCGCCGACAACCCGGCGCTGATCCTGGGCGCCGTCCTGGCGGCCAGCGCGGGCCGGGACAAGGCGATCATCGCGGCCGAGGGCTCCGACATCGTCGGCTTCCCGGACTGGGCCGAGCAGCTGATCGCGGAGAGCACCGGTAAGAACGGCAAGGGCGTGCTGCCGGTCGCGGTGAAGGGCGTGCACGCGCCCGAGCTGCACAGCACGGCGTCCGACCTGGTCCACGCGCTGCTGGCCGACAAGGCCAACAGCGACGTACCGACCGCGCTGACCTCGGGTCCGCTCGGCGGGCAGTTCCTGCTCTGGGAGACGGCGACCGCGGTCGCCGGGTACCTGCTCGGGATCAACCCGTTCGACCAGCCCGATGTCGAGAGCGCCAAGAAGGCCGCGCGCGGTCTGCTCGACGCGCAGCCCGAGCCCGAGCCGGCGGCGTTCACCGACGGTTCGATCGAGGTCCGCGGCACCGACGGCCTGCTCGACGGTGTCGACACGGCCAAGGGTGCGCTCGACGCGCTGCTCGGCCAGCTCGCCGACGACGGGTACCTGGCCGTGATGGCCTACCTGGACTCCGAGCGCGACGAGAACCTGATGGCGATCCGCCCGGCGCTCGCGTCGACGACCGGTCGCCCGGTCACCTTCGGCTGGGGCCCGCGCTTCCTGCACTCGACCGGCCAGTACCACAAGGGTGGCCACCCGCAGGGCGTGTTCCTGCAGATCACCACCTCGGAGACCGCCGACGTCGAGATCCCGGACCGGCCGTTCAGCTTCGGCACGCTGATCTCCGCGCAGGCCGCGGGTGACGCCGGGGTGCTCGCCGAGCGCGGACGCCCGGTGCTGCGGCTGCACCTGACCGACGCGCAGGCCGGCGTACAGCAGCTCATCTCTCTACTCGACGCACACGACAAGTCGGAGGCAAGCGGCAAATGACCGCTGAACTCGCAGAAGAGCCGACCGGCCCGGTGAACCCGCTGCGGGATCCCCAGGACCGGCGGCTCCCCCGGATCGCCGGGCCCTCCAGCCTGGTGATCTTCGGGGTCACGGGCGACCTGGCCCGCAAGAAGCTGATGCCGGCCATCTACGACCTGGCGAACCGGGGGCTGCTGCCCCCGGGCTTCGCCCTGGTCGGGTTCGCCCGGCGCGACTTCACCAACCAGGACTTCGCGCAGATCGTCCACGACTCCGTCAAGGAGCACGCGCGGACGCCGTTCCGCGAGGAGGTCTGGCAGCAGCTGGCCGAGGGGTTCCGGTTCGTGCCGGGCGACCTCACCGACGACGAGGCGTTCAAGCGGCTGCGGGAGACCGTGGACGAGCTGGACGTCAACCGCGGGACCGGTGGCAACCACGCGTTCTACCTGTCGATCCCGCCGGGCCTGTTCCCGCAGGTGGTGGAGAAGCTCAAGCAGCACGGCCTGGCCGACGAGACCCCCGGGTCCTGGCGGCGGGTGGTGATCGAGAAGCCGTTCGGCCACGACCTGAAGAGCGCCCGCGAGCTGAACCAGGTCGTCGAGTCGGTCTTCCCGCCCGAGGCGGTCTTCCGGATCGACCACTACCTGGGCAAGGAAACCGTCCAGAACATGCTGGCCCTGCGGTTCGCCAACGCGATGTTCGAGCCGGTCTGGAACAGCCACTACGTCGACCACGTCCAGATCACGATGGCCGAGGACATCGGCATCGGCGGCCGGGCCGGGTACTACGACGGCATCGGCGCGGCCCGCGACGTGATCCAGAACCACCTGCTCCAGCTGCTCGCGCTGGTCGCGATGGAGGAGCCGGTCAGCTTCGACGCCTGGTCGCTGCGGCAGGAGAAGAAGAAGGTGCTGGCGGCCGTCAAGCTGCCGGACCGCCTCGACCTGCACACCGCCCGCGGCCAGTACGCCGCCGGCTGGGCCGGGGGCAGCAAGGTCAAGGGCTACCTGCAGGAGGACGGCATCCCGAAGGACTCCGCCACGGAGACCTTCGCCGCGATGCGCGTCGACGTCGACACCCGCCGCTGGGCGGGCGTCCCGTTCTACCTGCGCACCGGCAAGCGGCTCGGCCGCCGGGTGACCGAGGTCGCGGTGATGTTCAAGCGGGCGCCGCACCTGCCGTTCACCAAGACCGAGACCGAGGAGCTGGGCCAGAACGCCCTGGTGATGCGGATCCAGCCCGACGAGGGCATCACGATGCGGTTCGGCGCCAAGGTGCCGGGAACGATGATGGAGATCCGCGACGTGAACATGGACTTCGCCTACGGCGGGTCGTTCACCGAGTCCTCCCCGGAGGCCTACGAGCGGCTGATCCTGGACGTGCTGCTCGGCGACCCGCCGCTGTTCCCGCAGCACACCGAGGTCGAGCTGGGCTGGAAGATCCTCGACCCGGTGATCAACTACTGGGCCGAGCACGGCCAGCCCGAGCAGTACGCCTCCGGTGACTGGGGCCCGGACTCCGCCCACGAGATGCTCGCCCGCGACGGACGCGCCTGGAGGCGGCCATGATCATCGACCTGACCGGTACGACGTCGAGCGAGATCGCGTCGGCCCTGATCAAGGCCCGCCGCAACGCGGGCTCGCCGGCGATGGGCATGGTCGGCACGATCGTGGTCGTCGTCGACGAGGCGTCCCACCACGACGCGATGAAGGCTGCGAACGAGGCCGGCCGCGAGCACCCGTCGCGGGTGCTGGTGGCGATCCTGCGACCCGGCCGCGGCGATGGCGGGCTGGACGCGGAGGTCCGCGTCGGCGAGGGCGTTCCGGGCGAGGCGGTGCTGCTGCGACTGCACGGCGAGCTCGCGAAGGTGCCCGAGTCGGTCGTGACGCCGCTGCTGCTGCCGGACTCCCCCGTCATCGTCTGGTGGCCGGGCGGCGGGCCGAAGGTGCCCGCCACCGACCCGCTGGGCAAGCTCGGCCGGCGCCGGGTGACCGACGCCGCGGCGACCCGACGGGCCTCGGTGGACTTCTCGGCGCGGGCCGAGGGCTACCAGCCGGGTGACACCGACTTCGCGTGGGCGCGGCTGACGCCGTGGCGCGCGCTGATGGCGGCCGCCCTGGACCAGTACCCGGCGCACGTCACGGGCGCGGAGGTCGTGTCGGCGAAGGGCAACCCGAGCGCCGACCTGATGGCCGCGTGGCTGCAGTGCAAGCTCGGCGTCGCGGTCGAGCAGAAGAACTCGCGTGGCCCGGGCCTGACCGCCGTACGGCTGTTCACTCCCGCGGGTCCGATCGAGCTGAGCCGGCCGGACGGGGCGATCGCCACGTTCAGCGTGCCCGGTCAGCCGGACCGTCCGGTCGCGCTCAAGCGCCGTACGACGTCGGAGCTGCTCAGCGAGGAGCTGCGGCGTCTCGACCCGGACGACGTGTACGCGCAGACGCTGGCCTGCATGGTCGAGCGGGAGGCGATGCCGGCCGACGCGAAGAAGGTCAGCGCGGCGGATCGGCGGTCGGCACAGTCGGCGGCCGAGAAGGCGGCGGTCCGGACGGCGGCGGTGAGCGGCAAGGCGGCCTCGACGGCGCTGGAGGCGCACGCCGCGGACGCGAAGAAGCCTGCCCCGAAGGCCGCGGCCAAGAAGACGGCGGCGAAGAAGACGAGCGCCGCGGCGAAGTCGGCCCGCAAGAAGGCACCGGCGGCCAAGCAGGCGACCACCAAGAAGGCCGCGGCCAAGAAGGCCACCGGCAAGCGGGTGGCCGGGCGCTCATGACCGACGAGGTGAGCGGCGCGGGCGCACCGGCCGTGCTGGTCGCGCCCGACGCCGACGCGCTGGTGGCGGCCGTCGCGGCGCGGTTCGTGACGCGACTGATCGACGTCCAGGCCGACGGGCGGGTGGCGCACGTCGTACTGACCGGTGGGCGGGTGGCCGCTGCCGTGTACCGGGCGGTGGCCGAGTCCCCCGCCCGGTCGGCGATCGACTGGCAGCGGGTCGAGTTCTGGTGGGGTGACGAGCGGTTCCTGCCCGAGGGCGACGCCGACCGGAACGCCACGCAGGCCTGGGACGCGCTGCTGTCGAAGGTCGACGTGGACCCGGCCAAGGTCCACGAGATGGCGGCCGACACCGGTCAAGGCCCAGAGGCAGCAGCGACGGAGTACGCCGAGCAACTGGCGGCTGCCGCCACAGCGCCGGGCGAATCGGCCCAAGTACCAGCTTTCGACTTGTTGATGCTGGGCGTCGGGCCTGACGGGCACGTGGCTTCGCTCTTCCCCGGCTTCCCGCAGCTCGCCGTCGACGACACCTCCGCGGTGGCCGTGCACGACTCCCCCAAGCCGCCGCCGACGCGGGTCTCGCTGACCTTCCCGGCGCTGGCCCGGGCGGCCGAGGTGTGGTTCGTGGTGTCCGGTGACGACAAGGCGGACGCCGTACAGACCGCGTTGTCCGGTGGCGATGTTCCGGCGGCCACGCCGAAGGGGAATTCCCGCACGGTGTGGCTGCTCGACGCCGCCGCCGCTTCAAAAATCAAGTAATTCACAGTGTAAGCTCCGCGGCATGTTCAAACGCCTGATTGCCGTCACGTCCGGATTGACCCTGGCCGTGACGGCATTCGCCGTTTCCGGCGGCGACGACGTCCAGGCCGCGACCAGCATTCTGATGGGTGTGCACGACAAAACCGCGCCCGCCGAGCTGAGCAAGCGGTACCCCGGCGTCCAGGCGACCCGGGAGTTCGTCGACGGCGTGCAGAAACCCACCGTCGACCTGCGGAAGAAGTACGACGCGGTGGCGAAGAAGTCCTGGGCGGCCGGGCTGATCCCGTTCGTCAGCATCAAGACCGACCCGGCGAAAACCGGCACCGGCAGCTACGACGCACGATTCCGCGAGCTCGCGGAATGGTTGAAGAACAAACCCGAAACTTATTTCATCTGGTACCACGAGCCGGAGGACAACATGTCCGGCCCGGTCTTCGCGAAAGCATTTCAGCGGGTTCGCGCCACGATGAAAGCCGTGAATCCCGGCGTCAAGGTCGGCTATTCCGCGATGGCCTACCAGTGGGGTCACCCGAAATCCACCAAGGACCCGAAGCCGTGGCGGGTGGCCGCGGACTTCTACGGCGCCGACACCTACAGCGGCGGCACCCAGCCGGCGACCGCGATCCTGTCCGAGCACAAGGGCCACCAGCGCTGGTACGACGAGCTGGTGCTCAAGACCCCCGGCGCCTCGACCAAGTGGGGTCTGACCGAGCGCGGCTTCAAGGGGACCAAGAGCGACGCCCAGCGGGCCAAGGACATCGACCGCGAGACGGCGTACCTGAAGACGCTGACAACGGCGCCGAGCTTCTACCTGTACTGGAACACGCCCGGGACCGAGGGCGACGCCGACCTGGTGAACGGCCCGAAGGCCCAGGCCGCCGTCGCCCGGCTGGTCGCGGCGTTCTAGCCGGCCTCGGCGGCCTCGGCCTCAGGCTCCGGCTCGGCGGTCCGGCCCTCGGCGCGCGCCTCGATCGCCTTCTGGATCTGGAAGCGGGCCACGAACGACACCACCAGCGCGACGAACAGCAGCACCATCGCCAGCGCGACCCCACCGGTCGGCGGCGGGTCCGCCTCCAGGCCGACCTCCTCGCGGGCCGAACCGTTCAGGAACGGCATCACCGCGAGTACGCCGAGACCGAGCACCGACTCGATCAGCACCACCTTGGGGAAGTGCCCGAGCACCAGGTGGAACAGACCGCGCCGGTCACCCGCGGCACGCACCCGAGCGATCTTCGGCAGCAGCACGGCCTCGTTGAACGCGCCGAGGCCGAGGATCGAGAACACCAGCAGCACCTTGAGCAGCAGGTACTTGCCGTACGTCGTGGACAGGATGTCGCCTACCGAGACCGAACCGACCGCCATCCACGTCTCGAGCAGGCCGGAGACCAGCAGAATCGTCACGCAGGCCTGCGCCATGATGCTGAACCGCGACCACACCGAGGCCCAGATCAGACCGCCGCTGCCGGTGTCCAACTGCCGGCGGCTCAGCGCCAGCCCGGAGAGCACCAGCAAGCCGCCGATCCAGTAGCCACCGGAGTACGGGTGGAGCGTGGTGACCAGGTGACTCGCGAAGTACGCCGCCTCGAGGTCGGCCGGACGGCTCGGGACCATCAGGAACAGCGCGGCGATCAGGATCACCGCGACGCCGACGCCCGCGATCTTGTCGACGTGCCGGCGGACCGGCTTCAGGAACAGGCTCATCAGCAGCAGCGCACCGAGGCTGTAGATGAGCGCCTGCAGCCCGGCGGTGACGCCGGAGAACCACCAGGCGTTCTTGGGCGCCGCGGTCTGCAGGTAGTCCCAGATCGCCGACGGCGCCATCCCCTCGGAGAACTCCATCCCCTTGGTGGCGCGGGTGACCTTGCCGGCGAACTGCGGGTACGTCGCGAGCAGCAGCGCGGTCCCGGCGATCGCGAGCAGGATCGCCGAGCGGTTCCGCAGCACCCGGCGGTCGGACGCGTTCTCGGTCCGGTTCAGCACCGGGCGGAGGACGAAGGTGTGGAACAGGACGCTGCCGCCGGCCAGCCCGGTACTCAGGAAGTAGCAGGACTTGGTCAGGATCCGCCACAGCTGTGGGTAGGCGTACGCCACCTCGAGCACGATCGCCACAAGGGCCTCCTTCGGTACTGCGCAAGTGTGGTACCGAAAGTTACAAGCAGAGCTTCACTGTAGCTAGTGTTACATCCATACTGTGGACAACTCGTTCGGTGCGGACCGAACCGATACCGCGGGAAGATCGGGGAATGACTGCCTTTCGTGAGCTGCACAGCGGTGCCTTCGTGATGCCGAACGCCTGGGATGCCGGGAGCGCGATCGTGCTCGCCGAGGCCGGGTTCCCGGCGCTGGCGACGACCAGCGCGGGGATCGCGTTCTCGCTCGGCGCCGGCGACCACACGCTGCCGGCGGGCGCGCCGGCGGTGCCGGCCGACGTCATGTTCGAACGGATCGAGGAGATCACCCGCGCGGTCGGCGTACCGGTGAACGGTGATCTGGAGGACGGGTACGGCGCGCGGCCGGAGGACGTCGCGGGCACGATCCGCCGGGCTCGCGAGGCCGGACTGGCCGGCGGGAACATCGAGGACTACGACGGGCGCGAGCTGTACGACGAGCAGCTGTCGGTCGAGCGGATCGTGGCCGCGCGGGAGGCGGCCGGGCCGGACTTCGTGCTGACCGCGCGCACCGACGGGCAGCTGCTCGCTGCGCCCACTCCCCTGGCGAACTCGATCCGGCGGGCGAACCTGTTCCGCGAGGCCGGGGCGGACTGCCTGTACGTACCGGGGGTGACGGACCTGGAGCAGCTGAGGCTGCTGGTGCGGGAGGTCGACGGGCCGCTGAACGTGGTGATCGGGCTGGGCACGTCGACGTTGACCGTCGGGCAGCTGCAGGAGCTCGGGGTCACGCGGATCAGCCTCGGTGGGAGCATCGCGCGGGCCGCGCTCGGGTTCGTACGGCGAGCTGCGGAGGAACTGCGCGACCAGGGAACCATCACGTTCGCCGAGCAGCAGATCCCGCAGGGTGAGCTCAACCAGCTGTTCGCGAAGTACGGCAACGCGAACACCCGGGCGGCCCACTGAGGGCCACCCGGGTGTCGGCGACGACCGGCTAGAAGATGATCTCGCCGTTGGCGCGGCGGGTGCGCAGGCGTTCCAGGGCCTCTTCGAGGATCTGGGCGGCCTCCTGCTCGCTGCGCCGTTCCTTCACGTACGCCAGGTGCGTCTTGTACGGCTCGATCTTCGGGGGCGGCGGGGGGTTGTTCACGTCGGTGCTGGTCGGCAGACCGCACCGCGGACAGTCCCACGCCTCCGGGATGGCCGCCTCGACCGCGAACACCGTCGCGGTCTCGTGGCCGTTGGCGCAGAAGAACACGATCCGCTGCCGGGGCGCGGACTCACCGCGCTCCGCCTCGCCCATCGGTCCTGCTCCGACCCTGCTGCCACGAATGGCGCCACCACTACCAGCCACGACTACGCCTGCCTCAGCCGAGCTTGTAGAGCAGGCCGAGCGCGACGATGGCCGCGAACCAGATCAGACCGACCCCGATCGTGATCCGGTCCAGGTTCCGCTCGGCGACCGAGGATCCGCCCAGGCTGGACGACACCCCACCACCGAACAGGTCGGAAAGGCCACCTCCGCGGCCTTTGTGCAGCAGCACGAGCAGCGTCAGGATCAGGCTGCAGATGACGACGACGATCTGAAAAGCGAGAATCACGAGGAGTAGCCTAACTGAAGGTCCAGGTAACGGCAGATACCGGCGAACTCGTCCACCTTGAGGCTCGCTCCCCCGACCAGGCAGCCGTCGACGTCCGGCTGGGCCATGATGCCACCTGCGCTGCTCATCTTCACCGACCCGCCGTACAGAATCCGCACCGAATCGGCAACGGCCGGCGAGTAGGTCGTCTCCAGCCGGGCCCGGATCGCCGCGCAGACCTCCTGCGCGTCCTCCGGGGTCGCGACCTCGCCGGTACCGATCGCCCAGACCGGCTCGTAGGCGATCACCAGCTTGCGTACGTCGTCGGCCTTCAGACCGGCCAGCGCGCCGTCGATCTGGTTCACGCAGTGCTCGACGTGGCCGTCGGCCTTGCGGATCTCCAGGCCCTCGCCGACGCAGACGATCGGGGTCAGGCCGGCGGCCAGCGCCTTGGTCGCCTTGGCGTTCACCAGCGCGTCGTCCTCACCGTGGTACTGACGGCGCTCGGAGTGACCGACCAGCACGTACGTGCAGCCGAGCTTGGTCAGCATCGCGGCCGAGATCTCGCCGGTGTAGGCGCCCTCGTCGTGCACCGACACGTCCTGCGCGCCGTAGACGATCTTCATCCGGTCGCCGTCGACGAGCGTCTGCACGCTGCGGATGTCGGTGAACGGCGGCAGCACCGCCACCTCGACCCGCTCGAAGTCGTGCTTCTTGTCCTGCAGCGTCCAGCTCAGCTTCTGCAGCAGGTGCACGGCCTCGACGTGGTTGACGTTCATCTTCCAGTTGCCCGCCATCAACGGCGTCCGGGCAGCAGTGTCAGCCATCAGTCCTCTTCCAGCACAGCGAGACCCGGGAGCTCCTTGCCCTCCAGGTATTCCAGCGACGCGCCACCCCCGGTGGAGATGTGCCCGAACTGGTCGTCGGCGAAGCCCAGCTGCCGTACGGCGGCGGCCGAGTCGCCACCTCCGACGACACTGAGTCCGTCCACCTCGGTCAACGCGGCGGCCACCGCCTTGGTTCCGCCGGCGAACGCCTCCATCTCGAAGACCCCCATCGGGCCGTTCCAGAAGACGGTCTTCGCGCCGGCGATCTCGGCGGCGAACGCCTTGCCGGAGTCCGGACCGATGTCGAGCCCGAGCTGGTCGGCCGGGATCGCGTCGGCGGCGACCACGGTCGCGGGCGCGTCGGCCTTGAACTCCGGCGCCACCACGATGTCGGTCGGCAGCACGATCTCGACGCCCTTGGCCTTCGCGGTCTCCAGGTAGCCCTTGACCGTGTCCAGCTGGTCGTCCTCGAGCAGGCTCTTGCCGACCTCGTGGCCCTGGGCCTTGAGGAAGGTGAAGACCATGCCGCCACCGATCAGCAGCTTGTCGGCCTTGGCCAGCAGGTTGTCGATCACCGCGAGCTTGTCCGACACCTTCGCGCCGCCGAGCACGACGACGTACGGGCGGGCGGGCTCCTCGGTGAGCTTCTTCAGCACCTCGACCTCGGCCAGCACCAGGCCGCCGGCGGCGTGCGGGAGCTTGCGGGCGACGTCGTACACGCTGGCTTGCTTGCGGTGCACGACACCGAAGCCGTCGCTGACGAACACGTCGGCCAGACCGGCCAGCTCGTCGGCCAGCGCGGCGCGCTCGGCCTCGTCCTTGCTCTCCTCGCGCGGGTCGTACCGCACGTTCTCGAGCAGCAGCACCTCGCCCTCGTCGAGCTCCTGGACGGCTTCCTGGGCGCTCTCGCCGGTGACGTCGGTGGCGAAGTGCACCTTGACGCCCTCGGGCTGGAGCAGCTCACCGAGCCGCTTGGCGACCGGCGCCAGGGTGAACTCCGGGTTCGGCGTGCCCTTCGGGCGGCCCAGGTGCGCGGTCACGATCACCTTGGCGCCGGCCTTGGCCAGCTTCAGCAGGGTCGGCACCGAGGCGCGGATCCGGCCGTCGTCGCCGATCGTCTCGCCCTTGATCGGCACGTTCAGGTCGGAGCGGACCAGCACCCGCAGGCCGGCGACGTCGCCGAGATCTTCGATGGTCTTCACAGTTCTCAGGTCCTCTGTCGAAACAGGCTTGCGCCCGGAGTGGCCGTCAGGCCGTCCGGACGCAAGCTGTGGAAAGGAAGAACGTCAGAGCGAGGCGCCGACGTAGTTGACCAGGTCGACGAGGCGGTTGGAGTAGCCCCACTCGTTGTCGTACCAGCCGACGACCTTGACCTGGTTGCCGAGCACCTTGGTCAGGCCGGCGTCGAAGATGCAGGAGGCCGGGTCGGTGACGATGTCGGTGGAGACGATCTCGTCCTCGGTGTACTTGAGGAAGCCCTTCAGCGGGCCCTCGGCGGCGGCCTTGACGGCGGCGTTGACCTCTTCGGCGGTGGTCTCGCGGCCGACGTTGACGGTCAGGTCGGTGGCCGAGCCGGTCGGGACCGGGACGCGCAGCGCGTAGCCGTCGAGCTTGCCCTTGAGCTCGGGCATGACCAGGCCGATCGCCTTGGCGGCACCGGTCGAGGTCGGGACGACGTTCAGGGCCGCGGCGCGGGCGCGGCGCAGGTCCTTGTGCGGACCGTCCTGCAGGTTCTGGTCCTGGGTGTAGGCGTGGATCGTGGTCATCAGGCCCTGCTGGATCTCGAACGCGTCGTGGATGGCCTTGGCCATCGGGGCGAGGCAGTTCGTGGTGCAGGAGGCGTTCGAGATGACGGTGTGCTTGTCGGCGTCGTACAGCTCGTGGTTGACGCCCATCACGACGGTCAGGTCCTCGTTCTTCGCCGGGGCGGAGATGATGACCTTCTTGGCGCCGTTGTCGGCGTGCGTCTTGGCCTTGGTGGCGTCGGTGAAGAAGCCGGTCGACTCGATCACGATGTCGGCGCCGACGTCGGACCACTTCAGGTTGGCGGGGTCGCGCTCGGCGAACGCCTTGAAGGTGTGGCCGGCGGCGGTGATGTCGTCGTCGGTCGCGGTGACGTCGCCCGGGAAGCGGCCCAGGATCGAGTCGTACTTCAGCAGGTGGGCCAGGGTCTGGTTGTCGGTCAAGTCGTTGACGGCGACGACCTCGATGTCGGCACCGGACGCCTGCACGGCGCGGAAGAAGTTACGGCCGATCCGGCCGAAGCCGTTGATACCTACGCGTACGGTCACGGGACTACGTCTCCTTGAACTAGCTGTCGAGCACTGCCGCTACAGCCGAAACACTAGCCCAACAGCCCACTTGCTCCACTGGTAGCGTCCACATGAGACCACCCCGAGGTCCGCAAAGACCACCGGACCAGACCACCACACGCACAGCGGCCCCGGGGATTCCCCGGGGCCGATGCATGAATACCAGTAGTCCCACTGGTGACGACTACTGCGCCGGTCAGCGTTCCACTGCGGGTGTTGCCGGGCGGGCGAACGCACTCGACGGCCTGCTCCGGGCGCCGTCACCCCGTGAAGCTTCGGGCTTGGTGCCGGGCCGACGCTCGCTGTCCAGCAGCTGCTTGGCCAGTGCGAGATCACCCGCCTTGCCGATGCCGAGCTTGCCGGCGATCGCCGTCACCGGACCGGACTTGGCCTCGACCTCAGGCCAGCCGGTCGGTTCGGCGGCGACCATGTTGCCCTGGTTCTTCGCCGCCTCCTCGGCGGCCTTGCGGGCCGCGTCGGCGGCCTTCAGTGCCTCGGCTTCACGCCTGATCGCTTCCTGGTGGATCCGGTCGAGTGCGGCGGCTTCTTCCTCGGTTGTTCCCATGCGTCCATCCAAGCGACGCAGGAATTCCGGTCAACCGACCGAAGATCACTGAACGGACACGATCAGGCCGGGTCGAGCATCTCCGGCGTCAGGTTGGCCTCGGTGTTCGGGATGCCCAGGTCGGACGCCCGCTTGTCGGCCATCGCCAGCAGCCGGCGGATCCGGCCGGCGACCGCGTCCTTGGTGAGAGCCGGCTCGTGCAGCTGGCCGAGCTCCTCGAGGCTGGCCTGCTTGTGCTCCAGCCGCAGCTTGCCCGCCACCTGCAGGTGATCCGGTACGTCGTTCCCGAGGATCTCCAGCGCCCGCTCCACCCGCGCACCCGCAGCGACAGCGGCCCGCGCCGAGCGCCGCAGGTTCGCGTCGTCGAAGTTGGCCAGCCGGTTCGCGGTCGCGCGCACCTCGCGGCGCATCCGGCGCTCCTCCCAGGCCAGCACCGACTCGTGCGCACCCAGCCGGGTGAGCAGCGCGCCGATCGCGTCGCCGTCGCGGATCACCACACGGTCGACGTTGCGTACCTCGCGGGCCTTCGACCCGATCCCGAGCCGCCGCGCGGCACCGACCAGCGCGAGCGCGGCCTCCGGACCCGGGCAGGTCACCTCGAGCGACGAGGAGCGCCCCGGCTCGGTCAGCGACCCGTGGGCCAGGAACGCACCGCGCCAGGCCGCCACGGCGTCGCAGGACGCCCCGGAGACCACCGCGGGCGGCAGGCCCCGGACCGGACGGCCGCGGTTGTCGACCAGGCCGGTCTGCCGGGCGAGCGCGTCGCCGTCGCGGACCACGCGGACGACGTACTTGGTCTGCTTGCGGATCCCGGACGGCGAGATCACCACCACCTCGGACGGGTGCCCGAAGATCTCCGCGATGTCCTTGCGCAGCCGGCGGGCGGCCCGGGCGCTGTCCAGCTCGGCTTCCACCACGATCCGGCCGGAGACGAGGTGCAGCCCGCCCGCGAAGCGCAGGACCGAGGAGACCTCGGCCTTGCGGCAGCAGGGTTTGGTGACCTGGATGCTGGTCAGCTCGGACTTCACCTGTGCTGTCATCGCCATGTACGAAATCCTCCCACTGCTGTCAAAGACCCTCGCCCGGTAATCGGACCAACCGTCGCCGCGGGCCAGGTGTTCCCCGGGTTCAACGTCCCCACCCGGACCGGTGTTACGCGATTGCCCCGGCCTTCGTGGCAACCTTTCGGGGTACGGCTGTCGTTCCTCTTCCGACAGCCACGGGAGGAGCACGGATGCGACGACGCAGTGAGGCGGACTTCACGGAGTTCGCGTCAGCGGCTTTACGCCGCCTGCGCCGTACGGCGTACCTGATGTGCGGTGACTGGCACCGCGCCGAGGATGCGGCCCAGGACGCCCTGGTCCGGATCTACCGCGCGTGGGACCGGCTCGATCACACCGCGGGGCTGACCACCTACGCGCACCGCGCGGTGGTGTCGGTGGTGCTCGACCAGGCGAAGCGACCCTGGCGCCGGGAGTTCTCCGAGGACTCGGTGCCGGACCGCTCGCTGGCCGACCACTCCGGTGCCGTCGACGAGCGGCTCGCGGTGGTGCAGGCGCTGGCCGGGCTGCCGGAGCGGCAGCGGGCCTGCGTGGTCCTGCGGCACTACGCCGACCTCAGCATCGATGAGACCGCCCAGGTGCTCGGCATCGGCACCGGCGCGGTCAAGAGCCAGACCTCCCGCGGTCTCACCGCACTGCGCGAGCAGCTGAACCGCCCCGACCTGGTGACAGGCGACGGCGACGACGCGGCCGCGATCAACGACAACGAAGGGGTGCTGTCATGAGCAGCGACATCAAGGACCTGCTGGACTCGGCGGCCGACGACTCGGCCGAGCCGATGCGGCACACCGTCGACGATGTGCTCCGTCGCGGCCGCAAGAGCCAGCGGGTCCGCCGGTTCGGCGCCGTCGCGCTGAGCGCGGTCGCGGTCGCCGGCGTTGCCACGGCGGTCGCCGTGCTGCCCGGCCAGGGCGGCGACGACACCCCGGCCGCCGGGCTCGGCCTGCCGGCCGACACGGTGACGGTCGACAGCAAGACCGGCGAGGTCGTCCCGGGCAAGATCGGGCTGAGCGACGCCCAGGTGCTCGAGCGCTGCTCGGCCGCCGACAGCCAGTACCGGCGCAGCGTCGGCCAGGCGGGTGGCGGCTCGGACTCGATCGACAGCTGGAAGGTCGCGGTCTCCCAGGGCGCGGGCAGCTGGTTCCAGGCCGTCCTGGTCTCCCCCGACCGCCAGCGCTTCGCCTACTGCCTGGACAACAGCGCGAGCACCGGCCCGAAGGACGACTACCAGCGCCAGTCGGTGACCGCCGACAAGCCGTACGTCGTCTGGGCCGACGGCAACGGCTCGAAGGGCGTCGTCCCGGCCGGCGTGAGCAAGGTCGACTTCAAGACCGCCGACGGCGCGCTGACGCCGGCCGTGGTCAACGACGGCTTCTTCCTCTGGTCCTCGCACCGGACGACGGTCGGTGACCCGTCGGCGCCGATCTGGGCGATCTTCTCCGACGCCCAGGGCCGCGAGGTCGCCCGCTTCAACGCGAACCCGTTCCAGAACGACCAGGTCGGCGTCCCCGGCGGCAAGCCCGCCGAGCGCGCCCCGGTCTTCCCGAGGCGCTGACCCCAGGCAGGCCGGTGCTGAGCCGGCCCGTCCCACGACGCTGAATCCGGCCGGCCCCGATCTGAGGGGTTCGGGGCCGCCGGGTTCAGGCGAACAGCTCGCGGTAGATCTTCGCCAGCTTGGCGGAGTCGTGGTGCAGCTGCTGGTGGTCGTCGGCGATGTCCGCGACCACCAGTTCCGCGCCGAGCGAGCTCGCCGTACGCCGTAACGACGCCGGGTCGGGCACGTGCCCCTCGTCGGCCAGCACGACGTCGATCCGCAGCTCCGGCGCGTGCGCGGCCAGCACCTCGAGGTGCGTCTCGGGCGAGAACCCGTCGGTCTCGCCCTTCTGCTCGCCGAGGTTGAGCGTCACCAGCCGCCGCGCGCTGGTCTGCTCCAGCCCACGGCACAGCGCCGGGACGAGCAGGTTCGGGATCACCGACGTGAACCACGAGCCCGGCCCGACGACGACCCAGTCGGCCTCGGCGACCGCGACCAGCGCCTCCGGGCAGGCCGGCGGATCGGCCGGGTCGAGCGCGACGTCGACGACGTGCCCCTCGGTCGTGGCGACCTCGGTCTGGCCGCGGATCTCGGTGATCGCCTCCGGGTGCGCCGGATCGAGCCCGATCACCCGCGCGGTGATGTCCAGCGGTACGGCGGACATCGGCAGCACGCGGCCCTGAGCGCCGAGCAGCCGGGCCACCCAGTCGAGCCCGTCCACAGCCTCGCCGAGCAGCTCCCAGAGGGCGACGATCAGCAGGTTCCCGACGGCGTGGTCGTGCAGCGCGCCGTCGCTGCGGAACCGGTGCTGGAGCACGTCGGCCCAGGTCCGGCCCCACTCGTCGTCGCGGCAGAGCGCGGCCAGCGCCATCCGCAGGTCACCCGGCGGTAGCACGCCGAGCTCCTTGCGCAGGCGCCCCGACGAACCGCCGTTGTCAGCCACCGTGACGACGGCGGTCAGCTGGTCGGTGACCTGACGCAGCGCAGACAGATTCGCGGCGAGACCGTGCCCGCCGCCCAGTGCGACGACTCGTGGAGCCCTCGTCACTCCCGCCCCAGATCTCTGTGCACCACCAACGTCGGTGACCCCTTCTCCCGCAGCCGGCGCCCGATCTCCTCGGCCATCGCCACACTCCGGTGCTTTCCACCGGTGCAGCCGATCGCGACCGTGACGAACCGCTTGCCCTCGTTCAGATAACCGGTCCGCAGGGTGTCCAGCACGTCCACGTAGTTCTGCAGGAACTGCTGGGCCAGCGGATGACCGAGGACGAAGTCTGACACAGGTTTGTCCTGGCCGGTCATCGGGCGCAGGTCGGGCTGCCAGTACGGGTTCGGGACGAAGCGCATGTCGGCCACCACGTCGGCGTCGACCGGGATGCCGTACTTGAAGCCGAACGACACCACGGTCGCCCGCAGCTCGGCGTTCTCCTCGTCGCCGAAGGCGTTCACGATCTTCGCGGCGAGCTGGTGGATGTTCAGGTTCGAGGTGTCGATCACCAGGTCGGCGCCGGCCCGGATGTCACCCAGCAGCGCGCGCTCGCGCTGGATCCCGGTCAGCAGCCGGCCCTCGCCCTGCAGCGGGTGCGGGCGCCGAACGCTCTCCTGGCGGCGCACGATCACGTCGTCGCTGGCCTCCAGGAACAGCACCTGCGGCCGGTACCCCTTGGTGCGCAGGTCCTCCAGCGCGCCACCGAGCTCGTCGAAGAACATCCCGGTCCGGACGTCGACGACGACGGCCAGCCGCGGCGAGGCGCCGGTGCCGACCACCTGCTCGACGATCGTGGTCAGGAACATGGGTGGCAGGTTGTCGACCACGAACCAGCCGAGGTCCTCCAGCACGTCGGCCACCGAGCTGCGGCCGGCGCCGGACATCCCGGACACGATGATCAAGTTGCCACTGGACTGGTCCATCAGTTTCGGATCTCCCCGTTCGGCGGACCAGCGGGCCCCGGTCCGTCGTCGTCCAGTATCTCGCCTGTGGCGGTGTTCACCGACGGCGCCCGGCCGGTGTCGGCCTTCGTTGCGGCAGCGTTCACCGCGATGATCACCGACTCCGCCGTACGGCGGCCGAACCCGGGCAGGTCGGCGACCTCGTCGACGGTCGCCGACCGGAGCTTGCGCAGCGAGCCGAAGTGCCGCAGCAGGGTCTTGCGACGGACCTCCCCCAGACCCGGTACGTCGTCCAGCACGCTCTCCACCATCGACTTCGAGCGCCGGTTGCGGTGGTGGGTGATGGCGAACCGGTGCGCCTCGTCGCGCAGCCGCTGCAGCAGGTACAGCCCCTCGGAGGTCCGGGAGAAGATCACCGGGTCCTCGTCGTCGGGCAGCCAGACCTCCTCGAGCCGCTTGGCCAGGCCGCAGACCGGGATGTCGCCGAGACCGAGCTCGTCCATCGCCTGCCGCGCGGCCGCGACCTGCGGCGGACCACCGTCGACGACGACCAGACCCGGCGCGTAGGAGAACTTCTTCGCCCGCCCGGTCTCGGGGTCGATCAGGTTCGCGGTCGGGTCCTCGTCCTCGGGGACCGTCGCGCGCTCGTCGAGCAGCCGCTTGAACCGGCGGGTGAGCACCTCGGCGATCGAGGCGACGTCGTTCTGCCCCTCGACCCCCTTGATCACGAACCGCCGGTACTCGCTCTTGCGCGGCAGCCCGTCCTCGAAGACCACCATCGAGGCGACCACCTCGGTGCCCTGCAGGTTCGAGACGTCGTAGCACTCCAGCCGCAGCGGCGCCTCGGGCAGGTCCAGCGCGGCCTGGATCTCCTCCAGCGCCTGGTTGCGAGTGGTCAGGTCGCTGGCCCGCTTGGTCTTGTGCATGGTCAGCGTCTGCAGCGCGTTCCGCTCGACGGTCTCCATCAGCGCCTTCTTGTCGCCGCGCTGCGGGACCCGGATCGAGACCCGCGACCCGCGCAGCTCCGACAGCCACTCGGTCAGCGCGTCCTCGTCGTCCGGTACGACGGGCACCAGGATCTCGCGCGGGATCGCGTCGGCGGTCTCGGCGGCGTACATCTGCTGGATGAACCGCGAGACCAGGTCGCCGGTGGTCGCGGTGCCGTCGGCCTTATCGGCGATGAACCCGCGCTGGCCGCGGATCCGGCCGCCGCGGACGTAGAAGATCTGCACCGCGACCTCGAGCGGGTCCTCGCTGAGCGCGACCACGTCGGTGTCGGTTCCGTCGCCGAGGACGACCGCGTTCTTGGCCAGCGCCTTCTCCAGCGCGGCGAGGTCGTCGCGGATCTTCGCGGCCCGCTCGTACTCCAGCTCGGCCGCGGCGGCCTTCATCTCCTTCTCCAGCCGGCGCACGTACGTGGCGGTCTGGCCGGAAAGAAACGCGGCGAAGTCGTCGACGATCTGCCGGTGCTCCTCCTGGCTGACCTGGCCGGTGCAGGGCGCGGCGCACTTGCCGATGTAGCCGAGCAGGCAGGGCCGGCCGATCTGGCGGTGCCGGTTGAAGACGCCCTTGCTGCAGGAGCGCATCGGGAAGACCCGGAGCAGCAGGTCGACGGTCTCGCGGATCGCCCAGGCGTGGCTGTACGGACCGAAGTACCGGATGCCCTTCTTCTTCTGGCCGCGGCCGACCATCACCCGCGGGTACTCCTCGTTGAGGGTGATCGCGAGCCACGGGTAGGACTTGTCGTCCCGGTACTTCACGTTGAACCTCGGGTCGTACTCCTTGATCCAGGAGTACTCCAGCTGCAGCGACTCGACCTCGGTCGAGACCACGGTCCAGTCGACCTTGGCCGCGGTGGTCACCATCGACTGGGTCCGCGGGTGCAGGTTGGCCAGGTCCTGGAAGTACGACGACAGCCGGGCGCGCAGGTTCTTCGCCTTGCCGACGTAGATCACCCGGCCGCCGGCGTCGCTGAAGCGGTACACCCCGGGCGAGTCGGGGATGGAGCCCGGAGCCGGGCGGTACGACGATGGATCAGCCACCGCACCACCCTAGTTCGCCGCGCCGACAACGCTCGCCGGTACTGCCCTCAGCGGCGAAAAGTCTCCACTGCAGCTTCAATGAGACGCTTGAAGGCATGAACCTCGACGAGTACCTCGACCGGCCCGGCGGCCGGACCCTGACCGCGAACGGCGACACGTTCTGGATCTACGACCCGGCCGGCGACCTCCCGCCGGAGCGGCAGATGCCGTGGGCGACGCTGGTCACCTCCGACGTCTACGACAGCGCCTCGAACCTGGACCGCCCCGGGGTCGAGCGGCTCAACCTCGGGCTGCCGAAGGCCGACTACCTCGACCTGTTTCCATCCATCCCGGACGACATCGACTACACCGCACTCGACACCGTGATGCCGCATCCGGTCTACGCCCCGCAGTACTGGATCTGCGTGGTCTCGCCGTCGGAGGCAACGCTGAAGGAGCTCGTACCGCTGGCCGACTCGGCGTACGCGTTCGCCGTCCGCAAGTACGACAACTTCCGGAAGCGCTGACGTCTCGGCCCGGCTGAGATCTTGTTACGGCTTCCACTCTGCTCCCGGTCGGTGGCGCCGCCGCCCGGGACCGCGGTTCTAGCGTCGACGGTGACCCGCTGTGTGCCGAGTCAGGGAGTCATCGATGAAGCCGTTCACCACCTCGCGCTCGCTGGCCGGCGCGCTCACCGCTGTCCTGGCCTGCTCCGCGGCCCTCCCCGCCGCCGCGCGGGTCGCTCCCGAGACCGACCGGTTCGAGCCGACCGTGCTGGAGGCGAACAGCCCGACAGCGGTTCCCGGCAGCTACATCGTCGTGCTGAGCGGGACGCCGTCGGAGGACATGACCCGGGCCACCAATCGCAGCCTCGCGTCGACGTACGACGTGACCGTACGGCGTGAGTTCCACGCGTCGGTGCGCGGCTTCTCGGCGGCGATGAGCCCCGAGCAGGCCCAACAGGTCGCCGCCGACCCGCGGGTCGGCTTCGTGCAGCAGAACCAGGTACTCAAGGCAACGCAAGACGACCCGCCATGGGGCCTCGACCGCAGCGACCAGCGCACGCTGCCGCTGGACGAGAAGTTCGTTTCCGACACCACCGCGAGCGCGGTGCACGCCTACGTGATCGATACCGGCATCTACGCCGAGCACAAGGACTTCGACGGCCGGGCGTCGATCGGGACCGACACCATCGGCGACGGCCAGAACGGCGTCGACTGCGCCGGGCACGGCAGTCACGTGGCGGGCACGATCGCCGGCACCAAGTACGGCGTGGCGAAGGCCGCGAAGGTGGTCGGCGTACGGGTTCTCGACTGCTCCGGCAACGGGACCACCGAGTCCGTCGTCGCCGGGGTCGAGTGGGTCACCACGAACGCCGTGAAGCCCGCGGTCGCGAACATGAGCCTGGGCGGAAGCACCGACCCGGCGCTGGACGCCGCGGTCAAGGCGTCGGTGGCCTCGGGCATCAACTACGCCGTTGCTGCAGGCAACGAAAGCGCGGACGCCTGCGGGGTCTCGCCGTCGCGGGAGCCGTCGGCGGTGACGGTCGGCGCGACCGACCGGAGCGACACCCGGGCGAACTTCTCGAACTACGGCGCCTGCGTCGACCTGTTCGGTCCGGGCGTGGACATCGAGTCGGTCGGGATCACGGGGCCGGAGGCAACCGATGTGAAGAGCGGTACGTCGATGGCGACACCGCATGTGGCGGGCGCGATCGCGCTGTACCTGGCGGACAACCCGGAGGCGACGCCCGAGCAGGTGACCAAGGCGTTGCTGGAGGCAGCGACCTCGGACGCGGTGAAGGACCCGGGGACCGGGTCGCCGAACAAGCTGCTCTACTTGGTACCGCCGACGCCGGTCACTCCTCCCCCGGTGACGCCGACCCCAACGCCTACTCCGACTCCCACTCCGACCGAGACGCCCGTGGTGACGCCGAGCACGACCCCGGTCGGCACGCCGAGCAGCACGTTGCGGTCGCCCGACGGTTCTGTTGCGGAGCGCCCCATACCTCGGAACTGATCACCGGTTGGGATGAGCGGCGGGCACGGTCTGTCACCCAGGGTGTACGGCAGGACCGAGCGTGAGGCACCGGGCCGCACGCAACTCGCAGAGGGAGATACCGCCCATGTCCCCGAACATCTCGTCCCGCCGTACCAGAGCAGTGCTCGGCGGCGTCGCCGCGTCGGCGCTGGCCGTCACCGGACTGGTGACCACCGGACTGGCCAGCAACGCCGACGAACCGGCCGCCGCGACCGTCCGCGGCGCCGGCAGCGCGACCGCCATCCCCGGGAGCTACGTCGTCGTCCTGAAGGGCGAACGGTCCGTCGCGGCGACCAAGGCCACCACCCAGAGCCTGGCGGCGTCGTACGACGCGACCGTGCGCAAGCAGTTCAGCGCGTCGATCCAGGGTTTCTCCGCGTCGATGAGTGAGGACCAGGCGAAGAAGCTCGCCGGCGACGAGCGGGTCGCGTTCGTGCAGCAGAACCAGACCGTGAAGGCGAACCAGGACAACCCGCCGTGGGGCCTGGACCGGGCCGACCAGCGCGACCTGCCGCTGGACAAGAAGTACACCGGCTCGTCGACCGCCGAGAACGTGAACGTCTACGTGATCGACACCGGCATCTACCCCGACCACAAGGACTTCGGCGGCCGCGCCTCGGTCGGCACCGACACCGTTGGCGACGGCAAGGAAGGCATCGACTGCGCCGGGCACGGCAGCCACGTCGCGGGCACGATCGCCGGTGAGACCTACGGTCTGGCCAAGGGCGCGAAGGTGTTCGGCGTCCGGGTGCTCGACTGCGCCGGCTCGGGCTCGACCGAGTCCGTGGTGGCCGGGATCGAGTGGGTGACCGCGAACGCGAAGAAGCCGGCGGTGGCCAACATGAGCCTCGGTGGCGGTGCGGACGCGGCGCTGGACGCGGCGGTCAAGGCGTCGGTGGACTCCGGGGTCACCTACGCCGTTGCGGCCGGCAACGACACGGCGGACGCCTGCACCACCTCGCCGGCCAAGGAGCCGTCGGCGATCACGGTCGGCGCGACCGACGACACCGACGCCAAGGCGTCGTTCTCGAACTTCGGCAAGTGCGTCGACCTGTTCGCGCCGGGGGTCGACGTGGAGTCGGTCGGGATCACCGGGCCGGACGCGACCGACACGATGAGCGGTACGTCGATGGCCACGCCGCACGTGGCCGGCGGGGTCGCGCTCTACCTGGCCGACCACCCGGACGCCAAGCCCGCCGACGTGGCCACCGCGCTGCTCGGCGCCTCCACGCCCGACAAGGTCGGCGAGCCGGGCGAGGGCTCCCCGAACAAGCTGCTCTTCGTCGGCGCCGTCGACCCGGCAGCCCAAAAGTAGTCAGCTGTACGACGAAGGACCCGGCGCAGCGGCCGGGTCCTTCGTCGTACCCCTCCGAACGAGCGTCAGGCCGGGCCGACGATGTTGCCGCCCTGTACCGCGACGTTCACCGCGGCCAGCGGGTCGCGGGCCGGGCCGCTCTTCACGCTGCCGTCGGCGGCGTTGAACTTGCTGCCGTGGCAGTTGCAGTCGATCTCACCGTTCTCGACCTTCGCCACGATGCAGCCCATGTGCGTGCAGACCGCGGTGAAACCCTTGTACTGCCCGGCGGTCGGCTGGGTGACGACCACCTTCGCGTCCTTGAAGATCACGCCGCCGCCGACCGGTACGTCGGAGGCCGGGCCGAGCACCGGGCCACCGGTGCTGGACGGCGCCGAACTGGGCGCCGAGGAAGGCGCGTCGCTCGGGGCGGAACTGGTCTGGGTGCTGCTCGGCGTGCCGCCGGCGTCTCCGTCGTCACCGCACGCGGCGAGCAGCGGCGCGCCCACGCCGGCGAGACCGACCACCGCGGCTCCGCGCAGTACCGATCGTCTGTCCGTCTGGTCAGTCATGAATCTGGCCTCCGTCAACCTGGATGTACTAACCACAAACGAGCAGAACCGGTGATCGGTTCAAGTCCGCCGGGAAACTTGTTCAACGGGTGGCGCGCTCGACCAGCCGGGCGGCCATCTCGAGTGCGGCCCGCCGGGTGGCCGGCTCGAGCATCTCCGGGCGCAGCGGCCAGGCGTGCTGGAAGTGGGCGTCGTACGGGAGCACGACGTACCCGAGACCGCGGTCCGAGACCGCCGACTGCAGCCAGCGGACCGGCTCCGGGTCGTCCGGCCGGTTCTCCGCGATGATCACCAGCCCCTTCTGGACCAGCATCTGCTGACCCTCCGGGGTGAGCTGGTCGAGCTGCGCGATGCTGGCCGGTGCGTCCTCGCGGGCGGTCGGGATCACCACGGCGACCGCGTGCGCCGAGCCGGCGACGTACGCCGTGGCCTCGTCGAACAGGCCGGCCGGGCAGTCCACCAGCGAGATCGGGATCTGGTTCGCGCCGCCGACGTTGCGCGCGGCCAACACGTCGCTGATCGCGTCCGCCGTCGACTCGGCCCGAGCCAGCTGGACGCGGGAGTTCGGCGTGTTCGCGATGCCCTGGTCGAGCCGGTGGGTGAGCTTGCCCTCGAGCGGGAACGCGTCGACCGCCAGCACCAGGTCGCTGCGCTGCGAGGCGATCGTGTCGGCCAGCAGCGCGGTCACCGTGGACGTGCCGCTCTGCGGCACCGGGCCGAGCACACCGATCATCCGGCCGATCCCGATCGGGCGGCGGATCACCGCGATGTTCTCGACGTCGCGCTGCATCCGGCCCGACGCACCGGCGATGTACGCCGCCTCGGCCGCGAACCGGCCGATCTTGCGGAAGAAGCCGCCGGGCTTGTCCTCGTGCTGCAGGCCGACCGTGTTCGTTGCCACCGGCAACGCTCCGGCCAGGGGGTCCTGGTACTGCGGCGTGTAGGCCTGCCGCCCGGGACCGCCGTCCGGCGTGGGGTTGTCCCAGCCGCCGGACTCCTGCTGCTGGGGAGCGTTCCAGCTGCCGTCACCCTGCGGTGGCGGGTACTGCTGGTACTGCTGCTCGTACTGCTGGACCGGCGGCTGCTGGTACTGCGGATACGGCGGCTGCTGCCACTGCTGTTGCTGCTGCTGTGGAGGCGGCGGAGGCTGCTGCTGATACTCCTGCTGCTGCGGGTAGTACGGCTGCTGGTACTGCTGAGGAGGCGGCGGCTGCTGCCACTGCTGCTGGTACTGCGGGTTCTGGTACTGCTGCGGCGGGGGCTGCTGCGGGGCCGGCTGCTGCTGGTACTGCTGGCCGTACTGCTGCTGCTCGTACTGGGCCTGCTCGTACTGGGGCACCTGCTGCTGCGGAGGCACAGGTGCACCCCACCCACCACCGGTCGGCACCGGCGGAGGCGTCATCGTCTGCTCCACCGGCACCGGTGCCTGGTGCTGGGCAGGCGGCTGCACCGCGGCCGGGGGGCCGGTCGCCGCCGATTTGTCGTCCAGGCGGTCCATCATGTCCGCCTGCCAGTTCGGCCCGGTCATACCATCCGATCAGAAGACGTCGAGCAGATCGCTGAACACCCCGAAGGCTCCGAGCACCAACGGGACCAGCGCCACCACGGCCAGCACCTGGACCTGGTCCAGGACCTGACCGAGCCGGACCTGGACGTGGTCCTGCGGGGTCCAGGAGAGACCGAAGCCTCCGACCATCGCCACCACCACGAGTAGTCCGACTGCTACCAGTGTGCCACCCACCGACTGCTGGGACAGATCCTGGACCAGCGCGGCGATCACAACTCCGGCCGCGGCGAACAGCCCGAGCACCTCCGCGGCCAGCGGGTAGAGCCGCGAGCGGGAGCACAGCAGCAGCGCCAGCAGCGCGGCGATGCTCACCGTCCAGGCAGAGCCGTGCAGCGCGAGCACCAGCCCGGCAGCGGCCGACCAGAGCGCGATGGCCGTGGCCGACAGCGCCAGACCGACGTGAGCAGCGTTCAGCGCCGCCTCGACGTCCGGCCGTCCGATCTCGTTGCCCCGCGCCCGTACGTCGTCCAGCGCGGTCAGCCCGGACAGCGACAGCGCCAGCCGCGGCAGTACGCCGAGCAGCAGCACCGCCACGACCGCGATCAGCGCGCTCAGCTTGTCCGCCGAGACCCCGGCGCCGACGCCGATGATCCAGATCACCGCGAAGACCATCGCCGTACCGCCGCCGACCAGACCACCACCGGCCAGGCCCGCCATCGCGAACAGCAGCGGCCCGACGCCCAGCGCGAGCGCCACGATCCCACCGCGCATCGGCACCGACCAGTCCTCCGACATGCCCAGCGACCAGGCCACGATGGCCAGCAGCACCGGTGTCACCACCAGCAGCGTGATCGCCGTCGCCCGCTGGTCGGCCCGGCCCAGTACGACGCCACCGAGCCCGGTGATGATCGCCACCACCAGTACGACGAACGCCGCGATGTCCGGCTGGGTGGCTCGGACCAGCGCGATCGCACCGGCCAGCAGCGCGAAGATCAGCGCGGCCCCGGCGGCCCACTGGCGGTGCTTGCGCTGGAAGGTGGTCCCCCGCCGCTCCAGGTCGTCGACGGCCTCCTCGGCCACGTCGTACACGGTCGGAGGCGGCGGGACCTCGCCCTCGGCAGCCAGCCGGAGCACGGCGCCGTCACCGATCTGCGCCGAGCCCAGCGTGAGCTCCAGCGAGACCGTCTGCCCCGTCGGGGTGGTCAGGTACCGGCGCCGCGGCGACGGATCGACCGGTTCGCCGAGCATCCGGAGCAGGTCGGGCATCAACCGGCCCAACGGCTCGTCCACCGGCAGTACGGCGTCCATCTGACGCTGCCGGCCGATGATGGTCACCCGGCTGTAGACCGCAGCCACCCGTCACACCTCTCTGATCGTCACTACTACTGAAAATGCTCAGGCCTGGACAGGAGCGCCCGGAGGCACCAGGCGGCCGAGCAGCGCGCTGTAGATGTTCCAGTCGAGCTGGTTCTTGCCGTCGCCGATCGGGTACCACACCGCGGGCCGGCCGGTCGGGCCGATCTTCTCCGGGGTGATCTCCGCGACGCCGGTCAGGTCCAGCGCCCGCTCGGCCCCGGTGCCCTGCAGCGCCTCGTTCCCGACCGCCATCGCCATCGGAGCCGGTACGCCGGTCCAGTGCGGGATCGCGTTGGTGTCCTTGCCGTTGCCCCGCGCGCCCTGGGCGAAGAACGAGACCAGCTCGAACGAGTTGGCCAGCCGCTCCCCCACCTTGCGCACGGCGTCCGGCGTCGGCAGACCGTCCGGCGTCGAGACGGCCATCGTGATGACCTCCTCCAGCCCAGCAGGACGCCGGTGGATCTCCACAGCGCCCGCTGCGCTCAGCCCGTCCTTGCCGCCGCTCAGCGACAACCAGGTCGGCTTCGGCGCCCGGCGACGGCAGTACGCCGTCAGCTGGCCGACGTTCCAGGGCTGGGTGACCGGCTCGGCCGTGCCCCAGCCCCCAGGTGCGGCACCGGTCAGGTCCGTGAACAGCTGCTCGGCGGCCTTGCCGACCACCGTGGTCTCCAGCGCCTGGTACCGGACCCGCGCGGTGATCATCAGCTGCCAGGGCAGCTCCAGGTCGATCGTCGTGAAGGTGGGGCTCATGTCGACCTTGTCCTGCTCGCCGGCGGCGACAGCGGAGAACATCTGCCCGTCCCACTGCAGCTTCGAGCCGCCCTGGCCGTCGTACGCGCCCTCGCCGTTCGGTTCGGTCACCACCCAGCGCGAGTCGACGCCGCTGAACAGCGTGGCCCGGGCGTTGAAGGTGAGCTGCGTGGTCGCCGGAGTGACCAGCTGCAGGCCGAGACCGGCCGCCTCGGCCGCGGCCAGCGAGTCCACCATCCAGGCGGACATGCCGACCACCGGGCGGTCCTGCATGATCACGACGACCTTGTCGGTCCGGATGTCGATCGCCGGACTGAGCTCGACCGGGTTAGCCATGCTGGCCTCCAGCGGTAGCAGCGGGGGTGGGCGGGTTGAACGGCGGCGGGGCGGGCTTCCAGACCCGGCCACCGAGCCGCTGCACCAGCGTCTCGGCGTACCGGTCGGCCAGCTCGGGCCCGCCGTCCTGCGGGTTGGCGCGGACCTCCATCCACCAGACCGGGGTCTGGGTGCCGGCCAGCTCCGGGCCGAGCATCCGCTCGACCTCACCGGGGACCTGGATCAGGATCGGCGCCTCCAGCGACGCCAGCGGAGTACCGTCCGGGCTGCACAGCTGCAGCACCGCGCCGTCGGAGACCTCACGCACCAGCCAGTCCGGTCCCGCGGCCATCATGCCCGCCAGCACGTCCTGGTACGACGGCCTGCCGTCGATCAGTGCCACCACGTCGTAGCTCACTTCACTCCGCCTTCTCGTCGGCAGCGGACGTCGTACCGTCCGCCAGTGCGGTCTGGATCAGGGAGGGCCGCTCACCGCGGCGGACGAACAGCCCGCGTCCCGGCGGGTAGTTGCCCGGAGGGGCGCCGGTGAACAGCGCGCCCTCGGCCTTGTCGCCCGACAGCACCAGACCAGCGGTGCCGGACTCCATCACGGTGGTCAGGAACGGCTCGTACAGCGCCCGGCCGGCACCGGCGGCCCGGCGGGCGATCACGAAGTGCAGGCTGATGTCGCGGCCGGAGGCGATGTACGGCAGGAACGGGTCCATCGGCGCCTGCCCACCGCTGGTCAGCAGGTCGTAGTCGTCGGCGACGACGATCACCTTCGGACCGGCGACCGGCGGCGGCGCCGCGTCGTTCAGGTCGTCCGGCAGCCGCTTCTCCAGCTCGCCCGCCACACCGGCGGCCAGCCCGGCACCGACCCGGCCGCTGGTCGCGTAGCCGCCCAGGTACTTGTCCGGGAGGAAGCCGCGCAGCCCGCGCCGCGGGTCCATCACGGCGAACACGACCTCGTCCGAGCTGTACCGGTCGGTGAGCTGCTCCATGATCAGCTTCAGCAGGTTGGTCTTGCCGGAGGCGGTGTCGCCGAAGATGACCAGGTTGCCGTCGCGCTCGAACAGGTCGAGCAGCACCGGCGCCATCGCGGTCTCGTCGAGGCCGATGGGCACCCGTACGGGCTCCTGCTGCGGACCGGGCATCGTCGACCGCTCCAGCTTGTGCGGGAGCACCCGCACCCGCGGCGCGACCGGACCCTGCCAGGCCGAGCTCAGCGCCAGCGCCTGGCCCTGGATCGCCTCGCTCAGGTCGTCGTCCTGCAGCAGGCTGTCGGTCCGCGGCAGCGCCAGCTGGCCGAACAGCTTGCCGCGCGGCGTCAGCACCCGGCCCGGACCGGCGTTGCGCATCGTCTCCTGCAGCCGGCGGTCGATGTTGGAGTCCGACGGGTCGTTCAGCCGCAGCTCCAGCACGGTGCCGAACAGGGTCTGGGTCGCCATCCGGACGTCGCTCCAGCGCAGCATCGCGGTGACCATGTGGATTCCGTAGCTGCTGCCGCGCTGGACCAGGTCCGCGATCGGCTCCTCCAGCTCGTCGAACGTGGTCTTGATCGCGCCGTAGTTGTCCAGCACCAGCACCACGTCGGCGACCGGCAGCTCGGGCAGCTCACCAGCGGCGTGCATCGCACGCATCCGCTCCATCGTGTCGATGCCGCGGTCGCGGAAGACGATCTCGCGCTGGTCGAGCATGCCGCGGACCTCCTCCAGCGTCCGGCGGATCTTCTCGCGGTCGGTCCGGATCGCGACGCCACCGACGTGCGGCAGGTCGGCCAGCGGCTGCAGACCACCACCGGCCAGGTCGATCGCGTAGATCGCGACCTCCTGCGGCGTGTAGCTGTGCGCGAGCGAGGTGACCAGCGTGCGCAGGAACGTCGTCTTGCCCGACGACGGGCCGCCGATCAGCGCGCAGTGCCCACCGGTGTGCGTCAGGTCCAGCCGGAACACGCTCTGGCTCTGCTTGCGCGGGTCGTCGATGACACCGATCGCCGGTGACATCGGCGGCGCCGGTACGGCGTACTGGAGACCGCGGGCCGCGGTGATGTCGACCGGACCGCCGACCTGGTCCAGCGTGCAGACCTTCGGCAGCGGCGGCAGCCACACCTGCGGCACCGGCGTCGCGGCCGGCTTGACCTGGTCGACGAACACCCCGAGCACCGTCGGTCCGGTAGTGCGCTCGGTCGAGTCGTCCTTGTCGTCCTTCTTCTCGTCCTCGGCGGCGAGCTTGGCCAGGTCCGGCTGCTGGTACGGCGTGACCAGGTACGGCCGGACTGCGGGACCGTCCTTGGCCTTCTCCTCCTCCGGCACCACGCGGCCCTTGTACGGCCCGGACACGTAGGCGGCGCGGAAGCGCTGGTAGACGCTGGTGTCGACCTTCAGGTACCCGAAGCCCGGCAGCGGCGGCAGGTGGAAGGCGTCCTCGGTGTCGAGCACTGTGCGGCTCTCCTCCTCGGAGAACGTCCGCAGGCCCAGCCGGTACGACAGGTAGGTCTCCAGGCCGCGCAGCTTGCCGCCCTCGACCCGCTGGCTGGCCAGCAGCAGGTGCACACCGATCGACCGGCCGATCCGGCCGATCGACAGGAACAGGTCGATGAAGTCCGGCCGCGCGGTGAGCAGCTCACCGAACTCGTCGATCAGCACGAACAGGTGCGGGTACGGCGGCATCTCCGGCCGCTGCTGGCGCAGCAGCCGGTAGTCGGTGATGTTGGCGACGTTGCCGGCGTCCTTCAGCATCTGCTGCCGGCGCTGCACCTCACCGGCGAGGCTGGCGTAGGCCCGCTCGGTCAGCGACGGGTCGTCGACCAGGTTGGTGATGATGCCGGCGACGTGCGGTACGCCGTCGAACGGCGCGAACGTCGCACCACCCTTGTAGTCGATCAGCACCATCGCCAGGTCCTCCGGCGAGTGCGTCGCGAGCAGACCCATGACCAGGGTTCGCAGTACCTCGGACTTGCCGGAACCGGTCGCACCGATGCACAGACCGTGCGGACCCATGCCCAGCTGCGCCGACTCCTTCAGGTCCAGTACGACGGGCTGGCCGAGGTTGTCGACACCCAGCGGCACCCGCAGGAACGCCCGCTCGTGGCGGGGCACCCACATCCGCTCCAGGTCGAGGTCACCCGGGTCCTGGATCTGCAGCAGTCCCATGAAGTCGACGGTCTTCAGCGACGCGTCCTCCTCCAGCGACTCCTCCGACAGCCGCAGCGGTGCCAGCGAACGCGCCAGGCCCTCAGCAGTGGCCAGCGGGGTGTCGTCGAGCTGGCCCTCGGCGGTCATGTAGCCACCGCCGCGCAGGTCCTCGACCAGGACGTGGCCCTCCTGCACGGTGATGCGGATGGCCACGTTGCTCGGCTCCTGCATCCGGTCCTGAACCAGGTGCAGCACGGTCACGCCCAGCTCGCCGATACCGAGCGTCGGGTCAGCCGGGGTCACCTCGGTCGCCACGTCGCCGTACGTGTCGTGCAGGACGAGCATGCGCTGGATCATCCGGCGCTGGTCGCTGCCGAGCGAGCCGCGGCGGGCCTCGCTGGCCAGCGTGACGCGGGAGGCGACGTCGTCGCGGATCAGCTCGGCCAGGTCACCCGGCTTCGCAGCGATCCGGCGGAACGGGTGCGGGCCCTCGCGACGCTCCGGGTCGACAGTGTGCGGCAGCCAGCCGACCCACTGCCACTGGTCGAGCGCGGACGCCGGGAAGGTGGCCGCCACCTCCAGGTCCTCCGGCGCGTGGAAGACCGCTGCCTGCAGCATCAGCGCCCGAGCGATCCGTACGACGCCGTCGCGGTCGCCGACGATGCTCACGTTGCCCGCGAGGTCCAGCGGGATGGTCAGCGGCATGTCCGGCATCAGCGCGAACCGACGCGCCAGCGCCTCCGCCTCGGCCATCATGAACGGGTCCGGCGGGTCCATCATCGAGCCGCTCTGCGCCAGGGTCGCCGGGACCACGGGCATCCGCCCGGTCGCGCAGCGGACCAGCAGGAAATCCGGGTCGCTGCGGCGCCGCTCCCACAGCCGGGCCGGGTCGCGGACGCAGTCGACCAGAGCGTCGGCCGGCGGGTTCAGCGAGAGAGCGGTCTTGCGGTTCTGCCGCTCCATCTTGCCGAACTCCTCGCGCAGCCGCTCGAGGTAGTCCAGGTACCGGTTGCGCTGGTCCCGGCTCTCCTTGCCGGAGCGGCCGCGCTGGGAGAACATCATCCCGAACGTGCCGACCACGGTGAGCGCGAGCACGCCGACGCCGATCACGGCGGACGTCCCGGTCCGCATCGTGCTCATCATCCCGACCGACCCGAGCACACCGACGGCCGGCATCAGCGCCTGCATCGCGTTCCCGCCGGCCTTGCCTCGCGCGCCGGGCGGTGGGGTCTCGATGACCCGCGGCTGCCCGGTGTCGATACTCCGGGTGCTCCGCGCCGGGCGGTGCACGAGTCGTGTCGACACTGTCTCTCCTCAGCTGGGCCCGACCGGCCCCTCGACTGCATGACATGAACGCCTCAGATGGCATGCTGCACCGGACTCTAGTGGAGGGGCGGCTCACTACCGATGACCGAGACACCGTTCGACCCGCGGCAGGTGCTGGACCTGGTCGCCGACCTGCTGCCGGTGCTGCTGCCCGACGCGGAGCTGGACGCCGCCGGCCCGATCGTCAAGCTGCGCTGGAGCCGCGGCGGCCTGGTCTCCAGCGCCGAGGTCGGACTCACCGAGCTCGTCGATCGATGCCGCCAGCAACCGAACCACCTGTGGCCGCGAACCGTCGACGACTGGCTGCGCGCCGTCGTCGCCGAGATCGGCGTCGCCACCGACGAGCACCTGTACGGCGCCGTCGCGAACCGCCAGCGGGTGACGCTGCGCCCGCAGGGCTGGACCGCGGCGTACGGCAGCGTCCTGGCCGGCCTCAGCGTCCCCTTCGGCCGCTACTTCGAGATCGCCTTCGGCATCCAGAGCGGCCCCGACTGGCACCGCCTCACCCAGGTCCGCCGCGTCATGCACGGCCTGCACCTGCCGGGCAGCCCCTCGGGCCTCGAGCTCACCCTCGACGGCCTCACCGGCCTGGAGCTGCAGGACGTCCCCGGTACGCCGTACCAGCGCTTCCACCGCCCCGGCGACCAGACCGTCGGCCTGGCCCTCGTCGACCACGAGCAGCTCCTGCCCGGCGGCGGCAAGGGCCGCGGCTCGATCCTCGCCCTGCCCTCCACCGACCAGCTCGTCGTCTGCCCCGTCGACCGCAAACTGGACATGCAGGCTCGCGTCGACGAGTTCGCCCGCTGGGTCGCCAAGTCGTACGCCGACGCCGCCGACCCCTGCTCCCCCGGTGTCTACTGGCTCACCGGCGAGCTCCTCGCCGAGCTCCCGGTCGACCTGGACGTCACCCCGTCGGTGACGTTGCCCAAGGCCCTCAAATCCCCGTTCTGGCGCCGCGGCCGCCACTGAGAACGACCGAAGGCCCAGCCGTGGCGGCTGGGCCTTCCATCGCATCGCGCTGCGCAGGGATCAGCGCTCCAGGAAGTCGTTCCACTCCTCGAGCGTGATCGCCGGGCCCGGGGGCTCCGGCGGCTGCAGGCCGTCGCGTTCGGCGCGGGTGGCCTCGACGGCGTACTCCTGCGTCTCGCTGGAGTACGAGAACGGGCGCACCACGCCCTCACCGACCAGGTACAGCTGGTTGGTGAAGCCGCCCGGTGAGCTGAACGCCAGGAACTCCTCGACCGGGTAGACCTGCCAGCCCTCCAGCGACTCGGCGTCGATCAGCTCGTCGACGTCCTCCTCGTCCTCCTGCGCGTTCATCCACTCGGCCAGCGCCTGCCGCGCCCGGACCAGGACCGCCGGGTCGATCTCTTCCGCCATCTTCAGTCCTCTCCTCGGGCCCGGCTCATGCCTGGACCCAGTCGCGCCAGACGTCGGCGTGGCGCGCGTAGGTGGTCGTGTTGTCCGGGAACTCGTGCACACCGCGACCCGGCAGGTACGCCGCAACCAGGCCGCTCAGATCATGGCAGAGCAGCATCGGCACGTCGGGCCGGGCCTGGACCAACTGGTCGAACACCAGCCGCGCCTCCTGCGCCTGCGTCCCCTCGTCCTTGCCGAGCCAGATGTCGATCTCGACCGGGTAGGCGTCGAAGGCCTGCAGCTCGTCCGGCTCCGGGTCGTACACCGGGTAGATGTTGTACTGCACCTCGTACCCGACCGTGGCATCGGCCGTCCGCGCCGGCCCACGCAGACCGATCTCGTCCTCGTCGTCGCTCCCGTTCGGGATCGGCTCCAGCGCGAACAGCTTCTGGATCCACTCGGCGACCGCCTGCACCGACTCGTCGGTCCGCAGGAAGACGTACTCCCGGTCCTGCATCAGGCCTCCTTCACGTAGGTGATCATCCGGCCGTCGGCCACGATGATGTGCACGGTGTCGACCATCTTTCCCCGGCCCTGCTTGGCCTGCCCGGCGGCACGCTTGAAGCCGCGCAACGCGTCGTCCTCGGTCAGCCCGATGACGCGCCCGTCGATCACCACCTCACCACCCTGGGGAACCTGCTTGGTGGCGCGCATGATGTTCGACTTGACCGCGATGCTGGGATCGTCGGCGTCCTTGGCCTCCAGCGTCTTGTACTCCGTCACAACACCTTCGTCGTCCGGCCCCTTCCGGGTCATCGCCTCGGGGTTCTTCTGGTCCTTGACCGTGTGGTCCGCCGTCCGCGCGTCGACCCGCCACCCACGCTGCTCCACCACCGTGTCGGCGATCGCCCGCTCCTTGGGCACGAACGACCCGTCCACGTCGTGCACCACCGGCGCGAAGTCCTCCCCCAGCGCCTTGTGGTGGAAGGCCGGGTCGAACCCGTCCTTCTTGCTCACCCCGTACTTCGGGTCCGTAGGCGTCCAGTCCGGCGCGTCCGGCTGCCCGCTGGTCGCGGGGCCGCGGTCACCTGTCGAGGGTTGGTCGGAGTGCCCACCCGGCTGGTCCGAGTGGCCGTCACCTGTCGACGGCTGATCCGAGTGCCCACCCGGCTGCTCCGGGCTGCTCCCCCACGAGTCGTTCCGCGGCGGCTGCACAGGCCGCTGCATGAACTCCTCCCGCGGATCCCGCGGCTGCGCGGGCCCCTCCGGGTTCAGCCGGTTGTCGATCCGGTTCGGATCGTGCGGCGCGGGCGGTCCGTCGGGGTGCAGCGCGTTCTCGATCCGGTTCGGGTCGCGAGGCGCGGGCGGTCCGTCGGGGTGCAGCGCATTTTCGATCCGGTTCGGATCGTGCGGCGCACGCGGCGCGGGCGGCCCGTCCGGGTGCAAGGCGTTCTCGATCCGATTGGGGTCGCGAGGCGCCGGCGGTCCGTCGGGGTGCAGCGCGTTCTCGATCCGGTTCGGGTCATGCGGAGCACGCGGCGCCGGCGGCCCGTCCGGGTGCAGCGCGTTCTCGATCCGGTTCGGATCACGCGGAGCAGGCGGACCATCCGGGTGCAGACGCTCCGGGATCGACCGCTCGCCCGGCCGCTGCATGAAGTCCTCCCGCGGATCCCGCGGCTGCTCCGGCGTACGGTCAGCCGCCGGGTCACGGCGATCCATGAAGTCCTCGCGCGGGTCGCGCGGCTGTTCCGGCGTACGGTCGGCCGCCGGGTCGCGACGGTCCATGAAGTCCTCACGCGGGTCCCGCGGAGGACGGTCCGGGTTCAGCCGGTTGTCGATCCGGTTCGGGTCGTGCGGTGCGGGCGGGCCGTCTGGGTGCAGCGCGTTCTCGATCCGGTTCGGATCACGCGGAGCAGGCGGACTATCCGGGTGCAGCCGCTCCGGGATCGACCGATCCCCAGGCCGCTGCATGAAGTCCTCCCGCGGGTCGCGCGGCTGTTCCGGCGTACGGTCACCCGCCGGGTCGCGACGATCCATGAAGTCCTCACGCGGATCGCGCGGAGGCTCACGGTCGGGTCGCCGGTCGTGCGGGTCAGGCGCAGGCGCCCGCTCGGCCGGGTTCTCCGGCGTGGCCGGCTGCTCAGGATGCTTGGCCTGAGCAGGCTCCTGGTGCCCATCCGGCTTGCTGGCCGGCGGCTGCTCCGGGTGCCGAGCCTGAGGCTGCTCAGGCGCGTGCTGCGGCTGCCCAGGCTGCTGATGCGGCGCCTGCGGCTGAGCCGGCTGCTGCGGATGCGGCTGCTGGGGTGCGTGCGGCTGCGCCGGGTGCTGCTGCGGCGCGTGCGGCTGAGCCGGCTGCTGCGGGTGCGGCTGCACGGGCTGCTGCGGGTGCGGCTGCTGCGGTGCGTGCGGCTGCATCGGCTGCTGCGGATGCGGCTGTACCGGCTGCTGTGGCGCGTTGGGCTGCTGCGGGTGCGGCTGCATCGGCTGCTGTGGCGCGTTGGGCTGCTGCGGTGCATGCGGCTGCTGCGGCGCGTGCGGCTGTACCGGCTGCTGCGGGTACGGCTGTTGCGGGTTGTGGGGTTGCTGGGGAGCGTGCGGTGCCGGCGGATGTTGCGGCATCGGCGGGTGCTGCGGCATCGGGGGGATGTGCGGCTGGGCCGGCTGGATCCAGTTGGGCTGGTGGGGGTGGTTGGCGGGCCAGGGGTTCGGGGTGAAGTTCGGGCCGTCGACCTTGAGGCTCGGGGACAGCGGGGACTGCCAGTCGCCGCCGGGGCGGCGGGTCATGACCTCGAGCTCGTCGAACAGGTCGGCGTACGGCGGTCCGTCGGTGATCTTGCCGGACTGCATGTCCGCCCACTTCACCTTGCCGGCGTCGTCGACGAACGCGTTGAACCAGTGACCGCTGACCTCGCCGGCCGGGCCGCGCCGGGCCCAGGTGCCGCCGACGATCGCGACCGTACCGGGCGGCTGGTTGCGCAGGTCGTCGTAGATCCGCTTGTAGGCACCCATGGTGTAGGCCTTGGGGTCCTGCTTCGGGTTGACCGGGTTGCCGTTGACGTCCCGGACCTGGATGGCCTCCGGGCGGACACCGGTGTACTCGTACATCTCCGAGCGCTCACCGGGGACCGGGACCTTCTTGCCGTTCGGCGTGACACCGGTCCGCAGGTCGTTGTTGGCCAGACGCGGCTCGGCGCCCTGCAGGTTGTCCGCGAACGCCCGCGAGTTGTCGCCACAGTTGTTGGTGGCGCTCCGCGGACCACGGCCGCCCCGGAACCGCGGGTTGCCTTCCTTGATCCACTCCGCGACGTTCTTCAGCGGGTTGTCGCCGATCTTCGCCTTCAGCTTGCGCAGCCCACGCCCGAACGGGTCCTTCGGGTTGTACCGCCGCGGCTCCACGTCGTGCCGGTGCTCCCCCGGACGCCCGTGCGCGTGCGGGTCGACCCGCACCGGCGGCGGCTGGTTCGGCGCCTGCGGTGCGTTGGGCTGGTGCGGGGCGTTGGGGTTGTGCGGGGCGTTGGGGTTGTGCGGAGCGTTGGGGTTGTGCGGCGCGTTGGGGTTGTGCGGCGCGTTGGGCTGGTGCGGCGCGTTCGGGTTGTGCGGGGCATTCGGGTTGTGCGGCGCGTTCGGGTTGTGCGGCGCGTTCGGCTGGTGCGGCGCGTTCGGCTGGTGCGGCGTGGTCCCGTGGGGAGCGTCGCCCCCGTGCGGGCCCGACCGGCCGCCGACGTGCGGTGCCACCACCGGCGGTACGACGTCGCCCGTGTGCGGGGCGTCCGGAGTGCGCGGGGCGTCCGCGTGCGTGCGGGGAGCATCCGGGGTGCGCGGGGCATCCGGAGTGTTCGTCCGCGGGGTGTCCGGCGAGCTGTGGTGGGCTGCCGGGACGTCCTGGTGCGAGCGGGGAGCGTCCGGCGTGCGCGGGGCATCCGGAGTGTTCGTCCGCGGGGTGTCCGGCGAGGTGTGGTGCCCAGCCGGGGAATCCGAGTGCGACCGCGGTGCATCCGGCGTACGCGGGGCGTCCGGCGAGCTGTGGTGCGCAGCCGACGCGTCCGGGTGAGAACGCGGAGCGTCCGGGGTGCGCGGGGCATCAGGGGTACGCGGTGCGTCCGGCGAGCTGTGGTGCGCAGCCGGGGCATCCGGGTGAGAACGCGGAGCGTCCGGGGTACGCGGCGCGTCCGGCGTGGGCCGGGGCGAGTCCGGGGAGCTGTGGTGGGCTGCCGGAGCGTCCGGGTTGGTCCGCGGGCTGTCGGGCGAGTGGGTCGGCGAGTCCGGGGTGCGGCTGCCGGGAGTGGTCTGGCCGTCCGCGTGCGAGGACGGGGACGAGTCGCCGTGCGACGAGGGTGAAGAGTCGCCGTGCGACGACGGAGACGAATCGCCGTGGGACGACGGGGACGAATCGCCGCGCGAGGACGGCGACGAGTCGCCGTGCGTGCCGCTGGGGCTGTCCCCGTGGGTGCTCGGCGAATCGCCGTGGGAGCTGTCGGCGCGCGACGGAGCGTCGCTGTGCGAACTGTTCGGGCTGTCGCTGTGAGAGCTCGGGCTGTCGGAGTGCGACTGGCTCGGCGAGTCGGAGTGCGACTGGCTCGGGGAGTCGCTGTGCGAGCTCGGGCTGTCGCTGTGCGAGCTCGGGCTGTCGCTGTGCGACGCCGGGGAGTCCGAGTGCGACGCCGGGCTGTCCGGGTGGGTCGCCGGCGCGTCGGCCTGGCGCCCGGGAGCGTCGGAGTGCGCGGCAGGCGCGTCCGAATGCGACGCGGGAGCATCCGAGTGGGACGCAGGCGCATCGGAGTGCGACGCCGGAGCGTCCGAATGAGAAGCCGGAGCATCGGAGTGCGACGCCGGAGCATCCCCACCGGTCGGCGAAGCCGGACCGTCCGACCGCCCACCGAAGTTCGTGCCGCCTGTCGGGCTGCTCGGTGTGTCCACGTGCGACGGCGCGGACGTCGTCGTCGAGTTGTGCGAACCGACCGACGCCGGCGCGTGCTCGACGTTCGGTACGTCGATCCCGCCCGCGTGCGAAACCCCGCCGGCCTTCGACGTCGGGATGTCCAGCCCGCCGAACTTCGCCAGCCCGCCGATCACCGGCGCGTTGCCGACCTTGATCACCAGGTCGGAGACCTTCGGCAGCTTCAGCGCCGTGTTCAGCGCGAGCTGACCGGGCCGCAGCTTCCCGGCGATGTTCACCGCGACATCGGCGCCCTTGGCAACCTTCGCCGCGGCCGCGCCGTACTTGCCGCCGATCGCCGCCGCACGCACACCTCCCGCGGCACCACCGGTACCGACCGTGGTGATGACGTTGAAGCCGACCTGCCCGAGCGCGCGCCCGGGGTCCTCGCCCCACATGTCCCAGGCGACCATGCCCTTGAGGACGGTGAGCCCGACGTTGTCCAGGTACGCCGCGGTCTCCGGGAACGCCACGTGCATGAACGCCGCGGCGCCCGGGATCGCGTACATCGCGGCCGAGGCGAGCGTCAGGCCGACGCCCTTCCAGGCTTCACCGGCCTTGTCCCAGCCGGCGAGCTCGTGGCCGAAGATGCTCTCCACACCGATCGACTTCAGCAGCGGCTGGATCGGGATCAGCGTGGTCAGGGCGTCCAGCGTGCCGAGCAGGCCGTCGACGAAGACACCCTTGAGCACACCGCCGACGAAGTCGACGCAGTCCTCGTACCACGGGGCGTCGTACTCCAGCGGAGTACCCCACGGCGGGTCCTTCTCCTCCTCGCCGTTGTCCTCCGGCGGCTTCTCGCCTTCCCGCAGGCCGCTGTCCTCCCACTTCTTGCCGCCGTACAGGTCGGCGATCGCGTTCGCGCACTTGCGCTCGGCGGCGCTGATCTTGTCGAGCTGGGCCTGCAGATCCTTGTGGATCTGGTTCTCCTCGTTGACCCAGTCCTCGTTGTCGTCGATCTCGTCCTCGGGGGTGTCACCGACCTTGCGCTTCCACGCGTCGGCGCGGTTGCGGACCGAGACCAGGCCTTCCTTCGGGCCGTCCTTGCCGCCGACCTCGCTGACGAAGACGTTCAGCGCGGTGCCGATCTTCTCCAGGTTCGGGCCGAACAGATCGCCCTCTTTCTTGACCGGCTCCATCGCCCGGGCCAGCAGGTGCGTCTCCGGGCCCTTGGCGTAGTTGGCGTTGATGTTGTCCCGGAACTTCTTCTCCAGGTCGCCGCCGATCTTCTTGATCTCGCCGCCGGCCGCGGTGAGGTCCTTGGCCGCCTGGGTGACCTGCTCCAGGTTGCCTTCGAACTTCGGAATGCCCTCGGGCTTGATCATCTGTTCGTCTCCCCCAGGTCAGACGGCGCGGTAGTTGGACGGTGGCTGCTGCGCCGCCTGCTCGGCGCGAGCAGCGGAAGCGGCGTTCCGGATCACCTGGCGCGGGTCGACGCCGTCGGCCAGCTGGATGCCACGCTGGGCGGCCAGAGCCATCTCCTGGTGACCGTTGGCCAGCGCGGTCAGCGCGTTGACGGTGCCCTTCATGACGTCACCGGTGTGCTTGACCATGCCGGGCAGCGAGTCCTTCCACTTCTCGACGAACTCGCTGATCGCGACCCCGACCGGGCCACCCTTGCCGCTCAGCGAGGTCTGCGTGGCGCCCTTCTCCAGCCCACTGCTGAGCTTCGTCCCGATCGCCTCGAACCCGGCGGCGTCGGTCTGCATACCCTTCAGCCCGTTCATTGCCGCCGTCGCCTCGACCGTCCAGTTGACCATGCCTCTACCTCTCGCCGCCCCGCGCAGGGCTCACCCGTGAACTTCGTCGTCCTGCCGTCGCTGCCGACGGCAGCACCGAGAACCAGCGCGCGAGAACCGCGCGCCGGCGTTTGATCTGACGGGGAACCCGGCCGGGTCCCCCGCGCGGATCACATGTTGCCGATGTCCGTGACGGCCTTGGACGCCGCCTTGAACGCGGTGTCCGCGTGCGTGTCGAACTCGGCCAGCGTGCTGGCCAGTGACTTGATGATCCCCTGGACCTCGGTGGCGGCGGAGTTGAACTTCTCCTCGACCGCGCCGTAGTCGTCCATCACCTTGGTCATCGTCGCGTCGCCGCGCATCGCCTTCACGTTCGCCTGGTGCTGCGCGATCAGCGACTCGATCTGCGCCGACAGGCTCTTGATCGCGGCCTGGGTCTCGCCGCTGGCGCCGCTGTCGTAGCTGTTGCGTCCGGTCATCTGCCTGTGTCTCCCCGTCTCAGCGCTTGTTGAACTTGGCGCCGTCGAAGTTCGCCGCGCCTTCACTCTTCTTGGCGGCCTGGGCCATGTCGCTCATACCGGTCTGGGTCGCGGCGTCCATGCCCTGCTGGCCCTTGTTGATCGCGGCCAGTCCCGCGTTCAGGTCGGCGGCGATGCCGTCCACCCGGCCCTTGAAGCTCATGAAGGCGTCGTGGCCGGAACCCTGCAGCTTGCCCTCCAGCGGCTGTGCGGCCGCGGCCAGGCGCTTGACCAGACCACCGAGGTCCTGGGTCTTGCCACCCGTCTTCTTGGCCAGGGTGCCAAGGGTGTCCTTACCCATGCTCCAACGCTGTCCACCCACGATTGCTGTCCCTCCGAAGTGATCTGCTGGCTGCCGACTTCCCCACCATAGACGCGGCCGGGGTCGCGTCCGGTTCCCTCCCGAACGCACCGGTTTCCGGCCCGTACGCCGTGAGTTCCTTGCTGTGGCAGGGGGTTCAGGTCCGCGGCGGCGTGGGCGGCCGCGGGGTGCCGCTGGGCGGCGGGGTGCCGGTCGAATCCGGCGTACCGGACGGTGTGCCGCTCGGGCCCGGGGTCGCCGGAGAACTGGGGCTCGGGGCAACGGGTCCGTTCGGGCCCTTGTCCTTGGAGCCCTGGATGAACGAGTAGCCGACGCAGCCCGCGCAGACCACCGCGGCGACCGCGGCGCTGGCGAACAGTTTGTTGACGCCTTCGTCGAGGGTGTTCCGGGACCGGGCGGCGCCGAACAGCCACGCCTCGCGCAGTCGCCGGCGCCGGACGGCGACCGACTCGATCAGCTGGGTGTCGTACTGCCGCGGCACATCTGCCCCTTCGATCCGCTACTTGTTCCGGGGCCAATCTAAACGCTCGAGGGGTTACCGCCACGGACCGTTCGAGCAGAACGCAAAGGTGGGCGGACCGATCCGGTCCGCCCACCTCCGCACTGCTTCAGCCTGCGGTGCCTCAGCCCGCCGCGCGCTTCGCCGCGGTCTTCCGCGCCGGCGCCTTCTTGGCCGCAGTGGCCTTCTTCACAGCGGCTGTCTTCTTCGCCGGCGCCGTCTTCGTCGCTGCCGCCTTCGTGGCCGCGGTCTTCTTCGCCGGCGCCTTCTTCGCGACCGCCTTCTTGCCCGCGGTCACCGCCACCGGGGCCGCCTGCTTGGCGCTCGGCTTCGCGGCCCGCCCGTGCAGGATCTCGGCCAGGAACTGCCCGGTGTACGACGCCGGGTTGGCCGCGACCTCCTCCGGCGTCCCCTCGGCGACCAGCGTGCCGCCGCGGCGGCCACCCTCCGGGCCGAGGTCGACGATCCAGTCGGCGGTCTTGATCACGTCGAGGTTGTGCTCGATCACCAGCACCGAGTTGCCCTTGTCAACGAGTCCACCCAGTACGCCGAGCAGCTTGCGGATGTCCTCGAAGTGCAGACCCGTGGTCGGCTCGTCGAGCACGTACACCGTCCGCCCGGTGGAACGCTTCTGCAGCTCCGACGCCAGCTTCACCCGCTGCGCCTCACCGCCGGACAGCGTCGGCGCCGGCTGACCGAGCCGGACGTAGCCCAGACCGACCTCGTTCAGCGTCTTCAGGTGCCGCGAGATCGCCGGAATCGCGGCGAAGAACTCCGCCGCCTCCTCGATCGGCATGTCCAGGATGTCGGACACGGTCTTGTTCTTGTAGTGCACCTCGAGCGTCTCGCGGTTGTACCGCGCACCGTGGCAGACCTCACAGGGCACGTAGACGTCCGGCAGGAAGTTCATCTCGATCTTCAGCGTGCCGTCACCCGAGCAGGCCTCGCAGCGGCCGCCCTTGACGTTGAACGAGAACCGGCCCTGCTGGTACCCGCGGACCTTCGCCTCCGGCGTCTCCGCGAACAGCTTGCGGACGTGGTCCCAGACCCCGGTGTACGTCGCCGGATTGGACCGCGGCGTGCGGCCGATCGGCGACTGGTCGACGTGGATCACCTTGTCGACCTGGTCGAGCCCAGAGATCTTGGTGTGCCGGCCCGGCACCGCGCGGGCACCGTAGATCTGCCGCGCCAGCGACGTGTAGAGGATGTCGTTGACCAGCGTCGACTTGCCCGAGCCCGAGACCCCGGTGACCGCGACGAACACCCCGAGCGGGATCGTCACGTCGATGTCCTGCAGGTTGTGCTCGCGGGCGCCGTACACGGTCAGCTCCCGGCCCTCGGTGAGCGGACGCCGGACGGCGGGGATCGGGATCTCGCGCCGGCCCGACACGTACTGGCCGGTGATCGAGTCCGGGTGGTTGCGCAGGTCGTCGACCGTGCCCGAGACGACCACCTGACCGCCGTGCTCCCCCGCGCCCGGGCCGATGTCCACCACCCAGTCGGCGTGGTCGATGGTGTCCTCGTCGTGCTCGACGACGATCAGCGTGTTGCCCAGGTCCTTGAGCCGGACCAGGGTGTCGATCAGCCGCCGGTTGTCGCGCTGGTGCAGACCGATCGACGGCTCGTCCAGCACGTACAGCACGCCGACCAGGCCGGAGCCGATCTGCGTCGCCAGCCGGATCCGCTGCGCCTCGCCGCCGGACAGCGAGCCGGCCGGCCGGTTCAGCGCCAGGTAGTCCAGGCCGACGTCGAGCAGGAACCGCAGCCGCTCACCGATCTCCTTGGTGACCCGCTCCGCGATCTGCTTCTCCCGCGGCGTCAGGTCCAGGTCGACCAGGAAGCCGTGCACCTCGTCGATCGACATCGCGCTGATCTCGGCGATGTTCTTGCCGCCGAGCGTGACCGCGAGCGAGATCGGCTTCAGCCGGGCGCCGTTGCAGGTCAGGCACGGGACCTCGCGCATGTACTCCTCGAAGCGCTCCCGGCTGGTGTCGCTGGACGCCTCGGCGTGCCGGCGCTCGACGTACGGGATGACGCCCTCGAAGGTCGTGTAGTACGAGCGCTCGCGGCCGTACCGGTTCTTGTACGAGACGTGCACCTGGCGGTCGTGACCGCTGAGCAGCGCCTTCTGCGCCTTCGCCGGCAGCTCACCGAACGGCGTGCTCGACTTGATCTTCAGGTCCTTGGCCAGCGCGCTCAGCAGGCGCTCGAAGTACTGCGAGACGTTCGCGCCGGACCACGGCTGGATCGCACCCTCGTCCAGCGACTTCGACGGGTCCGGGACCAGCAGCTCCGGGTCGACCTCCATCCGGGTGCCGAGGCCCGAGCAGGCCGGGCAGGCGCCGTACGGCGAGTTGAACGAGAACGAGCGCGGCTCGAGCTCGTCGAGCTGCAGGGGGTGGTCGTTCGGGCAGGCGAGCTTCTCGCTGAAGCGGCGCTCCCGGTACGGGTCGTTCTCCTCGAGGTCGACGAAGTCGAGGGTGACGATGCCACCGGACAGGCCGAGCGCGGTCTCGACCGAGTCGGTCAGCCGCTGCTTCGCGGAGCCCTTCACCGCGAGCCGGTCGACGACCACGTCGATGGTGTGCTTCTTCTGCTTGTCGAGCTTCGGCGGCTCGGTCAGCTGAATCGTCTCGCCGTCCACGCGGGCGCGGCTGAAGCCCTGGCCGGTGAGCTGGCGGAAGAGGTCGAGGTACTCACCCTTGCGGCCGCGGATGACCGGCGCGAGGACCTGGAAGCGGGTGCCCTCGTCGAGCTCCATCACCCGGTCGACGATCTGCTGCGGGGTCTGCTTCGCGATCGGCTCGCCGCACTCCGGGCAGTGCGGGCGGCCGGCCCGCGCGAACAGGAGTCGCAGGTAGTCGTAGACCTCGGTGATCGTGCCGACCGTCGAGCGCGGGTTGCGTGAGGTGGACTTCTGGTCGATCGAGACCGCCGGGGACAGCCCCTCGATGAAGTCGACGTCGGGTTTGTCCATCTGGCCGAGGAACTGCCGGGCGTACGCGGACAGGGACTCCACGTAGCGCCGCTGGCCCTCGGCGAAGATCGTGTCGAAGGCCAGGCTGGACTTGCCGGACCCGGACAGACCGGTGAAAACGATCATGGCGTCGCGCGGCAGGTCGAGCGAGACGTCCTTCAGGTTGTGCTCACGCGCTCCACGCACGATCAGACGGTCAGACACAAGCTCACTCTCAGCCGTTCGAAGGGTTCAGGGACAGGCCCGATACAGGCTAACGAGGCCCACCGACAAAAACTTCCGCTCCGCCGGGCGACCCGGATCCCGGGGTCCGCTTTCGAAAGTATATTCGACCGCCTCACACCCGACGAACGAGCGGTACCCACCCCAGGTCACGCGGACACCCGGGGGTCCGGGGTGCGAGGATCGGCGCATGAACGATTACCACGGCAACGTCCGCGTCGGCGGCCCCGCGCAGACCCACGAGCTGGCCCAGCTGATGATCTCGAAGGTCGCCGTCGGGCCGATGAACAACAACGCGTACCTGCTGCGTTGCCGGCAGACCGACGAGCAGGTGCTGATCGACGCCGCCAACGACGCGCACACGCTGCTGACGCTGATCGGCGCCGCCGGGATCAGCCGGGTGATCACCACGCACCGCCACGGCGACCACTGGCAAGCCCTGGCCGACGTCGTCGCCGGCACCGGCGCGACCACGATCGCCGGCCGGTACGACGCCGAGGGCATCGACGTCCCGACCACCACCCAGGTCGAGGACGGCGACGAGATCTCCTTCGGCGCCGTCGGCCTCCGCGTCATCCACCTGGTCGGCCACACCCCCGGCTCCATCGCCCTCCTGTACGACGACCCGAAGGGCGCCCCGCACCTGTTCACCGGCGACTCCCTCTTCCCCGGCGGCGTCGGCAACACCCAGGGCGACGCCGAACGCTTCACCTCCCTGATCAACGACGTCGAGTCCAAACTCTTCGACCGCCTCCCCGACGAAACCTGGGTCTACCCCGGCCACGGCGCCGACACCACCCTCGGCACCGAACGCCCCCACCTCGCCGAGTGGCGCGCGCGGGGCTGGTAGGCCGGACAGCTCGGCCGGCCGGCACCCGGCCGGCCGAGCTTCCTACGGCGTGAGTACGACGCTCAGCGTCGTGGCGCGGGAGGCCACATCGGTGGTTGCTGTCAGGCCGCCGGCTGGGCCGTTGGGGACAGGTGCTCCGCTGTCGGCCAGGAGAGCGCTGGTGCGGCCGCTGCCGGAGCCGATGCGTTCGTCTCGGGTGACAGTTGAACCTGGTGCCGTCCAGTTGGTCGTGGTCGAGGACTTGTCGGCCCAGTAGGAGACGAGCCAGGAGCCGGCCGTGTTGATGGTGGCTGTGGGGGTGGCGTGGGACGTGGTGACGGTGGTCTCCGCTCGTGTGGTGACGACCGGCTGTGCGGTGCTGCCGCTGTACGCCGCCAGCTGGAGGGTGACCTTCGTGTAGACGTCGAAGGTCAACCGGACCGGCGTACCGGCGTCGGCGGCGGTAGCGGGCTTCCACCAGGCGAGGGTGCGTTGGGAGCTGTTGACCACGTTCGCCAGCTGGGTCCAGCCGGGCGGCCCGGTGATCGCTGTGGTGTTGGCGTTGACCGAGGCGAAGAGCAGCAGCGAGTCCCCAGCCTGTACGCCGCCAGGCACGGTGACGGTCGGCATCGTCGCGTTGCCCACGTAGCCGGTCGCAGCGCGGTAGCCGATGCCGGCCGAGGCGGCCACGGTGACGGGATGGCTGACCTGGTGGGTGAGTCCCCCACCGTCGGTCACGGTGAGCGTCACGGTGTACGTGCCCGCGGTGGCGTACGTGTGGTTCGGCGCGACGCCCGTGCCCGTGCCGCCGTCCCCGAAGGTCCAGGCGTACGACGCGATCGGACCCTCGGCGTCCGAAGAGCCCGAGCCGTCGAAGGCGCAGGACAGCGCGCCGCACGACGACGTGAACGCCGCGACCGGCGCCGTGTTCCCGGCGGGCACGGTGTAGGCCAGGTGCAGCACCGGAGCGACCGAACCATCGGTCGAAGCCGCACGCCGCTCACCGGTCCCGGTGAGCACGAAGCCCACCGCGTTGCCCTGGTTCCAGCCCGGTCGGTTCAGCACCTCCTGCACGAGCGTGCGCAGGTCGGACGTCCGCTGCGCGGCTCCCGACTGTCCGGAGCCACTCCACGCGGGTGGAGCCCACGTCGCCCGGGCCTGCGTCTTCGGTCGCGCCGACACCGTGGTGGGCTGCACCGTGAACAGCGCGGTGTCGTTCTCGGCGATCCCCGCGACCTGCATCGACGTCGCGCCCGAGTTCGACCCGCTCGACGTGAACTGGATCCACGCCTCGGTGATCGTCGCGCCGTCCGGCACGTCGACGTCGTCGAACCGCAGCCCGATCGTCTGCGCCGTCGCCCCGGCGTTCGGGAGGTTCAGGGTCGACGACGCCCAGTCCGCGAAGCCGGTCGGCTTCTGCTCGACGTCGTCGAAGGCGCGGACCGCGGAGACGTCCAGCGGCAGCGCGCCGCCCGCAGCGACCACGGTCACCCGTACGTCGTCCGAACCGGTCAGTGCGGAGTCGCTGCCGGACGCGCGGACGACGTACGTCCCCGGCGCGCTGAACGTCGCGGCCGTCTCGGCGGCGGCCGGCGTACCGAACGTGACGGTCCCCGGCCCGCTCACCAACTGCCAGCCGACCGATGTCGACGGACCGTCGTCCCACACCTCGGCGCGCAGCGCGACCGGCGCGCCGACGTGCGTGGACTTGTCGGCTCCCGCGGACACGACCGGCACCAGGTTCGGGATCGGCGGCAGCGCCACCGACATCTCGTACAGCTTCCCGTCGTTCTCGGCCGGGTTCGTGTCGTTGTCGACGCCGCGGTCGACGAGGTAGAGGTTCCACTGCGACGGGTCCGCGGTGGCCGGCGCGACGGTGACACCGCCGACGAAGACCTCGTTCGAGGCGGAGATGTTGATCTTGTTGACCAGCATCAGGTTGCGGTTGAACTCGTACACCGAGTTGGAGTAGCTGTCGACGACCATCATCGTGTTCCGGCCCGGATGGAAGCCGATGCCCTCGGGGTCCAGTACGCCGTACCGGCCGATGTCGAACTCGGTGTCGACGTCGTCACCGGCCGGCGCGACCCCGTTGAAGAGGCCGTCCAGACCGGGCGACACCCGGTGCACGTTGTTGTCCGCGCCGTCGAGCACGAACAGCTCGCCGGTCGGCGGGAAGTACTCGATCTCCTCCGGGTCCTGGCTGAGGAAGCCCGCGGTGCTGAACGTCGTCCGTACGTCGTCGCTGGTGCCGTACCGCCCGTCCGCACCGGCCGCCAGCTCGTACACCCGGAACTGGTCGTCGTCGGAGACGAACAGATGCTCGTTGACCGGGTTGAAACCGACCCCGGCCGGCTCCTTCGTGTACGCGGTGCTCAGCCCGGTGTTCTGCACCACGCCGGCGCGGGTGATCTCGAACAGGTTGGCGCCTTCGAAGACGCTGACCTCGTCCACCTCCGCGTCCGAGATGAGCAGGCGGTCCCGGCCGGGCAGGTAGGTGATCCCGGACGGGTCCGGCATCGGCGGGTCGGCGGCAGACAGCTGGACCGTGCGCACCAGGTCAGCGGTCAGGTTGGCCGCCGCGGCCGGTGGTGCGGACAGGAAGACCAGCACGGGCGCGAGCAGCAGCACCGCCACGGCGCCGGACAGGACAGCACGAATCGAACGCATGGTGTCACCCCCATCGACGCGGGTCCGGTTCCGATGCCCCCACCTTCACGGGCCCGCACTTCGCAACGTACCTGCGTCCGCGCCGGGGCACCAGACCGAAACGTAGTGACCCAGCAAGCTATTCTGGTCACAACGACAGGAGCTGCCATGGACGTACGCCGTACCACCGTCGCCGTCACCGGCGCGACGATCTCCGTGCTGGAGTGGGCGCCGGCCGATCCGGCCGGGCCGACCGTCCTGTTGCTCCACGGCGGTGGCGCCGACAACGCCGAACTGTCCTGGGGCCAGACCGGCCCTGCGCTGGCTGACGCCGGTTTCCGAGTGGTCGCACCCGACCACCCCGGCTTCGGACAGAGCCCACGAGCCAGCTGGCCGTTGACCCAGCAGCGACTGATCCAGTACGTCGGTGAGCTCGTCGACGCGCTCGGCCTCGACGACTACGTGATCGGTGGCCTGTCACTCGGCGGAGGCCTCACCCTTGGACACCTCCTGGAGCGCCCGGCGGGTGCGCGCGGCGCGCTGCTGCTGGGATCGTTCGGCATCATGCCGCGGCTGACCGACGGCCCGTTCAGCAAGCTGAACCAGCTCGCCACCTACGCCCTCCTGCGCAGCGGCGTACTGGCCGCCCTCACCCGCTCGTACGCGCGCAACGCCGCCGCGATGGAGCGCGGGCTGCGCTCGATCGTCCGCAACCCGGCGGCACGGACGCCGGAACTGGTCAGCGCCGTGGTCGAGGAAGCCGCAACGGGCCAGAGCCTGCGGACGTTCGGCGAGTGGCAGCGCGATCAGGTGCTGTGGAACAGACTCCGCACCGACTACACGAGCCAGCTGGCCCAGATCGAGCTCCCGGTGCTGCTCGTCCACGGCGACCACGACAGCGGCGTACCGATCGCCCGGGCGCGAGCCGCTGCTGGGCTGCTGCCGAACGCGACCCTGCTGACGGTCCCGGAGGCAGGGCACTGGGTCCAGCGCGATCGGCCCGATCTCGTTCTCCCTGCCCTGCAGGACTTCCTCCGAGGGCTCGGCTGATGCCCCGGCCGCTCGTCCCGAACCGGCGCGAACGCCTGCTCGACGCCGCCGAGGACCTCGTGCTGGATCGCGGCTTCGACGCGATGAGCGTCGCCGAGATCGCGGCGCGGGCCGGGGTCGGCAAAGGAGCGGTGTACCTGGAGTTCGCGAGCAAGCACGAGATCCTCGACGCGCTGCTGCTTCGTGGGACCGAACGCCTGCGGACCAGGGCGGCCGTCGGTGAGCGGCCGCGGCTCGGTGCGGCGTACCGCGCCGCCGTACGGGTTCTGCTCGAGGACCGGTTGATGACCGCGGCCTTCCTGGACGACCGTGGCGTGCTCGGCAGCCACGTCACCACGGTGACCGACGGCCGGTACCGCGAACGCCACCAGGGCGTGCTCGCGTGGCTGCGCGACCTGCAGGCACAGGGGATGCTGGTCGCGGACGTCGATCCCGAGCACGTCGCGCTGGCCTTGTCGAGCGCGACGATCGGACTGCTGTCGGCGGCGCGCCTGGTCGGGCCGCTCAGCGCGGCCGAGCTCGAAGGGGCGCTCGACGCGCTCGCCCGGATGGCCGCGACGTTCGAGACCTGACGACCTTCGCGTCCTGAGCGAAACGACGAAGGGCACCGGCGCGATGCCGGTGCCCTTCGCACACTGTCGGGCTGGCCAGACTTGAACTGGCGACCCCCGGTCCCCCAGACCGGTGCGCTACCAACTGCGCCACAGCCCGAACCGCTAGCTCCAGCAGGAGCGAGCGGGTAAACCTTACCCCATCATCCGGAGTACTTTCGCACCGCCCCGATCAGCGTTTCGCCTTCTTCTGCCGGGCCCGGATCTGGACGTGCACCGGACTGCCGACGAAGCCGAAGTCCTCGCGCAGCCGGCGTTCGATGAACCGCTGGTACGACGGCTCGATCTGCCCGGAGGTGAAGATCGCGAAGGTCGGCGGCATCGTGGTGGCCTGGGTGCCGAACAGGATCTTCGGCTGCTTGCCCGAGCGCACCGGATGGGGGTGCGCGGCAACCAACCGGCCGAGGAACGCGTTCAGCTGGCCGGTCGGGACGCGGGTCTGCCAGCCGTCCAGCGCGGCCTCGATGGCCGGCACCAGCTTCTCCATGTGCCGGCCGGTCAGGGCGCTGATGTTCACCCGGGGCGCCCAGCGCAGCTGGACCAGATCGCGGTCGATCTCCTTCTCCAGGTAGTACCGGCGGTCCTCGTCGACCATGTCCCACTTGTTGTAGGCGATCACGAGGGCCTTGCCGGCCTCCTCGACCATGTCCATGATCCGCAGGTCCTGCTCGGTCATCGGCTCGGAGGCGTCGACCACGACCACGACCACCTCGGCGCGCTCGATCGCGCTGTTGGTCCGCAGGCTGGCGTAGTACTCGTGGCCCTGGACGTTCTTCACCTTGCGCCGGATGCCGGCGGTGTCGATGAACCGGTACTGCTTCTCGCCGAGCGTGATCAGCTCGTCGACCGGGTCGACGGTGGTGCCGGAGACGTCGCTGACGACGACCCGGTCCTCCTTGGCGACCTTGTTCAGCAGCGAGGACTTGCCGACGTTCGGCTTGCCGACGATCGCGACCCGGCGCGGTCCCCCGCTCTCGGCGTCGCGCTCCGGCGGCGCCTCCGGCAGCGCGGCCAGTACGGCGTCCAGCATGTCGCCGGTGCCGCGGCCGTGCATCGCCGAGATCGGGAACGGCTCACCGATCCCCAGGCTCCACAGGTTCATCGCCTCGGACTCGATGCGCTGGTCATCGACCTTGTTCGCGGCCAGCACGACCGGCTTGCCGGACTTGCGCAGCACCCGGACCACGGCCTCGTCGGCGTCGGTGATCCCGACGGTCGCGTCGACCACGAACAGCACCGCGTCGGCGGCGTTGATCGCGACCTCGGCCTGGGCGGCGACCAGCGCGGCCATCCCGACCGCGTCCGGGTCCCAGCCGCCGGTGTCGACGACCGTGAAGGAGCGGCCGGCCCAGTCCGCGTCGTACGAGACCCGGTCCCGGGTGACACCCGGGGTGTCCTCGACGACCGCCTCGCGGCGGCCGATGATGCGGTTCACCAGCGTCGACTTGCCGACGTTCGGGCGGCCCACGATCGCCAGGACGGGCACGGGGCCGGTGTCGTCGTCGCGCGACGGCTCGGCGTCGTACTCGTAGCCGGTGGGCAGGTCACTCATCAGGATCCTTCTGGTCTGGCTTGCCCGGAAGCGGGTGGCCGGTGGCTGCGACGGCGGCCTGGACATGCGCCCGCAACACGTCGCCGATCTGGTCGGCCACCGCCCGTACGTCGGTGTGCCTCCTGGGAAAGGGTACGCGCTCGACCGTGAAAGGTTCGCCGTACACGACCTCGACCCGGCTCCCTTTGGGGGGATACCGCTCCACGCTGCCGCCCGGCAGCCGGGTCCCGAGCAGCGCGACGGGCAGGATCGGAGCGCCGGTGACCATCGCCAGGTAGGCGACGCCGACCCGGATCTTGCCGAAGTCGCCGCGGCCCCGGGTGCCCTCGGGGTAGATGCTCATCACGTTGCCGTCCCGGAGTACCTTGATCGCCTTCCGGATCGCCAGCACGTCGTACGTCGTACGGTCGACCGGGATCTGACCGACCAGGTGCAGGAACTTGCCCTGCGCGCCGTGAAAGGCCTCGATCTTGCCGAGCTGGTGCAGCATCCGGGGCGCGGTCGCGCCGAGCAGCGGGCCGTCCAGCAACCCCAGGTGGTTCGGTGCGAGCAGCACCGGGCCGGTCAGCGGGAACCGCTCCTGGTGGTGGACGGTCAGGTCGTAGCGGTGCCGCAGATAGGCACCGACGATGTGACGCATCACACCGCCGAGCCGGTACGGCAGGCGCGGCAGGTCGTCGGTGCGCGGCAGCTCCTGGTGCCTGGTCAGTTCTGCAGTCATGACTCCCGCGGCGCGGCCTCGGCCTCCTTCGCGAGCCGGCTGATCACGTCGATGACCTCCTCCAGGGACAGGTGGGTGGAGTCGATCGTCACCGCGCCGTCCGAGGCGACCTCGAACTGGGACACGGTGGCGTCGTCGGCGTCGCGGCGGACGATCTGGTCGCGCAGCTGCTCGGCGGTCAGCGCGCCCTCGGCCAGCTCCGCCTTGCGGCGGGCCATCCGGGCGTCCTGGTCGGCGGTCAGCAGCACCTTGAGCTCGGCGTCGGTGGCCACCACGGTGGCGATGTCGCGGCCCTCGACGACGATCCCGCCGCCCGGCTGGGCGTCGTCGATGATCGCGCGCTGGCGGCGGATCAGCTCGGCGCGGACGTCGAGGTTGGTGGCGATCTTGGAGACGTTCTCGCTGATCCGCGGGTCGCGGATCGCCTCGGTGACGTCGGTGCCGTCGGCGGTGAAGTGCGCCAGCTGCGGGTCGGTGCTGATGCCCAGGTCGACCGCGCGGGCCCGGTCGGCGACCGCGGCGGTGTCGGTCAGGTCGAGCCCGGCCTCGATCGCCGACCAGGTCACCGCGCGGTACATCGCGCCGGTGTCGAGGTACTTCAGCCCCAGTCTGGTGGCCACTCCGCGGGCCGTGCTCGATTTTCCGGAACCGCTCGGGCCGTCGACTGCGATGATCATGGGCCGAAGATTACCGGTGCACGGACCAACCGCGCTCGGTCAGTACGTCGACCAGCTGGTCGACCGAGGCCGGTTTGACCGCCAGCTCGACCTCACCGACCGGGCGGCCCGGGCTGTGGTCGATCCGCAGGTCCTCGACGTTGGCGCCGGACGCGGCCGCGTCGGCGAACAGCCGGGCCAGCTGGCCCGGGCGGTCGGGGATCGTCACCAGCACAGGGACCAGCTCGATGTGCGGCGTACCGTGCTTGCCGGGCACGCGGACCGCGCCGGAGACACCGCGCCGGAGGACGGCGGTCACCTCGTCGTCGGTCTTTTCCTTGCTCAGGGCAATCAACAGCCGGTCGAGCTCGTCGCGGATCTGCTCCAGCAGACCGCTCAGCGCGGGCGAGTTGGCGGCGACGATCTGCGTCCACATCCCCGGGTCGCTCGCGGCGATCCGGGTCACGTCGCGAACGCCCTGGCCGGACAGCTCCAGGTGCTCCGTCGGCGCGTCCACGAGCGTGCCGGCGGCGAGCGACGACATCAGCTGCGGCAGGTGCGAGACGCGGGCGACGGCGAGGTCGTGGTCCGGGACGGACAGCTCGACGGTCCGCGCGCCACAGGCCTCGGCGAGCCGGCGGACCAGCTCGACGGCCGTCGGGTCGCTGGTCTCGTGCGGGGTGATCGCCCAGGTCGCGCCCTCGAACAGGTCGGCGCGGCCGGCCAGCGGGCCGTTGCGCTCCGAGCCGGCCATCGGGTGGCCGCCGACGTACCGGGCGAGGTCCTCGGGCCTGCTCAGCGCGCGGGCGTCCGCGAGCGGCTTGCCCTTCACGCTCGCCGCATCGGTGACGACGGCGTCGGTCTGCTCGAGCTGCTCGGCGATCACCGCGCCGACGTGGTCCGGCGGTACGGCGACAACGACCAGCTGCGGCTCGATCTGGACCAGCCGCGAGCCGGCGCCGATCCGCTCGGCCATGAGTGCGTTGTCCGGGTCGCCGTCGATCAGCTCGACGACCACGCCGAGGCGAGCCAGCGCCAGGCCGATCGAGGTGCCGATCAGGCCGGTCCCGACGATGCGGACCGGGCCGCGCAGAGCGGTCGCAACGGGCTCCGCGGGCGTTGCCGGGGTCAGCGAGTCGGTCACTGGGCGCCCGTCAGGTCGGGCCGCAGCGCGGTGGCGCCATGCAGGTAGACGTGCTGGATCTTCTCCCGCGACCGCGGCGACTCGGTGTGCAGCATCATCCGGACCACCCGCGGCAGCGCGTGCGGGACGGCGATCTCCTGCATGCACATCAGCGGGACGTCGGTGAGTCCGATCTGCCGGCCCGCCACCGCGGGAAACTCCGAGCTGAGGTCCGGCGTGACGGTGAACAGGATGCTGATCAGGTCCTCCGAGGCCAGGTCGTTCGCCTCCAGCACCGCCCGGACCAGCTCCGCCGTCCGCTCGAGCAGGTGCTCCCGCTCGTCCGCGTCCAGCTGGGTGGCACCCCGGATCGCCCGTACCGCCACTGTCCTGCCTCCTCGATCAGCCCGTCCGCGCCCGTTCGGCGCTGGACATCAGTCTCAACATTAGGTCAGACCGAATGTTCCGTGCTCCGGTGTCTCGCCGTTCGTGCCACCGAACGGCGAGAACCGGCCTCAGGCGTTCGCGGTCTGCGCCTCCGCCGCGTCCACCGTCTGCTCCAGCAGCAGCGCGATCGTCATCGGCCCGACGCCGCCCGGTACCGGCGTCAGCAGGCTCGCCACCGCGGCGGCCTCCTCGGCGTGCACGTCGCCGACGTTGCCTTCGTTGTACCCGGCATCGACCACCACCGCGCCCGGCTTCAGCCACTCGCCGCGGACGAAGTTCGGCTTGCCGACCGCCGCCACGACGACGTCGGCCTGGCGGACGAGCTCGGGCAGGTTCGTGGTCCGCGAGTGCGTGTAGGTGACGGTCGCGTTCGATGCCAGCAGCAACATCCCGGCCGGCTTGCCGAGGATCGGGCTGCGGCCGATCACCACCGCGTGCGCACCAGCGAGCGGTACGTCGTACGCCTGCAGCAGCCGCAGGATCCCGCCGGGCGTGCAGGACCGGAAGCCCGGCTCCCCGAACGCCATCGCGGCGAACGAGTGCATGGTGACGCCGTCGACGTCCTTGGCCGGCGCGATCGCCTCGAACGCGGCCCGCTCGTCGATCTGCTCCGGCACCGGGTGCTGCAGCAGGATCCCGTGCACGCTCGGGTCGTTGGACAGCCTCGTCAGCTCGGCGACCAGTTCGTCGGTGGTGGTCGTCGCCGGCAGTACGACGCTGACCGAACCGATCCCGGCCTTCTTGCTTCGGTTCTGCTTCATCCGCACGTACGTCGCGGAGGCGGGGTCGTCCCCGACCAGCACGGTCGCGAGGCACGGCTGCACGCCGGTCTCGTCCTGCAGCTTCTTGGCGCGGACGGCAGCCTGGGCCACCATGTCGGCGGCGAGGTCGGTGCCGATCATCGGCCGGGCGGTGGTCGGGGTGCCGGTGGTGTTGTCTGGCGTGGTCATGCGGCGCGCTCCTTCGGGCGTCGGCGAATACTCGTCGTGCCCAGGCGCGCGGCTTCAGCCGGACCTGCTGAGTCCGGCGGGCCGTTCCCCGGTGGTAGCCCACCTGAACGCCAGTAGCGGCCCGCCGGTCAGTTTACCCAGCCGTCTTGCGCAGGATCACCTCGGCGACCTGAGGAGCAGTCGCCCCGGCCGTCCACCGCACCCGGACCGCATCGACCGATCCGCTCACCCGAAGCGCTGTGTACGCCGAGCGCACCACACCGATCTCCCGCCAGCCCGCGGCGGTGTGAACGTCCACCCGCCCCGCGGCAACCACACCGGCCCGCTGCAGCACGGTCACGCGATCCACCACGGCCGGAGCCGAGGCCGTCACGGTGAGCGCGTCGCCCTCCCCCGGCACCGCGGCCGCGGCGTACGCCGTACTGACATCGCCGTCGACCGCTCGGGCCAGGCTCGACCCGTCAGCCGGCGCCGGAGTCCCGCCCGCGGTCAGCACCAACTCCGACCCGTCGGTGACCTGCACGGAGAACTCTCTGACCACCAACCAGTTGGACGCGTTCGCGGCGACCGCGCGATACCGCACGTACCGCGCCTTCGTCCCCGCCGGAGCGGTCGCACGGACCTCGGCGGTCGTCGCGCGGGTCAGTTCGGTCCACGTCTCACCGTCGGCCGACCACTCCAGCGCCCCCGACTGGATGAAGTCGTCCGGGCTGCCGCTCTTCCCCATCAGGACCCCGATCGCGCCGATCTCCCGCACCGCACCGAGATCGACCCGGATCTCGTCGTCCGCCGCCGGAGCGCCGTTGCTCCAGTAGAACGTCGACTCGTCGTCGTCGACCATCCGGGCCGGCACGTTCTCCGCGTACGTCGGAACGCTGGCCGTCGCCGTCCGCCGCGGCGTCAGGCCCATCCACTCGTCGTGCAGCCGGCCGACCCGGGCGAGGAACGTGTCGACCACGCCCTCGCCGATCCGCGGGTACGTCCCGGAGTGCGGCTCCCGCACGTCCCGGATCGCTTTCGCCTGACCAGTCAACTTGTCGACTTGCTGACGCTTCAGCCAGGCCGTCGCCCCGTCGCCGTCGTCGAGCGCGTCCAGCAACCCGAGCGACTCTTCGAGCGCCTGGCCCCACAGCACCGTCGCGTCCAGCCAGGCTTTCGCCTCGGCGCTGAACGCCGGATCGACCACCCCGGCCCGGATGCGCCCCGGCGCCCGCGTCACGGCCTGGAAGACCGGCCGAAGCCCCCGGATCGCGCTCTCCGCGCGCACGACGCTCGCCTCCGCACTCTCCCCACGCCCCGCGCCCTCACCGGCGTACGCCTTCCAGAACGCGTCGATCCGCGCGGCCAACTCCGGCGCGGACTCCGGGTGCAGTGTCGTGTCGTACGTGTTCAGGTCCGCGAACACCTTCAACGCCTCGATCGTCCTCCGGTCCCCACCCGCTCGCTCCGCGAGAGCGCGCTCCCAGGCGGCCTGCTCGTCGTACGTCGCCGGCTTCCAGCCCAGCTCGGAGAACGCGGAGAGCGCGATCTTGCTGACCGCGGCCTGGTTCATCGGGTTCGAGATCACACCGACCACCTGGTCGGCGATCCCCCGCTCGCGCCCGCTGTAGTCAGCCAGCGGGAGCCGTCCGGCCAGGTAGTCGTTGACCGGGTAGTTGTCCCAGATCAGGATGTCGTGCCCGAACACGGCCTTCGCCTGCGCCGCCTGCGCGGTCGTGATGGTCCGCGGGATGACGCCGATGCCGGTCCAGTGCACGACCACGGCCACGTCCAGCTGCTCGCGCAGCGCCTTCTTGTACGGCGTCTCGGACACGTTGTAGTACTCGGTCGGCACCATCTGCAGCGGCGCGACCCCCGGCTTCGTCGCGACCCACTCGCGCTGGATCCGGTTCAGCAGCTCGCTCTGTGCCTGACCCGCCGCTCCACCGCCGGTGCCGTACTTGGCGCGATCGGCGTCGCAGTGCCAGCTGTTGTAGTCGATGTCGTCGAGCGGCACGTTGAACGAGCGCGCCCCCAACGCGTACAGCGCTTCGAACTTCGCGATCAGCGCCTGGTAGTCGGCGTCTGCGGTGTAGCAGATCGACAGTCCGGGTGAGAGCGCGAAGGTGAAGTCGACCTTGTTGCCGCGGGCCCGGTCCACCAGCTCGCCCAGCTCGGCGAGCTTGTCGGCCGGGTACGGGTCACGCCACTGCTCGCGGTGGTATGGGTCGTCCTTCGGCGCGTACTCGTAGGCGTTCATCCGGTGCGCGCCGAGATAGTCCAGGTGGTCGAGCCGGTCGGCGTGCGACCACGGCGTTCCGTAGAAGCCCTCGATCGAGCCGCGGTACCGCATCGTCGGCCAGTCGCGGATCTCGGTTCCCGCCAGCCGCCGGCCCTGCACCAACTGGTCGAGGGTGCGGGTGGCGTAGTACGTGCCGTCGGTGTCGACGCCGGCCAGCACGACGTGGTGCCGCCCGCGATGGGTGCCTACAGCAACTACATACCCCTCGGCCGGCAGTCCGTCCGTCGCAGCGACGTCCAGGTCGGCCAGGGTGCGGTCGTCGCCGCCGAGCCACACGGTGACGTCGGTCCGCGGATCGACGCCGTCGGTGGTGCGGATCGTGCGCACGCCGGCCCGCTCGAGCGACGCCCGGACGACGCGCTCGGCGTCGGCGTCGGTCGTCGGCCCGCGGACGAGCCCGACGGTCCGCCCGAGGTCGAACCCGTCGCGCCGCGGGACGGTCTGCTGAGGCTCAGGGTTCACCAGAGGTCGAGGCTCCGGCTTCGCAGAGGCGTGCGGCTCGGCACCGGCGGGACCGGCCTGGGCGGAGAGGGCGAAGGGCTGGACGGCAAAGGCGAGGACGGCAGCAACAGCCACTGCCGAGCCGATTCGGCGCATGAGCAACTCCTCGGGGCGGAAGGTGTGCCCTACCAGTCATTCATTGCGCACAAATGCTCGTCAAGAGCGTGAGCTGCCCAGATCCGGACAGTTTGCTGGTCAGCCGGCGCTGATAAACCAGTCCCGGCACGGGTCGAGACCGGTGATCTCGACCTTGGGCCGGTCGACGCTCGACCAGTCCTCCCGAGTGAGCCGCAGCCGGTCCGAGATGATCGGCTCGCCGTGCAGCACGTCGCGAGAGATCCCGTCCGGCCGGTAGCCGAGCTTCCGCGAGACGCCCTGCGACCCGGCGTTGTCCTGGAAGACCTCGGTCCGCGCCGCCACGGCGTCCAGGCCCTCGAAGGCCAGGTGCAGCAGAGCGGTCCGTGCCTCGGTGCCGTAGCCGTGCCGGTGGTGCTCCAGCCCGAGCCACGACCAGGTCTTCACCTCACGCAGTACGCCGTACTCGCTGCCCATCAGCCCGACCATCCCGAGCGGCGTCCCGTCGCGGAAGACCCCGAGCTCCAACTCCCACTCGTCCTTCGTCCACGCTCCCAGGTGCGCCCAGTACTGCTGCAGGACACGCCGCGCCCGCTCGACCGGCGCGTCGGGCCACGCCATCAGAAACGGATGCTCCCCCGGCCGGCTGATCCCGCCGGCCGCCACCTCGGCGATCGCCGCCAGTTCCTCGTCGTCGGCGGGAGCACGCAGCACCAGCCGCTCCGTCGTCAGCCGGAGATTCCGCAGGGGCCAGTACGTCGTCAGCACGCTCGTCATCCTCGGGGCGAGGCGCCGCGCGGGCAAGCGGATTTCAGAGCAGGCCGGCGTGGTCCAGCGCCCGGTACGCCGCGTCGACGCCGGTCATCGCGCCGGGCGTCCGCAGCTCCTGGCGCAACTCCTCGACGGTCAGCTCGATCGGGACGATGTCCTCGAACTCGTCCAGGTCCTGCTGCTCGGTGCGGACGCAGTCGCGCGCGATCGCGACGTACTTGGGGTACGTCGAGGAGGCGGCGGACCAGATCCAGCCCGCGACCTCGATCGAGCCGCAGGTGTAACCGGTCTCCTCGGCGAGCTCCCGCCGCCCGGCGTCGGCCGGGTCCTCGCCGGGGTCGATCAGGCCGCCGGGGAGATTGGTGACGACCTGGTCGGGGCCGGCGCGGAACAGCCGGATCGCGACGACCCGGCCTTCGGGGGTGAGCGGGAGCACGGTGATCCCGCCGGCGACACCCGCGGTCTGCCGGGGGCCGAAGACGTCCCAGTCGGCCTCGCGCCCGTTCGGCAGCCGGTAGCGCCGGGAGTTCACGGTGAGGAAGCCGTCGTACACGGTCTTCTCGCTCAGCAGCTCCCAGGGCTTCGGGTCGGCTGAACGAGAGGTGCCGCCCGCTCCCTGACCGGGAGTGGGCGGCACCTGCGGTTCGTCGGTCACTTGGTGTCTTCCGGCTCCTCCGGCGGCGCGACCGGCGCGTCGTCATCCTCCGACGCCGTGGTCTCGCTCTCGTACGACCCGCCGTTCACCGTGTCGTCGGTGTGCGGAGCGGGCTCCGACGGCGACGTGTCCGGCCGCGACTCGGACAGGATCCGGGCCAGCGTCTCCTCCGAGATCCGCTTGAACTTGCGGACCTGCGTACGGGTCCGGTCGAGGATGGCGACCTCGATCTGGTCCGGCTCCAGCTGGCGGACCTCGCTGGAGTCGTGCCCGAGCGCGTCCACGGCGAGCCGCAGCGCGCCGGCCAGCGAGATGCCCTCGGAGTAGTGCTCACCGACGTACTCCGCGACCTGCTCGGCCGGGCCACCCATCACCGCGTAGCCGCGGACGTCGGCGATCGAGCCGTCGTAGGTGAGCCGGTAGATCTGGTCCTCGGCGGTGCTGTTGCCGACCTCGGCGACCAGGATCTCCACCTCGAGCGGCTTCTCACCACCGGAGGAGAAGATCGCGCCGAGGGTCTGCGCGTAGGCGTTGGCCAGCGCGCGGCCGGTGACGTCGCGACGGTCGTAGGAGTACCCGCGCATGTCGGCCAGGCGCACGCCGGCGATCCGCAGGTTCTCGAACTCGTTGTACCGCCCGACGGCCGCGAAGGCCATCCGGTCGTAGATCTCGGCCACCTTGTGCAGGGCGGGCGACCGGTTCTCGGCCACGAACAGGATGCCGTCGGCGTACTGCAGCGCGATCGCGCTGCGGCCCTTGGCGATGCCCTTGCGGGCGAAGTCCGCCCGGTCCCGCATCAGCTGCTCGGGTGAGACGTAGAACGGAGTGCTCATGTGGATCCTCTACTCGTCGACCGGGCTCAGGAGAGCGGAGCGGCGGGGCCGTCGGGACGCTGCAGCCGGGCACCGACCACGGTGTCGACGATCTCGCCGACCTCGCTCTCGGGCATCCGCTGGTAGCCGTCGGCCGTGACCACGCCGATCACCGGGAAGATCCGCCGGGCCAGGTCCGGGCCACCGGTCGCCGAGTCGTCGTCGGCCGCGTCGTACAGCGCCTGGATGGTCGCCGTCACGCACTCGGTCGCGGTCATCCCGTCGCGGTAGAGCTTCTTCAGCGAGCCGCGGGCGAACAGCGAGCCGGAGCCGACGCTGTGGAAGGCCTGCTCCTCGTACCGGCCACCGGTCGGGTCGTAGGAGAAGATCCGGCCACCGGAGATGTCGTGGTCGTAGCCCGCGAACAGCGGGACCACGGCCAGGCCCTGCATCGCCATCGCCAGGTTGCCCCGGATCAGCGCGCTCAGCCGGTTCGCCTTGCCGTCGAGCGACAGCGTGGTGCCCTCGAGCTTCTCGTAGTGCTCCAGCTCGACCTGGAACAGCCGCACCATCTCGATCGCCAGACCGGCCGAGCCGGCGATTCCCACGCACGAGTACTCGTCGGCCGGGAACACCTTCTCGATGTCACGCTGGGCGATGATGTTGCCCATCGTGGCGCGCCGGTCGCCGGCCATCACGACACCACCGTCGAAGGTGGCCGCGACGATCGTCGTACCGTGCGGGACGTCGTTGGACAGGTCACCTGTCCCCAGGGACCGCCGTCCAGGGAGCAGGTCGGGCGCGTGCCCGGCCAGGAAGTCCATGAACGACGAGCCACCTGGGGTCAGGAAGGCTTCCGGCAACCGGCCGGAGGCATCGAATGTCATCTAGCGGTTCACTCCCCACCCTTTTGCACGAAGCCGCGGACGAACTCCTCCGCGTTCTCCTCGAGCACCTCGTCGATCTCGTCGAGGATCGAGTCGACGTCCTCGTCGAGCCGTTCCTTGCGCTCGGCGACGTCCTCCGACGCCTCGACCTGCTCGACCTCTTCCTCGCTGGTCGAACGCTTGGGCTGCTTGTGCTGCTGCCCACCGTCTTTCGCCATCGCACACCTCCTAGAACCGCGGCGGAGAGCCGCCCAACCGACTCTCCTACTGCGACCCTACCCGCCCGCACCCCCAGTAATGGTGCGAACCAGGTCACTGGCGGTGTCGCATTGGTCAAGAAGCGCTCCGACATGGGCTTTCGTGCCCCGCAGCGGATCGAGAGTGGGGATTCTCTGCAACGATTCCTTGCCCGGGAGGTCGAAGATCACCGAGTCCCAGGAGGCGGCCGCCACCTGCCCGGCGTACTGCTGCATGCAGCGGCCGCGGAAGTAGGCGCGGGTGTCGGTCGGCGGGTGCGAGACCGCCATCCGGATCTCCTCGTCGGTGACGAGGCGCTGCATCCGGCCGGCCTTGACCAGCTTGAAGTACAGACCCTTGTCCGGACGAAGATCGGCGTACTGCAGGTCGACCAGAGCGAGCTTGGAGTCGTTCCACTCCAGGTCGTCGCGGTCGCGGTAGGACTGCAGCAGCTTCAGCTTGGCGACCCAGTCGAGCTGGTCGGCGAGCCGCATCGGGTCGATCGCGAGCTGGTCGAGGACCTGCTCCCAGCGGTGCAGCACGTCCTTGGTCTGCCGGTCCGCGTCGTCGCCGTACTTGTCCTCGACGTACTTGCGGGCCTGCTCGAGGTACTCCGTCTGGAGCTGCACGGCGGTCAGCTTGCGGCCGTCCTTGAGCGTCATCAGGTGCGTGCAGGAGGGGTCGTGGCTGATCTCGTGCAGCGCGGTGACCGGCCGGTCGACGCTCAGGTCGTCGGTCAGCCAGCCGTCCTCGATCATCGACAGCACCAGCGACGTGGTCCCGACCTTCAGGTACGTCGAGATCTCGGACAGGTTCGCGTCGCCGATGATCACGTGCAGGCGCCGGTACCGGTCCGGGTTGGCGTGCGGCTCGTCGCGGGTGTTGATGATCGGCCGCTTCAGCGTCGTCTCCAGGCCGACCTCGACCTCGAAGTAGTCGGCCCGCTGGCTGATCTGGAAGCCGTGCCCGGCGCCGTCCTGGCCGATCCCGACCCGGCCCGCGCCGGTGACCACCTGACGGCTCACGAAGAACGGCGTCAGGTGCCGCACGATCGACGCGAACGGCGTCGACCGGCGCATCAGGTAGTTCTCGTGCGACCCGTACGACGCGCCCTTGTTGTCGGTGTTGTTCTTGTACAGGTTCAGCTGCGGCGCCCCCGGGATCTGGCGGGCCTGCCGGGCACCCTCCATGATCACCAGCTCGCCGGCCTTGTCCCAGACCACGACGTCCCGCGGGTTCGTGCACTCCGGCGCCGAGTACTCCGGGTGCGCGTGGTCGACGTACAGCCGGGCGCCGTTGGTGAGGATGACGTTGGCCAGACCGGTCTCCTCGTCGGTGAGCTGGCTGGAATCGGCCACCTCCCGGCTCAGGTCGAAGCCGCGCGCGTCCCGCAGCGGGTGCTCCTCGTCGAAGTCCCACCGGGTCTTGCGCGCCAGCGGCTGCGTCTGGGCGTAGCCGTTCACCACCTGGCTCGAGGTCAGCATCGGGTTCGCCCCGGGCTGGCCGGGCACCGAGATCCCGAACTCGGTCTCGGTCCCCATGATCCGCCGCACACTCATGTTCACGAGCCTACGCGGTCCGGCCGACCAAAGCGGCGCTCCGAGCCGTGTGAGACTGCGGGGATGGACGAACTCGTTGCCCTGGTGGACGCCCACGGCGTGGTCTGCGGTTCCGCTCCGCGGTCGCTGATGCGCCGCGACAACCTGCGGCACTCCGCGACCGGCGTACTGGTCCGGAACGCCGCCGGAGACGTCTACGTGCACCGCAGGACGCCGACCAAGGACGTCTACCCGGCCCGCTACGACTTCATGGCCGGCGGCGTCGTCGCGGCCGGCGAGGACCCGTACGACGCCGTACAGCGCGAGCTGGCCGAGGAGCTCGGCATCAGCGGCGTGAAGCTCGAGAAGCTGCCCGAGGGCGACTACACCGACGAGTTCACCAACTACCACGCGTACCTGTACACCTGCCGCTGGGACGGCCCGGTCGAGCACCAGCCGGAGGAGGTCGACTGGGGCGCCTGGATGCCGCTGCCCGAGCTGCTCGCCCGCCTGGACGACCCGGACTGGCCCTTCGTCCCGGACACCACCGCACTACTCGGCGACTACCTGCGCACGCTGTAGGCAACCTTCTCCGGGCCGGGCGGTCACTACCTGGTGTGAACATCATCCTGACCGACGAGACGGAGTACTCGATGGCGGCCGGGCCACCTGGCGACAGCGTGCTCTGGGACCGCCTGCGCGACGGTGACCGAGAGGCACTCGGCCTGCTCTTCGACCGGTACGCCGACGACGTGCACGCGTTCGCTTTCCGGCGTACGGCGTCGTGGGCAGCGGCCGAGGACGTGGTGCAGACAACGTTCCTCAGCACCTGGCGGCGCTTCGAGCGGAACCCACCGGGCCCGCTGACCGCGCCGTCGGCACGCGGCTGGCTGCTGGCCGTCGCGGCGAACGAGTGCCGCACGCTGCACCGCGCGACGCGCCGGCTTCGCGGCCTGGTCGAGCGACTGCCGGCGCCGTACGACCAACCCGACCACGCGGCCGCTGTGGCCCAGCGGCTCGACGACGAGCGCCGGATGTCCGCCGTACGGCGTGCGCTCGCCAAGCTGCCCCGGCACGAGCAGGAAACCCTCGAGCTCGTCGTCTGGGCCGGCCTGACCATCGCGGATACCGCGGCGGCCCTCGAAGTCCCCGAAGGCACCGTCAAAGCCCGCCTGCACCGCACCCGCCGCCGCTTCCCCGACCTGCTGTCGCGGGTCGCCCTGAACGAGGAGCTCTCGTGAACACTCAGCTCGAACCGCCTCGCGTCCCCCCGCTCGCTCCCGAGCGCCGCGCTCAGCTGCGCTCCCGGGTGCTCGACCAGACCGAGCGCAGCGCCACGCCGCAGGTACGCCGCTGGGTAGCCCCCGCCATCGCCGTGGCGGCCGTCGGCGCGGTCGTCGCCGGAACTCTGGTGATCAGCAACCAGCTCGGCGAGGCAGACTTGCAGCCAGCGACCGGGCCGACCGTCGCCACTCCCCCAAAGCCCACTTCCAAGCCAACGGCGGCGCTGTGGCTCCCACGGGTCGACTTGGGCCCAGTCAGCGCCGCAGAGGCCACCCAAGCCGCGAACGCCTGCAAGCTCCCCGGCGCCCAGCAGGTCGACCCGCTGTGGGCCCGCCGGGTAGCAATCCCCGGATCCGCCAAGACCGGCGTCGTCGTACTGACCAAGAGCACCCCCGGCCAGCCCGGCAACACCTACAGCCAGGGCATCACCAGCTGCTTCGCCGCCGGTGCCGGCGCCAGTGTTCGGGACGCGACGTGGAAGCGGCAGCTGTCAGCGAGCAGGCCTGCGGTCGTACTGAGCGGCATGGGCAGCGTGGGCGCCGCCGGCGACAAGAAGTCGGCGTACGCGAGCTACGAGAGCCTGCTCCGGGTGCACCCGCGGATCGTCCGGATCGAGTCCCGCTACGTCTGGGCCGAGGGCCAGGGCCAGTGGACCCAAGGCGCCGTCGCAGGCGGCTTCGCGTACACGCACAGCACGGCCGTCATCCCGCCCGGCCAGTACGACCCCACGCCGGACGGCAGCAGCGACCTCGACCAGCAGTTCAGGGCGTACGACGCCGACGGCAAGCTCGTGCCGCTCAACCTCTAGTACAGCTCAACGGTTGGTGAAGCGCGCGGCGGCCCGGGCCAGGTTGATGCCGACCAGGCCGCCCCAGCAGATCACCATCGCGAAAGTGCCTTCGAGGTTGGCGGCGATCGCGGTGATCGGGATGCCGGCGACGACGGAGACGATGGCCAGCGCGAGGCCGCCGCCGTCGGTGTCCTTCTTGCCGTCCGGCGGCAGCGGCGCCGGCAGCGGATGGCCCTGCTGCCCGTACCGCGCGGCGGCGCGCTGGTCGAGCCGCTCCAGGAACCCGTCGATGATCTCGGGTTCGTACTCCGCCCCCAGGTCCTGCCGCGCCGCCACCGCCGCGCGCAGGTCCTTCCGCACCTCGTCCGTCGCCATGCGACGACCGTACGGCGGCCGCGCGGGCGCCGGAATCGGGGGAAACCCCGGCCGGACCCTGCGCGAGTTCAGGGACGGTGGTGGTGCCAGGCCCCTTGCGTACGCCGTACGGGGCCGCTGCTCACGCCGGACACGGAACCGCCCCGGAACCCTTCCAGGTCCCGGGGCGGCTTTTTGCTTTCGCCCTACAGGTACTGACCGGTGTTGGTCGCCGTGTCGATCGACCGGCCCGGCTCGGTGCCCTGCTTGCCGGAGATAAGCGTCCGGATGTAGACGATCCGCTCGCCCTTCTTGCCGGAGATCCGGGCCCAGTCGTCCGGGTTGGTGGTGTTCGGCAGGTCCTCGTTCTCCTTGAACTCGTCGACACAGGCCTGCAGCAGGTGCTGCACCCGCAGACCCTTCTGCTTGTCGTCGAGGAACGCCTTGATGGCCATCTTCTTGGCCCGGTCGACGATGTTCTGGATCATCGCGCCGGAGTTGAAGTCCTTGAAGTACAGGACCTCCTTGTCACCGTTGGCGTAGGTGACCTCGAGGAACCGGTTCTCGTCGGCCTCGGTGTACATCCGCTCGACGGTGCGCTGGATCATCCCGTTCACGCACTCGACCTTGTCGCCGCCGAACTCGCTCAGGTCGTCGGCGTGCAGCGGCAGCGTCGTGGTCAGGTACTTGGAGAAGATGTCGCGGGCCGACTCGGCGTCCGGCCGCTCGATCTTGATCTTCACGTCCAGCCGGCCGGGCCGCAGGATCGCCGGGTCGATCATGTCCTCACGGTTCGAGGCACCGATCACCAGCACGTTCTCCAGGCCCTCGACGCCGTCGATCTCGCTCAGCAGCTGCGGGACGATGGTGTTCTCGACGTCGGAGGAGACCCCGGACCCACGGGTCCGGAACAGCGAGTCCATCTCGTCGAAGAACACGATCACCGGCATGCCCTCGGAGGCCTTCTCCCGGGCCCGCTGGAAGACCAGGCGGATGTGCCGCTCGGTCTCGCCGACGTACTTGTTGAGCAGCTCGGGGCCCTTGATGTTCAGGAAGAACGACTTCTGCTCGGCGACGCCGGTGCGCTCGGCGACCTTCTTGGCCAGCGAGTTGGCGACCGCCTTCGCGATCAGCGTCTTGCCGCAGCCGGGCGGGCCGTAGAGCAGCACACCCTTCGGCGGCTTCAGCTCGTGCTCCAGGAACAGGTCCTTGTGCAGGTACGGCAGCTCGACCGCGTCCCGGATCTGCTCGATCTGGCCGGACAGGCCACCGATCTGGGTGTAGTCGATGTCCGGGACCTCTTCGAGCACCAGCTCCTCGACCTCGGACTTCGGGATCTTCTCGTAGACGTAGCCGGAGCGCGGCTCCAGCAGCAGCGAGTCGCCGGTCCGCAGCGCGGTGTCCAGCAGCGGCGAGGCGAGCCGGACGACCCGTTCCTCGTCGGCCTGCGCGATCACCAGCGCCCGCTCGCCGTCGGCCAGCAGCTCCTTCAGCATCACCACGTCGCCGACGACCTCGAAGTCGCAGGCCTCGACCACGTTCAGCGCCTCGTTCAGCATCAGTTCCTGGCCGAGCTTCAGCGCGTCCAGGTCAACCGACGGGCTCGCCGCGACCCGGAGCTTGCGGCCTCCGGTGAACACGTCCAGCGTGTCGTCGTCGTTGCGGCCGAGGAAGGTCCCGAAACCGGACGGCGGTTGCGCCAGCCGGTCGACCTCCTCCTTCAAGGCGATGATCTTCTCTCGGGCCTCGCGCAGCGTTTCGGCCAACCGCTCGTTCTGCGCGGTCACGCTCGCCAAGGACGCCTGGGTTTCGGACAGCCTGCTCTCGAGCGACCGGCTGTCAGCCGGGTGCTCCAGCAACCGACGCCGCAACGCTGCGACCTCGGCCTCCAGGTACCGGACCTGGTTACGCAGCTCTGCCGCGGTAGGACTCTCGTCTCCAGCCACGATCATCACCTCACCATGTGGGGCTCGACCCTATGGACCTTACCCAGAAAACCTCGCCGGGCAAGCCGAATCCCATCACGTGTCGGTTGCGGATGAAACCGTTGCCTGGTCGAGCCTGTTGCGCCTTAATACAGCACGGCGCGGACAGAATGGCGCGACGTCAGGGCGTGTCCTGCACGGAATCGGAACGACGGGGTCCGGAATAGTCGTCGCCGTACGCGCCGGGCGCCGGGCGGCGCTTCTTGAGTGGCGCTTTCACGCCAGGGGCCATCCGGCGCGCGGTGACCAGGAACGCGGTGTGTCCCTGCATCCGGTGACCGGGCCGAACGGCCAGTCCCTCGACGTGCCAGTCACGCACCAGCGACTCCCAGGCCCGCGGCTCGGTGAACTCGCCGTGGGCGCGCAGCGTCTCCACGAATCGGCTCAGCTGGGTCGTGGTGGCCACGTAAGCGCAGAACACCCCGCCCGGGGCCAGGGCAGCCGCCACGACGTCAACGCACTCCCAGGGGGCCAGCATGTCCAGTACGACGCGATCGACGTCGGTCTCGTCCAGCTTCTCGACCAGGTCGCCGACCTCGAGCCGCCAGGCCGGGTGCTCGGCGCCGAAGAAGCCGGTGACGTTCTTGCGGGCCACCTCGGCGAAGTCCTCGCGGCGCTCGAACGAGATCAGCTCGCCGTGCACCCCGACCGCGCGCAGCAGCGCGGTGGTCAGCGCACCCGAGCCGGCGCCGGCCTCGACCACCTTCGCGCCGGGGAAGATGTCGGCCATCGTCACGATCTGCGCGGTGTCCTTGGGGTAGATCACCTGCGCGCCGCGCGGCATCGACACCGAGTAGTCGGCCATCAGCGGCCGCAGCGCCAGGTACTCCACGCCGCCCTTGGAGCGGATCGTGACCGCGTCCGGGCCGTCGATCAGCGCGTCGTGCTCGATCCCGCCCTTGGTGGTGTGGAAGGTCTTGCCGCGCTCCAGGAAGACCGAGTGCCGGCGGCCCTTGGAGTCGGACAACGTGATCCACTCCCCCGGCTGCAACGGCCCATGATGAACCCCGGAAAACGCCGCATCAGGAAAATCGCGCAGATCAGACATAAGGCGCACACCTTACTTCGGCGCTGTGCCCGGTCCCGAATCCCGGGGGTTGCCGCCCGTACGCCGTACGGTCAGCGGCCGCGGAACGCGCGCTCGACGTCGGCCGTGGCCAGGACGCCGTACACCTGACCCTGGGTGTCCAGCACCAGGTACTCCGAGGCCGGGTGCTTGCGCAGCGTCGCCAGGATCTCCTCGCCGGTGTCGTTGACGCCGATGATGTGGCCCGCGCCGATCCGGGTCGCGACCTCGCCGATCGTGGTCCACGGGCGCTGGTTCGGCGCGACCGCGGTGACCGCCGCCTCCTGGACCAGCGCGTGCGGCTTGCCGTCGCCGTCGATCACGACGACCGCCCCGGCCTGCCCCTGCGCGGCCAGCCGGACCGCCTCCGAGATCGGCGTACTGGCGTGGACCGCGATCGCGCGCCGGGCCAGCGACCGGACCTGCAGCGCCGGCAGCTTCTGCTTCAGCCGGGCCTGCATCAGCGACGCCGTCGAACCCATCCAGAGGAAGAAGCCGACCGCGAGCGCGATCACGAAGTCGATCAGCGTCGGGTTCCGGTCGAAGACCTCTTCGAGGATCACCGGTGCGGCCAGCACCAGGATCGCGATCACCCGGCCCGCCCACGCGGCCACGATGGTGCCGGTGTGCATGTTCCCGGTCGCCTTCCAGACCGCGGCCCGGACCACCCAGCCGCCGTCCAGCGGCAGACCGGGCAGCAGGTTCGTGACGCCGACGATCAGGTTCGCGACCGCGAGCTGCATGACGACGGCGTACGCGACGCCCTCGTCGAGCGCCCGCGAGCCGGCGTACGCGGCACCGCCGACCAGCAGCGACGCGATCGGGCCGACGACGGAGATCGCGAACTCCTCCAGCGGCGACTTGCGCTCCCCCTCGATGTGGGTGCCGGCCGCGAAGAAGCCCAGGTTGATCTCGGTGACCGAGATCTTGAACCGCAGCGCCATCAGCGCGTGGGCCAGCTCGTGCAGCAGCACCGACAGCGTGAACGCCACCACGAACGCGAACGACGCGAAGTAGCGCCAGCCGCCGGACAGGTACGGGAACTGCTGCGCGATGATCGCCGAGAAACCCAGCGCCAGCAGGATCGCCACCGGCAGCCAGGTGAACCGCATCGTCAGCTGGATCCCGCGGACACGACCGAGCACCCAGGTACCGGGCGGCGGCGCACCGGCCGGCTGGGCGGGGTTCTGAGGTTCACGCGGCTCTGACATCGAGGTAAACCTACTGGGCCACCGGTAACTCCGCGCTACACACCCACGGTGAGCCGTGCCCGGTAGCCGCTCTGCACGCTCCCGGTGACCGTCGCGAGCTGCTTCGTCGCGCCGTCGTCGCGGAACACGTTGTCGCTGTCGAGCGAGGTCTGGGACATGTTGCGCGCGCTCCCGTCGTACCCGCTGGAGGCGTAGACGGCGTCACAGACGTCCTCGGGCAGGGCGAGCTGGGAGGTCGCGGAGATCTTGCCGGCGGCGGTGGCTTCGCCGAGTGACGCGTAGACCTCGAAATGGATGTGCGGCCAGCGGCCCTGGTACGCCGCGGGGAAGATCGTGGTGAAGGTGACCTTGCCGGACGCGTCGGCGGCTTGGACGCCGCGCAGGTAGTTCTCGTTCTCGGCGCCCTCGGAGTAGAGCGAGTAGCGGCCCTGGGCGTCGCAGTGCCAGAGGTAGACGGCGGCGCCTGGCAGTGCGGCGCACTTGTCGGCGTCCTGGATGGTGAGCTCGACGGTGAGCGGTACGCCGGTCGCGGTGCCTGTGGATGCGCCGAAGGATCTGGTGAGATCGCTGCGGACGATGCCGGACTCGGTGAGGACGTTCGGGCCGTTCGAGCCGTCGCCGGGGTAGGGGCCGGCGGTTTCCTCGGGGATCTCGTCCACGCAGTCGGTCGTGCTCGGGGTGGTGCTGGTGCTGGTGCTCGGGCTTGTTCCGGTGCTGCCGTTCGCGGTCGTCGTACTGGTCGGGCTGTCGTCGGTCGCGCAGCCCGCGACAACGGCCAGCCCGCCGGCTGCGAGTAGCCGCAGCACGTTGCGGCGGCGCAGAATCCCCAGGTCGTGGACCAGTCCCAGGTCGTGCTCGTGCATCTCGGTCTCCTTCGTCTCGTGGGACCAGAGTGCCGAGCGGAACCGATGGTTCGCCGAAAGTCCGCTGGGAGCTTGCTGTGAACCGCCCTGTCGGTGCCAAGACTTAGGGTTTCCCCATGAGCGTCGCAGCCCCCGCGCACAGCGGCAGCCACCCGAACGGTGCGCTGTCGCCGTCCCGCGCGGCCGACTTCATGAGCTGCCCGCTGAAGTACCGCTTCCGTGTCGTCGACCGGCTGCCCGAGAAACCGTCGTCCGCCGCCGTCCGCGGCACCGTCGTCCACGCCGTACTCGAGCGGCTCTACGACCTCCCCCGCGGCCAGCGCACCCTCGAACAGGCCGCCCAGCTCCTCGAACCCCAGTGGCAACGCATCCTCGAAGCCGAGCCCGAGGTCGCCGAGCTCTTCGCCGACGACACCGACGGCGAGGAGCTGGCCGGCTGGCTCGCCGAAGCCCACAAACTCCTCAGCAAGTACTTCACCCTGGAAGACCCCAACGCCCTCGAACCCGCCGAACGCGAGCTCTACGTCGAAACCGAACTGGCCTCCGGCCTGACCCTCCGCGGCTACGTGGACCGCCTCGACGTAGCGCCCACCGGCGAGATCCGCGTGGTCGACTACAAAACCGGCCGCTCCCCCTCGGAGTTCTTCGAGGCCAAGGCCCTCTTCCAGATGAAGTTCTACGCGTTGGTCCTCTGGCGCCTCCGCGGCGTGGTCCCGACCATGCTCCAACTCGTCTACCTCGGCAACGGCGAAATCATCCGCTACCAACCCGACGAAGCCGACCTGCTGGCCTGCGAACGCAAAGTCGGCGCCCTCTGGACAGCCATCACCACAGCCCTCGAATCCGGCGACTGGCGCCCCAACCCAGGCCCCCTCTGCGCCTGGTGCGACCACAAACCCCTCTGCCCAGCCTGGGGCGGCACCCCACCACCCCTCCCCACCCGCTCGGTGGAAGAGGTCGCCGAAACCTCCGCCGCCGTAGACCTCGTCGGCATCGACGGCTGACCCGGCCCCCACCCGGTCGGTGGGTCGGCCCCAGCTAGCCCACCCCTCTCCGCTTCGGGTGTTGGGTTGGTGGTGCACGGCCGGCGGCTTCTGTCCGCACCCGGTCGCGGGCTGACCTCGGCGAGCCCACCCGCCCCGCCAGGCGTCCCTGACCCGATCGCCTCGTGGGCCGACCTCCACCACCCACCAACCCCGGTCAGCACCAGCTTCCGCCTCATCCCCACGCCTGAGCACAACCTGTGCGACGTCCTTACACGGTGGTGGGCGTCGGCCCCGACCGATCGGCGCGGCTGCTCGTTCCGACGCCGCGTGTTGATGAGCCAGGATTCGACCTCCACCACTGACCAACCCCCGCCATCGCCGGCCTCCGCGCCACCTCCACGCCTGAGCAAAACCCGCGCGTCGTCCTTGATCAGTGGTGCATGTCGGTCGGCACCCCCAACCGGTACCTGAAGAGCAACGCGTGGGAGGGCCTGCTTGCGCGGGCGCAGGTCCGCCTCGTCGACGCTTGCTGTCCCCCGCAACCAGGCCGCCGCGACCTGATTGCGTCAGGTGCGGACCTCCACCACTAACTAACCCCGCTCGCGGCTGACTCCCGCGCCATCTCCACGCCTGGGCACCACCTCCGCGAGGCCGTTGGACAGTGGTGCACGTCCGCTCCCCACCGCTCGACGCGATCCGAACTGCCCGACTCGTGCGGTGACGCCGCCGCCGGCCCGCTGATCACGCCGATCGACATGCTCCGCGGCCGCGGCGCCTCAGCCGCAGCATCTTCAGCCGATTGACGCCGGCCGGCGCCCGAGCACCACCACCCCCACGCACCCCCGAAAACTTTGTTCTGAGGTGCCCGTCACACCCCCGAAACGAGGTCGGTGACACATCGCAACCGTGGCCTCGGATAACGTCCACGCTATGAGTCATCCGCATCCCGATCTCGGTCAGCCGCCCCGCCTTCCTGATGACGCCCTGCGCGTGGTCGCTCTGGGTGGTCTGGGTGAGATCGGCCGGAACATGACCGTGTTCGAGCACCGGGGCAAGTTGCTGGTGGTCGACTGCGGGGTGTTGTTCCCCGAGGAGCACCAGCCGGGCGTCGACGTGATCCTTCCGGACTTCGGGTGGATCCGGGACCGGCTGGACAAGATCGAGGCGATCGTGCTGACCCACGGGCACGAGGACCACATCGGCGGGGTGCCGTACCTGCTGAAGGAGCGGGCGGACATCCCGGTGGTCGGGTCGAAGCTGACGCTGGCGTTCATCACCTCCAAGTTGAAGGAGCACCGGATCAAGCCGGTGACGGTGGAGGTGAAGGAGGACGAGAAGCGGCAGTTCGGTCCGTTCGAGTGTGAGTTCCTCGCGGTGAACCACTCGATCCCGGACGGTCTCGCGGTCGCGATCCGGACCCGGGCCGGGCTGGTGCTGCACACGGGCGACTTCAAGATGGACCAGTTCCCGCTGGACCGGCGGCTCACCGACTTGCGCGGGTTCGCCCGGCTCGGCGCCGAGGGCGTCGACCTGTTCATGACGGACTCGACGAACGCCGACGTCCCGGGCTTCACGACCGCCGAGAAGGACCTGAACCCGGCGATCGACCAGGTCTTCCGTACGGCGCCGGGCCGGATCATCGTGTCGAGCTTCGCGAGCCACGTGCACCGGATCCAGCAGGTCCTGGACGCCGCGAAGGCGGGCGGCCGGAAGGTCGCGTTCGTCGGGCGCTCGATGGTGCGGAACATGGGGATCGCCCGCGATCTCGGCTACCTGAACGTCCCGAAGGGCCTGATCGTCGACCTGAAGGAGCTGGAGCAGCTGCCGGACCGCAAGGTCACGCTGGTCTGCACCGGTTCGCAGGGTGAGCCGATGGCGGCGCTGTCGCGGATGGCGAACCGGGACCACATGATCCGGATCGGTGAGGGCGACACGGTGCTGATGGCCAGTTCGCTGATCCCGGGCAACGAGAACGCGATCTACGCGGTGATCAACGGCCTGATCCGCTGGGGTGCGAACGTCGTGCACAAGGGCAACGCGAAGGTGCACGTGTCCGGTCACGCCAGCGCCGGCGAGCTCGTCTACTGCTACAACCTGGTCGAGCCGCGCAACGTGCTGCCGGTGCACGGCGAGTTCCGGCACCTGAAGGCGAACGCGGCGCTCGCGGTCAGCACCGGCGTACCGGCCGACCGGGTGATCATCGCCGAGGACGGCGTGGTGGTCGACCTGCACAAGGGCCGCGCGAAGATCACCGGCAAGGTCGAGGCCGGCTACGTGTACGTCGACGCGATGACGGTCGGCGGGGTCACCGAGGCGAACCTGAAGGACCGCCGGACGCTCGGCGAGGAGGGCGTCGTCACGGTCGTCCTGCTGGTCGACGCACACACCGGCAAGCTGGCCGAGCCGCCGGACTTCCTGGCCCGCGGCTTCGTCCACGACGACACCACGTTCAAGCCGGTCATCCCGGTGATCGAGGAGACGCTGGCGCGGGCGGCCGCGGAGTCGATCGGGGACGCGAGCCAGCTGGAGCAGCTGGTCGGGCGCGCGGTCGGCAACTGGACGTACCGGCACTGGCGCCGGCGTCCGGTCGTGATCCCCGTGGTGATCGACGCCTGACAAACCCCTCAACAGCTAGGTTTCCCCCATGACCGCGGAAACCGTCGCACCGGCTGCGGCGATCACGACCACGCTGCTCGGCCGGAGCTACGGTGCCGGTGAGACCCGGATCGACGCGCTGGCCGATGTCAGCGTGCAGTTCGGGCAGGGCCGGTTCACCGCGATCATGGGGCCTTCGGGCTCGGGCAAGTCGACGTTGCTGCACTGTCTGGCCGGGCTCGACCGCCCGACCAGCGGCCAGGTGTTCCTCGGCGACATCGACCTGACCAGGCTGACCGAGAAGGCCCTCACGCACCTGAGAAGGGACCGGGTCGGGTTCGTCTTCCAGGCGTTCAACCTGATCCCGACGCTGACCGCGCTGGAGAACATCACGCTCCCGCTCGACCTGGCCAACCGCAAGCCGGACCAGGCCTGGCTCGACCTCATCGTCGAGACCGTCGGGCTGAAGGACCGGCTGCAGCACAAGCCGGCCGAGCTGTCCGGCGGTCAGCAGCAGCGCGTCGCGTGTGCCCGCGCGCTGGTCTCCCGCCCGTACGTCGTCTTCGCCGACGAGCCGACCGGCAACCTCGACTCGCGCGCCTCGGCCGACGTACTGGGCTTTCTGCACCGCTCGGTGCGTGAGTTCGGCCAGACCGTCGTGATGGTGACGCACGACCCGACCGCCGCCGCGTACGCCGACCGGGTGCTGTTCCTGGCCGACGGCCGGTTGCGCGAGGAGCTCGTCGACCCGACGGCCGAGACGGTGCTCGACTCGATGAAGCGCCTCGAAACCACGACCGGCTGATGCTCAAGCTCGCGCTCCGGTCGGTGCGGGCGCACCGGCTGCGGTTCGTGCTCTGCACGGTCGCGGTGCTGCTCGGCATCGGGTTCGTGAGCGGCGCGATGGTGTTCAGCGACACCCTCGCGGCCGCCCTGAAGAAGAACTTCGCCGCCGCGACCGCCGACCTGACGATCACCCCGGTCTCCCCCGTCTCCGGTACGCCGAACCGCCCGCCGACGCTCCCGATCGACGTCGCGAACAAGGTCGCCTCAACACCTGGTGTCGCCGCCGCCGACGCCCAGCTCCTCGTCCCCGACGTCGAGATCCTGGCCAAGGACGGCCAACCGATCGACACCTACAGCCTCGACACCTTCGGCGCGAGCTGGCCGCACGACGACCGCACCGCGCCGTTCAAGCTCGTCGAGGGCTCCGCGCCGTGGGGCACCGAGCAGCTCACCCTCGACCGCACCACCGCCGACCGCGAGGGTTTCGAGATCGGCCAGAAGGTCAAGGTCGTCACCCCCGCCCGCGCGGTCACCGCGACGCTGACCGGTCTCACCACCCCAGGCCTGTCCGGTACGTCGGCCGGCGCACCCCTCGTCGCCTTCGACAGCGCGTCCGCCCAGCTCCTGCTCCTCGGCGAGCCCGGCTGGACGTCGATCGCCGTCGCGCTCCAGCCCGGCCAGAATCCCGACGCGCTCGCCCGCACGATCCAGGCGCAGGTCGGCGACACCGTCCAGGTCCGCACCGCCGCGCAGGTCGCCGACGACGGCGAAAGCGCCCTCGACGACACCTTCGGCGGTCTCACCGCGGCGCTCCTGCTGTTCGCCGGCCTGGCGTTGTTCGTCGGGACCTTCCTGATCGTCAACACGTTCGCGATGGTCGTCGCCCAACGCAGCCGCGAGCTCGCGCTGCTCCGCGCCGTCGGCGCCTCCGGCGGCCAGGTCACCGGCACGGTCCTCGGCGAGGCGCTGGTGATCGGCGCGATCGGTTCCACCCTCGGACTCCTGCTCGGCGTCGGCGTCGCAGGGCTCATCCAGTACCTCTACCAGCGCCTCGATCTCGCGATCCCGTCAGCGGCGCTCCAGGTCAGCCCGGCGACCGTCATCGCGTCGTACGTGCTCGGCATCGGGATCACCGCCGCGGCGGCGTACCCGGCGGCACGGCGCGCCGGCAAGCTGCCGCCGGTCGTCGCGCTCAAAGCCGACACCACCCTGCCCGAGCGCAGTCTCGTCGTCCGGGTCGTGATCGGCGCCTTCCTGCTCCTGATGGCGGTCCTGCTCGGCCTGATCTCGCTCAACGCCGACGGCCTCCCCGGCGCGATCCTGGTCGGCCTCACGACCGCGTTCGTCCTGCTCGGCCTGGTCATGACGCTCCCGCTGCTCAGCCGGTACGCCGTCCGCGCGCTGATGCTCCCGTTCGGCCGCCGGGCCGCGGTCCTGCTCGGTCGCCGCAACGCCGAGCGCAACCCCCGCCGTACGTCGGCCACCGCCTCCGCGCTGATGATCGCGCTCGCGCTGGTCAGCGGCCTGTTCGTGATCGCCGCCTCGGCCAAGGCCTCGGTCGACCAGGGCATCGCCGACGCGATCGGCAGCTCCGAGCTCGTGGTCACCGGCGACCGCCCGTTCAGTACGGCGGTCGGCGACGCGATGGCGAAGGTCCAGGGCGTGTCGGCCGTGCACCGCGTCCGGCAGTCGAGCGGTGAGGTCGGCGACCAGCCGGTCGCGCTGGCCGGTGTCTCGGACGGAACACTCGGCGGCCCGATCACCGCGAAGGTCCTCACCGGTTCGCTCGACAGCCTCGCCCAGGGCCAGGTCGCCCTCCCCCGCAACCTCGCGAACCGCCTGGAGCTGACCGTCGGCGAGCCGTTCACGCTGACCACCACGACCGGCAAGCACCAGCTCACCGTCGGCGCGGTGATCGCGCCGAACCAGCAGCTCGACGCGGTGATCACCACCCTGCCCCGGTTCCGCGAGCTCGGCGGCGGCGAGATCGACGCCACCCTGTACGTCGATGTTGCCGACGGCACCGATCTCGGCGCGGTCCGGCAGGCGGTGCTCGGCGCGGTCAAGGACTACCCGTCGGTCGCGGTCCGCGACCAGCAGGCGTACGCCGCCGCGCAGCGCGGACCGATCAACGGCGTCCTCGGCGTCGTCGGGGCGCTGCTCGGGTTCGCCGTGCTGATCGCGCTGCTCGGGATCGTGAACACGCTCGCGCTCGGAGTGGTCGAGCGGACCCGCGAGCTCGGGCTGTTGCGCGCGATCGGGATGGACCGGCCGCAGGTACGGCGGATGCTGCGGGTCGAGGCGGTCGCGATCGCGGTGTTCGGCGCGATTCTCGGGATGGTGGTCGGCGTACTGGCCGGGGCGGCGGTGCAGCACGTGATGGTCGACGACGGCCTGGCGGTGCTCGACGTACCGGTGCTGCAGCTGGCCGGGGCGGTGGTCGTGTCGGCGATCGTCGGCGTACTCGCTGCGATCTGGCCGTCACGGCGTGCAGCGCGGCTGGACGTGCTGCGGGCGATCGCAACCGAGTAGTAGCCGAACTGCTCCGCTGAAGGTTATTCACCGGTAGCCTGCCGGTGTGCCGGGCAGCGTCCAGTCGATCGAGCGAGCTGCCGCAGTGCTGCGCCTGCTCGCGGCCGCGCCGAACGGGCTGGGCGTCGCCGATCTCGGCAACGCCCTCGGGCTGGCCAAGGCGACCGTGCACGGGATCGTCCGGACGTTGCACCAGGTCGGGTTCGTCGAGCAGGACCGGTCGGGTGCGCACTACCGGCTGAGCGACGCGTTCGGGCGGCTCGGCGAGACCTACCTCGACCCGAACGAGCTGCGCAGCCGGGCGATCAACTGGGCCGACTCGCTGGCGTCGCGCAGCGGCGAGGTGGTGCGCGTCGGCCGGCTGGTCGAGGGCAAGGTGGTCGTCGTGCACCACGTCTTCCGGCCTGACGACAGCGACCAGGACCTCGACGTCGGTACGACGCTCCCGCCGCACGCGACCGCGCTCGGCAAGGCGGTGCTCGCCTTCGACACCAGCGGCGCGTCGAAACCGAAGACGCTGGAGGCGTTCACCACCCGCACGATCGTCCAGCCGGCCCGCCTCGCCGACGAGCTCGCCGCAGTCCGCGCCAAGGGCTGGGCCGGCGAGTTCGAGGAGCACACCGTCGAACTGGCCGGCATCGCCGCCCCCATCCGCGGCCTCGGCGGCCTGGTCGTCGGCGCCGTCGGCCTCACCGGCCGCATCGAACGCATCTGCGACACCCGCCTGCGGCACCGCACCGACCTGGTCACCATGGTCCGAGCCACCGCCGAGGCCATCGGCCGCGACCTCCGGGAAGACGGCTGATGGCGGAGCAGTACGTCGCGGCGGTCGACCAAGGGACGAACTCCACGCGCTGCATCCTGTTCGACCGCCGGGGTCGCCTCGTCTCCGTGGCCCAGCGCGAGCACAAGCAGTACTTCCCGAAGCCCGGCTGGGTCGAGCACGACGCGGCCGAGATCTGGCGCAACGTCACTCGCGTCGTACCAGCCGCCGTCCGCCAGATCGGCGCCCAGCCCGAGCAGATCGTTGCCATCGGCATCACCAATCAGCGCGAGACCAGCCTGCTCTGGGACCGCCGGACCGGGCAGCCGATCGGGCACGCCGTCGTCTGGCAGGACACCCGCACCGACCGCCTGATCACCGAGCTCGCCGGCGACGAAGGCCCCGACCGCTTCGTCGACCTGTGCGGCCTCCCGCTCACCACCTACTTCTCCGCGCCCCGCCTGCGCTGGATGCTCGACCACACGCCCGGCCTGCGTGCCCGCGTCGAGGCCGGCGACGTGCTGTTCGGCACCATGGAGACCTGGCTGATCTGGAACTTCACCGGCGGACCCGACGGCGGCCTGCACGTCACCGACGTCACCAACGCCAGCCGCACGATGCTGATGAACATCGAGACCCTCGAGTGGGACGACCAGCTCCTCGCCGCCTTCAACGTCCCGCGCTGCGTTCTGCCCGAGATCCGCCCGTCCTCCGGCGTCTTCGGTACGGCGACCACCGTCCTCCCCGGCGTACGGATCGGTGCCGCCCTCGGCGACCAGCAGGCCGCGCTGTTCGGCCAGACCTGCTTCAGCCCCGGCGAGGCGAAGTGCACGTACGGCACCGGTTCGTTCCTGCTGCTCAACACCGGCAAGGAGATCGTCCGCTCGACGCACGGCATGCTGACCACGGTCGCGTACCAGATCGGCGACCAGCCGGCGGCGTACGCGCTGGAAGGCTCAATGGCCGTCACCGGCTCGCTGGTGCAGTGGTTCCGCGACGGGCTCGGGCTGATCCACACCGCCGCCGAGATCGAGACGCTGGCCCGCACGGTCGAGGACAACGGCGGCGCGTACATCGTGCCCGCGTTCTCCGGCCTGTTCGCGCCGCACTGGCGCAGCGAGGCGCGCGGGGTGATCGCCGGGCTCACGTCGTACATCACCAAGGGGCACCTGGCCCGCGCGGTGCTGGAGGCAACCGGCTTCCAGACCCTCGAGGTCGTGGACGCGATGAACGCCGACTCCGGGATCGCGCTCAAGGCGCTCAAGGTCGACGGCGGGATGACCGCGAACAACCTGCTGATGCAGTTCGTCGCCGACCTGCTCGACGTCCGGGTGGTCCGCCCGATGGTCGCCGAGACGGTGTCGCTCGGTGCCGCGTACGCCGCCGGCCTGGCGGTCGGCTACTGGCCCGACCTGGAGGGCCTGCGCAGCAACTGGCACCGCGCCGGGCAGTGGCTGCCCGACATGGACCCGGCCCGGCGGGCGACCGAGTACGCGAACTGGCAGGCGGCGGTCCAGCGCACCTTCGGCTGGATCCGCCCCGAGCAGTAGCCCTCGGTCCTCCGCGCGCCAGATCCAGTTCTGCCGCACGTACTGGATCTCGAAGCCCGCACCGAGCATGTTGTTCAGCGACGAGTTCTTCTCCCCCTCGGCCAGCTTGAACGTCTCCGCGCTGAACCACTCCGCGCCGTCCTCGACCGCTTGGCGGGCTCGGGCCGCGATCATCGCCGACTGCCCACCACGCCGCTGGTACGTCGGCAGCACCGACGCACCCACGAACGAGGCGACCCCGTTGCTGATCACCAGCGTCGAAGCGCCCGCGATCTGGTCGCCGTCCCAGACCGCGTACGCCGACGCGCCCGGCCGGTCGACCAGCCCCTCGGCCATCGGCGCCAGGTCCTCGGCCGGCATCCCCATCCCGCGGAAGAACGCCGTCGCCCACTCGGCCGCGTGAGCGCTGTCCACCCGGTCGACCCGAAGATCGGTGCGCGCCGGCTCGACCAAGCCCGCCGGCCGGGCCAGCTTGTACCAGGAGCTACCACCGGTCAGACCGGACTTCGCGGCGATCTCCTCCCAGTCGGGCGGAAGGACCGACGGCGCGAACTGCATCACCGCGATCGGGGTACCGGCCTCGCGGAAGAACTCGACGACCTCCTCGAGCAGACCGGCCGTCAGCGGCTCGTCGAACCCGAGCCCGAGCACCTTGCTCCAGTACCGCGACTTGTCGTTCACCATCGACAGCGCCACTCCACCGCCGATCCGGCGGGCGGACAGTCCGAGCGCCTGTACGACGGACTCCGGGGCGGAGTGCTCGTAGGCCCAGTAGGCCTCACCCTCCGCCTTCTCGATCAACTCGGCCAGGTTGTTGCCCGCAGTACTCACAGTCAGCCTCTCGCTACGTCCAGGAGCACCACCTCGATGCCCCGGCCAGAGGCTAGCCACGGGGCGGGCGGTGACCGTTAGCCGAGAACGAGGTTCCGGCAACTTGTTGCCGCGTCAGTTTCTTTCGGCATCCGCCTTGTTGCTGTACGCAACTGTGTGGCCGGGACCGACCCTTCAGTCCTCCGCGCGCCAGATCCAGTTCTGCCGCTCGTACCGGATCTCGAACCCGGTCCGCAGCATGTTGCTCAGCGACGAGTTGTGCTCCCCGTCCGCCGGCTTCCCCGTCTCGGCGCTCAACCACTTCGCGCCGTCGGCGGCCGCCTGCCGGGCCCGCGCGGCGAGCATGGCCGACTGCGCACCCCGCCCCCGGTACGCCGGCAGCACCGCCGCTCCCGCGAACGAGGCGACCTGGTTGTGGATCGACAGCGAGGACGCGCCGACCATCTCGTCGCCGTCCCACGCGGCGTACGCCGTGAAGCCCGGCCGCCCCGCGACCGGCGCGACCATCGGCACCAACGAGGTCGGCATCCCGAAGCCGCGGACCAGCGTCGTCGCCCACTCCTCGGCCTGCTCCGGCGCGATCGCGGCGACCCGCAGGTCGGTGTCGGCCGACTCCACCAGCCCGGCCAGCCGCGCCAGCTTCAGCCACGTCCCGCCGGCGGCGAAGCCGGTCTTCTCCCGGATCGCCTCCCAGTCGCGCGGCAGCACCGACGGCGCGAGCTGCAGCGTCGCGAGCCGGACACCCTGGCTGCGGTAGAAGTCGACGATCTCCTCGACCAGGCCGAGCGTCACCGGCGACTCGAAACCGAAGCCGAGCGCCTTGCTCCAGTAGTTCGTGACGTCGTCCGGCATCGCCAGCACGACGCCACCGGCGATCCGGCGGCTCGCCAGCTTGAGCCGCTCCGCCACCGCGGGCGGGGCCGAGTTCTCGTAGCCCCACACCGCTTCCGCCTCCGCTGCCTCGATCAGCTCGGCGATCCGATCCATTCGACCCTCCTGGCCACCAACCCCGTACAACAGATGTCCGCTACCGCGCCGTCAGGCCTTCCAGGCCCAGATCGGACGCTCGTAGATCACGTCGAACCCCGCCCGCCGCAGGTTCTCCAGCGACGGGTTCTGCTCGCCGTCGGCCGGCTTCCCGGTCTCGGAGAACACGTGCCGGCAACCGGCCGCGAGCGCGTCCTGCGTCCGCCGCGCGAGCAGCGCCGACTGCGCACCGCGACCCCGGTACGCCGGCCGCGTGGCGCCGCTGACCAGCTCGGCGGCTTCACCGTCGACGTACAGCGCGCCGGTCCCGACCAGCACGTCGCCGTCCCAGGCGCCGTACGCCGTCATGCCCTCGATCTTGCCGATCGAGCGCAGCATCCCGGCGATCCGGTCGTCCGGGTCGTCGAACTCGAACGCCTCGATCTGCACCGCGGCCCAGGCGTCCCAGTCGGTGTCCGCGATCGGCCCGACCCGCAGCGTCGTCGGCGCCGGCGCGACCCGGCGGTCGTCGCGGGCCAGCTTCACCAGCGAGTGCCCGCGGGTCAGCCCGTACTTCGCGGCGATCTCCTCCCAGTCGGCCGGCAGCACCTTGTCGAGCAGGTGGAAGTTCGCACTCGTGACGCCTTCGCCGCGGTAGAACTCGACCACCTCGGCGATCACGTCCGCGGTCAGCGGCTGCGTGATCCCGTACCCCTGCGCCTTCGACCAGAACTGCGACGGGTCCTTGCTCGCGGCCAGCACGATCCCCCCGCCGATCCGCGCCCCGGCCAGCCCCATCCGCTTCCGCACCTGCTCGTCGGCCCCCGGCAGCCCGAGCATCAAGTCGCCTTCGGTGGCCTCGGCCAGCGCAACGATGTCCATACCGGAAAGCCTAGCCCGGACAGGAAAACACCGGGTGACCACCCACCCGCATTCAGTTGCCCAAAGCCCCTATTTGGCAACAACTCGCCAACTTGAGGACGAAGGCCCGGAGCACCCCCCACGAAGGTGCTCCGGGCAAGCTGTCAGGCCGGGGAGACGATGTCCGGGGCTCCCAGGCGAACCTTGTCGGCGGACTCGTCGTCGGGCTGGTCCTGGGAGTCGCGTTCGGACTGAACGCGTTGCAGGTAGAACGACACCTCGCGCTCGATGGTCGCCTCGTCCCAGCCCAGTTCGGGCGCCATCAGGCGGGCGGCCGCGTCGGCGGCGCCGGCGCCGCGGTCCCAGGCTTCGATCGAGATCCGGGTCCGGCGGGCCAGTACGTCGTCCAGGTGCCGCGCGCCCTCGGAGCGCGCCGCGTACACGACCTCGGCCTTCAGGTAGTCCTGCGTGCCGGGGAGCTGCTCGCCGAGCGACGGGTCCTCCTTGACCAGCGCGAGCACCTCGGAGATCAGGGCGCCGTACCGGTTCAGCAGGTGCTCGATCCGGGCCACGTGCAGCCCGGAGTCCTGGGCGATCAGGTGCCGCTGGTTCCACAGCGCCGGGTAGCCGTCCGCGCCGATCAGCGGGATCGTCTTCGTGGTGCACTTCGGCACCCGTCCGTCGAGCGCGTTGGCGACCGCGTCGATGGCGTCCTTGGCCATCACCCGGTACGTCGTGTACTTGCCGCCGGCAACCACCACGAGCCCGGGCGCCGCGTGCGCGACGACGTGCTCGCGGGACAGCTTCGAGGTGCTCTCCGACTCCCCGGCCAGCAGCGGCCGCAGCCCGGCGTACACGCCCTCGACGTCCTCCCGGGTCAGCGGTGTGTTCAGCACCGCGTTCACGTGGTCGAGCAGGTACTCGATGTCCTTGCTGGTCGCGGCCGGGTGCGCCTTGTCCAGGTTCCAGTCGGTGTCGGTGGTGCCGATCAGCCAGTGCCGGCCCCACGGGATGATGAACAGCACCGACTTCTCGGTGCGCAGGATCATCCCGGTGCTGGACTGGATCCGGTCCTTGGGCACCACCAGGTGGATGCCCTTCGACGCGCGCACGTGGTACTGCCCGCGCTCGCCGACCATCGCCTGGGTGTCGTCGGTCCACACCCCGGTCGCGTTCACCACCTGCTTGGCGCGGACCTCGAACTCGCGGCCGCTCTCCAGGTCCTTGGCCTGGACGCCGGTCACCCGCTCGCCCTGCCGCAGGAAACCGGTCACCTTCACGCGGTTGGCCACATGAGCGCCGTACGACGCCGCCGTCCGGGCCAGCTCCATCGTGTGCCGGGCGTCGTCGACCTGCGCGTCGTAGTACTGCAGCGCGCCGACCAGCGCCGACTTCTTCAGCGAAGGCACCAGCCGCATCGCGCCGCGGCGGGTCAGGTGCCGGTGCATCGGCAGCCCGGCGCCGTGGCCCGAGCTCACCGCCATCGCGTCGTACAGGGCCACGCCGGCGCCGGCGTAGAACCGCTCCCACCAGCGGTGCTGGAGCGGGTAGAGGAACGGCACCGGCTTGACCAGGTGCGGTGCCAGGCGTTGCAGGAGCAGCCCGCGCTCCTGCAACGCCTCGTGCACCAGCCGGAAGTCGAGCATCTCCAGGTACCGCAAGCCGCCGTGCATGAGCTTGCTGGACCGGCTGGAGGTCCCGCTCGCGAAGTCGCGGGCCTCCAGCAGGCCGGTGGTCAGGCCCCGGGTCGCGGCGTCCAGGGCCGAGCCGGTGCCGACCACCCCGCCGCCGATCACCAGGACGTCCAGTTCGCGGCCGTCGGCCATCGCGTCGATGGCCTCCGACCTCGTCTGCGGGGACAGAGCCACTACCGCCACTGTGCTGTTCCTTCCGGTTGTCGCTTACTGCTGTCTTGCTGCTGGTGCTAGTCGACGTCGACCCAGTCGAGCGTCCGCTGGACCGCCTTCTCCCAGCCCTTGTACCCGGCGGCACGCTGCTCGTCGTTCCACTCCGGGCTCCAGCGCTTGTCCTCGTTCCAGTTCTGCACCAGTTCGTCGGTGTTGTTCCAGAACCCGACCGCCAGCCCGGCCGCGTACGCCGCGCCGAGCGCCGTGGTCTCCGCGACGACCGGCTTGCTGACCGGTACGCCGAGGATGTCGGCCTGCATCTGCATGCAGAGCTCGTTGGCGGTGACCCCGCCGTCGACCTTGAGCACCTCGAGCTTCACACCCGAGTCCTTCTCCATCGCGTCGGCCACGTCCTTGCTCTGGTAGCAGATCGCTTCCAGTGTTGCTCGGGCCAGGTGAGCGTTGGTGTTGAACCGGGACAGCCCGACGATCGCGCCGCGGGCGTCGGAGCGCCAGTACGGCGCGAACAGGCCGGAGAACGCCGGGACGAAGTACACGCCGCCGTTGTCCTCGACCTGCCGGGCCAGCGTCTCGGTCTCGCTCGCGCCGGAGATGATGCCGAGCTGGTCGCGCAGCCACTGGACCGCCGACCCGGTGACCGCGATCGAGCCCTCGAGCGCGTAGACCGGCGCGTCGTCGCCGAACTTGTACGCCATCGTGCTGAGCAGACCGGCCTTGGACCGGACCAGTTCGGTACCGGTGTTGAGCAGCATGAAGTTGCCGGTGCCGTAGGTGTTCTTGGCCTCGCCGGGGTTGAAGCAGACCTGACCGACTGTCGCGGCCTGCTGGTCCCCGAGGTCACCGGTCAGCGGTACGACGCCGCCGAGCGGGCCGGTGGCGAGCGTCTCGCCGTACTTGTTGGGGTCGGACGACGGCCGGATCTCCGGCAGCATCTGCCGGGGGATGTTGAAGAAGCTGATCAGCTCGTCGTCCCAGTCGAGCGTCTCCAGGTTCATCAGCATCGTCCGGCTGGCGTTGGTGACGTCGGTGACGTGCACACCGCCGTCGACGCCGCCGGTGAGGTGCCACAGCAGCCAGGTGTCGGTGTTGCCGAAGACGGCGTCACCGGCCTCGGCGGCCTCCCGGACGCCGTCGACGTTCTCCAGGATCCACTGCACCTTGCCGGCCGAGAAGTAGGTCGCCGGCGGCAGCCCGGCCTTCTGCCGGATCACGTCGCCCTTGCCCTCGCGCTCCAGCGCGGAGGCGATCCGGTCGGTGCGGGTGTCCTGCCAGACGATCGCGTTGTAGTACGGGCGACCGGTCTTGCGGTTCCAGACCACGGCCGTCTCGCGCTGGTTGGTGATGCCGAGCGCCGCGAGGTCGCTGGCCTGCAGGTTGTTCTGGTTCAGCGCGGTCCGGATGACCGAGCTGGTCCGCTCCCAGATCTCCACCGGGTTGTGCTCCACCCAGCCGGCCTGCGGCAGGATCTGGGAGTGCTCCAGCTGGTGCTTGCCCACCTCGTTGCCGGAGTGGTCGAAGATCATGAAGCGGGTGCTCGTGGTGCCCTGGTCGACGGCACCGACGAAGTCAGCCATGGAAGGTCCTCTCCTCACAGATCGATGTCATGCGGTGGTCTTCTCCTCCGGGATGCGCCCGGGCTCCTCGTCCTCGTCGGCGATCGGCAGGAAGCGCCCGACCAGCAGGTCGTACAGGAACGCACCGACCAGAGCGCCGATGATCGGGGCCACGATGGGCACCCAGAAGTAGACGTCCCCGAACTGATCCTTGAACGCTCCGCTGTACCCGGTGAAGAACGAGGCCAGCCGCGGGCCGAAGTCACGGGCCGGGTTGATCGCGTACCCGGCGTTGGTACCCCACGCCATCCCGATCCCGACCACCAGCAGACCGACGACGAACGGCGCCAGGTTGACGCCCGGTGAGGTGTTCCGCAGGTCGGTGATGGCCAGGATGACCAGCATCAGGATCGCCGTACCGATGATCTGGTCGCGGAACCCGCCCCACATCCCGACCCCGAGGTCGAGCGACCCGTTGCCCGGCAGCGTGGAGAACACGCCCTGGGACTTGATCGTCAGGCCGGGGTCGAACTTGTTCAGCGCCTCGGTGTAGTTCCAGCGGACCACCAGAGCCGCCAGGAAAGCGCCGAGGAACTGGGCCACCGAGTACGGCAGCACCTTCTTCCAGGAGAACCCGCGGAACGCCGCCAGCGCGATCGTCACCGCCGGGTTCAGGTGCGCACCGGTCATCCGGCCCGCCACGTAGATCCCCAGCGTCACCCCGAGCCCCCACGCCCAGGCGATGGAGTCGTGGTCCCCGATGCCCGCGGCGACCACCTGCGCCACCACACCACAGCCGAACAGGATCAGGATGAACGTACCGGCCAGCTCGGCGGACATCTCCCCCAGAAGGGTCTTCGCCTTGACCGCTTCGGTCGTAGCCATGCTCTGTCTCCCTTCCACCCCGTGACGACCACGGAGGACTGGAATGTAGGAGCGTTAGCGGAGCGGCACAACGCCGTACGTTCGACATTGTCGAACGCGGGGTGGACCTGGACCACTGCGACACTCGTACAACCTTTTCCCGGGTTGATCACGTCAGGGCGGGCAGAGGAGGGCGACCGCACGGGGCGGTGGCCGTGGAAGGGACCTGATGGGGACCGGACGGAGTGCTGGGGACTTCGAGGAGTTCGCGGTCAGCAGGCACCGGGCGTTGTTCCGGTACGCGTACCTGCTGGTCGGCGAACGCGGGCTGGCCGAGGACCTGGTGCAGGAGGCACTGACCAAGACGTACGTCGGGTGGCACCGGTTGCGGGACTCGGCGAACGCGGAGGCCTACACGCGGAAGGCGATCACCACCACGGCGATCGGGTGGTACCGGCGGAAGGCCTGGCACGCGGAGCGGCCGCGGGACGACGTACCGGAGCTGCCGGCGCGGGCGGCGGCGGACGACGCGACGGCGCGGATCTGGCTCTGGGAGGAGCTCGGGCAGCTGCCGCCGCGGCAGCGGGCCGCGCTGGTGCTGCGGTACTACGAGGACCTGACCGAGGCGGAGACCGCCCGGATCCTCGGGTGCAGCGTGGGCACGGTGAAGAGCCAGACGTCGCACGCCCTGAAGAAGCTGCGGGCCCGGCTGGGTCCCGACGCGGAACTGACGATCGAATTGGTGGTGGCCCAGTGACCGGCCTGATCAAGGAAACCCTGACCGAGCGGGCGGACGGCGTCACCGAGCCCGGCCTGGACCTGGCCGCCGTGATCCGGAACGGCGACCGACGGATCAAGCGCCGCAGGGTGGCGACCGTCCTGGCCGTCGCCGCAGCGTCAGCGGCCGTGCTGGCCGGCGGGCTGACCGCCGTCAGGCTGACCGCGGACGCGCCGGCTCCGGCCGAGCAGCCGGGGAACTTCACCGAGCGGCGCCCGACGTACGCGAAGGACGGCAAGCTCCACTTCGGCTCCGAGACCTACGACCTGAAGGACCAGATCGCCACCTTCGCCCAGACCGACGCCGGTTTCGTCTACGTCACCCCGGGCGGCACGGTGAAGGCGACCGACGGCCGCCGGACCGCCACGATCGGCGGTGGCAACGCGATCAAGCGGCTCACCGTCGACGACGCCGGCACGCTGGTCGGCTGGGTCGACAGCAGTCCGCAGCGCCCTGAGTTCGTCGTGTACGACGTGGCCGCACGCCGCGAGGTTGTCCGGACCGCGCAGGGCACGGTCGCGAACCCCGCCGAGGACAAGCAGCCCCGAGTCTCGGCGATCGACGAGGGCTTCGCCTACTTCTCCACCGGGACCAGCATCTACCGCTGGAACCTGGCCGCCAAGGCCGGAACCGTGATCGACCCCGCGGCCGGGCCGGAGAAGCTGAAGGGCGTCGACGCGGGCCTGTTCACCTGGGAGATCCTCCAGCCGCCCAGCCAGACCCAGCAGGTTGCCGTCGGCACCGATCTCCGGAAGCCGCCGGCCCGGATCTACGACGGGTGGGACACCACCGTCTCCCCCAGCGCCCGGTTCATGACGACCGACGCCGCCGACGAGGTGCGGCTGTTCGACCTGCAGTCCGGGCAGCAGCTGCCGCTGAAGTTCCCCGGGTACGTCCTCATCGTGCCCACCCAGTGGCAGGGCGACAGCAGCTTCTACGCAGTCGGGATCGCCGAGGACCAGTCCAAGCCCGTCGACCTGCTGAAGTGCTCGACCGCCGAGCTGACCTGCAAGGTCGCGGTCCCGGAGTTCGCCCCGAGCCCGTCGGAACAGGTCGGTTTCCAACTCCCGGTCGGCCACGTCCTCGACTAACAGGCGAACGCGGAAAGAAATCTACGACCGGGGTGCAACCGATCGTAGGGCCCAGAGCGTCATGTCATCGGGACCGTAAAGCTCGAAGGGGGAATCTCAGGTGAATCAGCACGCCACGGTGGGGCACCGCGACAACGTGACGGCTCGGCACTGGCTCGAAACCGGCCTGCAGAACCTGCCGGCCCGCCAGCGCGACGCCCTGGTCCTGCGCTTCTACGAGTCGCGCACCGAAACCGAAGCCGCCGGCATCCTCGGCTGCTCGGTCCCCGCGGTGAAGCGCCGCACCAACCACGGCCTGCGCCGCCTCAGCTCCCACCTCGGCCCCGACGCCGTCCTGCTGCTGCAACGCGTCGCCCGCTAGCGCCGGTACGCCGAACGGCCGGGAACCCCGCAACAGGGGTTCCCGGCCGTTTCACATCCAGCGACTGGTTGCAGCGCGCAACTAAACCTTCGCGGTGGCCGCGCCCTCGACGGCCTTCAGCGCCGCGGCCGCCTGGTCCTCGGTGGCGTTCTCCGGGAAGTGGCAGGCGCTCTGGTGCCCCGGGGCGATCTGCAGCAGCGGCGGCTCGACCGTCTTGCAGATGTCCTGCGCCTTCCAGCAGCGGGTGTGGAAGCGGCAGGCCGGCGGCGGGTTGATCGGGCTCGGGACGTCGCCCTCGAGCCGGATCCGCTCGCGCCTGGTCTTGCGGTTGGTGTCCGGGATCGGGACGGCCGACAGCAGGGCCAGCGTGTACGGGTGCATCGGCTTCTCGTACAGGCTGACCCGGTCGGCCAGCTCGACGATCTTGCCGAGGTACATCACCGCGACCCGGTCCGACACGTGCCGGACCACCGACAGGTCGTGCGCGATCATCACGTAGGTCAGGTCGAACTCGTTCTGCAGGTCCTCCAGCAGGTTCACCACCTGGGCCTGGATGGACACGTCCAGCGCCGAGACCGGCTCGTCGGCGACGATCAGCTTCGGCCGCAGCGCGAGCGTACGGGCGATGCCGATCCGCTGCCGCTGACCGCCGGAGAACTCGTGCGGGTACCGGTTGTAGTGCTCCGGGCTCAGCCCGACCAGCTCCAGCAGCTCCTGGACGGTCTTCTTCACACCGCCCTCGGGCTTCACCCCCTGCAGCCGGTACGGCGCACCGACGATCTTGCCGACCGTGTGCCGCGGGTTCAGCGAGCCGTACGGGTCCTGGAAGATCATCTGCACGTCGCGCCGCAGCGGGCGCATCTTGCCGTCGCCGAGGTGGCTGATGTCGTGCCCCTCGAAGACGATCCTGCCGTCGGTCGGCTCCAGCAGGCGGGTCAGCAGCCGGCCGGTGGTGGTCTTGCCGCAGCCCGACTCCCCCACCAGCGACAGCGTCTCGCCCTTCATCACGCTGAAGGTCAGGCCGTCGACGGCCTGGACGGCGCCGGTCTGGCGCTGCAGCAGACCCTTGCGGATCGGGAAGTGCTTGGTCAGGTTCGTCACCGACAGCAGTTCCTCGCCGTCGGCGATCGCCGGGGAGGTGTCATCGAGGACGGGTCCGACGCTGACGGACTCGGTTTCGGGGTTGGTCACTTCGGCTCCGTCGTTCACAGCTTCGGCTTGATCTCGTCGTTCCAGATCCGCTCGCGGTCCGCGCCGGACAGGTGGCAGGCCACCTTGTGCCCGGCCCCGACCTCGAGCAGCTCCGGCCGGTCGGTCTCGCTGGCGCCACCGTTGAGCTGCGAGTAGTTGCAGCGCGGGTTGAACGCACAGCCGGTCGGGACGTTGATCAGGCTGGGCGGCGAGCCCTTGATCGGGATCAGCCGCTCGGTGCGCTCCCGGTCGATCCGCGGCATCGAACCGAGCAGGCCCCAGGTGTAGGGGTGCTGCGGGCGCTCGAAGATGTCGTCCGCGGTGCCGTACTCGATCGCGCGGCCGGCGTACATCACCTGGATGTCGTCGGCCAGCTCGGCGACCACGCCGAGGTCGTGGGTGATGATGATGACCGCGGAGTTGAACTCGCGCTGCAGATCCCGGATCAGGTCCAGGATCTGCGCCTGCACGGTGACGTCGAGCGCGGTGGTCGGCTCGTCGGCGATCAGCAGGTCGGGGTCGCAGGACAGCGCCATCGCGATCATCGCGCGCTGCCGCATCCCGCCGGAGAACTGGTGCGGGTAGGCGTCGACGCGCTTGTCCGGCTGCGGGATGCCGACCCGGTCGAGCATCTCGATCGCGTGCTTGCGGGCGACCTGCTTGGTCACCTTGTTGTGCACCTGGTACGCCTCGATGATCTGCTTGCCGACCGTGTAGAACGGGTGCATCGCCGACAGCGGGTCCTGGAAGATCATCGCCATCCGCTTGCCGCGCAGCAGCCGCACCTCCTCGGCGGTGGACGAGACGAGGTCCTGGCCGTCGAGGAAGACCTCGCCGCTGATCTTCGCGGTGCCGGCCTTGTGCAGGCCCATGATCGACAGGCTGGTCACGCTCTTGCCGGAGCCGGACTCGCCCACGATGCCGAGGGTCTTGCCGCGCTCCAGCTGGAACGACAGCCCGTCGACGGACTTCACGATGCCGTCGTCGGTCGGGAAGTGCACCTTCAGGTCGCGGACGTCGAGGAACGCGTTGCCGCGCTCGATCCGCTGCGGGGTGTCTTGAGGTTCGGTCACGAGATTCGCACCCTCGGGTCGACGACGGCGTACAGGAGATCGACGATCAGGTTCGCCAGCACGATGAAGAACGCGGCGACCAGCGTCACGCCGAGCACCTTGGGCAGGTCGTTGGCGCGCAGCGCGATCACGGCGTACTGGCCGATGCCGGGCAGCGAGAAGGTCGTCTCGGTGAGGATCGCGCCGCCCATCAGCAGGCCGAGGTCGAGACCGAAGATGGTCAGGATCGGGGTCAGCGCCGAGCGCAGGCCGTGCTTGACCACGACGGTCCGCTCGGTCAGGCCCTTGGCCCGGGCGGTCCGGACGAAGTCCTCGTTCATCGTCTCGAGCATGCCGGCCCGGGTCAGCCGGGCGTACGCCGCGGCGTACAGGAAGGCCAGCGTGACCCAGGGCAGGATCAGGTCGTACGCCCACCAGACCGGATTCGTCTCGTCCAGCGGGTTGGTGCCGCCCTGGGCCGTCCAGCCCAGGTTGTAGCTGAAGATCGACAGCGACAGCAGGCCGGTGAAGAAGATCGGCAGCGAGACACCGGCCAGGGCGACCGACATCATGCCCCGGTCCAGGACCGAGCCGCGCCGCAGCGCCGAGATGATGCCGGTCCCGACACCGGTGATCAGCCAGATGAACGCCGCACCACCCGCCAGCGAGGCGGTGACCGGTATTCGCGCGACCAGGTCCGGCCAGACCGGGGTCTGGGTCAGGAACGAGTAGCCGAAGCAGGGTGCCGGGCAGTGCTCGGTGGCCGGACCGTAGTTGTAGTCCTTGCCGACGACCAGGCCCTTCACGAAGCTTCCGTACTGCTCGTAGAGCGGGTCGGTGAAGCCGAGCCGCACCGCCGTCTCGTGGATCTGCTCCTGCCCGGCGCTCTTGCCGACGTAGCGCGAGGCCAGGTCGTCGGCGGTCGCACCGCCCAGCTTGGGAACCAGGAAGAAGATCGAGAACGTCACGGCCGTGACGATGAAGAGCAGGATCACTGCTCCGATCACCCGGCGGACCAGATATGCGAACACGTGCTCGGCGTGGTGGCCGGTGATCATCGCTGATCACCGGCCACCGTCAGCCTTCACCTACCTCTGCTGGCGAATGGTGGTTGTACAGGGCAACCGACGGCTACTTCAGGCCGATGCCCGCGTAGTCGTACATGTTCTGGCCGTCGTTGGAGTAGACGTTGGCCAGGGTGTCCGGGCGGTACAGCAGGCCCTTGGCCCAGATGCCCGGCAGCGCGCCGGCCTGCTCCATGACCTTCTTGTCGATGCTGACCCAGAGCGCGTTGCGCTTGGCCTCGTCGGTCTCGGCGAGGGCCTGGTCGATCATCTGGTCGACCTCGGGGATCCGGATGCCCAGGTTGGTGTTACCACCGGTGGCGCGAATGGTCCGGCTGTCGACGATCTGGCTCAGGAAGCCGAAGCCGTCCGGCCAGTCCGCACCCCAGCTGTAGACGATCAGGCCGAGCTTGTTGGCCTTGGCGAAGTCCGGCTTGCCGGCGTACAGCTTGGTGTAGTCACCGGTCGGGTAGGGCTTGGTGGTCAGGTTGATGCCGACCCGCTTCAGCGACTGCTGCAGCGTCTCGGCGACGGCCTTCTCCTTGGCCCGGTCGGCCCGGTAGGCGATGTTGATGTTGAAGCCGTTCGGCTGACCGCACTTGGCCAGCGACTCCTTGGCCTTGGCGACGTCACCGTTCTTGTTGGCCTCGAAGCCGTAGTCGTCGAACTTCTCGGCCCCGGTGACCAGCGGCGGCATCATGTTGGTGGCGATGTCGCCACCGATCGGGCCGCCGTACGCGCGCTGGTAGCCCTCGTGGTCGGCGGCGTACAGGATCGCCTTGCGGCAGTCCAGGTTGTTCAGCGGCGCGACCTCGGTGTTCAGCACGGTGAAGTTGAGTCGCGGCGCGGCCACGTTGTCCGCGTGCGCCTTCAGCTTCGGGTCGGCCAGGATCTTGGCCTGGGTCTCCGGCTGCACACCGGTACCGGCGATGTCGACGTCGAGGTCACCGGCGATCAGCCGGTTGTCGATGTCGGTGCCGTTCACGTTGAACGCGACGGTGATCTTGTCCGGCAGCGCCTTGCGGCCCGAGTTCGGGTCGGTGGCCGGGTCGTACTGGTCGTTGCGGACCAGGCTGATGCCCTTGTTCGCGTCGTAGCTCTCGAACTTGTACGGGCCGGTCGAGATCGGGTGCTCCTTGTACTTCGCACCGGTGTCCTTGGCCTGCGGCACCGGGGCCGTCGACGGGAGCTGGGCGAAGTAGTCGAAGCCGGCGAACGGCTTGTTCAGGTGGAACACGATGGTGTTCGCGTCCGGCGTCTCGATCGCCTTGGCGATCCCGGCCATCGACGGGTCCTTGTAGACGCTGTAGCCCTTCGGCACGTCCAGCAGGAAGTCGTTGAAGTACGTCGGGCCGCTGGGCAGCGTCGCCTTGTCGAGCGAGCGCGCGACGGCGTACTTGACGTCCTTCGAGGTGACCTCGGTGCCGTCCTCGAACTTGACGCCCTTGCGGATCTTGTAGGTCCAGGTCTTGGCGTTGTCGCTCGGGACACCCGGCGCCTCGGCCAGGTCCGGCACCGGCTTGGCGCCCTCGGCACCCGGTGCCGACTTGAAGACCATCAGCGGCCGGACGTAGTTGCGGACCAGGTTCCAGGACAGGCCGTAGTAGGTGTCACCGGGGTCGGTGGAGTCCCAGTTCTCGGTGATCGCCATCCGCAAGGTGCCACCCTTTTTGTCGCTCGGGTTGAACACCTTGTTGTTCGCCGCGTCGAACGCGGCGGTGGCCCCGCCCTCCGAGCTGCCCCCTCCGGGAGTGGCCTTGGGTCCCCCACCGCAAGCCACCAGGCTCATGGCGACGGCCGCAGCGACGGCGGTGGCCGTCGTGATGCGATTCCATCTCATCTCTTGTTGCACCCCTTTTTTCGTGAGAGCCAGGCTCCCTGGTTGGCGAGAAGTCATTTACCGCGAGCGTGGGTCGAGCGCGTCGCGCAGGCCGTCACCGAACAGGTTGAAGGCCAGCACCGTGACGAAGATCGACAGGCCGGGCCAGATCATGTACGTCGGGTTGACCTGGTACCAGTTCGCGGCGATGGAGAGCATGTCGCCCCAGCTGGCCGTCGGCGGGCGGACACCCACGCCGAGGTAGGACAGGCCTGCCTCGAACAGCACGTTGGTCGGGATCAGCAGCGTCGCGTAGACCAGGATCGGCGCAATCAGGTTCGGCAGCAGTTCGGTGAACAGGATGTACGGCCGGCGGGCGCCCAGGCTGCGGGCCGCGTCGACGAACTCACGCTCGCGCAGCGACAGCGTCTGGCCGCGGATGATCCGGCCGATGTAGGGCCAGCTGAAGAAGCCGATGATGAAGACGATCAGCGCCACCCGGAGCGCGTCGCCCTGCAGGCCGAGGATCGAGTCCGGCACCGCGCCGACCAGCGCGAGTGCGAACAGCACCAGCGGGAAGGCCAGGAAGATGTCCATCAAGCGGCTGATCAGGGTGTCGATCCAGCCGCCGAAGTAGCCGGCCATGATGCCCATCGCGACCCCGATGACCACCGAGAGCAGCGTGGCCAGGAAGGCGATCAGCAGCGAGATCCGGGCGCCGTACACGATCCGGGCGAAGATGTCGCGGCCGTTGACCGGCTCGACGCCGAACGGGTGGTCGGCGCTCATCCCGCCGAGCTTGCCGATCGGGGTCTGCAGCGAGGGGTCGACCAGGTCCTGGTGGAAGTCGTTCGGGGTGACCCCGACGATCTTGCAGATCAGCGGCGCGAAGATCGCGACCACGATCAGCAGCAGCACGATGATCCCGCCGGCGATCGCGACCTTGTCCCGCTTCAGCCGCATCCACGAGATCTGCCACAGCGAGCGGCCCTCGATCTTGCGGACGCCCTCGAGAACGGCCTCCGGCTGTGCCGACGAAGATCCCGGCTCGACCTCGAGTGGCGTGCTCACGCGTTGTGTTCCCCTGCCTCGTAGTGGTGACCGACCGAAACCGGACATGGCTGCCGCCTTAACCTGCCGCCGAAACGGGCCGTAGTCAAACGGCGGAAGTGCTGCGTTGCCCGATCGTGATGACGAGGAGATCGTCCCGTATTGTGGACAGATCGCAGGGTCGCACGGAGCTTCCGGACAGTTACTTCCGTAGCGTCGAGAAGGTCAGGTAGGACAGCGGGTTGAGGATACTGGTTGGATTTTTGATCTCTTGACCGGCCACCACCGTCAGCCGTGCCTGCCACACCGGGATCAGCGGAGCGTCGTGGGCGATCACCGACTGTGCCTGCTCCAGGACCTGCTCGCGCTTCAGCTGGTTCTGCTCCGCGACCTCCTGGTCGAGCAGCTTGTTCGCGGTCTGCGACCGGTAGCCGTTCTGGTAGATCGCGCCCTCGCGGACGAACGGCACCAGGTAGTCGTCGGGGTCCGGGTAGTCCGGCAGCCAGCCCGAGTGGTACAGATCGAACGCGCCGCTGCGCGCGAGCTGCTGGTACCGCGGCCACTCGACACTGCGCAAGGTGACCCGGAACAGACCGGACGCGTCCAGCTGGCGCTTCAGCTCGGTCACCTCGGCCTTCGCGCCGGCGCCGTACCGGGTCGGGGTCCAGCCGAGCGTCAGCGGAACCGGAGTGGTGACACCGCCCTCGCGCAGGATCGCGGCCGCGGCGGCCTTGTTCGGGTCCTTGTACTCGGCGCGGAACGCGTCGACGTGGCCACCGGCCCCCGGCGGTACGACGGAGTACAACGGGGTCACCTGGTCGCCGTACGCCTTCTTGGCGATCGCGCCGCGGTCGATCAGCTGCGCCACCGCACGCCGTACGGCGGGACGTCGCGACACCGCGGACTTGAAGTGGAAGGAGAAGTAGCGGATCTCGGCCGAGGGGGCGTCGACGACCTGGACCTTGCCACCGGCGCGCAGCTTGTCGAGGTCGGTCGCACCGAAACCGTGAAAGGCGATGTCGGCCTTGCCCGACGTCACCGCCTTGCTCAGGGCGGCCGAGTCCGGCAGCAGGGTCAGGTCGATCCCGTCGTTCTGCGCGGCCCGCGGACCCTTGTATCCCTTGAACTTGGTCAGCGACGCGCTCGCCCCCGGCTTGTACGCCGTCAGCTCGTACGGGCCGCTGCCGACCGCCTTGGCCGGCATCAGCTTCGTCGCCGGGTAGACCTCTTCGTCGACGATCGAGGCGGCGGTGGTGGTCAGCAGGTACGGGATGCGGGCGTCCGGCTTCTTCAGCGTGAAGACCGCGGTCAGGCTGTCCGGCGTACTGATCGAGGCGATCGAGCCGAACAGCCCGGCGATCCCGCCCGGCGTCTTCAGCTTCAGCAACCGGTCGAAGCTGAACTTCACGTCCGACGAGGTCAGCTCGTGCCCGTTCGGGAAGGTCATCCCGCTCTTCAGGCTGCACGTGTACGTCGTCGGCGCGTCGAACTGGCAGTCGGCCGCGTCCGGCACCGGCGTCGGCTTGTCGGACGTGATCGTGAGCAGGGTCTGGAAGAGGTTCGCCTGCAGGGTGCGGGAACCGACGTCGTACGGACCGGCCGGGTCGAGCGAGGTGACGGTGTCGGTGGTGGCGACCTTGAAGGTCAGCTGCCGTGGCGGCTCACCGGTCTGCTGCGGCGCCGAACCGCCGGTCTTGTCCCCGCACGACGCCAGCGATCCCGCCAGAACGCCGGCGACGGCCGCAGCCATCACCCGGCGCGAGTACACCTTCACCACATCCACCCTCTCGTCCCCAGACACGCCCCCGCGGGCACCCAAAGACGGTACTGCCTCAGCGGAGCAGGGCGCGCAGCGACTCCGGCGTGAGCGGCTCCAGCGACTTGACCACCAGCCGCCGCGGCGCGTCCTCGATCTCCACCCACTGCGGTACGGCGACGACGAACGCGCCGGCCGCCGTCCCGGCCGCGGTGCCGCCCGGGGAGTCCTCGATCACGACGCACGACGCCGGGTCGACCCCGAGCGCCTTCGCGGCGGTCAGGTACGGCTCCGGGTGCGGTTTGCCGTGCTGGACCTCGTCGCCGGCGACGACCGTCGCGAACAGGCCGTCCGGGAAGTGCCCGAGCACGGCGTCGATCATCACCCGGTACGACGCCGAGACCAGCGCGCACGGGATCTCCTCCTTCACGCACGCCTGCAGCAGCTCCAGCGCACCGGGCCGGAACTCGACCTCGCGGCGCAGCGTCTCCACGACCTCGGTGAACATCCGCTCGGCGAGCTGCTCGGCGGTGATCGCGCCGGCCGGGATCCGCGCCATCCAGGCGGTGACCGCGTCGCGCAGGTCGGAGCCGACCAGGGACACGCAGTCCTCCACCGTCCACTCGGCGCCGAGCTCGGCCAGCAGCGCGATCTGCACCCGCGCCCAGACCGGTTCGGAGTCGACCAGCGTGCCGTCCATGTCCCACAGCACCGCTTGCAACGTCAAGGGAGAGCTCCTCAGCTGGTCGTCCGGGATCGCGCGGTCGTAAGAATTTTACAAGGTCGGTCCGACACGTTCCGCTGGGCGTGAAACCGGACGCACGGCGGACGGCGGAGACGTAGGCTGGCAGTCCGGTCCGAACTTCGGACCGGAGACGACTAGGACAGGGGGTGGCGAGTGGTCGACCTCGCGAACCTGCGGGACCCGGTCGTGATCGCCGCGTTCGAGGGCTGGAACGACGCGGCCGACGCCGCGACCGGGGCGGTGGACCACCTCATCGAGCAGTGGGACGCCGAACTGGTCACCGCGATCGACCCCGAGGACTACTACGACTTCCAGGTGAACCGCCCGACCGTCGCCTTCGACGACGACGGCCAGCGCCGGCTCACCTGGCCGACCACCCGGGTCTTCCTGGCCCGGCCCGAGGACACCGACCGCGACGTGCTGCTGATCCGCGGCATCGAGCCGAACATGCGCTGGCGCACGTTCTGCCGCGAGCTGCTCGCGGTCGTCGACGAGTCGAACGCGCAGCTGGTCGTCGTACTGGGTGCGCTGCTGGCCGACTCGCCGCACACGCGCCCGATCCCGGTCAGCGCGTCGTCCTCGGACCCGGAGCTGACCGCGTCCTGGAGCCTCGAGCCGTCGACGTACGAGGGCCCCACCGGCATCTCCGGCGTCTTCGCCGACCTGTGCGGCACGCTCGGCGTACCGGCGGTGTCGATCTGGTCGGCGATCCCCCACTACATCGCCGGCACCCCCTGCCCGAAGGCGTCCCTCGCCCTCCTCGGCAAGGTCGAGGCCCTGCTCGACCTCCCCATCCCCGAGGGCGACCTCCCCGAGCTGGCCCGCGCCTGGCAACGCGGCGCCGACGAGCTCTCCGAGGAGGACCCGGAGGTCGCCGAGTACGTCGCGACGCTCGAGGAGCAGCGCGACACCACCGACCTCCCCGAGGCCTCCGGCGACGCCATCGCCGCGGAGTTCGAGCGCTACCTGCGACGGCGCAACAAGAACCATCCGGAGTAGCCGGAGAGCTGCGTACTGTGGCGTAACTTCGCGGATCGCTCTATCGTCGTCGAACGGCAAGCAAGCGTTTGGCGAGACGGGGACGTTGGGGCATGGCGCGGGAGCAGCGGGGTGGCGGGTCGGTGGCGGCGGTGGCCGTGCTGGCTGTGCTGGGGATCGCGGGAGCCGTCGCGTTCCTGGACGACGGGAAGCCGGACGTCGATCTGAGCACGCTCGCCGCGTCGTCGACGCACGCCACGATCAGTACGGCGCCGTTGGATGCGCAGCCGTTCGCGGGGACCGACGGGGTCGTTGTGCATCCGCGGGTGGAGACGGCGGTGTTCACGGCACCCGACGCGGAGCCGTTCGCGAAGGTCGGGCCGGAGCAGTTCGGGGCGACCTGGTTGCCGGTGGTGGAACGGGTCGAGGGGTGGGTCCGGGTGTTGCTGCCGTCGAAGCCGAACCGGTCGACGGGGTGGCTGGCCGACGAGGATCTGGATCACGCGTCGTCGGCGTACGTGATCCGGGTGCACACCGGGTCGCGGACGCTGGAGCTCTTCGAGAGCGGGAAGCGGCTCGGCAAGTGGAAGGCCGGCGTCGGGGCGCAGAAGACGCCGACGCCGTCGGGGCGGACGTTCCTGCTCGGGTCGATCATCGACCCGAAGCGGTCGGCCTCGCCCGTCGTGCTGCCGCTGGGTGCGCACAGCCCGACGCTCGACACGTTCGGCGGCGGACCGGGCACGGTCGCGATCCACGGGTGGCCACGGCCCGACGTGTTCGGTGCGGCGGTCAGCGCCGGCTGCGTCCGGGTCCCGCAGACCGCGCTCGACCGGCTGCAACGCGTCCCGCTGGGGACGCTCGTTCTGATCGACAGCAAATGAGGGTGAGACTGATGCGACGACACATCGTTCCGGCGGTCACGACGGCCGCGGCCGTCACCGGGGTCGTGGTGCTGACCCTCGTCACCGCTGCCGCGCCCGGCAACGCGACCGACCGGCCCTCGTCGGCGTACGCGATCGGGGCGGACGGTCAGGTGCCGGTCGACCGTACGCCGTACGTCGAGTCGCGCGACGGCCGTGAGCGCAGCTCCTCGGCGCTCGAGCTGCCGAAGAACCCGTTGCTCTCGGCCCGCGCCGCGACCGTCACCGCGGGGAACGACAAGGCCTCGGTCGAGCTCCTCGACGTCACCCTCGGCAAGGGCGCGCTCGACGCCGTCCAGCTGCCGCCAGACCTGAAGAAGTCGTGCGCCTCGCTCCCGCCGACCGGCGCCGGCGACCTGCCGATCCCGGATCTCCCGCTGCCCGATCTCGGCCTGCCGCTGCCGGACCTGAGCACGGCCGACCTCCCGGTGAAGAACCTGCCTGATCTCTGCAACCTGCTGCTCACGCCGCCGAGCTCGATCCTCGGGATCGACTCGGTCAACGTCTGGTGCGCGGGTGACCAGGGCGGTGTCGACATCGGTTCGCTGACGCTGCTCGGGCAGAAGCTCCAGGTCCCGGAGACCAAGCAGGGCGCGGTGATCCCGGCCGCGCCACTCGCGACGATCTCGGTCAACCAGCAATCGCAGCAGGCTGACGGGTCGTTCACCGTCACGGGTCTGACGATCAACCTCGGCGACGGTGCTCAGGTGATCCGGCTCGCGTCGGCGACCTGTGCGAAGCCGGCCGCGAAGACCACGCCGAAGCCTCAGCCGACGCGTCCCCAGCCGGTTCCGGGGACCGATGTCGGCCGTCCTCCGGCCGCGCCCGTCCCCACGCCGGTGAAGACCCACCACCCGGTCACCGGCTGACACTCAGACCGCACACCGCCGCGCCGAGGCGCGGGAGGGAGAGCGGGAGCGGGCGCCAGCGCGGGCCAGGGCGAAGGCCGGCTAGAGCTTGATCCCCAGCAACCCGTCGACCGCCTGAGCGACCAGCGCCGGCGCCTCGGTGTCGTCGCCGTTGCTCTCGGCCCACGTGTCGATCGCCGACAGCGCGGCCACCGTGTCGAGGTCGTTCGTCAGCGCCGCCCGCAGCGCCTCGACCGCCGCCGTACCGTCCGGACCGGTGCCCCGGGCAACGGCTCCGCGCCACAGGTCCAGCCGGTTCTGGGCGTCGAGCAGGTCCGCGTCCATCCAGAACCACTCGGTCCGGTAGTGGTGCGCGAGCAGCGCCAGCCGGATCGCCATCGGATCCGTCCCGCCCTGCCGCTCGCGGGAGACCAGAACCAGGTTCCCCTTCGACTTGGACATCTTCTCGCCGTCGAGCCCGACCATCGCCTGGTGCACGTACGCCCGGGCGAACGGGTGCTCACCGGTCGCCACCTGGGCGCCGCTGGCCGACATCTCGTGGTGCGGGAAGATCAGGTCGGTCCCGCCGCCCTGGACGTCGAACGTCATCCCGAGGTGCTTGAGCGCGATCGCCGAGCACTCGACGTGCCAGCCCGGCCGGCCGCGACCGAAGGGCGACTCCCACGACGGCTCCCCCGGGCGCTCCGCGCGCCACAGCAGGCTGTCCAGCGGGTCGCGTTTGCCCTCGCGGTCCGGGTCGCCGCCGCGCTCGGCGAACAGCGCGCGCATCGTCTCGCCGTCGTAGTTCGAGACGCTGCCGAACGCCGGGTCGGCCTTCACCGCGAAGTACAGGTCGTCGTCGACGGAGTACACCGCGCCCGCGCGCTGCAGGTCCCCGATCGCGTCGCTGACCAGGCCGATCGACTCGACGACGCCGACGTACTCCTGCGGAGGGATCACCCGCAGCGCGGTCATGTCGTCGCGGAACAGCTGGATCTCCTGCTCGGCCAGATCGGTCCACTCGACGCCGGTCGCGGTCGCGCGCTCGAGCAGCGGGTCGTCGACGTCGGTGATGTTCTGCGTGTAGTGCACGCCGTACCCGGCGTCACGCCACAGCCGGTTGATCAGGTCGAACGTGACGTACGTCGCCGCATGGCCCATGTGCGTCGCGTCGTACGGCGTGATGCCGCAGACGTACATCCGGGCCGTGCCGTCGGCGCCGGGCGGCACCTCGACCAGCCCACCGGACGCGGTGTCGTAGAGGCGAAGACGCCGGGCCGGCCCGGGTACGACCGGGATGTCTGGATTCGTCCACGCCTGCATGAGACGGAGCCTATCCAGTCAACCAATCAACTATGCGTCCAGGTCCAGGGATCAGAACGCCGGCCACGGGATGGCCGGCCAGTCGTCGCTCGGCAGCGGGTAGGTCCCGGTCTTCAGCAGCGTCGCGCAGCGCTCCCGCGTCGCCGACAGCTCGACCGCGGTGATCAGCGTGCACAGCTCCTGCCCGAACGCCCCGGCCAGCCCGTCTGCGAGCTTCCGTACGTCGTCCAGCAGCTCCTCGGCCACGGCCTCACCGGCCCAACCCCACAGCACCGTCCGGAGCTTGTCGTCGGCGTTGAACGTGACGCCGTGATCGACGCCGAAGACCCGCCCGTCGCCCGGGTTCAGTACGTGGCCGCCCTTGCGGTCGGCATTGTTGACCACGGCATCGAACACCGCCATCCGCCGCAGCTGCTCGTTGTCCGCGTGCACCAGCGTCACCGGGTTGTGCCGGCCGTCCAGCGCGTCCAGCACCCCGACCCACCCGGCCGGGACGCGCCCCTGCGGGACGATGTCGACCAGCTCGGTCTCCCCCGGCGGCAGCTCCGCCTCGTCGATCCAGAGCTGGACCATGCCCTCGCCGAGCGGCCCGTCGCGCAGCAGCGTCGGCGGTACGACGTGCCAGCCGAGCGCCTCCGACACGACGTACGCCGCGTACTCGCGCTGGGCCAGCGTGCCGTCGGGGAAGTCCCACAGCGGGCGCTCGCCCTGGACCGGCTTGTAGACGACCGTGGCGGTCTCGCCGTCCAGGCTGACCTCGCCCTGGAAGGTGCCGTTCGACGCGGCGACCAGCCGCCCGTTCAGGGACAGCTCGCCGCGTGCGAGCAGGTCCGGGTTCATTCGCGGACGTGCCTGCGGTAGCCGTTGGCGCGCGGGCAGATGTGGCCCTCGGGGTCGATCGGGCGGCCGCAGAACGGGCAGCTCGGCCGGCCGGACGCGACCAGCGCGACCGCCCGGCGGGCGAACGCCCGGGCCTGCTCCTCGCTGATCCGGACGATGAACACCTCGGAGTCCTCGGACTCCATCGCCGCGGCGACCGGGTCCTCCTCCTCGAGCTCGGCCTGCTCACCGGTGACGACCGCGAACACCTCGATCACCACCCGCTCGGCGTCGGCCTCCCAGGCCAGCGTCATGGTGCCGGCCCGGAACTCCTCCTCGATCGGCTGCTCGAGCGGGTCGGTGTCGTCGACGCCGGTGACCGTGGCCGGCTCGCGGTCGAACCGCCGGGCCACCTCGTCCAGCATCACGTCGAGCCGCTCCGCGAGCGCCATCACCTGTTCCTTCTCGCAGGCCACCGAGGTGAGCCGGGTCCCGGCCCGGGCCTGCAGGAAGAAGGTGCGGGCCCCGGGCTCTCCCACGGTGCCGGCGACGAACCGGTCCGGGTCGTCGTACGAATGCACTACACGCGCCATGCCACAGACCCTATCTACCGGCCGCCGACAACCGCGTCCGAGGAGGGTGCCGCGGACTTCTTGGCGCCGCGCTTCGTCTTGGGCGGCGGCGGGACGAGCGAGGCCAGCTCGCTGCCGGAGTCGTTCAGCCGGACCAGGAACGGGCGGGTCGCGGTGTAGGTGATGATCGTCGTACTGGCGGTGTCGACGACGATCCGCTGGAAGGTGTCCAGGTGCTGGCCGAGGGCGTCGGCGACGATCGCCTTGATCACGTCGCCGTGCGACACCGCGACCCAGAGCGCGTTCGGCCCGTGGCTGGCAGCCAGCGCGGCGTCGTGGGCGCGGACCGCGTCGACCGCGCGCTGCTGCATGCCGCGCATCGACTCGCCGTTCGGGAAGGTCACCGCGGACGGGTGCTGCTGGACGACCGCCCAGAGCGGGTCCTTGGCCAGCGTGCTGATCTTCTGGCCGGTCCAGTCGCCGTACCCGGCCTCGGTCAGCCGCCGGTCGGTTGCCGGACGCAACCCGGGGTGGTGCTTGGCGATCGCCGCGGCGGTCTGCTTGCAGCGGTCCAGCGGGGACGTGACGATCGCGGCCAGCGGCAGCTCGGCGAGCCGCTCGGCGACGGCAGCGGCCTGCTGCACGCCGGTGTCGTCGAGCTTGACGCCCGGAGTCCGGCCGGCCAGGACGCCGGACGTGTTGGCACTGCTACGGCCGTGCCGGACCAGAATCACCGTGGGCATAGACCGCACGTTATCCGGTCCGCGCAAGTGCCCGGTGGGATAGTGGGTCTTGTGATTGTCGACTGCGGGGTGTACGCCGAGGGCGAGCGGATGGACCTGCCCGCCGACCCGGAGACCGTCGCGCAGGCGATCGACGACCACGGCGAGAGCTTCGGCTGGGTCGGCCTGCACGAGCCGTCGGAGCACGAGCTGACCCGGGTGCAGAAGCTGTTCGGGTTGCACCCGCTGGCGGTCGAGGACGCGCTGAAGGCGCACCAGCGGCCGAAGGTCGAGCGGTTCGGCGACTCGGTGGTCGTCGTACTGCGCACGCTCTGGTACGTCGACGCCGGCGACGCGGTCGAGACCGGCCAGGTCAGCGTCTTCGTCGGGCCCCGGTACGTCGTCACGGTCCGGCACGGCGAGGGCGCGCCGCTGACCACCGCCCGCAAGGACCTGGAGGAACGCGCCTCGGTCCTCGGCCACGGCCCGGCCGCCGTCCTGTGGGCGATCTGCGACTCGGTCGTCGACGGCTACGAGTCGGTCGCCGAGCAGGTCGAGATCGACGTCGACGAGGTGGAGAGCTCGGTCTTCTCCCCCGAACGCACCAGCGACGCCGAGCGGATCTACCTGCTCAAGCGCGAGGTGCTGGAGATGCGCCGCGCGATCGGCCCGCTGCGCGACCCGATGGAGGCGTTCGCGCACGGCTCGGTCCCGCTGGTCTCGAAGGAGGCCGCGCCGTTCTTCCGCGACGTCGCCGACCACGTGATCCGGGTCTCCGACCAGACCGACGCCCTCGACACGCTGCTCAGCTCCGCGCTGAACGCGCACCTGGCCCGCGTCTCGGTCCAGCAGAACGACGACATGCGCCGCATCTCCGCCTGGGTCGCGATCGCCGCGGCGCCGACGATGCTGGCCGGCATCTACGGCATGAACTTCACCAACATGCCCGAGCTGCGCTGGTACTACGGCTACTTCGCCTGCCTGGCCCTGATGGCCGTCGTCTGCACCACCATGTACGCCGGCTTCCGCCGCGCCGGCTGGCTGTAGCCCGGCTCGGCCCGGCCCGCTCCGGGCTGCTCGGACACCAACTGGGGGCCTGGGACAGGTTATTTCCTGTCCCAGGCCCCCGGTTGGTGTTCACAGCCGCGGGAGCGTACCGGCGTACTAGGTCGCGGTGATCGTGCTCGTGGCCAGCAGGATGACGATGACGATGCCGAGCAGCACCCGGTAGAAGGCGAACACCTCGGTGGTGTGCTTGGCGACGAACTTGATCAGCCAGGCGACCGACGCGTAGCCCACGATGAAGCTGACGACCGTCCCGACCACGACCGGGACGACGCCGACGTCGCCGTTGAGGGCCTCAGGCAACTGGAAGATCGCGGCGCCGACCAGCGCCGGGATGCCCAGCAGGAAGGCCATCCGGGTCGCCGCGACCCGGTCCAGGCCGCGGAACAGGCCCGCGGTGATCGTCGCGCCGGAGCGCGAGACGCCGGGGATCAGCGCGAGGCACTGGATGATGCCCATCACGATCGCGTCGATCAGCGTGATCCGGGTCAGCGGGCGGGCCTTGCTGCCCAGGCGCTCGGCGGCGACCATGAAGAACGACCAGCCGATCAGCGACCCGGCCACCCACCACATGCTGCGCAGCGGGCCGGAGATCAGGTCCCGGAAGACGAACCCGACGACGCAGATCGGCAGCGAGCCGACGATCACGAACCAGCCCATCCGGTGGTCGAACTCGCCCCGGTACTCCGGGTGCCGCAGCCCCTTGAACCAGGCCACGGCGTACGTCCTGATGTCCTTCCACATGAACAGCACAACCGCCGCGATCGCGCCGAACTGGATCACCGCCGTGAAGGCCGTGATCGCCGGGTCGTCGATCTGCTGACCCAGGATCTTCGAGGTGATGGTCAGGTGCCCGGTGCTCGAGACGGGCAGGAACTCGGTGAGCCCCTCGACGATGCCGAGGATGATGGCGTCCCAGATGGACAAGTCTCAGTCACCGATCCCGGCGTGGTCGAGGGCTTCGGACACCTGGCGCAGGGCGGCGACCCGCTCGTCCACCGTCGAGGCGAACGGGGTCAGGGCGAGCGTGGTGGCCCCGGCTTCGGCGTACGCCGTGAGCTTGTCGGCCATCCGCGCCTTGTCGCCGAGCAGCGAGATCGCGTCGATGAAACCGAACGGGACGGCCGCCATCGCCTCCCGGTGCTGCTTGGCCAGGTACAGGTCCTGGACCTCCTTGGCGGCGTCGGCGTAGCCCATCCGCACCGCGAGCTGGTTGTAGAAGTTCTTCTCCCGGCTGCCCATCCCCCCGACGTACAGGGCGGTGTAGCCGCGGATCGGGTCGGCGGCGGCCTGCAGGTCGTCGCCGGTCATCACCGGCACGGTCGCGACGACGTCGAAGCCGTCCAGGCCGAGGCCGGGCTCGCGCGTCGCGCGGCCCGTCCGGATGTGGTTCAACTGTTCTCCCAGGTACGCGGGGTCGTTCAGGATGCCGAGCCAGCCGTCGGCGATCTCGCCGGCCAGTTCGAGGTTCTTCGGCCCGACCGCCGCAAGGTACACCGGCACGTGGTCACGCAGCGGGCGGGTGGACAGCTTCAGCGCCTTGCCCGGGCCGTCCGGCAGCGGCAGCGTGAAGTGCCTGCCGTCGTACGCGATCGTCTCGCGGCGGAGCGCGCGGTTGACGATCTCGACGTACTCGCGGGTGCGCTCCAGCGGCTTCGCGAAGCGGACCCCGTGCCAGCCCTCGGACACCTGCGGGCCGGACACGCCGAGACCGAGCCGGAACCGGCCGCCGGACAGCCGGTCGAGGGTCGCCGCGGTCATCGCGGTCATCGCGGGGGTCCGGGCGGGGATCTGCAGGACGCCGGCGCCGACGTCGATCGTCGAGGTCTGCGCGGCGATCCAGGTGAGCAGCGTCACCGCGTCCGAGCCGTACGCCTCCGCGGCCCAGGTGACCGAGAAACCGAGCGCTTCGGCCTCCTTCACCAGCCTCAGGTGATCGAGGTGGTCGTCGCCACCGAGGACGAAGCCGATGTTGAGTCCGAGTCGCATGACAGGCGAGCCTAACGAGCCGTTCCCGGTCGTCGGCAATAGGCTCGGTGTATGCAGCAGCGCTATCTGGGTCACAGTGGTCTGGCGGTGAGCCGCCTCGGACTGGGCACGATGTCCTGGGGCCGGGACACCGACGAGCACGAGGCCCGTGAACAGCTCGCCGCCTTCGTGGCGGCGGGCGGGACCCTGATCGACACCGCGGCGGCGTACGGGGACGGTGACAGCGAGCGCCTGATCGGCTCGCTGATCAGCGACGTCGTCGACCGCGACGACCTGGTCATCGCGACCAAGGCGGGGTTCAGCGTCCGGCGCGGCGAACGGATCACCGACACCTCGCGCGGTGCGCTGCTCCGCGATCTGGAAGGGTCGCTGCGGCGGCTCGGCGTCGACCACATCGACCTGTGGCAGCTGCACACCTGGTCCGACGACGTACCGCTGGAGGAGACGCTCTCGGCGCTCGACCACGCGGTCAGCTCCGGCAAGGTCCGGTACGTCGGGGTGTCGAACTACGCGGGCTGGAAGTCGGCCCGGGCCGTCACCTGGCAGCAGGCCTGGCCCGGTCGCGCCGTACCGGTCTCGAACCAGGTCGAGTACTCGCTGCTCGCCCGCGACGCCGAAGCCGACGCCATCCGCGCCGCCGGTGGGCTCGGCATCGGCGTACTGGCCTGGTCGCCGCTTGGACGGGGCGTGTTGACTGGGAAGTACCGGACCGGGATCCCCGCGGACTCCCGGGCCGCGTCTCAGCATCTGTCCAGATTCGTCGACCCCTACCTCGACGGCCGCGGTTCGGGCATCGTGGAAGCGGTCGCCCGCGCCGCCGACGGGCTCGGCTGGAGCCCGCTCGAGGTCGCCCTGACCTGGGTCCGGGACCGGCCGGGCGTGACGGCGGCCATCGTCGGCGCCCGGACGGCGATGCAGTTGAAGTCGGTGCTGGGAACGGAGGAGCTCACCCTTCCGCCGGCCATCACGGCCGCGCTGGAGGATGTGTCGTGAGGTAACGCCTGAAGTGACGGAGGTGCGGATGGCCGAGTACGAGTTGCAGCAGTTCGAGGTGTCCCGAACAGAGTCCCGCGGAGCGGTCCGCCGCCTGCTCACCGAACACGCCGAGTACGGCGGCTGGGAACTCGCCCGGCTGCGGCGGTATCCCGACGGGCGCCGAAAGGTGTGGCTCCGGCGGCGCATCATCAAGGTGATGCGGACGCTCTGAGCACTTTCTACAAGTCGTGCCGCACCCAGACATTCGGCTCGACGTACACCGCATGGTCATGCTCCGCATCGCACATCACCGGCGCCAGCGCCTTCGGCACCAGCACCGGCCCCGTGCGGTCGAACGGCAACCCCGTCCACGCGCGCCACTCCCCCAGCGTCCCCGCGATCACCATCGACCGCGGCGCGACCCCGATGATCGTTGCACCCGCCCGCGATCGAGATCGTCGCACCCCACTGCATCACCTGATCCCACCCGCCAGCCGGCAGCTCCGTCCGATCCCCGGACCCGAAAGCAAAACCCGATGCTCCGAGCATGCGCGACCAGCTCCCCGTCCTCGGTCGCGATCAGGCACTGATCGGCGAACTCCTCCGTCACCCGCCACAGCAACGCATCCGCGATCAGGTCGTTCAGCATGAACCGCGGCCACACACCCCAGAAGTCCCCCAGGTACGGCGTGACCTCCGGCCGCTCGGCCAGCGTGGTGATGACGATCTCGGGCATCCCGGCCAGCATCCCACCGGCAGCCGAGCCCCCAGCGGTTTTCAGGCCTCCGTCAGGAACCGGTCGAGCACCCGCGAGCCGAACTCCAGCGACGCCGTCGGGACTCGCTCGTCGATGCCGTGGAACATCCCCATGAAGTCCAGGTCCGGCGGGAGTTGCAGCGGGACGAAGCCGAAGCAGCGGATGCCGAGGCGGGACCACGACTTCGCGTCGGTGCCGCCGGACATCAGCAGCGGCGCCGTACGGGCCTGCGGGTCCTCGGCCGCGAGGCACGACTTCATCGCCTCGACCAGGCCGCCGCTGAACTCGGTCTCCAGCGCGATGTCCTCGATCACCGTCTCGCGCTGCACCTTGTCGCCGAGCAGTTCGTCGATGGTGGCGAAGAACTCGTCCTCGTACCCCGGCAGGAACCGGCCGTCGATGTGCGCCTCGGCGTCGCCGGGGATGACGTTCACCTTGTAGCCGGCGTTCAGCATCGTCGGGTTGGCGGTGTTGCGGATCGTCGCGCCGAACATCCGGCTGAACGAGCCGAGCTTCGACAGCACGCCGGACCGGTCCTCGGGGTCCAGCTCGGTGCCGAGCAGGTCCTCCAGCGTCTTCAGGAACTCGCGCACGGTCGGCGTGATCCGCAGCGGCCACTCGTGCTCGCCGATCCGGGTCACCGCCCGCGCCAGCTCGGTGACCGCGTTGTCGTCGTTCACCATCGACCCGTGCCCGGCGGTGCCGCGGGCCTTCAGGCGCATCCAGTTCATGCCCTTCTCGGCCGTCTCGATCAGGTACAGCCGCAGGTCGTCCTGCACGGTGATCGAGAACCCGCCGACCTCACCGATCCCCTCGGTGCAGTCCGCGATCGTGTCCGGGTGGTTGTTGATCAGCCACTGCGCGCCGTACAGGCCGCCGGCCTCCTCGTCGGCCGTGAACACCAGCCGCACCGGCCGCCGCGGCTTGACCCCGGCCCGCTGCCGCGCCCGGACCACCGACAGCACCATCGCGTCGAAGTCCTTCATGTCGACCGCACCGCGACCCCAGACGCACCCGTCGAACATCTCACCGGCGAACGGATCGACCTTCCAGTCCTTCGGGTCCGCCGGTACGACGTCCAGGTGCCCGTGCACGAGCAGCGGGTCGGCCGACTGGTCCTCCCCCTCCCAGTGCGCGACCAGCGTCGCCCGCCCCGGCTCCGACTCGTAGATCGTCGACTCGATCCCCACCTCGTCGAGCTTCGCCGCGACGTACTCCGCCGCACCCCGCTCGCCGTTGCTCTTCCCGTTGCCGTAGTTGGTGGTGTCGAAGCGAATCAGCTCGCTGCACAGCTCCACCACCTCCGCATCCGGCCGGTACGACGTGCTGTCGGGGGTCGTCGGAGAAGTCATGAGCCCATCCTGCCCCACGGGGGTGGTTGATCCACACCGACCTGCGCCGCACGCTCCCCTCACCCCGCGCAGCTGCCGCCCGGTGGTCAGCTCCGCACCGCACCGTCGCGCAGATACAGGCAGATGTCATCGGCCAGCTCCACCGGCAGACTCTCCGGCGTCTCCTCCGACCACCCGTCCCACCCACGCACGATCGCCTGCGCTTGACGCCGCGCCTCCCGCAGCCGACTGGCCAACGGGTCCTCCCGCTGGATCTTCCGGACCAGCGACGCCCCGAGCCTGTAGAACCGGTCCCGCTCGAGCCTCAGCGTGTCGGCAATGACCGTCACCACCTCGGTCGCCAGCTCAGGCGGCAGGCTCGGGATCACCACCACGGCCCAAGCGCCGTTCGCATGTACGCCGTACGCCAACTGCTTCAGCCCGGCGACGGCGTCGCGGTCGGTCGCCGTCCGCCGCTCGATCGCGTACGGCTCGACCTGGAGCACCACCAGCGTCGTCCCACCAGGCAGGAAGTCGCCGGTCAACCGCCTGCCGGGTGCCGGAGCCGACGACGACGAGCTCACCGAGTCCCCCGGGATCTCCAACCAGTCCCCGGTCCGCGAAGGCTGCCCGATCGCATGGAACACCGTCGGCCGCACCAGCTCATCCGAAGCCCGCAACGGCTCCGCAACCCGCGACCACACCTGATCGGCCCCACGAATCCAAGCCGACGACGCAACAACCCCGAAGGACAACTCCCGTCGGTTCATCGGCGGCAGCTTGCCCGCCGGCGCACTCGTCACCCGCGAGACGTACAGCGGCCCCGACCCCGGCTGCAGCGGCGGCCGACCGTCCACCGCCGTCTCGACCGCTCGCTCCCAGTCCAGCCCCGCAAGCTCCAGCGGTACGTCGAGATCCACGCACAGGTTGGTCCTCCCCTGTGCCTCCCGCAACTCCCGCAGCGGCCGCACCACCTCGACCGGCAGCCCACCCAGCCGTGTCCCCGGCTGCCAGGAAACCGTCGCCGCAACCCGCTCCGCACTATCGAACAACCGCGCCGGCCGCCGTGCCAGGATCGCGCCGTACAGGTCCCCCATCAACCGAATCGATTCCAGCACCGAAGCCTCCCGCCGATGCAGCCCCGCCTCCCGAATCCGCAGCTCGACGGTCACCACACCATTGCCAACAGCCCGTACGACGATCCGCGCCGCGGTCCCCTGCCGCCCGAGATCCGTGACCGTCCGCGTCATCATCCGCGCGAACCACACGACCCCGATCGGCAACGCGACCAGCACCGCCACAGCCGCCAGCGAGACCCCGAGCGCAGCCAGCAACCGCTGCCCCGACCACACCTGCACAGCCGTCGCCACGGCCACGCCGACAACAGCCGCCACCCCGGTCACCACGGTGGTCGGCACCCGCCGAGCACGCCCAGGGAGCTCGAAGTCGTACCGGCCATGCTGGAACTCGACCGGCAGCGACGCGTCGTCGGCGCTCCGCGAACCCTGCGCCCACATCTCCACGAACACGGCCCGGATCGGCCACCCGTTCTGATCCATCCCGGCCGGGAAGACCGACGAGCCCGGGCGCATGGGACCGCGCTCGCCGGGGTCGGGATCCGGGCTCAGCTGCGTCGACAACTCGTCGCTCGTCCGCCGGGCCTCCATCATCCGCCCCAGCAGCTCCAGCCCCTCGGACTCACTCAGCCGGTCCGGCCGCGCGTGGGCGTGCGCGATCGCGGCACACACCTCAGCCTCTGCCGCCGACAGCGGGTCGCCGGCGGTCCGGAACCATGCCACGGCCAGGTCGAGCAGCTCGGCCGCACGATCCGGCAGCCGCAGTGCCATCAGCTCGCCGGCCTCGAAGGCCAGCTCCCCGAGCCGCCGCGGCCCGAGCCCTTCGGGGATCGACTCGCGGATGTTCCGGTCGAAGGCGCTCAGCCGCAGCCGCGCCTGCGCGCTCGCGATCGGGTCGCTCGGGAAAGCCACGCTGTACGTCGTGGTCTCCACTCCGGTCAGCGCCCGCCATTCCATCCGGTCCAGCTCTTCGCCCACTCGCCGATCCGCTCGCGTCCGCCAGCCCTTCGCCTCGCCGAGGGCCCGCAGCCGCTCCCGCGAGCCGGCGCCGAACGCCGCCTGGTACTGCCACTCGTCCGGAGCGAGACTCTGCACCTCCTGCGGTTCGGCCGTCAGCGCCAGTACGGCGAGCGCGGCCTCGCGCACCTCGCGATCGTCGGACCGGATGCACCGGTAGACCAGGTACCGCTGAGCCGCGATGCGCGCCCGGCGCAGGACGTGCAACGTCGCGAGCTCAGCCGCTCGAACCGTCTCCAGGTCGCCATCCTCAGCCGAGGCCAGTCGCTCGCCCAGCACCTGAAGCGCACGCTCCGGGTCCCCGTCCGACAGCAGCGCGTACGCCGCCGACACGAACAGCGGCTGGGTTCGCCGATGCACTCCGCAGACGGGCCGCGGCCGCACCTCGAACCGGTCCCACTCGAGCAGCTCCTCCGCCACCGCGCCGCTCACCGGCCGCCGCGCGAGCTGCTCCCGCAGCACCGCCGACCGCAGGCGCTCCCCGTCGATGGTCCGCGTCGCCTCGTCCGACCACAGCGCCATCGTCTCGTCGTCGACTGGACTCACCACGCTCAGCGCCACTCGGTACAGGCGGATCCGGTCGCGCATCGAGTCCGGCACGACCAGATCGAGCCAGACCTGCTCGGACTCCGCCCAGATCACCTCCGCGACGTCGAGCGCGAACGTGTTCTCCGCCAACATCCTTGCCCGGAGCAACTGAACGTGGGCCCGCAGGTACGGCGGCAGCTCCCACCGCTCGACGTCGTCCAGCCACTCGTCGAGGAAGCTCACCTCCCGCAGCTCGTCGAAGTCAGCAACCCGATCCAGCGCCGCACAGCATGAGGCGACAAGCTGCAGGTCCTCGGGCTCGACGCGGAGGAGCGGTATCGCCGACGAACCCACCGAGCCAGGTGGACCGCCCGGGCCCGCCGAACCCGTTGGCCCCGCAGAGCCGGGTGAACCGTCCCGACCCGCCGAATCCCGTGCACCCGCCGCGGGTTCCGTCGTGCCGGTCGCCATCGGCACCGGAGCGCGTTGGGTCTGGCGGAGCACCTGGCCGATCTCTCCTACCTCGTTCGCGCTCAGCAGTGCGCGGCGGCTCAGCCAGATCGCTCGCGAGCCGTCGTTGTCCAGCTGCGCGGAGGTGAGGACCGACGACCAGAAGCCCTGCGCCTCTTCCTGCCGGCCCTCGTGGGTGAGCCAGGCCGCGTGGGCCGCCTCGGCCGACGGGCGCGCCGGGTGCCGCGGGTGGCGGCCGAGGAGGCCGTTGTCGCCGAGCAACTGGCGGACCAGTTCTTCGATCCAGTCCCAGCGGGCGCCGGCTGCGGCTCGGAGGACCAGGGTGTGGACGTGGTCGGCGGCGGTGTCTTCCGGGAGGAGCTTCAGGGCGTCGTCGACGAGGAGTGGGGAGAGCTCGCCCAGCTGGCGGTGGTCGAGGCGATCTTCGAGGACGGGGACCAGGTCACGGCGTACCCGGTCGAGCTCGTCGATGCGGTCGTCGTGCTCGTAGTACGCGCGGAGGCGGTCGTGCATGCGGGGTTCGAACTGGAGCTCCACGCGGGCCGCCGGGTCGGGGCCGGCCGAGCGGCGGATCCACTCGTGGTCGGCCAGGGCCTCGAAGGCCTCGCGGAAGGATTCGTGGTCGCCGTCGAAGACGGCCTCGAGGAGTGGGGCGTCGGCTCGGTGAACGAGCGCGAGCGCCGGGAGGAGGGACTTGGCGGCCTCCGACTTCACACGTGCGACGATGCGGCGGTCGATGTACGGGTCCACGCCGCCGCTGCGGATCTCCTCGGCGGTCAGGGTGCTGTCGGCGAGCAGCCAGTCGGCGTAGAGCGCGAGGTCGAACGGCAGATACCGCCGATCGCCCGCCGAAGTCGCGTGATCACCGGTCGAGCTCGCGCTCGGCTCGTCGACCCGCATCGTGCTCGGTTCGTCGGGCGAGTCCACACGCGGCTCCCCCGTCCGGAGCACCCGAGCGTCCTGTTGCTGCTCGCTCCGCGCGAGGACCTCCGTCTCGACCTCCGCAGGTACGTCGAGCTTGCGGATCCTGCGCAGGTACTCGCGGGCCTGCGCCTCGGTGAAGCCCCGGATCTCGTGCACGCGCAGGTACGGGCGCGCCGGCAGGTCGTCGACGCTCCCCTCCACGGTCCACTCGCCGGGCCCGGGACCGTTGCCGCTGGCAAGAGGACGGCGGCCGGCGAAGACGACCTTGAGATCGACACCCGCACGGTCGAGCATCGCGCGGACCGTCTCCAGGATCGTGAACGTCGCGGTCACGCTCGGCAGGTGGGTGTCGCCGGGTTGCCAGCGGACGAGTTCCTCGCAGGTGTCGAGGAAGATCACCACTCGGCGGCGGCCGAGCAGAGTGAGGTAGTCGCAGAAGGTGGTCAGGAGAGCCTGGAAGTCGGGGTCGTCGACCGGCTCGGGCCGTTCGGAGGCCGGTACGGCGTTCCAGGTGCGGTGCAGGGTGGAGACGTTCTGGTGGAACGCCGCGACGGTGGACTCCTCGTGGCCGGCGCGGGCGTACAGCTGCAGCTCCGCCATCAGCTCCAGGAGCAGCTGGCCAGGGCGTTCGCGCGGGTAGTCGGGCGTGAGGTAGTCGAAGTCGACGCGACCGACGGCCATCTCGTACTCGTCGGCGGAGCGGATCAGATGGCTCAGCAAGGTGGTCTTGCCGACGCCGCCGGAGCCCAGGTAGTGCAGCGCCCAGGCATCTCCGGCGTCGGCCAGCAGGTCTTCGAAGGCGTTGACCTGTTCGTCGAGGAGGAGCAGCGGGACGGCTCGACGGGCGTCCTGGCGCTGGCGGTACAGCAGCTCGACCCGGCGGGCGGCGTACCGGACCGAGCCTTCCAGCTCGTTGCCGAGCGTGGCGGCGAGGAGCTTCGCGGTGTCGATCCAGTCGAGGGCGCCGGGGAGGTCGCGGGCGGTCAGGGCGCGGCTGACTTCGTGGTCGAGGAAGCGCGCGGCCCCGGCCGCGGAGAGGCGTCGACCGGCGGTGGCTTGGGCGAAGCGCGCCCAGCGCTGGACGGGGGCGGGGACCTGGGCGCGGGTCCGGCTGACAGCCGAGGCGATGTCGTGCACGACTTTGTGGAGAAGGGACTCGGGGACGTCGAGCTGAGCCAGTACGTCGTGCCGCACGGCGTCGGGCATCCAGAAGCTGTCGGCGGAGCCGCGGTTGCGGACGATACGCAGCGCGTCCCCGATCAGTTGCGCGCGCTGAGGATCGTCGAGCAGCGGAACCAGCCGCGTGAGCAGCCGAAGGCGCGTGGGGAAGTCCTCGATGGAGTTGACGGTCGCGGCGTAGTCGGCGAGTACGTCGGGTGGAAGCGCGGGGGCGAAGTTGAGACCCGCTTGGATGCGGCGAGCAGGCTCGCCGATCTGCGCGACGGCGCGGAGGCCTCGCTGGATGATCGGTGCCGCAGCCGCGCCTTCCAGAGCAGAGGCGAGGGCAGCCAACGGCCCGGCCGATTCCGCAGTGTCCGGCAACTCGGCAGCAGCTCGCAGCGCCAGATCCACAACAGCCAGCTCCCGCCTGGAGGCGAGGATCGTGGCCGCAACGGTGACTCGGGTGGCCGGGTCGGCGAGACCTTCGAGCAGCTGGGTCAGAGTGAGCGGCTTCGGCTTTGATCCCAGCCCGTAAGCCAACGCCCGGGTCTGCGGGTCCTGGATCCCAAGATCGCCTTCCACGTAAGGATCCGCCTGCACCACCGCGAGCAGCAGCAGATCCCGCTCGACCGGGTCCACCACCTGCCGTGCATCCTCGAGCGCCCGCGCCGCCAACCCGCGGGACGGCCGCCGCCGGATCAGATCCAACCGCAGCCGCGCCCGGTCCGCCGGTTCCTCCAGTCCATCGAGCTCCACCTCCCTCGGCACCAGATCCGCAACCTCGACCAACGCAGTCGCTCGATCAACCGGATCGCTCAGCGCATCCACCGCGTCCGCGATCTCCGGTACGACGCCGGCACGCGCCTCCTCCGGCAAGCACCTCGCCAGCTCCCCCAGCAACCCCGGCCGATGATCCACCCGAGGCACCGCCAGCACCGCCGCCACCGCCTCCGGCAGCAGCCGAATGCGCTCCTCCTCAGGCAAGAACCCGAAGATCCCCGCCCAAGCCGTTGCCCGCGGCCCGGGACGGTCGATCGCCGACACACACTCGACAACCGTCCCCCACTGCGCAGCAACCGGCGCCAGCGCGACCACTGCGCTCGCCTGCAGCCCAGCATCGTCAGCCTCCGCCGCGAGGCGCAGCGCCTCCTCAACCAGTCCAGCCGGCAGCCACTCCGCCAACCCCGCGAGCAGCCTCAGCTCCTGATCCCCACCACCCCGACCAGCCCTTGCCACCCGGCAGATCCCCGCCCGGACCGCCCGATCGACAAACGCATCCAGATCATCAACCGGAAACGAGCAAGCCTCCGCCAGCGGCCAGGTCCACGAAGGCGTCACCGCCAGCCACAGCAGCGCATGTCGCCCCAGCTCGTCCAGCTCCGCCCGCCGTCGCCGTACGACGTCCGCCGTGATCCGCCGTTCCAGCTCCGCGATCCCCGGCTCGCTGCTCATCGGTCCGCCTTCAGCCACGTCAGGTGATCCTCGTCCCGCGCAGGCACGACGAACCCGGTCTGCTGTGCCAGCTCCACCCAGATCTCGTACGCCGGCTGGTGGAAGTTGAACGGAATCCCCTTCAAGGTGTTCCGCGCATTGTTGCGCACGGCATGGAACAGCGCCTGCCCGACATCGGGGTTGAACACCCACGACTTCCCCAGCACATGATCCGCAGCGACCCCAGCACCAGCGAACGGATGCAGCAGCACCGTCTGATAGGCCATCAAGTCCTCACCGTTCACCGTCGAGAACGGCGCCAGCTCGACCACCTCCAGCCACGGATGCTCCTGCTGGTTCGGGATCAGCGAACGCACCCACTGGTCCCCGCTGCGGCCGTGCGCCCACGTCAGCACCACCGGCACCGGCAACGCCTTCGTCCCCAGCCCGTACGGCGTGAACAACCCGTTCGTCCGATCGAGTAGGTCGTCCAGCAGTCCGCCGTACTCGTCGATGTCGTCCATCAGCACCACGATCCGGCTCTGCAGCCCGGCGAAGTACGGGATCTGCCGGGCGACGTCGCGGCGCAGGTTCTTCAGGTCGGTCTGCAGCGCACGGTTCAGCACCAGCGACGTCACCTCGCCGGCGCGCTCCAGCGCCATCCGCACGTTCAGCTCCAGGCGATCTCGCGCGTCGGCCTCGAGCGCCAGCAGTTGGGTGTCCTCCTCGTCGATCCCCAGCACGTTCACCCGCACCCGCGAGATCTCGTCGAGGAACAGCTTCCCGAGCCCGGACGCCGTCCGCGGATGATCGCGATCCGAGGTCAGCAGCAACGGCAGATGCCCGTCGCGCAAAGCATGAGCCGCCAGCTCCCGCAGCAACCTCGTCCGCCCGGTCCCCTTCAACTGCGAGCCCGTGTACGCCGCCAGCCCGTACTTCTTCGTGCCCGGCTCGAACATCCGGCGGAACGGCGGCAGGAAGTTCTCCCGCGCGCAGAAGACCGGCAGGTGCCCGTCGTCGTACCCGCGGATCCAGCCGTCCAGCTCGTCCCAGCGTTCCTGCGTCGCGGTCGTGTCGAGCGGCCGGTAGTCGGTCGGGACCTGGCTGGACAGGAACACAGCGGGCAACGCCCAGTCCATCCCCGCGACCGGATCCTCGGTGGTCGCGAACGCAGCGGCCCGCGCCTCGGCGGTGGCCCGGACCAGCGGCTCGCCGTGCACGACCGACTCGGCGAAGGTCCGCGAGAACAACCGGCTGGCCAGATCCGCGACCCGCCCGGCCATGCCGACGACGACCGGAATGCCTCCGGCAACCAGTTCGGCGGCCATCGAGGTCGCGTCGTTCGCGCCGAACAGCCGCTCGGAGCCCGGCGCCCCGGCGGTCGAGCAGGCGCTCAGGACCACGATCGTCGCGGGGACCGGAGCGCGGCGCAGGTCGGAGAGGATCTGGTCGGCGTACCGGCGTTCGGCGGCTTCGTGCTCGTCGGGCTTGAGCAGCAGGTACCCGCGGCGGGTCTCCGCGTCGATGCCGCCGTGCGCGACGAAGTGCACGATCTCGGGCTGGAACTCCTCGATCTCGCGGCGGATCTGCTGCGGCCGAGCGTGCTCCAGCACCCGGTAGCGCAATGCGCGTCCGTCGTGGCCGAGCTTGAGCAGCGCGAGCAGTTCGGCAGCCGGCCGCAGCGTCTCGTCGTGCCAGGACGAGCCGATCACGAACAACGCCCGCGGCGGTACGCCGAGCGGCGGTGGCGCGGCGTACGCCGTCTCGACCAGGCGGGTGATCGCGACCTTCGTCGTCGGTGTCCCGGCGACGACGAAACCGCCGCCGGCGCAGAGCATCTCCCAGTTCAGTCGCGCGAGGTCGATGTCGTCGGGTCGCAGCGCCAGCGCCAGCTCGATCGCCTGGTGGCCGTACGCCTGGGCGGTCTGCAGGATCTCGGACCAGCGATCGTTGCCGAGCAGTACGTCGAACAGGTAGTGCCCGAAGCGCTCCTGCTCGTCGCGGGTCGCCCGGCGTTCGCGCAGCGCGTCGTACAGGGCCATCACTTCGGCGGCATCGGAGGCCGCCGCAAGACCATCGTGATCGGCGTCCCGATGATGCAGCTCGTACGGCGGCCGCGGGATCGTGTGGCCGGTCCCGTCATCGATCCGGATCAGCTCGTCCGGCCCGGCCGACTCGGGTTCCCACGCGGGCAGGTCAGGGCAGGTCGTGGTCAGCTTCCACGCCTGGTCGACCTTCACCACGAACCGGAGCGTCATCGGGCTGGCTTCCTGCTCGAAGCGGTGTCACTGTGGCGCCCATGGGGGACGAACTGATCCGCTGCTGTGTCGATCGGACGCTCGAGGACGATCTCGTGCTGGAGGCCGCCGAGCGAGCCGTCGACGAACGCCCGGCCAACGCACCCGACGCCCCGAAGCCGAGGACCAAGCAGCAGAGGTTGCGCCTCGCGCTGGAGACCAGGCGGATGTGGAGCAACGGCCGGACGCTGCGGATCGCCTTCCTGGACGGGTCCGCAGCGCAACGCGAGGGCGTGCGGGCGCTGGCGACCGAGTGGACGAACCACGCGAAGCTGCGGTTCGCGTTCGTCGACGACCCGCGCACCGCCGAGGTCCGGATCGCCTTCGTACCGGGCGGTTCGTGGTCGCTGGTCGGCACCGAGGCGCTGACCGCGGCGCCCAGCGAGCCGACGATGAACTTCGGCTGGCTCCGCGAGGACGAGCCCGACGAGTGGCAGCCGGTGGTGCTGCACGAGTTCGGGCACGCGATCGGCTGCGTGCACGAGCACTCCAGCCCGGCCGCGGGCATCCCGTGGGACCTGCCCGCCGTCTACCGGCACTACGGCGGGCCGCTGAACGGCTGGAGCGACGAGGAGATCGAGCGCAACCTCCTCACGAAGTACGCGACCAGTCAGACCCGGCACACCGCCTTCGACCCGCGGTCGATCATGCTCTACGCGATCCCGCCCGAGCTCACCGCCGGCCGGTACGAGGTCAAGGCCAACCGGACGCTGTCGGTGCTCGACCGCGAGTTCATCGCGCAGAGCTACCCGGCGACCGACGCGGCAGCGACCATACTGGTCTGCGACGGGCCGCCGCAGGACGCCCGGATCGCGACGCCGGACGCCACGAACGCCTTCCACTTCACGATCGACCATCCCGGCGAGTACCGGCTCGAGACCTCGGGCTACACCGACCTCAAGCTGCAGGTCTTCCGGGGCGGCACCGAAGCACCGATCGCCGACATCGCCGAGGGCGGGCTCGGCGGCAACGTCCGCGTCGAGCTCGCGCTGATGGAAGGCGACTACCGGGTCGAGGTCCGGCACCGCCGTCCGACCGGGACCGGCCGGTACAGGATCGCGCTGCATGAGGTGCCTGCCCGCTAGTCCGTGGCGTCCTCGGTCAAGTCGCCGTCAGGACGCTCCGCACCGCGACGCGGCGTCACCCCGGGCTCCGTCGGCGGCAGCGCCGCGCGAGCGCCGGTGATCTTCGTACCGAACAGGCTCTTCTTGATCCGTACGGCGCGGAACAGCGGACTCAGCCCGCCTTCGCCGATCAGCTGCGTGTGCATGCCGTACGACGACACGACGCTCAGGTCGCCGGTCAGGTCACCGAGGTCGACCGGCCCGGCCGGCACCGCCGCGCTGACCCCGAGCTCGACCTTGCCGTACCGGCCCTCGGAGATCAGCACCGTGGTCCGGTCGGCCTTCACCAGCTCGGTGATCACCACCCAGTCCGGGTTCCAGATGCCGCGGTCCCACAGGTCCCAGATCGCCGCCTCGAGGCCGATCACGTCGCTGACCCTGCTGATCGTGATCCCCCGGGCGTGGAAGACCACGCCGCTGCTCGCCCCGAACGACACCGCGGCCCCGGCCTGCGCCTCGGGCAGCGCCGGCACCAGCTTGGACACCTCACCGGCGACCTTGACGTCGACCTTGATCTCGCTCGACGACTGGAACTGCAGCGACTGCTGCGGACCCGGCTCGCTGGTCGTGCCGAACCTCACCCCGAAGGTTCCGATCGGCGACTTCGGGACGAACGTCTTTCCCTGCAGCACCCCGATCAGGCCGAGCTTCAGCGGCGTACCGGGCAACCAGTTGGCCAGGTAGCTGAACTGCCCGAACATCGATTCCGTGTAAGCCTCTTCGGCTGTCGGCATCTCCCCCACCCCCGCTGGCGAGTGTAGGACGCTGCGTGACCACTGTCGACAACCCGTGACCGTCCGGCGGTCAGTTGATCGGGGAGATCATGCCGCCGTTGACGTAGACCGTCTGGGCGGTCACCCAGCGCGTCTCCGGCGCGGTCAGGAACCGCATCACCGGAACCACGTCGTGCGGGTCGCCGAGCTCGCCGGTGACGGTCATGCCGCTCAGCCAGGCGATCGTGTCCGGGGTCTCGGCGTCGAAGAAGAACGGCGTCTTCTGCGGGCCGAGGGCGATGCAGTTCACCGTGACGCCGCGGGCGCCGACCTCCTTGGCGAAGGCCTTGGTGAAGTGCTCGACCGGGGCCTTGCTGCCGGCGTACGCCGAGTAGGTGGCGGCGGTGACCGCGACCTGGGTGGTCACCATGGTGACGATCCGCCCGTTGTCGGCCATCTTGCCGGCCGCCTCGGCCATGAAGAAGAACGGGATCTTGGCGTTGATCGCGAACGAGCGGTCGTACTCGTCCTCGGTGGTCTCGGCCAGCGGCTTGCGGATGATCAGGCCGGCGGTGTTGACCAGGATGTCCCAGCTGCCGAACCGGTCGATCGCGGTGTCGACCAGCCGGGTGATCTCGGCGTTGCTGGTCAGGTCGGCCTGGTGCGAGAACGCCCGGACCCCGCGGTTGGCCAGGTCCTTGACCACGACGTCGGCCTCGTCGGACCGGCGCGGGCTGTTATAGTGCACGACCACGTCGGCGCCGTCGTCGGCCAGTGCCTCGGCGAACAGCTTGCCGATGTTCGCCGAGCCGCCGGCGACGATCGCGACCTTGCCAGAGAGCTTGCCCGTCATGTCACTGTCCTTTCGTGAGGCTGCGTCGCACCCCAGCGTGCGGACGGCGCCGGTCCCCGGCATCGGTCAAATGACGGTGGAAATCCGTAACGCCGTAACGGGTAATACCTCGGGTAGGTGGATGTAGTCTTTGCTACATCCGTGGGGTGGCTCGGAGAAGAACGTGAACGGCTCGAGGACGAGGGCCTGCCTGATCGGCCGTGAGGTCGAGCGGGCGGAGATCCGCAAGACGGTGGAATCCGGCGACGCGTTGCTGGTCGTCGGCGAGGTCGGTATCGGCAAGAGCGTGCTGCTCGACGACGCAGCCGCGTACGCCGCCGAGCAGGACCAGCGGGTCCTGCGCGCGGCCGGGGTCGAGTTCGAGGCCGACATCAGTTTCGCCGGACTGAACCAGTTGCTGCTGCCGGTCGTGCGTGGCCGCGGCAGCCAGCCGCTGCGCGTCGCGCTCGGGCTCGAGAGCGGCCCGGTACCGAACTTCCTCACGGTCTCGAACGCCGTGCTCGACCTGCTCGCGAATCTGTCCGTCGCGACGCCGGTCCTGCTCGTGGTCGACGACATCCCCTGGGTCGACCGGTCGAGCGCCGTCGTGCTCGGCCTGGTCGCCCGGCGCCTCGCCGAGCTTCCGGTCGGCCTGCTGATCGGCCGCCGGACCGGCAGCACCGCCTTCTTCGAGTACGGCGGGATGCCGCAGCTCGTCATCGGTCCTCTCGACGACGCGGCCAGCGGCGAGCTGCTCCGGCACCGCCACCCCGAGCTGACCTCGCGCGACCGCCGCCGGATCGCCGAGGAGGCGCAGGGCAACCCGCTCGCCCTGACCGAGCTGCCGTCGGTCCGGCACGGATCGGCCACCATCACGACGCTCCCGATCGGCAGCCGGCTGCAGGACATGTTCGCCGAGCGGATCAGCGGCCTGCCCGAGGCGACCCGCGAACTGCTGCTGCTCGCCGCGCTGTCCAGCCCGATCGACCAGCGGGCCGTCGACGTCCACGGTCCGGTCCGCGCGGCGCTCGACGAGGGTGTCGCCCAGCTCCACGAACGCAACGGCAAGCTGCTCTTCCGGCATCCGCTGAGCCGGCTGGCCGTCGTCGAGCTGTCCGCGATCGGCGACCGCCGCCGCGCGCACAAGCTGCTCGCCGACCGCTGCACCGACCCCGTCCGCCGGGCCTGGCACCTCGCCGAGGCCACCATCGAGCCGGACGAGACGGTCGCCGAGATCGTCGACCAGGCCGCGCACATCGTGCTCGGCCGCGGCGACGCCGTGGCCAGCGTGGAGACCCTGACCCGCGCCGCCGAGCTGAGCGTCGACCGGGACGCGCGCGTCCGCCGGCTGGCGCAGGCCGCGATCATCGGCGCTGAGGTGATCGGCGAGCTCGGCAACGCCGCCGACCTGCTGGAGACCGCGAACCGTTCGCTGATCGACCCGACCTGCTCGCTGCAGTTGTCGACGGCCGCGGCCTGTGTGCTGTTCAACCGCGACTGCGCGATCGACACCCCGCACCGGCTGCTCACGCTCGCCCTCGAAGCGCACGCGCACAAGGTCGACGCCAAGACGCTGACCGACGCACTCGCCCTGCTCGCGACGGTCTGCTACTTCAGCGGCCGGGCCGAGCTGTGGGCACCGTTCGACGCCCACATGGAACGGCTCGGTCCCGACGCACCGGCCGACCTGACGATCCTGGCCGGCAACTGGGACCCGGCCCGGCGCGGCCACGCCGTACTGCCGCTGCTCAAGGCCGAGACCGACGGCCTGGCCCGCACCGACAACCCGTGGGCGATCATCCGGCTCGGCGTCGCGTCGGTCTATCTCGACCGGCTGAGCGCGTGCCGCGAGGCGTTGTGGCGGGTGGTCGAGGACGGCCGGCAGGGCGGCGCGGTCTCGGCGGCGATCAACGCGATCGTCTCGCTGTCGGTCGACGCCTGGATGCACGGCCGGTGGGACGAGGTCGGGCAGCTCGTCGACGAAGGCCGCACGCTGGCCACCGAGCACGGCTATCTGCGGTATACCTGGGTCTTCGACGGGTACATCGGCTACCTGGTGAACGCCGCCCGCGGAGTCGGTACGGCGGAAGCGGCCGCCGACGAGCTGGATCGTTGGGCCGGTGCGCGCGGCGCCCTGCTGGTACAGGGGATGGCGCGGCAGATCCGGTGCCTGGCGGCGCTCGGTCGCGGCGACTTCGAGGCGGCGTACCGGCATGCTGCGGAGGTCTGCCCGGCCGGTTCCTTCCCTCCACACCTGCCGCACGCGTTGTGGGTGCTGTTCGATCTGGTCGAGTCGGCGGTGCGGTCGGGGCGGGAGCCGCAGGCGCGGGCGCATGTCGCCGCGGCCAAGGCGGCTTCTCTGGATGGGTTGTCGCCGCGGTTGGCGTTGGTGATTCGTGGCGCGGAGGCGTTGGTGGCGCCGGAGGACCGGCGCACGGCGTGCTTCGAGCGGGCTCTCGCCGTACCGGGGGCTGAGCAGTGGCCGTTCGATCTGGCGCGGGTGCGGCTCTGCTACGGCGAGGCGTTGCGGCGGCATCGGCAGATCGCGGCGGCTCGGCGGGAGCTGACCGCGGCGCTTGCTGTCTTCGACGGGCTGGAGGCTGCGCCTTGGTCACGGCGGGTGGAGAACGAGTTGCGGGCGACCGGGTTGACCCGGGCGGCTGCGGCGCGGCGGCCGGACAGCGGGTTGACCGGGCAGGAGCACGAGATCGCATTGCTGGCTGCGACCGGGCTGACGAATAAGGAGATCGGGGAGCGGTTGGCGCTGTCACCGCGGACCGTCGCGGCGCACCTGTACCGGGTGTTCCCGAAGCTCGGCATCACGGCCCGAGCCGCGCTGCGGGACGCGCTCTCGCGAGCTTGAGGGTGTTGCCCTGGCGGACCTGATTTGTTCCCGGTCGGGCGGAAAGTCGCCGTCCTGGGCGGACTTCGGCGCTGACCGTCCGTCGCCGGGCGCATACTCGCGGATGCCCGGTTGAGGACCGGGTGTCCTGTTCCCGCCCAAAGTACGGAGTCCCCCGTGTCCCTGCCTGTGTCCCGCCGTGCCCTGCTCCTCGGCGTCCCCGCGACCGCCGCCGTACTGGCCTCGCCGTCGCTGCTCACCAGCGCGTCCGCGCAGACACCGCACCAGAGCCCGATCGACATCCGGACCGCGCACGCCGTGACCAGCCCCGCGCTGCCCGCGCTGCACGTCCACTACCCGAGCTCGCTCGCGCTGAAGATCCGGTACGAGAGCCGCGACGCCGGTCAGCCCGGCGGCTGCGACAACCGGACCGCGGAGGAGACGATCCTCGCCGAGATCCCGGCCGGCGCGGCCTGGGTCACGGTCGGCGGCGTGCGCTACGACCTGGTGAACTTCCACTTCCACACCCGCTCCGAGCACCGGCTCAACGGCCACCAGTACGCGCTCGAGCAGCACTTCGTGCACAGCGGCCCGAACGGCGAGAAGCTCGTCGTCGCGCTGTTCATCGGCACCGGCGGGCACGGCGGAACGCTGCAGGACAAGGTGCTCGCGACGGTCCCCGAGGAGTGCGACGAGGAGGTCGACCTCGGCCAGATCAACCTCGCGACGGCGCTGCCGCACGACCTGTCGACGTACCGGTACGACGGCTCGCTCACCACCGCGCCGTACTCCGAGCCGGTCTCCTGGCTGGTGCTCGCGCACCACCGCGAGATCCTCCCGGTCTCGCTGCACCACTTCCAGTCGCGCTTCCCCGACGGCGACAGCCGCGCCCTCCAGCCGCTGAACGGCCGCACGGTCCGCTACCGCCCCCAGCACTGATCCCCTGACCGGCGGGCCGGCCTTTGGGCGCCGGCCCGCCGGTCAGCGGCTGTTCCTCGCTCAGGCCTCGGAGCGCTCCGCCTTCAGCTGCGCGGCCTCGCGCTGAACCTCCGCGTGCGTGTTGCGCTCCCGCCGCAACCACTCCGGGAACTCTTCCTTCAGCGCCTCGATCTGCTCGGTGGTCAACGGCTCGGTCATCCCAGCGCGGGCCAGGCCCGAGATCGACACCCCGAGCTTCGCCGCGACCACCGGCCGCGGGTGCGGCCCCGTCTTGCGCAGCTCACGCAGCCACTCCGGCGGGTCGGCCTGGAGGGCGTTCAGCTGGTCGCGCGAGACCACACCGTCCCGGAACTCGGCCGGGGTTTCCTCGAGCAGCACACCGAGCTTCTTCGCCGCAGTCGCGGGCTTCATCGTCTGAGGGGATTTCTGCGACGTCATACCGCCAGGGTATCGAGGGTTGACCGGCTCGCAGACCACCGCCGGATAACCTGACCCGGTGACCGACCCCATCCCCGAGCCCGAGACCGCCCCCAGCTCCGCGCCGGCCCCCGCGGCCTTCCGGCTCGCGTACGTTCCCGGGGTCACTCCGGCGAAGTGGGTGCGGATCTGGCAGGAGCGCCTCCCCCGGGTCACCCTTACGCTGGTGACGGTCACCGCGGCGGAGGCGGCGGACGTCGTACGGCGGGGTGAGGCGGACGCCGGTCTGGTCCGGCTGCCGATCGACCGGACCGGGCTGAACGCGATCCCGCTCTACACGGAGACCACGGTCGTCGTGGTCCCGAAGGATCACCTGGTGACGGCGGCCGAAGAAGTCACCGCGGCGGATCTCGCTGACGAGTTCGTGCTCTACCCGCAGGACGACACCCTCACCTGGACCGACCGCCCCGGCGAAGCGGCGACCATCGTCCCCGCGACCACCGCCGAGGCGATCGAGCTCGTCGCGGCGGGCGTCGGCGTACTGATCGTGCCGCAGTCGCTGGCGCGGCTGCACCACCGCAAGGACCTCACGTACCGGCCTCTCGTCGAAGCGCCGGAGTCGAGCGTCGTCCTGACCTGGCCCGAGGGCGACCCGAGCGACCTGATGGAGCAGTTCATCGGCATCGTCCGCGGCCGGACGGTGAACAGCACCCGGACGCCGCAGCGCGAGGAGAAGAAGCAGCCGAAGAAGAAGCCCGCGCAGGCCAAGCAGGGCGCGCCCGCGAAGAAGGCGGCCGCGCAGCGCCGGCCGACCCGCCGAGGCAAGCCGCGCCGCTAGGTTCCCGATCCCGTCGAGGGGTACCGGGCGGCGAACACATCGTCACCCATCGAGGGGAACGTCATGTCCGCAGTACTCCTGACCGGTGCCGGCAGCGGGATCGGAGCGGCGACCGCACTCCGGCTCGACCAGCTCGGGATCCGCGTCTTCGCCGCCGTCCACGACCCTTCCGACGGCGAGATCCTCGCCAAGCAGACCTCGGAGAAACTCTCGGTCCACCAGGTCGACGTCACGGACGCCGACTCGGTCCGCGCCCTGATCACCGAGGTCGACACCGCACTGGGCGAAGCCGGTCTCGACGCCGTGGTGAACATCGCGGGTGAAGGCATCGCCGGCCCGTTGGAACTGCTCCCGATCGACAGCCTCCGCCACCAGCTCGACGTGAATGTCGTCGGCTCGGTAGCCGTCACCCAACTCGCGCTGCCGGTCCTTCGCCGGGCAGGACGAGAGGGCGAGCGCCGCGGCCCCGGCCGGATCGTCTTCGTCGGCTCCATGGGCGGCCTGGTCTCCGTCCAGCTCGCCGGCGCCTACCACGCCTCGAAGTACGCGATGGAAGCCATCGCCGACGCCTGGCGCCAGGAGCTCGACCCGGACGGTATCTCCGTGAGCCTCGTCGAGCCCGGCCCGATCGCCACTCCCCTGTGGGCGAAGGCGATCCAGACCCTCGACCGCCTCCCCGCCAACGACCGGTACGCCGAACGCGTCGACGCGTTCCGCGAGAGTCTGCGCCACGCCTCCAAGCACGGCGCCAGCCCGCAGAAGGTCGCCGAGCAGATCGAGCACGCGGTCACCGCCGAGCGCCCGAAGACCCGCTACCCGATCGGCGCGGCCGCGTACGTCGTACCGAAGGTTCGCCGGCTCATCCCGGACCGCCTCTTCGACAAGGCGGCCCAGCGCGTCACGAGCTAGCGGGCAGCGCCTTGTTCAGCAGCGGCGCGATCTTGCCGGTCAGGTACTTGATGCCGAGCGGGCCGCCGATCGAGAACGCGCTGGAGAACTGGCCGCTGCCGGAGTTGGAGTTGATCACCGGCGCGCCGCCGAAGTACGCGACGTGCCCGGCCTTGACCGTGGCCAGGTTGTTGTAGACCGGGTTGCCGGTCACCTTCGGGTCGACCTTGCCGTCCTGGTCGGCGGCGGCGAGCAGGATCAGGTCGGCGTTCAGCTTCTCCAGCTGCTCCTGCGCGATCTTCACGTAGAAGTCACCGTTGTCCAGGGCATCGATCTGCGGGTTGGTCCTGAACCCGAGCGCGGTGAGCAGCCGCATCCGCGGGTCGGACGGCAGCCAGGCCGAGAACTGGTCGGTGCTGAACACCCCGGCGGTGATCGTCTTGCCGGCCCAGCCCGGGTTCGCCTTCGCGGTCGCGGCGAGCAGGCCCTCGGTGTCGGCGATCACCTTCAGGCCGTCGGCGGTCCGGCCGGTCGCCTTCGCGATCGTCGTCACCTGGTCCTGCCACTTCACGCCGTACACGTTCTTGGTCCCGGCCGGCGCCGCGACCGTCGGCGCGATCCCGCTGAAGGTCTCGTACTGCTTCTTGTCGTTGATCGAGTTCACGTAGAGGATCAGGTCCGGCTTCAGCGCCGCGATCTCCTCGAACTTCGGCTCGAACGACGCCACCAGCTTCGGCGCCGGCCGGTCCCCGAGCGCGTCCTTGACCCAGGTCCGAGTCTCGGTGAACCCGAACCAGTCCGCACCGGCGACCGGTACGGCGCCGATCGCGATCGCGCTCTCCATGTCCCCGCCGCCGATCGCGACGATCCGCTCCGGCTTCGCCTTGATCGTCGTCGAGCCGAACAGGTGGTCGATCGTCACCGGGAATCCGTCGCCACTGGCGACCGGCGCTTCGTCCCCGTCACTCCCGCTGCCGCACGCCCCCAGCGCCAGCACCAGCGCCGCCGCGATCGCCACCACCCGTGCCCGCATGCCCCAGCTCCTCACCCAGATCGGTCGAAGGGCAGCCTAACCTAACTCCTGACGGGTCAGGTGCTCATCCGAGACTGGCGTGCAGGTGACTCTCCACCGCGTCCGGCCGGAGCGCGTGCTCGACGACCATCATCGCCGCGCCGTACAGGCCCGCGTCAGCGCCCATCACGGCCGGCTCGATCCGGACCTTGCCGGCCGGCCCCGGCTGGGCCGACCGCGCGATACTCTCCCGGATCCCCGCGATCAACTGTTCCTCAGCCTCGGCCAGATAGCCCCACAGACTGATCACGGCGGGGTTCAGCAGGTTGACCACCCCGGCGAGCACCTCACCGAGATCGCGACCGGCCATCCGCACTGCATGACCGGCGGTGACGTCACCGGACTTCGCCAGCGCCGCGACCGCCCGGGCGTTCGGCGCATCGATCCCCTGCTCCCGCAGGCGCCGGGCCAGCGCACCACCACTCGCGACGGCGTTCAGGCAGCCGACGTTGCCACAGCCGCACGGCACCTCGGAGTCACCGACGCGGGTGTGGCCGATCTCGCCGGCCATCCCGGACTCGCCCTGCACGACCTGCCCGTTGACCACCAGACCGCAGCCGATCACCGTGCCCACCTTGACGCTGACCAGCACCTCGGGGGCGTCGTCGCGGGCGCACAGCTCACCGAACGCCAACAGGTTGACGTCGTGGTCGACGAAGACCGGCACCGGCAACCACGCGGCGAGCACGTCGCGGACCACCTCGTCGGTCAACTCCGGCTCGCCCGGACGCCCGGCCAGCTCCACGCGAGCCGGCAGGCCGAAGCCGATCCCGTGCACCCGCGCGCGATCCTCTCCGAGCCGGGCCAGCGCCTGGTCGAAACCATCGGTCACCAGCCGCAGGACCCGCCGCGGGCCGTCGGCCAGGTCGATGTCGATCATCTCGCTGCTCAGGATCACCCCGGCCAGGTCGGTGACCGCCAGCCGGACGCCGGAGATCCCGAGCTGCGCGGCGAGCGTCGTACCGGCCCGTGGGTTGAAGGCGAGGGTGGACGCCGGGCGCCCCCGCGACCCGGTCGGCGACTCCGCCGCCGGAGTCAGCAGTCCGGAGGCGAGCAGCAGTTCGACGCGGTCGTTCACCGTCGACCGGGCGATCCCGAGCTGGTCGGCGAGCTGCCCGGTGGTGATCGCCTGGCCACGGCGTACCAGGTCCAGAATCTCGCCGGACCGGGTGATTCGGGACACCGGCGGCCGGCGGCCGGCGCGGTACTCCTGCGTGGTCATGGGTCCTCCCCGAGGTCTGATGATTTATCACTGTACTCGACATCTTTATGTTGACGGTCGACATTATTGGTCCTACGCTCGCCGAAACGACCTCCGAGGAGCAGCGATGACCGGACAGACCCGACTCAGCAGGAGACAGCTCTTCAAGACCGGCAGCGCGGCCGCGGTCGCCGCCGGCCTGGGATCCACCGTGCTGGCCGGCTGCGGCGACGGGGGCGGCGGCAGCGGCGGCGGGTCCGGCCTGAGCTTCATGTACTGGGGATCGGCCTTCGAGAAGAAGGCGATCGACGACATGCTGAAGAAGTACGCCAAGGAGCACGACGGCGCGAACGTGAAGCCGATGTTCGTCCCGGTCTCCAACTATCCGACCAAGGTCTCCAGCCTGGTCGCGGCCAACACCCCGCCCGACCTCGGCTACCTCGGCACCGGCCAGCTGTACGACCTCGCGGGCAAGGACCTGATCCTCAACCTGTTCCCGTACCTGGACAAGTACCCCGACCTCAAGGACCGGCTGCCGAGCAGCTACTTCTGGTACGGCAAGGACAAGCTCGCCGCGAACCAGCTCGCGATGGGTGTCCAGATCCTCTACTACAACACCGACGCGTTCAGCGCGGCCGGCCTCGACCCGGCGCCGTTCACCGCCGCGACCGCCTGGACCTGGGACGACTTCGTCGAGGCCGCCGACAAGCTCACCCTCGACCAGAACGGCAAGCACCCGAGCGAGGACGGCTTCGACCCGGGCAAGGTGAAGCAGTTCGGCACCATCGCGCCGGTCGGCGGTGCTCCGCTCTACAGCCTGCTGCGGTCCAACGGCGGCGACATGGTCAACGAGGACGGGACGGCGTTCGCGCTCGACTCGGCCGCGGCCGTCGACGTGCTGAAGAAGATCCAGGACCTGATCTACGTCCACCGGGTGGCGCCGACGCCGGCGCAGCTCGGCAAGAACGCCCCGACCACGTCGGTCCAGCTGCAGACCAAGCGGGTCGGGATGATCATCGACGGCAACTGGACGCTGCTCGACCTGATGGAGTCGAAGGTGCCGTTCGGGGTCGGCGTCCTGCCCAAGTTCCAGGAGCCGCTGACCATGACCGGCGGTGCCGCGGGCGCGATCTTCGCGAAGACCGAGCGGACGGAGGAGGCGATCGAGCTCTACCTCTACTACAACGACCCCGAGCACGTGGACCTGTTCAAGGACGGCCTGTGGGCTCCGCTGCAGAAGAAGTACTACACCGACCAGGCCGAGATCGACAAGTGGGTGCTGAAGGACAAGTACCCCGCCAACTTCCAGACCGCGGTGGTCGAGCCGACGCTCAAGAACGGCGTCACCGACTGGGGGCAGCAGATCAAGAACGCCGACCGGATCCACCAGGTGCTCGACCCGGCGCTGGAGCAGATCAGCCTGAACAAGGGCGCGCCGATCGACATCGTGAAGGCGCTGAAACCGAAGATGCAGCCGCTGCTGCAGGGCAAGTGGCCCACCCAGGAACTCTGAGATGGCCGGCCCCCAGAAGCAGGAGGCACGCTGGGGCGTGCTGCTGGCACTGCCCGCGATCATCGGCTTCGTCGCCTTCACGCTGCTCCCGATGATCGCGTCGCTGGTGATCAGCCTGACCGACTGGACGATCGGCGGCCGGCCGAGTTTCGTCGGCCTGGCCAACTACCAGCGGATGTTCACCGCCGACGACAGCTTCTACAAGTCGCTGTGGGCAACGCTGTACTACACACTCGGCGCCGTACCGCTGCTGCTGATCGTCGCCTTCGCGGTCGCGCTGCTGCTGAACCAGCCGGTCCGCGGTCAGGCCGTGTTCCGGGTGATCTACTACCTGCCCGCGATCGTCCCGATCGTGGCCAACTCGATGCTGTGGATCTGGTTGTTCAACCCCGACTTCGGGCTGCTCAACACGATCACCGAGAAGGCCGGGCTGCCGCGCTCGCAGTGGATCTTCGACGAGTCCACGGCGATCCCGTCGCTGATCCTGATGTCGGTCTGGGGCTTCGGCAACGTCGCTGTCATCTTCCTGGCGGGGCTGCAGGGCGTGCCGCGGCAGCTGTACGAGGCGATCTCCGTCGACGGTGGCGGGACCTGGCGCAAGTTCCGGCACATCACGCTGCCGATGATGACGCCGACGATCTTCTACAGCCTCGTCACCGGCGTGATCGGCGCGCTGCAGGTCTTCGTCCAGGCCGCGGTGATGACCGAGGGCGGCCCGAACGACTCGACCCTGTTCTACATCTACTACCTGTACCGGACCGCGTTCACCAACAACGAGATGGGCTACGCCAGCGCGCTGGCCTGGGTCCTCTTCCTGGTGATCATGGCCGTCACCGTCGTGCTGTTCCGCAACTCCAGCCGATGGGTCTACTACGAGGCGGGGAGCACCCGATGACCGCAGTACTGGAGAAGACCGCCGTCACGGCCGACCTACCGGCTCCGCCGCGCAAACCGCTCGCACCCCGCGGGCTGGCGAAGAAGGTGCTGGTCTACGCACTCCTCGTAGCCGGGGCGATCCCGACCCTGCTGCCGCTAATCTGGCTGGTCCGCAGCGCGCTGATGAACAGCGGCCAGATCTTCGTCTCGCCGCCGCAGTGGATCCCGAAACCGTTCGCCTGGGACAACTTCACCGGGGCGCTCACCCAGGTCCCGTTCGCCCGCTACTTCCTGAACACCCTGATCATCGAGGCCGGCGTACTGGTCGGCACGCTGCTGTCCTGCTCGCTGGCCGCGTTCTCGTTCGCCCGGCTGCGCTGGAAGCACAAGAACCTGGTCTTCGGCCTGCTGATGTCCGGCGTGATGCTCCCGTACGCCGTGACGCTCATCCCGACCTTCCTGTTCTGGCAGAAGATCGGGATGGTGAACACCTACGTGCCGCTGGTGCTGCCGTCGTTCTTCGGGACGGCCGTGTTCAACATCTCCCTGCTCCGCCAGTTCTTCCTCTCGATCCCGTACGAGCTGGACGAGTCGGCCTACATCGACGGCGCCTCGCCGTTCCAGGTCTACTGGCGGATCATCCTGCCGCTGTCGAAACCGGCACTGGCGGTGGTCGGCGTCTTCACCTTCCTCGGTGTGTGGAACGACTACCTCGGGCCGCTGATCTACCTGAACGACTCCGACAAGTACACCCTCGCGATGGGCCTCGCCTCGTTCCAGGGCACCTACACGGCACAGTGGGGCTACCTGATGGCCGCGGCCGCCGTGGTGCTGCTGCCGATCGTGCTGCTGTTCGCCTTCGCGCAGAAGTACTTCGTCGAGGGCATCGCGCTGACCGGACTGAAGGGCTGACATGTACAAGGTGACCGTGCTCTACGGAACCCCGGACGACACCGGGGCGTTCGACCGGTACTACGACGACCAGCACATCCCGATCGCCCGGCGGATGACCGGGCTGAAGCGATGGACGGTCTGCCGGTTCGACCCGGCGCCGGACGGCACTCCCCCGGCGTACCACTACCAGGCGGAGCTCTACACCGACAGCCGCGCCGATCTCGAGCTGGTCCTGGAGTCGCAGGCCGGCCGCGCGGCCAACGAGGACCTGGACAACTTCGCCAGCGGCGGCGCGGTCTTCCTGTTCGGCGAGGAGCGGGAGGTGCCGGTCCGATGAGCATCGACGTCATCGTGGTCGGCCTCGGGTTCGGCGCCGACTTCGTCCCGATCTACCAGGCGCACGAGTCGGTCGGCCGGGTCGCCGTGGTCGACAGCGACCCCGCCCGTACGACGGCCGTCGCGGACCGCCTCGGGGTCACCGACCGGTTCGGCAGTCTCGACGAGGCGCTGGCCGCACCGGGCTGGGACGCGGTGCACCTGCTGACGCCGGTCGCGCTGCACGCCGGTCAGGTCCAGCAGGTGCTGAAGTCCGGCCGGCACTGCGCGTCGGCGGTGCCGATGGCAACGACCCTGGAAGACCTCGACCAGCTGATCGCGGCCCAGGAAGGGGCCGGGCGCAACTACATGATGATGGAGACCGCGGTGTACTCGCGCGAGTTCTTCCACGCCCGGTCGCTGCTCGAGTCGGGGCAGCTCGGCCGGCTGGCGTACTTCAAGGGCGACCACCTGCAGAACCTCGACGGCTTCCCGCCGTACTGGCTGGGCTACCCGCCCATGCACTACGTCACGCACGCGCTCTCCCCCGCGCTCGCGCTGGCCGGTTCGCGGGTGGAGTCGGTGCGGTGCCTCGGGTCGAGCCGGCTCACGCCGGACCGGGTCGGTGTCGGCGGGCCCGGCTTCGGGACCGAGGCCGCGCTCTTCCAGCTGGCCGGCGAGCTCGTGGCGAACGTCACCATGTCGTTCTTCCAGCTCGGCCGCAGCTACCTCGAAGGTTTCTCGGTGTACGGCGACGAGGGCGCCCTGGAGTGGCCGCAGCTCGAGGGCGGTCCGATGAAGGAGTTCGCGATGCGGCCGCTGGAACCGGGGCGGCGGGGCCGTCAGGTCGATGAGCGCGACGTCCGGCCCGCGGGCGCGCCCGAGCTGCTCCCCGAGCCGTTACGGCCGTTCGCCTCCGGCGGGCACGGCGGGTCGCACCCGCATCTGGTGCACGAGTTCGTGTCGAGCATCGTCGAGGGACGTCCCGCGCGGGTGGACGCCCGCACGGCCGCCACCTGGACCGCACCGGGAATCTGCGCCCACCAGTCGGCGCTGCGCGGCGGCGCCGAGGTCGTGGTCCCTGACTACGGGATCAGTTGATGGCGATCGCTCTGGTCGGGGCGCTCGACACCAAGGCCGCCGAGTACGCGTTCCTGCGCGACCGGATCAGCGAGCTGGGCGCCAGCTCGGTGCTGGTCGACATCGGCGTGCTCGGCGAACCGGGTCTCGGCGTACTGGCCGACGCACGCACGATCACCCGCCAGACCGTCGCCCGAGCCGGTGGCGCCGAGCTCAGCGCGCTGCGCCGGGCCGCGGACCGGAACGCGGCGATGACCGTGATGGGTCGCGGCGCCGCGGTCGTGGTGCACGAGCTGGTCGCCAGAGGCGAGGTCGACGCCGTACTCGCGGTCGGCGGCTCCAACGCGGCGTACGTGATGAGCGAGGTCTGCGCCGCGCTCCCGCTCGGGCTGCCGAAGGTGCTCGTCTCGACGATCGCCGCCGGGGACACCCGGGCGTACGTCCGCGAGGCCGACCTGACGCTGATGTACCCGGTCGTCGACATCAACGGCCTGAACCGGCTCAGCCGGCCCGTCCTGGCCAACGCGGCCGCCGCGGTCGTCGGTATGGCGGCGACACCGCACCGGTCCGCCGGCGACGGCCCACTCGTGGCCGTCAGCATGTTCGGGGTCACGACCGACTGCGGGAGCGCCGTTGTCACCGGTCTCGACCAGGCCGGGATCGAGGCGGTGACCTTCCACTGCACGGGCGTCGGCGGGCGGACGCTCGAAGCACTGGTGCGGACCGGCGGCCTCCAGGCGGTTGCCGACCTGACCACGACCGAGCTCGCCGACGAGCTGGTGGGCGGCGTCTGCTCGGCCGGCCCGGACCGGCTGACCGCCGCGGCGGGCGCCGGCGTGCCGCAGGTGGTGAGTGTGGGCGCGCTCGACATGGTCAACTTCTACGGACCCGAGCGGGTCCCGGAGCAGTTCCGCGACCGGCTGCTGCACCCGCACAACCCGGCCGTCACCCTGATGCGCACCAGCACCGTCGAGTGCGCGGAGCTCGGCCGCCGGATCGCCGCCCGGATCAACCCGTCGACCGCGCCGGTCGCCGTGCTCTTCCCGCACCAGGGGCTGTCCCAACTTTCGGTGCCCGGGGCTCCTTTCCACGACCCGGCCGCCGACCACGCGCTCTACCGCGCCCTCCGCGCCGCGCTGCGGCCGGACATCGTCGTACGCGACTTCGACACCGACCTCAACGACCCGGCGGTCTCCGCCGCCGCGGTCGAGCTGCTGGCCACCTGGCTGGAGAAGGAGACGAGATGAACACGCTGTCCCGCGCCGAGCTGCTGGCCGGATTCCGCCGCAAGGTCGCCGAGGGCCGTCCGATCGTCGGCGGCGGCGCCGGTACCGGGCTGTCCGCGAAGTGCGCCGAGGAGGCCGGGCTCGACTTCGTCGTGGTCTACAACTCCGGCCGGTACCGGATGGCCGGGCGCAGCTCGATGGCCGGCCTGATGCCGTACGGCGACGCGAACGCGATCGTGATGGAGATGGGCGCCGAGGTGCTGCCGCTGACCAAGCGACTGCCGGTGATGGCCGGGGTCTGCGGGTCGGACCCGTTCCGGGACATCCCGCGCTTCCTCGACAAGGTCAAGGAGACCGGGTTCGCCGGGGTGCAGAACTACCCGACGGTCTGCCTGTTCGACGGGATCATCCGGGCCAACCTGGAGGAGACCGGGCTGGGGTTCTACACCGAGGTCGCGATGGTCACCGCCGCCCGCGAGCGTGACCTGGTCACGCTCGCCTACGTGCACAACGAGGCCGAGGCGACCGCGATGGCACAGGCCGGCGCCGACGTCCTGGTCCCGCACATGGGCCTCACCACGTCGGGCATGATCGGCGCGCGGAGCAGCCTCACCCTCGACGAGTCCGTCGACCTGGTCACCCGGCTGCGGGACGCGATCTTCGCGGTGAACCCGGACGCCCTGGTGATCTGCCACGGCGGCCCGATCGCCACCCCGGACGATGCCCGGCACGTGCTGTCGAAGGTCGAGGGCGTCGTCGGCTTCCTGGGCGCCAGCAGCATGGAACGTCTCCCCACCGAGGTCGCCATGGTCGACCACATGAGCAGCTTCCACGCCATCCGCGACTGACCACCCGGCGGCGCTTCCCCCTCCGGGAGGCGCCGCTGGACTACCGTCACCTGAGCGGGTTCGTCGCCTTCCCGTCCAGCCACAGCTCGTTGCTCGCGTCGCGGTGCACCCCGGTCGTGCCGACGTGCTTGTCGCTGATCGCGGTCCCGTTCTTGATCACGTGCAGCAGCGCCATCGCGTGCCCGCGGCCCACGCCGTACTCGTCCTTCAACCACGCCGCCAGCGGCGCGATCTTGGTCTCCGGGCCCTCGAAGCCCTGCTCCCGCGCGATCTCCAGCAGCGCCCGCGGGGTCATGCCGGTCTTGTCCTCGATGGTGTCCAGGTACGCCTGAAAAGACATGGGTCCAACCCTTTCGTCGATGTCGTCACCCCTGCGTCGGACGGGCCGGCGCGGATTCGACATCAGTCCTCGACCCACTCCAGAAGATCTCCGGGCTGGCAGTCCAGGACGCGGCACATCGCCTCCAGGGTGCTGAAGCGGACCGCCTTGGCGCGGCCGTTCTTGAGCACGGCGACGTTGGCGGGGGTCAGGCCGACGAGCTCCGCGAACTCGCCGACGCCCATCTTGCGTTTGGCGAGCTCGACGTCGATCCGGACCACGATCGGCATCAGATCACCGCTTCCATGTCGGTCTGCAGCGTGGTCGCCTGGCGCAGCAGCGCGCGCATCACGACCATCAGCATCAGCACGACACCGCCGGCCAGCACCAGCCCGATCAGCAGGATCGGCAGCCCGGGGTCGTCGGCGCGCACCGACAGGTAGATCGTCATCCCGAGCAGCAGCACCCAGCCGGCCACCATCGCGACCAGGATCACGTTCACCCAGCCGAACGCCTTCTCGCTGAAGATCCGGTCCGACTTCACCAGCGTCAGCAGCCGCCAGATGCAGACGATCACCACCTGCACGCAGACCACCTCGACGATCGAGAACACCGTCAGCGGCCAGCGCAGATCGGCGCCGTCCCCCTTCAACTGCCCGAACTGCCCCGGCAGGCTGACCACCTGCGCGAACACCAGCCCCACGAACAGCAGCACCAGGAACACCCTGAGCGGAACCACGACCCGATCCATCATCTGCACGGCTCGACTATCACCGCCTTCCTATCGACTGTCAATCGACGCCACACAAAGGCGAGAACGTGTCGGCGTGGTCACGTTGTGCATCCGTACCGACACACCTAGCGTGAGGTCATCGGGTACAGCCGCGTTGCCCGCGTTCGATTTCTGGGGAATCGGGGGCCTTCGTGGCCGTACGCCGTGCGCTCGCTCTGCTGGTCTTGATCTCGTTTCCCGTCGGCTGCTCCGACGTCGCCGCGGACGTCGCGCCGTCCGATCAGCCTTCGAGGCCGAGCCAGGCAACTCCTTCGGCAGCACAACCTCCGAAGCCGAAACCAAAGCCACTCCCCCAACTCCCCCGCGGTGGACGCACCTTGTTCCCCACCCACCAACTCGTCGCCTTCGTCGGCGCCCCCGGCGCCCCCGCGCTCGGCCCCCTCGACAGCAACCTCGAGGAGCGCGCCACCCGACTGGAGAAGCTGGCGGCGTCGTACCAGGGCGGCCGGACGATCCTCCCGGTGATGGAACTGATCGTCGTCACCGCCCAGGGCTCCGCCGGCCGCGACGGCAAGTACCGCTCGCGGATCGACCCGAAGCAGATCGACCGCTACCTGGCGGTCGCCCGCAAGCACAAGATGCTCCTGATGCTCGACGTCCAGCCCGGCCAGGCGAAACCGATCGACGAGATCCGCCGCCTCGAACCATGGCTTCGCCAGCCGGACGTCGGCCTGGCGGTCGACCCCGAGTGGCAGGTCGGCCGCGGCCAGGTCCCCGGACGCGTCTTCGGCCGTACGACGGGCGCGGAGCTGAACGAGATCGGCGCCTACCTCTCCGCGGTGACCACCAAGTACCGGCTCCCGGAGAAGCTGTTCGTCTTCCACCAGCTCACCAAGCGCATCGTCACCAACGAGGCCGCGCTCCGCCCGCACCCGGGCGTCGCCCTGGTGAAGTCCGTCGACGGCATCGGCACCCGCGGCGCGAAGGAGGCGACGTACCGGGGACTGGTGACGAAGCTGCCGCGCGGTGTGCACACCGCGTTCAAGCTGTTCTACGAGGAGGACACCCGGCACGGCCCGCTGATGACACCGGCCCAGGTCCTCGCGTTGAAGCCGCGGCCCGAGCTGGTGATCTACGAATGAGCGGGCAGCTGGCCCGCCGGACGTTCCTCGCCGCCGCGGCGGCGGCAGTTGTTGCCGGATGCAATGACACGAGCGGACCCGACGCCGCGCCGGTCGTCGCCGACCACACGCCCATCAGACCGGCCGCCCCTGCCCCGTCCAGCGGGCCCGCTTCCACGTCACCGGCGGCCGCCTCCCGTCCCCCAACCCCCAGCGAGCTCGGCGTCATCCCCGTCCTGATGCACCACCGCCTCACCCCCAACGTCAGCGGCGAGTACGACATGACCCCCGCCTTCTTCCGCGCCGAGCTCGAGCGCCTGCAGCGCGAGGGCTACCACCCGATCCGCACCCTCGACCTGGTCCGCCGCGACCTCTCCACCGTCCCCGCCGGCAAGACCCCCGTCGTCCTCACGTTCGACGACAGCACCCCCGGGCAGTTCGCCCTCGACAAGTCCGGCCGCGTCGTCCCGGACACCGCGATGGGCATCCTGCTCGCTTTCCAGACGCGCTTCCCCGACTTCCCCGCCGTCGCATCCTTCTACCTCAACAAGTCCCCGTTCGGCCTCACCGGCGCCGACGTCCCGCGCGCCCTGAAGTACCTGAACGACGCCGGCTGCGAGCTCGGCAACCACACCTGGGACCACCCCAACCTCCGCCACCAGACCACCGCCCAGGCCGAGAACGAGATCGCCCGCCTGGCGGCGATGATCACCAGCGCAGTCCCCGCCGCTCCCCCGCGCACGCTCGCGCTGCCGCTCGGCGTGCACCCGCGCGACCGCCGCGTCCTCGCGAGCGGAGGACACGGCAGTACGGCGTACCGCAACGACGGCGTGCTGCTGGTCGGCGCCGGGCCGTGCCCGTCGCCGTACAGCAGGACGTTCGACCCGATGGCCGTCCCACGGATCCGCTGCAGCTCCTACCAGGGCGGCCGCGGCGACCTGCTGATGGACTACTGGCTCGACCGCCTCCCGCGGCAGAAGTTCGTGGCCGCGAGCAACAACAGCAAGGTGGTCCCGCAGACCTAGAACTGGACCCCGCGGGTCAGCGCGCCGTCGATCACCAGGTTGGTGCCGCTGACGAAGCTGGCGGCCGGGCTGGCCAGGAAGACGACGCCGCGGGCGATCTCGTCCGGGCGCGCCATCCGGCCGGTCGGGTTCAGCGCGAGCGAGTCGGCGAAGAGCTGCGGGTTGCCGCTCTCGACCGACTCCCAGACGCCCCCGGGGAAGTATGTGTTGCCCGGGGAGACCGTGTTCGCGCGGATGCCCTTGCCGGCGAGCTGGAAGGCCAGGCCCTGGGTGTAGTGCACGATCGCGGCCTTGAACGTCCCGTACGGGCCGGCCGCGAAGTCGATCTCGCGCGCCGAGACGCTCGACACGGTCACGATCGACGGCCACTCGCTCCGGCCGAGGAACGGCATCGCCGCGTCGACCATCCGGACCGTGCCCATCATGTCGACCTCGAAGCTCTGCTTCCAGGGCTCCTCGCCCTCGATGCCGATCGCCAGCGCGCTGACGTTGGCGACCACGATGTCGATCCCGCCGAGCTCGGCGGCGCTGTCGTTCACCCAGCTGATCAGCGCCGGCCCGTCACCGATGTCGAGCGCCGTCCCGCTGACCGTCGCGCCGCCCGCGCGCAGGTCCTCGACCGCCGCGGTCACGTCGCTCTCGGTCCGGGCGCAGAACGCCACCGAGGCGCCCTCCGCGACCAGCCCCTCGACGACCGCGCGCCCGATGCCCTTCGTCCCGCCGGTGACCAGGGCCCGCAGGCCCTTCAGCTGGAGATCCACCGTCAACCACTCCTTTGCCGAGTCCGCTCTTGTGCACAGTATGCGGTCACCCGGCGACCGGCTTGCGACCGACCGAGACCAGGTACTCCGCGACGATCCGCAGCGACCCGTCGGTGGCCGCGTTCCACTCGTTGTCGTAGGCAAGCAGGTCGTCGTGCAGCGCGGACCAGCGCGGCCCGAGCGCCTCGCGGGCGACCACCAGCGGGCCGAAGTTCTCGGCGTAGAGCGCGGCGAACTCCTCGACGCTCGGCGCGGTCAGGTCGACGCTGTCGGTGTGGAAGGTGAAGTCCACGCCGGGGACCATCGCGCGGACGTGATCGGCCTCGCCCCACGCGACCGGTGACGCTCCACCGGGACCCGGCGGGAGGTGCTGCCCGATCACGCCGAACAGTTGCCCGGCGTACCCGGACGGCGTCCAGGTGGCGAGCGCGATCGTGCCGCCGGGCTTGCAGACCCGGACCAGCTCGGCGCCGGCCTTCGCCTGGTCCGGCGCGAACATGTGCCCGAACGTCGAGAACACCCGGTCGAACCGGCCGTCCTCGAACGGCAGTTCCTCCGCGTCCGCCTCGACCCACTCCAGCTCGACGCCCGCTGCGGCCGCCCGTCGCCGTCCGGCCACGAAGTGCTGCGGCGTCAGGTCGCTCGCGACGACCGTGGCGCCGCGCTGCACGGCCGGGATCGCGACCGAGCTGCCCGAACCGGTCGCGACGTCGAGCACTTCGACGCCCGGCCCGACCGGCACCTCGTCCAGCAGCTTCGGCCCGACCGACGCGACCAGCGCCGCCACCGTGTCCCAGGTCCCCGCGCTCCAGATCACCCTGTTCAGCTCGTGCTCGTCCATCTGCTCATCATCTGACCGGATTCGCGGAAGGGGAATGTCCGGCAACGGCCCTATCGTGACTGGCATGGACGACAGACGACTCGTACGCAAGGTCGACTTCAGCGATCTCGTGGTCCGCGGCGGCGGCCTCTACCGCAGCACGCTGCACGGCGTCGAGCTGCACGACGTGGAGATCCACGGCGAGCTGATCAACGTGGTCGTGAACGGGGTCGACATCGCGCCGCTGATCGACGCCGAGCTCAACCGCCGTACGCCGGAACGCACGAAGATGCGCCCCGAGACCGCCGACGGCTACCGGGAGGCCTGGGCGATCCTGGAACGCCTCTGGGCCGGCACGGTCGAGCGTGCCCGCACGTTCCCCGAGGAGGACCTGCACCGCAGCGTCGGCGGCGAGTGGTCGTTCATCCAGACCCTGCGGCACCTGAGCTTCGCCAGCGACGCCTGGGTCGGCCGGATGATCCTCGGCAACCCGTCACCGTGGCACCCGCTCAGCCTCCCCTGGGACGAGGCACCCGGCTGGCCCGGCATCCCGTGGGACCGCGAAGCCCGCCCGTCCCTCGACGAAGCGCTCGCCCTCCGCACGGAGCGCCAGACGATGGTCCGCGACTTCCTCGCCGGCCTCACCGACACCCAGCTCGCGACGACCGTCACCCAGACCGCCCCCGGCTGGCCGGTGATCGAGGACCTCCCCATCACCGAGTGCCTGAACATCGTCCTCATCGAGGAGTGGGAACACCGCCAGTACGCCGAACGCGACCTGGCCCTGCTGCCTCGATGACCCTCGCCGAGCTCACCCCGGCCTCTGGAACTGGCAAGCGCCACACCCCGACTGGCCCCCCGCCGACCACTGGCCGGACACCGCCGACGACCTGATCACGAAGTACGGCGTCACGCGGGAGCAGGCGGGCTCCGGAAGCCCAGACCTCGCCTGGCTCTACGCCGACCCACTGCAGTCGCACGAGCACAAGTGGTTCTCTGCCGGCGACCAACTGCCGTTCGGCATCGAGGTGTTCCCCGGGCGAACCCACAACGACCTCGTGCTGTGGATCGAGGACCGCCGGCTCGTCATCACCGGCGACAGCCTCGCCGACTTCGGCCGCGGCCTGGAGGTCCCACCCGAAGGCACCGGCCTCTCCCGCGCCGAGCTCGCCGAAACCCTCGCGCCGCTGCTCGCGCGGCCGATCGACCTCGTGCTGCCGGCCCACGGCGTACCGGCACCACGCGACACCCTCGACCGCGCGCTCGGGTGAAGGGGCCTGATCCCACCACGCTGAGCGCGACGCGCTCAGCCGGCCGTCCGGGAGATCCCGACCCCGCTCTTCGCCTCACGCCCGTACTTCTCGAGCTCGGCCGCCAGATCCAGCGGCGCCACCCCCGCTTTGTTGCGGTCGGCATCAGTCAGCAGCTCCGCCGGGATGATCCAGACGATCTCGAACTCCAGCCCGTCCGGGTCCTTGCCGTACAGCGACTTCGTCGTCCCGTGATCCGACTTGCCGACCAGCGCACCCGCCGCGGTCAGCCCCTGCTCGAGATCCGCGAGATCGCCGAGCGTGTCCACCTCCCACGCCAGGTGGTACAGCCCGACCGTCGCCCGCCCGGCCAGCGACGGCCCGGCCTGCGCGCCGATCTCGAACAGCCCGAGGTCGTGGTCGTTGGTCGAACCCGGCGCCCGCAGGAACGCGGCCCCCTGGAAACCGTCGCCACCCTCGGTGTACCCGAAGCCGAGCACGTCACGGTAGAACGCGACACTCCTCGCCACGTCCCCGACGTACAGCACCGCATGATTCAGCCTGAAGATCGCCATGTTCCCCAACTCTCTCGGTCACCTCCGACCATGATAGTTGAACACTCAATCTAAGCGCAGCCCGGTGAGCTGGATCCACCAGACAATGGGCTGATGCGCCCACTGGACGAGCACACGCCGGCGATCCTGGTCCCCCACCTCGGCGCCGGCGGCACGACGGCCGTCATCGCGGTCGTCCCTTCAGGACCACTCACCGCCGAACTCGTCGGACCCGAAACAACCCATCATCTGGTCCCAGGAAAAATCGAGAAGGTTCCGGGGTGGACCGGCGGCCCGTACTCCCGGATCCCCCTCCCCCAATCCCTTGCCCCCGGCACCTATTTCGTGCGCGCCCGCACCGGTGACCTCGAGCTCACCTCGGAGCCCTTCGTGATCGCCCCCGAGCGCCTCCAGCGCCAGACCATGTCCGACGTACTGGCCTACTTCAAAGCGATGCGCTCCAGCGGCGAGATCGACCGCAAGGACCGCACCGCGCGCCGCTGGGACGACGACTCCGGTACGACGGTCGACGCCCGCGGCGGCTGGCTCGACGCGAGCGGCGACACCAGCAAGTTCCTCTCCCACCTCACCTACACGTCCACGATGAGCCCGCAACAGATCCCCCTCTGCGCCTGGGCCATGCTCGCCGCCCGCGACGAACTGAGCCCCGCCCTCACCAAGATCCTCGGCGCCCGCCTCCGCGACGAAGCGCTCTGGGGTGCCGACTTCCTCGTCCGCTTCCGCTCCCCCGACGGCTACTTCTACACCGGCATCTTCGACGCGCTCACCAAGCAGCTCGACGAACGGGTGATCACCGCGCCGCTCCAGGACTGCGTCCGCACCAGCCGCTACCAAGCGGCGTACCGCCAAGGCGGCGGCCTGGCCATCGCCGCCCTGGCCCGCGCCGCGACCGTCGACGACGACGGTGACTTCCCTCGTACGACGTACCTGACGGCGGCCCGAGAGGCGTTCGAGCACCTCGAGAAGCAGAACCTCGCCTACCTCTTCGACGGCAAGGAGTCGATCATCGACGACTACTGCGCCCTGCTCGCCGCCACCGAACTGACCGCAGCTCTGGCCGCAGCCGAACAGTCGCACGATATGAGCACCGAAGCCGCTCGCCGCCGAGCAACTTCCCTGATCAGCCGGTACGAGAAGCCCACCGACAACGGCTCCGGGACCTCCCGTGCCGACCAGCCCAGCGACAACCATTCCGGCTACTTCCGCGCCGACGACCTGGGCCGGCCCTTCTTCCACGCCGCCGAGCCAGGCCTCCCGATCCTCGCCCTCCTCCGCTTCGCCGAGCTCCTCCCCGACGCCCCCGAAGCCGGCGCAGCACGCCGTACGGCGATCGACGCGATGCACGCGATCCTCGACCGCACCGCATCCGTCCCCAACCCCTTCGGCTACCCTCGCACGCTCAACCAACCAACCGGTTGCCTACCCCGCGAGGCCTTTTTCTTCCCCCACGCCAACGAGACCGGCTACTGGTGGCAGGGCGAGAACGCCGCGATCGCCTCCCTCGCCGCCGCAGCGCACGCCTGCGCGAAACACCCCGAGGCCCGCACCGCGGACCTGCACACCTTCGCCGCCGACCAACTCGCCTGGATCACCGGCCGAAACCCCTTCGACACCTCGATGCTCCACGGCCGCGGCCGCAACAACGCCGACTACACCTCGGACTTCCCCAACCTCCCCGGCGGCATCCTCAACGGCATCACCGCGGGCTGGACGGACGAGGCCGACATCGCCTTCCTCCCGGACGCCGCCCCCGAGGGCGACAGCTGGCGCTGGGCCGAGCAGTGGATCCCGCACACCGGCTGGTTCCTGCTCGCGGTCGCGTCGGCCTGCTGAGGGACGGCGCCTCGCCCCGTGCGTGAGGCGCCGTCCTCGGGGTCAGGCCCGGCAGCGGTTGTCGGGGTGCACGCTGCCGCCGTCGTTGAGGTTGCCGTTGTACATCCAGCCCTCGACGTTGGTGTTCGCGACCCGGACGTAGGTCCACTTGTTGCCGGCCGTGTTCTCGACCCAGCAGTGGTAGAACAGGTCGGTCCCGGTGCCGATCGTGCGCACCACGCCGCATCCCTCCGACGGCCCGACGCGCAGCGGCGACGCGGACTTGACCCGCCCGGCGGCCGGGCTGAGGTTCTGCGTCGCCGGCCGGTTGCAGGCCGCCTCGGCAGTCTGCGTGCTGACGACCACGAAGCCACCGACCAGCAACGGCACGGTCAGTACGGCGGCAGTACCACGCTTGATCTCGAACATGATTCCTCCAGTGGGCGGTTTGCCCCCGACCGACCGGGGGCCTGGTCCGCACACGCTCGCCGCCCCACCCCGAACCAGCAAACCCGTTGCAGGTTCCTGCAACGCACCAGCCCAGCAGGTGTACGCCGGACAGCGCGTCGGCCAGGCGCAGCAGCGCGTGAGCCCAGCCAGGTCTCAGCCGAGCAGCGCCGCCAGCAGCGGAGCTGTGTCCGGTTCCTCGCCGTGGGCTCCAGCGTGGGCGAGGGTGACCTGCCGAGTCAGGTCAGGCGCGTGGTAGCTGACGGTGTGGTAGCCGAAGATTCCACCGGTGTGACCCCACAGGACCTGCCCGTCGGGCAGCGTCTCCCGCGCGATGCCCAGCCCGTACGCCGACCCGTCGCCGGTCGGCACTGCGGCGAGCATCTCGTCGAGAGCTTCCGCACCGAGCAGTTCGCCGCCAAGTAGCGCCGAGTAGAAGCAGTTCAGGTCAACCGCCGTGGACATCAGCTCACCGGCCGCCCAGGCCTGGGAGACGTTGACCCGAGCGACGTCCACCAAGTCCCCGTCGACCTCCAGATAAGCGTGCAGACCCGGCGTGGGAAGCTCCAGGTCGTCGCCGGGGAGGCGCGTGTGGTGCAACCCGAGTGGTTCGAGAATCCGATCGCGCACGACGTCGGCGTACGGACGACCCGTCACCGCTTCGATCAGCAACCCGAGGGCGATGTAGTTCGTGTTCGAGTAGGACCACTCCTCGGCGACGCGAGGCCTTCCGACCACGCGGGCCAGCGTCTCCCGCGGGTCCCAATGATCGAAGCGGCCCTCGACGATTCCTGCCACGTCCGGGAGGTCGTCGGTGTAGCTGTAGAGGCGACTCGTGTGGTTCAGCAGCTGCCGCACCGACACGTCCGAGGGCAACCAGTCCGCTGCCGGGCCGTCGAGCCGCACCAGTCCCTCGGTCGCCAGCTGCAGCACGACGACCGCGGTGAAGGTCTTCGTGATGCTTCCGGCACGGAACCAGCTCGATGGGTCCACAGGTTGCCCACCCGCCCGTTCACCCACCCCGCTGCCGCCGACCCACTCGCCCTCTGGCCCACGCCAATGCACCAGTACGCCGGAAGCTCCGTCAGCCACCAACCCGTCGAGCACCCGCTGCAGCTTCTCCACGCGGGGAGACTACTCGCGACCCAGCGCTCCCGCCGGGCGAATACCAACCCCCGGGCACCTACTCCCGTGGCTGCTTCTCCGGGCTCTCCACCGTCGCCTTGATCCCGGCCAGCGTCCGCTCCAACCCCTCGTCGATCGACGGACCCTCCACGTGCGCCGTGTGCAACCGCACCGTCAACCGCGCAGTCCCGTCCGCGACGAAGTCCACGTCCAGCTCCCCGTGGTACTCGTGCGGCCCCGGCGCCGACCAGCGGATCTTCCGGCCCTCCTCGACGATCTCCAGCTCCGCCTCGCTCCGCACCTCACGCGCCGAGTCGCCCTCCACCGCAGCCACCTCGACCCGCTCGTGGACCGCCTCCCCGGGAAGCCTCGCCTCCGCACCCTGCGATTCCACCGACGGCTCCTCCAGCCGATGAGCCGAGGTCATCTGCGGCAAGTACTCCGGCAGCCGCTCGACGTCCGACAGGTAGTCGAACAGCACGTTCGGCGCCACATCCACCACGGTCGACGCCTCGTAGTCACCCATCGAACCGGTCCTTCCCTCCGAGAAGTGCTGACCCGTCGCCGGTTCCCGCACCAAACCACCGGAAACAGCAGCCGAACACGCCGGTAACGACTCGGGACCATCATCGAGGAGTTATGTGGCGCGAAGAGAGCGGCCGTGCATCATATGGGGCATGACTGAGCACGCCTCGGCCCCGGCGGTGGACCAGCAGGTCCTGCAGGGGGCTCTCGACGGTCCGGAGCCGCTGCTCGCCACGGTGTTCGCGCAACTGGCCGTCGAGCTGCACGATGCCGACGGCGTGGAAGAAACCGTCGACGCCGTCGTCCAGTTCGCCCTGCAGGCCGAAGCCTGCACGTACGCCGGGGTGATGCTCACCACGCACGGCGGCTGGGAGATCGGCGCCGTCACCGACCCGCTGGTCGCGCGGATCTACCAGGAGCAGATCGACTCCGGCGAGGGCCCGCTCCTCGCCGCGCTCACCAACGGCAGCACCGTGTACGTCGCCGACGTCGCGACCGAGACCCGCTGGCCCGCCTGGAGCCGCCGCCTGACGTCGTACGGCGTGGGCTCGGTGCTGCACGTACCGATGTGGGCCGCCGAGCAGCTGGTCGGCGTACTGAGTCTGTACAACGACAGCGCGGACGCCTTCACCGCCGACGACGAGGCGATCGCGTACATCCTGGCCCGGCACGCGTCGGTCGCGGTCGCCTCGGCCCGGGACGGCGAGACGATGACGGCCGCGGTCGACGCCCGCAAGCTGGTCGGTCAGGCGATGGGCATCCTGATGGAGCGTTTCGACCTGGACGAGTCGCGCGCGTTCGAGATCCTGAAGCGCTACTCGCAGGACACCAACACCAAGCTCCGGGACGTCGCCCAGCAGCTGATCGACACCCGTAAACTTCCCCAGTGAGCGATTTCCAGCTGCTGACGGTCAGCACCGAGGACCGCGGGACCGACGTGGTCGCGACGGTCTCCGGCGAGCTCGACTTCGGTACGACGAACGACCTGCTGGCCGCGGGCGAGCCCGTGGTCTCCGCGGGCCGGGCGCTGATCCTCGACCTGGCCGGCCTCTCGTTCTGCGACTCCAGCGGCCTCGGCGCGCTGGTCCAGCTGCACCGCGCGGCCGATGCCGCGGGCGGCTCGCTGACCCTCGCGGCGCCGCAGCCGCGGGTCGAGTCCGTGCTCCGGGTGACGATGCTGCACAAGCTGCTGACGGTCGTCGACCGGGTCCCGGCCGGCTCGTGACGGATCCGTCATAGACCGGATGCGTACGACAACCTTGCTGTGGGCACCTAGGAGGGCGAGCGCAGACCAGCCTGGAGGACGACGCCCGTGACGGATCCGTACGCCGAGATCAACGGTCACCAGGTGGTCGACCTGCACCGCGTCACCGCTCAGGGCCGGTTCGCCGCGGGCCCGGTCTGCATCCGCTGCGACACGCACTTCGCGGACCGCCTGGAGATCGAGCACACGGCCTGCCCGGTCCCGTTCCAGACCGGCAACCACGACCTCCTGGTCGACCCGGACGACGGACTGCTCTACTGCACCCGCTGCCCGCTGGTCGCGTACGACCTCGCCGACGCCGCCGGCGAGGAGCCCTGCCCGGGCCCCCTGTACGACAAGCAGCGCAAGCGCCGGTAAGGCGTCCCCGCGAGCCCTCGGCCCGACTGCGAAGATGTCCAGGTGGACACCCTGCGCCGGAACAACGTCATCACCACCGGGAACCCCGGCGGCCGGCCGGTCCTGCTCGCGCACGGCTTCGGCTGCGACCAGAACATGTGGCGCCTGACCGTCCCCGCGCTCGCCGGCGACTACCGCGTCGCCCTGTTCGACTACGTCGGCTCCGGCCAGTCCGACCCGGCCGCCTTCGACGAGCAGCGCTACTCCAGCCTCGACGGGTACGCCGACGACGTCGTCGAGGTCTGTACGGCGCTCGACCTGCACGACGCGGTCTTCGTCGGGCACTCGGTCAGCGCGATGATCGGCGTCCTGGCCGCTCGCAAGGCGCCGGAGCGGATCGGCGCGCTGGTGATGGTCGCGCCGTCGCCGTGCTACCTGAACGACGGCGACTACCGCGGCGGTTTCGGCCGCGACGACATCGACGAGCTGCTCGCCTCGCTGGAGTCCAACTACCTCGGCTGGTCGTCGGCGATGGCACCGGTGATCATGGGCAACGCCGACCGCCCCGAGCTCGGTGAGGAGCTGACGACGAGCTTCTGCGCGACCGACCCGGCGATGGCGCGGGTGTTCGCCCGTACGACGTTCCTGTCGGACTCGCGCAAGGATCTGGCCTCGGTGCGGGTGCCGACGCTGATCCTGGAGGCGACCGAGGACGTGATCGCGCCGCGCGAGGTCGGTGCGTACACGCATGCCGCCATCGCCGGCTCGACCCTCGTCACGCTCGACGCAACCGGCCACTGCCCGCACCTGTCCGCGCCGGAGGCGACGAACCGTGCGATCACCGACTTCCTCGCGGACCTGAGGTGAGCCAGGGCGACAGCGCCGAGGAGGTCTACGAGTCCGTGCCGAGCGGTCAGGTGTCGACGGCGATGGACGGCACGATCGTGATGATCAACGCGACGCTGCTCGGCTGGCTCGGCCTGCGGCGTGACGAGGTGGTCGGGCGCAAGCGCTTCACCGACCTGCTGACGATCGGCGGTCGGCTGTACCACGAGACGCACCTCGCGCCGCTGCTGCGGATGCAGGGCGAGGTCAGCGGCGTCGCCCTCGAGCTCAAGTCGACCGACGGCGGCCGCATCCCGGTCCTGGTCTCGTCGATCGTCAAGTACGACGACAACGGCGAACCGGCGCTGACCCGTACGACGGTCTTCGACGCGCAGCTCCGCCGGGCGTACGAGGAGGAGCTGCTGAGAGGCCGCAAGCTGGCCGAGGAGGCCCAGCGCCAGGCCGAAGCCGATCGCGCTCAGCTCCAGGACGCGCTGGCCGTTCTCCAGCAATCCCTGCTCCCCGCGCAGCTCCCCGACATTCCCGGCGTCGAGACCGCGGCGTACTACCACACCGCCTCCGCGATCCAGCTCGGCGGCGACTTCTACGACGTCTTCGCCGTCGACCGGGAACGCTGGGGCTTCTTCCTCGGCGACGTCTGCGGCAAGGGCCCGGCCGCCGCGGCCGTCACCTCGCTCGCCCGCTACACCCTGCGCGCCGCCGCACTGCACGATCCCGGCTCCGCTCTCGCGACGCTCAACGCGGTCCTCAACGAGCGCTTCGCGACCGGCGACCCGCGGTACTGCACCGCCGTCTTCGGCACGCTGACCCGCGACCCCGGCACCGGCCAGGTCGAGATCGAGTTCGCCTCCGGCGGCCACCCGCCCCCGCTGCTGATCCGCGCCGACGGCACCGCCGGGTTCCTCCCGAGCGCCGACGGCACGCTGATCGGCATCCTCCCGACCGGCGAGTTCCCCCCGACCCGCCTGCGCCTGCACCCCGGTGACACCCTGCTGCTCTACACCGACGGCCTCACCGAGGCCCGCGTCGGCGATGACTTCTACGGCGAGCAGGCCCTGCGCAACCTCGCCGTCCAGTACGCCGGTACGCCGGCCAGCGAGCTGGTCAAAGCCCTCTCCGACCTGCTCACCAGCTTCGGCGAACCACTCGCCGACGACACCGCCCTGCTCGCGATCAGCGCGAAGCGTTAGCCCGTCGCTCTACGAGGACCGCACCCCGCCCTGCTGACGGGCGAGCGCAGAGTGGACTACTCCACCACCGCTGGGCTGCGCTCCGCCGCCGCTGGACTGAGCTCGGCGGCCATCCCGCGGGCGGCGGCCAGCTCCAGCGCCTCGCGCGCCGGAGCGGCCATCCACCGCAGCGGCTGGTCGAGCACCCGGGCCACGGTCGACTCCTCCAGGTGCAGGATCTCCGCCACCCGGCGCAGCGCGTCCGGCTCGTCGGTTGCCGAGTACAACAGATGGATCACCTCGTGGCGGTGCGCGTAGACGCTCAGCGTCGCCGCCGCGAGCCCGGGATCGACCGTGTCCGGCCGAACCTCCTCAACACTGTCCCCGTGAGTCTTCATGCCTTGTCAACGCGCCAGTGGTCCCCTCCGTCACGCAAGCGCTCTCACCGAAGCTGGAACCCCTTCGCCCGGAGCGCCTCGCGCAGGTGCTCGCGGCCCTTCAGCCCGGCCACGCTCCCGAACCGCGACGCCACCCGCCGGACCCAGCTCATCGGCAGCCCGGCCGCGGCGTAGTACTCGTTCAGCACCTCCTCGTACGCGTCCACATGAGCGGCCTGCGGCTCCAGCGCGTACCGCTCGTGGTGCAGCACGGCTTCCTGCGGGAGCCGCGGCTTGACCGTCGTCTCGTCGTACCGGGCGGGGTGGCCGACGGTCAGCCCGAAGACCGGGAACACGTTCGCCGGCAGCTCCAGCTCGGCCGCGACCTCGAGCGGCCGGTTCCGGATCGCACCGACGAACACCGTCCCGAGCCCGAGCGACTCCGCGGCCAGCGCCGCGTTCTGCGCCGCGAGCGCGACGTCCACGAAACCGAGCAGCGCCGCCTCGACGAAGTCCGCGCCCTCCGACGACGCCTGCCCGATCTGCTCGGTCACGTGCCGGGCGCGGGCCAGGTCCGCGAGCCACACGAGCAGCAGCGGCGCCTCCGCGATGAAGTCCTGCTCCCCCGCGAGCTCGGCCAGCCGCGTACGACGCGCTTCCTCCCGTACGGCGACCACGCTCCACAGCTGCAGGTTGCCCGACGTCGGCGCCGACTGCGCCGCGGCGATCAGCGCCGTCAGCGTCTCGTCCGGGACCGGGTCGGGCCGGTAGCTGCGCACCGACCGGTGGGCGAGCTGCTGCGCGAGCACCTCGGTCCACTCGGCCGGCGGTGTCACCTCCGAGCCGTACCGCTCACGGTAGGAAGCCTCAGGGGAAAGGGTCACGAACGCCTCCACAGATCAGGACCGCTGGCCGGTGCCGTGCACACCATGCTCGTCGATCAGCGCCAGCTCGGCATCGGTCAGCGGCGGGAAGCTCAGCGCCGCGAGGTTGTGGTCGAGCTGGCTCGTCGAGCTGGCACCGATCAGCGCGGTGGTCACCTCCGGCCGCCGCAGCACCCACTGCAGCGCCAGCTGCGCGAGCGACTGGCCGCGCGCGTGCGCGATCTTGCTCAGCGCCGTCGCGCGCTCGCGGTAGGTCGCGTCGATCTGGTCCGCTGACAGGAACGTGCTGATCGCCGCCCGGGCGCCCTCGGGGATCGTCCCGTCGAGGTACTTGTCGGTCAGCAGCCCCTGCGCCAAGGGGCTGTAGGCAACCAACCCGAACCCGTCGGCCGCCGCTTGGTCGAGCAGGCCCGAGCGTTCCGGCGTCCGGTCGAAGATCGAGTACCGCGGCTGGTGCACGAGCAGCCGTACGCCGGCCTGCCGCAGCAGCACGGCGGCCTCGTGCGCCTGGTCGGTCGGGTAGTTCGACAGCCCGACGTACAAGGCCTTGCCCTGCTGGACGGCGCTGACCAGCGCACCGACGGTCTCCTCCAGCGGCGTGCCCGGGTCGGGCCGGTGGTGGTAGAAGACGTCGACGTACTCGGTCCCGAGATCACGCAGGCTGTGGTCGAGCGAGCTCAGCAACGACTTGCGCGACCCACCCTTGGCGTACGGGCCGGGCGCAATCGGGTTGCCGGCCTTGGTGGTGATCACCAGCTCGTCCCGGTACGGCGCGAGGTCGGTGCGCAGCAACCGCCCGAGGAACTTCTCCGCGCCACGGAACGGCGGCCCGTACCGGTTGGCGTTGTCGATGTGGGTGACGCCGAGGTCGAAGGCGTGCAGCACGATCGCCCGCTGGGTGGCGAACGGGTAGTCGGTGCCGAACTTCTGCCACAGCCCGAGCGAGATCGCCGGCAGGTCCAGCCCGGACCGCCCGGCCCGCCGGTAGGCGAGCTGCTCGTAGCGATCACCGGCGGCGGCGTACGTGGTCGTCATCAAGGTCCTCACCGAGGCATCGAATGTGCAGTGAATCAGTGGTCATTCTAGGTCAGTTGACCACCCTCGCAAGCTTCCGTCCGAAAGCTCCGCGGGCTGTCACCTCCACCCGGTCCAGCTCCAGCCAGCGGGCCATCAGTTGCAGCTCGGCAGCGAGTGGCTCGACCACCTCGGTCGCATCTGCAGTGAGCGTTGGCACCACGAGGGTCGCGTTCCGCCGGTCGGCCTTGAGGTCCACCCGGGCGACGAGCTGGTCGCCGAGCAGGAACGGCAGCACGTAGTACCCGTGGATCCGTTGCGGCTCCGGGGTGTAGATGCTGATCCGGTAGCGGAAGCCGAAGAGGCGTTCGGTGCGGTCGCGGTTCCAGATCAGGGTGTCGAACGGCGAGAGCAGCGCGCGGGCGTCGATCGGCCGGTCCTCGGCGTCTCTCCAGAGGTAGCTCTGCTGCTTCACGCCGTCGACCTGTACGGGGACGAGGTCGCCCGCGTCGACGAGCTCACCGACCACTCGGCGAGCAGTTGCTGCAGGCAACGGATAGTGGCCCTTGGTCGCACCGCACAGCTCGCCCGCCGTCATCACCCCGAGCGACCGCGCCGCGATCCGCACCAGTTCCCGGCGCGCCTCGTCATCATCCACGTCCACAGCGGCCGCCGGCAGCACCCGCTCGGCGACGTCGTACAGCCGCTCGAAGTGCCGCCGCCCGGCGATCGCCACCTTCCCGCTCGCGAACAGGTACTCGATCGCGATCTTCGCGTCCTGCCAGTTCCACATCCGCCCGGTCGACGGGTCCGGGTCCGGGTCGCTCCGCTTCCGCCGTACGCCGTCCCGGTCGGCCTCCCCCGCCGTGATCGGCCCCTCAGCGGCAACCATCGCCAGCACCTCGTCGACCAGCCCCGGCCGCTCGACCTCCAGCCGCCGCATCCCCACCACCACCGACCACGGCACCTGCAGCTCCGGATGCAGCGGCTGATCCCACACCTGCCGCGACACCACCTCCATCCGCCACCGCACCAGCGGGTACGACGCCACTGGCAGCAGCGCCGCCTTGTGCCCCCAGAAGTACTCGAACAGCTCGCCGCCACCCCAGCACATCCGGTCCAGCCGCTCCCGCGAGTAGTCCCCCAGCCGCGAGAACAACGGCAGGTAGTGCGACCGGCACAACACGTTCACCGAGTCGAGCTGCAACACCCCGATCCGCTCGACCGCCCGGCGCAACTCCCGCACCCCAACCCGCGCAGGCCGCGCCGCCCCGAACCCCTGCGCCCCCAGCGCGACCCGCCGCGCCGCGTCCACCGATACCGCCGGGCCGATCGCCATGCACCGAATCTACTCAGTACCGGTGGGAAGAATTCGCCGGAACCTCGCGTTACTTCTCTCGAACCCGAGTTGACGCGTCAACTCAAGGATATGATTGACATGTCAACCCCAAGGGCCGACGACGGGACGAGGCGACAGTGATGAGTGGTTTCGAGCTGGGACTCGACTCCTTCGGTGAGGTGGTCACCTGGTTTGGCTCCGTCCGGGCGCCGCTGACCGGCCAGACCCTGCACCCGCGGATGCGCCCCGGCGGCATCCCCACCTGGATCGGCGTCGGCGGCACGCCCAACTCCGTGCTCCGCGCCGCCCGGTACGGCCTGCCGCTGATGATGGCGATCATCGGCGGCCGCCCGCAACGTTTCGCCGGCAACGTCGCCCTGTACGAACGCGCGCTCGACGACCTCGGCACCCCGCGGCTCCCGATCGGCCAGCACTCGCTCGGCATGGTCGCCGAGACCGACGCCGAAGCCGTCGAGACCTGGTGGCGCTACTGGCAGCCGGTGGTCGAGAACCTGGCCCGCGAACGCGGCTTCTACGCCACCACCAAGGACCGCTACCTCGCCGAGGTCGACGAGGGCGCGCTGTTCGTCGGCTCCCCGGAGACCGTCGCGCAGAAGATCGCGACCGTGGCCCGCGACCTGCACCTGACCCGCTTCGACCTCAAGTACGACGTGATGTTCCTGCCCCGGGACGCCCGGGCCCGCACCATCGAGCTGCTCGGCCGCGAGGTCGCCCCGCGGGTCCGCGAGCTGCTCGCCGCCCAACCCACCGCCGCCTGAAACCCAACACCCCAGCAAGGAGCGCAGTACCCGTGACAGATCTCGAGTTCGGACTCGACACCTTCGGCGACGTCCCGCAGGACGCCGACGGCAAGCCGGTCTCGCACGCCGTGGCGATCCGCCAGGTGGTCGAGGAGGCCGTCGTGGCCGACCAGCTCGGCGTCGACGTGATCGCCCTCGGCGAGCACCACCGGCCGGAGTACTCGGTCTCCTCGCCGGAGACCGTGCTCGCGGGCATCGCCACCAGGACCGAGCGGATCCGGCTGGCCTCCGGTGTGACCGTGCTCAGCTCCGACGACCCGGTCCGCGTCTTCCAGCGGTTCGCGACCGTCGACGCGCTGTCCAACGGGCGCGCCGAGGTGATCCTCGGCCGCGGCTCGTTCACCGAGTCGTTCCCGCTGTTCGGCTACGACCTGGCCGACTACGACGTGCTGTTCGAGGAGAAGGCGGATCTGTTCGTCAAGCTGCTCGACGAGAAGCCGGTCACCTGGTCCGGTACGACGCGGCCGGCGCTGACCGACGCCGACGTGTTCCCCAAGACCGAGTCCGGGCGGCTGAAGACCTGGATCGGCGTCGGCGGGTCGCCGCAGTCGGTGATCCGGACCGCGCACCACGGGCTGCCGCTGATGCTCGCGATCATCGGTGGCCAGCCGGAGCGGTTCGCGCCGTACATCGACCTGTACCGGCGGGCCGCCGCGGAGTTCGGCACCACGGCGTACCCGGTCGGCATGCACTCGCCGGGCTTCGTCGCCGACACCGACGAGGAGGCCCGCGAGATCTACTGGCCGCACTACAAGGTGATCCGGGACCGGATCGGGCAGCAGCGCGGCTGGCCGCCGATCAAGCGCCAGGAGTACCTGGCCGAGATCGAGTACGGCTCGCTCTACATCGGGTCGCCGGACACCGTCGCGGCCAAGATCGCCCGTGCGGTGAGCGCGGTCGGCGTCGGGCGCTTCGACCTGATCTACACCAGCGGCACCCAGCCGATCGGGGCGCGGATGCGCGCGGTCGAGCTGTTCGGCGGCAAGGTGATCCCGCAGGTCCGCGAGCGGCTGGCCGAGCTGACCCCGGTGGAGCAGGCATGACCGCCGCCGGCGTGCACACCATCGGGATCCTCGGCGCCGGCAAGGTCGGCACCGTGCTCGGCCGGCTGGCCGTTGCCGCAGGCTACAAAGTGCTGATCGCCGGCTCCGGTGCCCCGGGCAAGATCGCGCTCACCGTCGAGATCCTGGTCCCCGGTGCCGTCGCCACCACTGCGGTGGAGGCGGCGGCCCAGGCCGATCTCGTCGTGCTGGCGCTGCCGCTCGGCAAGTACCAGGCGCTCCCGGTCGACCAGCTGCGCGGCAAGCTGGTCGTCGACGCGATGAACTACTGGTGGGAGATCGACGGCCACCGCGCCGACCTGACCGACCCGCGGACGTCGTCCAGCGAGCTGGTCGCCGCCTTCCTCGACGGCGCCCGCGTCGTCAAGGGCTTCAACCACATGGGCTACCACGACCTCGACGAGGGCTCCCGCCCGTCCGGTACGCCGGGCCGCAAGGCGATCGCGGTCGCCGGGGACGACCCGTCGGACGTCGCCGTGGTCGCGGAGCTGGTCGACGACCTCGGCTTCGATGCCGTGGTGCTCGACGACCTGGCGGCCGGCGTACGGCTGCAGCCGCGGGCCGAGGCGTTCGGTGCGAACGTCGGCGCCGGCGAGCTGCGCGAGATGATCGACCGCTTCCCCGGCAGCGAGCTGGGGCTGGAGATCGCCGCCGCGCGCAGGTGATCAGGAATCGAGAAGCGACCCGGGGTGCGTGACCTCTAGCGTCGTCGGCATGACTCAGCAGGTGGAACGCAAGCCGGGGACACCGGGACGCTTCTCGCGCTGGCTGCAGCGCACGATGGGCGCGCGGGCCGCGCGGAAGATCCGCGACGGCAAGGGCCAGATGATGGGCATGGACGTGCTCGTGCTCAACACGATCGGACGGCGCAGTGGTGAGCCGCGGGCGACCGCGCTGGCCTGGTTTCCCGATGGTGACGCGTGGCTCGTGGTCGCCTCGGGCGGTGGCAGTCAGCACCCGGACTGGCACGCGAACCTGACGGCGCACCCGGACCAGGTCACGGTTGAGTTCGCGGGGCAGCCCGCCGTACCGGTGAGTGCTGAGCGGCTCGGCAAAGCCGAGCGTGCGGAGGCGTGGAAGCAGATCGCGGAGGCTCAGCCGAGGATCGCGAAGTACCAGGAGAAGTCGGAGCGCGAGTACCCGGTCATCCGGCTCACCCGGCGGTGAGGCACCTGCCGGCCTGACCGGCGGACACGCGGCGTGACCAGCGAGGCCGCCCCCTCCCCGGGAGAATGAAGCGAGTCCCCCGGGGAGGCGATGTGACCGACTACAACCGCGCAGCGGCCGCCCAGATCCTCGCCGACGCATTCACTGCCTGGACGCCCGTCCTCGACCAGCCGACGCCCTGGACCGCCACCCCGGAGATCACCGGCCTCTCCCCCGACGGCAGCCTGACGACCGTCCAGCGCGCGTACCTCGACACCCCGGTCGCCACCAGCGCGACCCATCGCCTGACCTGGCACGACAGCACCGGCGTACTGAATGTCGCCCACTGCAGCGCCCTCGGCCCGATCGTCCCCGTCGTCGCGCGCGAGACCACCCTCGCCCTCCGCAAGGCGCTCCCCGCAGCGACCCCGCTGAACCCGCACGACCGTCGCGTGATGACCGCGACCACCACCGACGTCGACCCCCGCGAGATCCTCGCCATCGGCTTCGAGACCACCGCCCGCGCACTGGTCCAGCACGCCTACCTCGCCACCCCGTACGACGAACCGGCAGCCTTCGCGACAACCCTCCGCGACGCCGGCATCTTCCAGGTCGTCGCCAACACCTGGTACTGGGGTCTGCAGTCGTCGACCTTCCGCCGCGGCATGATCCCGATCGCCCTCGAACGCACCGCGACCGGCGCCCTCCGCTACACCGCCGAGTCGACGACCGTCCTCCGCGCCCTCAAAGCCGAGGCGATCGCCACGGCCGATCTCCCGCAGTACGCCGATCTCCCCACCGGCGAGACCCCGAGATGCCTCGCCAACATGACCACCACCCACCCGGCCCTGCTCCCGGGCCTGGTCGGCCTCTTCGTCGACACCTTCGTCACCCTGCTCGACACCGTCACCGTAGGACAGGAGCCCACCACCATGACCGTTCCCGACGACGTCGTGTTCGAGGTCCCCGACATGACCTGCTCGCACTGCACGAACACGATCACCGGCGTCCTCCAGACCCACGGGGTCACCGGCTCGACCATCGACCTCGACACCAAGCGCGTCACCGCCGCCTTCCCCACCCCGGAAGTCCAGGAGACCTGCTTCGCCGCGATCCGCGACCACGGCTACACCGTCGTACCGGCCGGATAGTCACGCGCAAAGGACACGGCCGTGTACTAGAGTCACCTCCGTGTCCCGGAGCCTTCTTCTTCTCAGCCGCCACGGCGGGAGCTGATTCGACCGGCGCCCCTCCGTGGAGTGCTGGTGTGCGCCGGTCCCCGAGCTCTTGCCCGCGAGGACACTCTTCATGGACCACCGCTGGAACCGGCAGCAGGCTTCGCCGATGCCGAACCACCGTTACCGCTCCGCCTTCGACCGGGTCCCGGTCGCCGAGATCACCCGGGACTGGCCGAACCGCCGGACCACCACCGCGCCGCTCTGGGTCCCGGTCGACCTGCGCGACGGCAACCAGGCGCTGGCCGAGCCGATGGACCCGGCCCGCAAGCGCCGCTTCCTCGACCTGCTCGTTGCCATCGGCTACAAAGAGGTCGAGGTCGGCTACCCGTCCGCGTCGCAGACCGACTTCGACTTCGTCCGGCAGCTGACCGACGTCCCCGACGACGTCACGACCGTCGTCTTCACCCCGGCCCGGCGGGCGCTGATCGAGCGCACGCTCGAGTCCGTCCGCGACCTCCGTACGCCGGTCGTCGTCCACCTGTACGCCGCCACCGCGCCGTTGTGGCGCGACGTCGTCCTGCGCCGGTCCCGCGCCGAGCTGACCGAGCTCGTGCTCACCGCGGCCGAGGACATCCTGAGGCTGAGCAAAGGACGCGACAACATCCGCTTCCAGTTCTCCCCCGAGGTCTTCAACCTCACCGAGCCCGACTTCATCCTCGAGCTGTGCAGCCGGCTGACCGACCGGTGGGACGCCACCCCCGATCGCCCGGTCACACTCAACCTGCCAGCGACCGTCGAGGTCGCGACGCCGAACGTGTACGCGGACCAGATCGAGTACATGGACAAGTCCCTCGATCGCCGTGACAGCGTGATCCTGTCCGTGCACCCGCACAACGACCGCGGTACCGGCATCGCCTGCGCCGAGCTCGCCGTCCTGGCCGGCGCCCAGCGCGTCGAGGGCTGCGTCTTCGGCAACGGCGAGCGCACCGGCAACGTCGACCTGGCCACCCTCGCGCTCAACCTGTACACCCAGGGCGTCGACCCGATGATCGACTTCTCCGACATCGACCGGATCCGCGAGACCGTCGAGTACTGCACCCGCCTCCCGGTCCCGGCCCGGCACCCGTACGTCGGCGATCTGGTCCACACCGCGTTCTCCGGCACCCACCAGGATGCGATCCGCAAGGGCCTCGCCGAGCACACCCGCCGCGCGGCGGCGGCCGGCGTACCGGAACGCGAACACCCGTGGGACGTCCCCTACCTGCCCATCGACCCGGCCGACCTCGGCCGCACGTACGACGCCGTGATCCGCGTCAACAGCCAGTCCGGCAAGGGCGGCATCGCCTACCTGCTGCAGACCGAGTACGGCCTCACCCTCACCCCCGAGGAGGAAGCTGCCTTCGCCCGTCACGTCCAGCGCCACACCGACAGCACCGGCAGCGAAGCCACCCCCGCCGAGCTGCACGCCCTGTACCAGCAGGTCTCCGCATCCTGACCCAGCAGTTGCCCTCACCCCCGATCACCGCTTAGGTTTCCCTCGACTTCTGCGATCGAGTCGCAGATGGACCGAGGAGGATCCGGTGCTGCGTGGGGTGAGGGCGGCGTCAGCCGTACTAGGACTGCTGATGGTGTCGACGGCGTGTACGGCGGGTGTCGACAACGCGGCGCCGGGCGGCACACCGAAGGAACTTCGGCTGGCGATCGGCGGCGAGTCCGAGGACGGCTACGACCCGACGCTCGGCTGGGGCCGGTACGGGTCACCGCTGTTCCAGTCGACGCTGCTCGCCCGTGACGCCGACCTGAAGATCGTCAACGACCTGGCCACCCGGCACACGGTGAGCGCCGACGGGCTGGTCTGGACCGTCGACCTGCGCACCGACGCGAAGTTCAGCGACGGCAAGCCGGTCACCGCGCAGGACGTCGCCTACACCTTCACCACCGCGAGCAGGTCCGGCGGGCTGACCGACGTCACCGCGCTCCGCCAGGCCGTTGCCATCGACAACGACACGGTCGAGCTGCGGCTGCACCGCCCGCAGAGCACGTTCGTGAACCGGCTGGTCTCGCTCGGCATCGTGCCGCAGCACGCCCACGGCAAGGACTACGCCCGCAAGCCGATCGGCTCCGGCCCGTTCACCCTCGTCCAGTGGGACCAGGGCCAGCAGCTGATCGTCCAGCGCAACGAGTCGTACTACGGCCCGAAGCCGGCCTTCGAGCGCGTCGTGTTCACCTTCACCGGCGAGGACGCGACGCTGGCCGCCGCGAAGGCCGGGCAGACCTCGCTGGCCGCCGTACCGTCGAACCTGGCGACGACCGCGATCGCCGGGATGAAGCTGACGCCGGTCAAGTCGGTCGACAACCGGGGCGTGATGTTCCCGTACGTCGCGGACACCGGCCGCAAGACCAAGGACGGCCAGCCGATCGGCAACAACGTCACCTCCGACAAGGCGATCCGGCATGCGATCAACGTCGCCCTCGACCGCGACGCGCTGGTCGACGGCGTCCTGGAAGGGTTCGGCTCGCCCGCGACCGGGCCGGTCGACGGCCTGCCCTGGTACGAGCCGTCGTCGGCGATCGAGAGTGGCGACCCCGGCAAGTCCAAGCAGCTGCTGACCGACGCCGGCTGGATCGACAAGAACGGCGTCCGTGAGCGCAACGGCGTCAAGGCGGCGTTCACGCTGCTGTACCCGGCCGACGACACGCTGCGGCAGGGCCTCGCGCTGAGCGTCGCGGACATGGTGAAGCCGCTCGGCCTCCAGATCAAGGCGCAGGGCGTGAGCTGGGAGGTCATCGACCAGCGGCTGCACTCCGACGCCGTGCTGTTCGGCTGGGGCAGCCAGGACCCGACCGAGATGTACAACCTGTACTCGTCGACGCAGGCCGGCGTCGAGTACTGGAACCCGGGCTACTACGCGAACGCCGCCGTACAGAAGGATCTGGACGCCGCGATGAGCGCGACCGACCCGGAGCAGGCGACCGCGCACTGGAAGGCCGCCCAGAAGGGCTTCGGCCAGGACGCGGCCTGGGCCTGGCTGGTCAATCTCGAGCACACGTACTTCGTCAGCGAATGCCTCGATCTCGGGACGCCGCAGATCGAGCCGCACGGTCACGGCTGGCCGATCACCGCCGGGATCGCGCGGTGGAAGTGGACGTGCTGACCCGCCTGGTGCGGCTGGTCCTGCTGCTGCTCGCGGTCGCGGTCGCGTCGTTCGCGCTGATGCTCGGCTCGCCGGTCGATCCCGTCAACGCGTACGTCGGCGCCGACATCGCGGCGATCGGTCCGGAGCAGCGTGCCCAGATCGCCGAACGCTGGGGGCTGAACGACCCGCCGGTCGAGCGGTTCACCAGCTGGCTGTCCCAGGTCGTCAGGGGCGACCTCGGGCAGTCCCACACGTTCAACCAGCCGGTCGTCGACGTGATCGCCGGCAAGTTCCTGACCAGCCTCGCGCTGATGGCGGTCGCCTGGAGCCTGTCCGGCGTGATCGGTTTCGGGCTCGGTCTGCTGGCCGGCCTCCGGCGCGGGAAGCTCACCGACCGCGTCATCACCTGGTGGGCGTACACGCTCGCGTCGGCGCCGACGTTCTGGGTCGGGCTGCTCCTCCTGTACGCGTTCTCGGTCTCGCTGCAGTGGACGCCGGTCTGCTGCGCCGTACCGGTCGGGGAGATCGCCAGTGAGGTGAGCCTGCTCGACCGCTTGCACCACCTGCTGCTGCCGGCGGTCACGCTGAGCCTGGTCGGCGTCGCGCCCGTCGTACTGCACACGCGGCAGGCCGTCAGCGTCACGATGGCGAGCGACTACGTGGCCTTCGCTCGCGCACAGGGAGAACGGACCACAGGCGTCGTCGTCCACCACGTACTGCGCAACGCTGCCGGCCCGGCGCTGCTGCTGCAGTTCAGCTCGCTCGGCGAGCTGTTCGGCGGCTCGCTGCTCGCCGAGCAGGTCTTCTCGTACCCCGGCCTCGGGGCCGCGACCACCGCGGCGGCACTCGGCCAGGACGTCCCGCTGCTGCTCGGAATCGCCCTGTTCACCACGCTGTTCGTGTACGTCGGTAACCAACTCGGCGACGTACTGCACACCCGGCTCGACCCCAGAACACGGCGGCTCGCATGAACCAGCTGCTCGTGATCAGCCGGCGCAGCCGGACCTTGGGCTATCTCGCCATCTCGCTCGTGGTCGTCATCGGCGTGACCGTCGCGGGCACGCTGTCCGTCGACGCCGCGAGCACCACCGAGCTGGCGGCACGCAACCTCAGTCCGTCCTGGGAGCATCTGTTCGGCACCGACCGGCTCGGACGGGACATGCTCGCGCGGGTGCTGTCCGGACTGCGGCTGAGTCTGGTGGTCGGCGTCAGCGCGGCGCTGGTCTCCGGCCTGCTGGCGATGCTGATGGCATGCGCGGCGGCGGTCGGCGGCCCGGTCGTGGACCGCGCGGTGACGTGGCTTGTCGATCTGTTCCTCGCACTCCCCCACCTGGTGCTGCTGATCCTGCTCGCGTTCGCGCTCGGCGGCGGGACGCGGGCAGTCGTGATCGCGGTCGCCGTGACGCACTGGCCGTCGCTGACCCGGGTCCTGCGCGGGCACGCACGTCAGGTCGTCTCGTCGGACTACGTGATGATCTCCCGCCGGCTCGGGCGCGGCCGCTGGTGGATCGCCAGCCGGCACGTAGCACCGCAGCTCGTCGGGCACTTCCTGGTCGGCACCGTGCTGCTGTTCCCGCACGCCATCCTGCACGAGGCCGCCCTGTCCTTCCTCGGTCTCGGCGTCGACCCGGCCGAACCGTCGATCGGCGTCCTGCTGGCGGAGTCGATGCGCTTCCTGTCCGCCGGAGCCTGGTGGCTCGCCGTACTGCCCGGCCTGTGCCTGCTCGTCGTCGTCAAGCTGGTCGACGCGATCGGCGAGAACACCCGAGCCCTGCTCGACCCGAGGAGCCACCACCTGTGAGCCCGCTGCTCGCCATCGAGGACCTAACTGTCTCGTTCACCCAGTACGAGCGAGGGCTGCGCCGACGCGAGGTCGTCGCCCTGTCCGGCATGAGCCTGGCCGCCGACCGTGGTGAGCTGGTTGCGCTCGTCGGTGCGTCCGGAGCCGGCAAGACGCTGCTCGCGCACGCCGTACTGGGCATGCTGCCGCCGAACGCCACCGAGTCCGGGGTGGTTCGGTACGACGGCCGCGTGCTCGATCATGCGAACCGGCGTGACCTGGCAGGCCGAGAGATCGTCCTGCTCCCCCAGTCGGTCGACTACCTGGACCCGTTGAGTCGGGTCGGTCGCCAAGTCACCCGGTCTGCGCAGCTGGCTGGGCACCCAGCACCCCAACAGGTCGCCGCGCAAGCACTGGCCGACCGCGGACTCGGCCCCGAGGTCCTGCGGCAGTACCCGCACGAGCTGTCCGGCGGGATGATCCGGCGCGTCCTGGTCACGATGGCGACGATGGCCGACCCGCACCTGATCCTCGCCGACGAGCCCACGCCCGGTCTCCCCCGGGAGGACGCCGCCGCCGTCCTGAAGGAGTTTCGCGCGCTGGCCGACGCGGGTCGGGCCGTCGTCCTGATCACGCACGAGCTCGGCGGCGCCGTACAGGTTGCGGACACCGTCGTCATCTGCCGCGACGGCCGGACCGTCGAGACCGCGCGCCCGGCCGACTTCACGTCCGGCGAGCTGCGCGACCCGTACACCCGGGCCCTGTGGAAGGCCCTTCCTGCCAACGGATTCGAGCTCCCATGCTGATCGTCAAGGACCTCTGGTACCGGTACGCCGACGAGTGGGTCGTCCGCGGCACCTCTCTGTCGGTCGAGCCGGGTGAGGTGGTCGGCCTCTTCGGGCCGAGCGGCTGCGGCAAGTCGACGATCGGCAAACTGCTGGCCGGCTTCCTGAAACCGCAGCGCGGCGAGATCCTGCTCGATCCGTACACCGGCGCGCATCCCGTGCAGCTCGTTCTCCAGCATCCCGAACGCGCGATGAACCCGCACTGGCCGGTCCACCGAATCCTCGCCGAACCCGGGACAGGCCCGGTCGCCAAGGGGCCGGCCGCCCCCGGGCCAGGCGCGGACGCCCCGGACCTCCTCTCCGCCGGGACGGCGACTGCGGACCTCGTCGACCCCAGCTGGCTCACCCGCTTCCCCCACGAGATCAGCGGCGGCGAGCTCCAGCGCGTCAACCTCGCCCGCGCCCTCCTCGCCCGGCCGCGGTACCTGATCGCCGACGAGATCACGGCCAGCCTCGACGCCCTCACCCAGGCCCGCATCTGGCGCATCCTCCTCGAGCACGCCCGCACGCACGAGATCGGCGTCATCGCCATCTCCCACGACCCCGACCTGCTGGCCGCTGTCACCGAGCGGACCATCGAGCTCTGACCCCGGCCGCTTGCAGGCGCCGATCTCCGATGCTACTTTCGGAACATGTTCCAAAAGCTCCAGCACAAGCCCGCGACCACCCTCGCCGTGGTCGCCGTCGTGCAGTTCATGGTGTCCCTGGACCTCTCGGTCGTGAACGTGGGACTTCCCGAGATCGCCACCGGCCTGGGCTTCTCGCCGACCGGCGTCACCTGGGTGATCCATGCCTACGCGCTCACGTTCGGCGGACTCCTCCTGCTCGGCGGCAAGGCCAGCGACCGGTACGGCCGCAAGCACCTGCTGCTGGCCGGGCTCGGGCTGTTCGGACTGGCCTCGCTGGCCGGTGGGTTCGCGCAGGACCCCGGGCAACTGGTCGCGGCCCGGGCCGCCCAGGGCATCGGAGCCGCCGCACTGGCGCCTGCCGCGCTGGCGCTGCTGGCGACGACCTTCCCCAGTGGGCGCGAGCGCGTCCGCGCCTTCGGTGTGTGGAGTGCGATGAACGCGGCCGGCGGTGCGCTCGGCGTGCTGATCGGCGGTGTGCTCACGCAGTACGCGAGCTGGCGGTGGGTGATGTTCGTGAACGTCCCGATGGCGACGGTCGCGTTCGTGCTCGCCTTCGGTGGCGTCGCCGACGGGCTTCCCGGCGTACGGCGGGGGCGGCCGGACGTGCTCGGCGCCCTGCTCGCCACCGGCGGGATGACGACGCTCGTCTTCGGCGTCGTCCGGACCGACCGGCACGCGTGGGGTTCGCCGACCACGATGATCACGCTCGCGATCGCCGTCGTGCTGCTGGCCGGTTTCGTCGTGGTCGAGCGGACCACCCGCCGTGAACCGCTGGTCCGGCTCGGCATCTTCGCCAACCGCGCGGTCTCCGGCGCGAACGCCTACAACCTGCTGGTCGGCGCGGCGATGGCGTCGTCGTTCTACTTCATGTCGCTGTACCTGCAGCGCGTGCTCGCGGTCGGTCCGGCGCTGACCGGGGTGATGTTCCTGCCGTTCGCGCTCGGCGTCGTCGTCGGTTCGGTGCTCGCGATCAAGCTCGGCTACCTCGTCCCGGCGAAGAAGCTGCTGATCGGCGGCGCGCTGCTGACCGCGACCGGCTTCGCGTGGTTCGGCCAGATCAGCGTCGGCGGCGGCTTCCTCACCGACGTCCTCGGCCCGTCGATCATCGCCAGCATCGGCTTCGGCCTCTGCCTCGGCCCGCTGGTCGCGACCGCCACCGCCGGCGTCGCCCCCGACGAGACCGGCACCGCCTCCGGGCTGCTCAACAGCTCCCGCCAACTCGGTGCTTCGCTGGGCCTCGCCGCGCTGGGCACGGCCGCCCACCACCACACCGGGGCGACCATCACACCAACCACCTTGAACGATGGGTACGCCCGAGGCCTGATGCTCTGCGCCGCGGTGCTACTGGTCGCCGTGGTGATCGCCGCAACTGCGCTCCCACGCGCAAAGCGTCATGCTTGAGCTGCTGACCACCAGCCCCTCGCCGGCGACACGCACCGCCAGCTCCGACCTGAGGCCCACTGAAACCAGTGGCAGGGTGGAACGCGTGCCCCCGAAACGCTTCCCCCGCCGTCTGGCCCGCGCCCCGATCCCACTCTTCAAGCACGGCCTCGGCGGCCTGCTCGGCCCCCGCGTCCTGATGCTCCAGCACCGCGGCCGCCGCTCAGGTCTTGCCCGGTACGTCGTACTGGAGGTCGTCGGACGCACCCCAGAGGCAGTCACCGTCGTCTCCGGCTACGCGGGAAAGGCGCAGTGGTTCCGCAACGTGCAGGCAGATCCCGCGGTGCGCGTCTGGACCGGCCGCCGGGTCGACGTCGCCGCACACGCCGAAGTGCTCCCCGCAGACGAGGCGCGCAGCACGCTGGAGGACTACCGCCAACACCACCGTCGAGCCGCCCGCGCCCTCGGCAAGGTGCTCGGCATCGAAGACCTCACCAGCGACGAACCTCTCCCACCGGACATCGCCGACCGGCTCCCCCTCGTCCGGCTCGCGTACGACGACTGATCACCCCGCACGCAGCGCCGCGTAGTCCGCGGCCGTCAGCGGATTCATCGTCAGCGCTCCATCCGCCAGCAGCGCCTCGACCGGCAGGCCGTCGCGTTCGAAGCTGACCTCCTTCACGGTCGGGATCGCCGTCGCCGTCAGCACGATCTGCCCGACCGCGAGCACGTTCTCCGCCGCCGAGCCGTCGGCTTCGCCGGTCAGCCCGATCACCGCGCGGCTCCCCTCCAGCGCCGAGACCGTCAGCTCCAGACCGACAGGCAAGGCCGAGGAGATCCCGCTCGCCCGTTCCCGCTCGGTCGGCCCGGCGACCAGCGCGGCGACGATCGCCGCGAGCCGGTCCTGGGCCGGGCCGTTCGGGACTTCACGCACCGACCGCACCAACCGGTCCTTGCGGACGAAGTTCACCACCACGCTCACCTGCCCGGGCTCCGCGGTCGGCGGCGACGCTTCCCGCGGCAAAGCCGTCTCCCGCAACCGCGACGGCACCACCTCCGGGTCGATCCCCACGGGCGAGTCCTGCGCAGGAACCCCACACCCACCAACCACCAGTACGACGACCGCCAGCCCCCACCGCAGCCTCATCGCTTCACCTCCGGCAGCCGTACGACGAACCGCGCGCCACCCGCCGGTGACGCCTCGCACCACACCGCGCCACCATGCGCAGCCGCCGTCTCCGCCACCAGCGCAAGCCCCAACCCGGTCCCCGACGAGGACCCGCGCCGATTCGGCCCGGTCGCGAACCTCTCGAACACCCGCTCCCGATCTTCCGGCGCCACCCCACCTCCGGCGTCGTCCACCGACACGAGCACGTCCTCCCCCGACCGCCCGATCACCACGCCGGTCACCCCACCGCCGTGCCGATCGGCGTTCTCCACCAGGTTCCGGAACAACCGCCCCAACCGCGCCTTGTCACCGCGAACCTCAACTCCCTCGACCCCGGACACCACCGCGGGATCCCCGCCGATCTCGGCAACGACGTACCGCAAGAGCTCCCCCAGCGACACCGTCGCCTCCGAGCCCAGATCAAGCCCAGCGTCCGACCGCGCCAGCTCCAGCAAGTCGTCCAGCAACCGCCGGAACCGCTCCAGATCCGCCGAGATCAGACCGAGCAACTGCTGCGACCGCTCCGGCAACTCGTCCTTGCGCGCCGTCAGCAGATCCACGCTCCCGACCAGCGTCGTCAACGGCGACCGCAGCTCATGACTCACATCAGCCGCCAGCCGCGCGTCCCGCTCGATCCGCTGCTGCAACGTCTCGACCATACTGTTGAACGAGGCAACAATCGTCGCCAGCTCCGGGTCCTCCGTCGGCGGCAGCCGCGTGTCCAGCTCCCCGCCCGCGATCGTCGCCGCGGCGACCGCCACCCGGTTCAACGGCGTCACCACCGACCGACTCGCCCAAGCCCCCAACGCAGCCCCAGCGCCGGCCGACAAGAACGCGCCGCCGATCAGAATGCTGCTCAGCAGCCGCAAGATCCCGTCCAGCTCGTTCAACGGCGCGATCTCGTAGAACTCCCCGTCCACCGCAGGCAACGGCACCCCCACCACCAGCACCGGCCCATCCGCAGTCCGGAACCGCTGCGTCGAGGCCCTCCCAGCAGCCGCCTCCGCCTGCAGCGCCGCCGGGACCGCCTCGCGCCCCTCGTCCAGCGCCGACCCGTACCACTGCTCCTGCCACTTCAGTACGACGGTGTGCCCGGCCGGCGTACCGGCCGCGGTCAGCACGGCCGACACGTCCGCCCCCGCCGTCTCCAACCGCCGCTGCACGAACCCGGCGTCGGCCAGCGCCTGGTGCTCGACGACCCGCTCCCGCTGCCCGAGCAGGTACCCGCGCGCCAGCGCGTACGTGCTGACCGCGAACACCGTCGAGACCAGCAGCGCCACCAGCGCGAACGCGATCACGATCCGGTGCCGCAGCCCCAGGGCCGCGATCGCGCGGTTCACCGCGGGTCCAGCCGGTAGCCCATCCCGCGCACGGTGACCACCAGCAGCGGGCGCCCCGGGTCGCGCTCGATCTTGGTCCGCAGCCGCCGGATGTGCACGTCGACGATCCGCTCGTCGCCGTAGAAGCCGTGCTCCCACACCGACGACAGCAGCGCCGGGCGGCTCAGCACCCGCCCGGGCGGCCGGGCCAGCTCGGCGAGCAACCGGTACTCCGTGACCGTCAGGTTGAGATCCGCGCCTTGCAGCAGCACCGACCCGCGCGACCGCGACAGCACCAACCGCCGTACCGGATCGGAGTCCAGTACGACGTCCGGTTCGGTCGCCTCCGTGCTGGTCCGCAGCCGGCGCCGCAGCGCGCGCAGCCGTGCGGTCAACTCCTTGACCTGGAAGGGTTTCGTCACGTAGTCGTCGGCCCCTGCCTCGAGTCCGGCGACGATGTCATGGGTGTCGGAGCGGGCGCTGACGATCACGATCGGGATGTCGCTGAGCCGGCGGATCTCCCGGATGCAGGTGTAGCCGTCGACCTCGCCGAGCATCAGGTCGACCAGCACCAGGTCGGGCATCACCGACCGCACCCGGTCCAGGGCCGCGGGCGTGTCGACAGCCTCGGTGACCTGGTGCCCCTCGTCCTCCAGCGCGAGCCGCAGGACGGTGCGGATGCGGTCGTCGTCCTCGACGACCAGGACCTGCAGTGCCATCGAACCATCCTTGCAACCGATCGGTGGCAGCCGCCGCCCGGGGGCGGTCTCGTCATCTGATCGTAAAGAAGGCGCCCGACCGATCTCAACGTGCGCGCGGAAGAGTGGAGAGACCCTGTCAGCGCCGCCGGGAGGTCCGCCATGACACACTCCGTCCACACCCCACCGCCACGGAAGGCGATCGTGACGATCAGCGAGGCCGAGGTCGCCGCCGGCCTGACCGCGTTGCGATGGCAGCTGAACGACCTGGTGATGGACGGCGCGTGCCTGCTGGTGATCGACGTCTCGGACCTGGACCAGATGTCGTCCACGTTGCTCGAGGCCCTGCTCGACACGCACCGGATCTGCCGCCGCCGCGGCGGCGGTGTGGTGATCCGGCACGCCAACCGCCGGGCCGCCGACGCCCTGCACCGGACCGGGCTGGATCGCGTGTTCGAGGTCGAGGCCGCCGCGTGAGCCATCGCAACACCCGCCGGCGCCCGCTGCCGATCTCCCCGACCCGCCGCTGTCTGCGCCGCCCCGGTACGCCGTACTCCCGGCCGGTGCCGCAGACGACCTGCCTGCCGCACGGGGTCGCGATCGCCTGCCTGTCGGAGGACACTCCACGCGCCGGCGTCGACTACGTCGATCTCGCCGTCGTCGAGCTCGACGCCCACACGGCGTACCTGGACGAGCTCACCGGCGCCGGCCTCCTGGTCCTGCCACCCGGCGACGACCAGCCCGGCCCGTCCGCCCTGACCGAGCTCGACGACCTCGGCTGGCTCGTCCTCGACGACGACACCGGCCGGCCCGAGGTCGCCGGCCGCACCCCCGAGGGCAACCTCGCCCTCTGCCTGTACGCCGACTTCGCGATCACCCCGGCCCCCGACCTGGCCGCCCTCCGCAACACCCTGACCGCGCTGAACTACGCCGCGGGCATCAAGCCGAACCCGCGCAGGTAGTCGATCGTCGCCGTCAGTACGGCGTGCAGCGCGGTCGTGTCCCGCCGTACCTGAGTCATCAGCAGCCCGCCCTGCAACGCGGTGAGCAGCACCAGCGCCAGCTCGTCGACGTCGGCCGCCGGGTCCAGCTCACCGCGATCCTGCAGCGAGGCCAGCCCGTCGCGGATCGCCTGCTCCCACTGGCCGAACGTCTCCGCGAGCTCACCGCGCGCCCGGGTGTCCCGGTCGGCCAGCTCACCGGCCAGCGATCCGATCGGGCAGCCGCCTTCGCAGTTGCGGGCCGCCTGCCGCTCGACCACGGCGTCCCGCCAGGCCTCGAGCGCCTCGAAGCTGTCCAGGCGGCTGAGCAGCGGTTTCTGGAAGCTCAGCACGAACTCCGTCTGGTACTGGATCACCGCCTGGACCAGAGCCCGCTTGTCCCCGAAGTAGTGGTAGAGCTGCGAAGGGCTCCGCACCCCCGCTGCCGCGAGCACGTCCTCCGTGCTGGTTCCCGCCACACCCCGCTCGTACATCAGCCCGGCGGCGGCCGCGACGATCCGGCCCCGCGTGGCCTCCCCCTTGGCCGTCAGCTTCCGCTCCACTCCCCTAAGCTAGCATTTCTAGAACCAGCCCTCTATTTTCCGGGAGCAGCTCGTGAGTCTGTCCGGCAAGCACGCCCTCGTCACCGGCGCCGGCCGCGGGATCGGCCAGGCCGTCGCCTGGCAGCTCGCCGCCGCGGGCGTCCGGACGACGCTCGTCGCCCGCACCGAGACCCAGCTGGCCGAGACCGTGGCCCGCATCCACGGCAGCGGCGGCGCGGCGCGGGCCCTCACCGCCGACCTGGCCGAACCCGCCGACGTCCCGGCCCTGCTCGACAAGATCGTTGCCGAGGGCCCGATCGACCTGCTGATCAACAACGCCGCGACCGTCGCCCCGCTCAGCCCGAGCGCGCGTGTCGACCCGGAGGCCTGGGCCCACGCCTTCGCGCTGAACGTCGTCAGTCCCGCGACGCTGACCTTCGCCGTCCTGCCGGGCATGCTGTCGGCCGGCTGGGGCCGGATCGTCAACGTGAGCAGCGGCGTCGTGGCCAACCCCGCGAGCCTGATCGGCGGCAACGCGTACGTCGCGACCAAGGCCGCGCTGGAGGCGCACACCCTGAACCTGGCCGCCGAGCTGAGCGGCACCGGCGTGACCGTCAACGTCTACCGTCCCGGGACCGTCGACACCGCGATGCAGGCCGGTATCCGCAGCGAAGGCGGCGGCCGCCTCGACGCGGCGACGCACGAGCGCTTCCTCACCACGCACGCCGAGGGCCGGCTGATCACCCCCGAGGAGTCGGCGCGGGCGCTGGTCGACCAGCTCGGCGGCGACGCGTCCGGCCAGATCTGGAACGCCCCTTCGAGAGCGCGGAGCTGATCGCATGACCCACGTCCTCGCCTTCGACGTCAACGAGACACTGCTCGACCTGCAGGCCCTCGATCCCCGCTTCGAGGAGCTGTTCGGTACGGCGGCCACCCGGCCGCTGTGGTTCGGCCAGATGCTGCAGCTCGCGTTCGTCGGCGGGCTGACCGGCGCGTACGTCGACTTCACCACCGCGCAGCAGGCGGCGCTCCGCATGCTCGCGGAGCGGCAGGGCGTCGTACTGTCCGACGAGCAGGTGAACGAGACCGTCGCCCTGATGTCGTCGCTGCCGCCGCACCCCGAGGTCCCCGAGGCGCTGGCGCGCCTGGCCGGTACGCCGTTGCGGCTGGTCGCGCTGACGAACTCGGTGCAGGACGTCGCCGAGCAGCAGCTGACCAACGCGGGGATCCGGCAGTACTTCGACCGGGTGATCTCCGCCGACACCGTGCGGCACCTCAAGCCCGCGCGGGAGCCGTACCAGGCGGTGGCGGACGCGTTCGGCGTACCGATCGGCGAGGTCCGGTTGATCGCCGCGCACAGCTGGGACGTCACCGGTGCGCTCGAGGCCGGGTGCAAGGCGGCGTTCATCAGCCGGCCGGGGATGGTCCTCAGCCCGCACGGACCGCGGCCCGACCTGGTCGGCGGCGACCTGGCCGTGCTGACCGACTCGATTCTGGAGCGGGATCTCCCGGTGACCTGATCGCCGGTGGGGCAAAATGGGGTCAACGACAAGGCGGACCTGGGAGACCGATGTGGCGACGCTCGACCCTGTGAACGGTGTGGCGGCCGACGTGTTCGCGCGGCTCGCGGTGGAGCTGCACGACGCGTCCGGGGTCGACGAGACCGTCGACGCGGTGGTGCAGTTCGCGTTGCAGGCGCTGAACTGCACGTACGCCGGGCTGGCGCTCGCCGCTCGCGGGCACCGCGCTGAGATCGCCGCCGTGACCGACCCGGTCGTCGCCGACGTCTACACGTTGCAGATCGACGCCGAGGACGGCCCGCTGATCACCTCGATGCGGGAGCGCTCGACGATCCTGATCCGGGACACCCTGACCGACGAGCGCTGGCCGAAGTGGGCCGCGAAGGTCTCCGGGCTCGGTGTGCGCAGCGTGCTCGACGTACCGCTGATGCTCGGGGACGGCTCCCGGACCGTCGGCGCGCTCGGCCTCTACAGTCCGGACGCCGACGCGTTCGGGCCCGACGACGAGGCGATCGCGCAGATCCTCGCCCGGCACGCGACGGTCGCCGTCGCGACCGCGCGGCACGAGGAGACGATGGCGCAGGCGATCGACGCCCGCAAGCTGGTCGGGATGGCGATGGGCATCCTGATGGAACGCTTCGACGTCGACAGCGACCGCGCGTTCGCGATCCTCAAGCGCTACTCCCAGGACACCAACACCAAGCTGCGCGACGTCGCGCAGCAGCTCGTCGACACCCGCACGCTGCCGCGCTGATCACGCACGCTGCAACGCTGGTCGGCCCGCCCGCCCCTCCGACCTGACCACCCAGCGGCCCGCGCGTTGATCACCCCGCCATCGAGTCGGCCAGCTTCCTCGCGTCGTCCTGGGTGAACTGCCCGGAGATCTCGATCTCCCCACCGGGGATGGCCGAGGCCACCGACGGCGCGCTGATCACCTGACCGTCGACCACGATCGCGATCTGGTTGGCCGGCGGGCTCTTCGTGGCCAGGTCGGCGGTGAGGTCCCCGAACAACTTCTTGCCGGCCTCGTCGAGCTGCAGCGTCACCACCCACGACCCGTTGGAGAACTTCTCGGCCGCATCCGAAACGTTCCGCCCGTTCAGCTCGACCTTGCCCAGCGTGTAGCTCGTCTTGTCCACCCCACAGACGATCCCCGGCGTCGACGGCGGCGTCGCGCACCCGTCCGGCGTCGCGGTCACCACCCGGTGGAAGGCGACAGCGTCCGGGTTCCGCGGCCCACGCGTCGGCTCCGACTCCGCGCCGCTGTCGTCGTTGCGCATCACCACCAGCAGCGTCAGCGCGATCAGGACAACGACCACCAGTCCGAGCACCCCGATCACGATCAACGGCCCCCGGTTGCGGGGCGGAGGACCGTACTGCGGTGGCTGGTACGGCGGCTGCTGCGTCATGGGCCGATCCTATCGGCGGATGCGCCGAGGCGCGCCGAAACCCCTTGTGCTGCATCAATTCCCGCCTGCACGTTGCTGCAGAAACACTTCTCGAACTCCGCACGGGCGGGTCACAGTCCCAGCACCACACACCCGCCCGACCCAGTGGAGCAAACCGTGAAGAAACTCCTGGCCGGCCTCGCCGGCGCCGCCGTGCTCGCGGCCACCCTGAGCACCGCACCGGCAGCGGTCGCCGTCCCACCGACGCCGACGTTCCCGGCCGCGATCGACCCCTACATGGCGGCCCCGGCACCGGGCTGCGACCCGACCGCGAAGGCCGGACCGGTTAGCCTGCAGGCGATGCTGGACGCGGAGTACCCCGGCCAGAACAGCATGGGCATCACCCGCCCGTGCGCGGTCGGCGCACCGAGCGACCACCACGACGGCCGCGCGCTCGACTTCGGCTTCAACGCCGGCAACGCGACCCAGCTGGCCAAGGCCAACGAGCTGCTGAACTGGATGCTGGCCACCGACCAGTACGGCAACAAGCACGCGATCGCCCGCCGGCTCGGCATCGTCTACCTGATCTGGAACCACAAGATCTGGTCGGCCTCCCGGGCAAGCGAGGGCTGGCGAGCCTACTCCGGCCCGAACCCGCACACCGACCACATCCACTTCAGCTTCAGCTGGCCCGGCGCGCGCAAGCAGACGACGTGGTGGACCAGCGGCGGTGTCGCGCCGAAGGCCGCCGAGAGCGTCAACGGCGACAAGTACGACGACCTGCTGGCCGTCGACCCGGACAACACGCTGCGGATCTACCCCGGGAACGCGACCGGCACCTTCGGCGGTTCGGCCGACATCGGGCCGGGCTGGTCGTCGTACTACAACCGGATCGGCGTCGGCGACTCCAACGCCGACGGTGCCGCGGACATCTTCGCGACGTCGACCGACGGCAAGCTGCACTACTGGCACAACTCCGGCCACGGCACCTTCACCAAGCTGGCCAACTCCGGCACCGGCTGGAACACGCTGGAGTGGTTCACGGTCGTCGACCTCAACAAGGACAACAAGGCCGACATCGTCGGGCGCGACGGCGGGTTCCTGTACTGGTACCCGGGCCAGGGCAACGGCGACTTCGGCCAGCGGATCAAGATCGGCGAGGGCTGGGCGAACATGGAGTTCGCCGGTGGTGACGCCGACGGCGACGGGGACGGCGACCTCTGGGCGACCGATGCCGCGGGCAACCTGTTCTTCTACAGGGGCGCCGGCAACGGCACCTTCGCGACCCGCGTCGACGTCGGCGGCGGCTGGACCGGCTTCGGCCCGATGAACGCGATGGACGTCAACGGCGACGGCAAGGCCGACCTGGTCGCGGTCAAGCAGAGCGACGGGCACCTGTTCCGCTGGACCGGCAAGGGCACCGGTGCGCTGAACACCGGCCAGGACGTCGGCCAGGGCTGGACCAACTACCGACCCGCGATGTTCTGAGGACGCCGACCATGAGCCTGTTCAAGCGTTCTCTGGCCGGACTGGCCCTCACCCTGCTCACCGTCGCCGGTACGGCGGTCAGCCTGCCCGCGTCGGCCCAGGTCGACGCGAAGCCGGACTTCGAGCTGCCGTTCCCGTGCGGCGAGAAGTGGAACGGTGCGACGTACACCGGGCACGGCGGGGACAACTACTACCCGCTCGACTTCAACTGGGGTTCCGGCGACGACGACCTCGGCAAGCCCGTCGTCGCCAGCGCGGCCGGTGTCGTTTCGCTGGGTGCGGCCGGGGTGATCACGATCAACCACGGCGGCGGGTGGACGTCGGAGTACAGGCACCTCAGCTCGCGTGACGTCGCCAGCGGCACGCAGGTCGCCCGGGGCCAGTTCATCGGCCGAGTCGGTGCCGTGGGCAACGCGAGCGGACCGCACCTGCACTACGCGCAGCTCTACAACGGCAACGAGCAGCACATCGAGCTGCACGGGCAGCTGGTCACGTACAGCTTCGACTACAACGGCCCGCTCTTCACGAGCTACAACTGCGGCGTCACCAACCGTCCGGCCGAGAGCGTCAACGGCGACCGGTACGACGACCTGCTGGCCGTCTCGCCGGGCAACGTGCTGCGGCTCTACCCCGGCCGCTCCGACGGCGAGTTCGGCGGTTCGTCGGACATCGGGCCGGGCTGGTCGTCGGCGTACAACCGGATCGGTGTCGGTGACAGCAACGCCGACGGGTACGCCGACATCTACGCGACCTCCACCGACGGGAAGCTGCACTACTGGCTCAACAACGGCGCCGGGAGCTACTCGAAGCTCGCGGCCGAGGGCGTCGGGTGGAACTCGCTGGAAGGGTTCGCGGTCCTCGACGTCAACAAGGACGACAAGGCCGACATCGTCGCGCGCGACGGCGGGATCCTGTACTGGTACCCCGGCGCCGGGCCCGGTTCGTTCGGGCAGCGGATCCGGATCGGTGAAGGCTGGTCCTCGATCACGACGCTGGCCGGCGGGGACGCCGACGGTGACGGGGACGGCGACCTGTGGGGCAGCAACGCCGCGGGCACGCTGTACTTCTGGGAGGGCAACGGCAACGGGACCTTCGCGGCGTACACCGAGGTCGGATCCGGCTGGGACAACTTCGGCAAGTTCAACGTGATGGACGTGAACGGCGACAGCAAGGCCGATCTGGTGGCCGTGCGCGAGAGCGACGGGCACCTGTTCCGGTGGCTCGGCAAGGGCACCGGCTCGCTGAACACCGGTGAGGACGTCGGGCAAGGCTGGACCGGGTACCGGCTGGCCAGCTACTGACCCCCATGTGACCGGCTGACGGTGCCACGCCCCCGGCGCCGTCAGCCGCTCCACCTCTGAGCGCAGTGACATGATGGGGGCGTGCCACGATCCACAGCCGGTCAGACCGGGCGTCCCCCGGTGACGTCCCGCCCCGAGATCCTCGCGGCGGCGCGGCGGCTGATCGACCGGGACGGCTGGGAGAAGCTGACCATCCGCGGGCTGGCCGGCGAGCTCGGAATCGGCGCGACGACGCTCTACCACCACGTCCGCGACAAGGAGGACCTGCTCCTCCTGCTCCTCACCGAGTACGCCGCCCAGCTGCCGCGCCCCGAACTCCCCGCCGACCCGCGCGACCGGATCGTCGCGGCGGGCGTCCTCATCCACGACGCGTTCGCCGCGTGGCCGTGGGCCGCCGAGGTGCTCACCACCGACGGCTTCATCGCCCGCATCGGCGACCCGGCGCTGTGGGTGGTCGAAACCATCCTGGCCGGCGCCGCCGACCACGGCTGTACGCCGGAGCAGGGCGTCCTGGTCTTCCGCAACATCTGGTACTTCACCGTCGGCGAGATCCTGGTCCGCGCGAACACCGCCCGCCGGCACCCCGACGCCGACTTCCCACCCGCCGAGAACAGCCCTTTCACCGGCGGCGGCAGCGAGCACCTCCCGTACCTGACGGCCGTCGCACCGCAGTGGGGTGAGATCGCTCAGGCGAACACCTTCGCCCAGGGCCTCACCGCCCTGGTCGACGGCCTGCTCGCCCAGGCCAAGCCCTAGGCTGACCCCGTGCAGAGCGAACCCAGCTGGCGAGACCGCCGCCGCGAGGCCGCAGCCGAACAAGCCGCCGCCCTCGACCGCCGCCGCGCCACCGAAACCGCCGCCGCCCGAGCCCTGCTGCTGGACTTCGTCGCCGACGCCCAGGCGGCCGGCATCACCCCCGGCCCCCTCCGCGCCCAGGTCATCAGCTCCGGCGCGAGCTACCGCACCAACCTCACCGGCTGGTACCTCAAACGCAACAAGTCCCTCGCAGTCGATGCCGAAGGCAACTTCTACCTGCTCGGCGTCCACTCCAGCCTCAAGTCCCGCCTCTCCGGCGTCGAGATCGAGCCCTCCGACCCGCCCCTCACCGTAGGCCTCGGCGCCCGCGACGGCGAGTCAATGCCCCTCAAACACCTCCTCGCCCTCCGCCTCGAAGCCGGCAACAACTGGTCCTGACCAGCGCTGCACCTCCGGCGAGTTTCCAGTGCGTCCGCAACCCGGAGAAGCTCCGCCCGTGGGCGGTCAGCTGAGGCCGCGGCGGGAGCGCCCGGACTCCACCGTCAGCTCAGGCCGGCCGCGTAGAACGCCGCCAGCTCCTTGATCGCCGGGTCGACGTACTCGGGCTTGTCGTACAGATCCACGTGCGATGCCCCTTCCACCCAGTGCACCCGCTTCGGCTCGGTCGCGAGCCGGAACGCCTCGACGGTCATCCACGCCGTCTCCGCCCGCGTCCCCACGAGCATCAGCAGCGGCTGCTGGATCAGCCCCACCCCGGCGAACGCGTCGAACGACGCCATCCGGTCGAAGCTCGACCACGGCATCACCCCGGCCGACCGCGGGTGCCCGCCGCGCGCCGTGCGGTAGTAGTCGAACCCCTCGACCGCGTGCTCCCCACCGAGCGCCCGCGCCTCCTCAGCGGTCGCGGGGAACAGCGTCAGCGGCTCGACGGCCTCACCCCGAGCGGCGGCCGTACGAGCGGAAGCGGCGGTGTCGAGCATCGCCTGGAACACCGCCGGGTCCTGCGTCCCATCGGCACCAAAGCGGAACTGCCGAGCGATGTCAGCGGCGCTCACCGTCGCGACCGCCTTGATCCGGTGATCGCCCGCAGCAGCACTCAGGAGGTACCCACCGGACGCACAGATGCCCAGGGCACCGATCCGCTCAGCATCGACCTCAGTACTCAGGAACGACACCGCCGCCTTAAAGTCCTCCACGCGCTGCGCCGGATCCTCCAACCCCCGCGGCTCCCCCGCGCTCTCCCCCTGGTACGCCGCGTCGAACGCGAGCGTCACGAACCCCTCCTCGGCCAGCTTCCGCGCGTACAACCCGGCCGCCTGCTCCTTCACCCCGGTCCCCGGATGCCCGACCACAATCGCCGGCCCCGCCGCGTTCTCGGGAACGTACAGATCCCCCGCGAGGGCGAACCCGTTGCTGTCGAAAGTCACGCTGTGTTTGTCCATGCCCCTACCGTCGCGCCGCCCAGCACACCCCAAAAGAGCCGGATTCCTGCCTGGGAAAGATCCTTCCCTGCCAACCACGCCGCGACCGACCGACAATGGAGCCATGACCGACGAACTGGGTCCCTTCCTCAAAGCGCGCCGCGCCGCGCTCTCGCCGTACGAGGTCGGCCTGCCGGACACCGGTCAGCGCAAGGTCGCGGGACTGCGCCGCGAGGAGGTCGCACAGCTCGCCGCGATCAGCGTCGACTACTACACCCGCCTCGAGCAGGGCCGCGTCCAGGCCTCCGCGACCGTGCTCGCCACGCTCAGCCGCGCGCTCCGCCTGACCGACGACGAGCAGACCTACCTGTACGCCGTCGCCGGCAAGACCGACGCCCGCCCGCGCCGTCGGCGCCCGGCGCAGAAGGTCCGCCCGGCGATCCGCCGGCTGCTCGACCAGCTCGGCCGGACCCCGGCGATCGCGCTCGGCCGCCGGATGGACGTGCTGGCCTGGAACCACACCGCCGCCGCGCTGTTCACCGACTTCGGCCGGCTTCCTGTTGCCCACCGCAACTACATCCGGCTGCTCTTCACCGACCCGGCGGTCCGGGCGCTGCACGTCGACTGGCAGCACGACGCCCGCGACGCCGTCGCCGCGCTCCGGATGGAGGCCGCCGCGACACCCGACGACCCGGCGCTGGCCCAGCTCGTCGGCGAACTCTCGGTGCAGGACGCCGACTTCCGCAGCTCGTGGGCCGAGCAGCGCGTCAACGCGGCGGCGTACGGGACGAAGCACTACCGGCACGCCGTCGTCGGCGATCTCACCCTCGACTGCGACATCTGGGTGAGCCCCGACGGGAGCGGGCAGCGGCTGATGGTGCTCACCGCCGAGCCCGCCACACCGTCGTACGACGCGCTGCAGATCCTCGGGTCCTACTCCAGGAACGCCGCGGCCATCCCCACCTGGTAGTCCCCGCCGGGGACCTTGGCGATGATGTTCATCCGGTTGGCGGCGTTGATGAACGCGACCAGGCAGATCAGCGTGCCGAGCTCGTCCTCGTCGAAGTGCTTGCGGGCCGTCGCCCAGGTCTCGTCGCTGACGCCGTCGAACGCGTCGGCGAGGCGGGTGCCCTGCTCGGCGAGTGCGAGCGCCGCCCGCTCGGGCTCGGTGAACACGGTCGCCTCGCGCCACACCGCGACCATGTTCAGCCGGTGCTCGCTCTCGCCCGCGGCGACGGCCTCCTTGGTGTGCATGTCCACGCAGGCGGCGCAGCCGTTGATCTGGCTGACCCGCAGCTGAACGAGCTCGCGCAGGTCCCGCGGGAGCGGGGACTGCTCGAACACCAGCGCCGCTCCGGCGAACCGCTTCGCGATCTTGCCGGAGGTCGGGGCGGCCAGCAGGTTGATCCGGGATTCCATGAGTTCGTCCTCTCTCGGTGCTTTCGGTTGCCCACGAGACACCGGCTGCCCGGAGCCCGTGACAGCCCGCCGACGTGACCTGGGCCTCACGGGAAAACCGGTGGAAGGCACGCCAGGCGCTCTGGTAGCGTCGCGGGTCTGTCTTTTCGGGTGGGTTGTTCGCACTGCGTGAAGGATCGAAACGAACCGGGTGCTCCGGGGCGGGATCTCGTTGATCGCCGCCGACCCCCGTCGTTTCCCTCCAGCACGAGAGGTTGCACACCGATGGCCGAAACCCCTACCGACTCCGCCGAGCTGCAGGACGAGCGCGCGTACCTGGCCGACTCCCGCGCCGCGCTGCGCCGGATGCACCACGACGTCACCGTCCGCGAGATCCCCGTGATCGGCGGCGAGGACAACGACGAGCGGTTCACCAACGAGGCCAACCAGCGCGCCCACCAGCAGCGCACGCTGGCGCTGCTCGACCTGCCCGACGTGCCGCTGTTCTTCGGCCGGCTCGACTACGAGCACGGCGCGATCGAGGACCTGGACCGGTTCTACATCGGCCGCCGGCACGTGCACGACGGGACCGGCGTACCGATGGTGATCGACTGGCGGGCACCGGTCTCGGTCCCCTTCTACCGGGCCACGCGCAGCGATCGGCAGCACGTGCTGCTGCGCCGCCGGTACGGGTTCTCCGACACCGCCGAGCTGACCGGTTTCGAGGACGAACCGATGATCGGGACCGAGGAGCTCGACCAGGCCGACAAGTTCCTGCGAGCCGAGATCGAGCGTCCGCGCACCGGCCCGATGCGCGACATCGTCGCCACCATCCAGCCCGAGCAGGACGACCTGGTCCGCGCGCCGCTCCAGCCGAGCGTCTGCGTCCAGGGCGCTCCCGGCACCGGCAAGACCGCAGTCGGGCTGCACCGGGTCGCGTACCTGCTCTACACCGAGCGGGACCGGCTCAGCCGCGGCGGCGTCGTGATCGTCGGGCCGAACCGCTCGTTCCTGTCGTACATCCGCAAGGTGCTGCCCGCGCTCGGTGAGGTGAACGTCCGGCAGATCACCATCGAGGAGTTGATCACCCAGCCGGTGCTCGCCGTCGACTCGTCCGAGGCGGCGCGGCTCAAGGGTGACGCCCGGATGGCCGAGATCCTGCGGCGAGCGCTCTGGACCTTCGTCGGTACGCCGACCGAGGGGATCCTGTACAGCAAGGGGTCGCAGCGGTACCGCGTGCACGACTACGAGCTGGTCGACATCGTGACGGCGCTGCGGGAATCGACGCGGTACACGCCCGGCCGGAACGCACTCGCGCAGCGGATCGCGCACGCCGTACTGGTGCTGATGGAACGCCGGGGCGAGTCGCCTGACGACCGCGTGCAGAACGCGGTGGCTCGGTCGAAGCCGGTCAAGCAGGTGGTCGACGCGGTGTGGCCGAAGTTGACGCCGGAGCTGGTGCTGTGGAAGGTGTTCTCGGACGCCGACTTCCTGAAGACGGTCGCGCCGGAACTGACCGACGAGGAGCGGCAGGCGCTGGTCTGGGCGAAGGCGCCACGGTCGGCGAAGACGGCGAAGTGGTCGAGTGCGGACGCCGTACTGCTGGACGAGTTGGACGACCTGATCGAGCGGCATGCGGGGTCGCTCGGGCATCTGGTGCTCGACGAGGCGCAGGATCTCTCGGCGATGCAGCTGCGGGCGCTCGGCCGGCGGTGCCGGACCGGGTCGGCGACGGTGCTCGGGGATCTCGCGCAGGCGACGACGGCCTGGGCGGCCGGTCCGTGGGATCAGGTCCTGGCGCATCTCGGCAAGGACGACGGGATCGTGGCCGAGCTGGATCGCGGGTTCCGGGTGCCGGAGCAGATCATCGACTTCGCGGCCCGGCTGCTGCCGGCGATCGCGCCGACGCTGGGGACGCCGACCGGGGTCCGGACGGTCGCCGAAGCGCTGAAGGTCGTTGCCGCGGACAAGGAAACCTTCGAGCCCGCGGTGCTGACCGCCTGCCGGGAGGCGCTGGCCGGCGTCGGCTCGGTCGCGCTGATCGCCGCCGACGACCAGGTCGAGGCCCTGCGCGAGGTCCTCACGTCTGCAGGCCTGGAAGCTGCGCTGCTTGGTGCTGTCGAGGACGCGATGGACACGACCCGGCTGGTCTGCGTGCCCGCGACGCTGGCCAAGGGTCTGGAGTTCGACGCGGTGGTGGTCGCCGAGCCGAACCGGATCGTGGCAGCCGAACCCCGGGGCCTGCACCGCCTGTACGTCGTACTGACCCGCGCGGTGAGCCGGCTGCAGATCGTCCACGCGGAGGAACTCCCCGCAGCCCTGCGCTAGCGGGACTCGGGGGCTCCCCCGGGGTTCCCCTGCCCTGGTTCAGGTCTTTCCCGGTTACCTCCGCCCACGGCCGAGCAGCAGGGTGGATCACATGATGATCCCCCTGCTGGCGACCGCGATGATCGCGGCGCCGCTTTCTGCCCCTGATCTCCAGCACGAGGTGGACGCGGTGGTCGCCGCCGGAGCAACCAGCGCGACCGCCGAGCTCAGCACCGGCGAGCGTGCCTCCAGCGGCGCCGCCATCGCGGGCACGCACCTTCCCGTCCCCTCCAACGCCCGCTTCCGGATCGGCAGCGAGACCAAGACCTTCCTCGCGACCGTCGTCCTCCAGCTCGTCGACGAGGGCAAGCTGCGCCTCGACGACCACGTCGACACCCTGATGCCCGGCGTCGTCCCGGACGACCGCATCACCGTCCGTCAGCTCCTCAACCACAGCAGCGGCCTGTACGAAGTACTCCGGACGATGCCTTCACCGAGATCAGCCGAGTTCCTGGAGATCCGCTACAAGACCTGGACCACCGCCGAGCTCGTCGCCCGCGCGACGGCGTACCCGCTGGACTTCGCGCCGGGCTCCAAGGTGGCCTACAACAACACCGGCTACCTCGTCCTCGGCCTGCTCGTCGAGAAGCTCACCGGCCACTCGTACGCCGACGAGATCGACCACCGCATCATCCGCAAGCTCCACCTCACCGGCACGAGCGTCCCCGGCACGTTCCCGTTCATCCTCGCCCCGCACGCCCGCGGCTACCTCCCGATCGACGGCCGCCTGGTCGACATCACCACCGTCAACCCGTCGATCCTGAACGCGGCCGGCGAGATGATCTCCACCACCCGCGACCTGAACCGCTTCTTCCTCGCCCTGCTCAACGGCGACCTGCTCCCACCCGACCTGGTGCACGAGATGAAGCAGACCGCCCACGAGTCCCAGTACGGCCTCGGCCTGATCAGTCGCGACACCTCCTGCGGCACCGCCTGGGGCAAGGACGGCGACGCGCCGGGTTACTCGACGTGGACCTTCGTCGCGCCGGACAACCACCGCAGCGTCACCGTCTCGGTCACCTGGGGCGCCGGCAACCACAAGGCCGCCGTCAACGCGCTGCTCGACAAGGAGCTGTGCGACTAACGTCGTACCAGCCGAACGTGGGTCACCGCGGGTGAGCTGAGGTGCCGCACCACCTCGTACTGCTTCAGCGCGTCCCCGAGGCCGGCGAACAGCGGTTCGCCGGCCCCGGCCAGGATCGGCGCGACCGCGATGTCGAGCTGGTCGATCAGCCCGGCCCGCAGGTACTGCCGGACCGTCGCCGCACCACCCGCGATGATCACGTCCTTGTCCCCCGCGGCCGCCCTGGCCTTGTCGAGCACGACCTCGATCGGCTCCTGGGTGAAGTGGAAGGTCGTCCCGCCCTCCATCGCAACGTCCGCCCGCGGGTGGTGCGTGAACACCCACACGTCGTGGTGGTACGGCGGGTTGGGCCCCCACCAACCGGTCCACGACTCGTCCGGCCACTCACCGCGCACCGGCCCGAACATGTTCCGGCCCATGATCGTCGCCCCGAACGCGTCCCGGTCCAGCCCGACCTCGGCGTCGAGCCCGGTCGCGGTGTCGTCGAACAGCGGGTCCATCCAGTCGTGCAGGTGGTCGACCCCGTCGCCGAACGGTTCCTCCAGCCGCTGGTTCGTCCCCGCCCCGAACCCGTCGAGCGTGATCGTGAAGTTGTGAACACGTACCTTGCCCATGATCGTTCCCTCCGATGAAGTGGTCTGACACCCGTTGGTCGGAGCCGCCCCACCCGCTTTGACATCTAAACTGACCAGATGCCGAGCCGCAGAGCCAAGGTTGCCGACGTGCACGAGGTCGCGCTCGGGATGCCGCACGTCACGGTCGAGAAGGGCGGCTCCGGCAACCCCGTCTACCAGGTCGGCGGCAAGTCGTTCGTGTTCTTCCGGACCCCGCGGCCGGACGCGTTCGACCCGGACACCGGCGAGCGGTACGACGACGTGATCGTGATCTGGGTCCCGTCGGAGGACGACAAACTCGCCCTGGTCGAGGACGAGCGCAGCCCGTTCTTCAGTACGCCGCACTTCGACGGCCACCTGTCGGTGCTCGTCCGCGCCGGCGAGCTCGGCGGCCTGTCCCGCCAGGAGCTGGCCGAGGTGATCCAGGACGCGTGGCTCTCGCGCGCCTCCAAGCGCCGGGCGACCACCTGGCTGGAGGAGCACCGGCTGGCCTGATCCCGGGCTATCGTCCAGGGGAACTCGGGGAGGCACAGTCGTGACAGCAGGAACCGCGGTCGTACTGGTGATCGGTCTGGTGGTCGCCGCCGCCGTCGTCGGGGGCATCATCGCCCTGGTCCGCCGCCAGCAGTACATCAAGTCGCTGCGCGAGCGCGGCTGGACGTTCGTGAACAGCCCGGACTTCGGCACCGTCGCGCGGCTCACCAACCCGCCGTTCGGGCTCGGCTTCCGCCGTGACCCCGACGACCAGATCAGCGGGAACACCGCGTCCGGCCGCCCGTTCCAGGTGATCGAGTACAAGACCGAGAACTGGAAGGGCTGGGTCGCGATGGTAACCCTGTCCCGGCGGCTGCCCGAGCTGTGGGTGATGGGCGGCGAGGCCCGTCCCCGCTGGGGCGTGGAGGCGACGAAGATGCCGTCGCCGGGCGCGCTCGGTCCCGCGTGGCAGATCGGCGCGCTCGATCCGGCGTACGCCGGGGAAGTGCTCACGCCGCAGGTCTGCAACCAGCTCAACGGACTGGCGGCCGGAATGCCCGGCCTCAGCCTCGGGATCGACGGCGACCAGCTGACCGTGCTCGACCCGCCGCGCAAGGAGGTCGACCAGCTCGGCCCGTGGCTGGAGCAGCTCGCCGCGGTCGCCGACGCGATCGACGCGACCCCGCTCGACCACCGGATCCAGCCGGAACAGCAGCCGCGGCTGTCCTTCTACCACCACCCGGACTGGTACTGGGTGGGTGTCGACGACAGCCTGCTCGACGTCACCCCGTCGTCCCGGGCCGGGCACAGCCACCGGACCGAGAACGTGATCCGCGGCCGGGACGGCGACGGGCCGCCGTTCGTCGCGTTCACCCACCACTGGCAGACCACGCGCACCGAGAGCTACACCGACAGCGAGGGCCGGACCCAGACGCGGACGGTGACCGAGAACCACAGCGAGGCGATCCTCGGCTTCCAGCTGCCCTGCCGGATGCCGGAGCTGACCGTCTCCGGCCGGACGTTCGGGCGCGGGATCAGCTTCGAGAGCGAGCAGTTCAACGACCAGTTCAAGGTCACCGCGCCGAGCACCAAGTTCGCCTACGACGTGATCCACCCGCGCCAGATGGAGTTCCTGATGGCCAGCTCGCCGGCGCCGTTCCGGATCGCCGACGACTGGGCCTGGTTCTCCCCCGGCGAGCACAGCCAGCAGTCGGTCGCGCACAGCTCGCGGTTCCTGCGCGAGTTCCTGGCCGGCGTCCCGCGGTTCGTCTGGCGCGACCTCGGGATGTCTGATGCGCCATACCCACGCCTGGACCCGGTGGCCCCGGGCAGTTAGGTCTCTCACACCCGGTCACATCCGGGCCCCGGGCGCGGTCCTCTGGGTAGTAGGCACAACCCCCGCGCTACCCAGAGGAGCACCGCCGTGACCGTGACCGAGCAGCAGATCTCCACCTCCGTCCTGGTGATCGGAACCGGCGGTGGCGGCCTGCGCGCCGCCATCGAGCTCGCCGAGCAGGGCGTCGACGTCTTTGCCCTGGGCAAACGATCGCGGGGCGACGCGCACACCTCGCTGGCGGCCGGCGGGATCAACGCGGCACTCGCGACGATGGACCCCGAGGACACCTGGCAGCAGCACGCCGCCGACACGCTGCGCGAGAGCTACCTGCTGGCCAACCCGGTCACTGTCCAGATCGTCACCGAGCAGGCCGCCCGCGGCATCGCGGACCTGGAGCGGTACGGGATGCCGTTCGCGCGTGAGGCCGACGGCCGGATCTCGCAGCGGTTCTTCGGCGCGCACACCTACCGGCGTACGGCGTTCGCCGGGGACTACACCGGTCTGGAGATCCAGCGCACGCTGGTCAACCGCGCCCTGCAGCTGAACGTGCCGATCCTGGACACCGTGTACGTGACCCGGATCCTGACCAAGGACAACCGGGTCTTCGGCGCGTACGGCTTCGACCAGGTGACCGGCAAGCGGTACCTGATCCGTGCCGACGCGGTGATCCTGGCGGCCGGCGGCCACACCCGGATCTGGCGGCACACCTCGTCACGCCGCGACGAGAACACCGGCGACTCGTTCCGGCTCGCGGTCGAGGCCGGCGGCCGGATCCGCGACCCCGAGCTGGTCCAGTTCCACCCGTCCGGCCTGATCGAGCCGGAGAACGCGGCCGGCACGCTGGTCTCCGAGGCCGCCCGCGGCGAGGGCGGCCAGCTGCGCAACGCGTCCGGCGAGCGCTTCATGGCCCGGTACGACGCGGAGCGGATGGAGCTGTCGACGCGGGACCGCGTCGCGCTGGCGGCGTACACGGAGATCAAGGAAGGCCGCGGGACCGCGCACGGCGGCGTCTGGCTGGACGTCTCGCACCTGCCGCGGGAGACGATCATGCGGCGGCTGCCGCGGGTGTACCAGACGCTGCTCGAGCTGCAGATGCTCGACATCACCAAGGAGCCGATCGAGATCGCGCCGACCGCGCACTACTCGATGGGCGGCGTCTGGGTCCGGCCCGAGGACCACGGGACCGGCGTCGACGGCCTGTACGCGATCGGTGAGGCGGCCAGCGGGCTGCACGGCGCCAACCGGCTCGGCGGCAACTCGCTGATCGAGTTGATGGTGTTCGGCCGGATCGTCGCCGAGGACGCGGCCCGGTACTCCAACGGGCTGCAGCGCCAGGAGCGCTCGGCCGAGGCGGTCGGCGAGGCGCGCGCCGAGATCGACGGGCTGCTGGCCAGCGACGGCGAGGAGAACGTCCGCGCCCTGCAGCGGGCACTGCGGAACACGATGACGACGCGGGCGGGCGTCGTACGGGACGAGGAAGGGCTGACCGCCGGTCTCGACGAGCTGTCCGAGGTCGAGCAGCGGATGGGCGACCTCGGCGTGCACCCGGACATCGCCGGCTTCCAGGACCTCGCGCACGCCTTCGACCTCAAGGCGTCCGCGCTGGCCTCGCGGGCGACCCTCGAAGCCGCCCTCGTACGCCGGGAGACGCGCGGCTGCCACAACCGCTCCGACTACCCCGAGCTGGACGAGAAGCTCCAGGTCAACCTGGTCTGGTCCGGGCCTGGGCAGGTCGAGCAGGAGGAGATCCCGGCCGTCCCGGCCGAGCTGAGCGCGCTGATGCGCGAGGTGTCCAGCGAGGGCAAGCTCGTGGAGTGAACTTGTTCGCCGGCGCTGTCACAGGGCCCGGGGCCTTCCTGTCTTAGCTGGTGACCGGACGGCAACGAGCGCCGCCGGCGGACAGGAAGGCTTCACATGAAGGTCGTGGTCATCGGCGGTACTGGTCTGATCGGTTCGAAGATCGTCGCGAAGCTCGGCGAGCACGGCCACGACGCGGTCGCGGCCGCGCCGAGCACCGGCGTCGACACGCTGACCGGTGCCGGGCTGGCCGAGGCGCTCACCGGCGCCGACGTGGTGGTCGACGTCTCGAACGCCCCGGTCTGGGAGGACGCCGCGGTGCTGGAGTTCTTCGAGACCTCGACCCGCAACCTGCTCGCCGCGGAGCGGGCGGCCGGCGTACGGCACCACGTCGCGCTGTCGGTGGTCGGCACCGAGCAGCTGCTGGACAGCGGCTACTTCCGGGCCAAGCTCGCCCAGGAGAAGCTGATCGAGAGCGCGGAGGTGCCGTACTCGATCGTCCGGGCCACCCAGTTCTTCGAGTTCGTCCCGAGCATCGCCGACGCCTCCACCGTCGGGGACGCGGTGCACCTCAAGCACGTGTTCTTCCAGCCGATCGCGGGCGCCGACGTCGCCCAGGCCGTCGGCCGGACCGCCGTCGGCGAGCCCCTGAACGGCACCGTGAACGTGGCCGGCCCGGAGCGCTTCCGGATGGACGACTTCTTCCGCGAGGTCCTTGCCAACAGCAACGACTCGCGCCAGGTGGTCACCGACCCGAAGGCCGTCTACTACGGCATCTCCCCCACCGAGTACGCCCTGGTCCCCGGCGACGACGCCCAGCAGGGCGGCACGGCGTACGCGGACTGGCTGCGCGACAACTCCTGATCGTCCCCCACTCCGGAAGGAACTCCCATGGGTGTTTGGCAGACCGCACTGACCGTCCTGCAGGAAGCTCAACCGCCGGTCATCCCCGACGGCGCCCACGCGATGACCGTCGTCATCGAGTACCCGCCGGGTGACCCCGGCGCTCCCCCGCACCGCCACCCCGGCGGCCCCGCCTTCGGCTACGTGATCGAGGGCGAGATGCGCTTCGAGCTGGAAGGCGAACCCGAGCGCGTCATCCGCGCCGGCGAGGCCTTCTGGGAGCCCGGCGGCGACGTCATCCACTACTCCGACGGCAACGCCAGCGACCAGTCGACGCTGCGCTTCACCGTCACCATGCTCTGCGACCCGACCCAGCCGATGCTGGTCGTCGTCGAGGAAGCCGAGCTCGAGCAGCGCAAGCACCTGCGCGCCGCCCGCCCGTCCTGACCAGCTGAGAGGAACGAGACTGTGGAGTTGGAGGAGCTGCGGGAGCACCTGCAGTGGGCGATCGAGCTGGAGCACGCGACGTTGCCGCCGTACCTGGTGGCGCTCTACTCGCTCGACCCGGAGCGCAATCCGGATGCCGTGCAGCTGGTGGGCAGTGTGTTCGCCGAGGAGATGATTCATCTCGCGCTGGCGGCGAATCTGCTCAACGCGGTCGGTGGGCAGCCGCGGCTGGACACCCCGGCGATCCTGCCCGGGCACCCGCGGACGATGCCGCACGGCGACAAGTCGCTGGAGCTGTCGCTGGTGCCGTTCGGGCCCGAGGCGCTGGAGATGTTCCTCCGGCTGGAGCAGCCGGCACCGCCCGGCTCTCCGGCCGAGGGTGACAGCTACGAGACGATCGGGCAGTTCTACTCGGCGATCGAGGACGGGCTGCGGGAGCTGACCGAGCGGCTCGGCGAGGCGGCGGTGTTCACCGGCGACCCGTCGTACCAGCTGACCGCGGGACCGTTCGCGCACAGCACCGGCAAGCTGACGGCGGTCACCGATCTGGCGTCGGCGCTCGCCGCGCTGGAGGAGATCGTCGAGCAGGGCGAGGGTACGTCGCGCGGCGAGGTCTGGGACGGGGATCAGGACGTCTTCCACCCCGAGCGCGCCGAGGTGGGGCACTACTACCGCTTCCAGGAGCTCGCTCAGGGCCGGCGGTACCAGCGCGGCGACACCCCACGCTCGGGGCCGACCGGCGACAAGCTGACGGTCGACTTCGACGGCGTACTGCCGATGCGGCGCAACCCGGAACTGGCCGAGCCGGGGAGTCCGATCCGGGCCGCTCAGGACGCGTTCAGCAAGACGTACCAGGGGCTGCTCGCGCAGCTGCAGCTCGCGTTCAACGGGACACCGCAGCAGCTCGGGCCGTCGATCGGCGCGATGTACACGCTGAAGGCGCAGGCCCAGGCCCTGATGGCGATGCCGTACGACGACGGCACCACCGCGGGACCGGTGTTCGGCTGAACGTTTGACCGTTGGGTACGTGTGCCGGTCGAAGCGCAATGACCGCGGTCCGGAGAAGAGGCCGCGCCGTGACGACTCCGTCGCGAGGTCACGATGATGCACACCGCCGTACCCACCAACTGCACCTCGGCCGAGGACCGCGCGCTGCGCGAGTCGGCCACCCGGGAGCTGCTCGAAGCCCGTTCCCGGGCCACTGATCCCGGGGAGCGGCAGCGGCTGCTCGAACGGGTCGCCGAGCTCAATCTCGAGATCGCCCGCGGGATCGCACAGCGGTTCCGCGGGCGCGGGGTCGAGGACGACGACCTGGAGCAGGTCGCCTGCCTCGGACTGATGAAGGCCGTCCGCAACTACCGTGTCGACGACGGCGTCCCGTTCATCGGGTACGCCGTCCCGACGATCCGCGGCGAGGTGAAGCGCTACTTCCGCGACTGCAGCTGGACGGTCCGGATCCCGCGCCGGCTGCAGGAGCTGCAGGGCAAGATCGCGGGCGCGTTGCCGCAGCTGGAGCAGGAGCTCGGGCGGGAACCGACGCTGGAGGAGATCGCGGCCAAGGTCGGCGCGGAGGTCGACGAGGTCACCCAGGCCGAAGGAGCGCGCGGATGTTTCACCGTGCTGTCGCTGGACCGCCCGGCCGGGCACGGCGACCACGACCTGGCGCTCGCCGACGTGATCGCCGACCCCGAGGACCCGCAGCTGCACCGGTTCGAGGCGACCGAGATGCTGTCGCCGCTGCTCACCGAGCTGGACGCCCGGGACCGGGAGATCCTCGAGCTGCGGTTCGTCGAGAACTGGAAGCAGGCCGACATCGGCCACAAGCTCGGGATCAGCCAGATGCAGGTCTCGCGGTTGCTGACCCGCATCCTGACCGGCCTGCGCACGCAGCTCCAGCCCACCGGAGCCGCCGCCTAGTGCGTCACGCCCCAGTCGTCAAGACCTAGCGAGTCCGTGCACACGCACGCCTTGTTGCCGTCGGCGTCGGCGAGGACCACGAACGAAGGGGCCTCGCTGTCGTCGACGATCGTCGCGCCCGCGGCGACCGCGGCGGCGATCCGCTGCTCGGCGTACTCGGGCGCGACCCACACGTCGAGGTGGAACCGCTGACGCGGCGTCTCATGCGCGTCGGTGTCCTGGAACCACAGGATCGGCACCCGCCCGGTCGCGTCCCGTACGTCGTTCCCGGGCGTCCCCCGCCCGGACGCCGCGGTGTCGCCGGTCAGCAGCGCCGCCCACATCGGCGCGACCTTCGCCGCGTCGGCGGTGTCCAGCGCCAGCTCGATCGTCGTGATCCCGGCCGGGTCGGCCTTCACACCCTGCGTCGCCGCGATCTCGGTGATCTGCTGCGCGAGCTCCAGGTCCTTCCGCGTCGTGTACTCGACGACGTGCTCGACCCCGTTCGCGACGTACACCGCGTCGTCGCTAATCAGCTTGAGATCCACGAACGTGTCACCCAGCGTCACCCGAGGCTGGTGCCCGGCCGCCGTACCGGCGTCCGCGACCGCGCTCACGAACCGCGCGCCGGCGCCGAAGTCCGCCACGACGTACCGCGCGTGCATCCCCTGCCCGAGCTTGCGCCAGTCGGCCAGCTTCGCCGCCGCGATCTGCTCTCCAGTCATCATCTCCATGGCCGCGACCCTAACCGCCGTCCCGGACACTCGGCTTCCGCAATCAGACCCGTGCACAGAACGCTCACAAGACGTGAACATCCGCCTGGCACCGTCGGCTCCGGTCGCGCGCGTGCGCGCCCGGAACGAGGGAGATCAGCGGTGGATTTCAAGCTCGAGGTCGTGGTGGTCCCGGTCGCGGACGTCGACAAGGCCAAGGCCTTCTACCAGCAGCTGCGGTGGCGCGAGGACGCCGACTTCACGGTCGGCGACGGCTTCCGAGTCGTCCAGTTCACCCCGCCGGGCTCGGAGTGCTCGATCATCTTCGGCACCGGTGTCACCAACGGTGAACCCGGCTCGCTGCAGGGCCTGCAACTCACGGTCAAGGACGTCGTCGCGGCCCGCGAGCACCTGCTCGGCCTCGGCATCGAGGTCTCCGGCGTCTGGCACGACGCCGACGGCGTCTTCCACCACGCCGGTACGGCGAACCGCGTGGACGGCCCCGACGCCGACCGCCGCGACTACGGCTCCTGGCTGTCCTTCGAGGACCCGGACGGCAACGGCTGGTTCCTGCAGGAGATCGTGAACCGCGCGCCGGGGCGCTGACCCGGTGACCGACGAGTACGACGTCATCGTCGTCGGCAGCGGCCCGGTCGGTGAGAACGTCGCCGACGCGTACGCCGAACACGCCCGGATGGTGGTCGACGAGCGCCGCAAGGTCCTGCTCGGCCTCACCCTCGCCCCCCCAACGCCAACTTTGAGCACCGCTCAGTCATCTTTCGGCGCGAAAAGTGACTGAGCGGTGCTCAAAGACCGCGTTGGGGGCTGATGGGGTGGGAGTTCCGGAACCGTGGAGGGGGTGTGGAATGCGCATGCTGCCGGTAGCGTCTCGGATGCAAGCGCTTTCCCCGCCCCAGCTCCAGGAGGATTCGTGAGGCGTTCCATCTCCGCGGCGGTCGTTGTCGCGCTGGCGGCCGGCAGTGTGCTGGCTGCGGCCGGCCTGCCGGCCACCGCGAGCCGGCCCGATCGCGGCGCCGCCGTCACCGGCACCTCCTCCAGCGGGCCCGACCACGCCTGGCAGCCGCTGCCGACCACGTTCGTGACCCGCGACGAGCGCGGTGCCACCGACGCGACCGTCGTCGTCGACCCGAGCACGTTGCGCCAGAAGTACACCGGCGTCGGCTTCTCGCTCGACGAGACCAGCGTCTCGAACCTGTGGAAACTCACCCCGGCCGAGCGCGACCGCGCGGTCCGGCTGCTCGTCGACCCGAGGAACGGCGCCGGCTTCGACCGGTTCCGGCTCACCATCGGCAGCCCCGACCTGATCGAGCACCTGCCGTTCTGGTCCTACAACGAGCTCCCGGCCGGCGTCAGCGAGGACTTCGGGCTCAAGCACTTCTCGATCAAGCGCGACGTCGACGCGCACATCATCGACACCGTCAAGCTGATCCAGCGCTACAACCCGAAGGCGACCTTCTTCGCCTCCGCGTGGAGCGCACCGGCCTGGATGAAGACCAACAACCGGTTCACCGGCGAGGTCGCGCTCAAGCCCGGCAGCACCACGTCGTACTACCAGGTCGGCAAGCTGCGCGACGACTGCATCGACGTGTTCGCGCGGTACTACGTGAAGTATTTGCAGGCGTACGCCAAGTACGGCGTGAAGGTCGACGCGCTCACCCTGCTCAACGAGCCGGGCATCGACGTGGTCTACCCGGCGATGGACATCAGCGTCGAGCAGCAGCAGAAGCTCGCGGTCGCGATCAAGCGCGAGGTCCGCCGGGCCGGGCTGCGCACCGAGCTGTACGTGCACGACTTCAACTTCTACGACTGGCGCGACCCGAACAGCACCGAGACCAAGAACTACTACCGGATCTTCAACGACCCGAAGACCAAGGCCGCGAGCGACGCGATCGCGTTCCACCCGTACTGGGGCGACCCGACGGTGATGCGCGACGCCTACGAGCAGACCGGCAAGCCGGTGCACATGACCGAGACCAGCGACCTGAACCCCGCGACGATCCTGAGCTACTTCCGGCTGGACGCGTCGTCGTACGTGATGTGGGCGCAGACCACCGACCAGGACGGCGGCACGCTGCACTGGACGCCGGCCCGCGACAACGACATCGACTGGGAGGAGGTCGGCCGGACCACCAAGTGGCCGAACCGGCTGGTCAAGGTCGACACCACCGCACGCACCTTCACGGTCCGCAACGAGCTCTACGCGATGGGCCAGTTCGCGAAGTACCTCGGGCCGGAGCACACCCGGGTCGAGTCCAGCGCGACCTCGAACGGCGTCAGCAACGTCGTGTTCAAGGACCGCGGCGACGACTTCGTCGCGATCCTCGGCAACTCCAACACGGTCCCGACGACCGTCCGGGTCGTGCTCGCCGGGAAGTCGTTCACGACCACCGTCCCGGCGAACTCGTTCGCGACGTACCGGTGGGACGGCGACGTGCCGAACGGGCACCACAACCGCGCGCCGGTGCTGAAGGACGTGCCCGAGGTCGTCGCCGACCAGTACGCGACCACGACCGTGCAGCTGTCCGCGACCGACCGGGACCGCGACCGGCTCGCCTTCTACGCCAAGGACCTGCCGGCCGGCGTCAGCCTCGACGCGCGCACCGGGCTGGTGACGCTGCGGCCGACCGCGGCCGGGAAGCAGGACGTGAAGATCCGGGTCACCGACGGAGCGGCGTACGACGAACTGACGCTGCACGTCACCGTCAACCCGAAGGGCACCCCGGTCGGCGAGCGGGTCGAGGCCGAGGCGTACGTCGCGCAGCACGGCTGGACCGACGGCGGCGCGAACTTCGTCGAGACCAACCCGTCGGCCAGCGGCGGCAAGAACGTCGGCTGGACGGCGGCCGGGAACTGGCTGCAGTACCGGCTCGACGTCGAGGAGGCCCGCACGTACACGGTCGAGGTCCGGGCCGCGAACGGGACCGGTGCGGTCGCGACCGACGCGATCTCGCTGCGGGACGCCTCCGGGGCGGTGCTGGCCAAGGTGTCGGTCCGGGACACCGGCGGCTGGGCGACGTACCAGACCGTGACCGCCGAGATCACGCTCCCGGCGGGTGAGCAGGATCTCACCGTGTTCTGCGAGAGCGGCGGATTCAACCTGGACTACCTGCGACTCGCGCCGTGACCGAGTGAACTCGGCGTTGGTGGGGCACTCTGCTGGGGTGCCCTCCAACGACGAGTTCGACCGAGACACCGACTACATCTCCACCCGGATCACCGCGGACGGCCGCGACGGCTTCCCGGTCGAACCGGGACGCTACCGGCTGGTGGTCGCGCGGGCCTGCCCGTGGGCGAACCGCGCGATCATCGTCCGCCGGCTGCTCGGCCTCGAGGACGTGCTGTCGATCGGCTTCTGCGGCCCGACCCACGACGAGCGGAGCTGGACGTTCGACCTCGACCCGGGTGGGGTCGACCCGGTGCTGAAGATCCCGCGGCTGCAGGACGCGTACTTCAAGCGCGATCCGGAGTACCCGAAGGGGATCACGGTGCCGGCGATCGTGGACGAGCCGACGGGTGCGGTGGTGACCAACGACTTCGCTCAGATGACGCTGGATCTGTCGACGGAGTGGACGACGTACCAGCGCGAGGGCGCACCCGACCTGTATCCCGAGGCTTTGCGCGGCGAGATCGACGAGGTTGCCCAGCGCATCTACACCGACGTGAACAACGGGGTGTACCAGTGTGGGTTCGCCGGGTCGCAGAAGGCGTACGAGACGGCGTACGACAAGCTGTTCGCGGCGCTCGACTGGATCTCCGATCGGCTGCTCGACCAGCGGTACCTGGTCGGGGACTCGATCACCGAGGCCGATGTGCGGCTGTTCACGACGCTGGTGCGCTTCGATCCGGTGTACCACGGGCATTTCAAGTGCAACCGGAACAAGCTGAGCGAGCTGCCGGTGCTGTGGGCCTACGCGCGGGACCTGTTCCAGACGCCGGGGTTCGGGGACACCGTCGACTTCCAGCAGATCAAGGATCACTACTACCTGGTGCACACGTCGATCAACCCGAACCAGATCGTGCCCAAGGGGCCGGAGCTGGCGAACTGGCTGATGCCGCACGGGCGGGAAGCGCTGGGTGGCAATCCGTTCGGAGAGGGCACAGCACCCGGACCGGTACGGGACGGGGAACGCGTCCCGGAGATCTGAGCGGCGGCTCGGCCCGCGGATCGGCGGCGGGCCGGCCCCTTCTGATCAGGTGCCGGGCTTCTGCAGCAAGTAGTCCTCGGCGCGCATCGACGCGGCGGGTTTCACGTCCTCCGGGAGCAGCTCGCGCAGGTCGCGCTCGGTCAGCGTGTCCGGGTCGCGGCGCGCGAGCCGGGTCGCCTGGTTCGAGATCGCTTCCTCGAGCAGGTTCCGGATGAACCGCCCGTTGCCGAAGTTGTGCCCCCGCGGCGCGGGCGGGATCACCTTGCGGACCCGGACCAGCACCTCGTGCGTGTAGACCATCCCCTGCTGCCGCGCCTGCAGCTCGAAGATCGCCACCAGCTGGTCGGTGTCGTACTCGCTGAACGACAGCAGCTTCGGGAACCGCGACTGCAGACCGGTGTTCGACTCCATGAACCGCTGCATCTCGCGGTGGTAGCCGGCCACGATCACCACGCACTTGTCGCGGTGGTCCTCCATCATCTTCAGGATCGTGGCGACCGCCTCCAGCCCGAAGTCGCCCGGCTGGCCCTCGGGGACCAGCGTGTAGGCCTCGTCGACGAACAGTACGCCGCCGAGCGCCTCGCGGAACTTCGCGGCGGTCATCGGAGCCGTCGTACCGACGGTCGGGCCGACCAGATCGGAGCGGTCGACCTCGACGACGTGACCGCTCTCCAGGACGCCGAGCTCCTTGTAGATGCGCGCGAGCAGGCGGGCGATCGTGGTCTTCGCCGTACCGGGCTTGCCGACGAACACCATGTGCCGGGCGCGCTCCTGCGCCGGAAGGCCGAACTCCTGGCGGCGCAGGTTGGTCTTGATCTCGGCCACCATCCGGCGGACCGAGTCCTTGACCGACTCCAGCCCGACCAGGGCGTCGAGCTCGGCGAGCGCGCCGGTCTCCTCGGTCACCGGAACCTCACGGACGACCAGTTCCTCCGGCGCCGGCTCGACCTCGGGCCTGACCTCGACCTCGGGCTCGATCTCGACCTCAGGTTCAGGCTTCGCTGTCCAGGTCACCTTCACCGGCTCCTCGGTCGCCACCGGCCGCTGGAAGAACGCCCCCAGGTCCGGCACCTCCGGATCCGGCCACGCCCCACGCTCCGGTACGCCGGTCAGCTGCACCGACACCCGCGTCGCCGCGGCCGCCCAGGACCGCGCCAGCCCCTCGTGCCCCTCGCCCACCGCCCGCGCCAGCCACGCCGTGTTCCGCGCGAGCCAGCCGTGCGGGTCGAAGCCCTTCTCCAGGTCCGCGATCGCGTACTCGACGTCCCACCCCGCGACGCCGAGGATCTGCCCGACCGCCGCCGGCTGCCCGCGCAACCCGACCGCCCGGATCATCCGCGCCAGCAGCTGCGCGAACTCCCGGCTCTCGTCGTCCGCGACCACCGCCGTCAGCTTCCCGTGCACGTCCCGCAGCGAGTCCAGCGAGTACCGCAACGCGGCCGCCGGCCCACCCAGCTCGGGCAGCACCGCCCGCTCGGCGTCGGTCAGCAGCCCGCTCCGCCAGTACTCCGCGATGGTGTCGTAGTCCGCCGCGACATGCATCCGGGTCGCGTCACGATCCGCGAGCACGCGCTCGAACGCCGCCGTCAGCGCCTGCGCCCGAGCCGCCAGCGGCGGCGCCTCCACGAACAGCTCCACGACGTCCCGCGACGCCCGCAAGGCCTGCATCCGCGCATCCTCGGGAAACCCGCGAGCCCCGGAGACCATCTGCAACGGCCAGTCCGCCTGCGCAACCCGTACGACGTACCCGTCGCCCCCAACCCGCGCCCCCGGCCGGTGGAACTCCCGCGTCAGCACCGCACCGAGGTCGGCGTACTCACCGCGCAGAACCGGCACCCACCCCGCCAGCAGCGGCGCCACCTCGTGCACGAACCAGACCGCCGCCGGAGTCCCCTCGACGAACTCCGCGAACACCCCGGGCCGCAGCGCACCGGCGTCGTCCCCCCACTCCCGGAGCCGCCCGCGCACCCCCTCGACCCAGCCGTCCGGCACCTCCCAGACCTCGTCAACGCCGAGAACGTCGAGCACACGCGGTCTCCGAGAGGTATCAGGCACGAGCAAACCTTAGTCGCCCACCGGCTCCGAGCCGTCCATGCGCTGCTCCCCGGCCACCGGCAGCAGGCCCCGCTCGGCGAACACCTTCTTCGCGGTGAAGATCGCGTTCAGCGCCCGCGGGAAGCCGCAGTACCCGGCAGCGTGGGTCAGCGCCTCGACGATCTCCGTCGGTGTCAGCCCCACGTTCAGCGCCGTACCGACGTGCACCTCCAGCTGCGGCTCGCAGCCACCCAGCGCGGTCAGAATCCCGAGCGTCACCAGCTGCCGCTGCTTGGGGTCGAGGCCGGGGCGGGAGTAGATGTCACCGAAACCGAAGGCGACGATGTGGTGGGCCATCGCGGGGGCGACGTCGCCGAGGGCGGCCATCACTCCCGGGGCGGCGCCGCCGTCCACCGCGTCGAGAACCGCGGCGCCGCGCTCGTACCGGGTCCGTTCCTCGGGGCTGTCGATGGCGGGTGGGGTGGGGAAGTCAGCGGTCATACCCCGCACGGTAGGCGGCTAGCGGGGCAGCTTCGGGTGGCGGTTGACGTCTTTGTAGATCAGGTAGCGGAAGCGGGTTGGGCCGCCGGCGTAGCAGGCCTGGGGGCAGAAGGCGCGGAGCCAGAGGAAGTCGCCCTCCTGGACCTCGACCCAGTCCTTGTTGAGCAGGTAGACGGCCTTGCCCTCGAGCACGTAGATGCCGTGCTCCATCACGTGGGTCTCCGGGAACGGGATCACGCCGCCGGGCTCGAAGGTGACGATGTTCACGTGCATGTCGTGCCGGACGTCGCTCGGGTCGACGAAGCGCTGGGTCTTCCAGCGGCCCTCGGTGCCGGGCATCTCGATGCCCTCGACCTCGGTCTCGTTGGTGACCAGCACCGGCGGTACGTCGAGACCGTCGACCCGCTCGTACGCCTTGCGGAGCAGGTGGAAGCGGGCGACCTGGTCGCTGGTGTTGCGCAGCGTCCAGTCGGTGCCCGGCGGCAGGAACGCGTAGCCGCCGGGAGCCAGGTCGTGCTTCTCCCCCTCGACGGTCAGTACGACGTTGCCCTCGACAACGAACACGACGGCCTCGGCCCCGGGATCGGTCTCCGGCCGGTCGCTGCCGCCGCCCGGCGAGACCTCCACGATGTACTGCGAGAACGTCTCCGCGAACCCGGACAGCGGCCGGGCCAGCACCCACAGCCGGGTCCCTTCCCAGAACGGGAGCAGGCTGGTGACGATGTCGCGCATCGTGCCGCGCGGCAGGACGGCGTACGCCTCGGTGAAGACCGCACGGTCGGTGGTCAGCTCGGTCTGGGCGGGGTGTCCGCCGGACGGCGAGTAGTAGCTCATCGTGGGTCTCCTAGGGTCAGCAACCGGCCGCGCGGGCCGGCGTCGAGGTCGATCGGTGCGCCGCGCAACCACGTCGCGCGGACGACGCCGGCGAGCGGGCGTCCGGCGTACGGGGTGACGGCGTTCTTGTGCTGCAGAGTGGTGGCGTCCACCACGAAGGCGTCGTCGGGGGCGAACACGCTGAAGTCGGCGTCGTACCCGGGCTCGATCCGGCCCTTCTGGGTCAGCCCGACCTGCGCGGCAGGCGCCGCGCACATCCAGCGCGCGACGTCGGTCAGCGTGAACCCGCGGGCGCGGGCCTGCGTCCAGACCGCCGGCAGCGCGACCTGGAGCGACGCGATCCCACCCCAGGCGGTCCCGAAGTCACCGGTGTCCAGGTGCTTGAGGTCGACCGTCGAGGGCGAGTGGTCCGAAACGACCAGATCCAGTACGCCGTCGCGCAGCCCCTGCCAGAGCAGCTCGCGGTTCGCCGCCTCACGGATCGGCGGGCAGCACTTGTACGCCGTACCGCCGGCCGGGATCTCCTCGGCGCAGAAGGTCAGGTAGTGCGGACAGGTCTCCGCCGTGATCCATACGCCGTCCCGCTTGGCGTCGGCGAGCAGCGGAAGAACCTCGGCGCTGGACACGTGCAAGATGTGCACGCGACAGCCGGTCCTGCGCGCGAGCTCGATGACGCCCGCGACCGCGGCGTTCTCGGCCGCGCGCGGACGCGAGTGCAGGAACCCGTCGTACCCGCGCCCGCTCGGCGCGGACTCGATCAGGTGCGCGTCCTCGGCGTGCACGATCAGCAGCCCGTCGAAGGTCGCGATCTCGCGCATCGCGGCCTCGAGCTGCGCCGGGTCGAGCGGCGGGAACTCGTCGACCCCGGAGTGCAGCAGGAAGCACTTGAACCCGAACACCCCGGCGTCGTGCAGCGGGCGCAGCTCGGCGACGTTGCCGGGGATCGCGCCGCCCCAGAACCCGACGTCGACGGACGCCTGCCGCTCGGCGGTCTTCCGCTTCAGCTCCAGCGCGGCGACGTCGCAGGTGGGCGGGATGCTGTTCAGCGGCATGTCGACGATCGTGGTCACGCCGCCCGCGGCCGCCGCGCGGGTGGCGCTGGTGAAGCCTTCCCACTCGGTCCGCCCGGGGTCGTTCACGTGCACGTGCGTGTCGACCACGCCCGGCATCAGCACCTCGTCGTCGGCCAGCTCGACCGTCCGCGCGGCGTCCAGCGCGGTCCCGTACGGCGCGACGAGCTTGATCCGCCCGCCCTCGATGCCGACGGCAAGCGCCTGCTCCCCCGCGGCCGTGACCACCCGGCTGCCCTGCACGACAAGCCCCAGCGAGGTCATCCGACGCCCCTCTCAGTCGCTCTCATCGTAGGCCGATCCGCTCCCCGAGCCCGCGCAACAGCGGCACGGGGTCGGCGATGCACCGGCTCACGTCGGGCTGCAGATCGGTCAACGCGTACGCCGCCTCGATCCCCGCCGCCCGCAGGCGGCGGTCGTCCAGCCGGTTGGTCCCACAGACTGCCACCACGGGAACGCCGGCCGCCTGCGCCGCCGAGGCGACACCGGAGACGGCCTTCCCGTGCAGTGTCTGGTCGTCGAGAGCGCCTTCGCCGGTCACCACCAGATCCACCCCGGCGAGGCGCTCGGTGAAACCGACCAGCTCCAGCACCAGCTCGATCCCAGGCACAAGCCGAGCGCCGAGGACAGCCAGAGCCGCAAACCCCACACCCCCAGCGGCCCCCGAACCGGGGATCTGGTGGAAGGGAAGGCGTGCCGATCCAGAGCCGAGCTCCGGGTGGGGCTCGGGCGCCGGGCTGCGCCCGGGATCCGCGCCGAAGGGCGCGAGAGCGCTCGCGCCGGGCGCGGTTGCCTGGGCGATCAGGTCCGCCCAGTGCGTGAGCGCCTTGTCGAGCTGCTCGATCTGCTGCGGGCTCGCGCCCTTCTGCGGGCCGTACGTCGCGGCCGCGCCCTTCGGCCCGGTCAGCGGGTTGTCGACGTCGCAGGCGACGATCACCTCGACGTCCTTCAGGTGGGCGAGGGCCTCCAAATCCACGGAGACCACGTCAGCGAGTGCCGCTCCGCCGTCGGCGACCTCGGTGCCGGAGGCGTCGAGCAGTCGCGCGCCCAGTGCGCGCAGCATCCCCGCTCCCCCGTCGGTGCTCGCGCTCCCGCCGATCCCCAGGATCACGCGGGTCGCGCCGGCCTCGACGGCAGCGGCGATCAGCTCGCCGGTGCCGCGAGTGCCGGCGGTCATCGGAGCGAGCACTCCACCCGGCAGCCGGATCAGCCCGGAGGCGTCGGCCAGCTCGACCACCGCCGTGTCACCCCGCCGGGCGTATCCGGTGGGCACCGGCTGCCCGGTGGGCCCGGTCGCCCTGACAGCCACGAACGAGAACCCCGCGGCGACGGCGGCAGCGAGTGTCCCGTCGCCACCGTCGGCCACGACGACCCGGTCGACCACAGCATCCGGCCGCACCCGTCGTACCCCGTCGCTCACCGCCGCGGCGACCTCCGCGCTGGTCAGCGTGCCCTTGAACTTGTCCGAGGCGACCAGGACCCGCATCAGCCCACCGGCACGATCGCCGTCGGTGCGTCCTCGGGCCGCTCGGCGAGCGCCTCGAACTCGACCACGCCGTCGATCTCGGTGCCCATCGCAACGTTCGTGACGCGCTCCAGGATCACCTCGACGACGACCGGCACCCGGTGCTCGACCATCAGCTTCTTGGCCTGTTCCAGCGCCGGCAGGATGTCGTCCGGCGCGGACACCCGCAGCGCCTTGCAGCCGAGCCCTTCCGCGACCTTCACGTGGTCCACGCCGTAGCCGCCGACCTCGGGGCTGTTGATGTTGTCGAAGGACAGCTGCACGCAGTAGTCCATCTCCAGCCCGCGCTGCGCCTGCCGGATCAGCCCGAGGTAGGAGTTGTTCACGACCACGTGGATGTACGGGATCTGGAACTGCGCCCCGACCGCCAGCTCCTCGATCAGGAACTGGAAGTCGTAGTCGCCCGACAGCGCGACCACGGTCGCCTCCGGATCGGCCACCGCAACGCCGAGCGTCGCCGGAACGGTCCACCCGAGCGGTCCGGCCTGCCCAGCGTTGATCCAGTGCCGCGGCCGGTACACGTGCAGCATCTGCGCCGCCTGGATCTGCGACAGCCCGATCGTCGACACGTACCGCGTCTCCGGCCCGAACGCCCGGTTCATCTCCTCGTACACGCGCTGCGGCTTGATCGGCACCTCGTCGAAGTGCGTCTTGCGCTGCAACGCCGTACGGCGGTCCCGGCACTCCGCGACCCACGCCGAGCGATCAGCGAGCCGGCCGTCAGCGGCCCACTCCCGAGCGACCTCGACGAAGACCTCCAGAGCGGCCCGCGCGTCGGACACGATCGAGTAGTCCGGCGCGAGCACGCGGCCGATCTGCGTCGGCTCGATGTCCACGTGCACGAACTTCCGGCCCTCGGTGTACGTCGACAGCGACCCGGTGTGCCGGTTCGCCCACCGGTTCCCGATGCCCAGCACGAAGTCCGAGGCGAGCATCGTCGCGTTCCCGTACCGGTGCGACGTCTGCAGCCCGACCATCCCGGCGGCCAGCGCGTGGTCGTCCGGGATCGACCCCCATCCCATCAGCGTCGGCACGACCGGCACGCCGACCAGCTCGGCGAACTCGACCAGCAGCGCCGAGGCGTCGGCGTTGATCACGCCACCGCCCGACACGATCAGCGGCCGCTCGGACGCGTTCAGCATCGCCAGCGCCTTCTCGGCCTGGGCGCGCGAAGCGGCCGGGCGGGTCACCGGCAGCGGCTCGTAGGTGTCGATGTCGAAGTCGATCTCGGCCAGCTGCACGTCGACCGGCAGGTCGATCAGCACGGGCCCCGGCCGGCCTTCGCGCATCAGCCAGAACGCCTTCTGGAACGTCCCCGGCACCTGCGCGGCCTCCATCACCGTGACCGCCCACTTCGCGACCGGCTTGGCGATCGCGGCGATGTCGACGGCCTGGAAGTCCTCCTTGTGCAGCTTGGCCACCGGCGCCTGGCCGGTGATGCACAGGATCGGGATCGAGTCGGCGGACGCGGAGTACAGGCCGGTGATCATGTCGGTGCCGGCCGGGCCCGACGTACCGATGCAGACGCCGATGTTGCCCGCGGTGGCGCGGGTGTACCCCTCGGCCATGTGCGAGGCGGCCTCGACGTGCCGGGCCAGCACGTGCTTGATGCCGCCGTGGTTGCGGATCGCGCTGTAGAACGGGTTGATCGCGGCGCCGGGCAGCCCGAAGGCTTGGGTGGATCCTTCCTTTTCCAGGATCAGGACCGCGGCGTCGACCGCACGCATCCTGGCCATCAGCTCGTCGCCTTCCCGCTCAGCCGCTCGACGCCGCGCAGCAGCGCGGAGTGGTCGAGCCCGCCGTCACCGTTGGCCCGCGCCGACGCGACCAGCTGCGCGACCAGCGCACCGAGCGGTACGACGACGCCCGCCTCGCGCGCGGCCGCGGTCACGATGCCCATGTCCTTGTGGTGCAGGTCGATCCGGAAACCCGGCTCGAAGGAGCGGGACAGCATGTTCTCCTTCTTCTGGTTCAGCACCGCCGAACCGGCCAGCCCGCCGCCGAGCACCTCCAGCGCGGCCTTGGTGTCGACGCCGTACGCCTCCAGGAAGACGACCGCCTCGGAGACCGCCTGGATGTTGGCGGCGACGATCAGCTGGTTGGCGGCCTTCACGGTCTGCCCGGCGCCGTTGCCGCCGACGTGCACGACGGTCTTGCCGACCCCGTCGAACAGCGGCTTGGCGGTCTGGAAGTCCTCGGCCTCGCCGCCGACCATGATCGACAGCGCCGCGTTCACCGCGCCGGCCTGGCCGCCGGAAACCGGGGCGTCGAGCAACCGGAACCCGTTCGCGCGGGCCTGTGCGGCCAGCTCGATGGTGACGTCGGGCCGGATGCTGGAGAAGTCGATGACCAGGGCACCGGTCTGCGCGTGCTGGAAGACCCCGTCCGGTCCGGCCAGCACCAGCTCGACGTCCGGCGAGTCCGGCACCATCACGCAGACCACGTCCGCGTCCTTGACCGCGTCCGCGATCGACTCGGCGGCGCGACCGCCGGCCTCGACCAGCGGCTTGGCGGCGGCCATGTCCAGGTTGAAACCGGCCACCTGGTGCCCGGCGTTCGCGAGGTGCACGGCCATCGGGCTGCCCATGATCCCGAGGCCGATGAAGGCGATGTTCGTCATCAGATTCTCCAGTCGAAGCTAGTCAGGGTGGTGTCGGTGGGCTTGTACTCGAGCCCGACCAGGCCGGTGTAGCCACCGGCTTCGAGGGCGCCGAGCTGCGCCTGGAGCGGAAGGGTTCCGGTGCCGGGCTGGTTGCGGCCGGGTGCGTCGGCGATCTGCACGTGCGCGATCCGGTCGATGTGCCGGGCAATCACCTGGTCCACGTCGTCGCCGTTGACCGCGAGGTGGTAGAGATCCGCCAGCAGCCCGAGGTTCGGTACGTCGTACGCCGCCTGGACCTTGTCGATCACGGCCAGCGCGTCGGCGGCGGTCAGCAGCGGGTAGCGCGCGGCGCCGCTGACCGGCTCGACCAGGACGACGGCTCCGATCCGCCCGGCGGCCTGGGCCGCGAGGCCGAGGTTCTCGACGGCGAGCTCGTCCTGCTCGGCGGGCTGGGCGTCGTCGACGCGGTTGCCGTACAGCGCGTTGAACGCGCCGCAGCCGAGCCGCTCGCCGATGCCGACCGTGACGTCGATGTTGTCCCGGAACTCCCCGGACCGCTTCGGCCAGGAGACCAGGCCGCGGTCGCCGCCGGGCATGTCACCGGCGAAGAAGTTGAGCCCGGTCAGCTGGACCCCGGCGTCCTCGACGGCCCGGACGAACGCGTCGATCTCGGCGTCGGCCGGCACCGCCTCGGCGAACGGCCACCAGAACTCGACGGCGTCGAACCCGGCGGTCCGCGCGGCGGCCGGCCGGTCGAGCAGCGGGAGCTCGGTGAACAGGATCGAGCAGTTCACCGTGTAGCGCAGCATCATCAGCCCTCGTCTTCCGCATTGTGGAATATTGTTTCTGTTCTGCGAAAGGACGATAAGTTGCCCGCACCGGCAGCGTCAAGCGCCCCGGGCGCTGTAGGTTTCTTCAAAAGGGGCGGGAGGTGATCCACGATGCTGCTGTCCGAACTCTTCGGCGCACCGGAGCTCGGTCTGCGTCTGCTGTTCCAGGCGCAGGACGCCTCGGACCGCCCGATCGGCCGCCTCGTCACCACCGACTTGCTTGAGCCCGGCAACTACCTGAGCGGCGGCGAACTGGTCCTGACCGGTCTGGTCTGGCGCCGCGGTCCCACCGACAGCGAGACGTTCGTGGCCTCGGTCGCCGGACGCGGCGCGACGACGATCCTGGCCGGGAAGGCGCTCTTCGGCACGATCCCGCAGGATCTGGTCGATGCATGCCGCCGGCATCAGTTGACGCTGCTCGAGGTGCCGACCGAGGTCGCGTTCGCCGACGTCACCGAGTACGTCGCGGCCGCCTCCGACAGCGGCGCGCGACTCTCCGCGAGCCTGGTCCGGCAGCGGCAGCTGCTCTCGGCGATCGCCTCCGGGCGCAGCCTGGACGAGCTCGCGGCGCAGATCTCGGCCGACATCGGCCACACCTGTCGGGTGATCACGGCGACCGGGCGGCACGTCGTACCGGGGCCGGAGCCGCTCGACGACCTCACCCTCGACGCGGTGACGCGGCGCTTCCTGACTGCGGACCGGACACCGGCGGTCGCGGACGCGGGCGACGCGGCGTACAGCGTGTTCCCGGTCGGGTCCGGGCTGGGCAACCGGCTGACCGCCTGGCTGCTGGTGATCGAGGGCGACCACTCGACCTGGCCGCGCGACCAGGTCGAGACCGTGCACGAGCTGTGCGCGATCGCCGCCCTCGACCGCGTACGCCGTGACGAGGGCCGGCTCGCGCTGCGTCCGCTGATGGCCGACGCGCTCAGCCTGGTCGAGTCCGGCGGCCCGTTGCCCGAGGTCACCACCCGGCTACGCCAAGCAGGCGCCCAGCCGGAGCGCCCGCTCGTGGTTGTGGTTGCCGAGCTGCTCACGCCGCAGCCCGCAGATCAGGCACCGCGCGACGCAGGGTCGGCCGAGGTGGCTGTGACTGTGTTCGAAGATGTTGCCGGAACAATCGGACCGGCCACCGTCGCACCCGGACGTGACGGGCTCCTCATCGGATTGTTGCCCTGGACATCTGATCTCCCCGTTCTGCTCCGGCGCGCTTTCGGCCGGCTTGCGCCCGGTCTCGGAAGGTCACGCATCGCCGTCGGTATCAGCGGCGAGACCGCCGTCGACGCCCTCGCCGGCGCCCTCGAGGAAGCCCGCTTCGCCCACCGCGTCGCCCGCGCGGGCACCACTCCCGTCTCCGTCGTCACCTCCGACCAGGTCGCCTCCCACGTTCTCCTGCTCGCCACCGTCCCGGACGACGTACGCCGGACCTACACGCACCGCGTGCTCGGCCCGGTGCTCGAGCACGACCGCAAGACCGGTGGCGAGCTGCTCGCCACCCTGCGCGAGTTCCTCGCCTGCTCCGGCTCCTGGTCCCGGACCGCCGAAGCGATGCACCTGCACGTCAACACGGTCCGGTACCGGATCGAACGCGTAGAGCAACTGACCGGTCGCGATCTGTCCCAGCTGGAGGACAAGATCGACGTGTTCCTCGCGCTGAAATCCCTCTGACCCGCGCTCTTTGGGTGATCGCACAGATCCGGGCCCACCCCGGCGGCCGATCTTCGGAGGTTCGTCGATAGCCCGCGACTGCGGGGTGAACGCAAGCTGTCGTGCAGGTCACAATCCGCCGCCGACCCCTTGGAGGGTGTTCGATGAAGGCAGCCCTGCGCCCCCGCCGCCACACCGCTCGTCATCCCGTCGACGAGGTGATGTCCCCCGGGCGGCTCGCCGTCTACGGCACCCAGCACGTGCTCGCGTTCTACGCCGGCGCGGTGATCGTCCCGATCCTGCTGGCGAACTCGATCGGCCTCACCACCGAGCAGCTGGTGCACCTGATCAACGCCGACCTGTTCACCTGCGGCATCGCCTCGATCATCCAGTCCGTCGGGTTCTGGAAGGTCGGCGTCCGGCTCCCGCTGCTGCAGGGTGTCACCTTCACGGCGGTCTCGCCGATGATCGCGATCGGCCTGGCCGCGGGCGGTGGGACCGACGGCCTGCTGGTCATCTACGGCGCCGTCCTGGTGGCCGGTCTCGCGACGTTCTTCATCGCACCGTTCTTCAGCCGGCTGATCCGCTTCTTCCCGCCGGTCGTCACCGGCTCGGTGATCACGATCATCGGGCTGGCGCTGCTGCCGGTCGCGGCCGCGGACGCCACCGGCGGTGCCGGTCCGACCTCGGACCCGACCAGCGGCAAGAACCTCGCGTACGCCCTGGGCACGCTCGCGCTGATCGTGCTGATCCAGCGCGTCTTCAAGGGCTTCATGGCGACGGTCGCCGTACTGGTCGGCCTGGTCGTCGGCACGCTGGTCGCCTGGGCGCTCGGGGACGCCCACTTCGGCGCCGTCGCCGACTCCGGCTGGGTCGGAGTGACGACACCGTTCTACTTCGGCTGGCCGCAGTTCTCGGTCGCCGCGATCATCTCGATGGTCGTCGTGATGCTGATCACCGCGGTGGAGACGACTGGGGACGTCTTCGCGACCGGTGAGATCGTCGAGAAGCGGATCGGCCGCGAGGACATCGCCCGGGCGCTGCGCGCCGACGGCCTGGCCACCACGATCGGCGGCGTCTTCAACTCGTTCCCGTACACCTGCTTCGCCGAGAACGTCGGACTGGTCCGCCTGACCCGCGTGAAGAGCCGCTGGGTGGTCGCCGCGGCCGGCGTCATCATGATCATCCTGGGCCTGCTGCCGAAGGCCGGCGCGATCGTGGCCGGCATCCCGCACCCGGTTCTGGGTGGCGCCGCGCTGGCGATGTTCGCCACGGTCGCGGTGGTCGGGTTCCAGACGCTGACCAAGGTCGACTTCCACGACCACCGCAACGTGGTGATCGTCGCGACCAGCGTCGGGCTGGCGATGTACGTGACCGCGCAGCCGCAGGTCGCGCAGGCGGTGCCGGACTGGGCCGAGATCATCTTCGGCAGCGGCATCACGCTCGGCAGCCTGACCGCGATCCTGCTGAACCTGCTCTTCCACCACGTCGGCAAGGACTTCGGCCCGGCCGTCGCCGGACAGCCGGGTGAGGGCTCGGTCCGGCTGGACCAGGTGAACAAGATGTCGCGCGAGGAGTTCGTCGAGACCTTCGCCGGGCTGTTCCAGGGCCCGCGCTGGATGGTCGAGCGGGCCTGGGACATGCGGCCGTTCACCGACACGCACGCGCTACGGCGGTCCTTCCAGGAGGCGCTGTTCTCCGGCTCGGTCGAGGAGCAGCGTGAGCTGATCCGCTCGTACCCGCAGCTCGGGTCGCAGCTGGTCGCGGACGGGCTGACCGGCGAGGCGTCGCTGCGGGACCAGGCGACCCGCGGGCTGACCTTCCTGGCCGAGCCCGAGCGCGACGAGCTGTCGGCGATCACCGAGCAGTACGAGCAGCGCTTCGGCTTCCCGCTGGTGATCTCGGTCCGGGACGCGGACTCGTTCGCCCGGATCGTCGAGCAGGGCCGTGAACGGCTCGGCAACTGCGAGAACCAGGAGCACGCCGCGGCGTTGCTGGAGATCGCGAAGATCGCCGGCTTCCGCTTCGACGACTTCCTGACCGACGCCAACCCGATCCACAGTGCACGAACCAGCAGGTGGGGCAGCAACTGATGAGTACGACGATCAAGGTCAACGGCAACCAGCTCTCGCTGGACGGCGCGAGCGTCCACACCACGGTCCTGGACTGGCTCCGCGACCGCGGGCTGACCGGAGCGAAGGAGGGCTGCGCCGAGGGTGAGTGCGGCGCCTGCTCGATCCTGGTCGCCCGGCCGGGCATCGACAGCCCGACCGAGTGGACCGCGGTCAACGCCTGCCTGATCCCGGCCGCCGCGCTGGACGGGCAGGAGCTGATCACCGCGGAGGGGTTGGGCAGCAGCGCCGACCTGCACCCGGTCCAGCAGGAGATGGCCGTTCGGGGCGGCTCGCAGTGCGGGTTCTGTACGCCGGGCTTCATCTGCAGCATGGCCGCCGAGTACTACCGGCCGACTCGTTCTTCAACTGAGTGTGAACACGAGCACGGGCCGAACGGGTTCGACCTGCACGCGCTGAGTGGGAACTTGTGTCGGTGCACCGGCTACCGGCCGATTCGGGACGCCGCCTACGCGCTGGGCGACCCGGAGGCCGACGACTCACTTGCTGTACGGCGTACCAGTGCTCCCCCGGCGCCCGTGGCGACCCGGATCGAGTCCGACGGCGCCGAGTTCGTCCGGCCCGCGCGGCTGGACGAAGTACTGGACGTGATCGCCGAGTGCCCAGAGGCGAAGATCGTCGCCGGGTCGACCGACGCGGGCGTCGAGGTGAACCTGCGCGGCGTCCGCTCCCCGCTCGTGGTCGCCGTCGACCGGCTGACCGAGCTGCGCGAGTTCTCCGTCGGCGACGACGAGATCCGGCTCGGCGCTGCTCTGACGCTCACCGAGATCGAGCGGATGCTCGCCGGCCGCGTCCCGCTGCTGGCGCAGCTCTTCCCGCAGTTCGCCTCCCGGCTGATCCGCAACGGCGCCACGATCGGCGGCAACCTCGGCACCGGCTCCCCGATCGGTGACACCCCACCGGCGCTGCTCGCCCTCGACGCCTCCCTCGTCCTGGCCTCGCGCCGCGGCGAGCGGGTCGTCGCGCTGGCCGACTACTTCACCGGCTACCGGCAAACCCTCAAGGCCTCCGACGAGCTGATCCGCACGATCGTGATCCCGCGCCCGCTCGCCCGGCTGACCGCGTTCCACAAGATCGCCAAGCGCCGCTTCGACGACATCTCCAGCGTGGCCGTCGGCTACGCGTTCGACATCGCCGACGGGGTCATCAGTCAGGCGAGGATCGGCCTCGGCGGCGTCGCGGCGACACCGCTGCGCGCCACCGCGACCGAGCAGGCACTCATCGGCCGGCCGTGGACCGACCGCACCATCCGCGAGGCGGCCGCCGTACTGGCGACCGAGGGCACCCCGATGGACGACCACCGCGCGAGCGCGTCGTACCGGTCGGCGATGCTCGGCCAGTCGCTGCTCCGCTTCCATGCCCAGCAACTCGACGTCGAGGGGGTCAGCGCATGAGCCAGCTGTCCGAGCGCCCCGCCCAGGCCGTCGTCGGCGTACCGCTCCCACACGAGAGCGCCGCGCTGCACGTCACCGGCGAGGCCCTGTACACCGACGACCTGGTCGTCCGGACCCGCGACGTCCTGCACGCCTACCCGGTGCAGTCACCGCACGCGCACGCCCGGATCGTCGAGCTGCGGGTCAAGCCGGCGTACGACGTACCGGGGGTGGTTCGCGTGCTCACCTCCGAGGACGTCCCGGGCGTGAACGACGCCGGGGTGAAGCACGACGAGCCGCTCTTCCCGAACGAAGAGGTGATGTTCCACGGCCACGCGATCTGCTGGGTGCTCGGCGAGACCCTGGAGGCCGCACGGCTCGGCGCGGCGGCCGTCGAGGTCGAGTACGACGAGCTGCCGTCCTTGATCGGCGTCCGCGAAGCAATTGCCGCAGGCAACTTCCAGGGCACCGGCCGGCACCTCGAGCACGGTGACGTCGAGGCGGCCTTCGGCACCGCGGCGCACGTGTTCGAGGGCGAGTTCGAGTTCGCCGGCCAGGAGCACTTCTACCTGGAGACGCACGTCGCGCTGGCGCTGGTCGACGAGGGCGGGCAGATCTTCGTGCAGAGCAGCACGCAGCACCCGTCGGAGACCCAGGAGATCGTTGCGCACGTGCTCGGCGTCGCCAGCCACGCGGTCACCGTGCAGTGCCTGCGGATGGGCGGCGGCTTCGGCGGCAAGGAGATGCAGCCGCACGGGTTCGCCGCGATCGCGGCGCTCGGCGCGACGCTGACCGGGCGGCCGGTCCGGCTGCGACTGAACCGCACCCAGGACGTCACGATGTCCGGCAAGCGGCACGGCTTCCACAGCCGCTGGCGGGTCGGCTTCGACGACGACGGCCACCTGCTCGCGCTCGACGCGACGCTCACCGCCGACGGCGGCTGGAGCCTCGACCTGTCCGAGCCGGTGCTGGCGCGCGCGATGTGCCACATCGACAACGCCTACTGGATCCCGAACGTGCGCGTCGACGGGCAGATCGCGAAGACCAACAAGACGTCGCAGACCGCGTTCCGCGGGTTCGGCGGGCCGCAGGGCATGCTCGTGATCGAGGACGTGCTCGGGCGCTGCGCGCCCCTGCTCGGGTACGACGCGATGGAGCTGCGCCGGCGCAACCTGTACCAGCCCGGCCACACCACGCCGTACGGGCAACCGGTGCGGCACGCCGAGCGGCTGGAGGCGTGCTGGAGCGAGGTGCTGCGCGGCGGTGAGATCGCGCGGCGGCAGGCCGAGATCTCACGGTTCAACGCGTCGCATCCCCACCTGAAGCGCGCGATCGCGGCGACGCCGGTCAAGTTCGGGATCTCGTTCAACCTGACCGCGTTCAACCAGGCGGGTGCGCTGGTGCACGTCTACAAGGACGGGTCGGTGCTGATCAACCACGGCGGCACCGAGATGGGCCAGGGTCTGCACACGAAGATGCTGCAGGTCGCCGCCACGACGCTCGGCGTACCGCTGGAACGGGTGCGGCTGGCGCCGACCCGGACCGACAAGGTCCCGAACACGTCGGCGACGGCCGCGAGCTCAGGCGCGGACCTGAACGGCGCCGCGATCAAGAACGCGTGCGAGCAGATCCGCGAGCGGCTCGCGCAGGTCGCCGGCGGGCGGCTCGGGATCGGTGCGCACGACGTGCGGTTCGTCGATGGGGTCGTGCGCGGGCTCTCGGGTGACGGCGTGCCGTGGGAGGAGATCGTCAGCGCGGCGTACTTCCAGCGGGTGCAGCTCTGGGCGGCCGGCTTCTACCGGACCGAGGGCCTGCACTGGGACGCCAACGCGATGCACGGCGAGCCGTTCAAGTACTTCGCGTACGGCGTCGCGGCGTCCGAGGTCGAGGTGGACGCGTTCACCGGCAGCTACACGCTGCGCCGGGTCGACATCGTGCACGACGTCGGCGACAGCCTGAGCCCGCTGATCGACATCGGCCAGATCGAGGGCGGCTTCGTCCAGGGCGCCGGGTGGCTCACGCTGGAGGATCTGCGCTGGGACGAGTCGAGCGGGCCCCATCGTGGCCGGCTCGCCACCCAGGCAGCCAGCACGTACAAGCTGCCGAGCTTCTCGGAGATGCCGCAGGTGTTCAACGTGCATTTACTGGAGAAGGCGCATGAGGACGGCGCGGTCTACGGCTCCAAGGCGGTTGGTGAGCCGCCGCTGATGCTGGCGTTCTCGGTGCGGGAGGCGCTACGGCAAGCAGCGGCGGCGTTCGGCCCAGAGGGCACGAGCGTCGACCTGCCCTCGCCGGCCACCCCGGAAGCCGTGTACTGGGCGCTCGCTGCAGCCCGCTCGTCGCTCCCCGCCGAGGCCCTGTCTTCCAACCTGAGCGGAGTGTGAGAACCGCCATGGAGTGGATGCGAGCAGTTCAGCGCCTCCGGGAGCAGCGTCAGCCTGGCGTGCTGATGACCGTCCTGTCGGTGCGTGGGCATTCGCCGCGGGAGGCGGGCGCCAAGATGGTCGTTGGTCCTCAACAGACCTGGGCGACGGTCGGCGGCGGCAACCTGGAGATGGTCGCGGTCGACCGGGCCCGGCAGATGATCGCCGAGGGAGCCACCGAGCCCGAGGTGCTGGAGTTCGCGCTGTCCGACAAGGCGCCGTACCAGCAGGCCGTGCAGTGCTGCGGCGGCGAGATGAAGCTGCTGCTGGAGCCGCTGGCCGTCGTACCGTCGGTCGCGATCTTCGGCGTCGGGCACGTCGGCCTCGAGCTGGCGCGGATCCTCGCCCGGCACGACATCGAGCTGCACCTGATCGACTCCCGGCCCGACCAGCTGACGGCCGAAAGATTGTCTGTCCTCGACGACGCCGTCGCCGGCGTGCACGTGCACCAGGTCCCGGTGCTCCCCGAGCTCGTCGTCGGCGAGCTCCCGCCGGGCACGCACGCCCTGGTGATGACCCACGACCACGCCGAGGACGCCGCCCTCTGCGACGCCGCGATCCGCAACGAGCAGCTGGCGACGATCGGCCTGATCGGCTCCAGCGCCAAGTGGACGCGTTTTCAGCGCAAGCTCGCCGAGGACGGCAACCCGCCCGAGGCGATCGCCAGGATCACCACCCCGATCGGTCTGCCGGACCTGCCCGGCAAGGAGCCGGCCACCATCGCCGTCAGCGTGGCGGCCCGGCTGCTCCAGGAATTCAATGCCGAGCGCAACCAAGCGCCGGCCAGAAGTGAGGCACAAGCATGACTGTACCAATGCCGTGCCTCCGGCACGGCGGGTCATTGGGCTGGAACTCCCAGCCTTCCCTCGTCGCTCCGGTCGCTTCGCTCCCTCCACTCCTCAGTCCAGGCCGGGAGGCCCAATGACCATGTTCCGAGGCACGTTCCTCGACACCCCGGCCAACCCGTTCACCGGCGGCACCCTGCGGGTCGCCACCGACGCCGCGCTGCTGGTGGTCGACGGGGTGATCCAGGCCCGCGGCCCGTACGCCGAGCTGCGCCGCGCGCACCCGGCCGAGCAGGTCGTCGACCTGACCGGCGGGCTGGTGCTGCCGGGGTTCGTCGACACGCACGTGCACTTCCCGCAGATCCGCGCGGTCGGCGGGATGGGGATGCCGCTGATGGAGTGGCTGGACAAGTACGCGCTGCCGGAGGAAGCACGGATGGCCGACCCGGCGTACGCCGGCAGCGTCGCCGACGAGTTCGTCCGCGGTCTCGCGGCGGCCGGGACGACGAGCGCGCTGGTCTTCGGCGCCCACTACGTCGATGCGATGGACACGCTGTTCGCCGCTGCCTCCCGGGTCGGGCTGCGGGTCACCAGCGGCCTGGTCGTGAGCGATCGGCTGCTGCGTCCCGACCTGCTGACCACGCCCGACCGCGCGCACGCGGACTCCGTCGCGCTCGCTTCGCGGTGGCACGGCGTCGGGCGCAACCGGTACGCCGTGACGCCGCGCTTCTCGCTGTCCTGCACCGACGAGCTGCTCGCCGCCTGCCACGCCGTACTGGACGACGTACCGGACGCCTGGTTCACCTCGCACCTGAACGAGAACGACGCCGAGATCGCGACCGTCGCCGAGCTGTTCGGCGGCAGCGACTACCTGAGCACGTACGACAAGCACGGGCTGGTCGGCCGGCGCAGCGTCTTCGCGCACAACGTGCACCCGACCGACGTCGAGCTGAAGCTGCTCGGGACCAGCGGCGCGACCGTCGCGCACTGCCCGACCAGCAACGCCGCGCTCGGCAGCGGGCTGTTCCCGATCGGCCGGCACCTCGACCACGGCGTACGGGTCGCGCTCGGTTCGGACGTCGGCGCGGGCACCGGCTTCTCGCTGCTCAAGGAGGGCCTGCAGGCGTACTTCTGCCAGCAGCTGCTCGGCGACCACGGCCACCCGCTGACCTCGGCGCACCTGTTGCACCTGGCAACGGCTGCCGGGGCCGAGGCGCTCGGCCTGGACGAGGTCGGCGATCTCAGCGTCGGCAAGCGCTTCGACGCCCAGCTGCTGCGGCCCGCCGACAGCTCGCCGCTGGCCGTCGGCATCACGCACGCGGCCGACGCCGAAGAGGTGCTGGCCCGGATCTTCACGCTCGGCACCCCGGCCGACGTGCGCGCCGTCTGGATCGACGGCGAACTGCTGACCACTGGGGAGAACTGATGGATCTGCGCGCCTTCAACTCCGGGCCGGCCGACCGGCTGAGACCGATGCTGGCCGCCTGCTGCGACGTCGACCGCTGGGTCGAGCGCGTGCTCGCCGGCCGCCCGTACGACGACCTCGCGGCGCTGACCGCAGTCGCGAGCCGGACCGCGGAGACGTTCAGCGACGCCGAGGTCGACAAGGCGCTCGCCGCGCACCCGCGGATCGGTGACCGGGCCAACGGCAACGGGACCGAGGCCGCGTGGTCGCGGGCCGAGCAGTCCGGGGTCGGCGACGACGCTTCGGTGCGGGCCTCGCTTGCCGAGGGCAACCGAGCGTACGAGCAACGGTTCGGGCGGGTCTTCCTGATCTGCGCGACCGGGCTGTCGGCGGCCGAGATGCTGGCGTCGCTGCGCGAGCGGCTGGGCAACGACGACGCGACCGAGCGGGCCGTCGTACGGGACGAGCTGCGCAAGATCGCCGTGCTCCGGCTGACCAAGGTCGTCGACCAGGAGGTGGGAGTGTGAGCACCGTCAGCACGCACGTCCTCGACACCGCGCTCGGGCGACCGGCGCGCGGCGTACCGGTCCGGCTGTCCCGGATCGGGACCGAACGCCCGGGCGACCGGGCCGCCGACCTGGTCGTCGAGCTCGGGTCCGGCCGGACCAACGACGACGGCCGGGTCAACGACCTGACCCCGCACGGGCTCGCGCCCGGCACGTACCAGCTCTGGTTCGACGTCGCCGCCTACGCGGCCGCGTCCGGCCAGGAGATCTTCTTCCCCGAGGTCACCGTGACCTTCACGATCACCGACGAGCGGCACCACCACGTCCCGCTGCTGCTCAGTCCGTTCGCCTTTTCCACCTATCGAGGGAGCTGACCCGATGGCGATCCACCTGGGAGCCAACCAGTACGGCAAGGCCGAGAGCCGCGTCGTCCGCATCTACCGTGACACCGCCCGCCACCAGATCCGCGACCTGAACGTCTCCTCCGCGCTGCGCGGCCGCTTCGAGGACGCGCACACCACCGGCGACCAGGCCGAGGTGCTGCCGACCGACACCCAGAAGAACACCGCGTTCGCGTTCGCCAAGGAGAAGGGCGTCGGCGCCATCGAGGACTTCGCGCTGACCCTCGGCGACCACTTCCTCGAGGCGACGCCGGCCGCCGACGGCGCCCGGATCGCGGTCGAGGAGTACCCGTGGGAGCGGATCGTCGCCGACGGGCAGGAGCACGACCACTCCTTCGTCCGCTCCGGCAGCGGCGTCCGGTCGACGATCGTCAACGTCGAGGGCCGGGGCGCCGAGCGTACGGCGTACGTGGTGTCGGGCATCCACGACCTGGTGGTGCTGAAGTCGACCGGGTCGGAGTTCCACGGGTTCCGCAAGGACAAGTACACGACCCTGCCGGAGACCGACGACCGGATCCTGGCCACCTCCCTGGTCGCGCGCTGGCGCTACGACCACACCGACGTCGACTGGGACAAGTCGTACGACGGGATCAAGGCGCTGCTGCTCGAGCAGTTCGCGAAGATCCACAGCTACGCGTTGCAGCAGACGCTGTACGGGATGGGCTCGGCGGTGCTCGAGCAGCATCCCGAGGTCGCCGAGATCAAGTTCTCGGCGCCGAACAAGCACCACTTCCTGGTCGACCTGTCGCCGTTCGGGGTGGACAACCCCGGCGAGGTCTTCATCGCCGCCGATCGCCCGTACGGGCTGATCGAGGCGACCGTCGTGCGCGACGACGCTTCCGACGCCGGGAGCGCTTGGCACGCCGTACCGGGGTTCTGCTGAGCTCGATGGCCGAGCGCGGCACTGTGACGACCGTCGTCGAATCGGCGGCGGTCGTCACCCTCGATCCTCACCGGCGGGAGTTCACGACCGGTCATGTAGTTGTCCAGGGCAATCAGATTGTTGCTGTCGGCGCCGGTCCGGCGCCGGCGTACGAAGGGGCTCGGGTGGTGGACGGGCGGGGGTGCGTGGTCACGCCCGGGTTCGTCAACACGCACCAGCACCTGTACCAGTGGGTGACTCGCGGGCTGGTGCCGGATGCCGGGTTGTTCCGGTGGCTGACGACGCTGTACCCCGCGTGGGCGGGGATCGACGAGGAGTCGGTGCATGTCGCCGCGACGGGCGCGCTGGGGCAGCTGGCGCTGACGGGGTGTACGACGGCCTTCGACCACCATTACGTGTTTCCGCGCGATGGTGGTGACCTGTTGGGGGCCGAGATCCGCGCCGCCGCGGAGGTCGGGCTTCGCTTCCATCCCTCGCGCGGGTCGATGGACCTGAGCGAGAAGGACGGTGGGTTGCCGCCCGACTCGGTTGTGCAGGACCGCGACGAGATCCTGCTCGCCACCGAGGCGGCGATCGACCGCTGGCACGATCCTTCGTTCGGCTCGATGCTGCAGGTCGCCGTCGCGCCGTGCTCGCCGTTCAGCGTCACGACCGAACTGCTCCGCGAGGCGGCTGGGCTCGCGCGGCGTCGCGGCGTACGGCTGCACACCCACCTGGCCGAAACCACCGACGAATCAGCCTGGTGCGCCGACCGCTTCAGCTGCACCCCCGCGGAGTACGCTGAATCCGTCGGCTGGCTCGGACCCGACGTGTGGTTCGCCCACGGCATCCACTTCACCGACGCCGACCTCAAGCAACTCGCCTCGACCGGCACCGGCGTAGCCCACTGCCCATCCTCCAACGCCCGCCTGGGCGCCGGCATCGCCCGCACCGCCGACCTCCGCGCTGCCGGCGTACCGGTCGGCCTGGGCGTAGACGGCGCCGCCAGCAACGAAGCCGGCTCCCTCCTGGAAGAACTCCGCCACGCCGTCCTCTTCGCCCGAGCCCGAGGCGGCCCGGAGTCCTTGACCGTCCGAGCAGCCCTCGAAATGGCCACCCTGGAAGGCGCCCGCCTCCTGGGCCGCTCCCACGAAATCGGCTCCCTGGAACCAGGCAAACTAGCCGACCTCGCCCTCTGGCGCCTAGACACCCTCCCCCACGCCGGCATTACCGACCCAGTCGCCGCCCTGGTCCTGGGCGCACCCCCGCCGCTGCAACTCCTCCTCGTCAACGGCCAACCAGTAGTCGAGAACAACCACCTGGTCAGGGTCGACGAGTCAGCGGTAGCCACCCAGGTCGCCCGCACCCAACAGGCGCTCCTCGCCAAAGCCGGTTGACCACGCGTCGGCGGGCGGCCCCGCGCCGGGCGCCGACGCCCACCACCCACCAACCGCCATCGGCAGACACCCACCACTGATCAACCCCGCGCAATCCACGCTCGGCGCGCTCAGGCGACCCCACAAGCCACCCCCACCAGCCGACCGCGACGCCTCGTTCCATACCGAACGTCCACGCCCCGGGCCGGCCACAAGAGAAGACGGTCGACCACCCGCGGCGGGCACCCCTGCACCGCGAGACGCTGTAACTGACTTGCCCAAGGCAACCAACGGGGGCGAGCTGCAGGCACCGGCATCCGGCCGGCGTCGGCCTCACCGAGCTCGCCACCGCCCGCCCGCCGCACCCGCCGACGCCCACCACCCACCAACCGCCACAGGCAGACATCCACCACGCTCAACCCCACCTCCAGCTCCCTCCACCAGCCGACTTACACGGTGCTGGGCGACGGGCCTGGCCAGGCAGCCACCGCGAGACCGAGGCCATCAACCCAAAGCGCACTCTCACACGGACACCCACCACTCACCAACCCTGCGCAGCCCACATCTGGCACGCTCAGACCTGTCCCCCGCGCGGCCTGCCAGGGAGGTTAGTGAGTGGTGCACGTCCGCCGCCGGCAACGCACCCGCTCACAGACGCCCAACCGGCGGCCGCACGAACCCACCCCCACTAACCCGATCACCCGGCGCCGTGCCCACCGGCGCCTCACCCGGCGACCGAGGGCGTGAGCGCGGCGCGGACTCGGAACGGGCGCAGAGTCCGCGCGAGTGCGGGCACGGCGAGGGAGCACAGTCGGCGCGGATGCGGGCGCGGCGCGGTCTCGGCGCGGGCACGGGCGCGGGTCGCCGTGGGCCGGCGCGGGGGCGGTGCGGGTCGCCGAGGGCGCGGTGCGAGGCCAGGGCCGGCTCGGCCCGTGCTCCCACACCGACACCCACCACTGACCAACCCTGCGCAAGCCACGCCTGTCACGCTCAGACGTGTCCACCGCGAGGCCCGCCAGGGACGTTGGTCAGTGGTGCACGTCGGAGAGCGCCAACCCAGCCCGGCGGCGGCACAAGCCACCCTCACCAGCCGATCGCGGCACCGCGCTCCCCAGACCGGACGCCGAAGACCCGGACCGGCCACGACCAAAGCCGGTTGACCACCCGCGGCGGACACCCCCAGCACCGACCGCCCGTTCGAGGTGCCCGCACGCTGCGGCGTGCCCGGGGACACCGCGACCGGGATCCGGGCGACGTCGACCTCGCCGAGCCCGCCACCCCCGCCCGCCGACGCCCACCGCCCACCACCCGCCGTCGGCAGACGCTCACGACGCTCACCCCCGCCTCCACCACCCGACTTGCACGGTGCTGAGCGACGGTCCTGCTCCGCGCAAGCGGATCTGCACTCGCCAAGCCAGCTCGCTCTCGGACACCCACCACTCACTAACCCTGCACACCGCACGCCCGGCATGCTCAGACAAGCCGACCACCCGGCCCGCCGACGAGGTTGGTGAGTGGTGCACGTCCCTAACCGGAGAGCGCCGGCAACGCGTGGGGCGGAGTCCAGGGCGGAGCCAGGGGTGAGGCGGGGGCAGGGCGAGGCAGGGGTGGGGGTGGGGACGGGGTCAGGCGGGTTGGGGGCGGTTTGCCAGTGTCGCGAGTGCTTTCTGGTCCAAGCCTGTCAGCGCTTCGACCTCTTCCTCGGTGGCCGCGCCGCATTCGGTGGCTCGGAGGACGTAGTTGGCCAGGGCCTTGGCGGTGGCGGGCTCGTCCAGGTAGGCCGAGTCCGAGTTGGTGGTGTAGGCCAGTAAACGGGCGGCGGCCTCCGTGAGGCCTTCTCGGTAGAACGCGTACGTCGCCGCGTAGCGGGTGGGGAGTTGGGCGGGGTGCATGTCCCAGCCTTGGTAGATGCCTCGTTCCAGGGAGCGGCGGACCAGGCGGGCGTGGAGGTGCCAGGCGGCGTGGACTGCGGGGCGGTTGCCGATCGGGAGGACGTTGGTGGAGCCGTCGGAGACGAAGACGCCGGTGGCGGCTGCGGAGAGTTGCATGATGTTCTTGGCGTGGTCGGCGGCTGGGTGCTCCATGCTCTGGTACGCCGCGGCGATGCCCAGGGAGGCTGAGTAGTCGTAGGTGCCGTAGTGGAGGCCGGTGACGCGGCCGGCGCCGGCGGTGATCATCAACGGGATCAGCGCGACGCCGTCGGGGCCGAGGATCGACTGGGGGGTTTCGATCTGGATCTCGAAGCCGAGGCGAGGGAGCCCGTGGGCCTGCTCGATGGCGTCGAGGACCGTCACCATGGCCTCGATCTGTTCGACCGAGGTGACCTTGGCGAGGGTGATGACGAAGCCGTCGGTCACGGCACCGGCGAACTCGCCGAGGAAGAGGTCCAGGGTGCGGATGCTTCGGCGGCGGGTCGAGGCCTCCAGGCACCTGATGCGCAGACCGTGGTACGGCGGCGCGGTGCCGGCCCGCACGGTCTCGGCCAGCGCCCGGGCAGCGGCGACGGCCGCGGCGTCCTCCTCCTCGTCGGGGCGGTTCCCGTAGCCGTCTTCGAAGTCGATGCGCAGGTCCTCGATCGGTTCGGCGGCGAGCTTCGCGCGGACGTTGTCGTAGACGGCGGAGGTGTCGAAGGACAGCGCCTCGGAGAGCAGAGCCGCAGAGCCCGCGGAAGCGTCCAGCGCGGCGACAGCCTCGGCACCCCAGGCAGCGACCGTCCCCACGCCGTACACGTCGGCCGGCACGTACACCGTGTGCACCGGCTGCCGCACCCCGCGGTCCCCGGGGTACCGCGTGGTCAGTACGGCGTCAGCCTCGGCCAGGTGTCGGTCGAGCGCGCCGGCCAGGGCGTCGAGGTCAGTCATAGCCACCACCTTAGATCTCCACGAATTCCGTAATGCGGAGACTATTATCTGCTCTGCGAAACCCACAAGAGCTTGAGCTTCCGGAATCTGGCGCTAGACTTCCGCCATTCGGAAACACCAGGAGGCATCGTGGCGGAAGTGACGGGCACCGCCCGGTCGGGCAGCGTGCAGTCGATCGAGCGCGCCTTCGGGCTGCTCGAGCTGATGGCCGACGCGGGCGGCATGCTCGGCCTGTCCCAGCTCGCGACCGCCTCCGGTCTCCCGCTGCCGACCATCCACCGCCTGGTCCGCACGCTCGTCGATCTCGGCTACGTCCGCCAGGAGCCGTCGCGGCAGTACGTGCTCGGCCCGAAGCTGATCCGGCTCGGCGAGACCTCGTCGCACATGCTCAGCGTCTGGGCCCGCCCGCACCTGGCCCGCCTGGTCGACGAGCTCGGCGAGTCGGCGAACATGGCGATGCTCGACGGCGACCAGATCGTCTACCTCGCGCAGGTCCAGTCCCGGCACTCGATGCGGATGTTCACCGAGGTCGGCCGCCGCGTCCTGCCGCACTGCACCGCGGTCGGCAAGGCGATCATGTCCCAGCTCCCCGAGCCCGAGGTGCGCGAGCTGCTGCAGCGCACCGGGATGCCGAAGCACACCGAGACGACGATCACCGACGTCGAGGAGTTCGCCGCGCAGCTCCGCAAGGCGCAGCAGGACGGCTACGCGACCGACGAGGGCGAGCAGGAGCTCGGGGTCCGGTGCATCGCCGTCCCGGTCCCCGACGTCCCGTCGCGCCTCGCGATGTCGATCTCGGGCCCGGCCGGCCGGATGACCGAGGCCCTGGTGGACCAGGCGATCCCGCTGCTCCGGCAGGCCGCCCAGTCCCTGTCCGACGACCTGCGTTAGCTCACCCGGAGGATCACGCGCGAGGTCCCCGACCCCTCCTCGACGTCCTCGTGCGCGGCCACGATCTCCTCCAGCCTGTACGCCGCCCGTACGTCGTACCGCAGATCGCCCGCGACCAGCGCGGCGGTGAGATCGCGCGCCGCGAGCTGGTTGGCCTCCTCCGGGAAGTCGTCGTTGCTGATGAACCGCACCGCGACGTTCTTGAACGCGAGCTGCCAGTACGGCACCTTCGGCTGCGACTCGCCGGTCGCGTAGGTGTTCACCGAGCCGCCGTACCGCAGCACCTCGGCGGCCAGGTCGATCGTGTGGTCGAAGGCCAGGTCGGCGACCACGTCGATCGCGTCCGGCCCGACCGCGTCGACGATCCGGTCCTTCAGGTCCGCCCCGCTGACGAACACGTGGTCGGCGCCGAGCTTCAGTGCGACCTCGCGCTCGGACTCACGCCGTACGGTCGCCAGCACCGTCGCACCCGCGCGCCGCGCGGTGGCGAGCGCCGCCCGGCCGACGGCACCGGTCGCGCCGGTGACGAGAACGTTGCTCCCGGCCACGTCTCCCCCGGCCAGCACCGCCCGGTGCCCGGTGATCCCGGGAATCCCGAGCCCGGCCGCCTGGTCGGCGGCCACCACGTCAGGAAGTACGACGGCGTGCCCCGAGGGCACCACGGTCCACTCGGCCGCAGTACCGCCCGGCCGGTAGGACTGGGCCAGGAACACCCAGACCCGCTCGCCGATCCGTTCGACCGGAACACCGTTGCCGACGGCATCGATCACGCCGACCCCGTCGCCGTGCGGGATCACCCGCGGGAAGGCCATCGTCGAACCCCAGTAGCCCTGCCGCTTGCCGATGTCGCCGACGTGGATGCCGGAGGCCTCGACCCGGACCCGCACCTCACCCGGCGCGGGCTCGGGGACCGGCAGCTCGCCGACCTGCAGGACGTCGCGCGCGGCGCCCTGCGCGTCGTACCAGGCGGCCCGCATGGTGCTCATCGGGCGATCTCGCTCTGGTGCTGCTCGAACCACTGGCGGAAGGTCTGCAGCTGCGGGTTCAGCGTACGGATCTCGTCGAGGTCGCGGGCGTCGCTGAACTGCCGGTGGTTCTCGGCGTAGAACTGGAACATGTTGCCGAACTCGACGGCACCGGGGAACCCGAAGGAGCGGAAGTCGTCCCAGCCGTGCGGCGCGTAGGTCACCGGCTCGCCGAGGACGTCGCTCATCACGTCGACGATCTGCTGGCCGGTCAGCTTGTCGCCGCCGATCGCGATCGTCCGGCCGGTGTACTCGTCGGTGCGGCGGAAGATGCCGAGCGCGGTCAGGCCGATGTCGCCGACCGCGATCGCGTTCAGCGGCGCGTCGTCCATCGGCAGGGTCAGCACCAGCCGGTTGTTCTCGTCGCGCACCGGCCCGAGGTCGCTGGTCAGGTTCTCGTAGAACAGCGTCGTCTGCAGGAACGTGGTCGGTACGCCGGACTGCCGGAACAGCTCGTCGGCCTCGCTCTTGGCGTCGAAGTGCGGCACCTTGTACCGGCCGTCGTCGAGCGTCGGGACGCGGTCGGTGTCGCCGAAGTGCGGCCGGGTGTCGACCAGCGTCGACCAGATCACGTGCTCGACGCCGGCGTCGCGCGCGGCCCGGGCCGCGTTGCCGGCCTGCTCGAGCTCCATGTCGGCGGCCGACCGCGCGGCCACTTCGGCCTCGGTGCGCTGGGCGAAGTAGTTCGTCACCACGAACGCGCCGTACACGCCGTCGAAGGCCTTGCGCAGGCTCTCCTCGTCGTCGAGGTCGCCGGCGACGACCTCGGCTCCGGCCGCCGCCAGCTCCAGCGCCTTCGCGCTCTGCGGGTCACGGGCCACTGCCCGGACCGCGAACTCACCCGTGGAATCGGCCAGGATCGCCCGGACCAGGCCGCCGCCCTGCGCGCCGGTCGCACCGATGACCGCGATCGTCTTCGTCATATCAGTCCCGCTCCTTGATCGTCACGAATCTTGACTACTTCTGCAGCGTAGGCCGCCAGTCCGAGATAGTCAAATAAAGTGACGATCAAGCGCCATGACGAAATGCGCTAGGCTGGTCGGAAGCTGACGAGAGGAGACGGCATTGACCACGCGTGCGAAGCAGAGGACGGCGGACCCGGACCTGGGCGTGCTGTCCGGCCGGCTCCTGTTCGCCTTCCAGCGCGAACTGTTCGCGGAGGTCGCGGCCCAGGGCTTCGACGACCTCAAGCACCGGCACGGCGCCGTGATGGCCTACCTCGAGCCCGACGGCGTCCGCGCCACCGAGCTGTCCCGGCTGTCCGGCCAGCACAAGCAGATCATCGGCACGCTGGTCGACGAGCTCGAAGCCCTCGGCTACCTCGAACGCCGTCCCGACCCCAGCGACCGGCGCGCGAAGCTGGTCTGCCCGACCGAGCGCGGCCTGGCCCAGATGCGGACCGCGGACGCGGTCATCGCCGGAATCGAGGCCCAGCACGCCGAGCGGCTGGGTGCCGACAACTACCGGCGGTTCAAGGAGACCTTCCTCGACGTCGTCGAGCACCAGCGCCGCCGGCGCGGCCCGCAGCCGGAGGGCGACACCGAGGACTAGACGTCGATCCGGGAGCCCATGATGACCACCCGGTCGCGGGGCAGCCCGAAGTACTCGGCGGCGTCCGCGCTGATGTGCGAGGTGGCCACGAACAGCCGGCTGCGCCAGCGCGCCATGTCCGGCTCGTCCCCGAGCCGCAGCTCGATCGTCGACAGGAAGTACGACGTGTCGCTCAGGTCCAGCGAGGCGACCTCGGCGCTCTGCTCCGCGGCCAGCCGCAGGACGCCGGCGACATCCGGGGTCTGGACGTAGCCGAACCGGGCCGTCACGTGCACGATCCGGTCGTCGTCGAAGCCGAGGTCGTCGATCGTGATCCGTTCGTCGTCCGGCACCGACGGGACCGGCTCGGTCTCGATCGACAGGATCACCACGTTCTCGTGCAGGATGTGGTTGTGCTCGACGTTCGCGCGCATCGCCAGCGGCACGGTGTCCTTGCCGCGGTTCGGGAAGACCGCCGTACCGGGCACTCGCCGCAGCGGCGGCCGCGCGTCGTGCAGCTCGTTGACGAAGGTCGTCAGTGACCCTTCCTGGCGTTCGCGGCGGGCGGTGACCAACGCACGCCCGCGCTGCCAGGTGGTGAGCACCGTGAAGACCGTGATGCCGATCAGCAGCGGCAGCCAGGCGCCGTGCACGAGCTTGGTCAGGTTCGCCGCGAGGAACAGCAGCTCGATCGACAGGAAGACCGCGCCGCCGCCGATCACCACCCACATCGGCTTACCCCACTGCTTGCGGACGATGTAGAAGAACAGCACGGTGTTGATCGTCACGGTCGCGGTGACCGCCATGCCGAACGCGAACGCCAGCGCGGCCGAGGTCTGGAACGCGAAGACCAGCGTCAGCACCGAGATCATCAGCGCCCAGTTGATCCACGGCACGTAGATCTGGCCGATCGTCTTGCTGGACGTGTGCAGGATCCGCAGCCGCGGCAGGTACCCGAGCTGGACCGCCTGGCGGGCGACCGAGAACGCGCCGGTGATCACGGCCTGGGAGGCGATCACGGTCGCGGCGGTGGCGAGCAGGACCAGCGGGATCCGTCCCCAGTCCGGCACCAGCAGGAAGAACGGGCTGCTCACCGACGACTGGTCCTTCAGCACCAGGGCGCCCTGGCCGAGGTAGCTCAGGATGCAGGCCGGGAAGACCAGGATCAGCCAGGCCCGGGTGATCGGCGCGCGGCCGAAGTGCCCGAGGTCGGCGTACAGGGCCTCGGCGCCGGTGATCGCGAGCACGACCGCGGCCAGCGCGAAGAACGCGTGCCCGAAGTGGTTGGTCAGGAAGCCCAACGCGTACGTCGGCGACAGCGCCTCCAGGATCTGCGGGTGCCGAGTGATGCCACCGATCCCGGCCGCGCCGATGGTGACGAACCAGAGCACCATCACGACGCCGAACGAGCGGCCGATCCGGCCGGTGCCGAGGCGCTGCAGCGTGAACAGCACGACGATGATCGTCGCGGTGATCGGTACGACGTACGAGTCGAGACCGGGCTCGACGACCTTCAGGCCCTCGACCGCGGACAGCACCGAGATGGCCGGCGTGATCATCGAGTCGCCGAAGAACAGCGACGCGCCGAAGATGCCGAGACCGGCCAGGATCACCTTGGTCCGCCGGGTGCCGTTGGTCCCGTGGCTGCGGATCAGCGTGATCAGAGCCAGGATGCCGCCCTCGCCGTGGTTGTCGGCGCGCAGCACGAGCAGCACGTACTTGATCGTCACGATGATCGTGACCGCCCAGAAGATCAGCGACACGATCCCGAACACGCTGTCGGCCGAGACCGGGACCGGGTGCGGGTCACCGGGGTTGAACACGGTCTGGATCGTGTAGATCGGACTGGTCCCGATGTCGCCGAAGACGACACCGAGCGCGCCGATGGTCAGCAGGGTCCGGGACTGCACGCGGCCGTCCGCGTGGTCGGCGCTCATCGCGTCAGCCTGTTCACGCGCGCATTGAACCACCCCGAGCCGGCTGGCTGACCGGTCACACTCTCCCCAGGCTGTGAGAGTTCTGTGAGAAAGTGGAACCGCAGTGGTTCGGCCCGGTCGCCAGTCGGGTCGTCGTAAGAGGGAACCCGGTGGAAATCCGGGACTGCCCCGCAGCGGTGAGTGGGAACGACCGCCGTCATCAGCACTGGACCGGAGGACCGGTCTGGGAAGCGACGGCCAGTAGGTGCCTGGGACCAGGCGTGCCCGCGAGTCCGAAGACCTGCCCCTGCCCGCCGGACGTCGTCGTCCGGCGGTGACCGCGTGACCTCGTGGGAAGGTCGGCCGTGCGCGATCCGTCGCGCCTGCCCGTCGTTCTCCCGGGTCCGGGGTCTTCGAGACTGCCTCGCCAAGGAGAGACACTTGAACACCCAGTCCGCAGCACGGTCCACCGTGTCCGGCTACCCGCGTCAAGGCCCGAACCGGGAGCTGAAGAAGGCGATCGAGGGCTACTGGAAGGGCACGGTCAGCGCCGGCGCCCTCCGCCAGACCGCCGCCGACCTGCGCAAGGCCAACTGGCAGCAGCTCGCTGCCGACGGCATCGACGAGGTCCCGACCGGCGACTTCTCGTACTACGACCATGTGCTGGACACGTCGGTCCTGCTCGGCGCGATCCCCGAGCGGCACCGCGCGGCCGTCGCGGCGGACCCGCTGGACGGCTACTTCGCGATGGCCCGCGGTACCCAGGAGGTCGCGCCGCTGGAGATGACGAAGTGGTTCGACACCAACTACCACTACCTGGTCCCCGAGCTCGGCCCGGACACCACGTTCGCCGCCGACACCAGCAAGCAGGTCGGCGAGCTGCGTGAGGCGATCGCGCTCGGCCTGACCGCCCGCCCGGTCCTCGTCGGCCCGATCACCTACCTGCTGCTCGCCAAGCCGGCGCCGGGCGTCGACGAGCACTTCGAGCCGTTGTCGCTGCTCGACAAGCTCCTCCCCGTGTACGCCGAGGTGCTCGCCGACCTCCGCGCGGCCGGCGCGGGCTGGGTGCAGCTGGACGAGCCGGCGCTGGTCCAGGACCGCTCGGCCGACGAGCTCGACCTGACCGCGCGTGCGTACGCCGTACTGGGTGAGCTGACCGACCGGCCGCGGCTGCTCGTCGCGTCGTACTTCGACCGGCTCGGCAAGGCGCTGCCGGTGCTGGCCAAGTCGCCGGTCGAGGGGCTCGCGATCGACTTCACCGGTCCCGCCGAGGGCAACCTCGACGACCTGGTCGCCGCCTCCGAGGTGCGCTCGAAGCGGCTCGTCGCGGGCGTCGTCAACGGCCGCAACATCTGGATCAACGACCTGACCAAGTCGCTGGCCACCCTGAACCGGCTGCGCACGCTGGCCGGTCAGGTCGACGTCGGCGCGTCCTGCTCGCTCCTGCACGTCCCGTACGACGTGAGCGCCGAGGACGGGATCGCGCCGGAAGTCGCGAGCTGGCTGGCCTTCGCGCGCCAGAAGTCCGCAGAGATCGCCACGCTGACGCTCGGCTACAGCGAGGGCGCCGAGGCGATCGCCGACCAGCTCGCGGCGAACCAGGCCGCGCTCGAGTCGCGGCGTGCGTCCGCGCTGACCAACAACCCGTCCGTCCGCGCGCGGGTCGCCGGGATCACCGCGGCCGACAGCAAGCGGGCGACGCCGTACGCCGAACGCAGCGCCGCCCAGCAGGCCCGACTCGGGCTGCCGCTGCTGCCGACCACGACCGTCGGGTCGTTCCCGCAGACCACCGAGCTGCGGACGGCCCGCGCCGACCTGCGGGCCGGGCGGATCGACGCGACCCAGTACGACGAGCGGATCAGCGCCGAGATCCAGGAGGTGCTCGCGTTCCAGGAGAAGGCCGGCCTGGACGTGCTCGTGCACGGCGAGCCCGAGCGCAACGACATGGTCCAGTACTTCGCCGAGCAGCTCGACGGGTACCTGGCCACACAGCACGGCTGGGTCCAGTCCTACGGCACCCGGTACGTGCGGCCGCCGGTGCTCGTCGGCGACATCTCCCGGCCCGAGCCGATGACGGTCCGCTGGTGGGCGTACGCGCAGCTGCAGACCGAGCGGCCGGTCAAGGGCATGCTCACCGGACCGGTGACGATGCTCGCCTGGTCGTTCGTCCGCGACGACCAGCCGCGCAGCGAGACCGCACGGCAGGTCGCGCTGGCGCTGCGGGACGAGGTCAACGACTTGGAGGCGGCCGGTGCCGCGGTGATCCAGGTCGACGAGCCGGCGCTGCGCGAGACGCTGCCGCTGCGGCAGGCCGACCGGGCGGCGTACCTGGCATGGGGCACGGAGGCGTTCCGGCTGACGACGAGCGGCGTACGGGCGGACACGCAGATCCACACGCACATGTGTTACGTGGAGTTCGGCGACATCCTGAACGCGCTGGACGAGATGGAAGCCGACGTCGCCAGCCTGGAGGCGGCCCGCTCGCACATGCAGGTCGCGCACGAGCTCGGCGACGCCGGCTACCCGCGCGGGGTCGGTCCGGGCGTGTACGACATCCACTCGCCGCGGGTGCCCGGTACGCCGGAGGTCGTGTCGCTGCTGCGGAAGGGGCTGGCCGCGATCCCGGCCGAGCGGCTCTGGGTCAACCCGGACTGCGGGCTGAAGACCCGGGGCTGGCCTGAGGTGCGTGACTCGCTGGACAACCTGGTCGGTGCCGCGCGGGATGTCCGCGCCCAGCTCGGCTGATCTCAGTAGCAGGTAGTACAGGATATGCTGTCCTGTACTATCTGTTACCGCACTGAGCAAAGGGGCGATCTGTGACCGATCCGGTGATGCTGGAAGAGCAGTTCGGCGCGCACAACTACCACCCGCTGCCGGTCACGATCGCCACCGCCGACGGCGCCTGGGTGACCGACACCTCGGGGCAGCGGTACCTGGACTGCCTGGCCGGCTACTCCGCGCTGAACTTCGGGCACCGGCACCCGGCGCTGATCGCCGCCGCCACCGAGCAGCTCGGCCGCGTCACGCTGACCAGCCGGGCGTTCCACCACGACCAGCTCGGCCCGTTCTGCGCCGAGCTGGCCGCGCTCGCGGGCAAGGAGGCGGTGCTGCCGATGAACTCGGGCGCCGAAGCGGTCGAGACCGCGCTCAAGCTGGCGCGCCGCTGGGGATACCTGGTCAAGGGCGTCCCGGACGGCCAGGCCACCGTCATCGTTGCTGACGGCAACTTCCATGGCCGGACGATCAGCATCATCAGCTTCTCCGGCGACGCGGTCGCGCACGACAACTACGGCCCGTACACGCCGGGCTTCCGCTCCGTCCCGTACGGCGACGCCGCCGCGCTGGAGGCGGCGATCGACGAGACGACCGTCGCGGTGCTGCTCGAGCCGGTGCAGGGCGAGGCCGGGGTGATCGTGCCGCCTGAGGGCTACCTCGCCGCGGTGCGCGAGGCCTGTACGGCGAACAACGTGCTGATGATCGCCGACGAGATCCAGTCCGGCCTCGGCCGGGCCGGCGCGACGTTCGCGTCGCAGCGGGCGGGCGTCGTACCGGATGTGTACATCCTCGGGAAGGCGCTCGGCGGCGGGATCGTGGCGTTGTCGGCGGTGGTGACGGATCGGGCGATCATGGACGTGATCACGCCGGGGACGCACGGCAGTACGTTCGGCGGCAACCCGCTCGCGGCGGCGGTTGGGCGGGCGGTGGTGAAGCTGCTGGAGCCGGGTGAGCTGCAGCAGCATGCGCTGAGGCTCGAAGGCGAGCTGCGCGATCGGCTGGAGCCGCTGCAGGCTCATGGGCTGGTGGGGCTTCGGGTCCACGGGTTGTGGGCCGGGGTCGACCTCGATCCGGCGCTCGGCACCGGGCGTGAGCTGTGTGAGCGGCTCGCTCAGCACGGCGTACTGGCCAAGGACACGCACGGATCGACCATCCGCCTGTCGCCGCCGCTGACGATCACCACGACCACCCTGGACTGGCTCACCGAACGCTTTACCCTCGCGCTGAAGTCGCTCGCCGCCTGACCTGGAGGCTCCGGGTCCGCCCGGAGCCTCCTTTTCCACATCGCCGGGCTGGGTACCGGTTGCCCATGACATCCCGACGGAGCACGGCCCTCCTCGCCGCTGCACTCCTGGCCTGCAGCCTGACCCTGGTCACCGCAGCGAGCGCCCAGGCCGCCGACTCACCGACGCCCTCCATCGGTGCAACCGCCTCGCCCGGCGCCAACCCACCCGGCTCCGCCGACGACGACACCAGCGACTGGACCGGCACCAAGTGGCTCTACCTCGGCCTGCTCGTCCCGTTCCTCTTCACCGGCGGCGTCATCCTGGCCAAGCGCCGCTCCCGCCGGGCCAGCGACCACTCCCCCAATCCCCCGTCACCGCGGGTGAACTGACGCTGCACAAGTTTCGTACTGCGCGCACAACTTCGGGGTACCGGACCGACGACAGCGAATCCGCCGAACCGAAGAGGTGTGCGTCACCGATGACCGAACAGCCCGACCCCGTGACCAAGGTCGCCGAACTGGTCGACCGCGCGAAGATCTCGATGCTGACCACGATGACGCTCGACGGCCGCCACGTGTCCCGGCCGATGGCCGTCCAGGAGGTCGAGTTCGACGGGGACCTGTGGTTCTTCGCCGCCTCGGACTCCGCGAAGGTGGCCGACGTCCTGGCGCACCCGCAGGTCAACGTCAGCTTCTCCAACGACAAGGCGAGCGAGTGGACGTCGATCGCGGGTACGGCGTCGGTTGTGGAGGACCGCCAGAAGGCGGAGGAGCTCTGGTCGCCGCAGCTCAAGACCTGGTTCCCGGACGGGCTGGAGACGCCCGAGCTGGTGCTGATCAAGGTCCGCGCCGAGAGCGCGGAGTACTGGGACGCGCCGAGCAGCAAGGTGGTCCAGGTGCTCGGGGCAGCCCGTGCGCTGGTGACCAGGAACCCCGACAAGTTCCCGGCCGAGAACGAGACCGTCGACCTCACCTGACGTCCTGGGCAGCCTAGCGCCCGAACTACTTCCCGGGCAGCCGCCGCCGGCACCCTCATCCCCCTCGCCGGCGGCGGCCTGACGCTCAGGAAGCCATTACTTGTTCGGCCCGCTCCCAGACCCGGTGCAGGCCCACCGCGTTCAGCAGCTCGGTGGTGAACGCCTTCGCCGGGCTCTCCCCCAGCACGATCCCTGGCGCTCCGGTGTCGATCCCGGCCGCGGCGAGCACCTGGTCGCCATCGCCCCACGCGCCGATCACCTTGCAGTGCCGGAACAGCTCCCCGAGCAGGACCGACAGCTTGACGTCGGTGAAGTCAGGGATGCCTCCGGCAACCACCAGCGCGTCGTACTCGATCGAGCGGGTGGTGAGCAGCGTGCGCTCGACGATGTGCTCCGACCGGCCCTTCTTGAGCGTCCCGCCGATCGGCGCGAGCAAACGCAGTACGGCGCCCTGTGCCTCGACAGCCCGCCGCAGCTTGGTCACGCCGGCCAGATCAGCGCCGGGCCCGGCGAACACCCCGATCACCCGCCCGGTGATCGGCCCCGGCTCGGCGAGCACCTGCGACAGCGCCGGCGACGGTTCCACCTCGACCGGCGCACCCGACGGCGCCGGCAGCCCGAGCCCCTCGGCAACCGCCGCACACAGCTCGGCGTCGACGTTGGCCAGTACGCCGAGCATCCGCTCGCGGATCGGCTGCTCGTAGCACTTGCCGAGCTCGAAGGTGAACGCCTCCACGATGTGCACCCGCTCGACCTCGGTCATGCTCGCCCAGAACAGCGTCGCCTGCGAGAAGTGGTCGCCGAACGACACCGGGCTCTCCCGCACCGCCCGGCCCTCGATCTCCCGCGGCACCTGCACGTACCCGCCCTCACGCTCCCGCGCGGGCCGCGGGGACGCGTCGATGCCGTTCGGCAGGTACGGCGAAACGCCCTGGTGGACGGCGGTCTGGTGCATCCCGTCCCGCAGGTTGTCGTTCACCGCAGCGTGCGGGCAGTTGATCGGCAGCTGGGTGAAGTTCGGGCCACCGAGCCTGGTCAGCTGCGTGTCGAGGTACGAGAACAACCGGGCCTGCATCAACGGATCGTTGGTCACCTCGATGCCCGGCACCAGGTTTCCGGTGTGGAACGCGACCTGCTCGGTCTCGGCGAAGTAGTTGGTCGGGTTCCGGTCCAGCGTCAGCTTGCCGACCAGCTGCACCTCGGCCAGCTCCTCGGGGACGAGTTTCGTCGGGTCGAGCAGGTCGATCCCCTCGAACGTCTCGTCGGCGGAGTCCGGGAACAGCTGCAGCCCCAGCTCGAACTCCAGCGGCGCCCCGGCCTCGATCCCGTCGGCCATGTCACGCCGGTGGAAGTCCGGGTCGGCCCCGGCGGCCAGCTGCGCCTCCTCCCAGACCAGCGAGTGCACTCCGGCCACCGGCTTCCAGTGGAACTTGGCCAGCGCGGTCGCGCCGTCGCCGTTCACCAGCCGGAAGGTGTGGACACCGAAGCCCTCCATCGTCCGGTACGAGCGCGGGATGCCGCGGTCCGACATCGCCCACATCACGTGGTGGGTCGCCTCGGTGTGCAGCGACACGAAGTCCCAGAAGGTGTCGTGCGCCGACTGCGCCTGCGGGATCTCGCGGTCCGGGTGCGGTTTGCCGGCGTGGATGATGTCGGGGAACTTGATCCCGTCCTGGATGAAGAACACCGGCATGTTGTTGCCGACGAGATCGAAGTTGCCCTCGTCGGTGTAGAACTTCACCGCGAACCCGCGCACGTCCCGCACGGTGTCGGCGGACCCGCGCGACCCGAGCACGGTCGAGAACCGCACGAACACCGGCGTCTCCCGGCCCTCCTGCAGGAAGCCGGCCTTGGTCGCCGCGGTCGCGTTCCCGTACGCCGTGAACGTCCCGTGCGCCGCCGCACCGCGCGCGTGCACGACCCGCTCGGGGATCCGCTCGTGGTCGAAGTGGGTGATCTTCTCCCGCAGGTGGAAGTCCTCGAGCAGCGTCGGCCCGCGCGAGCCGGCCTTGAGCGAGTGATCGGTGTCCGGCAGCCGGACCCCTTGCGCGGTGGTCAGGTAGTTGCCGGACTGCGCCCGAGCATCCTGTACGCCGACCAGCCGCGCGGCCTCTCCGCCGGCCGCCCGCGTCGTGTTCGCGCCTCGCGCCTTACGGCCCGTCGGACCGGCGGCTTGCGGGGCTGCTTGGTCGGCTTTGCGTTTCGGGGGCACGGTGACTCCTCAACTGGCTGGCTCGGACGCGTCCCGGTACCCCGGCGCAATCAACCCGGCCAGCAGATCAGCGAGCCCACCCTGCGCCCGGCCGACCACGCGCGCACTCGTCCGGACGGTCAGATCCAACGGCTGCCGTACGGCGAACCCGGCCGCGACCAGCCGGAACCACAGATCCCTGTCCTCACCGGTTCCGATCGGCCGGTAGCCGCCGACCGCGAGGAACGCACTCCCCCGAACGCCGAAGTTCGCGCCGTGCACGTGGTCGTGACTGACCGGGCGGATGCCAGCGGAAACCACTCGCGCGTAGCGTTCCCGCAGTACGGCGGTCAGGTGCGCCGCCGGCTGCAGCTCGACCAGCCCGGTGACCGCGTCGGCACCTTCGTCGGCGTGCGCGACCTGCCTCCGGGCCCAGTCGACCGGCACCTGGGTGTCCGCGTCCGTGCCCAGCAGCCACACGGACTCAGGATCACCCAACCGGGCGAGCACGGCCCGGACGCCGAGATCCCGCACCTCTCCGAGCGACAACCTGTCGTCGTTCTCGAGAACAGTTGCCGATGGCATCGTCTCCCGTACGACCCGGACCGTCGCGTCGCTGCACCGATCGGCGACCACGCACACCACCACCGGGCGATCGAGCTCCGCCAGCGCCACCGCGAGCGACCGCAGACAAGCCCCGATCACCAGCTCCTCGTCGTGCGCCGGAATCACCACCCCCACCGCCGTGATCATCGGCGACGCAGCACGTGCAGCACGAACTCGTCCTCCACGTGCTCGACCAGCACCTCCAGCTCCTCCCGCGCCAGGAGCGTCCGATGCGCCGCGTCCCCGTCCCGCGGCGCCTCCGGCGCCCACGGCCGCCAGTGCACCGCGACCACATCCCCACCCGGCTCCAACGCGTCCACGACCCCGTCGAGTGTCGCCGCCAGCGCGTCGTCGTCGAGGTAGTACAGGATCTCGCTCAGCACGATCAGATCGGCCGCCCGCAACACACCCGGCAGCGCGTCGACCACCACCTCAGCCCCCGGCGCAGCCCGCCGCGCCCTCTCTACAGCCTCAGGCACCGGATCGAACGCGAAGACCTCGTCAGCCCGAGCCACCAGCTCCCGCGTCAGCTCGCCGACACCGCAGGCCGGCTCCACCGCGCGCTGATACCGCTCGTTCGGCAACGCCGCGAGCAGCGCCGACCGCTTCCGCCGCTCGTACCAGCTGTCGGCGGTGTTCCAGGGGTCCTCGGCCTGCTCGTACAAGTGCGCGAACCGTTCCACGGGCGCCGAGCCTCGCGGGGGCTCCCGGAACAGGACCTCGAAGCTGCGCCCGAAGTGCGTCAGCATCAGCGGATCGACGATCGGCTCCTCGCCGTTCGGGCCTGGCACGAGCTGCGAAACGAAGGCCGCGAGTGCGTTCTGCTTTCCGTCCTGCAACTGCTCGCCCAGCGGCACCCGAACGGCCCGATCCCACGGCGGCTGCTCAGCAGTCTGCGCGTCGTACGGCTTCATCCAGTGCCACATCCAGACCGGGTAGGACCAGCGATGCGCCTCGACCGGTGCTGCGGCGAGACCGGCTCGGCCGACCGCGGCGTGGTCGGGGTGCGGGTCGCCCGGCCAGGGCAGCAGCACGCAGTCCGCTCCTTGCAGCAGCCAGACCAACCGCTCGCGCAGCTCCTCCTCGTGCTCGGCGATCGCGGAGTCCGGGAGACCGAGGAAGACCACCTCGACCTTGCCCGACCCGAGGATCTCCATCGCTGCCGCCAGCTCCTCGCGTCGCCGTACCGCCAACTCGGCCCTGGCTTCCGGCCCGAGCGCAGGGAAGGCCGCCTCGCCATCGCTCGCCACGACCACCGTGACTTCCGCCCCGGCCGCGTGCAGCGCCTGGACCGTCCCGCCGACGCCGAGCGTCTCGTCGTCCGGATGCGCAGCCAGTACGACGACCCGCCGCGGCGCCGCCACGTCGAACTCGGGCAGCTCCCGCGCCGCGAAGAACTCCACCCATTCGTGCTCGCCGGTCAGCGGCCGAGCAGCGTCGCCACCGCCGGTCATCTCCCGCGAGGAAGCCCCTCGCTCGACGGCCGCCTCCCGCGAGTCCGCCTCACCCTCCCCGATCGGCCTCACGCGCTCGCCTCCAGGAACCGCCGCCCGAGTGCGGCGTAGTCCCGCTCGGCGTGGTGCTGACGCACGTACACCTGCAGATCAGCGAACGCCTGCGCGAACGCTCGATCACGCGAGAGCGGGGTCGGCCCGACGATCCGCGGCACCCGATCGGCGACCGCCCGCGCGGTCTGCTCGGCGCTCGCCCTCAGCAGCCAGATCTCCGTCGTCACGGGCTCACCGGCGTCGACCGCCGCGGCGGTCAGCTTCAGCAGCCCGGCGGTCGCGGCGAGCGAGGTCTGCAGCTCGCCGAGGTGCGCGAGCTGATGCTCGTCGGCGCCCTTCCCGGACCGCAGGTAGTCGATCGTACGATCCACCAGACCGAGCGCCCCGCCGTACCAAACCGCCGCGACCCCACCGCCGCCCCACCAGAAACCGGGCCGGCTCGTGTAGAACCCCGGCGCTCCAATCCGGTTGCCCACCGCAACATCCTCGAAGACGACGTCCGGACTGTCCGAGGCGTCCATCCCCACCGCCTGCCAGGTGTCCGCGACACGCACGATGCCGGGCTGATCAAGTGGCACGTCGTACATGCTGCTCTCGCCGTCGTCATCCAGCGCGACCACCAGCGCCCGATCCAGCGAGTGCGCCCCCGAACAGAACCGCACCGTCCCAGAGAGCTTCCCGTCACGCACCATCGCGCCGGTCCCACCCGACCGCGCGGCCCAGACGCCGTACAGCGCCTCCTTCTCCGGCTCAACCCCGGCCTGCCGAAGAATCGAGGTCGCATCCGTGTGCCCCTCCGCCAGCCGAGCCAGCGCCAGGTCGGTTCGCCCGAGCTCGGTCAACGCCTGCCACCGCTCGCGGGTCTGCCCCGCACCCGGCAAGGGCAGCTCCAAACACCCGCTGTCCGCCAGATCCCGCAGCCCGTCAGCCACCGACCCAGCAGACCGCCAACCACCCATCAAGTCACCCATGCCGGGCCGGTACCCCGGCTCAACGCCGGCGCACTCTGTTGTGAAGAACCGCGGCGCGGGCCGCGTTCGAGCCGCAGGCTCCGTGGACTCCGCCGCCGGGGTGGGCCGACGCGGAGGCCAGGAACAGCCCCTTCACCGGAGTCTCAGCCCGGGCCAGCCCGGGGATCGGGCGGAAGACCAACTGCTGATGCAACGCCGCCGTGCCTCCGTTCACCGCTCCGCCGACCAGGTTCGCGTTGCGGGACTCCAAATCGCGCGGCGACATCACCCGACGCTGCGTGATGTGACTCGTGAACCCCGGAGCCGCCTGCTCGACCTTGGACTGGATGTGGTCGGCGAAGCGTTCGGCCTCGGCGGGGGTCCAGTCGCCGGTGTACGGGCCGTTGCCGCGGATTTCCTGGGGGACGTGGGTGTAGGCCCAGGCCGACTCGGTGCCGGCGGGTGAGCGGGTCGGGTCGGCGGTGGTCATCTGGCCCATCAGGAGGAAGGGGTTGTCGGGGACGCGGCCGGCGGCGAGCTGGGCTGCTGAGAGGGTCAGTGAATCCACCGACTCCGCGAGGTGGACGGTGCCGGGTGACTTCGACGGGGTTTCGCGCCACGGGATCGGGGCGTCCAGGGCCCAGTCAACCTTGACCGTGCCGGGGTCCCACTCGAAGCCGCGCATCGCGCGCTGCACTCGCGACGGGACGACAGCATCCGGCAGCAGGTCGCCGTACAGCGCCGGGGCCGACACGTCGGCGAGCACCGCACGCCGTACTCCCAGGAACTCGTCCGCAGTCCGTACGCCGACCGCCCGCCCGCCGTGGACCTCGACCCCGACGACCCGCTCCCCGCACCGGATCACCCCGCCCCGCGCCACGAACCGCCGAGCCAGCGCCAGCGTCAACTGCCCGGCTCCACCTCGCGGCACCGGGTAGCCGAACTGCTGCCCGAGCATCACCAGCAACCACCCCATCAGCCCCGACCCGGCCGACTCGGGGCTGATGTCAGCGTGCTGCGCGTTCGTTGCCAGCAGCATCTTCGCGGCGTCTCCATGAAACGTCCGATCCCCCAGCGACCGTACCGAGGAAGCCAGCAGCCGGATCCGCTCCATCCCGCGCCGCCCGACCAGATGCCGCACCAGCGCCGCCCCCGACCGCACCGGCGGGAACGGATCGAGCAGCAGCCCGACCATTTCGCGCTCGATCCGCCGCCAGTCGTCGTACATCTCCAGCCAGCTCTCGCCGTCGCCGGGCGCGAGTTTGTCGAGCTCGTCGGCGGTGTCGAACGGGTCGTTGTGCACGATCGCCCAGCCGCCGTCGGTCATCGGGTTGCCGACCGGCGCCGGCGCGTTCGACCACTCCAGGCCGAACTCGTCCAGCCCGAGGGCGCGGATCGTCGGCGACACCGCGGCCAGCGGGTAGAACGAGCTGAACGTGTCGTGCACGAACTCGTCGGCGACGTCCTCGGCGCTGCGGACGGCGCCGCCGATCTGCGCGTTCGCCTCCAGCAGCAGCACCTCCCAGCCCTGGTCGGCGAGCAGGTTGGCCGCGACCAGCCCGTTCGGGCCGCCGCCGATCACGATCGCGTCGGTCATGGGCGCCCGGTGTCCAGATCCGGTCAGGTCATGCGCGATGGGTACTGGCAGGGGTATGAGCGAGAACGAGTGCCTGATCCATGCATCGGTCGAGGACGTCTTCGCGGTGCTGACCGACGGCTGGTCGTACGCCGGGTGGGTGGTCGGCGCGTCCCGCGTCCGGGACGTGGAGGAGGGCTGGCCGCAGCCTGGTTTCAGCATCCACCACTCGGTCGGGAGCTGGCCGCTGCTGATCGACGACACCACGACGGTCGAGGAGTACGTCCCGTCGATGTTCCTGCGGCTGCGGGTGCGGGCGTGGCCGACCGGTGAGGGCCGGGTCGAGTTCGAGGCGACGGAGAAGGACGGCAGCTGTCACCTGGTGATGCGCGAGCACGCGGTGAAGGGCCCGGCCGCGCTGATCCCGCAGGCGGTGATCGACCCGGTGCTGAGCCTGCGCAACACCGAGACGCTGCGCCGGCTGCGGCTGATCGCGGAGGGGCGCGAGACGTGATCGTCGTCGTCACCGGGGCGTCGAGCGGGATCGGCCGGGCGGCCGCTCTCGCGCTGGCGGCTCGCGGTGACACCGTCGTACTGGCCGGGCGGTCGCGGACCAGCCTGGACCGGATCGCCACCGAGTGCCGCGAGGCCGGCGGGGACGCGGTGGTCGCGCCGACCGACGTGTCGGACCGCGAGCAGGTCGAGGTACTGGTCGATCTCGCGGTCGCGCGCTGCGGCCGGGTCGACGTCCTGCTGCACTGCGCGGCGGTGATGGCGTACGGCGAGTTCACGCAGGTGCCGCCGGAGGTCTTCGAGCGGGTCCTCCGCGTCGACATCGACGGCACGGTCAACGTCGCCCGCTCCGCGCTGCGGCGCTTCACCGCGCAGGGCGAGGGGCACCTGATCCTGGTCGGCTCGGTCGTCGGCAAGATGGCGCCGCCGTTCATGAGCTCGTACGTGATGAGCAAGTGGGCGATCCACGGCCTGGCCCGCGCCCTCCAGGCCGAGGTCCGCGCGCTCCCCGGCGTCGACGTCAGCCTGCTCGCCCCCGGCAGCATCGACACCCCGGTCTACGAACGCGCCGGCAACTACATCGGCCGCATCGGGCAGCCACCGCCACCGGTCAGCGACGTCGACAAGGTCACCCAGGCGATCCTCTCCCTGACCACCCGCCCCCGCCGCGAGCTCTCGGTCGGCCTCGCCAACCCGCTGATGGTCTTCGGCTTCCGCCACCTGCCCGCCGTGTACGACGCGCTGGTGGTCACCCTGATGAAACGGCTCGGCCTGTCGCGGACACCGACCGAGCCGACACCGGGGAACGTGTTCGAGCCGCACTGACCGGCGTACGGGCGGTGATCGCGGGTACCGGGGCCGCGCAGAACACCCCGAACGAGGAGGGACGACCCATGGCGGGCGATGTCGTCGATCTGATCATGCAGGACCACCGCGAGGTCGAGCGGCTGTTCGACGAGCTGAAGGACAACCCGGAGAAGCGGCCGAACCTGGTGCCGGTGCTCACGACGCTGCTGTCGGCGCACAGCCGCGCCGAGGAGTCCGCCGTCTACCCGGCGGCCGCCGCCGAGGCGGACGAGGCCGACGACGTCGCGCACAGCCAGCAGGAGCACGTCGAGGCCGACCAGCTGCTGGAGAAGCTCGCGAAGACCGACCCGACCTCAGCGGCCTTCGACAAGGTGCTGCAGAACCTCGTCGACGCGGTCACGCACCACGTCGAGGAGGAGGAGACCAAGGTCCTCCCCGGCATGCGGCAGCACCTGACCGACGAGCGGCGGCTCGAGCTCGGCGAGGCGTTCGTTGCCAGCCGCAAGGAGCATCTCGGCGACCAGCCGGAGGACATCACGCGCGACGAGTTGTTGCAGCAGGCCCGCAACGCCGACGTGTCCGGGGCGTCGTCACTCGGCAAGGACGACCTGAAGAAGAAGCTCCAGGCGGAGGCCGAGGAGTAGATCAGGCGGCGCCCCAGACGATGCAGAACTCGTTGCCGGCCGGATCGCGGAGGCAGGCCCACTGGTCGCCGTCGTAGATGTCGAGGGCTCGCGTCGCGCCCAGCGCGAGGACTCGCTCGATCGCCGCCTCGCGGCGGGCGGCGGGGACGCGGAGGTCGAGGTGGACCGGGTTCTTGCGGTCCGGCGCGGTGCCCGCGACGCGGCAGAAGTCGAGGCGGACGGTTGCCCCGTGCAACTCGACGACCTCGTCGCCGCCGGCCCGCAGCTCACCGCCGAGGAAGCGTTGCCAGAAGCGGCCGAGCTCCCACGGGTCGGCGCAGTCGATCGCCACGGCTGCCAACTGCGGTACGTCGTCCATGCCCACACCGTACGACGGCTCTGGTGCCGTGGTGTTCGATGGAGTCGTCGAACTGTCCACGGAAGGAACTCCATGTCCACCTGGTTCATCACCGGCTGCTCGACCGGACTCGGCCGCGCCTTCGCCGAGGCGTTGCTCGCGCGCGGCGACAACGTCGTCGTCACCGCTCGGGACGTCGAGTCGGTGCAGGATCTCGCCGACGCGTACGCCGGGACCGCGCTGGCGCTGCCGCTCGACGTGACCGACGACGGGCAGGTCGCCGACGCGGTGGCAGCGGCCGAGAAGCGGTTCGGGGGCATCGACGTCCTGGTGAACAACGCCGGGTACGGCTATCGCGCGGCGGTCGAGGAGGCCGACGACGCGGACGTGCGGCTGCTGTTCGAGACGCACGTGTTCGGGTCGGTGCGGACGATCAAGGCAGTGCTGCCGGGAATGCGGGAGCGGCGGGCCGGGACGATCGTGAACCTGTCGTCGATCGGGGCGCGGATCTCGCCGCCGGGGTCGGGGTACTACGCGGCGGTGAAGGCCGCGGTCGAGGCGCTGACGCTGTCGCTGCGCAAGGAGGTCGCGCCGCTCGGGATCACCGCGATGGTGGTCGAGCCGGGTGGGTTCCGGACCGACTTCGCGGGGCGCTCGCTGCAGCAGTCGGCCGAGGCGATCGGGGACTACGCCGAGACCGCGGGGAAGCGGCGCAAGGAGAACGACACCGTGCACGGGACGCAGCCGGGCGACCCCGCGAAGGCCGCCGCCGCGCTGATCGAGGCGGTCGAGTCGGACCACCCGCCGTACATGCTGCTGCTCGGGAACGACGCGTCGACGGCGTTCCGGGCCGCGCTGGACGAGCTCCGCACCGAGGTGGACGCGTGGGAGCTCGTCAGCAGGGCGACCGACTTCTAGGCGACCGCGTGCCGCGGCCTCGCCAGCTGCTCGTCGAGGTCGCGGAGCACGTGCAGGAACGCCTCCGAGAAGGTCGGGAACGGCTGGATCACGTCGAGCAGCACGTCGACCGGCACCTTGGCCCGGATCGCGACCGTTGCCTGCTGCAACCATTCCCCGGCCTCCGGCCCGACGGCGTACGCACCGATCAGCACCGCGCCGTCCGAGACCACGGTCAGGAACCCCGGCTGGCTGTCGTAGGCCCGCGTGTACGTCGCCGTCCGCGCGACCCCCGAGAGCTGCACCGTGCTCGTGTACGGCCCGTCCGCGGCGCCGACCGACGCGGCCTGCGGGTAGCAGAACACCACCCGCGGTACGGCGTCGTAGTCGGCGACCCGCGGCCGCCCCAGGATGTTGCTCGCGACCACCCGCCCCTGGTACTCGCCGACGTGCGTGAGCTGCCACAACCCGGTCACGTCCCCGATCGCCCACAGTCCTGGCCCGCAAGCGAGCCGCTCGTCGACCGGCACGCCCCGCGGATCCGGCGTGATCCCGACCGTCTCCAGCCCGATCCCGTCGACCCGCGGCCGTCGCCCGGTCGCCGCCAGCACGTGATCACCGCGCAGCTCCGACCCATCGGCGAGAGCGACGACGTACTCGCCCTCCTCGATCCAGGCGTCCGCGACATCCTGCCCGAGCCGCACATCGACTCCCGACGCAGCCAGCGCCGTACCAACGGCGACTCCCACCGAGCGCGGCTCCCGCGACAGCAGGTGCTCACCCCGCTCGATCAGTACGACGGCCGACCCCATCCGGGCCAGCGCCTGACTCATCTCGACGCCCGTCGCACCACCGCCGACGACCAGCAACCGCTCCGGTACCTCCTTCATCCCGGTGACGTCCCGGTTGGTCCACACGCCCGGCACTCCCCGCAACGCACCAGGCACCACCGGGTCGGCTCCACACGCCAGCACCACGTCGTCGGCCGTGTAGCGCCGCTCCCCCACCAGCACCGCCCCCGGCCCGTCCAGCCGACCAGTACCGCGCAGCACCTCCACACCGGCACCGGCAGCCCACGCCACCTGCCCAGCGTCGTCGTACGACGACACCATGAAGTCCCGCCACTCCAGCGCACCCCGTACGTCGAGCGGCCGCGTCACGGCCTCCCGCGCCCCAGGCACCTCCCGGACTTCCGCCAGCGCCTCACCAGGTCGCAGCAGCGTCTTCGACGGGATGCACGCCCAGTACGAGCACTCGCCGCCGAGCAGCTCCCGCTCGACGACCGCCACCCGAGCGCCGCCCTTGGCCAGCGCGGCGGCGCAGTGCTCCCCGGGCGCACCACCGCCGAGCACGATCACGTCGTAGTCGCTCACGACGGAAGCTCGGTCCCGGCCTGCTCGCTGACCATGTACGCGGCGTACCAGTCCGGCCAGTCCGGGTCCGCCTCGCCGGTGCGGGCCTCGTGCTCGCCGTGCGCGGCCGCGGCCCGCCGCAGCGCGCCGGCCAGGTCGGGAACCGAGGAGTACGACGTCTCGGCGTCGACCCGCCCGGGCAGACGCGTGGTGATCTCCTGCAGCAGCCAGCCGTTGCCGTCCGGGTCCTGGAACGACAGGAACGAGCCGTAGCTGCTCCGCGCCGGGTCCGGGCCGGGGACGCGCTCGGCGTCACCGGCGTGGTGGAAGATGCCGCCGGCGTCGTGCCACACCTCGCTCGGGTCCGCGCCGAGCCGCTTCAACTCGTCGTACGCCGCGTCGATGTCGTCGACGATCAGGTGCAGTCCCTGCGCCGTCCCCGGTTCCTGCGCGGTCACCGACGACCCGAAGATCACCGACGCCGGCGAGCCCGGCGGTGTCACCTGGACGACCCGGAACTTGTCGTCGGTGGCGATGTCGGCGTCCAGCCGCCAGCCCAGCGTCGTGTAGAAGTCCTTGGCCCGGTCCACGTCGGAGACCGGTACCACGACGACCTCGAGCTTCATGTCCATGACCTGCACTCCTCGCACTCGTGGGAAGCCAACGCCCACGATCCTGGTCCGGGCGGCGGCGCCGTCGAGCCAGGGAGTCACCCTGGCCGGGCCGGACCAGGGAGATCCACGGGTGCGAGCCAGTGCCCGCGGGAAGCAGAGTCGGTCCCGGCGGAAGGAGCCGGAGATGACGGCCGGATCGGACAGCGCACAGCTGGCAGCACTACGCAGCACCACCGGTACGGCGCTGCTCGCAGCGACCGTGCTCGCCTCGATGGTCGGCTTCCTGGACGCGTACATGGTCAACGTCGCGATCCCGTCGATCGGCACCGCGCTGGACGCCGGGGTCAGCCAGCTCCAGTGGGTCGTCACCGGCTACCTGCTCGCGGTCGCGTCCCTCCTGCTGCTCGCAGGCGCGCTGGCCGATCACTTCGGCCGCCGCCGCATCCTGGTCGTCGGGCTCGGCATCATGTTCGTCGCGTCGCTGGCCTGCGCGGCGGCACCGACGGTCGAGCTGCTGATCGCGGCGCGGGCTGTGCAGGGCGTCGGCGGAGCACTCGTCGTACCGAGCAGCCTGGCGCTGCTCAACGGGACGCTGCGCCCGGCCGATCGGACGAAGGGCATCGGCGTCTGGGCCGGCATCTCGACGCTCGGTACGACGCTCGGCCCGTACGGCGGCGGCTGGCTGATCGACCACGGCTCCTGGCGGTACGTGTTCCTGCTGAACGTCCCGCTGATCGCGGCGGCGTACTGGGTGCTGCGGCATGTCCCCGAGGTGGAGCGCTTCCGGCGGCCGCTGTCGCTCGACCTGCTCGGCGGGCTGCTCACGGTGGTCGGCCTGGGCGGCATCATCTACGCGCTGACCGCCGGGCCGTCGTCGGGCTGGACCAGTGCGCCGGTGCTGCTGACAGGGCTCGTCGGCGTCGGCTGCCTGGTCGTGCTGGTCCCGCTGGAGCAGCGGCGAGCCGCACCGATGGTCCGTACGGCGCTGTTCCGGATCCGGCAGTTCGTCGCGATCAATGCCACGACTGTGCTGTTCTACGGCGCGCTGAGCGCTGCGGCGTACCTGGTGGTGCTGCAGTGCCAGCTGCAGCTCGGCTACAGCGCTACGGCGGCGGGTGCGGCGCTGGTGCCGGAGTCCGTTGTGTTCCTGCTCGTGTCGCCGCTGGTCGGTGGGCTGGTGGCGCGGGTCGGAACGCGCTGGCCGATGAGCGTGGGGATCCTGCTCGTCGCCGCGGGGTTCGCCTGGCTGTCGGCGGCGCGACCGGGTGATGGTTACCTGACCGCGGTGCTGCCCGGCGCGATCCTCTGGGGGCTCGGTCTTGGGCTGGCGGTCGCGCCGCTGACGGCCGCCGTACTGGCTGCTGTGGACGACTCGGATCTCGGTGAGGCGTCGGCGATCAACGACGCGGCGTCGCGGGTCGGCGGGGTGATCCTGGTCGCGCTCGTCCCGGCGCTGATCGGCGCGGGCGGTGCTCGCGATCTCGCCGAGCCGCTTGCCGACGGCTACCGGACGGCGATGCTCGTGCTCGCCGGAGTGAGCGTCGTGGGAGCCGTGCTCACGGTGCTGTTCGTCGCGCCCGGCCGTCCGCCGGTCGCCCAAATGCCCGCTGCTCAACCTCGTCTGCACGGCTGCGCCGTACCGACCACCTAGGAGAAGACATGACCGAGACCCTCACCAACGGCAGCACCCCGGCCGAACACGCGGCGGGCGCCGTGCGGACCGGCGGGGCGCTCGACGGGCAGGCCGTTGTCGTGATCGGCGGCAGCTCAGGCATCGGGCTGGAGACCGCCCGGCAGGCTCGCGCGGCCGGGGCGCGCCTGTTCATCACCGGGCGGAACCGGGAGCGGCTCGCAAGCGCTGCGGCCGAGGTCGGCGCGGAGAGCACTGCGACCCTCGACGTCAGCGACGGCGTCCGGCTCGAGCGGGTGTTCGCCGGGCTGCCGACGCAGATCGACCACGTGCTGGTCAGCGGCGGCGGTCCGACGTACGCGCCGATCGCGGAGATGGACTTCGACGACGCGCTGCGCGGCTTCGAGGAGCGGCTGATCGGCGCGCTGCGGATCGCCCAGCTCTGCATCGGACGAATCCCCGCAGGCGGTTCGATCACGCTGATCGGTGGAACCCACGCGCGCCGACCGGGCCTCGGACTGACCCTGGCAGCGATCGGCACCGCAGCGCTGCCGGCGATCGCGGCCAATGCAGCGATCGAGCTCGCGCCGATCCGCGTCAACACCGTCGCGGCCGGCTTCGTCGACACTCCCCTGTCAGCGCGCCTGCTGGGCACCCAGCTCGACGACCGCCGCGAGGAACTGCGGGCGACGCTGCCCATCCACCGCGTCGTCGGCCCGGAGGACGTCGCCGCGCTGGTCATCCACCTGATGACCAACACCGCCCTGACCGGCGCAACGTACGACGTCGACGGCGGCCAGCAACTCCTCCACTAACCCGACAGCTTCTCCAGATCGGTCCGCGGCAGCACCTCGCGCAACTGCCGCCGCGAGCTGATCCCGAGCTTGTCGAAGATCTTCCGCAGGTGCCACTCCACCGTCCGCGGGCTCAGGAACAACCGCGCCCCGACCTCCGGGTTCGACAACCCGTCCCGCACCAGCAGTGCGATCTGCTGCTCCTGCGGCGTCAGCTCGGCGCCCGCAACCGGCGTCCCAACCCGCTTCCGAACGGTCTCCCCAGTGGCCAGCAGCTCCCGCCGCGCCCGCTCCGCGAACGCCTCCATCCCGATCGACCCGAACGCCTCGTGCGCCAGCCGCAGCTGCGTGCGCGCGTCGACCCGGCGGCTCTGCCGCCGCAACCACTCGCCGTACAGCAACCGTGCCCGCGCCAGATCCGGCCGCAGCCGGGTCCCCTCCAGCAAGGCGATCGCCTCGACATAAGCGTCCTCGGAGCCGCTCACCAACCCACGAGACCGCGCGGCCAGCCCGAGCCCCCACGGCTGCCCGGTACTCCGCGCCCGCTCCTCCAGCCGCTCCAACGCGTCAGCCGCCGTCCGCTCGTCCCCACTCCGGACGCCGGCCTCGACCCACTCGCTCAGCGACCACCCCGACACGAACAACTCCGGGGTGTCGTTGCCCGCCATCCGCGCCGCCAGCAGCGCCTCGTCGTGCCGGCCGACCGAGTTCAGCAGCACCGACCGCGCCCACAGCGCGTACTGCACCGCGGTCCCCTGCCCCTCCGCCGACGCGCTCCGGATCGTTGCCTCGATCAACGGATACGCCTCGTTCTCGCGCCCGCGCAGCGAGGCCAGCACCAGCCCGCCGTACGGCGCGATCTTGGTCCCGGTCGCGTCCCGCACCGCGGTCGCCTCGGCGGCCAGCGACGCCGCCTCCGCGAAGTCGCCCTCCAGCGCGGCGACCTGGCCGAGCACGTTCACCCCGACCGCCAGCACCGCCAACGCGCCCGTACTGCGGGCAACCTCGACCTGTCGCGTCGCCGTACCGACGCAGGCTTCGAAGTCCCACGACGTCGCCGCGGCCGCGGTCGCGACCCAGCCCCAGCGCAGCACCTCCTCGGCCGACACGTCACCGTCCGCGAACGCGAGCGCCGCCTCCCGCAGCACCGGCAAGGCTTCAGCCCGCTGATCGGTCAGCAGCAACGCGAACCCGTCGAGCAGCAGATCCGACCCACGTGGCGACTCCGCCTGCGGCACCGACCGCGCGGCACTGGACACCTTCCGCAGATCCGCCGTCGTCGCCAGCCGCCCGGCGAACAACGCGGCGCTCCAGGCATCGAGGTACGTGTCCCGAGCCAGCCGTACGTCGAGCGGCTGCAACGTCTGCGCCGCCCGCAGCAACAACCCCGGCGCCTCACCGCCGCGCTGCACCGCGAACGCGGCCTCGGCGCGCAGCATGTCGACCCGCGCCCGCCCGAGCTCGTCCAGCTGCCCGGCCTCAGCGGTCGCCAGCAACCCCTGCGCCGCGTCGAACGCACCCGCCTGCAGGCCGGCCTGCGCCGCCGCCAACGCGCGATCGCTGCGTGGGCCAGGATCCGCAGTCAGCCCAACAGCCCGCTGCAGAAACGCCGTCGCCGCAGCGAACCCACCGCGCGACTGCGCCCGCAACGCCGACCGCTCCAGCTCCTGCGCCACCGCCTCGTCCGGCCCCGACGCGGCCGCGGCGAGATGCCACGCTCGCCGATCCGGATCGAGCTCCGGGTCAGTGACCCGCGCCAGCGCGAGATGTACGGCGCGCAGCTCCTGCGCCGTCGCCGAGCCGTAGAGCGCCGACCGGACGAGCGGATGCCGGAACGTCACCCGCTCGCCAAGCGTCAGCAGCCCGTCGATCTCCGCGAACGCCGCCGCGATCCCCAGCTCGTCAGCGGCCCGCCAGACGAGCACCGGATCGCCCACCGGCTCGGCAGCCGCGACGAGCAGCAGCAACCGCGTCGACGACGGCAGCAGATCCGCCTGCCGCAGGAAGCTCTCCTCGATCCGCCCCGGCAGCATCTGCGCCCCGAGCAGCCCGAACCCGCCGGCGAGCTGCGTCGGCGTCAGCCCGCGCGGCAGCTCGATCAGCGCGAGCGGATTCCCACCGGTCTCGGCGACGATCCGGTCCCGCACCGGCTCGTCGAGCACGAACCGGACCACCGACCCGAGCAGCGCTCGAGCGTCGTCGTCCGGCAGACCGCCCACGGTCAACTCGTCGAGCGGCCGCAACTCGTCGCGGACCTCCCGAGCACCGAACAGCAGCCCGAGCGCCTCCGCGTGCAAGCGCCGCGCGACGAAGCCGAGCGTCTGCGCGGTCGCGGTGTCGAGCCACTGCGCGTCGTCCACGATGCAGAGCAGCGGCTGCTTGTCGGCCGACTCGGCGAGCAGGCTGAGCACCGCGAGCCCGACCATGAACCTGTCCGGAGGCGGCCCCGGCTGCAGCCCGAACACCGTCGCCAGCGCAGCGCGTTGCGGCGACGGCAGGTGCGGCAGCCTGTCGAGCAGCGGCGAGCACAGCTGGTGCAGCGCGGCGAAGGCCAGCTCCTGCTCCGACTCGACCCCGACCGCGCGCAGGACCTGCAGCTCGGGCGCGGACTGTACGGCGTACTCCAGCAGGGCGGTCTTGCCGACCCCGGCACCGCCGCGCACGACCAGCACCCGGCTCCGACCCGCGCGGATCTCCGCAACCAGGTCGTCGAGCGCTCCACACTCCGACCGGCGTCCGAAAAGCTTCATGCCAGCTCCTCTGCCCCGCGGCGGGCGACCCGGTCACAGGCGTCGCCGACCCCGGCCCACACTAACCCTCCTCCCCCGTCGGCGGACGATCATCTGGGACTCAGACCCTGTTCATGTCGGCTCGATTCACTGTCGGCTCCGCCCTTGTCACCGTGAGGAGTCGGCCTTTCCCCACTGGCGCCCAGGCCGGCCCCGCACCTTCCACCTCTTGTCCTTCGGACCCCTCCGGCTGCGCCTGCTGCTGGGCCGGCGGACAGCCTCGCGTGCGACGCTGCCGGCGTGAGCTGTCCCCGATGCCTCCCGCCGACTTGCTCCACGACTCTTTCCCTGGTGCCTTGCCTCTCAAGGTGCCCACAGCCGACGGCGGCGCCACCCCGTGGGGCCCTGGCTGTCCTGCGAGGAGACCGACCTCGGCTACGTCTGGGAGACCGACCCGTTCGGCACCAAGGCCGCCGTACGCCGCCCGGCGATGGGCCGCTTCTCGCACGAGGCCGCCGCGGCCGACCCGGACCGGCGCGTCATCTACCTGACCGAGGACACCCCCGACGGCGGCTTCTACCGCTTCGTCCCGACCACCTGGGGCGACCTGTCGGCAGGCACCCTGCAGGTGCTGCGCGAGTCCGGCAGCACGCTGTCCTGGGTCACCGTCCCCGACCCCGACGGCAGCCCGACCCGGACCCGCCGCCAGGTGTCCGGGATGAAGAAGTTCAACGGCGGCGAGGGCTGCTACTACCGCAACGGCACCTGCTTCTTCACCACGAAGGGCGACAACCGCGTCTGGGCCTACAACGCGGTGAACAACACGATCGCCATCGCGTACGACGACGGCCTGACCCCGAACCCGCCGCTGACCGGTGTCGACAACATCACCGGTACGTCGTCCGGCGACCTGTTCGTCACCGAGGACGGCGGCAACCTGGAGATCTGCATCATCACCCCGAACGACGTCGTGGCGCCGTTCCTCCGGGTCACCGGCCAGTCGGGCTCGGAGCTCTGCGGCGTCGCGTTCAACCCGGCCGGCAACCGGCTCTACTTCTCGTCGCAGCGCGGAACCAGCGGTTCGAGCAGCGGGGGCATCACGTACGAGGTCACCGGCAACTTCCGCTGACCACACTCTGTCACTTGCAGGTCGGTGCGATCGTCCTCGCGGTGTCGCGGTCGGCGGCCGTGATCGGCAGTGCGTACTTGTGCGCGACCTGCAGGTAGCGCAGTACGTAGACACACCGGAACGCCTTGTTCAGCGGCATCCACTCCCCCGGCCCCGAGTCGTTCTTCGACGCGTTCGCCGGGCCGTCGACCGCCAGCAGGTTGGCGGCCTGGTCGTTCGCGAAGTCGACCCGCCGCTGCGCCGGCCAGCGGGCCGCTCCCATGTCCCACGCGCGGGCCAGCGGGTAGATGTGGTCGATCTGCACCTTGGTCGCCGCGGCCTTCCGGAACTCGACCCGTCGTCCGGTGTACGGCTCGGAGGTCAGCGTCCCCTCGACCACCACGCAGCTCTTCGCCGTCCGGTTGTGGACGGCGGTCAGCTGCGCCGCGAGGATGTCGTTCCGGGTGTCGCACCCGTTGTGCCCACCCGGCCCGTTGTGGTTGTCGGTCCAGCTCTGCCCGAACTGGTCGCGCTTGTACCCCGCGACCTCGGGCCGTACGGCGACCACCCGAGCCACCTTCAGCTCGGCCTCGATCGCCTTCCCGGACGCACCGGTCGGCTTGGCCGTCGGAGCGGGCGGTTCGACGGTCGGCGAAGGCCCGGCACCAGCGGTCGGATAGGTGCACCCGGCAACAAAAAGGACAGCGACGAGGAAGAGGCGGATCACCGACGGAAACCTACCGGCGCAGCCCCGTCATCCCGCGCCGCACGCGCCGACTAATCGAGTCTCTTCACCGACCTCTTCGCCAGGTCCACCACCAACGCGTCCGGGAACCGCAACTCCTCCCAGAACGCCAGCGGATCACCCAGCCCGACAGCCGCCGTCAACCACACCGTCATCGCCATTCCGTGCGACGCGATCGCCACCGGCCCAGCCGCCGCATGCTCCGCCACGCCGGCCGCGAACCGCCGTACGACGTCCTCCCGCGCCTCCCACTCCGGCAGGTCGGCTCCGCCGACGTAAGCCCGCCGCGGCGTCCGGAAATCCCCGTCGTACGGCTCGACCCGCTCGATCTCGTCGAACCGCGCATCCGCGACCGCCGGACCGAGCGGCGCGACGGTCGCGATCGCCTTGACCTCGGTGCTCGCGACCACCCGCAACCCCGACGGCAGCCGCGCGCACAACGCCCGCGCCGCCGCCTCGCCCTCCGCGGTCAGCGCCCAGTCCCGCGCGGGCGTCTCCGGTCCATGGGCAGGCATCGCGTGACGCACCAGAACGAGCACCCGGCCAAGCTACCCCGCCCACCGCCCGGTGAAGAAGGTCAGCGCCACCACCGTCGACAGCGGCGCGACCACGCACAGGTAGGCGGTCTTCACCCACGGCCGCCGCAGGTTCCACACCCCGAGCCCGACCCACAACGGCCACCACAGCAGCGTTGCCCGAGGCATCGACATGAACCAGTACGACGTACCGAGCGCCAGCATCCCGATCGCGACGTACGCCGCCTCGGCCCAGCGCCGCCACCGGACCAACACCCCGAGCAGCACCAGCCCGACGACCACCGCGACCAGCTCGGCCTGGAACATCGCGGCGTACCCGGCCGTCTGCACGTGGTCGAACGCGGCCGTCCAGGTCGTGCTCCACGTGTGCCAGGGCGCCGTGAAGTTGCGGTACCACCCGCTCTCCTGCGCGTGCTTCCACGCCATCAGGTCGCCGGTGTGCGAGTACAGGTAGAGGAAGTACGCCGCCACCGGCACGCCCGGCAGCGCGAGCCACGGCAGCGCGCCCCACTTCCGGTGCGCTCGGAGCGTCACGACGAAGTGCACCGCGATCGCCGCCGCCAGGAACAGCCCGGTGATGCGCACCGACGTCGCCAGCGCGGTCAGGCACCCTGCGAGCACCCACTGATGCCGCCGCGCGGCCAGCCAGGCCGGCAGTGCGAACGCGAGGAAGAGCGCCTCGGAGTAGCCGACGGCCAGGAACACCGCGCATGGCGAGAGCAGGAAGAACAGGACCGCGTCCCGGTCGGCGCTCGTCCCCGGGCGCTCCAGCCGCGCGATCCGCGCCAGCGCGAGGACGGCGACCGCGCCGCTGACGAACGAGATCAGCACACCGGCGAGCGTCCAGTGCGGCAGGACGCCGTGCACCGCGCGCAGCACGATCGGGAAGCCAGGGAAGAACGCCTCGCGGTGGTCCCAGCCCTCGGTCCACGGGCCGGTGCTGCCCGGGAAGTAGCCGTCCCGGGCGATGTCGAGGAAGTGGAACCAGTCCCATTGCTGGAACGCAGTACCGAATCTGCCCGGGTCTCGCGTCTCCGCGTCGCCGGGGAAGAGCCACTGCGCTGCGTACGCCGTCAGCCCGACGGCGAGGCGGGTCAGAAGGTAGAGCAGCAGCACGCGCCGGTCCACCGGGGTGAGCCAGGTGAGCCGGGCTCGGGCAGCGGAACGGATCCGCGCGTACGCGGCGGAGGCAGCAGGCGTCGTGGGCGCGGCGGCAGGCGTCGCGCGGGCGGCGGGTGTCGCGGGGTCGGCGGGCTCGGCGGGCTCGGCGGGCTCGGCGGGCTCGGCGGCAGGGTCCGCCGTACGGGTGAGCGTCATCACCCGGTACTTGCCCGAAGCCCGCAAACCCCTTCTCGGCGGCTACCCCTCGGGCTCGAGCAGGTGGTTGTACGTCATGAACGAGGTCCGCAGCTCCTTGTAACCGACCCGGTCGAACAGGACCGTCATCGCCGTCCCGTCGTACCGCTCGACCAGGCCCGGCCCGAAGCTGCGGTGCCGGACCCGGCTGCCGACCGGGAACGGCTGGTCGGCGACCGGCGCGGCGGTCCGGCCGGACAGGTCGTTGTCGCAGTTGCCGCACGGACCGGCGTACGGCTCGCCGAAGTAGTTCAGCAGGAACTCGCGGCGGCAGCCGTGGTGCTCGGCGTACGCCGCGACCATCTCGACCCGGGAGCGCGCGACCTCGCGCCGGTCGTGCTCGACCGCGGACGCCGCCGCGACCGCCTTGTCGACGTCGGTGCGCGCGGCGAGCTTGAAGCGGTGCGACACGTCGACGACCCGCGCGTCGGTGAGCCGGCCGAGCGCGCGCTCGACGCGGGCCGGGCTGAGGCGGCTGGTCGCGGCCAGCTCGGCGATGTCGGCCGGGTGGTGCTCGGCGATCGCGGCGGCGACGGCGTACAGGTCGTCGTTCTTGACGCCGCCGGAGGCGAAGAACCGGCTGATGCCGAGGTTGGCGTGCCGGTAGAACAGCTCGATGTCGGCCGGTTCGCCGTCGCGGCCGGCGCGACCGATCTCCTGGTAGTACGCGTCGACCGAACCGGGCGCCTCGGCGTGGGTGACCCAGCGGATGCCCGGCTTGTCGATGCCCATCCCGAACGCGACGGTCGCGACCACGACGCGGTACCGGTCGGCGAGGAAGCCGTCCTGCACCTCGCGGCGCTCCTTCGCGGGCAGCCCGGCGTGGTAGGCCTGCGCGGAGACGCCGGCGCCGGTGAGCTCGGCGGTCAGCTCCTCGGCGTGCCGGTGCGTCGCGACGTACACGACGCCCGAACCGCGCGACGAGCGCACATGGCTGAGCAAACGGCGGCTCTTCGACTCCTCGTCGGCGAAGGTGAGCACCGAGAGGTTCAGGTTCGGCCGGTCGAAGCCGCCGACCACGACGGCCGGCGAGTCCATCTCCAGCCGGTGGATGATCTCGTCACGCACCGGCGGCGCGGCGGTCGCGGTCAGCGCGAGCGTCGGCGGCCGGCCCATCGTCTTGATCGCCGCGGCCAGCCGCAGGTAGTCAGGGCGGAAGTCCTGCCCCCACTCGCTGACCAGGTGCGCCTCGTCGACAGCTACCAGGTGCGGCCGCGACGTCGCCAGCAGGTCGAGTACGTCGGGGTGCGTCAGCTGCTCGGGCGACAGCAGCACGAACCCTGGCCGGCGCTCGGTCAGCATCTCGCGCGCCTGGTGCTGCCCGGCGCGGTCGCCGGAGTTCAGCTCGGCGACCTCGACACCGGCCGCGTGCTGGGACAGCGCACGGAGCTGGTCACGCTGCAGCGCGACCAGCGGGCTCACCACGACGGTCAGCCCGCCCAGCGCGAGCCCGGCGAGCTGGTAGATCGCGGTCTTACCCGTCCCCGTCGCCAGTACGGCGAGCGTGTCGCGCCCGTCGAGCACGGCGGCGACAGCCTCCGCCTGCCCGGGTCGCAGTACGTCGTACCCCAGCCGTTCCTTGGCCAGCGCGGCGACATCGTGCATGCCTCAACTCCCCTGGGTCGCGACCAGCAGCGGCACCAGCTGCTCGGCGTCGCTCAACGACCCATGGTGCCCGACGAACCGACTGAGCCGAGCCTCGCCCTGGGACCTCACGACCACCGTCGACCCCCGCGCGGCCACGACGACATCGCCGATCCGCGGCCGCACACCGTCCTCGACCCGCGGCCCGAACCATCCTCGGGCGATCGCCTCGTCGCGCCGGAGCACCTGCGCGTGGTCGCCGAGCACCTCGCGCCAGGCGTCGGCGACGTCGTCCGCAGCGCCTGGTTCGGCGTACAGGTAGCGGACGCGGCCCTCGCCACCGAGCATCCGTACGCCGTGCCGAAGGTCGGGGATCGTGTCGAAATCGATCCGGTCGGTCTCGGTCGCGGCGACCATCCCGTGGTCCGCGGTGACGACGAGCATCGCGTCCGGCGGTAGCCCGTTCGCGATCGTCGCCGCAAGATGGTCGACGACGCTCAACTGGTGACACCACGCGTCACTGCCCGGACCGTAGCCGTGACCGAGCGCGTCGAGATCCGCGTGGTAGGCGTAGCAGAGCATCCGGTCGCTCTCACGCAGTGCGGTGAGCACCCCGCTGACCAGATCACCGAGCGCATAGACACCCCGGACCTCACCACCCCGCAGTACTGCACGCGTCAGCCCGCTCGCCCCGATCTCACGCGGCACCACCAGCCGCACCGGCACCCCCGCCTCGACCGCCCGCTCGAACACGGTCGGCCCCGGCTGCACCTCCTCCGGCACCAACCGGTCGCGCAGATCCACCGGGCGCCCGTTGCCCTGCCGGTGCCAGCCCAGCGCGTTCAGCAACTCGCCCTCGACGGCGAAGGTGTAGCCGACCATCCCGTGCTCCCCGGAGAGCTGCCCGGTCCCGATGGACGCAAGACTCGTCGCCGTCGTCGAGGGAAACCCCGACCGGATCGGCTCCCGCACCAACGAGGCCAGAAACGGCGCGTCCCGCGCGTGCGCCTTCAGCAGCTCGTGGCCCAGCCCGTCCACCACCAGCAGACAAACCCTCCGCGCCCCCGGCAGCCCGAGCACGTTCTGCCCGGCAACCCCCAGCCCCGCCAGCACGGACGGCCCGACATCTGCGAGTGTGAACACCCGACGTCCCCTCTCCTCACCACCAGTCTGAAGCACCCGACCCCGGACGGTGTCCATGACCGCGGAAGACCACCTGAACCGCGCCGACCCCGTGCTCGGCGCGATCATCACCCAGGTCGTCGACGCCACCGGCGGCCCGCTCACCACCACCCCCGACCAGCCGAGCGACCACTACGCCGTACTGGTCCGGGCGATCGTCAGCCAGAACATCTCGACGACCTCGTCCCGCGCGATCTACCAACGCCTCACCGACCGGTTCGGCGGCCGGCCGCCGAGCCCCGAGCAGATCCTCGCCACCGACCCCGATGACCTCCGCGTCGCGGCCGGTCTGTCCAAGGCCAAGACCGTTTCGCTGCACTCCCTCGCCGAGCACATCCTCGACGGCCGGCTCGAGCTCGACCGGATGCACCTGCTGCCCGACGAGGAGGTCGTCACCCAGCTGTCCGCGGTCAAGGGCATCGGCAGCTGGACCGCGCACATCTACCTGATCTTCCACCTCGCCCGGCCCGACATCCTGGCCTCCGGGGACCTGGAGATCCGCCGGGCGGTCGAGCGCCTGTACGCCCTCCCCGCGATTCCGCGGCCCACGGACGTCGACCGGATCGCGGAGCCCTGGCGGCCGTACCGGACGATCGCCTGTCTCTACCTGTGGCACTGGTGGGAGAACCTCGCGGTCAGGTGAGCTGCAGCGCGAGCAGTACGGCGTTCAGGTCGCGGAGGGTCGTCAGTACGCCGTACAGCTGGGTCTGGTCGGTGACCGTCACGGTGATCGTGGTCGTGCCGTCCGGCTGGTGGCTCAGCGTCGGGTCGCCGAGCCAGGGCGTCCAGTGCGCGTCGAGGTGACCGTCGATGCGGATCACGTACGTACGGTTCATCGCGCCGCGGCGACCGGCTGCCTCGTGCTGACGGCCTGACGCTGGTCGCGGTAGAGCGAGATCCCGAGGCCGATCAGTGCGACGCCGACCGGTACGGCGAACGGCCGGTCGAACGACGCGGGCAGGGCCGAGAGGGCGAGCACGGAGACGGTGCCGTACGCGAGCAGCGCGCAGGCCCAGCGGGCGAGGATGCCGGCCCGGAAAAGCGCGATCCCGAACAGCAGCCCACCGACGGCGTACCCGAGGCCGGAGGCAACGAACAACGTCGAGGCACGCCCGATCTCACCGGCGGGATTGGCACCCATCGCGCCGTCGATGAAGTCCTGGACGTAGCCCGGACTGGTCAGCGCGACGGTCGGGAGGACGAACGCGACGATGCACTGGACGGCGAACATCGCGAAGTACCCGATGCTCAGCAGCACGTACCCGGCCAGCCCGAGCAACCCGAAGCGGCTGCGGTGCCGCAGGAACATCCCGGTGATCCCGGCGAGGGCGAGCACCGCCATCACGATCTTCGCGGACTCACGGACCGCGAGGTCGGTGGTGGCGATGTGCGCGACGTCGGCCGGCGGGTGCTTGATCTGTACGCCGACGAAGATGACGCCCGCGGCGGCGGCGCAGAGTCCGGCGGCTGCGGTGAGACGGTTCGCGGTGAGGTTCATGGTGGACTCCTTCGGTCAGGTTTGGTCCGACCGTAGGAATCGAGGTGGTGATCCGGCATCACCAGATGTGGTGATTGCTCAGAGGAGCCCGAGCTCGGTCGCGCGCCGTACGGCGGCCCGGCGGGTGTTGACGCCGAGCTTGGTGAAGATGTGCTTGGTGTGGGTGCGAAGCGTGTTGACGGAGACGAACAGCCGGCGGGCGATCTCGGGTCCGGTCAGCTCGGTCGCGAGCAGGCGAAGGACTTCGGCCTCGCGCTCGCTGAGGGTCTCGTCCGAGGTCGGTCGGTGCCCCTCGTCCACGAACAACTGGTGGTACCCGGCAGGAGTCCCCAGCTCCAGCGCCACGGCCAGATCGGCCTTCCCCGAACCGCCTTGGGCAAGTGCCCGCAGCAGCCGCGCCTCGATCACGCTCCCCTCACGATCGCCCGCGCCCTCCAGCACCCGATCCAGCAACCCGAGCGCCTCCGCGCCGCGCCCTTCGGCGATCAACAACCGCGCAAGCGTCAGCTGCTCGTACTCCGCGAGGTACACCACCTCGTCCGACACCCCACGCGCCCACACCCGCGCGTCGTCCAGCCGCCCCTGAGCGATCCGCACCCGCGCTCTCATCGCGGCGATCGGCCGAACATCCGGAAAGTACCCCGGCAGGTAAAGCCGCTCAGCCTCGTCGAGCATCGCCACCGCTCCGTTGAAATCCCCCCGAGAGCGCAGAATCGCCGCCTTCACCGTGAACCACCGGTGCCGGTTCTCCAGCAACGACGCCCGCTCCCCCAGCCCTCGCGCGACCTCCAGCTCCGCATCCGCCGCGTCCAACTCGCCGTACTCCCGCAGCACCCCAGCAAGCCCCACGTGCAGATCACCCGTCGTCGGCAGCACCGGCCCACCGACAGCGATCGCCCGCTCGTACAGCCGTCGCGCCTCCACCGGCCGCCCGCGCGCCAGCCACATCTCAGCCAGTACGACGGTCGCCCCGAGCTCGTCCGCGACCATCCCCGCCGCTCGCAGGCTCCGCACCGCCGTCGTGAACGTCTCCACCGCCGTACTCAAGTCTCCGGCCGCCCAAGCCGCCAGCCCCACGAACCCAGCCGCCGCACCCCGCGGAAAGTGATCCTCCGGCCCAGCCAGCGCGAGCGCGCGCTTCGCATGCTCGACCGTCCCGCCAACGTCTCCCCGAGCCTGCGCGACCGACGCCCGGTACACAGCGATCATCGCCGGCAACGACCGGACCTCGTCGTCCCGATCCTTCCCCGCCTCGATCGCCAGCTCGACAGGTCGCGGCACCCCCGCCTCAGCAGCATCGAGCCACTCCTCGACCCCTTCGAAGTCACCCGCCGACAGCCGGCTCCATCCCACGTACGTCGCCAGCAGTGGCCTCCGCCGTACGACGTCCTCCGGCAGCGCCTGCAGCCACTCGCGCAGTACGACGTCCTGTCGCCTCCGCCGCATCCCAGGCTCAGCCAGCTCGACGAGATCAGCCGTCAGCTCGTGATCCCCGCCGGCCATCGCATGCCGCACGGCCTCTTCCAGCAACCCGTTCCCCGCCAGCCACCGACTCGCCGCGCGATGCAGCGCAGCTCCCGGATCGCTCCTCCGCGCCCGCATCGCGTCGGCGAACAGATGGTGATACCGGTACCACCGCCGCTCTTCGTCGAGAGCGACGACGAACAAGTTCTCCCGCTCCAGCCGCTCCAGCATCTGCTGACCGTCAGTCCGCCCGGTCACCGCGTCGCAGAGCCCGCCGGTCAGCTCGTCCAGCACGCAGGTGTCGAGCAGGAACGCCCGTACGTCGTCCGGCTGGCGATCGAGCACTTCCTCGACCAGGTAGTCGAGCACGAACCGATGGGTCCCCGAGAACGCCTCGACGAACCCCGCCACGTCGTCCCGGGTCCGCGCCGAGATCCCCGCGAGCTGCAACCCCGCAGCCCACCCCTCGGTCCGCACCTCCAGCGCTGTCACCAAGGCACGGTCGATGTGTAACCCCATCACCTCGTTCAGGAACACCTCGGCCTCGTCCCCCGTGAACCGAAGGTCCGCCGCGCGCACCTCCACCAGCTCGCCCCGCGCCCGCCACCGCGCCAACGGCAGCGGTGGATCCGCCCGCGTCGTCATCGCGACGGTCACCTGCGGCGGCAGGTTCTCCACCAAGTACCCCACGGCCTCGTGCACCGCAGTCCCGGCGATCAGGTGATAGTCGTCGAACGCCAGCACGGTCGAGCCGTCCAAGCGCGCCAGCTCGCCGAGCAGACTGGCCAACACCTCCTCGGCCGGCACGTCCTCGGCTGGCGCCCCGTCCGGCCGACTCGCCACCCCTCCCGGTCCAGCATCCGGTGCGACCACTCTCATCGGCGCAGCATCCAGCAACTGCCGCGCCGCCACCCCCACCGCAGGCTCCACCACCTGCACAGCCCCGATCAAATCCCCCAGAAACCGCCGCAACTCCCCATGCCCGGCATCCAACGCCAGCCACACCACCCGGGCATCGACCTCAGCCAGCCACTGCACCACCAACGTCGTCTTCCCGAACCCCGCCGGCGCAGCCACCAGCACCAGCCGCGGCGCCCCCTCACCCCCGAGCCGGTCCACCAACCGAGCACGCCGAACCAACCGCCGCCGCGGCAACGGCAACCGCCCCTTGCTGCCCACCACCCCCATCCCCACACCCTAGGCGCGCACAACCACCCCCTCAACGGACCGCCCCACCCCGGCCGCCCTCGCTCGGGAGCGGCACCACCCAGCCCGCCAACCTACTCCGCAACGCCGGAGACCGACACCCACCACTGTCCAAGCGCCGGCCCGCACGGCCCGCCCCGCCTGAAGGACACCGATCAGCCCGGCGAAAACGAGGTTGATCAGTGGTGGGCGTCGGTCACCCGGCCCTCACCAGAGCACCCGGACCGCGAACGCCGGCACCGCGCTGGTCACCCACTCACACTCGCCATGCCGAAACCCCAACACCACCGCGCGCCCACCCGCACCCCGCCACGCCAGAGCGTCGGCACAACCAGCCGGCCCACTCGCTTCCCCATCCCAGAGCGCCAGTACCGCTGGCCAGTGCACCGACCGTACGATCCCAACCCCACGTCGAACCAAACGGCGAGCCGCCGGGAACCCCACTCATCGCGCAACGTGGGCTGCGGACGCGCTCGCTTCCATCCACCAACCCCAGGCGGGCAACATCCGACGGGGAGCACCCACAACCACACACCCCCGAGGCAGACGGGTGAGCAACGCGCTCACTCATCGACAACGTGGGCGAGAGCTCCCGGGTCCCCGCTCATCGCGCAACGCGACGCGGAAGGGGCGGGCGGGCTCGCCCACCTCCACCCACCAACAGCATGCGAGCGACTCCCGACAGGCGCCACCCACAACCACACACCCCGACTCAGAGGGGGCGGGTGGGCCAGACCCGCTCACCCACCAACAGCATGGGGGCAAGAGCCGACAGGGATCGGCCCAAACCTCACCGCAGCGCCCGCACAGCGAGCGCCGTCAGCGCGTCGGCGTACGCCTCGTCGAACGGGTGCGTGCGCAGGATCCACCGGTGGTAGATCGGCCCGAAGACCACCTCCACCGCCACGTCGAGGTCGATGCCCTCGGCAACTTGTCCGGTGCGCTGGGCCGACTCCAGCCGGCGCTTCGTCGCCGCCAGCTGCGGGCCGAGCATCCGCGTGTGCACCTGCTCGCTCAGGGCCGCGTCGTTCTGCATGTCGAGCATCAGCGCCCGCAGCGTCGCCGACTGTGACTCGTCCGCGAACTCGGCGACCGTCGCCCGAAGCACCAACCGAAGATCCGCCTCCAGGTCCCCACTGTCCGGCCACTCCAGGTCGACCTGCTCGGCCACCAGTGCGTCGAGCACCACCGCACCCTTCGACGGCCACCAGCGGTAGATCGTCTGCTTCCCCACCCCGGCCCGCCCGGCGATCCCCTCGATCGAGGTCTTCGCGTACCCGAGCTCGGCCACAGCTTCCGCAGCCGCGGTGAGGATCGCGGTCCGGGCCCGGTCGCTGCGGCGGCTCGCATCTGGACTTCTCATGAACGAGACGATACGGTCCGTCTCGTTGGAATTCAAGCGAGAGGAACCGCCGATGAGGCTATGGATGATCACCGGAGCCGGCCGCGGCCTAGGTCGCGCCTTCACCGAGGCCGCGCTCGAGCGCGGCGACCGGGTCGTCGCGACGATCCGCCAGGACGGCGTGCTCGACGACCTGCTCAAGCAGTACGGCGACCGCCTGGTCCCCCGGCAGCTCGACGTCGCCTCACGCGATCAGGTCGAGCAGGTGATCGCGGAGGTCGTCGAGACCGTCGGTACGCCGGACGTCGTGGTCAACAACGCCGGCTTCGGCATGGTCGGCGCTGTCGAGGAGCTGACCGAGGACGAACTGCGCGCGCAGTTCGACGTGAACCTGTACGGCGCGGTCTGGGTGACACAGGCGGTCCTGCCGCACCTGCGGGCGCGCGACTCCGGCCGGATCGTGCAGGTCTCGACCGTTGGCGCGGTGGGTCATCTGCCGCTGTTCGGCGCCTACAACGCGTCGAAGTGGGCCCTCGAAGGCCTCAGCTCCGCGCTCGCCGCGGAGGTCGCGCCGTTCGGCATCGGGGTCCACGTGCTGCAACTGGGCGGCTTCGCCACGGACTGGTTCGGCTCGAGCATGCGCTTCGCGACCGCCGACCCGGCGTACGACGGCACGCGCGAGGGGATCCTCGGCATGCCCGGCTACCCGACGGCCGAGATGCTCAGCGAGGCCGAGCCGTCGACGGAAGACTCCCCGGCCATCGCCGCACAAGCACTGCTCGACCTGCTCGACGACCCGGAACCACCGCTGCGCAAGATCGTCGGCACCGGAGCCCACGAGATGGTGAAGGCCGCATTGGAGTGGCGTCGCGACGACTACCAGCGTGATCCGGAGTTCAGCTGGCCCAGCTAACCGCCACACCACGATCTCCAGATGTACTAACAAGTCAGTCCTGCAGACCTAGACTGCCGTCGCGTGGACCATCAGTTCCTGCTTGTCGCCGGTGCCGGGTTGGCGATCATGATCGCGGCGTCCGTGTTCGCGCGGCGGACGGGCGTTGCGGCGCCGCTCCTGCTGGTCGGGCTCGGGATCGGTGCGAGCTATCTCCCGAGCACCCCGACCATCCACGTCGAGCCCGAACTCATCCTGGCCGGCGTCCTGCCTCCGTTGCTCTACGCATCGGCCGTCCAGCTCCCGGTTCTCGACGTACGCCGCAACTTCGCGCTCATCGCCTGGCAGTCCGTCGTCATGGTGATCGTCTCCGCCCTCGCGATCGGCGCTGTCGTGCACGCGATCTTCCCGAGCATCTCCTTCCCGCTCGCGGTCGCGCTCGGTGCCGTCGTCAGCCCGACGGACGCCGTCGCCGCGACGGCGATCGGGCACCGCGTCGGCCTTCCGCCGCGGCTGATGACCGTGCTGGAAGGCGAAAGCCTGGTCAACGACGCCTCCGCGCTCGTCGTACTCCGAACAGCCGTCGCCGCGATCGCGACCGTGTCGGGCAGCGCGTTCGACCTCACTGACACCGCGCTCGACTTCGGCTGGGCGGTGCTCGGCGCGGTACTGATCGGCGGCGCCGTCGGCTGGTTGACCGCGCTGCTGCGGCAGCGCCTCGACGACCCGGTGCTGAACACGACGATCTCCTTCGCCGTCCCCTTCCTCGCCTACTTCCCGACCGAGGAGGCGTACGCGTCCGGCGTACTGGCCGTGGTCGTCGCGGGCCTGCTGACCGGCGCGCTCGGCAGCAAACGGTTCAGCGCCCGCGACCGGCAGACCCAGGCGACCACCTGGACGACGATCAGCTTCCTGCTCGAGAGCGCCGTTTTCCTTGCCATGGGCTACCAATTGCCCGAGCTGGTCGACGCGGCGCGGACCGAGACCACCACCGGTGAGATCACCGGCCTGGTGCTGCTCGTCGTCGGGCTGCTGGTCGCGCTGCGCTTCCTCGGGCTCGTCGGACCGGCGATCAGGGAACGCTTCGGCCGTCCGGGTCGCAACGAGCAGACGCGGGCGAAGCTCGGGCAGTTCGAGGAGCATCTCGATGCGATGACGCCTGCCGACCAGCGGGAGGAGAACCGGATCGCCTGGGCCCGGCGCCGACTCGCGCGGGGAAAGGCGGACGTCGAGTTCGAGGAGCGCGAGCCGATCACCGGACGCGGGTACGCCGTACTCGGGTGGGCCGGGATGCGCGGCGTCGTGACGGTCGCGGCCGTGCAGACGATCCCGGGCGAGACCCGGCACGTCGACACCGTCGTCCTGGCCGCGTTCCTGGTCGCGCTGATCACGCTGGTGCTGTTCGGGCTGACGCTGCCGACGGTGATCGCGCGGATGAACTTCCGGCCGGAGAGCGCCGAGGACAAGCGCGACTCGGTGCAGGCGCTGCTGCGCCGGGTCGGCGAGTCGGCGATCGACACGCTCGGCCCGCTGGAGGAGCAGACGGTCGACGGGGAGCCCCTGGATCCGGAGCTGGTCAGCACGATGAAGGAGCGGATCGTGCCGCGGCTGGTCGCGGGGACGCGGGATCTCCGCGAGACGCGAGCGGATGCGCACGAGCAGATGATGATCGTGCAGCGGCGCTACCTGGACGCGATGCGCGAAGCGCTGGGGGCCGAACGCGGCATCGGGGCCTACAGCTCGGAGACCTATCGACAGGTCGAGTCGCTGCTCGACACCGTGGAACAGCGCTTCCGGATGAACTGACTCTGGCGCCCGTCGCGCCTGCTCGCTAAGGTTCCCGACCGTGGCGAGCGTGCTTCCCGAGCTGCGGCCGGCGAACTGGTCATCCGAGGAAGTCCTCCAGTACGAGACCGCCCTCGAAGGCGCCGGCCAGGTGATCGGCTACTGCGCCGCCCAGCTCGCCCGCGGCGGCGACCTCACCTGGCGCCACCGCCAGCACGAGTGGTCCGTACGCCGGCGCAACCTGACGCCGTCGTCGGTCCGTGAGACCGCCGCGATCCACACCGAGGCGGAGGATCTGCTCGCCGATCCTCTGCCCGAACACGCTTCCACGTCGTCCGAGAACCGCCGCGTCTTCCGCGAGCGCATCCTCCCCGACGAGCTCACCGGCACCCCGCAGGACAACCCGATCGTCGTCTTCGTCGCCGGCCAGCCCGGCGACGGCAAGGCGACCGTCACCGCCCTTGTCCGCGATCTCCTGCGGCATCGCGGCGACCCGGTGGTGATCGCCCAGGACCGCTACGAGCCGCACCACCCCGACTTCTACCGCCCGATCACCGAGGCCCCCGGCCCGTACTCCAGCCTGGTCGGCCGCCGCTGGACCACCAACGCGATCGACCACGCCCGCACCCACCGGTACGACGTGATCGTCGAAACCCTGCTCCTCGACCCCGCCGACTTCGAGCAACCAGCCCAGTCGTTCAAACAGGCCGGCTACCAGGTGGAAGTCGCCATCGTCGCAGCCCCCGAAGCCCTCACCCACTTCGGCACCCTCGACCGCCACCTCCGCGCCCTGGAGGCCTACGGCTCCGGCCGCCTGGCCGACCCCGCCCTCCACGACACGGCATACGAGGGCGCCCTCCGCGCGGCAGACTCCATCGATTCGGACGACTACGCCGACCTCATCGCCGTCCTCCGCCCCACCGGCGAACTCCTCCGCGGCACCCGCCGGACCGACCCTCACGACCCGCTCACCGCCGAAGCGATCACCGCCGAGCGCACCCGTCCGTGGACGATCCCCGAGTCCCGGCGCTTCCTCGCCGCGGTCGATGCCTTCGAGCGTCGCGGCCTCTCCGCTCCCATCCCTTGGGTCCGCCAAGCGACCGTCGAGGGCGCCAGGACCGTCACGGCCCTGGCGCGACCTCACCTGCACCCCGACGTGATCACCCTGCACAGAGCGACCGCCGGCGTACCGGTCCTCGACCAAAGCGACCTCGGCGAGCGTGAGCTCTAGACGCCGTGCTCGTTGCCCTCGCGGAGTTTGCGTCCGGCGAGGTCCTTGATCACGCGGCCCCGGGGGTCGACCACCTTGTCCCCCTTGATCCCACCACCCGAGCCGGGCGCCTTGCGCGCCTTCCGTCCGGACTGCCAACCACCCTGCGCCGGATCCTGCGGTGCACTCTTCTTACCCCACACGGTTTCGTCCCTTCAGCAGTAGCGACGCCGGATGCTATTGCCGTCAAGCTGAAGCAGACAAGGGCTGACGAGGCGTTCTACCGGAGTTCACCGTCGAGTGGGTTCCCGCTCATCCGCCCGGCCAGCCCGGAGTTCACCGCACGCGCCGCCGTGCTCGCGGTCTTCCGCGCCGCCTGCTCCTCGAAGCACGCGAGGAACTCCTCCTTCAGCCCCAGCCGCGGGTGCTGCGCAAGGACCTCCGCACGGAACTCGGCCGTCAGCCGATCGGCGTCCAGCCCGACGATGTCGAGCGACGCCGCCCGCGCGATCAGGTGCCCTTCCGGGTCGTCGTTCACATCGGTGTCGAACACCATGTGCCGCACGATCACCTCGGCCACCCGGTCCTGCCGTTCCGGTGACCACCCGGCGCCGGCCGCGAAGACCCGGGCCACGTGCCCGGCCGCGACCTCGAACGACACGGTGTGGCTGTCGAACTCCGGCGACAGCCCGAGGTCGTGGAACATCGAGGCCACGAACAGCAGCTCGTCGTCGTAGCTGATGCTCTCCTGCTCGGCGAGCGCGGCCGCCCAGATGTAGACGCGGCGGGAGTGGCTGAGCAGGGCCGGCGTCTGGTAGGCGGTGGCCACCTCGAGGGCCGCCGTCGACGCGGTCGTCGCCGGGATCAGTAGGTCGTTGAAAATGATCATACTTTCACGGTACGGTGCCGCAGGCCCGCGGCACTGGTCCATTCTGCGCGGGTTCCGGTGGGCCAATCAACACCGGCCCAGCAACCTCACCGGCAAGTGGCCCCTCGACACCGACCGCGGATTCCCTACTCTCGAAGAAAAGCGTCCACCACCCGAAGCAAGGACCAGCGACATGCGTGCCATCACCGTCCGGGACCGCGAGTCCGGTATCGACGGACTCTCCCTCGCCGAGCTGCCGTACCCGCACGCCGCCGAGAACGACGTCGTCGTCCGGGTGCACGCGGCCGGCTTCACCCGCGGCGAGCTGACCTGGCCCGGCACCTGGACCGACCGGGCCGGCCGCGACCGCAGCCCGAGCGTCCCCGGCCACGAGGTGTCCGGCGTGGTCGCCGATCTCGGCTACGGGACCACCGGCTTCACCGTCGGCCAGCGCGTCTTCGGCCTGACCGACTGGCTGCGCGACGGCACTCTCGCCGAGTACGTCGCCGTCGAGGCCCGCAACCTCGCGGCGCTGCCCGCGAGCGTCGCCCACGTCACCGCGGCCGCGGTCCCGATCTCCGGCCTGACCGCCTGGCAGGACCTGTTCGACCACGCGAACCTGCAGCGCGGGCAGACCGTGATGATCCACGGCATCGCCGGCGCGGTCGGCTCGGTCGCCGCCCAGCTCGCCCAGGAGATCGGCGCCCACGTCATCGGCACCGGCCGGACGGCGGACGCGACCAGAGCCGCCGAGCTGGGCGCGCACGATTTCGTCGACCTGGCCGGCGACGACCTGGAGAAGGCCGGTCAGGTCGACGTCGTGCTCGACGTGATCGGCGGCGAGATCCGCTACCGCTCCGGCCTGCTGCTGCGTCCCGGCGGCACCCTGGTCACGATCGCCGACCCACCGACCCAGCAGCCGCCGAACGCCCGCGCGGTCTTCTTCGTCGTCGAGCCCAACCGCGAGCAGCTCACCCACCTGGCCACCCGTCTGCACGACGGCCGCCTCAAGCCGCTGGTCACGACAGTGCTTCCGCTCGACGACGCCGTGAGCGCCTTCCAGCCCGCCCGCGGCCGAACCATCATCAAGGTCACGGGCTGACGAGCCGCTGCCGCAGACCCGTCGCGCGCAACGCCCGGCGGGTCAGCGCCAGCCGCACCGACTCCTCGGCACCGACCACTCGCACGCGATCGACCGCACGCGTGATCGCCGTGTAGAACAGCTCCCGCGTCAGCAGCCGCGACTCCTCGTTCGGCAGCAGCACCGTGACCTCGGCGGCCTGACTCCCCTGCGACTTGTGGATCGTCATCGCGTGCAGCGTCTCGATGTTGCCCAACCGGCTCGGCGCGAAGTCCCGCCGCCCCCGCGCGCCCGCAATACAAACCCGCAGCGACCCGTCCGGCCGCCGGATCGTCACGCCGACATCACCGTTGTAGATCCCGAGCGCGTAGTCGTTCGCCGTCACCAGCACCGGGCGGCCGACGTACCAGGTGTCCCAGAGCGGGTCCTCGGTCTCCTCGGTGATCCAGCGCTCAACGGTCCGGTTCCACTGCTGCACACCCCACGGACCTTCCCGGTGCGCACACAGCAACCGATGCCGGTCGACCGCCGCCAGCGCGGCATCGGCATCACCCGCCTCGGCAGCCCTCCGGATCGCCAGTACGTCGGGCAGCATCGCCTCCCGCAACCGCTCCCGCGGGTCCTCGTCCTCGACGAACACCACCCGCTCGTCCCCGCCCCGCAGCACAGTCAGTACGTCGTCCGCCCGGTCCTCCCGCACGGCCAGCGCCAGCTCCCCGATCTCACTCCCGAACCGGTGCGACGTCCGCAGCTCCGCGGCCTCGATGTGGCCCCCGGCAACCAATCCGTCGACCAGGTCCGCGAGCACCGCACCCGCCTCGATCGACGCCAACTGATCGGGATCGCCGACCAGCACGAGCCGCGCCCCCGGCCGGACCGCCTCCAGGAGCCGGGCCATCATCGTCAGCGAGACCATCGACGTCTCGTCCACCACGATGATGTCGTGCGGCAGCCGGTTGGTCCGGTCGTGCCGGAACCGGCTCGACGAGTCCGGCCGCCGGCCGAGCAGCATGTGCAGCGTCCGCGCGTGGAAGTCGCCGAGCCGCGCGGTGTCCTCCGGCGACAACCGGTCGGACATCTCCCGCCGGACCGCCTCCTCCAGCCGCGCCGCCGCCTTACCGGTCGGCGCGGTCAGCGCGATCCACGGCCGCCGCTCCCCCGCAAGCTCCGCCTGCTCAGCCAGTACGGCGAGCAGCCCCGCGACGGTCGTCGTCTTTCCGGTCCCCGGACCGCCGGTCAGCACCGTCGTCCACTGCCGCGCAGCCGTCTCCGCCGCAGCCCGCTGCTCGACGTACGAGTCGCCGGGGAACAGCCGGTCGAGCCCGGCGGTCAGCGCGGCCTCGTTGGCGATCACCGGCGCCAGTCGCGTCGTCTGCCGGCGCAGGTCCTGCTCGACCTGCTCCTCCTCGCGCCAGTACCGGTCGAAGTACAGCCGCGTCTCGTCCAGCCGCAGCGGAAAAGGTGCCCCCAGCAACGGACTCGCGCGCAGCGCACTCTGCCACGCCTCCAGCGAAGGCCACTCCAGCTCGGCGCCCTCCTCCCCCACCTCGTCGCGGACCAGCGCCAGATCCAGGCACGTCGACCCGGCCCGTACGGCGCGCGCCACCAGCGCACACGCCAGCGCGACCGACTCGTCGGTCTCCTCCAGCATCGCCGTCAGCCGCAGCGCGACATGCACGTCAGCGGCCAAGATCACCCCGGCGGCGTTGAATTCCCGCAGGAGCCCCGTCGCAGCCAGCGCCAGCGTCGAGTCGAACTCGTCCACAGCCGTGCTCATCAGGCCCTCCCGTCCAGCAGCTCCGACAGCGCGACGACCAGTGCCGAAGGCAACGACCAGCTGAACACGCCGGTCGGATGCCCATCCACCACAGGCGTCTCGGCCCCACACATCCCGCGCAGGTACAAGTACACAACCCCGCCAAGATGCTTGGCGGGGTCGTACCCCGCAAGCCGCCACCGCAGATACCGATGCAGCACCACCGAGTACAGCAGCGCCTGCAGCGGATAGTCCGAGTGCAGCATCGCCGCACCGAGCTGATCCTGCGTGTACTCCGCCGAGGTCGACGGCTGCTCCGGATCCCCGAGCCGGTTCGTCTTGTAGTCGACGACCACGAACCGATCGCCCGGCACCCGCAGTACGACGTCGATCGAGCCGGTCAGATACCCACGCAGGCTCTGCCCACCGAGCAACGGCTGCTCCAGCCGCTCGGCGTACGCGAGCAGCGGATCGCCGACCGGCAGATGAGCACGCAGCAGCGGCGCCAGCTCCTCCAACCGTACGTCGACGCCCGCGTCGTCCCCACCGGCCAGCGGGATCTCGAAGTCCAGCTCCCGCAACCGGTCCTCGCGCCCGAGGTCCCGCAGCGTCAGCCCCGGCACCAGCGGACCGAGCGGCGTCGCGTGCATCGGCAGCATCGCCTCCGCCAGCACGTCCGGCGTCACGTCCACCCGCCACAACGGCAGCTGCTCGCGAATCCGCAACGCCAACTCGGCCTGCAGATCAACCGCCTTCGGATCGGCCTCCTCCAGCACCCCGTGCACCAGCGACCCGAACTCCGCGCCCACCGGCAACCCGTCCATCGGCGACGGCACCGCATCCACCGACGCGACCACCGTCGGCACCGCGTCCACGGACTCGTCCTCGAGCTGCCCGTCCTCGGGCTCGCTCGTCACCCCACCGGGCTGCTGATCGGCCGCCCGGATCAACCCCGAGTACGACGTCCGCCGCCAGGCCAGATCGACCTCGCGCGAGAACGTCGCGATCCCGAGCCGCCCCGACATCCGCTCGCTCACCGGCTCGACCTGCTCGGCGATCACCGAGTCCTCCACGACCGGACCGCCCGCCTGCTGCCAGCGCCGCAACCAGACCAGCACCTCGTCGTCGGACGACGCCCGGTCGAGCTGGTCCGGAACGACCGGCTCGCCCTGCTTGCGCCCACGCAGCAGTCGCGACACCCCACCGTTGATCTCGTCCCACGACGGCGCCCACCACGCCACCACCTGCGACTGCGCCCGCGTCAGCGCGACGTACGTGAGCCGGATGTCGTCACCCGCGACCTCGGCCCGCCAGCGCTTCTCGTTCGCCGCGTAGCCCTTGCGGTTGCGCCCACCGATGTCGAGGCTGCGCACGCCGTCCTCGTGGAAGAGCAGCAGCTCCTCCTCGTCGAAGATGTGCCGGTTGAAGCCGAACGGCAGGTAGACGATCGGGTACTGCAGGCCCTTGCTCACCCACACCGTCATGATCTGGACGGCGGCCGCGTCGCTGTCGAGCCGGCGCGTGCGCTCGGCCGTCCGGCCCTTGCCGGTGCACTCCTGCCGCAGCCAGTCGAGCAGCGCGGGCAGGCCGAAGCGCTCCCGGTGCGCAGTGTCGTGCAGCAGCTCGGCGAGGTGCGCGAGGTCGGTCATGTCCCGCTCGCCACCGCGCCAGCCGAGCACACGATCGGCCATCCCCCGCAACTGCGCGGCCTCGAAGACCGCGGCGACTCCCCTGGTCCGCAGCAGGTCGGCCCAGGCGCGCAGCGTCTGCCCGATCCGGTCGGTCAGGTCGTCGCCTCCGGCGTACAGGGTGGCGGCGGTGTGCCCGAAGAACATCGTGGTCGCGGCGGCCCGGACCAGCCCCGAGCGGTGCGGCTGGTCGAACGCCTCCAGCAGGCTCAGCCAGTCCTTCGCCGCCTGCGAGGAGAAGATGTCGAGATCGCCCGAGTAGACCGCGGGAATCCCGGCCGCGGCCAGCGCCTCGCGGCAGGCCCGCGCGTCCTTGTGCGCCTCGACGATCACCGCGAGGTCGCCCGCGCGCAGCGGCCGGCCGTCGTAGGTCGCACCGGAGGCGAGCAGCTGACCGATGTCGGCCGCAAGGTCATCGGTGATGTGGTCGCGCAGGTCGTCCATCGGCACGCTCTTGCGCCGCGGCGACCCGAACCACTCCCGCTGTACGGCGCGCAGCCGGAACGGCGAGTCGCACGGCGCACCGGCCAGCCGCGTCCCCTGGTGATGCGCCTCGACGGGGTGCACCACGATGTCCTCGTGCCCGAGCCGGGCGCCACCGAGCACGACCTGCAGGCAGTCGACCAGCGGCTGGTCGCTGCGCCAGTTCGTCCCCAAGGTCCGGCGCTGCCCGGCAGTCGCCGCCGCGGTCAGGTACGTCGCGATGTCACCGCCGCGGAACGCGTAGATCGCCTGCTTCGGGTCGCCGATCAGCACCAGCGTGCTCGTGCCGTTGAAAGCCCGGTCGATCACCTTCCACTGCACCGGGTCGGTGTCCTGGAACTCGTCGACCATCACCACCGACCAGCGCCGCTGCATCCGCTGCCGGGCCGGGGCGTCCGGCTGCTCCAGCGCGGTCGCGAGCCGGGTCAGCAGGTCGTCGTACCCGAGGATGCCGAGCCGGCGCTTGCGCCGTTCGACCTCGGCCAGGACCTCGTGCGCGAACGCGACCCGGACGCCCTCCGGCGTCGCCGCGTCGTACTGCTCGGGGACCAGCCGGGTGTGTGGATTGTCGATGACCTTGATCGCGAGCTCCAGCGCGACCGCGCGGGTGATCGGCGGCTGGGCGGCGGACCGCGCGAAGCGCGCGAGGTACAGGTCGTCGACGACCTCGGTGACCAGATCGGTCAGGTCCTCGACCAGTGTCACCCCGGCGTCGGTGTCACCGGCGACGCCGAGCGAGCGCAGCACGAGCTGGCAGAACTGGTGCGTCGTCGCGATCGTCGCCGCGTCGAAGTTCGCCAGCGCGTCGCGCAGCCGGGTGTGCCGCAGCGCGACCTCGGCCTCGCTGCCGCGCGCGAGATGCCCGAGCAGCCCGGGGTCGTCGTGCCACTCCTTCGGGTCGGCGAGCGCCTGCTCGGCATCCGAGATCTGGGAGCGGACGCGTTCGCGCAGCTCCTGGCTGGCCGCGCGGCCGAAGGTGATCAGCAGCATCTCGTCGAGCCGGGCCGCGCCTTCGGCGACGTACCGAGTGACGAGACCGGCCAGGGCGTAGGTCTTGCCGGTACCGGCGCTCGCCTCGAGCACGGTGGTTCCGGTCGGCAGCGGGCCGAGCAGGTCGAAGGGCTCCATCAGCGGGCTCCCTGCTCGAAGCGCAGCATCGGCTCCCAGACGCGCGCGGCGTACGCACCGAGCCGCGTCGACTCGCCCGGCATCTCCTCGCCGGGCCGCGGCGGTTCGAGCAGTACGTCGAGCGGCTTGTTCGCACCCCAGACGCGCACGTGCGCCGGGTCGGCGTTCTCTCCGTCGTAGTTCGTCGGCCGCCAGCGGCGCCCGGCCGCGACCCTCGGGTCGTCGTCGGTCCGCGTCGCCTGGCACCAGGCGAACGACGTCTTCAGCGGCAACGGCAGCGGCGCCTGCCGGCCGGCGTCGTACACGGCGACCAGGTCGGAGAGGAAGGTCTGCGCCTGCCCGTCGACCGGGCCGAACAGCCGGCTCGCCGGATTGCTGCGGCCGCGGCCGATCGCCTGGGTCGTCCAGTTGTGGTCCTCGTCGTTGGCCGACAGCGCCAGCAGCTGGATCCATGCCGTCAGCAACTGTTTCGCGTCGAGCCGCGAGTAGCTCACCGAAACCAGGCGGTACCCGTACACGCCCGGCACCGTCCCGGTCAGCCGCCGGCCACCGCCGAGGTCGATGTCCACGTCGAACGCCTTCGCCTCGCCCTGCCGGTGCGGGTACGCCGCGACCGCCAGGCCGCGCGCGATGTCGCGGATGTCGGTCGCGGTCCGCCAGCCGAGCCGTCCCGGCGGCAGCGTCCCGCGCCGCCACTCGGCCTGCAGCGCCTGGTCCGGGTGGATGCCGGCGAGCATGTCCTGCAGCATCCGGTCGCCCACCGACCACTTCTCCAGGTTGTCGATCTCGACCGGCATCGCGTCCGACACCCCGTCGACCTCCCAGGGCAGCGTCACGTCGAGCGAACGGAAGAAGCCCTTCACGGGATCCTTGAAGAACTGGATCAGCTCGGCCAGCCCGACGTCCTCGCCGCTCGCCAGGAGCAGCGGTGCCCCGACGAACTCCGGGCGCGGCTCGCGCGGCTTGTTGTCGACGCGGGCCGCGACCAGCGCGGTCGGGTCGAACGTGAACGGCCCGGGCGTCCCGAGCCGCCCGGCCTCAAGGTTCTTGCGGTCGAAAGGCTGCAGCGGGTGCTTCACGACGACGGTCTCGCGGACCGGCGACTCCGTCGTCCGGTCGAGGGCGTCGACCAGCTCGCCGAGCGGTACGGCGGGCGGCCGCGGCTGCCCCGAGTACTCGTTGGCGCCGGTGTAGGTGATCACCAGCGACTCGGTCGCGGCCATGATCGCGTCCAGCATCAGCTGCCGGTCCTCGCTGCGCACATCCCGCTCACCCGTCACCGGCTGCCGGGCCAGTACGTCGTCCCCGTCGGCCAGGCCGATCCGCGGGAAGATCCCGTCGTCGAGCCCGAGCAGGCAGATCACCCGGTGCGGCACCGACCGCATCGGCACCATCGTGCACACGGTCAGCGTCCCGCTCCGGAAGTTCGCGCGCGTCGGCCGCCCGGCCAGGTGCGCCGACAGCAACGACCGTACGTCGGCCAGCCGCAGCTCCGTCCCGGACAGCTCCCCCGCCCCGGCCGCGACCTGCGCGAACTCGCGCTGCACCTGGCCGAGCTGCCAGCCGTCGTCGCGGCTCACCGAGGTCAGCCGGTCGATCCCGCCGCGCAACGCTTCCAGCCAGGCCGCCAGCGAGTGCGTCCCGTCCAGCAGATCAGTTGCCGCGCGCAACCGATCGACGTACTCCGCGAACCGGCCGGCCAGCTCGATCCGGGTGCTGCCGACGTCGTCGAGCGGCAGCGTCGTCCCGATCCAGGCGTGCGCGTCGGCCGACATCGTCACCCCGGCGAGCACCCGGTCGAGACCGAACTGCCAGGTGTTCTGCGGGAAGTCGGCCAGCCCGAACCGGTCCCGGTCGTCGCGGCCGAACGCCCAGCGGACGCCGGACTCGCGCACCCAGGCGGTCACCGTGTCGAGGTCGTCGTCGGTGAAGCGGAAGCGCCGCCGTACCGGCTCGGCCTGGGCGAGATCGAGGACCTGGCTCGCGGTCGCCCGGCTGCCCGCGAGGTCGAGCAGCTGCGCGGCGACCGAGAGCAGCGGGTTCGTCTGGGTCAGCGACCGGTCGGCCAGCTGCACGCGCAGCTTGTGCGCCGGGTGCCCGTTTCGGTCGAGGTCGGCCAGGCCGAAGCGGGCGCTGATCAGCGGCGCGTAGGTCTCGATGTCCGGGCACATCACGAGGATGTCCCGCGGCTCCAGCGTCGGGTCGTCCTGCAGCATGCCGAGCAGCACCTCACGCAGTACGTCGACCTGCCGGGCGGTGCCGTGACAGGCGTGCACCTGCACGCTCCGATCGGTCGGCGCGAGCCGACGGCCTTCGGGGTTCACTGTGTTGTCGCGCAGGTCCTGCTGCAGCCAGCCGAGCAGAGAGTCAGGCGTCGGCAGCGACGAGAGGTGGTTGTCGACGGTCGGTACAGCAGCGATCGCCAGCTCCAGCTCGCGGCTGTCCCGGCCGAGCGTCGCCAGCAGCGGATGCTCAGCGCGCTGGTGGCTGGTGTCCTCCGCGCGGATGCCCGCGCTAGCCCCCTGCAGCCGCTCCCACAGCGAACCGCTCGGGTTGGGCAGCCACAGGTGCACGTCGCGCTGCTCGGCCAGCGCCGAGATCAGCTCGATCTCGGTCGACGGCAGCCGCGTGTGCCCGAACAGCGAGAGCCGAGTCGGCAGCTCGAACGCCGACGGCTCCTCACGCAGCTGCGCGATCGTCCGTGCGTGCCGTTCAGCCGGCGTCGGCTCGCCGATCCGCGCGACCAGGCGGCGCCACAGCTCGGGCTGCCAGGACAGGTCGCGGTCTATCGCCGTACCGAGGCCGTCGGTGTCCCGCCCTTCACTCCAGTCAGCGAGCAGCGCCGGCCGCTGCACGCCGTACGCCGCGAACAAGCGCGCGAGCCGCGCGGCCACGGCGTACCGGCGGCCGCGCCGCAGCTCGCCCTCGGCACCGGTGTCGAAGTGCCCGAGGTGCCGCGCGACCGGCTCGCACCACGGCTGGTCGAGCGAGTCGTCGAGCACCGCGAGCAGCGGCCACGCCAGCGCGTCCGCGGCCCACGGGTCGTCGTCGTTGATCCCCAGCACGGTCGACACCAGCGACCGCGGCGACGTGAACCGCACACCCGCGCAGACCCCGTCGCGGCCTGCCGGCCCCGCACCCAACCGGTGCGACAGCCGCTGCGACAGCCAGCGCTCGACGCCCTTGGCCGGAACGACCACGAGCTCCTCGGCGAACGGATCACCGAGCGGTACGGCGAGCAGCTCGCCGAGCCCGTCGGCGAGCACGTCCGTCCGCTCGGCGCGGTGCAGGTACAAGGTCACCGGGGAAAGGATGCCACGCTCGGCCGACGGTTTTCGGCAGGGTGTGGACTACCAGTCGTGGACCGTTCCGTCCTTGAGCCGGTTGTACGGCAGGTAAGCCGGCCGGTACGGGAACTTGGCCGCCGCGTCCTCGTCCAGCTCGACCCCGAGACCGGGCTGGTGGCCCGGGTGCAGGTACCCGTTCTCGAAGCTGAAGGTCTGCCGGAACACCTCGTTGGTGGCGTCGCCGTGCTGCATGTACTCCTGGATCCCGAAGTTGTGGATGGCCAGGTCGAGGTGCAGCGCGGCCGCCATCCCGACCGGCGAGATGTCGGTCGGGCCGTGGATCCCGGACTTGATCTGGTACTGCGCGGCGTAGTCGAGCAGCTTGCGCATCGCGGTGATGCCGCCGGTGTGGGTGACCGCGGACCGGACGTAGTCGATCAGCTGGTCCTTGATCAGCGTCTGGTAGTCCCAGACGGTGTTGAAGACCTCGCCGATGGCCAGCGGTGTCGTCGTGTGCTGACGGACCAGCCGGAGCGCGTCCTGGTTCTCGGCCGGCGTGCAGTCCTCCATCCAGAACAGGTCGTACGGCTCCAGATCCTTGCCCAGCCGCGCGGCCTGGATCGGGGTCAGCCGGTGGTGCACGTCGTGCAGCAGCGGCAGCTCCGGGCCGAACTCCGACCGGACCGCCTCGAAGACCCTCGGGATGTGCCGCAGGTACGCGCGGGTGTCCCAGTCCTCCTCCATCGGCTGCGCGGCGCGCAGGGCTGGCTCGTAGTGGTGCTCGGGCTCTTCACCCGCAGGCGCGCGGACGCCGTACACGGCGTCGATCCCGGGGACCGAGGTCTGCACGCGGATCGAGCGGAAGCCCTGGTCGAGGTGCCGACGGATCGAGTCGAACAGCTCGGCCTCGTCGCGGCCGGAGGCGTGCCCGTACGCCATCAGGCCGTTGCGGGAGGCGCCGCCGAGCAGCTGGTAGAGCGGCATCCCGGCGGCTTTGGCCTTGAGGTCCCACAACGCGACGTCGACCGCGGCGATCGCCGCCATCGTCACCGGACCACGCCGCCAGTACGCCGACCGGTACAGGAACTGCCAGGTGTCCTCGATCCGGTGCGCGTCGCGGCCGAGCAGCAGCGGGACGACGTGGTCGGTCAGGTACGACGCGACCGACAGCTCGCGGCCGTTCAGGGTGCCGTCACCCCAGCCGACCAGCCCGTCGTCGGTGGTCAGCTTCAGGGTGACGAAGTTGCGGTCAGGGCTCGTCACGATCACCTCGGCGGCGGTGATGTTCACGATGCGGTTTCCTCCTTGGTGACCAGCTCGAGCGCCTGGCGCGCGATCTGCCACTCCTCGTTGGTCGGGATCACCAGGACGGCGACCTCGCTGTCGTCGGTGCTGACCAGGCCGTCCTCGGCCGGGTCGGCGTTGCGGACCGGGTCGAGCCGGATACCGAGCCGCTCCAGCCCGTGCAGGACGGCGGCCCGGACGTCGGCCGAGTGCTGGCCGACCCCGGCGGTGAACACGATCGCGTCGACCGTGCCGAGCACGGCGTAGTACGCGCCGACGTACTTCTTGATCCGGTGGCAGTACACGTCGAAGGCCAGCTCGGCCTTCGGGTCACCGGCCGCGCGCAGCTTGGCCAGCGCGCGGAAGTCGTTCTCGCCGGCCAGGCCCTTCAGGCCGGACTTCTTGTTCAGCGCGTTGTCGATCTCGTCGACCGACCAGCCGGCCTCGCGGACCAGGTGGCCGTGCACCGCGGGGTCGAGGTCGCCGGAGCGGGTGCCCATCACGAGACCTTCGAGCGGGGTCATGCCCATCGAGGTCTCGACCGACTCGCCGCCCTGGACCGCGGCCGCGGAGCAGCCGTTGCCGAGGTGCAGGACGATCAGGTTCAGGTCGGCCAGGTCGCGGCCGAGCCGGTGCGCGGCCTGCTCGGAGACGAACGAGTGCGACGTCCCGTGGAATCCGTAGCGGCGGATGCCGTGGTCGTCGAGCCATTCCGACGGTACGGCGTACGTGTAGGCGTGCGGTGGGAGCGTCTGGTGGAAGGCGGTGTCGAAGACGGCGACCTGCGGGAGGTCGGGGAACAGCCTGCGCGCGACCTCGATGCCTTCCAGGTTGGCCGGGTTGTGCAGCGGCGCGAGCGGGACCAGGTCGGTGACCTCGGCCACGAGGGCGTCGTCGATCAGACTCGGTACGGCGAACTTCGCGCCGCCGTGGACGACCCGGTGGCCGACAGCCGCGAGCTCCAGGTCGTCGAGCGACGGGCCGTGCTTCGCGAACGCGTCGAGGGCGGCGCGGAGGGCGTCCTCGTGGGTGGCCAGCGCGTCCGAGCTCTCGGTCTCGCCGTCCGGGCCGCGGTGCTGCTGGTGGCCCTCGGACTCGCCGATGCGTTCGATCAGGCCCTCGGCGAGCGCTTCCCCCGAGCCCGCGTCGACGAGGCTGTACTTGAGCGACGAGGACCCCGCGTTGATCACCAGTACGTAGTCGCTCATCGGTCGCCACCCTGCTGCGCCTGCAGCGCGGTGATCGCGACCGTGTTGATGATGTCTCGCACCGTGGCTCCTCGGGACAGGTCGTTCACCGGTTTGCGCAGGCCCTGCAGCACCGGACCGACCGCGACCGCGTTCGCCGAGCGCTGGACCGCCTTGTACGTGTTGTTGCCGGTGTTCAGGTCGGGGAAGACGAACACCGTCGCGCGGCCGGCCACCGGCGAGTCCGGCAGTTTGGTCCGGGCGACGGCGGCGTCGATCGCCGCGTCGTACTGGATCGGCCCCTCGACGAGCAGCTCCGGCGCCCGCTCGCGGACGATGGTCGTTGCCTTCGACACCTTCTCGACGTCGGTGCCGGTGCCGGACGAGCCGGTCGAGTACGACAGCATCGCGATCCGTGGGTCGACGCCGAACGCGACCGCCGTCGAGGCCGACGAGATCGCGATGTCGGCCAGCTGCTCGGCGGTCGGGTCCGGGTTGACCGCGCAGTCGCCGTACACGAGGACCTGGTGCTGCAGGCACATGAAGAACACCGACGACACCACCGAGACGCCGGGCTCGGTCTTCACGATCTCCAGCGCCGGGCGGATCGTGTGCGCGGTGGTGTGGATCGAGCCCGACACCATGCCGTCGGCGAGACCGAGCTGGACCATCATCGTGCCGAAGTACGAGACGTCCTTGACCAGCTCGCGGGCCCGGTCGAGATCGACGCCGCGGTGCTGCCGGAGCCGGTGCAGCTCGGCCGCGAACTGCTCGGCGAGCGGGTCGTGCTCGGGGTCGACGAAGTGCGCCGCCGACAGGTCGAGACCGAGGCCGGCCGTCTTCGCGCTGATCGCGACCGGATCACCGAGCAGCGTCAGCTCGGCCACGCCCCGCCGGAGCAGCACGTCGGCGGCCCGCAGGATCCGCTCCTCCTCGCCCTCGGGCAGCACGATGTGCTTGCGGTCGGCAACGGCCGCGTCGATCAGCCGGTGCTCGAACATCAGCGGCGTGACCGCGTTGCTGCGGGCGACCGCGAGCTGGTCGAGCAGCGCCTGGCTGTCGACGTGCTGCTCGAACAGCGCCAGCGCGAGGTCGATCTTGCGCGGCGAGTCCTTGGTCAGGCGACCGCGGACGGCGGTCAGCGCCGCCGACGCCGCCTGGGTGTCGAGATCGGTCTCCAGGATCGGCAGCGTCACGCCGAGGCTCTCGATCAGCTGCTGCACCTGCGGCGGCAGCGTGAAGCCGCCGTTCAGCACGATCGCCGAGATCTGCGGGAAGGTCCGCGACGCGTGCGCCATCAGAACGCCGAGCACGACCTCCGGCCGGTCGGCCGCCGTGATCACCGCGGCGCCGTCGAACAGCCGGTCGAGCACGTTCGGCATCGTCATCCCGGCGACCAGCAGCCCGCTGACCTCCCGCGTCAGCAGCTCGGGATCGCCGCTGACCATCCGTCCGTCGATCGGCGCCAGCAGGTCCGCCGGGGTCGGCTGGCTGAGCACCGGCTCCTCCGGCAGCGCGTACGCCGGTACGCCGTCCGCGCCGAGCGCCGTCGCGAACCGGTCGAGGTCCTGCGGGTCGGCGCGGTTCACGACGACCGCTGCGAGCGCACCGTGGTTGGCGGTCAGCTCGGCGACGGACAGGTCCCTGATCGCCTGCAGGTCGTCGAGGGTCCGGTCGAACCCGTTCAGCACCAGCAGCACCGGCGTACCGAGGTTGGCGGCGATCTTCGCGTTGTAGGAGAACTCGGTCGGCGTCCCGACGTCGGTGTAGTCGCTGCCGACCACCAGCACGGCGTCGGCCTGCTCGGCGACCGCGTGGTACCGGCGCACGATCACGTCCAGCGCGGCGTCCGGGTCGTCGTGCACCTCGTCGTAGGTGACGCCGACGCAGTCCTCGTAGGCGAGGTCGACCGCGTCGTGCGAGATCAGCAGGTCGAGCACGTAGTCGCGCCCGCCGTGCCGGTCGGTGTCGGGTCGCACGATCGGCCGGAACACGGCCACCCGCCCGACCCGGCGCGACAGTTGCTGCAACACCCCGAGGGCGACCGTCGACTTCCCGGTGGACCCCTCGACGGATGCGACGTACACGCTGCTCCCCATGCCAGAACCCTATGTCAGGAGCTGGCCTTCCACTCCCCAGACGTTCAGAAGCGCGAGTGCCTCGGCGTCCCGGGAACCCGCCGGCGCGCTGTAGAGGACGAGGTTCTGGTCGCGGTCGGTCAGCGCCATCGCGTCGCAGTCCACGGTGATCTCGCCGACCGCCGGGTGCTGGAACGTCTTGGTGAGCATCTGAGCAGCCTGTACGTCGTGACGCTCCCACAGCCTGGCGAACTCGGTGCTGCCTTCCCGGAGCTCCTGGATCAGCCCGGTCACCACCGGGTCCTGCGGGTAGCGGGCCACGGTCGAGCGCAGGTGCATCACCACGTGGTGCCGGAACTCGGTCGCGTCCGAGACGCCGTACAGCGTCCCTGATCCCAGGAACGCCCGGCGGGCAAGGTTGCGGTCCTCCGGCTTCAGGGCCCCGAAGTCCTCCATCAGCGCCGCCGCCAGCTCGTTCCAGGCCAGCACCTCGAACGCCGCGGACGTCACGAACGCCGCCGTCTGCGGCAGCCGCTCGATCAGCGCGAGGATGCTCGGCCGCACGTCCCGGCGGTGCAGGCCGCTCCGGCTGGGCGCCGTACCGGCCAGCACGTGCAGGTGATCCGACTCGGCATCCGTCAGCAGCAACGCCCGCGCGATCCCCGCCAGCACCTCACCAGACGGTCGCGGCGCCCGACCCTGCTCCAGCCGCACGTAGTACTCCGTGGAGATGTGCGCCAGCACCGCCACCTCCTCGCGCCGCAGCCCTGGCGTCCGCCGCCGAGCGCCCGACGGCAGCCCGACGTCCTCCGGCCGGAGCCGCTCCCGCCGGCTCCGGAGAAACGCCCCGAGCTCCTGCTTGTCCATACCCCCAGTCTGCCCGCCGCCTCGCGCCGCAGCCTGGTACAGCCTGTGCCTGTCTGGGCTCCTCGTGCCGCACAACAGTTGTCGGCATGACAACTGGACTCCTGACCGACAAGGTCATCTTCATCACCGGCGCCAGCCGCGGCATCGGCGCCGCGGCCGCGCACTTGTTCGCCGCCGAGGGCGCGGCGGTCGTCCTGGCCGCCCGCGGTATCGAGGCGCTCGAGAAGATCGTCGCGGAGATCCGCGCCGACGGCGGCGTCGCGGACGCCGTACAGCTCGATCTCGCCGACAGTGCGAGCGTCCGTACGGCGGTCGACCGCGCGCACGAGCTGCACGGCCGCCTCGACGGTGCCTTCAACAACGCAGCCGCGATCCAGAGCCGTCCCGGCCCGCTCGACACGACCAGCGACGCGGACATCGAGGAACAGTTCGCGGTCAACTTCCGCGCCCACTGGACCGCGATGAACGCTGAGGCCGCGCTGATGCGCCGGGGCACCGGCGGCGCGATCGTGAACACCTCCAGCATCGGCAGCCGGCGCGCGAATCCCGCGCTTCCGGCGTACGGCGCGATGAAGCGCGCGCTGAACAGCCTGACGGAGACCGCGGCCGTCACCTGGGCCGCCGACCGCATCCGCGTCAACGGCATCACCCCCGGCGGGACCGCGACCGAGATGATCGACACCTGGGAAGCGGCGACGCCGGGGGTCGTCGACATGATCACGTCGTCCAGCCCGCTCCGCCGGATGGCCGAGCCGCGCGAGATCGCCGAGCTGGCCGCGTGGCTGCTCAGCGACCGGGCGTCGATCGTCACCGGCGCGATCATCCCGGCCGACGGTGGTGCCGGCGCCTAGTTGGCTGCCTCGGCGGCCCACAGCCGGTTGCTGGCCTCGACGTCGATGCTGCCTCGGCGCAGTGAGCCCGGTGGCGAGCCCGTACCACCGGCGAACGCGCCGATCAGCACGAACACCATCAGCAGCGGTAGCAGCAGGAGTCGCACCAGCATCGCCCACGGACCGCGAGCGCCGAGGCGGCCGCCGTCCTTCAGCTGCACCAGCCGGGTGCCGGTCAGCACCGCGCCGAGCGATCGCCCGTTGCCGTAGAGCACGCCGTACAGCAAGGGCACTGCAGGCACCAGCACGAGTACGCCGGTGCCGACCGCCACGTTGTCCAGCGACGGCACCGACGCCAGCACCATCGCGCCGACGAACAGCCCGATCACGAACACGCCGAAGTCCACCAGCCAGGAGAAGAACAGCGCCCACTGCGTCGCCCGGACGTACCGTCGCCCGTTGCCCAGCGGCTCGACCCGCTGGGCAACGTCGGGCCCGAGGACCTCGGCCGGGTCCAGATATCTGCTCATGCCGCGAGACGCTAGCGCGTCGGAGACCGCCCGGAACTACGGGCGCAGTACGGGCAGCGCCCCGACATCGAGCCTCGCTACCCTCCCCGCCGAGCCCGTTGCCGAGCGCAAGCATCTGGCCGTTCGGTGACCTGGGGGCGTCAGTAGGATGACCATCGTGTCCCGACGGCCGCTGGATGACCTCGCGGGTGAATCCCCTGCCCACGGACCGCCACCCGGCCGCTTCGGCGAGCTGCTGCGCTCGTTCCGCCGCCGGTCCGACCTGACGCAGCAAGCACTGGCCGACCAGGCCGGCCTGAGCACCGCGGCCGTCCGCGACCTGGAACAGGGCCGGACCAGAAGCCCGAAGCCGGACTCGGTCGACGCGCTGGCCGCCGTCCTCGCCCTCAGCTCGCACGACACCGGCGTCCTGCACGCCGCTGCCAAGCCCCCGCGGACCAGCCGCCCCGCCGCGGGCACAGTACGAATCAACATCCTCGGCCCGCTCGACCTGCGCTCCGGCGACGCTCCCGTCCCGGTGAACTCCGCCGCCCAGCGCACCCTGCTGGCCCGCCTGGCCCTCTCACCCGGTACGACGGTCGGCCACGACGAACTCGTCGAGCTGCTGTGGCCCCGCCGAACACCGGCGAACGCCGCAAGCCTGCTCCAGACCCGCATCGCGAGATTGCGCCGGCTGCTGGAGCCAGGTGGCCCGTCAGCTCTCCTGCTGGAGCCCGGGAGTCCGGTCATCACCGGAGACCGCACCGGCTACCGGCTGGACGCGACCGCCGAGACCCTCGACCTCCTCGCCTTCCGCGAGCTGGTCGCGCAGGCCACCGAAACGCCGAAGGCCGCGCTGGAGGACCTCACCAGCGCCCTCGCGCTCTGGCGCGGGGAGCCGGACAGCGACGCGTCCCACCCGCTCTACCTGGCGCTCACCAACGAGTACGCCGAGGCCGTCCACACCTTCGCCGCACGGACCCGCGAGGCCGGCGTACCAGAGCGCGCGCTGCAGTCCCTCCGCGACCTGACCGCGCACCACGAGCTCGACGAGCCACTGCACGCCGAGCTCATCCAGACCCTCGCCGCAGCCGGCCGACAGGCCGAAGCGCTCTCGGCGTACGAGCGCATCCGTGCCGCGCTCGCCGACCAGCTCGGGATCGACCCCGGCGAACGCCTCCGCGAGGCACACCTGGCAGTCCTGCGCGAACCCAGAAGAAAGCAGCAGCAAGCGCCGTCAGCCCCACCTGACTTCGTCGGCCGCGACGGGGAACTGGCTGCGATCTGCACAGCACTCCGGGAACCAGCCGCCGTCTCCTCCCGCGCCGTTCTGGTCAACGGCATCGCCGGCGTCGGCAAGACCGCCCTGGCCCTCACCGCCGCCCACCACCTCCGAGCCGAGTACCCCGACGGCCAGCTGTACGCCGACCTGCGCGGCGCCGACACCGTTGCTCCACAGCCCTTGCAGGTGCTCGGCCGGTTCCTGCGAGCGCTCGGCGTGCCCAGCAGAAGGATCGGTACCGAGGAGGCGGAGGCTGCCGCGCTCTTCCGCAGCGAGCTGGCCGACCGACGTCTCCTCGTCGTACTCGACAACGCCCAGGACGCGGCACAGGTCCGCCCCCTCCTCCCGGGCGCCGGCCGCAGCGATGTGATCATCACCAGCCGTCGCCGCCTCCCCGACCTGATCGCCACCGAGGTCATCGACCTCGAGCCACTCCCCACCGACGACGCCGCCCGCCTGATCGCCTCCACCGCCAGAACCCTCGACGCCCGCGCCGAAGACGTGGCAGCCCTCGCCGAAGCCTGCGGCCGCCTCCCCCTGGCCCTCCGCATCGCCGGCGCCCGCCTGGCGACCCGCCGCGAGTGGACGGTCGCCGACCTGGCTCGCCGCCTCGACGACAGCAACCGCCGCCTGTCCGAGCTGACCCTCGGCGAGTCCAGCGTCCTCACCAGCTTCCAGCTCAGCTACGCCGACCTGAGCCCCACCGCCCAGCGCGCCTTCCGCCTCTGCAGTCTCCACCCCGGCGACGACTTCAGCGCCGACAGCACCGGCGTCCTGCTCGGCCTGCCCACCCCTGACGCCGAACGCATCCTGGACGACCTGCTCGAAGCCAACATGCTCCTGCAGCACACCAGCAACCGCTACCGCTTCCACGACCTCCTCGGCCTGTACGCCGCCCGCCTCGTCACCGACGATCCCGAGTCCGACGCTGCCCGGACAAGACTCCACACCTGGTACGCCGACACCGTCACCGCCACCATCGACCGCACCTATCCCCAGCTCCTCCGCCTCAGCACCGGCGAGCCGAGCACCTCCTCCTCCAACGCCACCCTGACCTGGCTGGCGGACGAGCTCCGCTCGCTGGTCGCCCTGGTGACCACCACCACCGACCCGCAGCTCGCCTGGCACCTCACCGACCAACTCCGCGGCTACTACCTCATGTGCCGCGAGGCAGACGGCTGGCTGCAGGTAGCCCAAGCCGGTACGACGGCCGCCAGAGCCTCCGGCAACAACAGAGCCCTCGTAGCCATGCTGATCAACCGCGGCCAGGCTCTGGCTGCAGCAGGTCGCGACGACGACTCGCTCGCAGACTGTCTGGCCGCACACGTTCTGGCTGTAGCCACCGGCTGGACCACCGCAGCCGCGTACAGCGCTCACCAGGTCGGCTGGCATCACCTGGAACGCGGCACCCTGCACGAAGCCGCCCACTGGATGACCCGCTCCCTCAGCTGCACCCAGACCGAGCCGCCCGGTCACGTCGCGGCGATCGCCGTCAACGGGCTCGGGATGGTCCGCCTGTACCAGGGCGAGCTGCGCGAGGCCGCCGACCTGTTCGCCGAGGCGCTGCGGTTGAACGCCGGTAGCCGCCCGGCGTCCGACCTGATCATCAAGGGCAACCTGGCGAGCGCCCTCCGCCAGCTCGGCGACGTCGACTCGGCAGCTGACCTGCTGAACGACGTACTGGATGCGTACCGGCAGCAGTCCTATCCGCGCGGAGAGCTGTCGACGCTGGACGAGCTCGCGCGGCTGCACCTCCAGCGCGACTCCGCCGCTGCCCTGGACCTCGCGCTCCGAGCCCGCGACCTCGCCGTCACCGGCCGCGACCGCAAGGCGCAGGCCCAGACCATGGCCACCGTCGCTCAGGCCCACCTCGCCCTCGGCGACCTCGCCGCCGCGATCAGCTCCGCTGAGGACTGCCTCGCGATCGCCCGGGATTCCTACCCGTACGTCGAAGCAGAAGCACTGATCGTCCTCGCCGCGGCACACCAGGACGCCCCCGCCGCTCTGGCCCATGCGATCCACGCCGAAGCGATCGCCGAAGCCTGCGGCTTCACCCTCCTGGCCGCCGAGGCAACGACGCTCCGGCGCCGGCTGACCCCGGAACGCACGGACCGCTGACGAACTCGCCCTTCCGCCCAGCCGCAACAGCCGGAAATTGTCCGTGGGCTTGGGTAGCGTCCTCCTGTGGACGTTGGGAAACGGATTCAGGAGCTGGCCGACCAGATCGTCGAGCTGCGCGACGCCTACTACCGGGGATCGCCCTCGGTGGCGGACGCCGAGTACGACGCGATCGAGGACGAGCTGCGGCAGTTGGTCACGGACAACCCGGCGCTGGCGCCGGACCCGAATCCGCTGGAGCAGGTCGGCGCGCCGGCGGTGCTGCACGCCCCGGTGCGGCACTCGCGGCCGATGCTGTCGTTGGAGAAGGCAACCAAGCCCGAGCAGGTCGAGGCGTTCTTCAACCGCTTCCCCGGCCGGTCGGTGGTGGTGATGCCGAAGCTCGACGGGCTGTCGCTCGCGCTGGTCTACGAGGACGGCAAGCTCGCCCGCGCGATCACCCGCGGCGACGGCACGACCGGTGACGACGTGACGCCGCTCGTCCGCGCGCTGGCGGACGGCGTACCGGCTTCGGTCGCGGCGGAAGGCCGCGTCGAGGTCCGGGGCGAGGCGGTGATGCTGCGCTCCACTTTCGCGGCGTACAACAAGAATCACGCCGACAAGCCGCTGATCAACCCGCGCAACGCGGCCGCCGGGACGTTGCGCGCGAAGGATCCGGCCACGGTCGCCGAGCGCCGGCTGCAGTTCCTCGCCTTCGACCTGCTGACCGATGCCGACAGCACCGACTCCGACCTCGACCGCGCGTTGCGCACGCTCGGGTTCACCGCCGCCGAGATGCGGCACTGCGACGACGCGGCCGCGGCGCAGGCGGTGATCAGCACGATCGAGGAGCAGCGCAACGACCTCGACTACGACCTCGACGGTGCCGTGCTCCGGCTGGCCGACCGGGACGCGTTCGCCGCGGCCGGGACGAGGTCGAGCTCACCGCGCGGCGCGCTGGCGTACAAGTTCGCGGCCGAGGAGAAGACGACCGTACTGGCCGACGTGCGCTGGGACGTCGGCAAGACCGGCAAGATCGCCCCGGTCGCCTGGCTGGAGCCGGTCTTCGTCGGCGGGACGACGGTGACCCGCGCGACGCTGGCCAACCAGGAGGTGATCCGGGCTCGTGGCATCAAGATCGGTGACACGGTGCTGGTCCGGCGTGCGGGTGACGTGATCCCGTTCGTGGCCGGCGTACTGGACGCGTCGAAGCGGACCGGCGCCGAGCAGGACATCGTGCCGCCGACCGTCTGTCCCTCGTGCGCGCAGCCGCTGACCGAGCAGGGCAACAGCCGTGAGCTGTTCTGCACGAACGTGTCCTGCCCGGCCCAGACCGTACGCCGCCTGATCCACTGGGCGTCGCGGGCCGCGGCCGACATCGACGCGATCGGCGGGGTCTGGATCGAGCGGCTCGCCGAGGCCGGGATCCTGGAGAACCCGTCGGACTTCTACCAGCTGACCAAGGAAGGGCTGCTCGAGTTCGACCGGGTCGGCGAGGTCTCGGCGACCCGGATGATCGAGTCGATCGACACCAGTCGGCAGGTCGGGCTGCGCCGGGCGTTGATCGGGCTGGCGATCCCGATGGCCTCGGAGGGGACGGCGGCGCGGCTGTGCCGCGCGGGCTTCGGGTCGCTGGAGGACGTGCTCGACGCCGGCGAGGAAGGGCTGGTCGCGGTCGACGACATCGGCCCGAAGGTCGCGGCATCGCTGATCGAGCACCTGACGCGGCTCCGGCCGGAGCTGGAGCGGCTGCGCGCGGCGGGCGTCTCGCTCGACGTACTGGAGGAGGACCTGCCGCCGGTGATCGCCGCGGGCGCGCCGCTGGCGGGCAAGACGGTGGTCGTGACCGGGTCGATCAGCGACCCACGCTCAGGTGAGAAGGTGCCGCGGCCCGCGTTCCAGCGCCTGTGCGAGACCGCGGGCGCGACGATCGCGTCGTCGGTCTCGGCGACCACCGACCTGCTGATCACCGGCGCGGACGTCGGCGCGTCGAAGCTCACCAAGGCTGAGAAGCTCGGTGTCCAGGTCGCCGATCAGTCCGAGATCTGGCCGCAGCTGTTCGCCGCGGGGATCACCGCCTAGCCGGCCGCTCCTCCAGTTGGACAGCGCGCCGCCGCTCGCGGGGTCGCCGTCCAGCTGCAGGGAGGGGTCGGACGACTAGCTGGAGGTTTGGCGCAGCCGCTGCTTCGCGTCCCGCTCCACGAAGAGCGGGACGAAGTCGCGGATCGGCGCCTGGTCGAACTCCGGCTGGACCTGGTGGACGACCTCCGCGACGCTCTCGCTCGGGACGCCAGGGAACTGCTTCGCCAGCCGGTCGACGATCTCGTCGATGGCCCGGTGCTCTTCTGACCTGTCCATGTTTCAACCATCGCGCAGCCCACCGGGCGACACAACGCGGGCCAGATTTGTTCATCTGCTGTCCATCTGGCCCGGACCGCCGCCTCAGCGCCAGCGCGCGACCAGCTCGGCCAGCGGATCGGCCAGCGCCAGCTGCAGCAACGGCCCGAAGGTGATCCGCTGCACGCCGGCCGCCTTCAGTTCGTCGTACGAGCCCGAGGCCGCGCCCTTGACCGGATGCGCGGTCACGTTCACCGGCCCCGACAACTCCCCCATCAACGTCCGCAACGACGCGGCGTCCGGCACCAGCACCGGGTAGACGCACCGAGCCCCCGCGGCCTCACAGGCCTGCGACCGCCGGATCGCCTCGGCGAGCGGGTCGTCGAACTTCTCGTACTTCCCGATGTAGGCGTCGGTCCGCGCGTTGATCACCAGCTCGACCCCGGCCGCGTCAGCCGCCGCCCGGATCGCCCCGATGTAGTCGGCGTGCTCCTCGACCGACCGCAGCCGCCCCTCGCTGTGCACGGTGTCCTCGATGTTGATCCCCACCGCCCCGGCCTCCAGCACCCGCTCGACCAGCTCCGCGGCAGGCGTGTCGTACCCCGACTCCACATCAGCCGTCACCGGTACGTCGACCGCCCCGGTGATCCGCCGGATCCCGTCCAGCGCGTCGTCCAGCGACATCGCCTCGTTGTCACCCTGCCCCCGAGCCTCCGACAACGGATGACTCCCGACACTCAACGCCGCGAACCCGGCCCCGGCCACAGCCCGCGCCGACCACGCGTCCCACACCGTCGGCAGCACCAAGGTCGTCCCGGTGTGATGCAGCTTCAACAACTCAGAGGCCTTCGCGGCGAGATCAGTCATGCCCGAAAACTACCTGACCCAGAGTGTCCGATTCCGGACGTGCGGTGGCGGCTTGCCGGTTGACCGGGAAGGGTGGAAGGAAGTCGAGGGAACGGAGCAGCGGATGAACGACCGCAAGGACCGTGAGGCGACCGGGTTCCAGGAGCAGGCGGCGTACGACGCGACGATCGATCTGCGGACCGACTTCGTGATGGTCTACGGGTTGAACGACAGCACCGCGGAGCGGATCGCGCGGTGGCGGGAGGCCGGGTACCGGGTGCATCTGATGACCGGGATCTCCTGGGGGAACTACCAGGACTACCTCGACGGGCGGTGGGACGGGGACGACCACTGGGACGACGCGCAGACCGCCGGGGACGGGTCGCCGATCCTGCACGGGAAGAGCGTGGACATCCCGTACATGGTGCCGACGTTCGCGTTCACCGAGTACCTGATCGAGAAGCTGCGGCCGGTGCTCGCGCTCGGGGTGGAAGGGATTCACCTGGAGGAGCCGGAGTTCTGGGCCCGTGCCGGGTACTCGGCGTCGTTCAAGCGGGAGTGGCTGGCCTTCTTCGGTGAGCCGTGGCAGCCGCCGCACAGCACCGCCGAGGCGCACTTCCGGTCCGGGCAGCTCAAGCAGCATCTGCTCACGCGGAGCCTTGATCGCGTGACGTCCGTACTGCGTGACGAAGCAATCAAGCAGGGTCGCGAGGTCCGGTTCTACGTCCCGACGCACAGCCTGCTCAACTACACCCAGTGGCAGATCGTCAGTCCCGAGTCCAAGCTGCGCACGCTGCCCGCGGTCGACGGCGCGATCGCGCAGGTCTGGACCGGGACGGCGCGCACCCCCAACGTGTACGACGGCCAGGTCGCCGAGCGCACCTTCGCGACGGCGTACCTGGAGTACGGCATCGCGCAGGACCTGACCCGCGGCACCGACCGCCGGATGTGGTTCCTGCACGACCCGATCGAGGACCACCCGGACCGCACCTGGGAGGACTACCTCGCCAACTACCAGCGCACCCTCGTCGCGTCGCTGCTGCATCCGGGCGTCTCGCGCTACGAGGTCGCGCCCTGGCCGAACCGCATCTTCAACCGTTCCTACCCACGCCAAGGCTCCACCGAGCGCGAGCCGATCCCACCGGAGACCGCCACCAGCTACCTGGTCGCGATGAACAGCCTCCGCGACCTCGACCAGCCCGACGTACGCCGTCACGGCGACGGCCCGCGGATCGGCGTCGCGCTGTCCGACACCGCGATGTTCCAGCGCTGGTCCCCCGGCGGCGAGAGCGGCCACTACGACGGCCTGCAGGACGCGCTCGCCCTCGAAGGCCGCGAGCAGCTGCACTTCTCCGACTTCTACGGCCTCGCCCTACCTCCCCTGTACGACGGCCAGCAGGTCTGCCCGGTCCAGCTCGAGAACGTGATCGACACTCCTGACGCGCTCGACGACGTCGACCTGCTCGTGCTCAGCTACGAGTTCCAGAAGCCGCTCGCGCCCGGCATCCACTACGCGCTGGCCGGCTGGGTGAACCGCGGCGGCAGTCTCCTGTACGTCGGCAACGACGCCGACCCATACCACGCAATGCGTTCTTGGTGGACCGGCCGCTACCCGACCTGCGCCGACCACCTGGCCGAGGCGCTCGGCGCTGATCGCAGCAACCCGACAATCCAGCCCGTCGGCAAGGGCCGCGTCCAGTTCCTCAACGCCCGGCCCGCCGACTTCACCGAACAACCCGCTGCCCTCGTCGCCGCCCTCGAAGCCCTCACCAAGGACGCCGGCCGGCGCTGGACTCCCACGAACTGGCTCGCCGTCCAACGCGGCCCGTACCTGATCGGCGCCGTACTGCACGGCACCCACACCATCGAGGGCTCGTACGTCGACCTGCTCGACCCGCAGCTCGGCATCGTCACCGGCCGCGAACTCGAACCCGGCGCCGTGACCTGGCTGCGCGACCTCACCTACGACGACTCACCGGTGATCGCTTCCGCCGGCCGCATCACCGACTGGCACCGGGACGCCACCGGTATCCGCTTCACCTGCGAGGCCCCACGAGGAGTCGAGGTCCTCACTGCTCTCCGCACCTCGAAGCCGGTCGAGGGCCACCGCTACGACTCCGAGACCGGAGTCCTCTGGGTCCGCCATCCCGGCGACCCGGGCGGGACCGAGATCCACCTACCCGGCAACGACCTCTGACCCGGCGACGCCGACAGCGAGCCCGGCCACGATCAGCAATGCGCCGACCAGCACCCGGTAGCGCATGGTCGCGACCAGGCCCAGCAGGACCGCGACCAGACCGACACCCCAGATGAGGTTCCCGATGAGCATCCGGGAACCCTATCCACCACAACCGCCGATCCCCCGCGTCCTCACAGCTCTCTAACAACCCCGCCGCCGCACCGCGCAGCGATGTGCCGCAGGTCGCCGCGGAGGTCGGCGATCACCTGGCACCGGCGGTTGTTTCTGATATCGGAAACGCTACGTTGCGTTCATAGGTCTGATAACCTCAGACAAGCCTCACACTCAAGCATCTATAAGCAGGAGCACATGTTTTCACTACATCAGAACAAGAACTAACGCAACAAACCGTTGCACTGACCAGACCAACGAGAGGAACCCCCGGTGTCCGGTGGCAGGCTCAGTCAGAAGGAACGCCAGCAGATCGCGCTCGGACTGGCCGACGACCTCCCGTACGCCGAGATCGCGCGCCGCCTCGATCGGCCGACCTCGACGGTCACCCGCGAGGTGATGCGCAACGGCGGCCCGACCGGCTACCAGGCCGACGCTGCGCACCGCGCGACCGAGCGCCGCGCGCATCGCCCGAAGCAGACCACTCGCCGCACCCAGGGCAAGCCACTGCTGGCCGGCAACGGCCGCGACGCCGAGGCCGTTCGTGCGTACGAGGAGCTCTTCACTACCCTCCTCACCGCGCAGGGCCTGCCGAAGATGGCCTCCCGCGTGCTGACCTGCCTGTTGATCGCCGAAGCCGGCAGCCTGACCGCGGCCGAACTCGTCCAGCACCTGCAGGTGAGCCCCGCGTCGGTCTCGAAGGCGATCGCGTTCCTCGAGGAGCAGGGGCTGATCCGCCGCGAACGCGACGAGCGCCGCCGCGAGCGCTACTTCGCCGACAACGACGTCTGGTACCAGTCGACGATCGCCAGCGCCCAGGGCATCGGCCGCCTCGCCGAGACCGCCCGCCAGGGCGTCCCGATCCTCGGCCACGGCACCCTGGCCGGCACCCGCCTGGAGAACATCGCCCGGTTCAGCGACTTCATCAGCGAAACCATCTTCCGCGCCGCCGAACAGGTCCGCGATGTCCTGCACACCCAGGCACCGCCGACCGAGAAGTAGCTGGTAAGCGTTTGCAGCGGGCGCAACCCTCTGCTTACTCTGGGCAGTAACACATCTAGAAACAATCTAGCTGTTACTGCCCAGCGAAAGGCCGTTCCATGGTCGCCTTGTACGTCGATCTGCCGTCCGAGCTGGAAGGGGAACTGTTCGGGCCGGACGAGACGGCACGGCTGGAGAGCTTCGGTCGCGTGAGCCGGGCCCGGGACCGACTGGCGGCCGACATCCTCGTCACCGGATGGGGGTCGGCACCGCTGCCGGCTGATCCGGGGTCGCGGCTGAAGCTGCTCGTGCACAGTGCGGGCACGATCCGGCATCTCGTCACGCCGGCCCACCTCTCGAGCGGACTGAGGGTCAGTCAGGCATCGGCCGGCATGGCGCAGTCGGTGGCCGAACTGGCGCTGTTCATGACGATCTCGCGGCTGCGCGACCTCGACCAGGTCGACCGCGTGATGACCACGAACCTGCGCGACCACGCCTGGCACAACGCCGACTTCGGACTCGGCCGGACCCTGGCCGGGACGACCGTCGGCGTCATCGGCGCAAGCCGCGTCGGGCGCGCATATCTCAAGCTGGTGGTCGCTTCCGGCGCGCAGGCGCTGCTCTACGACCCGTACCTCGACGAGCGCGAGGCGAAGGAGCTCGGCGCCCGGCTCGTCCCGCTCGAGCTGCTGCTCACCTCGTCGGCCGTCGTCGCGCTGCACGCCCCCGTGACCGCGGAGACCCGGCACATGCTGGACGCGAAGCGACTCAGCCTGATCCCCGACCGCGGTGTCCTGATCAACACCGCCCGGTCAGCGCTGGTCGACACCGAGGCACTCCTGAACGAACTGCGCAGCGGGCGGATCAGTGCGGCGCTCGACGTGTTCGACAATGAGCCGCTGCCGGCCGACTCCGAGTGGTGGCGGCTGCCCAACGTGCTGCTCACGCCGCACCTCGGCGCCCAGACCTGGCACTCGCGCCGGACCCAGGGCGCGATCGTCGTCGACGAGATCCGCCGCTACCTGGCCGGGCTCGAGCTGCGCCACGAGGTCCGCGCGGACACCTACGACTTGATGGCTTGAGCACCGAAGTTTCAGAGAGTATTGCGAAACGATACTAGAAATGCCCACTGTGTCGGGAAGCGTTTACCGGCCCGATCGACGCGGCCGCCGACAGGAAGTGGTGAAGGACATGCAGCGAGGACTCAAGGCCGCGGCCGCGCTGGCCGTCGCGCTGACGACAGTGCTGGCCGGTTGCTCCTCCGGTGAGGACGGCGGCCAAGAGGGCCAGGACCCGGCGACCGCGACCGGCACCCTGCGCGTGGTGGTGCCGAACTTCTCCGCCGACAACGAGGGCCAGGCGGTCTTCCAGGGGATCGTCGACATCTTCCACCGGACCTACCCGCAGATGAAGGTCGAGCCCGACTTCGTCCCGTACGACAACCTGAACCAGAAGATCTCCACCGCGCTCTCGGCCGGCAGCAACTACGACGTGGTCAGCGCGGGCATCGGCTGGGTCCAGCCGCTCGCCGACCTGGGCGCGATCCAGTCGCTGACCAAGCTCGGCGTCAGCACCGACGAGCTGGAGAAGGCCGTCTACCCGGCCTTCGTCCCGCCGATGAAGTTCGACAACGACCTGTACGCCGTACCGGTGGTCGCGAACCCGCGGCTGCTGGCGTACAGCAAGAGCGCCTTCACCGAGGCCGGCCTCGACCCCGCCAAGCCGCCGCAGTCGCTGGCCGAGCTGCGGGAGGACGCCAAGAAGCTGACCAAGCGCGACGCCAAGGGCCAGATCACCCGGACCGGCTTCGACTTCTGGGCCCCGGCCAGCAACTACCGCCAGCAGTTCGTCGCGTTCATGGGCGCCAAGGGCGGCCAGATGTTCGACGCGGACGGGCAGCCGACGTTCGACAGCCCGGCCGGCACCGAGGCGCTGCAGCTCGTGCACGACATGGTCAGCGTCGACAAGACCTCGACGTACGGGTACCAGAACAGCGCCAAGACCGCGCTGGTCACCACCGGCGAGGCCGCGATGGGCTTCGCCAGCCCGTACGTCGACTGCGGCAAGGGCGGCGAGGGCATCGGCGACAAGTGCAAGGACCTCGCCTACTTCAACCTGAAGGACAGCAAGGAGGTCATGTACGTCGGTGGCCGCGTCGCCGCCGTCGGCGAGGGCACCAAGTACCCGCAGGCCGCGCTGGCGTTCGTGAAGGCGATGCAGGACCAGAAGTCGCAGGAGGCGATCTCCAAGCTCGACGTCGGTGTCCCGATCAGCAGCACCGCCGGGGACAGCGCGTTCGTGAAGGCCAACCCGGCCGGGTCGTTCGCCTGGAAGAACCTGGACAAGGCCGTCTTCGAGTACGGCGGCGCGACGTTCCTCGACTTCCGCTCCAAGTTCGGCCCGTCGCTGGACGAGGTCATCCTCGGCCGCAAGTCGCCGCAGGACGTGCTGAAGGAGCTGGACGGTGTGGCCCGCAAATGAGCACCCAGACCATCGCTCGCCCGGTCGCGGCGGCTCAGCCGCGGCCGGAGCGGCGCCGCCGCAACGGGGTCGAGCGCGCGAAGGCGCGGGCCGGGTGGATGCTGCTCGCGCCGTCGCTGGTGCACTCGGTGATCTTCATCGCGATCCCGGGCGTGATGGCGGTGTACCTCAGCTTCACCAACGCGCGGGTCGCCGGGCAGGGCAAGTGGATCGGCGTCCAGAACTACCTCGACCTGTTCGGTGACGCGGATTTCCTGCGGGCGCTGAAGAACACGCTGCTCTACACGGTCGCCGTGGTTCCGGTCGCGATGGCGGTCTCGCTCGCGGTCGCGATCGGGCTGAACCAGAAGATCCCCGGCCGGGCCTTGTTCCGGACGCTGTTCTACATCCCGGTCGTCACCTCGACCGTCGCGGTCGCGGCGGTCTGGCTGTGGATCTACAACCCGGCCGCCGGCCTGGGCAACCAGGTGCTCGCGTTCTTCGGCGTCGCCCGCTCCGGGTGGCTGACCGACCCGGACGTCGCGCTCCCGGCGCTGATGCTGGTCGGGATCTGGCAGGGTCTCGGCGCGAAGATGATCATCTACCTGGCCGCCCTGCAGAGCATCTCCCCCGACCTGCTGGAGGCCGCCAAGCTGGACGGCGCCTCGAAGTGGCAGACGTTCTGGAACGTCACCTGGCCCGGGCTCGCACCGGTGCACTTCTTCGTCCTGGTCACGTCGATCGCGAGCTCGTTCCAGGTCTTCGACCTGATCTACGTGACCACCGGCGGCGGCCCGGCCAACGCCACCAACGTGCTCACCTTCGACATCTTCAGCAACGCCTTCGAGCGGCTGCACATCGGCTACGCCTCGGCGGAGACCGTGGTGATGCTGGTCTTCGTCGGCATCCTGATCAGCCTCGGGCGCCTCAGCCTGCGCAGCAACCGGGAGGACCTGTGAGCACCGCCACCGTCACCCGGCCGGCCGTACGCCGTGACCGCGCGGACCGGCTGACCGCCGGCAAGACCGTCCTCATGGTCGTGCTCGCGGTCGGCGGCTTCCTGATGGTCGTGCCGTTCCTCTGGATGATCCTCACCTCGTTCAAGACCCTCAACGAGGTGAACGGCTTCGCCTGGCTCCCCGACCACGTCGAGTGGATGAACTACGTCAACGCACTCAAGGCAGCGCCTTTCGCGACGTACTTCCGCAACAGCCTGATCGTCGTGGTCGGCCAGACCATCCCGGTCCTGCTGTTCTGTACGGCGGCCGGCTACGCCCTCGCGCAGCTGCCGATCCGCGGCCGGAAGGGGATCCTGAACTACTTCATCCTGCTGCTGATCGTGCCGTTCCAGGTCCTGATCGTGCCGCTGTTCCTGGTCGTCCGGCGGATTCCGTTTGCCGGAGGCAACGACATTCTCGGCCACGGCGGCACCGGCTGGCTGAACACCTGGGCGGCGCTGATCGTCCCGTTCGTGTCGGCGCCGCTGTTCACCTTCCTGGCCCGGCAGTTCTTCGTCTCGCTGCCGGCCGAGCTGGCCGACGCGGCCCGGGTCGACGGCGTCTCCGAGCTCGGCATCTTCTTCCGGATCATGGCACCGCTGGCCGCACCGGCGTTCGTCACGATCGCGCTGTTCAACGTGGAGTCGGCCTGGAACGGGTTCATCTGGCCGCTGGTCGCGACCAGCTCGGAGAGCCTGCGGCCGCTGCAGTTCGGGCTGGCCACCTTCGCGCAGGGCCAGGGCAGCGTGCAGTGGCCGTTCCTGATGGCGATGTCCGCGCTCGCTACGCTGCCGATGATCCTGCTGTTCGTCTTCGGCCAGCGCTACTTCATCGCCGGTATGGCCACGTCAGGGATCAAGGGATGACAGAGAGGCACTCGATGAAGCCCGAACTCGCTCCGCTGGACGTGACCGGACCGCTGGCCGCGCTGCTTCCACCGGAGGACCGGACGCTCAGCCCGTACACCGGCCTCACCCGCGAGCACTGGATCGCGGTCGCCGACCACCTGCTCACCGCGGCCGCGGCGTACCGGTCGCCGCAGCGCGCCCGGATCAACTTCCCCGGACGCCCGTCCCAGCAGGGCCCGGCGACCGACGGGCTGGAGGGCTTCGCCCGGACGTTCCTGCTGGCCGCCTTCCTGCACGCCGGCGGTGCCGACCGCAACAACCACCTCCAGGCGTACGTCGACGGCCTGGTCGCCGGCACCCGTACGGTCGGTGCCGACGACAACGAGTCCTGGCCGGAGGTCGGGCACGTCGGCCGGACCGGGCAGCCGCACGTCGAGGCCGCCGGGATCGCGCTCAGCCTGCACCTCACCAAGGAGGACAGCTGGGGGCGGCTGAAGCCGGACGAGCAGGACCGGCTGGCGGCCTGGTTCCGGGCGACCATCGAGAAGGAGCCGTCGCCGAACAACTGGTACCTGTTCCCCGCGACGATCGCGAGCTTCCTCGAAGGCGTCGGCCGCGGCGACGAGCAGACGCAGTACGTGCTCGATCGGGCGCTCGGGCTGATCGAGGTCTGGTACCGCGGCGAGGGCTGGTACTCCGACGGCGCCGGTGAGGCGTACGACCACTACGTCGGCTGGGCGATGCATCTGTACCCGGTGCTGCACGCGCACCTGCGCGGCCTGACTGCGCTCGCCGACAAGCTCGGCCCGCGGCTCGACGAGTTCCTGGGCAGCTTCAGCCGGACGTTCGACCGCGACGGCTCTCCCCTGTACTACGGCCGCAGCATGACCTACCGGACCGCGACGCTCGCGGCAGTGGCGCTCGGCGAAGCCGTGGGCCGGACCCCGCTGACGCCCGGGCAGTCGCGCCGGATCCTCTCGGCCGGGCTGCGGTACTTCGTCGAGCGCGGCTCGATCACCGAGCACGGCGTACTGTCGCTCGGTTGGCACGGCGAGCACCTGCCGAGCATCCAGCGGTACTCCGGGCCGGGTTCGCCGTACTGGGCTTCGAAGGGGTTCCTCGCGCTGATGCTGCCGGCCGACCACCCGGTCTGGACGGCGACCGAGGAGGCGCTGCCTGCCGACTCCGACGACCACGTCCGGTCACTCGGTGTCGGGCTGCTGATCCAGACGACGGCTGCTGACGGTCTGGTGCGCGTGCACAACCACGGCAACGACCACCTCAAGCTGGACGCGGCCGACGCGGGCGCACCGGATCCGCTGTACGCGCGGTTCGGCTACTCGACGCGGACCGGGCCGACCTCACTGCACGATCCCGCCGACAACGATCTGCAGGTACGGATCCGGCGGGTGTGGAGTGCGCGGCGACGGATCCACCGGGTCGCGACCGGCGAGAACTGGGCGGCGTCGTGGCACGCGCCGCGCTTCCCGCAGTACGGGCCGTGGGAGGGCAGCGACACCGCGGACGGCGGTCCGGTGCTGCCGTCAGCGCGGATCGAGAGCGTGACCGCGGTGCGGGGTGCGCTCGAGGTGCGCATCCATCGGCTGGTCTGGGTGCCGCCGTCGTTGCCGCTTCGGCTCGGCGGGTGGGCGGTGGCTGGTGCGCATCCGCACTCGTTCTCCGTTGCTGCTTCCGGTACGACGGTTGCCGTCGAGGCGGACGGGCTGCGGTCGCTGGTGACCGGGCTGCACGGGTGGGAGTCGGCCGGGACGCAGCCGGCGCCGTACGGGACGGCGTACGGGGAGTGGGCTGTTGTGCCCGAGCTGCTCGGGACGACCTCTGCCGAGAACACTGTGTACGTCGCAGCGGCATCGCTGAGCGGGGTGCCGGTGTCCGAGGAGGTGGCGGCCTCGGTGGACGGTGGCGTGGTCACGGTTCGCTGGCCCGATCGGGAACAGGCCTTCGACCTGGACGATATTTTCGCCGGGATCAGGTAAGAAGTACGGATGGGTGAGATCGAGGGGGCGCGGCGGAACGGACCGACGCTGCGGGACGTGGCCCGACGTGCACAGGTGTCGGTCGCGACCGCGTCGCGGGCGCTGACCAGCGACTACCCGGTCGCCGAGCTGACGCGGGCGAAGGTGCTGCAGGCGGTCGAGGAGCTGAACTACGTCGTCACGACCCGGGCCGCGAAGCGGAGCCCGGCCGGGTCGCTGATCGCGATGGTGGTCTCGGACGTGGTGTCGCCGCTGCGCAGCCTGGTCGCGACCGGGGTGGCCGAGGCCGCCGCGGACTACGGGCGACTCAGCTCGGTCTACATCACCGGTCGCGACACGCGGCGCGAGGACGAGGTGTTCGCGCGGCTGGAGGAGCAGGACGACGTCGAGGCGGTGATCGTCGTCGGTGGAGTCGAGGTCACCGACGAGTACGAGCAGCGGATGGCGGCGCACGCGCGGGCCTTGCACGCGAAGGGATCGCAGCTGGTGCTCTGCGGTCGGCCGCCGCTGCCTGCCGGGGTGCCTGCGTTGGTGGTGGAGTACGACAACCGCGGCGGGGCTTATGCGGCGACGAGCCACCTGTTGTCGATGGGCCACCGGCAGATCCTCACGCTGACCGGGCCGGAGCGGTCGACCACGACGCTGGGCCGCGTCGACGGGTACCAGCAGGCGCTCGCCGACTTCGGCGTAAAGGTCGATCCCGCGCTGGTCCTCGCCAGCTCGGCCGACCGCAGCGGGGCGTACCAGAGTTGCCAGCGAGCGCTCGCCGACGGTCTGAAGTTCACCGCGATCTTCGCGCACAACGACGTGATGGCGTCCGGGGCGCTGGCGGCGCTGAAGGAGCACGGGCTGAGCGTGCCGGACGACATCTCGCTGGTCGGGTACGACAACATCCCGGTCGCGCAGGAGCTGTCACCGCCGCTCACGACGGTCTACATGCCGCACGAGGAGCTGGGCAAGGCGGCGGTCCGCCTGGCTGTGGAGCGCCCGGAGCCCGGGTCCGGGCGCGAACGCCAGCTACTGGGCACTCACATCGTCATCCGTACGTCGGTCCGGCCGCTGACGAGTGCTCCACGCCGGGGTTAGCCGACCGATTCAGTTGCTATAGGCAATATCTCGGAAACGCAGCGCGCGGCTCACCAGCACTGCCCCGACCAGCGACACCGCGAACACGACGCTGAACGCGATCGCCCCGGCACGCAGGCCGGTCATCAGGCCATTGGCGGTGACGATCGCGCCGAGGGCCGGCGCGCCGATGCCCTGGGACAGGTAGCCGACCAGGTAGCCGCCGGAGACCATGCTCGCCCGGTGGTGCGGGGCGGCGTACCGGTTCAGGATGGTCAGCCCGCCGGCGAAGTCGAAGGCGTAGCCGATCCCGGCGCAGGCCGAGGCGAGGAAGAACACCACGACCGAGTGCGCCGTGCCGGTGACGACGAACAGCCAGACCGCGCCGGCCGAGAAGACCGCGCCGAGGATCACGGTGGTCCAGATGTCCAGGCGCTTGGCCAGCAGGGCCGTGACGGCGATCGACAGCGCGAAGACCGACAGCAGTGCGCCGGTCACCAGCGCGTTGTCGGAGCCGGCGAGCTGGTGCGCGATCTTCGCGCCGAGCGGGAGCACCAGCGAGCCGAGCACGAACGACGACGCGAACGCGATCGAACCGGCCGCGAAGACGCCGCGGTTGCCCCGCGGGATGACGATCGCGCGGACCCGCCAGCGCGAACTGTCCTCGTTCGGCGTGTGCCGCGGCAGGCCGAACGCGAAGGCGGCGACGACCACGATCACCACCGCCAGGACGACGAAGGTCAGCCGCAGCGGGTAGGCGGCGTACTCCGACAGGCCGCCGCCGACCAGCATCGCGAGCGCGATCCCGAACGCCGACACCGCCGTACCGATCGCTCCGGCGCGCTTCTCGGCGCCCGCCGTACTGAACTCGACCATCGCCACGCTCGCCGGACTCAGCGACAGGCCGACGCCGAGACCCATGAAGGCGCGGCCGATCAGCAGCCAGGTGACGTCGCGGGCGAGCACGAACAGCAGCACGCCGATCAGCTCGGCGGCCAGGCCGAGCAGGATCGTCGCCCGCCGGCCGATGTGGTCGGACAGGTCGCCGAAGATCACCAGCACCGGGATCAGCGCAATCGGGTACGCGGCGAAGATCCAGGCGACCGTCGTCGAGGTGACACCCCAGTCGGCCTGGTAGAGCGGGTAGATCATCGTCGGGCACGCACTGGTCCACAGCGCCAGCGCGACCACCGCGCCGGCGGTCCAGAAACTGGCGCGCTCACTGAGCGATCGCAAGAGGTCCTCCATGAAGTATCTGGGTTTACTTTTTGAAGCTAGCACCCCCTGGGTATACTTTCATAACTCAGCTCGGAGGACGGACGGATGCCCAAATCGCTCGGCAAGGACTCGACCTGCTCGATCGCGCGCAGCCTGGAGGTGCTCGGCGACCGCTGGACGCTGCTGATCCTGCGCGAGGCGCTGATCGAGGGGTCGACACGGTTCCAGGAGTTCCGCGAGGCGCTCGGCGTCGCCCCGAACCTGCTGACCCAGCGGCTGGCGTTCCTGATCGACGAGGGCCTGATGACGCGCCGCACGTACCAGGAGGAGGGCACGCGGGCGCGTGACGAGTACGTGCTGACCGAGACCGGTCGCACCCTCAACCTGGTGATCGCCGCCCTCAGCGACTGGGGCCGCACCCGCCGCCCACGCCCCGACGGCACCTCACCGAGCTACGCCGTCGGCGACACCGGTACGCCGGTCCGCCTGGCCTTCGTCACCGACACCGGCGACACCGTCGACGCCGAGCAGCTGGTCGCCCACCGCACGAACGACCGCGACTTCTAGCCGTTCAGATCAGCCTCGTACGCCGCCGCCAGGGCGTCGTCCCACGGCTCGCTCTCGGCGGCGAGCGAATCGAGCACGGTCTCCGGCCGCGTCGCGCCCGACACGACCGACAACACCGGCGACGACGCGAGCAGCGCCCGCAACTGCAACCGCTGCACCGAGACTCCGCGCTCAGCCGCCGCTACCTTGAGCCGAGGCCAGGCCGAACCCCGCGACGGCGGGGTTGATCCGCGCAACGGCGAGTAGGCGAAGAACGCCATGTCGTTCGCCTCACACCACGCCAGCACGTCCGCGGACTCGCGTCCCATCGCGCTGTGCCGGTTCTGCACCGCGTCGATCCGCGTCACCGTCGCCGCCCGCTCCAGCTCGACCACGCTGACGTTCGACAGCCCGATCCGCGCGACCTTCCCCGCGTCCCGCAACGCCGCGAGCGCACCCACCCCTTCCTCCACGGGCTGCTCGGCGAGATCGACCCGGTGCAGGTAGAACAGGTCGAGCCGCCCGAACACCCGCAGGCTCGCCTCCACGTCGGCGCGGATCCGCGCCGCGCTGATGTCGGCGTCCCAGGTGTCGACGCTCGTGCGCGAGTGCCCACCCTTGGTACCGACCAGCACGTCGGCATCCCGCGCAGCCTCGGCCGCCAGCTCCTCGCCGTACGACGGCTCGTCCGCCCGGGTGTAAGCCCGCGCGGTGTCGAGAATCGCCGCACCAGCAGCGATTCCGGTCCGAAGCGTCGCCACATCGGCCGCCCGGTCCCGCGGGTCGAAGGAGAGTCCGGCCACCCCGAGCGCGACCCGACCGGTGAGCAGGCCGCCGCTGACCAGCGGGCCGCCGCCGAGCGGGCCGCCGCTGACGAGCGGGTCGCGATCCGCGCCGCTCACAGCGTGACCGGGACGCGGAAGTCGGGGCCGTCGTCGTCGAGCAGGACCGACGCCTCGACCACGCTCGCCCGGTACAGCCGTAGCGGAGCCGGCTCCTGCAGCCGATCGGGACCGAACTCGTCAATCTCCGGGAACCGCGCGCTGTAGATCGCGGCGCAGCTCTCGAGCTCGTCCAAGGAGACCTCCGCGGCCCGCACGTTCAGGTACACGGCCTCGGCGCGGAACAGCGCGACCTGCGAGTCGAAGATGACGATCCCCGCCTCCGGCCGGACGGCGAGGTTCTGCGAGTGCCGGCTGTCCGGTCGCGACACCCAGTAGAAGTCGGTGCCCGACGGCGTGTAGCAGACCGGCGACGCCCACGGCCGGCCGTCGGCGTCGGCCGTGGCCAGCGTCAGGTAGTTGTTCGCGGCGACGATGCGGCGAGCGATGTCCTCTGGGTTCATCCAGCCATCATGACCGGCGCACGCTGGTCCGGGAGCGGTCGACCATGTTCCGCAGGCGGCGCAGGACCTGGTCGGTGAACAGGCCGGCCAGACAACCGGTCAGCACCAGTACGGCGATGCCCGCGCTCGACGTGGTCTCGTCGCCGATGCTGATCAGCCCGGTGTTGACGGCGATCACGGAGACCGAACCCAGCAGCGCCGACCACAGCGGGCGCAGGACGTACCACCAGATCGACCGGCCCGCGGCGCTCCTGGTCCGCCGGGTCAGGGTCATGCTCTGCCGGATGACGCTGCCGACCGCGCCCGCGGCGGCCCCGACGACGAGCAGGCTCATGTTCAAGGTGACCGGGACGTCGACGATCCACCAGTCGAACGTCCGGCTGGCCACCGTGTGCGGTCCCGCCGCTTCCTGGTCGGCCACCAGTCGTTCGGCCAGACCGTACGCCGTGATCAGCGCGAGCAGCGCCGCGACGGCTTCGGCGATGTTCACCGCCACGACCTGCCACCAGGCCGCCCCCTTCGGCGCCGGACCGCGGAGGTGCCGCGGCGCGGTGGGTTTCAGTGCTCTGGTCATCGGACGCCTCCGTTCAGAACTGCCGTCCATCTGCACGGAGCGCGCGGGGTCCGGCGAAAATACGTCGGCCGTTCGATGTATCAGGACCCCCGCCGCGGACTCCGAGTCTGCGAGGGACCCGTTCGGGGGGAGGGTCCGGGGCGCCGGCGCGGCGGGAAGTCCGTGGGAGGGAGGGACTTCGCGCCGCGGCGGCGGTACTGTCCGATGACGACGAGCGAGGAGGACGGCGATGCGCGACGACCCGGCCGTCATCCGCATGGTGATCGGGGCCCGTGACGGGGACCGCGGTGCCTGGGACGACCTGGTGGAGCGGTACGCACCGCTGGTCTGGACGATCTGCCGGCGCTTCGGCCTGTCGGCCGCGGACGTCGACGACGTCGGTCAGAGCGTGTGGCTGCTGCTGGTCGAGCACCTGCCCGGCCTGCGGGAACCGGCGGCGCTGCCCGGGTGGATCGCGACCACGACGCGGCACGAGTGCCTGCGGATGGTTCGCGCCGGTCACCGGACCGAACCGGCCGACCCGGTCGAGCTGCTCGCGGCCGCACCGTACGACGAAGTCCCGCTCGACGAGGAACTGCTGCTGCACGAACGCCGTACCACCGTCCGGACCGCGTTCGGGCAGCTGTCGCAGCGATGCCGGCTGCTGCTGTCGATGCTCGTGCAGGACCCGCCGCCGGCGTACTGCGAGATCAGCGACAAGTTGCACATGCCGATCGGCAGCATCGGCCCGAACCGGGCCCGCTGCCTGGACCGGTTGCGCCAGACCCCGGCGCTGGCCGCACTGATCGGCCCCATCGAGGACGGAGGTGAGCAGCATGGATGACCAGTGGTGGACCGACGACGACCAGCTGCTCGAAGTTCTGCAGGACGCGTTGGTGAGCGCGCGCGACGTGCCGCCGAGTCTCGTCGCGGCCGGCAAGGCCGTGTACGCGTGGCGCACGATCGATGCGGAGCTCGCCGCCCTGACCTACGACTCCGCGTGGGAACGCGAAGCCGTCGACGTCACCCGGACCACCGAGAGCGCTGCGCTGCGGCGGCTCACGTTCGCGTCGGACCAGGTGAGCATCGAGCTGGAGCTGACCCCGGACGAGCTGCTCGGGCAGCTCAGTCCCCCGCAGGGCGGGACGGTCAGTCTCGCGGCCGGCTCGGAGGAGCTCGGAACGGCGACGGTCGACGAGTTCGGGTTCTTCGTCGTCCGTCCGGTACCGGACCGCCCGTTCCGGCTCACCTGCCGGACCGACTCCGGGACGACGATCACCACCGGTCTGGTGTCGCCCTGACAGTGACCGGCGATCAGGCTCCCAGCGCGATGAACGACTGCGCGGCCGTCCGCGCGAACCGGCTCGTGCCGGCCGCCGCACGGCTGAGGGCGAGCGCCTCGGCGAGCCCGTCCCCGGACCGCAGCCGCACGTGCAGATCGAGCATCAGCGGGACGGTCCCCGGATCGTTCACCGGTACGACGCTCGCGACCACCCCGGCCGAGCCGAGGGCGGCCAGCGCGCTGACCAGCCCGAGCAGCTCGTCGGCGCCGCTCGGGCTGCCGACCGCCGAGCTGCAGCTCGACAGCACCACCCGGTGCGGAGCCCGCTGCAGCCGTTCGAGGTCGTACACGGTGAGCGGGCCGTCATCCAGCTGGAGCGCCGAGAACAACGGGCTGTCCGCGCGGAACGTCCCGTGCGCCGCGACGTGGACGAGGGCCGCGCCGTCGATCGCCTTCAGCACGGCCTCGGCCGTTGCGGCGCCGTCAGTGAGTACGACGGCGTCCGGGTACAGCTGCGCTAGTCGTCGGACTTCTTCGTGTCCGGTCGAGAGCTTCGGGCCGCCGATCAGCACGACCCGGTCGGTCGCCGGGGGCACTGCTTTGCGGGCCCGCAGCCAGGCCGCCGCGGACGGCGCCACCGAGGTCGGCCGGTCGCGCAGCGACGGCAGCAGACTCCACGGGACCGCGTGCAGCCGACCAGTCGGTACGACGACCACCGGGCCGTCGTCGAGATGCCGGACCGACGATCCGAGCAGCAGCGTTTCGAGCCGCGCGCCGATCGCTTCGAGGTCGAGCTGGTTCGTGCCGCGACCGGACGCCTCGCGGCGGAGTGCGAACAACGCGTGGGAGAGGCGATGAGTGGCGGGCGCGACCGGGCCGACCAGGTCGAGGTGCACGCGGCCGCGCGCGACCACGAGGGCGTACAGCTGGTCGTCGACCTCGGTGAGCTCGATCAGGCTGCGCCCGCCGAGCTGGTCGAGCAGGTCAGCGGTCCGGAACGGGCGAACAGTCCGTGCAGCGTCGCCGCCGGCCCGGCCGTCGCTGGACCGCTCGCCCTCGGACCGCTCGCCCCCGGACCCGGCACCGCCGGGCCCGGCGTCGCTGGACAGCTCCCCCTCGGATCGGGCGCCGCCGGACCGCTCGCCCTCGGGCCCAGCCTCGACCGTCCCCGGCGCAAGCAGCGCCCGCCGGCGCACCGACGCTTCGAGCCGACGGCGTTCGCGCTGCAGCGGGCCGGCGGCCGGGCCGTGGTCGTAGTTGGCCTCCAACCGGTGCGTCAGGCCGCGCAGCGCGGCCAGATCGGCGACCAGCTCGTCGTCCTCTTGCGGCCGGACCGGTGGGATCGCCAGCACGGTGGCTCGCCAGCGTTCGCTCCACTCGAGGACCTGCCGGGCGTTGTGCCGCCGTACGGCGTACCGCAGCGCGATCGCAGCGAGCTCGGAGCCCTGCGCGGTCGCCAGCACGCGCAGCTCGGTCGCGCCGAGCGTGCGCAGGTAGACCTCGATCAGGCTCAGACCCTGCCGGCAGGCGGCCAGCATCGCGCGCGACCGGCCTTCCCCCTGGCGGAGCGTGGCCTGGGCGAGCCAGCCGGCACCACGCGTCCGCAGCCCGCGGTGGCGGGCGGCGGCCGCGATCGACAGGTGCTCGCCGGCCGTGGCCGGATCCGTGCGGGCGAACGCGAGCCGGCCGGTCAGCAGGTGCGCCTCGGTCGCGAGGTCGGGGTCGAGTTGGTCGAGCTCGGCGCTCACCCGCTGGACCGCGCGCAGGAGCCGGACGGTGCGATCGCCTCCGTCGTACCGGGACTGCAGCAGCGCCAGCTCCGCCCGAGCCGCCCACCAGGGACGCTGCTGGCGACGGAACAGCTTCAGCGCGGCTCGGCCGCGGCTCTCGGCGACCTCTCGCGCGCCGCTGGCGTTGGCCGCGAGAGCGGCGCAGTACAGGAGCTCCGCGCGGCGGGCGTCCGAACCACGCTGCTGCTCGATCCGGCCCAGCGCGCTGTCGATCTCGGTGAGCGCGTCGCGCGTCAGGCCGGCCGCGAGCTGCACCAGGCACTTGTTGGCGTACAGGTCCGGCTCCAGGATGCCGAGCTCCTCCTCGACCACGCGCTGGGCGTCGTCGAGGTACCGCAGAGCGGCCGGCAGGTCGCCGCGCGCGAAGGCGGCAGCGCCGCGGGCCTGGCGGGTGTCGGCGTACTCGGCGATCTGGCCGCGGTCGGAGAACAGCTCCTCACTGCGGGCGTAGTCCTGGTCGGCGCGGTCGATGGCGCCCATCGCGAGCAGGACCATCGCCCGGTGGGTCAGCGCGCGGGCCTCCCAGACCAGGTCGCCCGCGTCGCTGAGCAGCGCGACCGCCTGCTCGGCGTCGGCGAGCGCTTCGTCGTACCGGCCGAGCAGGGCGCCCCGCACCCAGGCCCGGCGGATCAGGATGCGGCCGGCGTGCACGCCGGTCCGGCCGGGGACGATCGCGTCCAGCATCGCGACGCCGCGGTCGGTCTGGCCGGCCATCACCAGCGCGACCCCGAGACTGGCCTGGACGTCGGCCTCGCGGTCCGGGTCGGCGGCCCGGCGAGCGAAGCGGTACGCCGACCGGAGCTCGGTCACCGCCTCCTGGATGTCGCCGAAGTCGCGATGCACGACGCCGATCGCCTGGTGGGCCACGGCCGCCTCGGCATCGGACGGGGAGTTCGCCAGCACCTCGCGCGCGATCCGCAGCGCCTCGGTGGGCCGCGACAGCGCGAGCGCCTGCAAGTCGTCGATGTCCACGGCCACCGGCCGCCCTCCCCTCACCGGACGTCCTCAGATCGTAGTACGACCCACCCCTGCAGCTTCACCGTCGAGAGGAACCACCATGTCGGCTGACCAACGGCTCAAGGACGCCCTGCGCCTGATCATCGAGGACCGGGACGGCAAGGATCCCGGGCCGGGCAACGAGCGCTGGTTCGGCACCACGGCCGTGCACCCGTACAACTGGGAGGAGCTCGGGTACGCCGAGTACTTCTACCGCCGCGACACCATGCTGGTCCGGACCGAGGACGTCGAGCTGGTGCTCGGCGCGCTGCGCGAGGAGCCGCTGGGACGCGGCAAGGAGGACCCCGAGGGACCGATCATCCCCGAGGAGGTCGCGATCGACCGGCTGCCGGTCGTCGAGGGGGTCACCGGCCTGGTCTGGCGGTACGGCCGCAACCCGCGCTCGGTCGAGGCCGGCCGGCCCGGCGTGTTCGGCGGCCGCGAGTTCCCCGGCGAGCCGAACGGCCGGTACGACGACAGCGACCCGCTGTCGACGCCCGTCGTGCTGGACCGGCTGGACCGCTCGATCGGCGAGGGCGTCGCCAGGCCGTGCGCCGCGCTGCCGCTGAACGGCAACGGCCATCCCTGTCCGGCGTCGGAGCCGGCCGAGGTGCCGTCGAGCTCGGTGACGCCGATACCGCCGATCAGCAGCGGGATCTGTTGCGGGAAGCACGGGTGGGACGGTCGCGGCGTGCTGGTCGGCGTCGTCGACGGCGGCCTGGTCGAGGCGACGACGCACCAGTGGCCGTGGATGGAGGGCGTGTACGGCGACCCGGACCCGGCCGCGCTGCCCGGCCACCCGATCGGCGCCTACTCCTGCCACGGCACCTTCGTGGCCGGCTGCGTCCGTACGACGGCGCCGCAGGCGGAGGTCTGCGTCAAGCGGGCCAAGGAGATCGACTGGCGGCTGTACGGCGGGATGGCCTACGAGTACGAGATCGTCCAGCGGATGAGCGACCTGCTCGACCTCGGCGCGGACATCATCGTCTGCGAGTTCGACGGCGCCACCCGGCACCACCTGCCGCTGCACACCTTCGACGCCTTCTACCGCAACCGGCTGCGCCACCTCAACGTCACCGTCCTGGCCCCGGCGGGCAACGACGAGACCCACCTCCCGACGTTCCCGGCGGCGTACACCTGGACGGTCGGCGTCGGCGCCCTGACCGCGGACGGCAACAGCCGCGCCCACTTCTCCAACTACGGCCACTGGGTCGACGTGTACGCGCCCGGCGAGGACCTGGTGAACGCCTTCGGCACCGGCAAGTACAAGTGCGAGGAGTCGCCGTACGAGGAACGCACGTTCGCCGGCCTGGCCAACTGGAGCGGCACCTCGTTCTCCACTCCGCTGGTCGCCGGCATGATCGCCGCCCGGATGTCCGGCACCGGCGAGAACGCTCCGCAGGCGACCGAAGCGGTCCTCCGCTTCGCCCGCTCGCAGGCCGCCCCCGGCATCGGCCCGGTTCTCCAGCCGCACCAGATCTGCGGCGCCTGCCACCAGCCCTGCCAGCACTCCTGCGGCTGCAGCTGCGGTCACTGAACAAGGAGAACAGCCCCGGCCGGATCGGCCGGGGCTGTTCTTCGCAGTACGGCGTACTAGCGCTTGCTGCGGGCGGCGAGTCCCTCGGCGGTGCCGACGAGCATCACCGACGCGATCACCGCGACGACGAAGCCGAGCACGTTCAGCTCGAAGATGCCGCCGGTGCCCAGGATGTTGGCGATCACGCCACCGATCACCGAACCGGCCAGGCCGAGCAGCAGGGTCCAGAGCAGCCCGAGCTTCTGCTTGCCCGGGGTGAACAGGCGAGCCAACGCGCCGATGATCAGGCCGGCGACGATGAATCCGATCATGCTGAGTCCTCCACAAGGTCCGGGCCGCATCCGCGGCCGCACCAGTAACTCAACCAGGTCCACGGGGCACGGACATCGAGGCTCGACCGGGTTCCGTCCCTGGCCTACCCTGACTTGCCCCTGAGGTGCTCAGGTCCGCAGGTCGAGGCGCATCAGCACGCGCGGGTGCCGGGCGAGCACCGACGTGGTGTCGGCGGCCTTGGTGTACCCGGCGCGCTCGAAGTTCTTCCGCAGTCCGGCGTACGCCATCGTGAGATCGACCTTGGCGCCCTTGTTGTCGAGTGGGTAGGCCTCGACCATCGGTGCGCCCTGCTCGCGCGCGAACTCCGTCGCGCCGGTGATCAGCGCGTGCGAGATCCCCTGCTTGCGGTGACCGGGACGGACGCGGACACACCACAGCGACCAGACCGGCAGGTCGTCGAGCTGCGGGATCTTGCGGTTGCGGGCGAAGGACGTGTCCGCGCGCGGAGCGATCGCGGCCCAGCCGACCGGCGTCTCCCCGTCGTACGCCAGTACGCCGGGCGCCGGCTTCGCCTCGCACAGCTTCTCGACGTACTCGCCGCGGGCGGTGCCCTGGAGCTCGTTGTTGAGCTTGGACGGGATCCGGTAGCTCAGGCACCAGCAGACGTTCGCCGTCGGCGACTTCGGGCCGATCACCGCGCGTACGTCCCCGAACACGACCGCCGGCCGGATCTCGATCACCATGCCCCCACGATGCCACGCCCGGGGGCGTGATTCGCGCCACGACGTGTCACATGCGCGGGGGCTGCGGGGTCGTATCTGTGACGGCGTGAACGATCCACAGGAGGGCCGAGTCATGCAACGTCCCTGGAACAACCTGCGCACGCGGGTGTTTCCCGACCACTGGTCGCTGCTGTTCGGCCAGATCGCGTTCTACAGCTTCGTGGTGATCGTGCTCACCGGCGTGGTGCTGAGCATCTTCTACGAACCGTCGATCGAGACCGTGGTCTACAACGGGCCGTACATCCCGTTGCGCGGCGTACCGATGTCGGGCGCGCTCGAGTCGACGCTGAAGATCAGCTTCGAGGTCCGCGGCGGGCTGCTGGTCCGCCAGATGCACCACTGGGCCACGCTGCTGATGGTCGCGGCGATGATGCTGCACCTGCTGCGGCTGTTCTTCACCGGCGGGTTCCGCCGGCCGCGGCGGCTCAGCTGGTTGGTTGCCTTCGGCCTGCTTCTGGCGATGCTCGGCGCGGCGCTGACCGGGACCGGGCTGCCCGACGACATGGCGTCCGGGATGAGCCTCGCCGTCACCGACGGCGTCCTGCAGGCGACACCGTTCGTCGGCACCTGGATCTCGTCGCTGGTGTTCGGCGGCGAGTTCCCCGGCAACGTGATCGCCACCTTCTACCCGCTGCACGTGATTGTGCTGCCGGTCGCGATCCTCGGCCTGTTCGTGGTGCTCGCGCTGCTCGCCCTCAAGCACGGACCCGCCCAGTACGCCGGTCCCGGGCACACCGAGGACAACGTGGTCGGGCCCTCGTTCAAGATCTCCGCGGTGAAGAGCTTCGGGCTGTTCTGCTTCGTCACCGCCGTCACGTTTCTGATGGGGTCGACGGCAACCATCAACCCGGTCTGGCTGTACGGCCCCGCCGACCCCGCGAACGCCTCGGCCGGCGTCGGACCGGCCTGGTACCTGGCGTTCCTCGACGGCTCGCTGCGGCTGGCGCCGCCCGGCTGGGAGTTCGTGCTGTGGGGCAAGACGTTCACGCTGGCGATCCTGGTCCCGGTCGCGCTCTGCACGCTGTTCCTCGGGCTGGTCGCGGCGTACCCGTTCATCGAGGAGTGGCTCACCGGTGACCACGCCGACCACAACATCCTCGACCGCCCCCGCTTCAACCCGACCCGGACCGGCATCGGTGTCGCCGGAATGACCTTCTACGGCGTCCTCTGGGCCGCCGCGAGCGCCGACACGATGGCGATCCTCTTCCACCTGTCCGTCAACACCCTCCTCCACGCCTTCCAGGTGCTGCTGTTCATCGGCCCGCCGATCGCCTTCCTCGTCACCCGCCACATCTGCACCGGCCTGCAGGACCACGACCTCGACGTCGCCGCCCACGGCATCGAGACCGGCCAGATCATCCGCCAGGCCGACGGCGGCTACGTCGAACTGCACCGCCCGGTCACCGAGCTCCGCCGCCGGGAGCTCACCGAGGGCTCGGAGCCGACCGAGAGCACCGAGGTCGCCGTACCGGCGCACAAGTGATGGTCAGAGGACCTGCGTCGAGCGCAGTGCCTCGCGGAGGTGGCGGCGCTGGGTGACGCCGAGTTTGGCGAAGACCTTGCGCATGTGCCACTCGACGGTGCGGGGGCTGATGAACAGCTCGGCGCCGATCTCCGGGTTGGTGAGGCCGTCGGTGGCGAGGCGGGCGATGTGGAGCTCCTGGGCGGTGAGGCCCTGGGTCGCGTCGACGGTGCGTTTGCGGGCGGTCTCGCCGGTTGACGCGAGTTCGCGGCGGGCGCGTTCGGCGAAGGCGTCGAGGCCCATCGCGTTGGCGGCGTCGTGGGCGGCGCGGAGCTGGTCGCGGGCCTCGACGCGGCGGCCCTCGCGGCGTAGCCACTCGCCGTACAGGAGCTTCGCGCGCGTCAGCTCAGTCCGTACGGCGGTCTGCTGCAACTGCTCGATCGCCTCCCGGTACAGCTCCTCAGCAGCGCCGCCCTCCCGCAGCTGCGCCTCCGACCGCGCCGACACCCCCAGCGCCCACGCCGTCCCGCTGGCCTGCGTCAGCTCAGCCAGCTTCTCGTACGCCGCCACCGCCGTGTTCCGCTCACCAGCACGCACCGCCGCCTCGACCAGCTCGACCAGTCCCCAGTTCGACACCCCGATCTCGGTCGGGTACGCCGCGGCCTCGCGCGCGGCGACCAGCGCGTCGCCGTACCGGCCGAGGCCGTTGAACAGGATTGCCCGCGCCCAGTTCGTCAGCGAGATCCCGATCCCCTCACCGCGCGCGCTGACCTCGGGCAGCGCCGCCGCGATCAGCGGGAGCGCGACGTCCTCGTGCCCGCGGAACGCCGCCAGCCCGATCGCGGCGTACGGCGACAACCGGCTCTCGGCGGCGCCGGCGACCACGTCGATCTCGTCTACCATCCGCGCCGCGGTGGCCAGGTCCCCCGCGAACAGCTCGACGAACACCCGCGTCGTCAGCGCGAGCGGCAGCGCACTCAGAGCACCCGCCTCGCGCACGATCCTCAGGTGCCGGTCGGTCAGCCGCCGCCAGGTCTGCTCGTCCCACAGGTCCGACGCGGTCACCGCCGCCAGCCACATGAACCGCATGCCCTCCTCCAGCGACAGGTCGTCGCTGTCGAACGCACGAGTCGCGAACCGGAGCAGCGGCGCACCCGCCGCGTACCCGTCGGCGTACAGGACGGCGACGCCGCGCAGCAGCAGGTCGCCCCGGCTCACCTCGGTGATCGAGGACGCCGCCCGCCGCGCCGACTCCGCGACCTCCGAGGGCCCCGAGCCGGAAACCAATCGCCCGGCGAAGAGTGCAGCGGTCAGCGCATCCACGTAACAGTCGAGCGCCTGCCGGGCATCCAGCGGCTCCAGCTGCCGCGCCGCCTTCACGAGCATCGGCAGCGCCTCGTTCGCCCGGTTCGCCGCGAACCCGATCTGCGCCCGCAGCACGTCCACGTGCACCCGCTGCAGATCATCGAGCGGCCCGTGCTCGGCCACCGCCAGCAGGCTGAGCGCAGCCTCCAGACTCCCCGCCCGCAACATCGCCTGTACGGCGGCCAACTGGCGCCGCGCCCGATCCTCGGCCCCCGGCGTCAGCATCGCGGCGTACTCCAGAAAGGCGGCCGCCGCAGCCAGCCCGCCGTGCTCGAGCGCCCGGTCGGCCCGATCCTCCAGCTCGGCCGCGATCGTCTCGTCCGGACCGGTCGCGGCATGCGCCATGTGCCAGGCTCGTCGATCCGGGTCGACCTCGGCATCCGTCACCGAAGCCAGCGCCCGGTGCACCGCCCGCCGTTCAGCCGCCGACGCGAACCGGTACACCACCGACCGCACCAACGGATGCCGGAACCGGACCGTGTCCCGCAGCTCGATCAGACCGGCCCGCTCAGCCGGCCCAGCAGCCTCCGGACCAGCTCCGACCAACGCCGCCGCCCGCCACAGCAAGGCCACATCACCCAACGGCTCGGCCGCAGCGGTGAGCAGCGACCGCCGCGAGTCCTCAGGCAGCGGTTCGAGCTGGTGCCGGAACCCTTTTTCCATCCGGCTCACCAACGGCCCGGCCGGGTGCGGCCCGAAGGTCAGCTCGGTCGCCGTCAGCCAGTGCGGCAGTTGAAGCAGCGCCAGCGGATTCCCGTGCGCCTCGGCGAGGATGCGGCGTCGTACCCGATCGTCCAGCGGACCCGTCAGCGCCGACTCCAGCAACGCCTCCGCCGCGTCGTCGGCCAGGCCGCGAACCGTCAGCTCCGGCAGTCCGGTCCACAGCCGGTCGTGCTTGCCGGGCCGCGTGGCGAAGACCAGTACGACGGACTCGACCGCCAGCCGCCGCGCCACGAATACCAGCGTCTGCACCGACGCGTGGTCGAGCCACTGCGCGTCGTCGATCAGGTACACCAGCGGCTGCGTCCGCGCGCCTTCGGACAGCAGGCTCAGCGTCGCCAGCCCGACCAGGAACCGGTCCGACGGCCCAGTCCGCAGCCCGAACGCCGTGCCGAGGGCATCGGCCTGCGGCGACGGCAGCCGCCGCACGTCGTCGAGCAACGGCTCGCACAGCTGGTGCAGGCTCGCGAACGCCAGCTCCATCTCGGACTCGACACCGGAGACCCGCAGGATCCGGCTGCCGGCCGCGGTCTCGGCCAGGTGCTCGAGCAGCGCGGTCTTCCCGATCCCCGGCTCGCCGTGCACGACGAGCGCGGCGCTGCGGCCGGACCGTGCGGTGCGCACCAGACCGTCCAGCGTCTCGCACTCGTGGTGCCGTCCGTACAGGCCCGGCCACGCGCTGTTCGGTTCTGGCACGGCCCCTCCTGCAACTCGTTTCTCACAGTCCCAAAGACCTGGCCGGGACCGCAACCACTCCAGCCAGGGAGGGGACCAGGCAACGGCACGGGCGCGACCGGTCGGTGAGCAGACCGAAGCTCGGGGTGACAACCCAGATCTGTTCCCCTGAAGGGAGTTCACCCATGAACAGCACCGAGGAGGGCGACACCCCGCAACGCCTGTCCCGCCGCGGTTTCGTCGGCACCGCCGCGGCCGTCACCGGGGTCTCGCTGGCCGGCGCCTGGGCCGTTCCGGCGTCCGCCGGTACGCCGGAAGGCTTCGGCGCGGTCTCCACGTCGCCGAATCTCCCGTCCGGTTTCGGCCGGACGTTCAAGAGCCGCTTCGTGCACGCCAACGGCATCCGCCAGCACGTCGTCGTCGGTGGCGACGGCCCGCCGCTGCTGCTGATCCACGGCTGGCCGGAGAACTGGTACGCCTGGCGCTTCCTGATGCCCGCCCTGGCCAAGGACTTCACCGTGATCGCCGTCGACCAGCGCGGGATCGGCCTGACCGACAAGGCCCGCGACGGGTACGACACGGCGACGCTCGCCGACGACCTCGCCGCGCTGATGACCGCGCTCGGCCACCAGCGGTTCTCGGTGGTCGGCCACGACACCGGCTACATCATCGGGTACGCCCTCGCCGCCGACCATCGTGACCGCGTCGACCGATTGGTGGTCGCCGAGATCCCCGGCCCGCCCGGACTGGTCGACCCCGACCACGCTCCCCCGCCGTTGTTCGTCCCCGCGTTCCTCAACGACAAGCTCTGGCACATCCCCTTCAACGGGGTGAACGACGAGCTGATCGTCGACATGGTCCGCAGCAACGCCGACGCGTACTACCGCTACGAGTACACGATCCAGGGCGGCGGCCCGCCGCTGCTGCCGGAGTCCGCGATCAAGTACTACGTCACGCTCTACACCCGCGACCGCGCGACGCTGCGGGCGAGCTTCGGGCTCTACCGGGCGTGGGACGCGATCCTGGCGCAGAACGTGCAGCGGCAGGCCGACAAGCTGACGATCTCGGTGCTCGGGATCGGCGGCGCGAACAGCTGGGGACCGGCCGCGGCCGACGGGATCAGGCCGGCGGCGACGAACGTCCAGGGACTGGTGGTCCCGAACGCCGGTCACTGGCTCGCCGAGCAGGCGCCCGCGGTGATGATCCAGGCCGTCCGCCGCTTCCTCACCGCGTAGGTGGTGGCCGTGTACGGCCCATTGCTGATGCCAGAGCCCGGTGCCAAGGTGAGCAGATCGGCCCGGCGACCCACGACGGGCCGTCAGGGTGCTGGGCGGTGTGGCATGGAGGACTGGCCGGGGCTGCGCGGGCGGAGCAGCGAGTGCGAGACGTTGACCGAACTGGTGCGGACCACTGTCGCCGGCCGGAGTCAGGTGCTGGTGCTGCGCGGCGAGGCCGGGATCGGCAAGTCGGCGCTGCTGGAGTACCTGCTCGGGCTCGCCACCGACTGCCGGGTACGGCGGGCCGCCGGGGTCGAGTCGGAGATGGAGCTGCCGTTCGCGAGCCTGCACCAGCTGTGCGGCCCGTTCCTCGACCGGCTGCCGGACCTGCCCGAGCCGCAACGGGAGGCGCTCGCGACGACTTTCGGTCTGCGGCCGGGCAGCCCACCGGACCGCTTCGTGGTCGGGCTGGCCGTGCTGACGCTGCTCTGCGACGCCGCCGAGGAGCGGCCGCTGATCTGCGTCGTCGACGACGCGCAGTGGCTCGACCAGGCCTCGGCGCAGACGCTGGAGTTCGTCGCGCGCCGCCTCGGCGCCGAGCGGCTCGCGATGGTCTTCGCCGTCCGTACGCCGGAGACGCCGCCGACGCTGACCAACCTGCCGCAGCTTTCCCTGACCGGTCTCGCGAGCCGCGACGCGGCGGAGCTGCTCGAGTCGGCGCTGGGCAGCCGGCTCGACCAGCGGGTCCGCGACCGGGTGCTGGCCGAGGCTCGTGGCAATCCGCTCGCGCTGCTCGAACTGCCGCGGCAGCTGTCGTCGGCTGAGCTGGCGTTCGGGTCGGCCGGCGACTCGGTTGATCCTGTCAGCCGCGTACAGGAAGGGTTTCTGCGGCAGCTCAACGGTCTGCCGGACGCGGCCCGGCAGCTGGTCCTGCTGGCGGCCGCCGACCCGGTCGGCGATCTCGATCTGCTCCGGCGGGCCGCCGTACGGGCTGGGATCTCGTACCAGGTCGATCTGGGCGACCTGCTCGATCTGCGGCACCGGGTCGAGTTCCGGCACCCGCTGATCCGGTCGGTGGCCTACCGCGCGGCGACACCGGCGGAACGCCGTACGGCGCACGAAACGCTCGCCGCGGTCACCGACCCCGAGACCGATCCCGACCGCCGCGCCTGGCACCGGGCCCGCGCGACGGCCGAGCCCGACGAGCAGATCGCCGCCGAGCTCGAACAGTCCGCCGACCGCGCGCAGGGCCGCGGCGGACTCGCGGCGGCCGCCGCGTTCCTGGAGGCGGCCGCGACCCTCACGCCCGACCCGACCCGCAAGGCCGAGCGATCCCTGGTCGCCGCCCAGGCGAAAGCGACCGCCGGTGCCTTCGACGACGCCCAGGCCCTGCTCGCGACCGCCCAGGCCGGGCCGCTCGGCGAGGCCGAGAGCGCGCGGCTCCAGCTGCAGCAGGCACAGATCGCGCACTACTCCCAGCACGGCAACAAGGCGCTGCCGCTGCTGCTCGCCGCCGCCCGCCGGCTGGAGCCGACCGACCCGAAGCTCGCCCGCGAGACCTATCTCGACGCGTTGGCCGCCGCGATGTTCGCGGGCCGGCTCGCCGAGGGACAGGGCGACGGCATGCGGCAGGTCGCCGAGGCGATGCGGAAGGTCCAGCTCCCCAGTACGCCGAGCAAACCCGACCAACTGCTGCAGGACATCGCGGTGCTCTACACCGACGGGTACGCCGCGGCCGCGCCGCGGCTGCTCGACACCGTGCAGGCGTTCGGGCGCGACGAGCTGACGATGGACGAGGCGGTCCGCTTCGCTTGGCTGGCGGCCTGCGCGGCCACCGACCTGTGGGACGACGCCAACTGGGACACGCTGACCCGGCGGCATCTCGACGCGATCCGGTCGATCGGCGCGCTGAGCGTGCTCCCGGTCGCGCTGAACAGCCGCATCATCTACGACCTCTACAGCGGCGACCTGGCCGAGGCGAAGGCGCTGGTCGCCGAGGCGGAGTGGGTCGCCGACGTCACCGGCGGGCAGAACACGATGATCCCGTACGGCGACGTCAGCCTGCACGCGGTCCGCGGCGACGCGGCGTACGCGGAAGGCCGGTACCAGCAGCTGCTCGCCGACGTCGGTGCCCGCGGCGAGGGCGTCGGGCTGAACATGATCGGCTGGTTTCAGGCGATCATGTTCAACAGCCTCGGCCGGTACGACGAAGCCATCGTCGCCGCGCGGATGGCCGCGACGGCGCCGCTCGAACTCGGGCCGCCGAAGTGGGCGCTGGCCGAGTTGGTCGAGGCCTGTGTCGGCAGCGGCAACCGCAAGGAGGCGGCGGGCGTACTCGAGCAGTTGGCGTCGTACGCGCGGGCCAGTGGTACCGAGGCGGCGCTCGGGGTGCTGGCCGGGCGGACCGCGTTGGTGACCGGCGTCGAGGACTGCCACCGCGAGGAGATCGAGCGGCTCGAACGCACCACGCTGCGGGTGGAGCTGGCGCGCGCCCGGCTGCGGTACGGCGAGTTCCTGCGGCGTTCGGACCGGCGCAGCGATGCCCGCCCGATGCTGCGGACGGCGTACGAGGAGCTGGACGGGCTCGGCCTTGACGGCTTCGCGGAACGCGCCCGCAAGGAGCTGAGCGCGCTCGGCGAATCGATCACGCGCACCGACCGGACGCCGGAGAACCTGACCAGCCAGGAGGCGCACATCGCGCGGCTGGTCGCGGACGGGCTGACCAACCCCGAGATCGGTGCGCTGCTGTTCATCAGCCGGCGCACGGTCGAGTGGCACCTGCGCAAGGTGTTCGCGAAGCTCGGCGTCTCCACCCGGCGGCAGGTCCGCCAGTCGCTGCCGGGCTTCGTCCCTGGCTGATCCGAGGGGGTACCGATGAGCCATCACCCGCCGCTGCGCCGGCCGCCGTCACTGGACGGGGAGTCCGGCTTCTCCGGCCCGGCCGCGCAGTTCCTGGCCACCGAGCACTGGAGCCTGCTCGCCACCCGGTCGATGACCTGGACCGAGATCTTCAGCCGGACCAACACCTACCTGACCGTGCTGTCCGCGACCGTGATCGCGCTCTCGCTGGTCGCCAACGCGAGCGGCTTCGGCCGCGACTTCCTGACCTTCGCGCTGCTGGTGATCCCGGTCGTGCTGCTGATCGGGATCGGCACCTTCTTCCGGCTGATCGAGGCCGACGTCGAGGACGCCTGGCTGGTGATCGGGATGAACCGGCTGCGGCACGCCTACCTCGAGCTCGCGCCCGAGCTGGAGCCGTACTTCGTCGCGAGTCACCACGACGACCCGCCGGGCATCCTCACGACGTACAGCTTCCGGAGCCGGGTCGGGCTGACGCACTGGCTGTCGGGGTCGCCGGTGGTGGTCGGGATCATCGACGCGGTCGTCGTCGGGGTACTGGCCGCGCTGATCGCTGAGGCGGCTGACGCGGGGGTGCTGCTGCGGACGCTGATCGGTGGTTTCGCTGCTGTGGTGACCGCTTTGCTGCTGGCCTTCGTCGTCTACCGCAAGCTGCGCGAGGTGACCCAGGACTACCACCCGCGCTTCCCGCGGTGAGGTGGCCCGGGTCCCCACCAGGGCCCGCGACGGGCGCGACGTCCCGGCGTACGGCGTGAGGCTGAGGGCGTCATCGTTCGCAGGCCGAGGAGGCGTCATGAGTACCACCATCGACACCAGTACCGACATCAGGTCGTTCCACGTCCAGGTCCCGCAGGAACAGCTGGACGACCTGCGCCGGCGGATCGCGTCGGCGCGCTGGCCCAGCCAGGAGCTCGTCAGCGATCGCTCCCAAGGGGTCCAGCTGGCGACGCTGCAGGAGCTCGCGCGGTACTGGACGAGCGAGTACGACTGGCGCCGGTGCGAGACGCGGCTGAACGCGCTGCCGCAGTTCACCACCGAGATCGACGGCGTCTCGATCCACTTCGTCCACGTGCGGTCGCCGCACGAGAACGCGCTGCCGCTGATCATGACGCACGGGTGGCCGGGGTCGGTTGTCGAGCTGCTCGACACGGTGGGTCCGCTGACCGATCCGACGGCGTACGGCGGTCGGGCGGAGGACGCGTTCCACCTGGTGCTGCCGTCGTTGCCGGGGTACGGGTTCTCCGGGGAGCCCGGTGAGCTGGGGTGGGAGAACGGGCGGATCGCGCATGCTTGGGGCGAGCTGATGGGTCGGCTCGGGTACAGCCGGTACGTCGCGCAGGGCGGCGACGTGGGTGCTGCGGTGACGGATGCGATGGGGCGGCACGGGACTGCCGGGCTGGTCGGTATTCACGTGAACCTGCTGGCGACGGCGCTCGGGGTGGTCGATCTACTGCCGTCCTCCACTGACGAGGAGCGGTCGGCGCACGCCGCGTTGAAGGTGTTCACCACCGAGGGGTTCGGCTACTTCCTCGAGCAGTCGACGCGGCCGCAGACGATCGGGTACTCGTTGCTCGACTCACCGATCGGGCTGGCCGCCTGGATGCTCGACCACGACACCGACAGCTACCTGAAGATCTCGCGGGCGTTCCTCGACGGGGATCCTTCCGGCGGGCTGACGCGGGACAGCATCCTCGACAACATCACGCTGTACTGGCTGACGGGGACCGGTACATCGGCGGCGCGGTGGTACTGGGAGTTCGGGCAGTTCCTCGCCGCTGCCGCCGGGCACACTCCGCCACCGGTGCAGGTGCCGGTCGGGTTCTCGACGTTCCCGGGCGAGATCTGGGCGTCACCGCGGAGCTGGGCCGAGACGGTGTACCCGGGGCTGGCGTACTTCAACGTGGTGGCGCGGGGCGGGCACTTCGCGGCGTGGGAGGAGCCGGCGCTGTTCGCCGCGGAGGTCCGGGCGGCGTTCCGGGCGCTGCGGTGATCGCGCGCTCGAGGTTCCTGCGCTGACCGCCTGGTCCCCTCCGGCTGACCGCCGCCGGGAGTGGGTTTAGATGGGAGCATGCGCTTCTCGATCAACATTCCGAACTTCGGGGACTTCGCCGACGCCCACACCGTCGCGCGGGTGGCGGTCGCGGCCGAGCAGGCCGGGTGGGACGGGCTGTTCCTCTGGGACCACGTCGTGCACACCAAGGCCAAGCGGGTCGGGCAGCCGTTCGGGGACCCGTGGATGCTGATGACCGCCGCCGCGCTGGCCACCTCGCGGATCACGCTCGGTCCGCTGGTGACGCCGGTCGCGCGGCGGCGGCCCGAGCAGCTCGCCCGGCAGGTCGCGACGCTCGACGCGATGAGCGGCGGCCGGGTCGTCTTCGGCGCCGGGCTCGGCGGCCCGATCGACGACGAGTTCGGGAGCTTCGGCGACGAGACCGACCCGAAGGTGCTCGCCGCCCGGCTCGACGAAGGGCTGCAGCTGCTCGCGGAGTACTGGTCGGGCTCGCCGGTCAACCATGAGGGCGAGCACTATCGCGTGCGCGACGTGACGTTGCTCCCGGCAACCGTTTCGCGGCCGCGGCCGCCGGTGTGGATCGCCGGGTACTGGCCGCGCAAGGCACCGATGCGGCGCGCGGCCCGCTGGGACGGCGCCGTACCGCTGTTCCAGAACGCCAACCACGGCGTCGCACCGGCGGTCGAGGAGCTGCGGGACCTGGTCGCCTTCCTCGACGCGGAGCGCGACGGTTCGCCGTACGACGTTGTTGTCGGAGGCATCAGTCCTGGCGACGCCGCGGGGGCGCGCGCACTCGTCGAACCGCTCGCCGAGGTGGGCGCGACCTGGTGGGACGAGCGGCAGCTGATCACCGGCACCGACTTCTACCGGCTGGAGCCGGTCCTGCGCCGGATCGAGCAGGGACCGCCGCGACTCGGCTGAGCGTTACCACTTCGTCATCCAACCAAAACGCTGGAATCCCCGTCTACCAAGGCAATCACGCAGACAACACCAGGGGGATTCACCATGCGTTCCAACCTTCTCGCCCGCGCCGCGGTCGGCCTCGTCACGGCCGCGGCCGCCATCACCGGCACCGTTCTGGTCGCCGCCCCGGCCGACGCCGCGACGGCATCGGACTGTCTGAAGGTGCTGACCGAGCCGCAGCGCTGGGGGCAGGACGAGACGATGACGACCAAGGGCTCGCTGACCTTCTACACCGGCTGGCCGAGCAAGGCGTCGACCTGCGCGGGCGTCTCGGTCTCGCTCGGGATCAGCCGCACCAACACCCACGACTTCCGCAACCAGAACACCCGCCGGATCGTCGACCCGCGCCGGATCGACCACTACTCCAGCACCTTCAAGTTCGGCACCGACGACTACGGCGACTGGATGATCCGGCAGATCGCGGTCAAGGACCGCAGCGGCAAGCTCGCCGTCAAGACCTTCACCCAGGACACCACCCCGCGCGTCCTGCGGCTGCGCTTCGCCTCGACGATCACCGCGAACCCGCGCGGCAAGCTCGTCCCGAAGAGCGGCCGGCTCGCCGTCCAGGGGAACCTGAAGTCGTGGCACTACTCGGGTCGCCAGGTGAACGTGCAGAAGCAGCAGGTCGTCGTACAGGTCCGCAAGGGTGCCAACGACTACGTCACCAAGGCCACCGCGACCACCAACACTGCGGGGAACTTCGCGACCAGCATCCCGACCGCGGGCCTCAAGGGCTACTCGGTCCGGGTCGCGAACTACTCGAAGCTCCCGACCGTCGGCAACCAGTGGCTGTACCTCGGCACGATCTCCTGACGCGGCGAGCTTCTGAGGCGGCGCCTCGGGCGAGCTTCTGATCGGGCCGGTTGATCCTCGGATCGCCGGCCCGTTCAGTCGTTCAGCGGTCGTGCCACCGCAGGTCGCAGATCACCGGCCGATGATCGGACGGGAAGACCCCGTCGACCGCCTCGTCCGGGATCGCCACCGCCTCGACCTCGACGACCTGGTCCTCGTGCCCAGGCCGGAAGAAGACGTGGTCGATCCGCTGATTCACCAACTCCGGCCCCGCCTCCAGCGGCGCCTGAGGATGCGTACTCGGCAACGTGATCGCGTCGCCGGCACCCCCACCCGCCGTCCACGCATCGGTGAGCAGATCGCGCAGCGGCCGCAGTACGGCGCTCTCCGCCGCCGCGTTCAGATCACCGATCGCCAGCGACGGACACGGCCCATCGGTCCGCGGATGCGTAGCCAACTCCGCCAGCAACGCAGCCTGCGCCTGCCGATCATCGCTGTAGGTCACCGCATGCTCCAGACAAGCCACCTGCACCGGCAACACCCCCGCAGGATGCGCGATCTCCGCGCTGAGAATCACCGGATCCCACGCCCGGTGCCTCGCCGGCATCACCACCGCGTCGTACCGCACGATCGGCCACCGGCTCAACAGCCCGACCCCGAGCTCCCCCTCAGGCGCCGCCGGGTACGACGGCCCAGCGAACCCCGCCTGAAACCCCAGCGCCGCCGCGAACTCATCAGCCTGCGACCTGCCGCCGGACGCCCACACCTCCTGCAACCCCACCACATCCGGCGCGAACCTCTCGATCGTCGCCAGGATCCCCGCCTGCCGCTCCCGCCACTCCGGCCCGAACCGCCACCAGACGTTCCACGTCATCACCCGCACCCGGTGATCCATCACGCCTCCCGACAGTTCCTGTGCCCGGGCCCAAACAGCCCAACCTCTGCCGGCAACTCCTCCAACGGCTTGCCCGTTCCTCCCGCTCGCCTCCCGATGCCGCGCGGGTGCGTACTGCGGCGGATTCCGGGCACCGGAGCGGTTCATCGTCAGCGAGAGGACCCCCGGATGTCTGTCACCGACCGCCTGAAGAACTGGTGGTACGCCCACCAGGTGCAGGAAGGCGACGCCCCCGCCGACACCACGGACCCGCAACGCCGAGACACCGGCGGCGACCCGAACCGGCAGTCCGGCGACGCCCACTCGACCACCGGAACCGGCGTCAACGAAACCTTCGTCGGCCGAGCCGCCGGCACCGACGAGGGCTACGCCGGCGAAACCGGCGCCGAGGCCCGCGCGGAGGCCGAGCGAGACAAGTAGTCCCCGAACCACCGGGCGAGGTGGACCTCGAGCTCCTTCTGGTCGTCACCGATCCACGCGACGTACCCGTCGGGCCGAACCAAGACAGCCGATCCGGCGGCACTGGATCCAGCTGGCCGGAGATCGACGCGATCGGGCGCGCTGGCTCCAGCTGATCGGTGCCCGGCACGCTCGGGCGCGCTGGTTGTTGTGTCTGCAACCAGGTCGACCCGGTCGGCCCACCCTCCTACGTCCAGGCGCCCGGTGCGATCGAGCAACACCCCACGCCCCCGGCGCATCCCGTCATACAAGTTGCCCTGAGCAACTTCCACGTCAGGCATCCGCCGCCCCACCAGCTCAGACCCGTCGCCGAAGTCGTACCGGATGTCGAGCGCCACGATCTTCTCGATCAGCCGGCGATTCACCTCGTCGATGTCCATCAGCTCCGCCAGCAACCGGCGTACGGCCTGAGCCCCAGGCTCGCTCGACAGCAGCTCCCGCTGAGCCCGCGTGTTGTCCAGCACATCCGCCGCGACGGGACGCCGCTCAGCCTCATACGTGTCCAGCAACGACTCCGGCGCCCACCCGCGCACCTCGCCCGCCAACTTCCACCCCAGGTTGACCGCATCCTGCACCCCGAGGTTCAGCCCCTGCCCGCCGATCGGCGGATGAATGTGCGCCGCATCCCCAGCCAGCAGCACCCGCCCCACCCGGTACCGCTCCGCCAGCAACGTCGCATCCCCGAACCGCGACAACCACCGCGGCGAATGCACCCCGAAGTCCGTCCCAGCCACATCCCGCAACCGAAGCTTGAACTCATCAAGCGTAGGCACCCCGGCACCGACCTCCGCCCCCGGCACCACCACCTGATAAACCCCACCACCAAACGGCCGCAAGCTAAAGCTCTTGTCGGTCCTCCCGACCTCCCGCACCGCCTGGCTGACTTCCTCAGCCGGCGCCCCCACTTCCATCTCCCCCATCAACGTAGCCGTCCGCGCCGCCTCCCCCTCGAACGCCACCCCGAGCCGCTTCCGCACCACACTCCGAGCCCCGTCACACCCCACGAGATACCGAGCCCGCACCCGCTCGCCACCCGCGATCTCAACCGTCACCCCGCCGTCGTCCTCCCCGAACCCAACAACCTCAACCCCACGCCGTACGGTCGCCCCCACCTCAACCGCCCACTCCTCCAACAACCGCACCACCACCGGCTGCGGAATCCCCAACAAATACCCGTACGCCGAATCAAGCACCGGCGCCGGCTTGTCGATCGCCGCGAAGAACCCACCCGCCGGCCGCTTCCGCCCATGCTCCAGCAGCCGATCGAGCACCCCACGCATCGCCATCACCTCGAGGCTCCGCACATGCAGCCCGACCACCCGCACGATCGACGCCGGCTCAACCTCCTTGTCCACCACCAGAACCCGCACACCATGCAGCCCAAGCTCAGCAGCCAACATCGCCCCGGCCGGCCCACACCCGACAACAACCACGTCAAAGTCCATAGCCCCGGCAACGTACAAGCCACCCCAACACCCGGTCCATCGCTTTCCCGGGTCGGCGAGGCGGCGGCGGCGGCGGCGGCGGCGGCGGCGGCGGCGGCGGCAGGAGCATCGCACGGAGGTGGGCGCCTCGTGCGCGTCCGCCGGTTGGAAGCATGGTCCGGCGAGGGCCGAACCTTCGGGGTGATGTTGGCGTCCACCAGGGCGGGCCGTGCGGTTGCCGGTCTGCTGATGCCGGCGTCGGTCGGCGGACTACGGAAGGACGAGCCCTTGCAGCAGCCTGACCACTACGACAGCTTCGCCGCTGACTACTCCGCCGAGAACGAGAAGAGCCTGGCCAACGCCTACTACGAGCGGCCCGCGGTGCTCTCGCTTGCCGGAGAGGTGAAGGGCCGCCGGGTGCTCGACGCCGGGTGCGGGTCGGGGCCGTTGGCGGCGGAGCTGCGGGCGCGGGGTGCGGTGGTGAGTGCGTTCGACGGCAGCCCGGCGATGGCGGAGTTGGCGCGGGAGCGTCTCGGCGCGGGCGTCGACGTACAGGTGGCGGATCTGACGCAGCGGCTGCCGTACGCCGATGGCGAGTTCGACGACGTGGTGGTGTCGCTGGTGCTGCACTACTTCCGCGACTGGACCGGTCCGCTCGCGGAGCTGCGGCGGGTGGTGAAGAAGGGCGGGCGCCTGATCCTCTCGGTGAACCACCCGATCGTCTACCAGGCGTTCAACCCCGAGGCGGACTACTTCGCGCCGAAGGAGTTCACCGAGGACTACCTGTTCAACGGTCGGCGCGCCGAGCTGACGTACTGGCACCGCCCGCTGCACGCGATGACCGACGCGTTCACGAAGGCCGGCTTCCGGCTGAGCGTGCTCAGCGAGCCGCCGTACTCCCCCGACACTCCCCGCGACCTCCTGCCGCCGGGCCTGACGGACGAGAAGGCCTTCGTCTGCTTCCTGTTCTTCGTCCTGGAAGCCGAGTAGCGCGCCCGGGGAGGCGGCGTACTCAGCCGCGGTCGACGTCGTAGTGCAGCCGCACGGTTCCTCCGCTGTCGTGCTGCACAGACAACAACCGCAACCGTGTGGGCGCCTCCCCCAGCGCCAGCGGCACCCCGTCCATCACCGACGGCGTGCCCAGCCCACCGATCAACGCCGGCGCGATCGTCAGGTACAACCCGTCGATCAGGTCGGCCCGCAACAGCGCGCCGTTCAACCCACCACCCGCAGTCGACAACAAACACTCGACCCCCAGCTCCGCCCCCATCGCAGCGATCGCCTGCGCGAGATCAACTCGCTCGTCCCCGGCAACCAGGTAACAAATCCCTTCCCGCCGCAGGTACGCCAAGTACTCCACCGGCGTCGCCCGCGACACCAGCACCAGCGCGTCCCATCCCTCGTGCTTCTCCGTCCACCGCACCCGCCCCCGCCCGTCCACCACGGTGAACCACATCCGCGACGGCAACCCCCGCTCCACCACCTCCCGCGGCAAGAAGTGCTCGTACAGCACCCCCACCTCCCCGTCGTACGCCGGCAACTCCTCCGGAGTCTCCCCCTCCGCCACGAGACTCCCACTCCCCTCGAGAATCGCGTCGCATCCGTACTTCTCCCGGACCACCTGCAGCACATCGGTCCCCACCGAGTCCTCCACCTGAACAGTCATCCCCGCCCAGATCCCCGTACTCGGCTCCCGCATCAGCAACGCATCCCGAACCAGCGCCACCTTCCCGTCGACACTCGCCCCCACCCCCACCACAACCCGAGGCCGCTCCACCATCAACCCACTCCTCCACTCGCCGGATCCCCACACCTACCAGCCACCACCGACAACGGTTGGGTGGAAGAGGAGAGGAACGGTGGAGCTGGTCAGCGGAAGTCTCGGGACTTCATCTTGGCGGCCAGTGGGAGTTGTTCGAGGTGGTTGGCGTTGAGGTTGACCACCTGGCCGGTGCGTTGGACTCGGCCTTGGACGATGACGGCGGCGGCGGTGCGGGCGACGGTGGCGTTGGCGTTCCAGACCTGGACGGAGATGACGATGTTGGACATGCCGGTTTCGTCCTCGAGGTTCATGAAGGTGACGCCGGAGGCGGTGGCGGGGCGTTGGCGGTGGGTGATGACGCCGGCGACGCGGACCTGGGAGCCGTCGGTGGCCTGGCGGAGCTCGGCGGCGGACAGGATGCCGGCGGCGCGGAGGTCGTCGCGGGCGCGTTGGACGGGGTGGCCGGTGGGGGTGATGCTCGTCGACCACAGGTCGGCCATGTCGGTCTCGACCTCGGACATGCCGGGCAGCATCGGTGGGGGGCCGGAGAGGGTCACACCGGGGAGGCGGTCGGCGCGTTCCTCGGCGGCGGCGCCGGCCTGCCAGATCGCCTGGCGGCGGTCGAGGCCGAAGCAGTCGAAGGTGCCGGCCGTCGCCAGCGCGTCGACCTGTTTGGCTGTGATCCCGGTACGCCGGACGAGGTCGGCCATCGACACGAACGGCCCGCCCGACTCCCGCTCGGCGACGATCCGCTCGGCATCCGTCGCACCGACGTGCCGCACCTCCGCCAGCCCGAGCCGTACGGCGTACGCACCGTCGCGCCGGTGCGCGGTCGTGTCGGCCGAGGCGTGCGGGTCGAACGGCCCGACCACCGGCTGCGGGTCGACCAGGCAGGCGGGATCTCCGGTCGGCCCGGTGATCTCCTGCCCGTCGACCAGCCACTCCAGCCCGGCGTCGACCCCGGAGCGGTGCAGGTCCGGCCGGCGCACCTCGACCCCGTGCCGGCGCGCGTCGGCGACCAGTGACTGCGGCGAGTAGAACCCCATCGGCTGCGCGCGCAGCAGCGCGGCCAGGAACGCCGCCGGGTAGTGCAGCCGGAACCAGGTCGAGGTGTAGACGAGCAGCCCGAAACTGATCGAGTGCGACTCGGCGAACCCGAAGTTCGCGAACGCCTCGATCTTGTCGTAGATCTCGTCGGCCAGGTCACCGGTGATCCCGTTCGACGCCATCCCGTCGTACAGCTTCGACTTCAGCGAGCTGATCTTCTCGATGCCGCGTTTGGAACCCATTGCCCTCCGCAACAGGTCGGCCTCGTCGCCGTCGATCTCGCCGACCGCCATCGCCATCTGCATCAGCTGCTCCTGGAACAGCGGCACCCCGAGCGTGCGCTCCAGCACCGGCCGCAGCTTGGGGTGCAGGTAGCTGATCTCCTCCTCGCCGGTCCGGCGCCGGATGTACGGGTGCACCGCGCCGCCCTGGATCGGGCCGGGCCGGATCAGCGCGATCTCGCAGACCAGGTCGTAGAACCGGCGCGGCAGCAGCCGCGGCAGCGTCGCCATCTGCGCCCGCGACTCGACCTGGAACACCCCGACCGAGTCCGCCCGGCACAACTGGTCGTAGACGCCGGCTTCCTCCTTCGGGATCGTGTGCAGCGACCAGTCCTCGCCGGTGTGCTCACGGACCAGGTCCATGCAGTACTGCAGGGCGGCCAGCATCCCGAGCCCGAGCAGGTCGAACTTCACCAGCCCCATCCAGGCGCAGTCGTCCTTGTCCCACTGCAGGACCGTCCGGTTCTCCTTGCGGGCGTGCTCGATCGGCACCACCTGGCCGACCGGCTGCTCGGTCAGCACCATGCCGCCCGAGTGGATCCCCAGGTGCCGCGGAAACTTGAGCAGCTCCGAGGCCAGCGTCACCACCCGCTCCGGGATCTCGCCCTGCTCGATCTCCGACGACCAGCCGTCGACCTGCTTGGACCACGCGTCCTGCTGGCCGACCGAGTACCCGAAGGCCTTCGCGGCGTCGCGGACCGCGGACTTCGGCCGGTACGAGATCACGTTCGCCACCTGGGCCGCGTTCTCCCGGCCGTACTTGCGGTAGACGTGCTGGATCACCTCCTCGCGCCGGTCGGAGTCGAAGTCGACGTCGATGTCCGGCTCCTCCTCGCGGGTCGAGGCCAGGAACCGCTCGAACGGCAGGTTGTAGAGGATGCTGTCGACCGCGGTGATGCCGAGCGCGTAGCAGACCGCGGAGTTCGCCGCCGATCCCCGGCCCTGGTAGAGGATCCCCTTCGACAGCGCGAACCGGCAGATGTCGTAGACGATCAGGAAGTACCCCGGGAAGCCGAGCGTCCCGATCACGCCGAGCTCGCGCTCGATCCGCTCGTAGGCGTCCGGCCGCTGGGCGCGCGGACCGTACCGGACCGCGGCGCCCTTCAGCGTCAGGTGCTTCAGCCAGCTCATCGGCGTGTGCCCCTCGGGGACGTCGCGCAGCGGCAGCTTCGGCTTCGCCCGCCGCAGGTCGAACCCGAGCTGCCCGGCCAGCTGCACCGACCGCTCCACCGCGCCGGGGAAGCGGTGGAACATCCGCTGCATCTCCTCCCCCGACCGGAGAAACGCCGTACCCGCTGGTGGTAGCCAGCCGTCCATCGCGTCCAGATCCCGCCGGGCCCGTACGGCGGCCAGCGCCGAGGCGAGCCGGTGGTCCCGGGGCTGCGCGTAGTGCACGTTGTTGGTCGCGACCACCGGCAGCCCGCGCGCGGCCGCCAGGTCAGCCAGGATCCTGTTGCGCATGGAATCCGTCGGCAGCTGATGGTCGGTCAGCTCCACCACCACCCGGTCGGCACCGAACAGCGCGACCAGCCTCTCCAGCTCCCGGTCGGCCGCATCCGGCCCGTACGCCGCCCCGCCGCGCTCGAGCGCCTGCCGCACCAGCCCCTTGCGGCAGCCCGTCAGCACCACCCAGCTCCCGGCCGCCTGCGCCGCCAGCTCCTCCAGCGCGTAGACCGGGCGGCCCTTCTCGCCACCCGCGAGCTGTCCCCGGGTGATTGCCCCCGACAACCGGTGGTACCCGTTGGTCCCCTCCGCAAGGACCAGCAGGTGCGATCCCTCGGGATCGGCGGCCCCGTTCTGCGGGCCGGTCAGGTCGAGCGACAGCTCCGCCCCGAACACCGTCGGTACGCCGTACGCCGAGGCGGCCTCCGCGAACCGGGCCGCGCCGTAGAAGCCGTCGTGATCGGTCAGCGCCAACCCGTGCAGCCCGAGCGCGGCCGCCGCCTCCACCAGCGTCTCCGCCTGCGAAGCGCCGTCCAGGAAGGAGAACGTCGAGTGCGCGTGCAGCTCGGCGTACGGAACTGCCTCCGCGCGCAGCCGGGCCGCCCGCTGCTCGGCAGGCTCGCCGTCCTCGGCCGGGATGTACGGACCGCGGTGCTGCGACCACGCAGGGCTGTCGCCGCCGTCACCCGCCGCGGGGCGGCCACCGTCGCTGCCCGGGCGCGACCGGTTCGACAGCCGGCGCTCCAGCTCCGACCACTTCACCGGCGGGTTGTTGTAGCCCATCGTGTCCTCCTTCTCGACACCACCAAGAGTAGAACATGTGTTCGAAGATGGGTTACGGTTGTGCACATGCTTGGACGGTTCACGGTGCGACCGTCGAACGACGGGGACGGCACCTACGGAGTATGGGACGGCGCGGTCAACGGCTGGCGCGCGAGCGGCCTGGCCAGCGACCTGGAAGCAGAGAGGATGAAGGCGGATCTGGACCTGCAGTTCAACGCGCACGGCCCGCGACCGGCGACGGAGGTCCGCGTGGTGAACCCCGCGACCCCCGTCCAGTACGCCGCAGACTGGCGCCCCGGCGAGCTCGACGCCTGGGTGCTGGACGCCGGCGAGTGGCTCGGCCGGGTCCGGGCCCCCGACGGCCACATCACCTGGATCCCCGGCACCGCGCTGCGAAAACTCGAGCCCTAACGGGCGACGTTGAACCACGCTCGCAGACCCGCGACGCGACGGAGGACGAGCTGGTCGAGCAGCAGCACGGCGGCCAGCGTGATGCCGAAGAGTGGGAGGAACAAGGCGAGGGCGACGACGAGCACGGCCAGCGCCGGTGTCGCGCGCAGCGGGAGACGGCCCCGCGGCGCGCCGAGCGCCTTCGTCTTCGGGCGGCGGCGCCACCACATCAGCGGGCCGGTGACGCACATGAACATGACGCCGAGGCAGAAGGTCGCGGTCAGCCACAGGTTCAGCGTGCCCAGCCGGCGGCCTTCGTGCAGCGCGATGCCCTGCGAGACGACCTTCGCCAGCGCCGGGTAGTCGGCGTACCCGTACGTCGACACCACGCGGCCGCCGTACTGGTCGACGTGCAGCGTGCGCTCCTGGCCCGGGTCGTTGAAGGCGTAGCCGATCGCGGAGTACACGCCCTCGCTGTCACCGGGCAGCGCGATCGTCATCGGGCGCTGCAGTCCGTTGCGGCGGCCGACCTCGATCGCGGTGTCGATGGTCGCGACCGAACGGCGCGCCTCGGACGGGTCCGAGCGCGGCACCTCGGTCTTGCCGAGCCCCCAGGGCACGGTGTGGCTGTGCGGCAGCGACTCGTCGAGCGTCGACGTCGGCTTCGACAGCGCGCCCGGATCGGCACCCCAGAACGACGTCCCGTGACTGGTCGCGAACTCCTGCGTCTTCGCGCCCCACACCCCGGTCCACGGCAGCCCGGACACGATCAGGAACAGCAGCCCGACACCGAGGACCGCGCCCGTCCATCCGTGCCGCGACCGCAGTACGGCGCCTGCCGCACCGGCCGCGCGCCGCCGCGCCCGCGCGACCCGGCCGCGGAAGAACAGGTAGTAACCGGTCAGCGCCATCACGATCGCCCAGCAGGCGCCGATCTCGATCACGTAGTCGCCCCAGCGGCCGGCCATCAGCTCGCCGTGCAACAGGATCGCGCCGCCCGACAACGTGGTGTCGGGGTTGAGCGCGCCGAGCACCTTGCCCTCGTACGGGTCGACGAACACGTCCCGCGGACCGGCCGCGGTGTCGACCGAGAAGACCGTCGAGCGGTTCGGGGCCGACGGCTCGGTCATCGAGACGACGGTGCTGCCGGGGTAGGCGAGCCGGACTTCGTCGAGCTGCGACGAGTACGGCTGCGCGACGATGCCCGCCGGCTGGTCGACCTTCATCAGGTCCGAGTGCAGCGCGGGTTCGATCTGGAAGCGGAACAGGTAGATCAGGCCGGTCGTCGCGAGGATCAGCAGCACCGGGATGACCAGGAAGCTCGCGTAGAAGTGCCAGCGCCAGAACGCGCGGAACAGGCCCGCGCCCCGGCCGCGCTGCGCGGTCTCCGCCGGCTCGGCCCGCGGCGCGACTGCCGTCGTACCGTCGGGGCCCTGTACTCCGCTCACGTTCCACTCCTTCTGCACACGGTCGGAACAGGAGTCGGATCGGGTGGCCGATCAGTTCCCGCGGGTTTCTGTGGTCTGGGCCACAGCGCTGGTTCCGGTACGACGGGCTCTGGGTCGGCGGCGGCGCGGATGCGACCATGGAGCCGCCATGCAGCGACGCTGGGAGTTCCGAGCCGCCCGGGCCGTGATGTTCGCGGCCGTCTGTGTGCTGCTCGCGGCGCTGGGGCACGTGGTGATGTCCGGGGCCGGGATCCCCTGGTGGGCGCTCGTGCCGGGGACGGTGTCGATCGCGACGGCGGCGTGGATCGTGGCCGATCGCGAACGAAGTGTCGGGTTCGTCGTCGTGGGCACGGTGGTCGCGCAGGCCGAGCTGCACACGGTGTTCACGCTCGCGCAGACGATGGTTGCTCCGAGCCACACAACGATGCACCACGGGCACGAGATGCACGGTGGGTCAGCGAGACTGGTCGGCGCCCACGAGATGCCGGGGATGCTCGGCGGCCACGGGTCCGCCGGGATGCTCGCCGCTCACCTTCTCGCCGCGCTCTTGTGCGGCCTCTGGCTCGCCTACGGCGAGCGTGCCGTTTTCGCTGTACTGCGTGCGGTCACTGAGCGACTCGTCCTCCGGCTGCTCCTGCCCGTACAGGTCGTCGTCCACGGACCGCGGCCACGCCCGACCACCTTCCAGCTGCCGGTCCGGCAGCTGCTGCTCGTGCATGCGATCGTCTCCCGAGGACCACCGCGCGGAACCGCTGTCGCCTGACAGCACGCATCACCCGGGCCTGACCGCTCGGGTCAGAGCTGTGCCATCCGGCCGGCTCGCTTCCGCGCGCCCGGCGTACGCCAGGCCGGGCTTGGACTCGAAGGACACCATGACGTCCGCCCTGTTCGAACCACCCGACGACCACTGCACCCATCTCGCCGTCGCCGCGCGCGACGGTGACCGCTACGCCCTCGACGATTTCGTCCGGGCTCTCCAGCGCGACGTACGCCGGTACGTCGCGCACCTGTCCGCCGACCCGGCCGCGGCCGAGGACCTCGCGCAGGAGACGTTCCTGCGCGCGCTGACCAGCCTGCACCGCTTCGAGGGGCGGTCGTCGGCACGCACCTGGCTGCTGTCGATCGCCCGGCGTACGGTCGTCGACGAGCTCCGCCGCCGGGCCTCCCGGCCCCGGCTCGCCGACCGCGACTGGCTGCTCGCCGCGGAGCAGTCGCAGCCACGCGACCTGCCGGGCTTCGACGACGGAATCGCGCTGGCCGAACTGCTCGACCAGATCCCGACCGATCGCCGCGAGGTCTTCGTCCTCACGCAGCTCGCGGGCGTCCCGTACGCCGAGGTCGCCGCCCACCTGGGCTGCCCGGTCGGCACGGTCCGCTCACGCGTGGCACGAGCGCGGACGACGCTCGCGGACCTGCTGGCCGCGTAACCGAAGCAGGCGAGGGCGCGCGTTTTCGCGGGCCCGCCGCGGCCGGGGCA
>NZ_JBFAYT010000007.1:0-480805 GCF_040681455.1 Kribbella sp. NPDC051770 | reverse complement strand
TCGTGGACAGCGAGCCGTCGTTGCCCTGGCTCATCGCGTTCAGCATCGTGACGATCTCGTCGCCGAGCACCTCACCGACGATGACGCGGCTGGGGGGTCACAACCGGGCCCGCAGTTCCGGCGCCAGCAAGTTGCTGTGGGCCCCGACCAGGTCGTTGCACAGGGCCCAGATCTGGTCGACGGTCAGCGTCGCCGCGGTGGCCGGATCGGCCATCAGCGCCTGCCGGACGGCCAGCGGGTCCTGCTCCACCGCAGCCTTCACGACCAGCCGGTTCACGTTCACGTACGCCGCGTTGACCGCCGCGCACGCCTCGGGCAGCGCGCCGAGCGCCGTCGGCTGCACGCCCAGGCCGTCGACCAGGCAGGGCACCTCGACCACCGACCCGGCCGGCAGGTTGCTGATCAGCCCCCGGTTCACCACGTTCCCGTACACCGTCCGCGGTACGCCGGTGACGATGCTGTGCACGATCTGCGGCGCGTACTCCATCGTCGCCTCGACCGGCAGCGGCTCGCCCGCCTTGACCGCGTCCCGCGTCCGCTCGTACGCCGCGACGTTCTCCTCCACGATCCGCAGGTACGCGCCGACCGGCAACCGCAACCGCTCGACCTCCGCCGCGTGCGGCAGGTACCAGGGCACGTACTCCGCCGAGTGCTCGCTGGTCTCGGTCGGGTAGTACCCGAGCCGCCGGTACATGTCGACCCGAACCCGGCGCAGCATCTCCGGATCGCGCCGGATCACCTCGTCGAGCGCCGGGTACAGCGACTCCCCGCGGTGCTCGAAGCGCAGGACCCACGACTGGTGGTTGACCCCGCCGGCCAGGTAGTTCACCTCCTCGAGCGGTACGCCGACCAGCGCCGACAGGTCGTGCAGCGTCCAGTGCACCGAGTGGCACAGGCCGACGACGTTGCGGACACCGAGCGCGGACAGGTACCAGACGTTCATCGCCATCGGGTTGGTGTAGTTCAGCAGCCACGCGTCGGGGCAGACCTCGGCAATGTCTGCGGCCAGCCCGCGCAGGACCGGGAAGGTCCGCAGCGCCCGGAACACGCCGCCCACGCCGAGGGTGTCGCCGATGGTCTGCCGTACGCCGTACCGGGCCGGGAGCTCGAAGTCGATCCGGGTGGCCTCGTTCATCCCGACCTGGATCATGTTGATCACGAAGTCGCTGCCCTCCAGCGCGGCCCGGCGGTCCAGGTGCGCGCTGATCGTCGGCCGGGCACCGAGCTCGGTCGCGATCACCGCGGCCGCCGCGGCCGCGGTCCGGAGGCGCTCGGGATCGATGTCGTGCAGGGCGATGTGCAGCTCGCCGAGGTCGCCGAAGCCGAACAGGTCGGCCAGCAGCCCCTGGGTGAACACGACGCTCCCGGCGCCGACGAACGCGATCCGGGTCATGCCGCACGCTCCACGGCCAGGTCCCAGTCGGCCTGCGCCGCCGTACCGCCGGCCGCCCGGGTCGACAGCGAGCCGCACGCCGCGGCGATCGCGAGCGCCCGCTCCCGGCCGGTACGCCGCAGTACGGCGGCCACGAACCCCGCGTCGAAGCTGTCCCCGGCGCCGACCGTGTCGACCGGGTCCACCGCGAGGGCGGGCGCGGTGGACAGCGTGGTGCCGTCGTGGGCCAGCGCACCCTCGGCGCCGTTCTTGACCACGACGAGCGGGCCGCGGCGGGCCAGGATCCCGGCCGCGTCGGCCAGGACGGGGTGCCCGGTCAGCGCGTGCGCCTCGGCCGCGTTGGGGAACAGGTAGTCGGTGACCCGCAGTACCGGATCGAGCAGCACGCGCTCCCACCGGTCGGCCGGATCGTCGTTGGTGTCCAGCGACGTCGTCGCCTTCGCGTTCCGGGCCTCCTTGAACAGCTCGGCCAGCCCGGCGGCCAGTCCGGGCATCAGGTAGAACGACGCCGCGTGCACGTGCCGTACCGAGCGCAGCAACGCACGCGGTACGTCGTTCGAGCTGGTCGCGGCCAGGCAGCCGGACGCGGTGAGGATCGCCCGGTCCGTGCCGGAGGTCAGCACGGTGGTCAGCGGCGTGGGCAGCTCGGGGTCGACGACGAGCGCGGACGTGTCGACGCCACGCTCCTCCAGGGCGGACCGGACGAAGATCCCCGCCGGGTCGTCGCCGATCCGGCCGGCGAAGGCCACCGAGAGCCCGAGCCGGGCGGCGCCGCAGGCCATGATCGCCGCGGATCCGCCCAGGCACAGCGATCCGGTCGGGACGAGACGTTCGCGCTGGCCGAAGACGAGCGGCTGGTTCACCGGTCCGACCACCACATCAGGGTTGGCGTCGCCGAGTACTAGCAGATCAAACATGGTCAACCTTTGAGTCCGGAGGAAGCCAGCGAGCGGATGAACGCCTTCTGGGCCAGCAGGAAACCGAGCAGCACGGGCAGGACCGTGATCACGTTGCCTGCCATCACCGCCGCCCACTGCGTGTGGTGCTGGCCCTGGAAGGTGGTCAGTCCGAGCTGGAGGGTGTAGTTGGTGTCGTGGTTGATCGCGATCAGCGGCCAGGTCAGGTCGTTCCAGGTGCTCAGGAACGTCAGTACGGCGACTGTGCTGAGCGCCGGCCGGGCCAGCGGCAGCACGATCGAGACCAGGATCCGGAGCCGCCCGCAGCCGTCGATCCAGGCCGCCTCCTCCAGCTCGCGGGGCAGCGAGACGAAGAACTGGCGGAACAGGAAGACCGAGAACGGCGTCACCAGCGACGGCACGATCAGCGCGCCGAGGGTGTCGATCAGGCCGAGCTGCTTCATCACCAGGAAGGTCGGGATCATCGTCAGCTGGAACGGGATCACCATCGTGGCCAGCATCAGCCCGAGCAGCACCCGCGACCCGGCGAACCGCATCCGGGCGAAGGCGTAGCCGCCGAGCGAGCCGAGCACCAGGTTCGCGGTCACCGCGACCGTTGACACCAGCAACGAGTTGCCGAACCAGCGCGGGAACAGCGCGTTGCCGAGCACGAACCGGTAGCCGTCCAAATCGATCTGGCTCGGGAACAGCGCGGGCGGGAACCGGTTGATCTCGGCGTTGCTCATCACCGAGCTGACCAGCAGCCACAGCAGCGGCAACGCGAACAGCAGCGCCAGCGGCGCGAGGACGAAGTGCCAGGGACTGAACGGCAGCCGCTTCATCGCTTCACCCGCCGTTGGTAAATCTGCAGCGCGACCCCGAACACCAGCAGCGCGACCGCCAGCGCGTACGCCGCGGCGGCGCTGTAGCCGGCGGTGAAGCTCTTGAACGCCTTCTCCCAGATGAAGTACACGATCACCGTGGTCGAGCCCAGCGGCCCGCCCTTGGTGGTGACGAAGACCAGGTCGAACACCTGCAGCGCGTTGATCGCCTGGAACAGCACCAGGAACACGGTGACCGGCGTCAGCGACGGCAGCACCACGTGCCGCAGTACGCCGGCCCGCCCGGCGCCGTCGATCCGTGCCGCCTCGACCAGCGCGGGCTCGACCCCTTGCAACCCGGCCAGGTAGACGATCACGCAGAAGCCCGTCCCGCTCCACAGCGAGATCGCGACCAGCAGGTACAGGGCTTGCCCCGGATCGCTGAGGAATCCCTGGGCCGGCAGTCCGAGCTGGTGCAGCACCGAGTTCGCCGCGCCGAACTCGGGATCGAGGACGAACGAGAACAGCACCCCCTGCGCCGCGGCCGAGACGACGAACGGGACGAACACCAGCGTCCGGTACAGGCCGATCAGCCGGATCCGGCGATCCAGCAGCAACGCGATCCCCAGCCCGCCGGCCACGCTCAGCGGGACGTATAGCGCGGTGTAGAGCACGGTGTGCCCGACCGCCTCACGAAACAAGGGATCCGCGGCCAGGGTCCGGTAGTTCGCGAGCCCGACCCAGCGGCTCGGCGACACCAGGTCGTTGGCCTGGAAGGACAGCAGCAGCGACCACAGCACCGGGACCACGCTGAGCCCGAGGATGATCAGGACCGATGGACTGACGAACGCCCAGGCCGTCGGCCCCTCGCCCCGGTGACGGCGCTTGTCGGCCGCCGCCCGGGCCCGCGGATCGACCGTGAACGTGCCGACCACACTGGCCATCAGCTGGGCACCGCGAGGACGGCGTTGGTCTGCTCGACGCACTCCTTCAGCGCGTCGGCGGGGGACTTCTTGCCGAGCAGGACCGAGACGGCCGCCGTACCGAGGTGCTCGGAGATCTGCGGGTACGCCGCGATCGTCGGCCGGACCCGCGCGGTCTCCAGGGCGTCGACGAAGACCTGCAACCCGTTGGTCGCGGCCGCGTGCTCCTTCCACTGCGGCAGCGCGGCGGTCGTCGTACTGAGTGGAAGGCTGCCGCCCTCCAGGTCCCAGCGGACGTCCTGCTTCGCGTCGAGCATCCAGCTGACGAACTCGGTGGCGGCCTTCACCCGGGCCGGCCCGTTGTCGAACACGGTCCAGGTGTCCGGGCCGGAGATCGTCACCGGCTTGCCCGAGTACGACGGCAGCGCGACGACGCCGTAGTCGAGCTTGCGGTCCTGGATGTCCGGCAGCTGCCAGGGGCCGGTGGCAACCATTCCCATCCGGCCGGCCAGGAAGACCTGGTAGAGCTGCTCGCCGCCGGGCTTCGGGTCGACGTACAGGGACTTGTCGGTGCGCAGCCGGTCCAGGGTGCCGAGGACCTGCTCGCCGACCTGGTCGAAACCGGCCTTCTTGCCGTCCTGGCTGACCACGTCACCGCCGAGGTCCCAGATCATCGGCCAGAGCCGCCAGACGGTGTCCTCGTCGCCGACGCCCGGCCAGCCGGTGCCGAAGACGCCCTTGCCGGAGTCGGTCAGCTTCGCCGCGGTCTCGACGAAGTCGTCCCAGGTCCAGCCCGCCCGCGGTGCCGGCAGGCCCGCGGCGGCGAAGAGCTTCTTGTTGTAGACCACGCAGAGCGAGTCCAGCAGCGCGGGCGCCGCCCGCACCTTGTCCTTCACGGTCACCGCGGCCTTGGCGGCCGGCCAGACGTCATCGAGCGGGAGCTTCCCGGTCAGGTCGACGACCTGCGGGCTGCGGGTGATGCTGTCCAGGTCCGACCCGAAGATGTACGCGACATCGGGGAAGGACCCGGCCGCCAGGCCCGCGGTGACCTTCTGCAGCATGCTGTCGGCCGTCACGCCGCCACCACCGCCGGTCACGGTGATCCCGGGATGGGTCTGGTTGAACTCGGCGATCAACGCGTCCAGAGCGCGTTTGCCGGTGTCGGTCTGGCCGTGCCAGAGGTCGACGGTGACCGGGCCACCGGAGTCCTCCGAACCGGACTTGCCACAGGCTCCGAGGGTGCCCGCGGCCGCCAGTACGGCGGCCGCGCGCAGGACGTCACGACGAGACGGTGCTGCCATGGTGATCTCCTGAAGGGGTTTTCAGCAGGTACGACGGACGTAGCCGCCGGAGCCCGGCGTGGACACGGCCACGTCGCGGCGAACGATGCTCAGCCGGTCCCGGAACCCGGCGCAGGCGGTGGCCAGGCCTTCGTCGGTGTACTCGACCACCAGCACGTGGTCGCCGAAGGCCTCGGCGTAGCCGGCGCACTCGTCGTACTGGCCGCACTCCTCGGCGACGGCGAAGTCGAGTCCGACCTCCGTGCGGTCACCGGCCAGGTCGAGCGTGTTCTTCTGCGCGATCGCCAGGTTGCGGCTGTGCGCGTGCGTGGCCAGCAGCTTGAGGTAGGACTTGGCCTGCTCGGGCGTGAGCAGGCTCTTCGACCGCTCGTAGCTGTCGTAGTTGTCCGGCTCGACGGCCTGGAACTCCGCGTCCGCGCAGCCGTCGATCCAGCCGTTGACCTTGGCGGCGATCCGCTGCCGCTGCCCTTCGGTGCGCAGGTCGAGCAGCGGCTCGCCCCAGCCCTCGTCGATGACGAGGTCTCCGTTGGCGTCACGCAGCAGCAGATCGTCGTCCCAGTCGTCGCGCTCACCGGGCTGGACCTGGAAGGCGTTGACGTAGCAGACGTTGTAGAGGCCGGCGGCAGGTGGCGCCGTCCGGTCGCGGCTGACCACCTGGACTCCGTCGGGCGGGGTGTAGGGGCCGCCGATCTGGTAGTCGAACCCGGCGGCCGGTGGCGGCAGGGTGACTGCGGCCTCGGCATCCGCCGGGTGGTGCAGCCAGGTGATCGCGGTGAAGGTCGCCGCCGCGGCGGCGACGAGCGCTATCAGGTAGCGCTGAGTGGGGCGGGCAGTGGACACGATTTCTCCATCGGGTCCCGGGGACGCTTTCCCCGCCTCGGGCTCGGTGGCCCTGGCGCCTGACAACCGGGCTCGAGACCTCTACCGGCTGGGTGCGTCGCTGTCACACCGGCATCCGGTGCTTGGTCAGTCAGTAGAGCAACGACGGTCGGCGGCGTCAAGGACCAATTGCAAGAAGTTGCGCGTTAGGGGCCTTTCGGTGCGCTCCCGAACAAGTGAGCTAGACCCTTGACAGCGCGTGTTTTGACCGGTTTAGTGATCGATTAAACCGGTTTAAAAGCTCAATCGGAGGTACGGCGTGGCCAAGGATCGACCGACGATCGCCGATGTGGCGGCGCGCGCCGGGGTGTCCAAGGGGTCGGTCTCGTTCGCGCTGAACGGGCGGCCGGGGCTGGCCCAGGCGACCGTCGACCGGATCCTCGCGGCCGCCGACGAGCTCGGGTGGCGGCCCAGTAACCGGGCCCGCTCGCTGTCGGTCTCGAAGGCGTTCGCCCTCGGTCTCGTGCTCACCCGCGACCCCGCCGTACTGACGTCGGACCCGTTCTTCTCGGCGTTCATCGCCGGTGTCGAGAGCGTGCTCTCCCGCGGCGGCCAGGCGCTGGTGCTGCAGGTCGTCACCGACGGCGAGGACGAGGTCGCCGGGTACCGGCGGCTCGCCCGCGACGGACGCGTGGACGGTGTCTTCCTGTCCGACCTCCGCCACGACGACCCGCGGATCGACCTGCTCAGTGAGCTCGGTCTGCCCGCGGTGACCCTGAACCGCCCGGTCGGCGCGTCGCCGTTCCCGGCGGTCTGTCTGGACGACCGGCCGGGCACGGTCGAGGTCGTCGAGCACCTGCTGCAGCTCGGCCACCGCCGGATCGCCCACGTCGCCGGCCCGCCCACCTTCGTGCACGCCACAGCCCGGGCGGACGCGTTCGTCGCGACGCTGGCCGACGCGGGCCTGGAGCCTGCCGGGCTGGAGATCAGCGACTTCACTGCGGCCGGCGGGATCGAGGCGACCCGCAAGCTGCTCGCCCTCGAGCAGCGTCCGACCGCGATCGTCTACGCCAACGACCGGATGGCGATCGCCGGGCTCGGCGCCGCGCAGCAGGCCGGGCTCACCGTGCCCGACGACCTGAGCATCGCCGGCTTCGACGACAGCGAGCTCGCCGAGTTCGTCCATCCCGGCCTGACCACCGTGCGCGCCGATCCCTACGCCTTCGGCGAGGCCGCCGCGACCACGCTCAACCAACTGATCGACGGGTCCGGGGACGTCGCCGACGTGGAGCTCCCACCGGCACGGCTCGTCGTCCGCCGTTCGACCGCACGTCTGGAGGAGTCATGAAACGCAAGCTGACCGCAACGCTGCTGGCACTGGGCCTGACCGGGGTGGCCGCCGCGTGCGGTGGCGGCGACGGCGGCGGTGATGCCGACGCGGCCGCGCAGGCCCGCGGTGAGATCACCGTCTGGCTGTCCAACAACGCCGAGGAAGTGGCCTGGGGCAAGCAGATGGTGGCCGCCTGGAACGCCGCGCACGCCGACCAGAAGGTGACCGCCCAGGAGATCCCGACCGGGAAGAGCTCCGAGGAGGTGATCGGGGCCGCGATCACCGCCGGCAACGCGCCGTGCCTGATCTTCAACACCTCGCCGGCCTCGGTGTCGCAGTTCCAGAAGCAGGGTGGCCTGGTGGCGCTCGACGGCTTCGACGGCGGCAAGGACTACGTCGAGAGCCGCAGCGGCAAGGTCGCCGAGCAGTACAAGTCGACCGACGGCAAGTACTACCAGCTGCCGTGGAAGGACAACCCCGTGATGATCTTCTACAACAAGAAGGCGTTCGCGAAGGCGGGCATCGACACCGCCAAGCCGCCGCTGGCGACGTACGACGAGTTCCTGGCCACGTCGCGGAAGCTGGTCGCCGCCAAGGCCGCGAAGTACGCGATCTACCCGGCGCCGAGCAACGAGTTCTACCAGTCCTGGTTCGACTTCTACCCGCTGTTCGCGGCCGAGACCGGCGGCAAGCAGCTGATCGCCGACGGCAAGGCGCAGTTCGCCTCCGACGAGGGCAAGAAGGTGGCCGCGTTCTGGCGCACCCTGTACGCCGAGAAGCTGGCCTCGCAGGAGAAGTACACCGGTGACTCGTTCGTCGACGGCACCGCCGCGATGGCGGTGGTCGGGCCGTGGGCGATCGCGACGTACAAGAACAAGGTCGAGTGGGGCGCGGTACCGGTGCCGACCTCGGCCGGTAAGCCCGCGAACGAGATCTACACGTTCAGCGACGCCAAGAACGTCGCGATGTACTCCGCCTGCAAGAACCGCGGGACGGCCTGGGACGTGCTGAAGTTCGCGACCAGCCAGGAGCAGGACGGCAAGTTGCTCGAGGCCACCGGCCAGATGCCGCTGCGCGACAAGGTCGCCACGACGTACCCGGAGTACTTCCAGAAGAACCCGGACTACCAGCAGTTCGCCGACCAGGCCGCGCGCACCGTCGAGGTGCCGAACGTGCCGAACTCGATCACCATCTGGCAGACCTTCCGCGACGCCTACTCCAAGTCCGTGATCTTCGGCCAGGAAGACCCGGGCGCCGCCCTCGACGGCGTGGTCGAGAAGGTCGACCAGCTCGCCAAGCAGTCATGAGCACGCGAACCGGAGTGCTGGGCAAGATCCTCGGCAAGCAACCGATCGGATCGGTGTTCGTCACGCCGTACGTCGTGTTCCTGGCGGCGGTCTTCGCCTACCCGCTCGGGTTCGCGGTCTACATGTCCTTCCACGACTACTTCTTCACCGCGCCCGGCGCGATCGTCGACCGGCCGTTCGTCGGGTTCGAGAACTACGCCACCGTGCTCTCGGACCCGGCGGTCCGGCGGTCCTTCGGCAACGTCGGCATCTTCCTGCTGATCAACGTGCCGCTGACCGTCGTGCTGTCGCTGCTGCTGGCCTACGCGCTGAACGGCGCGATCCGCTGGCGAGGCTTCTTCCGGGTCAGCTACTACGTGCCGTACGTGACCGCGAGCGTCGCCGTGGTCGGTGTCTGGCTGTTCCTGTTCAACTCCAACGGCCTGGTGAACTCCGTGCTCGGGCCGCTCGCACCGGACCCGTCCTGGCTGGTCAACTCGAAGCTGGCGATGCCGACGGTCGCGATCTACGTGACCTGGAAACAGCTCGGGTTCTTCATCCTGCTCTACCTGGCCGCGCTGCAGAACGTCTCCAAGGACCTGTACGAGGCGGCGTCGATGGACGGCGCCGGCCGGTTCAAATCGTTCTGGAACGTGACCGTGCCGGGCGTCCGGCCGGCCACCACGCTCGTCGTACTGCTGGCCACCGTGACCGGGGCGAACCTGTTCACCGAGCCGTACCTGCTGACCGGCGGCGGCGGTCCGGACGGCGCGTCCGCGTCGCCGGTGCTGATCATGTACCAGCGCGGCATCGAGCAGGGAAACCCCGACGTCGGGTCGGCGATCGGCGTACTGCTGGTGGTCGGCGTACTGATCCTGGCGCTGGTCGAACGGCGCTTCGTCGGAAAGGAGGACTGATCGCGTGCGGAGTCCGTGGCGGTTCGCCGCCCTGCTGATCGGGGCCTTCGTCTTCCTGTTCCCCTTCTACTACATGCTGATCGGCAGCCTGCAGTCCGAGCCCGACCCCAGCGTCGGTGGCGCGTTCCCGGACCCGGGCAACCTGACCGGGCACAACTACGTCGAGATCAACAAGGCGATCGACCTCGGCCGGTCGCTGCTGAACTCGGGGATCTTCACCGGCGGCGTCATCCTCGGCACGCTCCTGTTCGGCGTACTCGCGGGGTACGCGCTGGCCCGGCTGCAGTTCCGTGGCCGGGGCGCCGTGTTCAGCCTGGTCCTGCTGGTGCAGGTGATCCCGTTCCAGCTGCTGACCATCCCGCTGTACGTGATGATCGTGCGCAGCTACGGGCTGGCCGACAACTACCTCGGGATGATCCTGCCGTTCGCGATCAACTCGACCGCGGTGTTCGTCTTCCGGCAGTACTTCCTGCAGCTGCCGCAGGAGCTGTTCGACGCGGCCCGGATCGACGGCGCCGGCGAGCTCGCCATCCTGTGGCGGATCGCGGTCCCGCTGGTCAAGCCGGCGCTGCTGACCGGCGTACTGCTGACGTTCATCGGGCCGTGGAACGAGTTCCTGTGGCCGTTCCTGATCACCAAGCAGCAGGACCTGCAGCCGCTCGCGGTCTCGCTGTCCAACTACCTGACCACCGTGTCGGCGCGGGCCGCGAACCCGTTCGGCGCCGTGCTCGCCGGGGCCTGCGTCCTGGCCGCACCGGCGGTCGCGCTGTTCGTCGTCTTCCAGCGCCGCTTCATCTCCTCCAGCCTCGAGTCCGGGGTCAAGGGCTGATCTTCTTTGAAAGGTTTGTGACTGTGACTGTTCCGTACACACTGACGCGGGTCGGTGTCGTGATGACGCCCGAGCCCGGCAACGAGCTGGAGTCCGAGGGCGTGCTGAACCCCGCCACCGGGCACACCCCGGACGGGACGCTGTACCTGCTGCCGCGACTAGTGGCTCCTGGCAACGTTTCCCGGGTCGGCCTGGCGCGCGTCGTCCTGGACGACGGCGTTCCGTCCGGTGTCGAGCGCGAGGGCGTCGTACTGGCGCCCGACGAGGGCTGGGAGCGCGGGCTGAACAACGCCGGCGTCGAGGACCCGCGGGTGACCTGGATCCCGTCGCTGGGCAAGCACGTGATGACGTACGTCGCGTACGGGCCGCTCGGGCCGAAGCCGGCGCTCGCGGTGTCGGACGACCTGCGGACCTGGACGCGGTTGGGGCCGCTGCACTTCGAGTACCAGGCTTCGCTGGACACGGATCTGAATCTCTTTCCGAACAAGGACACGGTGTTCTTCCCCGAGCCGGTGCCCGGGCCGGACGGCGAACCGTCGTACGCGATGCTGCACCGGCCGATGTGGGACCTCGGCTGGTTCCGCGAGGGCGAGGGCGTGCACCTGCCCGCGGGCGTGACCGACGACCGGCCGGGGATCTGGGTGTCGTTCGTCCCGGTCGCCGAGGTCGAGCGCGGGCTGGAGAACCTGGTGCACCTGCGCCACCACCGGCTGGTCGCGATGTCGGAGCACCCGTTCGAGGAGCTCAAGATCGGCGCCGGGCCGGCGCCGCTGCGGGTGCCGGAGGGCTGGCTGGTGATCCACCACGGCGTGACGGGGGAGCAGCCGAAGGGCTTCGACCCGACGACGCAGAAGGTCAGCTACGCGGCCGGAGCGCTGCTGCTGTCGTTCGACGACGTGACGAAGGTTCTGGATCGTACGGCGGAGCCGATTCTCGTACCGGAGACCGAAGAGGAGCGGATCGGGACCGTCGGCAACGTCGTCTTCCCGACCGCGATCGAGGAGGTCGACGGGGTGCACTACGTGTTCTACGGCATGGCCGACGCGAAGATCGGCGTGGCGCGGCTGGACCGGTTGTCATGACGGTCACCCGGCGAGCGGTCCTGGGAGGATCGCTCGCCCTGGCTGCGGGGTTGCCCACGGCAACCGCCACGGCTGCTTCGGCCGCCGGCACACCTGCACTCGAGGCCGCCACACCTTCCAAGTATCAGCGCGCCAACCTCGCCCACCTCGACTATCTGGGTGACGTGGTGACACCTCCCACTGTGGTTGGCCACTCCACCTACGGCCCCGGCCCACTCGGCGTCCTCTGGACGTACGCCGACCGCCGTCCCGACGGCACCTACGCCCGCATCGGCGGCGGCCCGTACGACCCCGCCACCAACACCTACGGCCAGGGCGCCTTCAACACCGACGACATCGCCCGCGCGGCAGTCGTCTACCTGCGCCACTACCGAGCCCACCGCGACGCGCACAGCCGCTCAGCGGCGTACGGGCTGCTGCGCGGCCTCACCTACCTGCAGACGACCAGCGGCGCCAACGCCGGCAACGTGGTCCTCTGGATGCAGCCGGACGGCACCCTCAACCCCAGCGCCGAGCCGGTCGAGCTCCCGGACCCGTCCGACAGCGGGCCGTCGTACTGGCTGGCTCGGACGGTGTGGGCGCTGGGAGAGGGCTACGAGGTCTTCCGTACGGTCGATCCCGCGTTCGCCCGCTTCCTGCGGACGCGACTGGAGCTGGCCCTCGACGCGCTGGACCGCCAGGTCCTGGTCCACTACGGCTCCTGGAACATCGTCGACGGCAGACGGGTCCCGGCCTGGCTCGTCGTCGCCGGCGCCGACGCCACCTCCGAGGCAGTGCTCGGCCTGAGCGCCTACGTCCGCTCCGGCGGCTCCGCACGCGCCAAACAGGCTCTGGCTCGCTTCGCCGAAGCCATCGCCGCCATGAGCGCCGGCGGTGTCCGCGAGTGGCCGTTCCGCGCCCTGCTCCCGTGGGGCGAGTCCATCTCCGACTGGCACGCCTGGGGCGCCCAGATGCCGTCTGCCCTCGCTGTCGCCTCGACCGCTCTCCACGATCGCCGCCTGCTGGCACCGGCACTGGGCGACACCGCAGGCTTCACCCCGCTGCTGCTCACCGCCGGCGGCCCCGACAACGGCTGGCTCCCGGCGCCCATCGACCGCACCCAGATCGCGTACGGCGTCGACGCGCGCCTGCAGGGCCTCCTGTCCGTGGCCACGGCTGCTGATCGCCCCGGGCTCCGACAGCTCGCCGCATTCGTCGCCGCCTGGTACTTCGGCGCCAACCGCGCGGGCGAGGCTGTCTACGACGCGACCACCGGCCGTACGTACGACGGCATCTCCGCCGAAGGCGTGATCAACCGCAACTCCGGCGCCGAGTCGACGATCCACGGCCTGCTCTCGATGCTCGCCCTGGACGCCGATCCCACGCTGGCCGCTCGAGCCCAAGCCCTGGCGGCAAGACCCACCACCACAGGCCTCCAGGTCGTCGAAGCCGAATCCGCCCAACTCTCCTCCGGTGCGGCTGTCGTCACCCCACCTTCCGCGTGGACCGGCGAATCCCAATGGAGCAACGGCTCCTACCTCACCCTCCCGCCGGGCGCCCGGGCCGCCTGGACCATCCCGGCCGCTCTCGATGCCCGTCTGGTCCTCCCGATCGTCGACCTCGTCCCCGACCGCTCAGCCGGCAAGACCAAGTGGTCCACCGGCAGCACGATCAACCACGGCTCCGGCGGCCCCCAAGGAGCCTCCGCCGCCCCCGGCGCGCTGCTCCCGGTCTCGGCCGGCACCCTCCCCGCAGCCACCACCACCCTCACCGCAACCTCCACCGGCACCAACGTCCGCATCGACGCCCTCCTGCTGCTCCCACTGATCAGCCGCCTTCAACTGGGCACCAACGAGCTCCTCGTCAGCGTCGATCGCCATCCCCGTTCGGTCCCCGTCGCCCACCGGGGGACCTCCTACTCCTACACGTCCTCCGGCCGACTCCATTCCCGTCGGCCGGCCATCACTCGAGCGGAGGTCCTCCCCGGCGGCTTCACCGTCGTACTGAGCTGAGCGCCTCCAGCCCGGCCCGCCCCAGCAGCAACCAGGCGGATCTGCCCTGACGCCATCACGCCTCTCGGAAGGCGTCGGCAAGGTGCACCTGGTCGCCGTGGTCAACCGCACCTCCTACGCCTGCTCGTAGTACCCAGGCCTGGCCATCAGAACGGATTCGAAGTACTTGCCGTCGGCATCGTCCAGGCCCTCGGGGATCGTCGGGCGCCAGAGGGCGAGGAGGAGATCGGGCGCGATGAACGAGTGCCCGTTCTCCTTCTCAACGGTCCAGGTCTTGCGGCTCAGAGCTTCGACGAGCTCCGAGGCAGCGGTCTGGAAGATGTCCAGACCGTCGTAGGTCACCGTGACAACCGGCTCGGTCGGGCGCCCGATCTCGACGGCGCTCACCCGGTCGTCCGGACCGAAGTCAGCTCTGAGGAACAGCCCGTTCGAGTCGGACACCCCCCATTCCGGTCTTTCACCAGCAGCCCGGCAGAGCACTTCCGGTTCACCGAACTGCCTCATGACCGCGATGACCTCGTCGCCCGTCATGTCGAGATGGAGCGGCCCGGCCGACAACGGCGGATTCAGTTCGATGATCACCCACTCATCATCTCCGTTCGTCCGGTGGTGCTGGTGAAGTGTGTCCAGTCACCCGCTTGCGGCGGGCGCCGGACTTGTTGCTCCGGAGCCAGCAGGACTTTCGCCCAGCTCACTCACTTGGAGGTGGTGTGGAGATCACCTGCCTGAGATGTGGGTAGTCCGCACCGAGATATGGGCAGTCCGCGCCGATGCGCGATCCACCTCCGGTGCGATCCAATAGAACTGCTGGTGGAGCGCCCGGGGGCGGTCGCTCCACCGGCCCACCCCGAGCGGTCCCGGGCCACACGCGACCTGGGACCGCTCCCCGGGGGTCCGCTTCACACTTCCTCTGCACCGCTGAAGCACCCCCGGGTCTCTTACTTACGTCGAGCCGCGCTGCCCACCGCTGCGCGGTCAGCAATCTCGGCCGCTCTGCCTCCCGGTCAGCCCAGCTCCAGCGCCGTGCAAACCCAACGCCCCCGCCGGACCTCCAGCCGCAGCGCCATCGCCCGCGACCGCCCACCCGTCCGCAAATGCGCGGCGATCTCAGCGACCCCGTTCTCCGGCCGGCACACATGCACCGACCGCACAGCGCTTCGCTCCTTCGCCGCCCGCTTCCCCGCGGTCGTCGTCAACCCGAGCAGCCGCACCCGCCGATGCACATCGAAGTACACGGCAGTGTCCGTCCACCGAAGCAGCTGGCTCACCGGCCGATCCCCGCCGATCGTCTCCGCGATCGCCTGCACCAACCGCGTGGCCCACTCCCGAACCTCCGGCAGCCCGCGCACCTCCGGCGCCCCCGCCCCGCCCGGCACCAACCGCAGTACCGGCCGAGCCGGCGGCACCTCGTCCGCCTCGTACCGCAACGCCAACGCCCCCTGCGTCGGCACCACCTCAACCGGCTTCCGCACCCCGGTCGCCCCCATCGGGTACGTCCGAGCACCGTCCTTGTCGCCCCGCTCCTTCCCGGCCTCGTCAGCAGCAGAAGGAACAGCGGTCAGCATGCGTCGAGTGGTCATCTCACTTCTCCTGAGGATTCTGCGACACGGAACGATCGAACGAGGCCGGCGTCTGCAGCACCTGACCAGGACGAAGCACATCGGGATCGGCCCCGATCACCGCACGGTTCGCGGCGTACCACTCCGGCCAGCGAGCGGCGATCGCCTCATCCGAAGCCCCCGCTCCCAACTCAGCCGCGGCGATCGACCACAGCGATTCCCCCCGAACCACCACATGGCGCCCACTCGCGAGATCCGTGTACCGAACCGGAGCCCCATCCGTCGGCCGATCCGGCACCCGCACCCTCGGCTCCCGGGTGTCGGAACCTGCAGGCTCCGCACCCAAGGACCCCGCGGGCTCACTGGTTCGTACGGTCTCACCCAGCCGAACCGTCGACGCCCTCTCCACCGCCCGCCAGTCACCCGTCTCGCCGACAGCCACCGTCGAAGCCGGCTCCGTCGCCCGCCAAGCAGCCCCCGAGCTCACCGGCTGCTGCCCCGGATGCGCCGGCGAGGCATGCGCCACCCCGATCGTCAGCGGCGTCACCGCCGCCACCCCCAGCGCCGACCGCAGCAGCGTCCGCGACCCCTGCGACGTGATCCGCCCACCAACCGCGGCCCCGACCCGCCCGACCGCCCCCGGCACCTGCTCGAGCACCGTCGCCAGCACCGCGAGCAGCAACCACCCGTACGCCGTCCAAGCGACCGCGGCCACCGTCACGAACGCCATCGAGATCAGGTCCCGCGTCGAGGCAGCGCTCATCGCGCCCGCGGTCACCCAGCGCAGAGCGAACCCCAGACCAGCCAGTGCACCCAGCGCGATCAGCGCCTTCAGTCCCCGGATCATCCCGTTCCCCTGCTCTCGCTCTCGATCTATGAGTTTGCGTTAGTTTGCCTCGGCTTGACCAATATAGCTCGCCGCCAGCCCGGTTTGGCAAGTCGAAAGTCGGCGCTCGGATCACGGAACGTGGCTTTCGAGCACGGAGAGTGCCGACGAGCAGGCGAGCGGGGTAGGTTCAATGCATGCGCCTGGATGCCCTCTTCGAAGACCTCGAGTCCCAGTTCGAGGCGTTGCAGGACGGCGACCTCTACGGCGAGGTCGCCGAACGGATCCGCGCCGAGGTCGGCAAGATCACCCTGCTCGACCGCCTCCGAGGCGCAGTCGGCACGACCGTCCGCGTCGAGCTCACCCACGCCGACGCCGTCCAGGGTGAACTGACCCGGGTAGGCAAGGACTGCCTCCTCCTGGAAGCCGACCGCTTCGAGGAGTGGCTCATCCCCGCGGAGGCCCTCACGTCCATCCACGGCCTCGGTCCGTGGGCCGAACCAGCCGAAGGCGCAGTAGCCGCCAAGCTCGGCCTGGCCCATCTCCTCCGCGGCGTCGCCCGGGACCGCTCCCCGGTCACCCTCTACTGCGCCGGCCCGAACCGCAACCCGCTCACCGGCACCATCGACCGAGTAGGCGCCGACTTCTTCGAGCTCGCCGAGCATCCCCTCGACGCTCCCCGCCGCCGCACGGAGGTCTACAACACCCGCCTGGTCCCCACCCAGGCGCTGTCAGCTCTACGCCGCCGCTGACCAGCCACCAGTACGCCGTACGCCGCAAGCCGCTCGTCGACGCCTCGGTCTCGTGCGCCGCACGGTCCGTCCGCCGCCCGCCTGCAACGCGGCCGTCGCCGCGGCTCTCACCCGTCCGGCGACCTACTGGTGCAACTCCTCCGACTGCTCGGCCTCTTCGCCGAACGGATGCGTGGTGATGAACTGCCGCGTCTCCGTGTACAGCCGCTCGATGTACTTCTCCAGCTCGGTCGCCTCGACCCGCCACTGGCCGCGCCCACCGATCTTCACCGCGGGAATGTCCCCCCGCCGGACCAGCGCGTACACCTGATTGGCCGAGATGTTCAGCACCTCGGCGACGTCGGAGAGCTGGAGGAAGCGCGGTGCCGGCATGACGCCCTTTCCGTGGTCGACGGGGTGCTGGAACTGCAACTTCCTGCAATCCCGGTTCCTTCAGTTTGCCACGGTTGACCGCCGAACGATTGAGTTTGTCCACAGCCGGCGACACCGTCACGACGCTGTGGACAACCGAACGCACGCAGCGTGACCGACTTGGCAGAATGGGCGGCTCCGGAGCGCGACCGACAAGTGACAGGAAAGAGTCAACGTGGTGCAGAGTCCAGTTCGCAGCGGCTTCGCGGTGCCGTCGGCCCCGCCGCAGCGCAACCGCCGAGCCCGCTGGCGGGACGGCCGCCTCGTCCTCGGCGTCCTCCTCGTCGCCGTCACCGCTCTCGCCGGCGCGAAGCTCCTGTCCTCGGCCGATGACACCACCACTATCTGGGCCGCCGACCGAGACCTCCCCGCAGGCACCAAGCTCACCTCCGAAGACCTGACCACGGTCCGGGTCCGCTTCACCAGCAACAACGCCGCCAGCCAGTACGTCGCGGCCGACGCCGACCTCCAGGGCCTGGTCATGGTCCGCGCCGTCAAGGCCGGCGAGTTCGTCCCCCGCCAAGCAGCAGTAACCCAAACCGACAACGACCGCACCGAGCTCCCCCTGGCCATCGCCACCGGCCGCCTCCCTTCCGACACCACCGCCGGCGACCAGGTGGACATCTGGGTCGTCCCCAAAGACCAAACCCAGCCTGCCCGCAAACTCTGGGAAACAGTCCGAGTAAGCCAAATCGACGCCGCCAAAGGCGTCTCCGGCGGCTCAGCCCGCCGCCAGGTCCTGATCACCCTCGACCCCACCGACCTCCCCAAACTCCCCACCGCCCTGGCCGCCATGTCCTCCGGCGAACCGGTCCTCGTCCGCCGAGGCCGCTGATGAGCGCGCCCACGACAGCACCTGCATCCCGCCCGACACCAACGCCGTACGAGGCAACTGCAGCTTGGCGACCAACTCCGCAACCGCCGGCACCGCCAGAGGCTCGTACGCCGAACGCGATGACGTGCGCTCCACCTAGCCGGTCAACGGCACCCGGCGCCACGCTGGCGGGCGGCGAGCCCGCCGATCCGCTGCCGGCGCCGGCCCTCCTCGGCGCGACCGTCGGATGGCGGCGGCCCTCGCACGCGCCGACACGACCGGGGCCTCGCACGCCGATTGCCCTCTCCGGCCAACCAACCACACGACCAGCCGGTTCGCGTACGGCGCTGGCGAGTGCTCCACCTACCCGCTCCACCGGATCCGGTCCGTCGGCGGTGGACGTCGGGCCAGGCGATCCGCTGCCCGCACCGACACGGCTCGGGGCGCCCACGGGTTGGCGGCGGACTCCGTACACGCCGACAGAGCCAGAGGCTCGTACACCGAGCGCGCTGACGGGTGCTCCACTCACCTGGTCAACCGCACCCGGCGCAGCGCTGGCGCCGGTTGCTGCGGTTGGTGCTTGGCGCCCGGAACTGAAGGCGTCGGCGGAGTCTGGTGGCTGGTGGTGCGAGGTTGTGGCCCGCTCGCGGGCGAGTGCTCCTCCCGTGCAGGTCAGCTGGATGAGCGCCGCGTCGATTGATCGGCGTATCGCGCGGAGCCTGGCTGGTGCTGGTGCTGGTGCTGGTGCTGGTGCTGGTGCTAGCTCAGCTGCGGGTGCTGGTGCTCGCCGGAAGCCGGGGCAGGCTACGGGCGCCTTCGGCGGCTACGTCTGTGAGCCGGGCGAGGATGCGAGTGCGATGGCTGGCGCGGGTGCTCCTGCCAGCGCCGGTGTCGGGCTCGTTGGGTGGGGTTGCTGATGGCCGTTCCGGTGTTGTTGGCCGTGACAGGAGCGCCCTGGGAGGCGGAGGTTGTTCGGCGGGCTGAGCGGGCGCCGGGGATTCGGGTGGTGCGGCGGTGTGTGGACATCGCCGATGTGATGGCTGCTGCCGGAAGTGGGCAGGCTCGGGCGGTGGTGCTGGCGGAGGATCTGCCGCGGTTGACGGCTGATGCAGTGGCGGCGTTGCATGCGCGGCGGATCGTCGTACTGGCTTTGGTGGATCCGTCGGACAACGGTGAGCCGAGTGGGGCCGAGGATCGGCTGGCGCGGATGGGGATTGAGCGGATCCTGCCGGCTGATGTGAGCGGGGAGGATCTGGGGCGGGCGATCACGGACGCTGTGGATTCGGGGCCGCCGACGACCGTCTCGCACTTCGCGGGTGGGTTCGTGCCGGTGCAGCCGGGGACGGCTCCGCCGGAGCGGCATTACGACCCGTCGGGGAAGGGACGGCTGCTCGCGGTCTGGGGGCCGACGGGGGCGCCTGGGCGGAGTACGGTCGCGGTCGGGTTGGCGAGTGAGTTGGCGGCCCGACAGATCCCGACGTTGCTGGCCGACGCGGATGTGTACGGCGGGGCGGTGGCGCAGATGCTGGGGATTCTCGACGAGACCTCCGGGCTGGCCGCGGCGGCGCGGTCGGCGGGGAGCGGGGCGCTGGATGTCGAGCTGCTGGCCCGGCATGCGCGTGGGGTTGCGGACTATCTGCTGGTGCTGACGGGGTTGAGCCGCGCCGACCGGTGGACAGAGCTGCGGCCGGCGGCCTTGGAGTCGGTGTGGGCGACAGCGCGGCAGTTGGCGCCGTGCACGGTGGTCGACGTCGGGTTCTGCATCGAGAGCGACGAGGAGATCTCGTTCGACACGCTCGCCCCGCGGCGAAACGGAGCGACGCTCGCGACGCTGGAGGAGGCCGACGAGGTGCTCGTCGTCGGTACGGCGGACCCGGTGGGGCTCACGCGGTTGATCCGGGCGCTGCACGAGCTGAGGGCGATGGTGCCGTCGGTGACGACGCGGGTGGTAGTCAACCGAGTGCGCTCAGGGTCGCTCGGGAGCTCGCCGGTGGACGCGGCCGCGGAGGCGCTGCACCGCTACGCCGGGGTGGAGGTGGCGGCGGTGCTGCCGCTGGACCTGGCGGCGACGGATGCGGCGCTCACGCACGGGCGGAGCCTGATCGAGACAGGCAAGTCGAGCAAGCTGAGAAAGGCGCTGCAGCAGCTCGCGGCGGGGGTGGAGAAGGAGCACATGTCGACGTAGGCGCCAGAACAAGCAGCAAGTGAACTGGCGTCCCCGAGCGCTGGGTGGGGTGCTGGCGATGGGTGCCGCGTGGACCCGGCGCGATCTGCTCGACGGCGCGGTGGTCGGCGTCTTGCCGGAGCCGCCCTTGGGAGCGATCCCCAGAGCGTCAACCGGCAGCCGGTGCTGCTGTCGGAGCGGGATTCGAGGGCCCGAACGGCGAGTTCGACTGGGCTACGCAACGCTCGGCCGAGTGGACTGGCTCGCTGATCACGCTCGGCCGTGGCGGCCGTGGCGGTCGTGGCGCGGGTGGTGTCGGGTGCCCGGTGGGTGCGGCGGGCGGTGCGTGTGGGCTCGGGCGGTGGAGCTGGAGGCGGGGGCCTCGGTCAAGGGAGCTCCGGGTGGTGGGGCCCGGGCTGCGGCTTGTGGGTGGGGTGGGCTGCTGGCGTGCGTGGGCGGTTCGGCGGAGTGGGTGGTGCGGGTGCCCGATGGTGGGGCGGGCTGTGCGAGTGCCCGCGTAGTGGAGCTGGGGGCGGGTCAAGGGCGCTCCGGGTGGTTGGGCTGGGGCTTGTGTGGGTGGGGTGGGTTGCTGGTGTGCGTGGGCGGTTCGGCGTACGGCGGAGCAGGTGGTGCGGGTGCTCGGTGGTGCGGCGGGCTGTGCGCGTGGCCCGCGTGGTGGAGCAGGAGGCGGGGCAAAGGAGCTCCGGGTGGTGGGCCAGGGCTGCGGCTGTGTGGGTGGGATCGGCTGCTGGCGTGCGTGAGTGAAGCGGCGTATGAGCGGGCGGTGCCGCGTGCCGCGTGCCGCGCCGGGAGCGGGCGGCTCGGCGTGTCAGGGGCCGTGTGGTGCGGCGTGCAGGGAGCGTTGGCGCGGCGTCGCAGGCAGCTGACGGCCCGGCGTACCGGAGGAAAGCAGGGGGACTCAGGGTCGATTGAGGTGTTTTCGGGGGTTAAACCCCACCGACACCGGGGTGGGGGTGTGTCAGGGTGAGGGGGTCAGCAGGGGAGTAGCAAGGAGTTGGGATGTCCGAGGTGCAAGGGCGGGCTGGGCGGGAGATGACGCCTGAGCGGCGGTTCGGGATTGCTATCTCGGTGGCGTTGATCCTGGGTGGTGCGTACTGGGCGCTGACGAACCTGACCGAGGAGGCGAAGGCCACGCAGGGCAACTTCCCGGTGCAGGGGAACTCGCTGACGGTGGTCAGCAAGTCGTCGGACGTCGAGGTGGTGGCGGGGGACGTCTCGGAGATCAAGGTCGACCGGAAGTTCAAGAAGACCGTGTTCGGGAGCGATCCGGACGAGAGTTACCAGAACGGGAAGCTTGAGCTGAAGGCGAGCGGGTGCAGCTTCCTGTCGTTCGGGTGTGGGACGGACTACGTGATCACGGTGCCGAAGGAGCTCGCGGTGTCGGTCGAGAACACCAGCGGGACGATCAAGGTGTCGGATGTCGCCGAGGTCGGGAAGCTGAAGACGACGTCGGGGGACATCGAGGTGCACGGCGCCGGTGGGGAGCTGACGCTGGATGCGACGTCGGGGGACATCGAGGCGAGCGGGCTGACGGCGACCAAGGTGTTCGGCAAGACGACGTCGGGGAAGATCGATCTCGGGTTCACGGTGGCGCCGCAGGAGGTGCGGGCGCAGGGGACGTCGGGGGACGTGACGGTCGTGGTGCCGGAGGGGGCGGAGGCTTACAAGGTCGACACCGATACGTCGTCGGGGGACGAGCACACCGAGGTGCGGACGGATCCGGTCGCTACGCGGACGATCACGGCGAAGACCTCCTCGGGGGATGTGTCGGTCGAGTACGACCGTTGAGTTGTACGGCGGGGTGCCGGGCTGAGGTGGCGGCGGGTAGGTAGGCGTGGGCTGGGGTGGTCTGCGGCGCTGGAACAGCAGGTGAGTTGTCGGCGGACCTGTACGGCGGGGCGGTTGCCGCGCTGGGGAACCAGTCGGGTGGACCGCCTGCGGGGGTGTTGATCTGTACGGCGGGGTGCCGGGCTGAGGTGGTGGGATAGCGCCGGGTAGGTGGGCGTGGGGCTGGGGTGGCCTGCGGCGCTGAAAGAGGAACAGGTCGCGTAAGGCGGTCGCGGTGCGGTTGCCCGCTGGAGCTGGCAGGGCGGCCCGCTGCCTGCGAGGGCTGACCTGTGGTGGTCGGCCTGGATCCGGGCGTGAGTAGGCTTGCGCGCATGTCTGACGACAAGGTGTTGCGGGGGCTGCTGGTTGACTGGGGTGGGGTGCTGACGTCCGGGTTGGACGTGGCGCTCGGGCGGTGGGCCGAGTTGGACAATCTGGATTTCGAGGCGTACTTCAAGGCGATCGTGGCCTGGCTGGACGTCGATCCGGCCGAGGCGGAGCTGAATCCTGTGCACGCGCTGGAGCGTGGGCAGATCGCGGTGCCGGACTTCGAGCGGAAGCTGGCGGCGCTGCTCACCCAGCGCGACGGCCGGCCGTTGCAGGCCGAAGGGCTGATCGAGCGGATGTTCGCGCACTTCGAGCACGAGCCGCGGATGACGGCGCTGGTGCGGCGGGTCAAGGGGCACGGGATCAGGACCGCGCTGCTGTCCAACTCGTGGGGGAACACCTACCCGATCGAGACCTGGGACGGGATGTTCGACGACCTGGTGATCTCGGGTGAGGTCGGGCTGCGCAAGCCGGAGCCGGAGATCTACCTGCTGGCGGCCGAGCGGGTCGGGCTGCCGCCGGCGGAGTGCGTGTTCGTGGACGACCTGGAGCTGAACGTCGAGGCTGCCCGGAAGCTCGGGATGACCGCGATCCACCACACGGCGTACGACGAGACCAAGCGCGAGCTGGAAACCCTGTTCGGAGTCGACCTCACGTGACGACCACCACCACCGAGCCGCGCCGTACCGACACCCGCTGGATCGTCGCCGCCGTGCTCGGCGCCGCCGCGTTCGTTGCCCTCGGCGCCTGGGCGTACGGGCTGTTCGACGGCATGATCGACCTGCGCGTCTACCGGATGGGCGGCTCGGTCCTGCTCGACCGCGCCTCCCTGTACGACGCGCAGCTGCCGGGTTCCGGCCTGCCGTTCACCTACCCGCCGTTCGCGGCGATCGCGATGGTCCCGCTGGCGGCCGTCCCGTGGGGCGTCGCGCTGGTGGTGTGGACGACGATCTCCGTGCTCTGCATCGCCGCGATCTGGCGCGCCGCGCTGCCGGCGACCTTGCCGTACCTCACCAACACGCGCATCACCCTGATCGCCCTCACCCTGGCGTCGCTGCTGCTCGAGCCCGTCTGGCAGACCATCCAGTTCGGCCAGATCAACCTGTTGCTCACAGCAATGATCCTGCTCGACCTGATCAGGTCCCAGGACGCCAAGTGGCGCGGCTTCTGGGTCGGTGTCACGATCGGCGTCAAGCTCACCCCGCTGCCGTTCCTCGCGTTCCTGCTGATCACCAAGCAGTGGCGCGCCCTGCGCAACGCAGTCCTCGGTCTGCTCGCGACGATGGCGATCGGTTTCGCCATCGTCCCGAACCAGTCCTGGGAGTACTGGACCGTCGTGGTCCGCAACGCCAACCGCGTCGGCGGTCTGGCCTACACCGCGAACCAGTCGTTCATGGGCTTCCTCAGCCGCCTCGGCGACGACGCCGGCTGGATCCAGCCGGTCTGGTTCGTGCTGTCCGCGGTCTTCGGCCTCGCGGTCCTCTGGCTCGCCCGCCGCTACTGGCTGGCCGACGAGCGCGTCACCGCGATCTCGGTGATGGCGCTCGCGGTCCTGTACGCGTCGCCGGTGTCGTGGAGCCACCACTGGGTCTGGATCATCCCGCTCGGCATCAGCCTGATCAGGGCGGTCGACCGCCGCTGGGGCCGCAACCCCGCGATCGTCACGACCGTCGTCTGGTACGGGCTGTTCGTGCTCAGGTCGATCTGGTGGGTCCCGTACCGCGACGACCGTGAGCTGAGCTGGTCGTTGTGGCAGTCGATCCCCGGCAACTCGCACCTGATCCTGGGGATGGTCGCCTTCGTCCTCCTCGCCGTGCTGTCCGGCCCCGCGGCGAAGGACCGGACAGCCAAGGCTCAGGACGAGAACAGCAGCAGCAACCCGCCCGCGGTGTAGCCGACCATCACGACCAGCAGCGGCACCTGGCCGGCCAGCGCCTTGTGCCGCGGGAACAGCGCGACCGCGCGGTCGTGCGCCGAGACGACGCCGAGCAGGTGACCGCAGACCACCGCGAGCACCTGCACGACCGAGATCGCGGTGCTGTGGTTGGTGATGCCGGTGTTCACCGCGAGCAGCCCGGTGCCGAACACATTGGCGCCGTTGCTGAGCGGGTCGCTCAGGTAGATCAGCGTGCGCTGCCCCTCGAGGATGAACAGCGTCAGGTAGTGCGCGACGACGTACCCGAACGCGATCGGCACCACCGAGTGCGCGAACAGCCCCGGCAGCGACGACCGCGAGCCGTTGTCCGACAGCCGCCCGGCCAGCAGCGTCGCACCGGAGTACGTGACCAGCACGAACAGGATGAACGCGATCAGCATCCCGGTACCGAGCAGGGTCATCGAGTAGCCGGAGTTCTGCGCCCAGCCGATCCAGGCCGAGGAGTTCGAGAAGCCGTCGTACGCCGTACTGCCGAGCAGCGCCGCGACCAGCCCGACCAGACCCGGCTGGACCTTGAGCCCGTCCAGGTTCTCCAGCGGGCGGCGGAACACGATGGCGCCGTCGTCGCGCCGGCCCCACGGCGACAGCCGCGACATCAGCGTCGCGTACGCCTCGAACGGGTCCCCGGCGGCGAACCAGCGGTCGCCGAACAGGATCGCGCCGAACAGCGTGATCACGACGTACAGGGCCATCCAGGCCTGCAGCACCGGGAGCGTCGCGCGGTCGGGAGCGACCAGTTCGAGCCAGGTGAACGCGAGGATGCCGAGCGCGGCCGGCCAGAGCCCGACCCACTTCGGCAGCTCGACCACGCCCCGCGAGGCGGGCTGGCGGAGGAGCTTCGACAGCAGCAGGTGGACGGTGCGCAGCGGGTTCAGCGTGCGCCAGACCGGGCCGAGCAGCAGCGAGATCGGGACCAGCCCGACCCAGACCAGGATGTAGACGAACCCGAAGATCGGGTTCGTCAGCCGGTCCACACCGAACAGCAGCGAGAACATGGCGTACAGGAAGATCGCCAGCCCGATCAGGCGGACGATCCAGCGGAACCACGACGAGTCGACGGCCCGGGTCACCCCGATCGGCAGCGCCCGGCCGGACGCGTTGCCGCGGTACTTCGACGTCCGCCAGGCCAGGCCCAGTACGACGAACGACAGCGCGATCGCGACCGCGGCTCCGCCGACGGCCAGCCCGAACGGGACAGGCAGGTCCTGCCGGCCGCCGATCCCGTGGAGCGGCAGCAGAAGAGACGTCATCAGGTCAGGAGACGACGAGCTTGGCGACCAGCTTGCCGCTCTTGTGCGTCTCGACCTCGAAGGTGCCCTTCATGTCCGCGGTGAACTTCACCGACGCCGGCTTGCCCGGCGTCAGCTCCAGCTCCTTGTCGTAACCGTGGATGTGCAGCTCCTCGTCGGCGTCGCTGACCGCGGTGACCAGCACGGTCTGGCCGGCGGTCACCTTGATGCTCTGGCCGCTCGGGTTCACCTTGCCGTTGGCAACGGTGATGTTGATCGTCACGTCGGCCTGGTCGCCGGAGGGGTCCGCGGTGTTCGACGGGGTGTTCTTCGGGTCGTCCGACGGGGTGGTCGCCGGCGTGCTCGGCGTGTCGGTCGGCGTCGTCACCGGCGCGCTCGGCGAGGGGGAACCGCCGCTGCCCGAGTCGTCGCCGCAGCCGGCCAGGACCAGCATGCCGAGCGCGGGCAGAAGAGCGAGAGCGGTACCGCGGGAGAAACGCATGATGCGAGGGGCCTTTCACCAGTCGTGATCAGACGGGCGCCGAACACGCCCACTGGGTGCTACGAACACCGGGCGCGCCGGGTTCCCGCAGCCGACCATCAGTCGTGTCACGATCGCCTTCAGTAGTGTTGCAGCTCACTGTCGGAGCAGGCGGCTAGGGTGAGCCAACCACGTCAAGAGGAAGGGGACCGCGAGATGCCGGACCGGTTGTCGTCGCTCGACCTGACCTTCCTCAAGGCCGAGTCCCCGGCCACGCCGATGCACGTCGGCACGGTCGACATCTTCGAGCCGCCGGTGCACTCCGACGACGAGTTCGACTACGAGAGCCTGGTCGCGCTGATCCGGGATCGGATCGCCTTCGTCCCGCGGTACCGGCAGCGGGTCCAGCAGGTCCCCGGCCGGTTCGCCGGGCCGGTCTGGGTGGACGACGAAGAGTTCGACATCACCTTCCACGTACGCCGCTCCGCCCTGCCGCGGCCGGGCACGCACGCGCAGCTGCTGGAGCTGGTCGCCCGGATCATGTCCCGCCGCCTGGACCGGGCCCGCCCGCTCTGGGAGATGTACCTGGTCGAGGGCCTGCAGGGCGACCGGTTCGCGATCATCTCCAAGTCCCACCAGGCCCTTGTCGACGGCAACAGCACGGTCGACATCGGCCAGGTCGTGCTCGACTCCACCGCGCACCCGCGGGAGACCCCGACCGACACCTGGCAGCCCGACCACCCGCCGTCGGCGCTGGAGCTGCTGGCCGGCGTCTTCGCCGACGCGACCCGGCACCCGGCCGCCGTCCTGGAGCTGGCCCGGGCCGAGATGGCCAGCCTGACCGGCTCGACGTCGGTGCGCGAGGTGATCGGTGACGTGGTCGGCTCCCTGGTCGCCCAGCGGCACGCCCAGGAGAGCTCGCTGCACGTCAAGACCTCCGGGCAGCGCCGGTTCACCACCGTGCAGACCGATCTGGAGGACTTCCGGACCGTCCGCGCGATGCACGGCGGCACGATCAACGACGTCGTCCTGGCCGTCGTGGCCGGCGCCTTCCGGGCCTGGATGATGACCCGCGGCGAGGGCGTCGGCCCGACCCGGAGCGTGCGGGCCGTCGTACCGGTGAGCATCCGCGACGACGAGGACGAGGAGCCGACGTCGCTCGGGTCGTCGGTGATCGCCTCGACCGTGACGCTGCCGGTCGGGGAGAACTCCCCGGTCATGCGGCTGCACCAGATCTCGTACCAGACCAAGGTGCACAAGGACACCGGGCGCGCGGTCAGCGCCCGCTCGCTGGTCGGCATCGCCGGCTTCGCCCCGACCACGCTGCACGCGCTCGCCGCCCGGGTCGCCACCGCCACGGTCCGGCCGATCGACGACGTCGTGATCACCAACGTGCCGGGGCCGCAGTTCCCGCTCTACGCCCAGGGCGCGCCGATGCTCGCGTCGTACCCGGTGGTCCCGCTGATGCCCGGTCAGGGGCTGTCGGTCGGCGTCACGTCGTACGACGGCAAGGTCTCGTTCGGGCTGAACGCGGACCGGACGGCGATGCCGGACCTGGCCGTGTTCGCGCAGTGCGTCACCGACGCGCTGGACGAGTTGCTGGACACCACCAAGGGCAGCCGGAACCGGGCCACCCGCGGCCGGAAGAAGCCCAGAAGCACCAAGAAGGCGGGCCAATGAGGGTTTACGTACCGTCCACGCTGCCGCTGCTCGACGCGGCCTGTCACGCCGCCGAGCTCGGCCCGGCGCCGATGACGGTGTACGCGGTGACACCGGCGCTGCGCGAGTGGTACGCCCAGGGCGACGACGAGGAGCTCGAGTACGCCGCGATGGCGCAGGCCGCGAAGGCGTCGGTCGGGCTGATCGCCGCCGACCCGGGCGCGCCGCGGCGGCGGGTCGTCGTGGCCTGCGAGGTGGCCGCCGTACCGCCGGCCGACGGCAGCGTGCACCTGGGTGACGCGCGGCTGGAGCTGCACGTGGTGATCCCGTGGACGGCCGTCGCCGCGGTGCACCTGGACGCCGAATCCGCCGCCGAGGTGGTCGGGAAGGCGGCCGACCTGTGGGACGTCGCGCACGGTGACACCAAGGATCCGGGGCACGAGGACGCTGTCTTCGCCCTCGACTCGTGCGAAGGTGAAGACCTGCTGTGGTACGCGACACAGGAGATCCCGGATCTCCTGGCCGACGAGGGCCGGCGGGGCGGACTGAAGGCTTGAGCTAGGGAGCTGATGGCATGCAGGCGATCTGGAAGGGGGCCATCTCGTTCGGGATGGTGACGATCCCGATCAAGGTGTACTCCGCGACCGAGGAGAAGGACATCTCCTTCCGGCAGGTCCACGTCGCCGACGGCGGCCGGATCAAGTACAAGCGGATCTGCTCGATCGACGGCGAGGAGGTCCCGTACTCCGACATCGGCAAGGGCTACGAGATGGCCGACGGCCGGATGATCGTGCTCGAGCCCGACGACTTCGCCGACCTGCCGCTGTCCAGCAAGAAGGTCATCGACGTGCTGGAGTTCGTGCCGGCCGACCAGGTCGACCCGCTCTACCTCGGCAAGTCGTACTACCTGGCCGCCGACGGCGGGCCCGGCGGCAAGCCCTACGTGCTGCTCCGCGACGCCCTCGAGGGCTCCGAGCTGTACGCGCTGGTCAAGGTCGCGCTGCGCTCGCGGGAGAGCCTCGGGCTGCTGCGCACCCACGAGAACGTGCTGATCCTGCAGGTGATGCTCTGGCCGGACGAGGTCCGCGACGCCTCCTTCGCGGCGCCCGACGAGGACATCGAGATCCGCAAGCAGGAGAAGGCGATGGCCGAGTCGTACATCGACACCCTGCGCGGGGAGTTCGACCCCGATCAGTACCACGACGAGTACCGGCACGCCCTGGAGCAGGTCGTCGAGGCGAAGGCGGCCGGGGTGCCGCTGCCGGAGTCCGAGGAGGAGGAGCCGGAGGGCGCCGAGGTCGTCGACCTGGTCGCCGCGCTGCGGGCGTCGGTCGAGGCCGCGAAGGCGCGTCGGGCCGGGGCGGCTGAGGAGCCGGCCAAGAAGTCGGCGCCGGCGAAGAAGGCGGCCGCGGCGAAGAAGGCTGCCCCCGCGAAGAAGACGGCGGCGGCGAAGAAGGCGCCGGCCAAGAAGACGGCCGCGAAGAAGACCACCAAGAAGTCGGCCTGACACCATGACCGACGACCGTCCGACCCAAACCGAAGTACCAGAAAGTCTGGAAGCGATCCCGGACGACCCGACCGCCGATCCGGTGCTTCCTGGGAACTACCTGCTCGAGCTGGTCCCCGTGCCGGTGACCGACTTGGAGCGCGCGAAGGAGTTCTACGTCCGCGCCGGGTTCCACGCCGACGTCGACGTGACCCCGGCCGACGGCGTACGGATCGTGCAGCTCACCCCACCGGGTTCGCACTGCTCGATCACGCTCGCCGAAGGCCTCCCGACCCTCGACATGCCGCCCGGCACCCTCCGCGGCCTGCACCTCGTCGTCGCCGACCTCGAAGCCGCCCGCGCGGACCTGATCGCCCGCGGCATCGAGGTCAGCCCGACCGAGGACCTCGGCGGCGTCTTCTACGCCTGGTTCGCCGACCCGGACGGCAACACCTGGGCGCTACAACACATGCCCTGGCGCCAGTAGCGCAACTTCGTCCCTCCCGGCTGCATCGAGCAGTCAAGGAGAGGACACAGCATGAAGACGCACCGGCTGGTCGGGATGGTTCTGGTTCTGGGGATGATCCCGGCGTACGCCGGTGCGGCGGGGGTGCAGGACCTGGACCGGGTCCTGTTCGACCGCCCGTACGTCGAGGTGCTGGGCGCCTCACCGGCCGGCGTGCTCTACAAGGTTTCCCGCCCGATCGAGGACACCCTGCGCGAGGTGTCCGCCTGGGTGAAACCCGCCACGGCCCCGGCGTACGAGGTGAGCCTCGACTTCAAGCGACTGGCCGGGGACAAGATCTTCGGGACCGACAAGACCTACCAGTACATCGGTACGCCGGTCACCAAACGCTGCGACGACGTCCCGCCGCCTGCCTCACCGGCCCAGCGCTACGACGGCGCCGGCCTGTTCGCTTCGTTCGGGTGGATCAGCGAGGACGGCGACCGGGTCGAGGTGAGCCCGACCGGCTGCCGCGTCACTGCCCGGTACCCCGGCCCTGGCGACTACGCCCTGATCGCGATGGACGACACGGGGTGGGTCACGATCACCTCCGTCGGTGACCAGGGCGACCAGCAGCTGACCTACCACTCGTACGCCGATCCGACGCACCCGCGCGTGATCGCCGACGGCGGCCATGTCCGCTACCTCGGCGCGGTCGCCCTGGCCGGTACGGCGGTGACGTGGGCCCACCTGGACTACGACCAGCAGCCGCCGGCCAGCTCGTTCGTGGTCCGGTCCTCGACCGACGGGTCGGTGCCGCCGACGGCGACCCGGATCCCGGGCTGGGTGGTCGGGACGGCGATCGCCGGCGGAGCCACCGGATGGAGCACCTGTCAACGGGATCCGTGCACGGCGGGTTCGATCGCGGCGAACGGCACACAGACGTCGACCACCGGTACCCACACCATCGTCGGCGTCGGGAACCGGTTCGTCTTCGACACCCAGCAACCGACGCCCGGCATCGAGGAGGGACCGGCGATCGGTGGCAGCGCGCCGCGCACCCGGCTCGCTGACGTCGCGCTGCTGCCGCCGATTGCCCACGCGGTCGCGATCGGCGCCGGCGGGGTCGCCTACTCCGACACGCAGCCGGCGGCCGACTCGGTCAACCGCCGGACCTACACCCGGTCCGGCAGCACCGTCACGCTCTCGGCGCAGACCCGGCTCGGCACGACGGTCAAGCCGCTGGCCCAACAGATGGTGGCGCGCGACGGTCGACGGACAGCCTTCGTCGACGAGGCCAACGTGCTCTGGCTGGTCGGCGACGACGGCGTACGAACGCGGGTGTTCGCCGGGGCCGACCGGGTCGAGGTGGTGATCGGCCCGGAGCTGAGGCTGTCCGGTTCGCGACTGCTGTGGTGGAAGGGTGTGTACGACGGCGACCGCTGCGACATGCGTCCGCCGCCGTGCGAGCCGCTCTACAACCGCGTACCGATGCTCTACGACCTGCGCACCGGAGTGAGCACCGTGGCGCTGCCACCCCTGCCGGGCTACGGGATGGTCAAGCTCTGGGGCAACTACCTGGCGTGGACCGGTGCGAGCTCCACGATCTGGCGTCGTGACCTCGCCAGCGGCGCCGTCGTCCAGGTGAAGCCGGCCGGGACCGCGTCGGTGAACGGCCTCGCGGTGCACGGCGACTACGTGGCCTGGTCGACCTGCACGACCGGAGGTTCGAGCCCTTGTGGCAGCTCGGTGGTCGCTCATCGCAACATGACGACCAGAGCCGCGCCGATCCAGCTGGTCAGCGCCAACACCACTCGCGTCGAACTGTCCGGCGGGCACGTCGTCTACGACACCTCTGCCAACGGGTTCCCGCCGACGGGGACGCTCAAGGTCAACCGGCTCGGCACCTCGGCGACCGGCATTGTCGGCCCGATCCGGCTGTACCCGCTCAGCTTCGACGTGCACGACGAGACGCTCACCTGGATCGCCCCCGACGACGTCGCTCGCATCGGCCCGAACTCACCCTTCGTCGACTACCCGAAGTACCTCGGCAACGGCAGCGCACCGCCGGCGTTCGACCCCGCGCTCAGGGTCTGGAACCCCGAGTTCGGCATCAGCAAAGCCCTGCCCACCTGCACGCTGACGATCAGGTCCGGCACGACCGTACGCCGAACGCTCAGCTGCGCAACCCCGAACGGATCAGCCCGCGCGGTCTGGGACGGGCGCGACTCGGCCGGGCGGCTGGTGCCGAGGGGCGCCTACTCCTGGACGCTCACCGGCCGGGACTCCGACGGCACCCTGCGCTGGTGGACCGGCGCGACGCACCCGATCACCGGAACGGTCCGCGTCGTCTGAAGCGCAACTTCTCGGCCGGATGCTGCATCGAGGTGAGCAAGGGGAGGGGATCGGGATGAAGGTACGCCGGCTGGTCGGGGTGGTAGTGGTACTGGGCATGCTGCTACCTGCTTCGGCGCAGGCGGCGGGAGTGCAGGACGTGAACCGGGTCCTGTTCGACCGTCCGTACGTCGAGGTGCTGGGGGCCTCGCCGGCCGGCGTGCTGTACAAGGTGTCGCGCAACGTCGACAACTCGCTGGTCGGGCTGTCGACGTGGGTGAAGCCGGCCGGCGGTCCGGCGTACCAGGTGGATCAGAGCTTCCAGCAGCTGTCGGGGGACAAGATCTACGGGATGACCTACCCGAGCGGCACCGTCGCCTACCAGTACGTCGGTACGCCGACCACGCTGCGCTGCGACGACTCGCCGCAGCCGATCCCGGGCGCGAACTGGACGCGGGGCGGCTTCCTGTTTGCGCCCTGGGGCTGGTTCAGCAACGCCGGCTACCGGGTCGAGGCGGGCCGCGCCGGCTGCCAGGTCAACGGGACCTACCCCGGTCTGAGCGACTACAACCTGGCGGCTGTCGACAACACCGGGTACGTCACCGTCGGCTCGATCGGGACCGAGGGCGACCGCCAGCTGACCTACCGCTCGTACGCCGACCCGACGCACCCGCGCGTGATCGCCGATGCCGGCCACACCCGCTACCTGAGCGGGGTCTCGCTGTCCGGGACCGCAGTGGCCTGGACGCATCAGGACTACGCCGACCTCCCGCCGACCGGCTCGTACGTCGTCCGCTCGACGACCGACGGCTCGGCCGCGCCGGTCGTGACCCGGCTGCCCGGCTGGGTGGTCGCGACGGCGATCGCCGGGACGGCGACCGCGTGGACGACCTGTCAGGGCACGGGGGACTGCGTCGCGGGCTCGATCGCGGCGAACGGCGCCCGGACGCAGGTCGACGACACCCGTACGGTGGTGGCCGACGGCAACCGATTCGTGTTCGACACCCGCACGCCGACCCCCGGCGTCGACGCCGCAGCGGGCGTCGGCGGTTCGGCGGCGCGGACGCGGCTCGCGCCGGTCGACCTGCTGCCGCCGATCACGTACGTCGTCCAGCTCGGCGCCGGTGGCGTGGCCTACGTCGACACCCAGCAGCCGGCCAACGCGGCGAGCCGCCGGTTCTACACCCGCGGCCCGGGCACGGTCACGCTGTCCGCGCAGACCAAGCTCGGCCAGGAGGGCGGCGGCACCAAGCTGGTCTCGCGCGAAGGCCGGCGGACGGCGTACGTGGACACGGCGGGCGCGCTCTGGCTCGTCACCGACGACGGCGTCCGGACGAAGGTGTTCACCCCGGCCACGCGGGTGGCGATCATGGGCGGCCAGCAGCTGCGGATCTCCGGGTCGCGCCTGCTGTGGTGGAAGGCGCTCTACACCGAGGACCGTTGCGACCCGCCGGGCCCGGGCTGCTACCCCTGGTACGGCAACCAGGTCCCGATGCTGTACGACCTGCGGACCGGCGTCAGCACGCAGCAGCCGATCGCCGCGAGCTGGACGCAGGCGGTCGACCTGTGGGGCAACTACCTCAGCTGGGCCGAGGACAACAACTCCATCTGGCGCCGTGACCTGGCCAGCGGCGCGTTGCTGCAGGTCAAAGCAGCCGGTACGGCGACGGTGCAGGCCCTCGCGGTCCACGACGACTGGGTCGCCTGGGCGACCTGTGCCGCGAACACCCAGGACGACTGCGCGCAGTCCGTCGTTGCCCACCGCAACCTGCAGACCAAGGCGGCGGCGATCCAGCTCACCTCCGGGCACACCCGGCACGTCGCGCTGTCCGGCGGGCACGTCGTGTACGACACCTACGCGTCCGACCACCCTGCGCCCGGGACGCTCAAAGTGAACCGGCTGGGCACCTCGGCGACCGGCGTCGTCGGGCCGGTGAGCTGGAACGGCTCATTCGACGTGCACGACGAGACGCTGGCCTGGGTCGCGCCCGACGAGATCGCGCGGATCGGCCCGAACTCGGCGTTCGTGGCCTACCCGAAGTACCTCGGCAACGGCTCCGCGCCGCCCTCGTTCAACCCGGCGCTGCGGCTGTGGAACGCCGAGTTCGGGATCAGCAAGGCGCTGCCGACGTGCTCGCTGACGATCAAGTCCGGCCCGACCGTACGCCGTACGCTGAACTGCGCGACGACCAACGGATCGGCGCGCGCGGACTGGGACGGGCGGGACTCGGCCGGGCGGTTGCTGCCGGCCGGCGCGTACACCTGGACGCTCGCCGGGCGTGACGGCGACGGCACGCTGCGGTGGTGGACCGGGGCGACGCACGCGATCACGGGGACGGTCCGGATCGTCTCGTAACAAACAGTCCGATCGATCTAGTGTCGGATCATCTGCTACAACTTGGCAGGAGACCAGTCGGGTTCGTGGTCCCAGCCCCCGGCGTGGCAGCATGAAGGCGCGACGCCGTCGCGGCAGGCTCCGATCGAGCCCGCCCGCGACCGTCGTACCCGGCGTACCCACCCCAGTCGATCGAGGAGCAGCGCAGCATGGATGCCGTCACCGCCGTCCCCACCCCCCACAACGAGACGGTCCGCGGTTACGCGCCGGGTTCGGTCGAGCGGGTCAGCCTGGAGGCCAAGCTCAAGGAGTTCAACGCGGCGGGCGCGATCGACCTGACCTGCACGATCGGCGGGGAGCAGCGGCTCGGCGGCGGCGCGCGGATCGACGTCGTCCAGCCGCACAAGCACGCGCACGTGCTCGGCACCCTGGGCAACGCGACCGAGGCCGACGGCCAGGCCGCCGTCGAAGCGGCGCTGGCGGCCGCTCCGGCCTGGCGCGCGCTGTCGTTCGACGACCGCGCGGCGATCTTCCTCAAGGCCGCCGACCTGCTGGCCGGTCCGTGGCGTGACACCCTGAATGCGGCCACCATGCTCGGCCAGTCCAAGACCGTGCAGCAGGCCGAGATCGACGCCGCCTGTGAGCTGATCGACTTCCTGCGCTTCAACGTCGCGTTCGCGCGCAACATCATCAACGACCAGCCGATCTCCTCGCCGGGGGTCTGGAACCGCACCGACTACCGCCCGCTCGAGGGCTTCGTCTACGCGATCACCCCGTTCAACTTCACCGCGATCGCCGGCAACCTGCCGACCGCGCCCGCGCTGATGGGCAACACCGTGGTCTGGAAGGCGTCGCCGACCCAGCAGTTCGCGGCGCACTGGACGATGCGGCTGTTCGAGGCCGCCGGGCTCCCGGCCGGCGTGATCAACCTGGTCACCGGTGACGGCATCGAGGTCAGCAAGGCCGCGCTGACCCACCCCGACCTGGCCGGCATCCACTTCACCGGCTCGACGCCGACCTTCCAGAAGCTGTGGAGCACGGTCGGCGCCAACATCGCGTCGTACAAGACCTACCCGCGGCTGGTCGGCGAGACCGGCGGCAAGGACTTCATCCTGGCCCACCCCTCGGCCGACCCGGCGGTGGTCAAGACCGCGATGGTCCGCGGCGCCTTCGAGTACCAGGGCCAGAAGTGCTCGGCGGCCAGCCGCTCGTACGTCGCCCGCTCGGTCTGGAACAAGATCCGCGACGACATCGCGGCCGAGACCGACGCGCTGACCATGGGCGACGTCACCGACCTGTCGAACTTCATCGGCGCCGTGATCGACGACCGCGCGTTCGCCAAGCACAAGGCGGCGCTGGACCGGGCCGCCGCGACCGACTCGATCGAGGTGCTGGCCGGCGGGACCTACGACGACAGCCAGGGCTACTTCGTCCGCCCGACGCTGCTGGTCTCCGGCGACCCGACCGACGAGATCTTCACCACCGAGTACTTCGGCCCGATCCTCGGCGTGCACGTCTACGAGGACGGCGACTACGAGACCGTGCTCAAGCAGATGGAGAGCGGCGCGCAGTTCGGCCTGACCGGCGCGGTGATCGCCCAGGACCGGCACGCGGTCGCGGCGGCCTCGGAGTACCTGCGCTTCGCGGCCGGGAACTTCTACGTCAACGACAAGCCGACCGGCGCGGTCGTCGGCCAGCAGCCGTTCGGCGGTTCGCGCGCGAGCGGGACCAACGACAAGGCCGGCTCGATGTGGAACCTGATCCGCTGGGCCAGCCCGCGGTCGATCAAGGAGACGTTCGTCCCGCCGACGGACTACCGCTACCCGCACCAGGGCTGATCGTGCGGCGCTGCACCGCGAGGTGCAGCGCCAAGGTCCCGGCCAGGACGACGGCCGCGACGCTCAGCAGCCCGTACGGCGCTGAGCCCGCGGCCAGCGTCAGCCCACCGAGCCCGCCGCCGAGCGCGCAGCCCAGCGAGATCGCGCTGCCGTTCAGCGCCATCACGATCGCGGCCGACTCCGGCGCCAGCGCGGCCAGCCGCGCCTGCTGGGGAACGGCCGCGCCGCCGTTCCCGATCCCGGCAGCGAAGAACCAGACCAGCCCGAGGACCGCGACCGCGCCGATCGCGAACGCGACCACACCGAGGGCGGCGTTCAGCAGCAGCCCGGTCAGCATCACGGTCAGCACGCGCAGCGCGCTGAAGCGATCGGTCAGCCGCCCGGTCACGGCGTTGCCGAGCATGCTCGCGACGCCGTACCCGAACATGATCGCGATGATCACCCAGCCGCCGTCGTACGCCGGTTGCAGGATGATCGTGGCGTAGGTGAAGCAGGTGTAGCTGCTGCACAGGATGCCGACGGTGACGAGCAGGCCGGCGAGCAGTTGTGGTTGCTTGAGCGGGCGCAGGCGGTCGGCGAGCGATCCCGCGGGCAGGTGCAGCTGGGGGAGCTTCAGCAGGATGCCGATCAGTGCGATCGTGCCGACCACCGACACCATCAGCAGCGGGAAGCGCCAGCTGGTCTGCCCGAGCGCCAGCCCGACCGGTACGCCGAGCGCAGTCGCGGTCATCCAGCCGCCGAGCACGAACGAGAGCGCCTTGCCGCGGTGCCGGATCGGGGTCAGTGCGATCACGTAGCCGGTCACCGCCGCGTTCAGTAGACAGCCCCCGAGCGCCGCGACGACGCGCCCGCCGAGCGCGATCGGGTAGTTCGGCGCCAGCCCGACGACCAGATTGCCGAGCACGAAAACCGCCAGCGACAAGGCGATCGTGCCGCGTCGCTCCCACCGACTGGTCAGCGTGCCGAGGACCGGCCCGGCGAGCGCGGACGTCAGCGCGAAGACCGACACCAGCTGCCCGGCCAGCGCCGCCTCGACGTGCAGGCCGGCGGCGATCGCGGGCAGCAGCCCGGCGAGCACGTAGCCGTCGATGCCGGTCGAGAACGTCGCGACGGCGAGCCAGATCAACGGCCGGTACGACCAGTCGCTCACAGATCCCCGCAACTCCTGCACCCCGCCTGCCGCAGCTGCCGATGTCCCTGGAACGTCGCCGCCGCGGTCTTCTGGTAGTCGAAATGAGCCTTCACCAGCTTCAGCTGCCGACCGAGCCTATGCCGCTCGAAGATCACCAGCCCGGCCAGGACCAGCACGACGAACACCCGGACCGCGGTCGGCGACGGGGTGTCCGGCTCCGCGTAGCCGCCGTCGGTGAGACCGGCCGCGCGCTCGACCAGCATGCCGTTCGGGGCGAAGCGGCAGACCTCGGCGTCGCGGGTCCTTGCCCAGAGCAACGACAGTCCGGTCTGGCCGGAGGTGATGACCTGGCGTGCCCTGGTCCAGGATGCGGGTGGATCGGCCTTGTGTGGAAGGGGATCAGTGTTCGGTGACGAGTCCGCGCCGGACCGTGATGTAGAACGTGGTCAGGTCGTCGATCAGGTCCTCGAGCTGGCGCCGGTTGTACAGGTCGGCGTCGAGCAGCCAGTCGGAGATCAGGTCGAACAGGCCGCCGACCAGGCCGATCGCGACGCCGTGCCGGGTCCGGCGGTCCAGCTCGGACGGTTGGCCGTCGTACGCGTCCCAGAGCTGTTCGAGGAAGCCGGCGGCCCAGCGGCGGTTGGTCCGGCGCTGGCGCTCGACCGTGGGGGAGATGCCGCCGGCCTGGCCGAAGGTGACGCGCGCGATGCGCGGGTCGTCGACGAGTGCGTGCGCGAAGGCCGAGAGCAGACCGGGGGCGACCTCGCGCTCGCTGCCGCCGGCGTGGGTGGTGGCGAGCCTGGTCATGGTGTCCTCGAGGCGCTCCGACGTGCGCTTCAGGAGCGCGACGTAGCAGGCCTCGCGGCTGTCGAAGACCTCGTAGAAGCTCTTCGTCCCGACGTACGCCGTGGTGCAGATCTGCTCGATCGAGGTGTTCGGGTAGCCCTGCTTCGAGAACAGGTCGAGCGCCGCGTCGAGCAGCTGCTCGCGCCGCTCGGCCCGGCGTTGGTCGGCGTCCAGGCCTCTGATCACTCGCCCCATGCGCGGACGTTACCCTGTGCGGCCGGTCGGTAACCAGCTGACAGGTTTTGAACACGAGGACTTGTCGAGAACCGGTGGACGTGCTCCACTGTCGGTCACCCCGTCGTCACCGAACGACACAGCCCTCGGGAGCCGCGATGAAACCTCACCTTCTCCGAGCAGCCGCCGGCCTGGTCGCCGGGCTGCTGCTCGCCACCGCCGGGATCGCCTCGGCGGATGCGACGACGTCCCGCGCCGCCGCGCCGTCCTCAGGCTTCGACAACTGGGCCTGCAAGCCGTCGGCCGCGCACCCGAATCCGCTGGTCCTCCTGCACGGTCTCGGCGGCAACGGCCCCGGCAACTACTCCTTCCTCGGCCCGTACCTCGCGGCCAAGGGCTACTGCGCCTTCACCCTCACCTACGGCCAGGCGACGCCGGCGATCCCGGTCGGCGGGACGGTCTCGATCGTCCAGTCGTCGGCGCAGATCGAGGCGTTCGTGGATCGGGTGCGGGGCGCCACCGGCGCCGCAAAGGTGGACATCGTCGGGCACTCCGAGGGCGGCTTCCAGAGCCTGTACGGGCCGAAGGTCCGCGGGTACTCGGCGAAGGTCGGCAAGGTGGTCGCGCTCGCGCCGCCGACGCACGGGACGACGTTCGCCGGTCTGGTCAGCGTCGGCGACTATCTCGGCCTGCGGCCGCTGGTCGACCGGGTGCTGCGCGACTTCGGCTGCCCGGCCTGCGACGAGATCATCGTCGGGGGCAGCGAGGTGGCGAAGCTGACCGCCGGTCCGATCGCGCAACCGGGCGTCAAGTACACGGTGATCGCGTCGCGGTTGGACGCGCTGGTGACCCCGCACGAGACGTCGTTCATCCGCGAGCCCGGGGTCAGGAACCAGTTCGTCCAGGACACCTGCCCGCTCGACCCGGTCGGCCATGTCGGGCTCGCCTTCGACCCGACGGTTGCGCAGCTGGTCGCCAACGCCCTGGACCCGGCGCGAGCGCGCCCGGTCCTCTGCGGCTTCGGCCCACCGCTGTGATCCGTTGCGTCCGAAGAATCGCCGTGCGTCCGAAGAAACCGAGGCGATAGCGCACGGTCGTTCGGACGCATCGAGCTTCTTCGGACGTACGGGCGCGGATGCCGACAGCAGGGGAGCCTGCATCCGCGCCCAACTCGTGGGACCCGCCGGCTCGGCCACCGCCCCGACCGAGCGGGCCGGGCTCACGGCGTACGGCTTTCAGGCAGTGTGTTCGAGGTGCTGCGACGGGGGACCGATCAGCAGGGCCGAGCCGCAGCTGACGCAGATCCACTCGCCGGCCGGGTCGTCGACCGGATGGTCCCCGGCCTCGACCCGCTCGAAGAGCACCGTCGCCTCGCAGAACACGCAGTACTGCGTGTCCTCGCCGGCCGACAGTGCGGCAGTCCTTCGCTTCGTACGCACGACAGGCTCACCTCCGGTGACATTCCGTTTCCAGACTGCCACCGGAGCCGGCGCCGGCCGGGTAACGACACGGCTCAGTTGGTGCCGTCGTGCCACTCGCGGCCGAGCTCGTGCTCCTTGGCCAGGCCGGACCGGATCGCCTCGACGACGAACGGCTCGATCTTCTTGCCGATCAGCGGCACCGCGACCTTCACGTCCAGCGTGATCGCCTGCACCGTCTGTGCCCCCTCGGACCGGATCGTCGCGGTGCCCTTCAGCGTCACCGGCGTCCCGGCGATCTCACCGTGCACGTCGGCGTCGCGCGACCCGTCCGGCTTGGCCGCGTGCCAGGTCTCGGTCTGGACGACGGTCAGCGTCTCGCCGACGAACTTGCGGGCGATGTCCGGGACGTCGTCCGACGGCATCTTCCGCTCGACCCGGACCACCGTGTCGTCGCCGGTCGTGGCGACCTTGACGTCGTACGACAGCGCCTTGGTCTTCTCGCAGGCCTGCTCGCGGAAGGTGGCGTCGGTGACGATCGCGAAGACTTCCTCAGGGGTGGCGTCGTACGACGCCGACATCTTCAGCTCCATGCGCCACATCATGGCATTACCCGTCGGTCACCCGGCGGTCTGACAACCTTTCACCGCGCGCCTTCCGTACTAGCTCGTGACGGACCGAGTGAGGAGACGACCGGATGGCTTCGCGGGACGAGGAGTTCAGCGCGTACGTCGCGCAGCGGCGCACGCAGCTGCGCCGGGTGGCGTACCTGCTGTGCGGTGACGTGCACAAGGCCGAGGACCTGGTCCAGACGGCCCTGCTGAAGCTGTACGTCGCCTGGCCGCGCGTCCAGCGGGCCGGCAACGTCGACGCGTACGCGCGCCGGATCCTGGTGAACTCCGGCATCGACGAGAGCCGCCGGCCGTGGCGCCGGGAGGCACCGGGCCTCGACGGGCTGGACGAGCCGTCGATGCTCCCGCCCGCGGTGGAGGACAGCCGGGTGGTGATGGAGGCGCTCGCGAAGCTGCCGCTCGGGCAGCGGCGAGTCGTCGTACTGCGGCACTTCCTCGGGATGTCGATCGACGAGACCGCCGCGGACCTGCGCTGCAGCGCGGGCACGGTCAAGAGCCAGAACGCCAGGGCGCTCGCCCGGCTGACCGAGTTGCTCACCGCGCAGTTCGGCGCGGTAGGAGGGCAGGACCGATGATCGACGAGAAGGAGCTGGAGGCGAAGCTCACCGAGGCCGCCGCGTGGCAGGACGACCTGCTTCCGCGGACCGCGGGGGAGGACCTGCTGGCCGGGCAGCGCCGGCTGCGTCGATGGCGAGTGCTGGCGGGCGCTGGTGCGGTCGTCTCGGCCGCCGCTGTGGGCGCGCTCATCGCGGTGGTGACGAGTTGGCTGTCCCCGGTGCAGGGCGGACTGCCGCCCGCTTCCACCCCTTCGCCGACCAGGCCCGCGGTCACACCCGGCGAGTTCTCCGGGAACGCGGCCCAGGACGCGGCGTTCGACAAGGCGATGCGGGCCGCGCTGCGGCAGCACCTCGATCCCGCGGGCAAGCATCTCGACTACAGCAGCAAGGGTGGGTTCGCGATCGGGCAGACGCCAGGCATCCGCAGCGGCGGAAACCGGGTCGGGTGGAAGATCGCCGGCCAGGCAGGCGTCGGTTACGTCGATCTCCACGTCTCCACGTCGGCGTCCGCGACCAGCGACCGGTGTGGATCGATGGCCTTCACGCCGGCGCTGAAGTGCCGAACGGTGACTCTGCCGAACGGCCGCAAGGCCCAGCTCGGCCGGCGCGGCGAGGCGGCCGAGCTGACGTATGTGAAGGCCGACGGCGAGTTCGTGATGGTGCGGACCGACCCGTTCTGGGGCAACAACGCGACCGTACCGGTGCGCGGCATGGGGATCACCGACGCGAAGCTGTTCGCGCTCGTCACCGACCTGCGGGTCGACCTGCCGCCGCTGTCGACCGAGCAGCAGCAGGCCGAGGACGAGCTGAAGAACTTCAAGCCGACGTACGCCGAGGCGCACGCGGCCGCCGTACGGGTGCTGACCGGGGGCACGCTGACGCACGCATTCGACGACACCGTGCCGGAGCAGTTCGGCTCGGTCGAGACCTGGCGGAAGGGGTCGCTCGAGCAGACGGTGATCATCGCGGTCGACTCGGCGCAGTTCGTCAGCAAGTGCTCCGCGCAACTCGGCGGCCTGACCTGCAGCGAGACGACGACCCCCGACGGCAAGAAGGTCATGTACGCCGAGGGAGTGCCGGCCCGGGGTCAGGGCATCCAGAAGTACATGCTCGGCGCCGCGTACCTGCAGCCGGACGGCAACCTCGCGTCGGTCCTGATCCACAACCCTGGCAAGCAGCCCGAGCCCGGCGGCATCACCAAGGAACAGGTGATCGCGCTGGTGACTGATTCAGCGTTGGACAAGTAACGCACTTGTGACGCACTGTGATGGAAACATCATGTCGGCCCGACTGGTCAGATTGGTAATTTTCCTACCACTGAAGCCCACTTCGAGGTAGGAGTTCGCGATGCGTGTGCGCACGATGCTGGGGACCACCGCGGCACTGGCCGGTCTGCTCGCACCGGGTTTGGTTGCCCTCGGCGCCGAAGCCGCCCCGGCCACGATGGCCAAGAAGTGCAACACCAAGGAGATCAACTGGTACGTCCGCGGCGGCCACGAGGTCTACGTCGGCACCAACCTCTACTCCGACTGGATGGAAGGCCCCGGCCGCATCACCTACCAGAAGACCGCCACCTCGGAGTCGAACTCGTCCTGGACCGGCGACCTCGGCATCAGCGCCAACGTCGTGATCGCCGAGATCAAGTCCCAGTACGCCAAGACCGTCGGCAAGTCCCACTCGGTCTCCGACAGCTGGTCCTACACCGCCGAGGTCCCCAAGAACAAGATCCGCCGCCTCCACCAACTCAAACAGTCCTGGCGAGTCCAGGTCGTCCGCTGGCGCTACACCACCACCGACTGCAAGAAAACCAAGGAAGTCAGCAACAAAACCGCCACCTTCCCGGTCAAGAACCACGACTACATGTGGATCCTGGTCGGCAAGGCCTAGGAGAGTCCGGGCCCGGTCCCGGCGGTGATCAGACCGTCGGGGCCGACCGACGGGTCGGTGATGATGGGGTTTCCCCAGACCAGGGCCTCGTAGTACGTGGTGTTGGGGACGGCCATGCAGAGGTGCTGGTTGGGGATGCCCATGCCGTGGATCTCGGCGCGGAGCTGGAAGCTTTCGGCGAGGTGGGCGATTCTCAGTGCGCCGGTGAGACCGCCTTTCAGGGCCGCGGAGGTGCGGACGTACGTCGCGCTGCCGGAGTGGATGAAGTCGGCGATGTTGAAGTGGGCGCCGTCGCTCGTTTCGCCGACCAGCAGCGGGATGTCGACGCGTTCGGACAGCCACCGGTGGCTGGTCAGGTTGAACTCGCGCATCGGTTCCTCGTACCAGCGGAAGCCGAGGTCGCCGAGGACGCGGCCGAGGCGGACGGCGTCGGGCAGGTCGAAGCCGGCCGAGCCGTCGTACATCAGGTCGACGTCGTCGCCGACGTGGGCGCGCAGCCGGGTCGCCAGCTCGGCGTCACGCCGTACGTCGCCCCAGGCGTGCAGCTTGATCGCGCCGAAGCCGCGCTCGAGGCACTGGTCGGCGACGTCGAAGTACTCCTCGACCGAGTCGTACGTGACCGTCGACGCGTACGCCGGGATGCTGGTCCGGTACGTGCCGATCAGCGCGTGCACGGGCAGCCCGGCGACCTGGCCGGCGATGTCCCAGAGCGCGATGTCGACCAGGCCGAGGAAGTACAGCGGGAACTCCTCGATCCGGTCGAGCTCCCAGATCCGGTGCCACAACCACTCGCGGTGCAAGGGATCCTGGCCGATCAGCTCGTCGCGGACGCGGCGCTCGACGAGGTCGGCCGCGATCACGCCGCGCGGGGTCTCGGCTCGCCCGACGACGCCGTCGGACGTGGTGATCTTCAGTACGCCGCCGCGCAGCGCGGGCTCCGACCCGGGCAGTCCGTCCCGCCAACGGAACGGGTAGGCGGCCGGGATGTCGACCAGTTCGACCTCTACGCGCTCGATCTTGCTCACGATCCCTCGCCCTTCAACCGTTCCCTGATCCGCTGCTCGAACTGCGCCTGCGTGGTGTCGATGTGCTGCACCATCCCCGTCGCCGCCTTGTCCGCGTCACCCGCCGCGATCGCCGCAGCGATCCCGACATGCTGCTCGGCCGCCACCTCCAGCGACCCCGGCACCGCCCCCGCGAACAGCAGCCGGTCCGACTGCTCCTTGAAGTCCCGCAACGACGTCACCGCCGCCTGCAGGAACACGTTCCCCGAAGCCTCAGCCACGGCATCATGAAACGCCCGGTCGTGCACCCGGAACGCCTCCGGATCCCCAGCAGCTTCGACCGAAGCCTCCGCCGCCGTACGAATCGACTGCACCAGCGCCGGCCTCGCCAGCGAAGCCGCCAACCGCGCCGACTCGGCCTCGATCAGCCGCCGGTGATCGAACAGCATCGCCACATGCGCGAGATCCGTCGGCTGGAAGTACGACACCTGACGATCCGCATTCGTCGGCACCGACACGTAGATCCCGGCGCCCTTCCGTACGGCGAGCCGCCCCACCGCTGCCAGCACCTTGATCGCCTCGCGCGTCACCGACCGCCCGGTCCCGAGGATCTCCGCGAGCCCCTTCTCGGTCGGCAGTCGGTCGCCCGGCTGCAGCCCCTGCTCGGCGATGTAGGCGAGCAACCGCTCGGCGACCGTTTCGTAGCCCGGCCGGTAGGTGTCGTTCATGAGGACCCACCATAGATGCGCAGCTCGTAGATGCTGCCGCCGTTGAAGTTCGACCCGGTCACTGTCAGCCGCACATGACGCGCCTGTACCGCCGCTGCTCCGACGGAGGCATTCATCCGCTGACTGGTCGCAACAGTCGTCCGGTCGTCGAAGATCCGCCAGTCCTTCCCGTCGAGCGACGTCTCGATCCGGTACTTGTACCCACGCTCCAGCTCGAAGTGCGTCACCACGCTCCGGACGGCAGTCACCGCTCCCAGATCCACCTGCAGGAACGACGGATCCGGCAGCCCGAGCCCCTGCGCCCACCGCGTCGACAGATCCCCGTCGACGGCGAGTTCAGGCCGGTTCGGCTCGGAGTACGAGGACACCGTGACAGGTTTCCCGACCGCGAGTCCCGCTTCGCCGTACGTCGTGACGCTGCTCGCCGCGCTCGGCGCGGACGCGTTCAGGTTCGCGTCCCGCGCCACGACGGTGAACGCGTGCGTCGACCCCGGATGCAGCCCGTCGACCCGCAGTCCGGTGTACGGCGTCGCCACCAGTCTCACCCCGTCCTGGTACACCACGTAGCTCGTCACGTCACCACCAGCAGCCGGCCAGCTCAACTCAATTGCTGTCGGCAACAACACGTCAGCCGACGGTCGCGTCGGAGCGGCAGGCGCCACGTCATCGTCAGTCACCACAGAACGCTTCCCGTACACCTCGAGCTCGTAGATGCTGCCTCCGTTGAAGCTCGACCCCGTCACCGTCAGCCGCACGTACCGCCCGCGCACCGCGCCCGGCACCGACGCGTAGTTGTCCGGCTGCGTCGTCACCTCCCGGGTACGGTCGTCGAACAGCGTCCAGTCCGTCCCGTCCGGCGACACCTCCAGCTTGTACGCGTACCCCCGCGGCAGCTCGAACATCGTCACGATCCCGGTCACGTCGTACAGCGCCCCGAGGTCGACCTGAATCCACGACGGGTCCGGCAGCCCGAGCCCCTGCGCCCATCGTGTCGACAGCTTCCCGTCGACCGCGAGTCCCGGCACGTTCGGCTCCGAGTACGACGAGACGCTGACCTCCTTGCCCAGCGCAAGGTTCTCCGCCGCCGGCATCGTGACAGCCACCGCCGGACTCCGGCCGGACTCGTTGCCCGCGGCATCCCGCGCCGCAACGCTGACGCTGTAGCGACGCCCGGCTTCCAACCCGGTGACCCGAGCACTCAGCCCGCCGGAAGCACTGACCGCACGACCGTCCACGAAGACCGTGTAACCAGTCACCCCGACCGCATCCACAGACCTCGCCCAGCTCACATCCGCGATCGTCGGAAAGCTCGTCGCCACCACCGGCACCCCAGGCTTCGTCGGCGCCACCCGATCACCCGGCGCAGGCTTCGGATCAAGATGCCGGTACGCCGGCTCGAGCCCAGCGCGAGCCACGATCGACGCAGGCAGCTCCGAGCATCCCGCAACCACCGTGTTGTCCGCGATCGTCGAGTCCACCGTCCCGGCCTGGGTCAGGAACACCGGCGTCGACGTGAAGTTGCGCCGGGCATCGATCCCGAGCGCGTGGTTGAGAAAGATCCACCTCTCCGCGACCTCGCACAGCGCGTTCCCGCTGGTCGTGAACCCCTTGCTGCCCTCGTCGTGGTAGATCGCCCCGTACGCCGGCCCCGGCGTCTTGCGGATGTAGTTGCCCGACACCACGCTCCCCGGCTGCGACCCGAGCGTGTAAATCGCGCCGCCGTCGGCCTGCTTCTTCATGATGTCGTTGATCGCGTTGTCCCGGACCACGTTGTCGCGCGCGGTCGTCGGCGTCGCGTACACCGGGATCCCGGCGTTCCCCGGGTACGCCGGGTTGCCGCCCTGGTCGGTCAGCCCCCAGCCCCACCCGATCGAGATCCCGGAGTACGGCAGGTCGCGGATCTCGTTGTGCTCGATCACCGTGTGCTCGGTGTACCCGGCCAGGATCGCCAGCGACCCGCTGTAGTCGGCCGCCGCGCGGGTGATCAGGTTGTTGCTGACCAGCGTGTCCTTGGTGATCGCCCGCGGATCGTCCGGGTGGTGGTCGACGATGTCGGTCCCGCCGACCTGGATCCCGGTCGCGGCGACGTCGGTGACGATGTTGCCGCGGACAACGGTGTCCTGGGCCCCGGTGTTGAGGTTGAGGCCGACGGCACCCAGATGCGTGAACGTACTGTTGGTGAAGGCAACGTCGCGGCTGTAGCCGACGTTCACGGCGCCGGGTGTCTTCTGCCAGTGCGGCCGGGTCTCGTCGAAGTCCGGATGCCCGGTGCCGACGATCCGGAAGCCGGCCTGGCCCTCGACGACGCCGTCGTCGCTGCTCGGCGCGAGCCAGGTCGAGTACGCGAAGGTGATCCCGTCGAAGCGCACGTTGCGGACCGGCTCGGCCGCCGTACCGGTGACGTTGACCAGGTCCTCGACCAGCGGCACGGTGACGGTCCGCAGGTCCTGGCCGGGCTTGGGGGACAGGTAGAGATCGCCCGACGACTTGTCGAGGTACCACTCTCCGGGGGAGTCGAGCAGCTCGTACGCGTTCTCGATCCAGCTCGGGTTCTGGATCTCGTAGCCCTGGTGCAGGTTCGCGTTGTCGTAGCAGGGCTGCTGCATCACGACCGTCGTACCGGACGCCGACTGGACGGGGCAGCGGTAGTGCATCCAGCCCCAGCGGCTGTTCACCTCGATGTCGCCCTGGTTCTTCCAGCCGACCATGCTCTGCGTGGTGTCGGTGTAGCCGGTCGCGGTCTTGCTGAAGCCCGGCGGGTTCTCCGGGCCGCGGGCGCGCTGCTGGCGCTCGCCGGCGACGTACAGCTGCCGGAAGTCGATGGCGCCGACGTGGGCCTTGTAGATGTTCTTCGCGGGGTCCGACAGCGTCCAGTTGGTGACCGCGCGGCCGCCGCTGATCGTCACCTTCGTGCCGGGCAGTGCCTGGTAGACGACCTCGTGGCCGTTCCGGCCGGAGTCGGCGGCGGTCAGCCGGAAGGTGCCGGTACGGCGGTGCTCGCCGGGCAGCAACACGACGCGGATGTCGGCGCGCTGGTGGCGGGTGAGCTTGCGGACCTGGTCGCGGGCCTGTTCGAGCGAGCCGAACGGGCGCGCGAAGGTCCCTGTGCCGCTGCCGCTCGGTGCGACGGACAGGGTGGTGGTCGCCGGGGTGGCGGCGGCCGGGAGCGGGATGAGGGCGAGCAGGCCGGTGAGCGCGAGGACGCGTCGCAGCATGAGTCAGGCCAATCGGTCGGGCGGGTCCGATAGTTCAGACTTATCGCCGATCAGATTGGCACATCGGGCTTAGGATTGGGAATAGATCAGGTCAATCCGAGTTGATCCAGGTCCAGGTCTCGGTCTCCGCGGTGACGCCGGCCTGCTCGCACCACACCGCCACCTTCCGGTGGTTCTCCTGCAGCGCGAGCCCGTCGCCCAGCTCACCCGCCGCGACCAGCGCGTGGAAGCAGGCCACGCATCGGTCGGTGAGCTCGCCCTCGAACGACTCCCCGAGCAGCTCCTCCAAGAAGACGGTCAGCGGTTCGAGCCCGGCGTACCCGGCGTAGACGGAGTAGATGTACTCGCGCCCCGGATCGGACCCCAGCGGGAGGTAGTCGTAGCTCTCGGCGAACGCGATCCCTCGCTCGGCGCGCCCGGCGTCCAGCGTCAGCCGCAGACCGAACACGCAGTCGTTCCGGGTCCGTCGAACTTCCAGCAGCAGCTCCCGGCGATCCACCGGGCCAGCCTAGACGGCGTCCCCAACCCTCACGGCGTCGCGTTCAACAGATCGAGCGCGCTCTGCTGCCGAGCCGCGTCCAACTGATCAACCGGCCCCGACCAGTGCAGTCCGTACTGATCCAGCTCCGTCCGATCACTCGCGTACGCCCGATCAGCCTGCCGCTGCAAGTACGCCGTGTACGGCCGATCCGGCAACGCCGCGTTCAGCTGCCCAAGCCCCCGCACGTACGCCCCCTTGAACGACGGCGCATCCGCCCCACAATCACCTGACTCGCACGGCTCCCGCAGAATCCCGTCCGCCGTGTGCAGCCCAGGCGCCGTCGTCGCCGCATCAGCCAGCTCCCGCGCCCGCTCCAGGTGGCCCAGCTCGGTCAGCGCACCGATCAGCACCCCCTGGTTGTACGACCACTCCGTCTCACCGTTGTTCCGGCAGGTCGCGAGCTCCAGCCCGTCGTTCACCAGGTTCGCGCCGTTGATCATCCCGCTCTGCTCGAACCAAGCCCACCCCGCCTGCGCACGCTCCAGCTCAGCGTCGCCCGCCGTCCGATTGTGCAACGCCGCGTTCAGCTGGATGAACAGCGAGTTCGTGATCGCGTTCTTGTACGTCTTCGCCTCGCTCCACCACACTCCGCCGCCACAGCGGTCGTCCCAGTACGCGGCCATGTGCTCGGCGTCCACCCCCGCCGTCTCCAGGTACCGCGCCTCCCCGGTCAGGTCGTACGCCGCAACCCAGGAGAGCCCCCACCACCCGGTGTCATCGAGGTAGTCGTTGCGAAACTGCCCCTGCTGCGCATCCAGGTTCAGCTCGTACGTGCGCGCGATCGCCGGCCGATGCGTCTCGTCGCCGGTCAGCCGCTGCGTGTGGATCAACGCGGTCAGCGCGTTCGCCGAGTTCCACCACCCGGTCGTGTCGAACAGTCCCGTCGCCTCGTTGTAGAACTGCATCAGGCCGTTCGCCGCCGCGACTCGCCGATCCATCGACCCAGCGTCGTCAACCGCCCACCCGGAGTCAACCCCCAACTCTTGACCCGTTCCACGCATCGTCCTAGAAACACCAACGATGAGGAGACCGATGCGCCGCCTGCGGGGACTGATCGGCAGCCTGCTGGTCCTGGTGCTGCTCGGCGGCAGCGTGGTGATGGCCGCGCCCGCGCCGGACGACGTCTACCGCTACCTCGACGACCCCGGCCGGGTCGCCGAAGGACAGGTCGCACCGCACACCCGCCTCTGGCCGTACGCCGACGACGCCTCGGCGCTCAAAGCCGCCGGTACGCCGTACGTGCGCTCGCTCGACGGCGCCTGGAAGTTTCGCCTGTTCGACAAGCCCGCCGACGTCCCCGACGACTTCGCGAAGTCCGACGGCACCGGCTGGCCGGCCGTGCAGGTCCCGCACACCTGGCAGAGCGACTTCCTGGATCACCCGGTCTTCCGCAACATCCCCGAGGAGCTCTGGCCCGACGTCCCACCGAAGACGCCGCGGGACGTGAACCCGACCGGTGCCTACCTGAAGACCTTCGAGGTGCCTCGTGGTGAAGCGGGCCGCCGGCAACTGCTCCGGTTCGAGGGCGTGACCAGCGGCTACTTCGTCTGGGTCAACGGCGAGTACGTCGGCTACGACCAGGGCGGCTACAGCCCGGCCGAGTTCGACATCACCGAGCACACCCGGCCGGGCGCGAACACGGTCGCGGTCCAGGTCCACCGCTGGTCGGCCGGCTCGTACCTCGAGGACTACGACCAGTGGCGGTACTCCGGGATCTTCCGCGACGTCTACTCGTACTCCGTCCCGGCCTCGCGGATCCAGGACGTTGCCATCAGCACGGACCTCGACGCGGCGTACCAGGACGCGACGCTCACCGTCGACGCGTCGCTGGTCGATGCCCGCGGCTACCAATTGACCGCGTCGTTGCGCGACGCAACCGGGCATGAAGTGACCGCTCTGCAGGGAAAGGCCGACGGCGAGCAGTTGAGGCTCAGCGGCGTCGTGACGAATCCGGCGAAGTGGTCGGACGAGACGCCGACGCTCTACCGCCTGCTGCTCACGCTCACCGACAAGGACGGCCGGGTCGTGCACCGGACCAGTCAGCAGGTCGGGTTCCGCGAGATCGAGGTCAAGGACCGGCAGGTCCTGCTGAACGGCAAACGTATCCTGTTCCGCGGCGTCAACCGTGCCGAGACCGACCCGGCGACCGGCCGGCATGTCACTCGCGCCGCGATGGAGCGCGACGTCCGGCTGATGAAGCAGTTGCACCTCAACGCCGTACGGACCTCGCACTACGAGAGCGACCCGTACTGGTACGAGCTCGCCGACAAGTACGGGCTGCTGATCGCCGACGAGGTCGACATCGAGACGCACGCCCACGAGCGCTGCCCGGCGGCTTGCCTGGCCGACAAGCCCGAGTGGCAGGCGGCGTACGCCGATCGCTTCACCGCGATGGTCGAGCGCGACAAGAACCACCCGAGCGTCGTGTTCTGGGACACCGGCAACGAGGCCGGGCTCGGCGCCGCGCACTTCGCGATGGCCCGCTGGGCCGACGAGCACGACCCGACCCGGCTGCTCTACCACCAGTCGAACGTGCCCGACGGCGATGCGCCGTACGCCGAGGTCGCGGGCCCGCGCTACCCGACGCCGGCCGCGCTGGAGTCCAAGGCGAAGGTGTCGCCGAAGCCGATCGTGATGGGGGAGTACGCGCATGCCATGGGCAACGGTCTGGGCAACTTCGCCCAGTTCTGGGCGCTCGCGCGGAAGTACCCGTCGGTGCAGGGCGGTTTCCTCTGGGACTGGGCCGAGCAGAACCTCGACCAGCCGCTGATCACCACACCGGGCGAGGTGCAGACGTTCTTCGTCGGCAAACCTTCGGTCGTTGCCGGTCACACCGGCCGAGGGGTCCACTTGTCGGGCCTCGACGACTTCGTCAACGTTTTCCGCGATCCTGCGCTGGATGTCTCCGGTCCGCTGACCGTCGATGCGTGGGTGAAACCCGACGTCTGGTCCGGCTCGTTCCCGATCGTCACCAAGGGCAACCAGTACGCCCTGCAGATGCCGAACGCCGCGTCGGTGGAGTTCCGCGTCACGCTGAACGGTGTCGAGAAGGCCGTCAGGCTGACGGTCCCGGAGAACTGGCGCAACACCTGGCACCACGTCACCGGCTCGTACGACGGCACCGCGCTCACCGTCTCGATCGACGACCGGACGACGCGCCTCCCCGCGACCGGAACCATCGAGCCGACGGTCTGGGAGGTCAACCTCGGCCGCAACGCCCAGCTTCAGCAGGACCACACCCGCACCCGCCTGGCCCACGGCACCATCGACCAGGTCCGCGTCCTGTCCGGCACCAAGCCCGTCCTGTCCTTGGACTTCGAGTCGACGAAGAACGAGGGCACCTTCCCCAGTCTCGGCCTCAGTCTCTCGGGCACGGACGGTTTGGTCAGCACCGACCGAACCCTCCAGCCGGAGACAGCCGAGCTGGCGTGGGCTCAATCCCCGTTGCGCTTCAGCTCGCCGAAGCCCGGTGTCATCACTGCCCACAACGAACAGCAATTCGCTCCGCTGGACCTGGAGGTGACCTGGACGATCCGTGAACAACGCAAGGTCATCCGGCGAGGCGTCGTCCCGCTGAAGCTCCAGCCCAACGCGACCCAGACCTTCACCGTCCGGGTCACTCCGTCACCCGCTGAGCGTTTCCTCGACCTCGACGCCGGCCCGCTGCAGCGTGACCAGTTCCCGCTCGGCGGCACCACGGCGCCAACTCCGGTCGCCGTCGGCCGACCTGCTGTTGCGACCGCCCCGGGCCGCACTGTCGTCTCCGGCCCCGGCTTCGCCTACACCTTCACCGCCGGCCGCCTCACCTCCCTGGTTGCCCGCGGCACGCAACTCCTGCGCACCGGCCCGATGATCGACGTCTGGCGCCCACCCACCTCCAACGAGACCTACGCCTGGGGTACCGCCGACCGCCTGATCTGGAACCAGCTCGGCCTCGACCGCCTGCAAACCACCCCTGGCGCTACCCGAACAACACGCCTCGAGGACGGCCGCATCCAGGTCACCGTCCCCAGCACCGCCGCCGCACCCGGCCATGCGCGTGAGCTCGCCTTCCACCAAACGATGACCTACACGATCGACGCGGCGGGGACGATCACCTTCGCCCACCAGGTGACGCCGACGGGCAGCAAACTCAGCACCCTCCCGTACCTACCCCGCCTCGGCTTCCAGCTCCAGGTCCCCGACACCTTCAAGAACTTCACCTACTACGGCCGAGGCCCCGAAGAGTCGTACAGCGACCGAGCGCAAGGCACCCGCATCGGCGTCTACAGCAGCACCGTCGACGACCAGTACGTCGCCTACTCCCGCCCACAGGCCTACGGCAACCACACCGACACCCGCTGGACCACCCTGTCCGACCAGCAGCACGGCCTGATGGTCGCTGCAGCAGCAGGTGCCTCAGTGGACGTCAGCGTCACGCCGTACGACCGGCTGGACCGCGCGGAGTACGACTTCCAGCTCCCGCTCGTCCGCAACCGCGGCTGGGTCACGCTGCACGTCGGCGCCGCCGAGACCGGCATGGGCGAGACGCCGAACGGCGTACTCGCGCCGTACCGGATCGACCCGACCAAGCCCCGCACGTACGCCGTGACGCTGCGTCCGCTGTCCGCAGCGGAGGCCGCTACTTCATGAGCGGCCGGATGGTGTCGCCGGTGGTCAGGTGCGCGCTCACCGGCGACGTCACCTTCCCCGGCAGCGCTACGACCGAACCCGGGATGTTCTGACCGCCGACGGTGAGCCGGTCGACCTTGCGGCTACCAGCTGCCAGCAGGTACGTCGTACCGGTCGGTGAACGCCAGGCGGTCGTCGCCAGCACGTTCTGGTCGAACCGGCTGCAGATGGCCGTGTTGGACGCCTGGCCGGCGGCCAGCCCGGCCGGGAACAGCTTCACGCTCGCCCAGCCGCCACCGGACCAGCTGTCCGACCGGGTGCACACCCACGCGCCGTAGGTCCCGTCGGGCAGTCGCTGCTCGGCGAAGGTCCAGTTGTTGGCCGCCTTGACGCCCTTGTTCTCCAGGGCTTGCAGGCCGCACACCGTGCGCGCCCAGCTCACCAGCGCGGCACCACTGGTCGCCTCCCGCGGGAAGCGCGCAGGTCCGAGCGACGGCGGCGGCATGTAGGTCAGGTGCACCGGCGAGAGGCCGCCCAGGTACGTGACGAGGAACGCGTGCTTCTCCGCGATCGCCTCCGACGAGCGCAGCTGCAGCGCGGGCCACGACGAGCAGTCGGCAGCCGGCGGCTTCACCGGCGCGGTGATGCCGTCGGCCGTCGGGAGCTTGCCGGTCGGCGTGTCCGGCTTCTTCAGGTCCCGCAGACCGGTCTCCGCGACCCAGGGCGCGGCCAGGAACCGTACGCCGTCGGCGTTCTCGCTGATCGCGACGACGGCCGAGGTGGTCACGTCCGCGTCGTCGGTGCGCGCGACGACCAGCTTGCCGTCGCGGTCGCTGTAGCGGGCGATGCGCTGGCCGTCGTGGAACAGCACCACGGCCGCGCCGTCGACGTCACCGGCGTACAGGAGCTGCGGGGCTTCCGCAGGGGCGACCGGCGACGTACCGGCCACTGCCGTCACGCTCGTCCCGTCCGACCAGGTACGGAGCGCTCTGGACAGCAGCTCGCGGTCGCCGATCCGGCCGCCTCGTGCGGGCCACGCGGTGAAGTCCACCCGGGCCGTGTCCTGCCACAGCACCCGCGACCGCTGCAGGTCGTCGGCACTGAGCTGCTCGGCCACCGGCTGCTGCGCCACGACCGGAGCGGCCTGCGCCGTCTCCTTGCGCCCAGCGGTCAGCGCCAGCGAGGCCAGCAGGACCAGGGCGAGCAGCACGGTCACGATGATCGCCACCGCGCGGCCGCGCGCCTTGCGGCGCATCAGGTCGGTCGGCGCCAGCCGCACGGCGCACGGGTCGAACACCTGCGCGTCCAGCGGCCCGCTGACCCCGGCGACAGCGCTCTCGTCGAGCTCGGCCGCCTCCTTGATCGCCGCGGTCGCCGAGTCGATCCCCGCCGCGCGGAGCTCGCTCTCGGCGTCGCCGACGCTCAGGTGCTCGATGCGGACCAGCGCCCACGCGGCGCGGGCTTCCGGCGTACAGGCGGCCATCACCTGGTCGAGCGCGAGGTCGTCGGCCGCACCGGAACGCGGGAACAGGCGGAAACCCCAGACCTGCGGCAGCAGCCGCAGCGGCGGTCGCGTGTGCGCCTGCCGGACGGCGTCGTGCAGCACCTTGCGACGGACGTACGCCGCCGCGCTGGTCTCACCGGCCAGCTGCCGCTCCAGCTTGCGCCGGTCGGGCATCGCCCGCTGGACCACACCGTGCGCCGCCAGGACCCGCCGGTGCCGGCCCAACGCCGACGGAAGCACCAGGTAGGCCAAGCGCACCAGCGCCGGGTAGTTCTCCAGCAGCGCCGCCTCGACCTCGGCCGGACCGACCTCGACCGCCGCCACTCGCTCCAGCGTGTGCACGTGTCCACCACATCTCAATCGACCCCGTTGACCTCATTTCCAACGAACGAAGGCTCCTTGCGTCACACCACCTTCTCGAACACGTCACAGCCGAGCGCGTCGCAGTGCCGCCTACGGGACCGAGTTCCACAGTCACCGGCTGTAGTGGCGGTTATCCTCGCCCCGTGAGCAGCCAGAGCGAGAACGAGGGACGTCCCAGCGCCGACGCCGTGACCGGCCGGTGGGACGGTGTCGACGTGCACTTCGGCGAGGAAGGCGGCCGGCTCACCTACGGCAGCTACCTGCGGCTGCCGCAGCTGCTGGACCAGCAGCGGCTCGAGTCGGACCCGCCCGCGCACGACGAGCTGCTGTTCATCACCATCCACCAGGTGTACGAGCTGTGGTTCAAGCAGGTCCTGCACGAGATGACCGCCTCCCGGGACGCGATGCTGTCCGGTGAGCTCTGGCTGGCCCAGCACCTGCTCCGCCGGGTGCACACGATCGAGCGGACGCTGACCCAGCAGGTCGACATCCTGGAGACGATGACTCCGCAGGACTTCGGTGAGTTTCGGCACCGGCTGTCGCCGGCCAGCGGGTTCCAGTCGGTGCAGTTCCGGGAGATCGAGTTCCTGTCCGGCGCGAAGGACCCGTCGTTCGTGAAGCGGTTCCGCGGGCTGACCGACACCGAGAAGGCCCGGCTGGAGCAGCGGCTGGACGAGCCGACGCTGTGGGACGCGTTCCTCGGCGTACTGGAGTCTGCTGGGTTCGGTACGTCGTCGGAGGAGGACCTGCGGACCGGGTTGTCGGCAGTCGCCCGCGACCGGAGCAAGTACGGCGCGATCTGGGAGCTGGCCGAGGCGCTGCTGCAGCACGACGAACTGGCAGCGGCCTGGCGTGCCCGGCACGTAGTCATGGTCGAGCGGATGATCGGCACGAAGCCTGGTACGGGCGGGTCGTCAGGCGCCGGCTACCTGCGCTCGCGGCTCGACCTGCGCTACTACCCGCACCTGTGGCACCTGCGGACGTCGCTCTAGGACGTGACGATCAGCTGGTCCATCTCCACCGCGTGGCCCTCGCTGCACTCGGCCTTGATCGTCACCGGTGCGTCGCAGCCGCTGTGGCTCAGCTTGATCGGCGCTGCCGCCGCCTGGTGCTCGTTGCTCCACTGAGCCAGCGCGAACACCACCGGCATCAGCGCCTCACCACTGGCGGTCAGCTTGTACTCGTACCGCTTCCGCTGCCCCGGCTCCTGGTACGGCAGCTTCTCCAGCACCCCCTGCTCGACCAGCGCCTTCAGCCGCCCGGCAGTAGTCGCCTCCGTCAGCCCGCTGCGCGCAGCGAAGTCGTCGAACCGCGTGGCGCCGTAGTACGCCTCCCGCAGCAACAGAATCGCCGACCGCGTCCCAACCGCCTGCACGGCCACGTCGATCGGGCAGTGCTCACCCAGTGGTTCGTTCCCACGCCGGGCCAGCCGCCCGGCCAGTTGAACGTGCATGTCTTTCAGCGTACTCGCTGACTAGCGCGTACTAAAGCCAGGCGGGCGCACGAGTTCAGGGCGCGGGTCCGCGGCTCCTGCGTTAGTGTCACGCCTCTACAGCTCCCGGGAGGCGGCACGTGAAGCTCTACTCCGCAGTGCGAACCCAGCGCTTCTGGCAGGTCTTCGGCGACCTGATGCTGGTCGGCTGGATCGCCCTGTGCACAGCGCTGGGCCTGGCCGTCTTCCGCATCACCAACGCCCTCGGCTACCCCGGCCGCAAAGCCGCCTCCGCCGGCGACGGCCTCGCCGAGGACCTCCGCAAACTCTCCGAACCGGTCGGCCGCGTCCCCGTCGTAGGCGACGAGCTCAAAGCCCCCGTGGACGGCGCCGCCGGCGCCGCAGTCCGCCTCGCCGACGCAGGCCGCGAGCAAGCCCACGCGGTAGAACAACTGGCCTACCTGTTGGCCGGAGTCACCATCACCCTCCCAGTCCTCTTCGCCCTCCTCATCTGGCTCCCACGCCGCATCCGCTTCTCCCGCCGCGCCACCGCCGCCCAGAAGTTCATCGACAACGCCGCCGACCTCGACCTGTTCGCCCTCCGTGCCATGGCCAACCAGCCCATGCACAAACTCGCCAAGATCTCCGACGACCCGGTCGCCGCCTGGCGCAACCAGGACCAAGCAGTCATCACCCAGCTGGCCGACCTAGAACTCCGAGCCACGGGCCTCAAGGCCCCCAAACAACTCACCCCGCCCGCGGAACTCACGTAGCACCTCGGACTCTCTCCAAAATCTCTTTCCGGCCGCAGCGACCTCAACCACAGCCCGCCGTACCGGCCGCATCCCCACCCACGGATCGGGGCACCCACCTGGCCCACCCATCTACTCTCTTCCCATGGCCCGGGTGCTGCTGGTTGAGGACGACGACGCGATCCGCACCTCCCTGACCAAATCCCTCACCGCAGCCGGCCACGTCGTCACCCCCCTCGCCGGCGGAGCGGAAGGCGTCGCCGCCGTCGCCCGCGACAAACCCGACGTCCTCCTCCTCGATCTCGGCCTTCCCGACCTCGACGGCCGCGACGTGCTCGCCATGGTCCGCTCGGTCAGCGACGTGCCCGTCATCGTCGCCACCGCCCGCGACGACGACGCGAGCGTGGTCGCCCTGCTCGACGCCGGCGCCGACGACTACGTCATCAAACCCTTCAGCTCGGTCCAGATCGACGCCAGGATCCGCGCCGTCCTCCGCCGTAGGGGCCCAGAGCAACAATCAGAGGCGCTCCAGCTCGGCGCCCTGAAGATCGACCCGCGCAGCCGCGAGGTCACCGTCGACGGCAGCCCGGTCGACCTGACCCGCAAGGAGTTCGACCTGCTGCTCGCCCTGTCCCGCCGCCCCGGCGCCGTCGTCACCAAACGCGAGCTGCTCGCCGAGGTCTGGGGCCTCCCGTGGGGCGGCGGTGACCGCACGGTCGACGTCCACCTGTCCTGGCTGCGCCGCAAACTCGGCGAAACCGCCGCCGAACCGCGCTTCCTGCACAGCGTCCGCGGCGTCGGCGTCAAACTCGCCGCCCCCGAGAGCAGCTGACGATGCGCCGCCGCATCCTCCTGCTGTCCGTCGGCATGACCACGCTCGTCGTGCTCGCGTTCGCCGTACCGCTGACGCTGCTGATGCGCAACGCCGTCGTCGACGACGCGCTGGAGAAGGCGCAGCTGCGCGCCCAGAACGTCGCGTACTACGTCGGCGACAAGGACAACTCGCCCGACGAGATCGCGGCGTACATCGAAGGTGTCGCCGACGACGGCCCCGGCCTGATCTCCGTCCAGCTCCCCGACGGCTCGCTCCTCGGCGATGCCCCGCCGGGCGGCGTCAAGCAGCCCGAGACGGTCCCCGGCGGCTACGACGAGGGCCACAAGGGCCCGCCGAAGGTGTCGGCGGCGACCGTCCGCGAGGTCGACGGCGGCAAGGTGACCGAGATCGACGTCGGCCGCGTGGGCGGCCCGGCGGGCGTCTGCCTGTTCCTCACCGACTCCCAGCTGTACGACGGCCTCGCGCTCCAGATCGGCTTCCTGATCGCCGGCAGCCTGCTCGTCCTGCTGCTCAGCATCGCCGGCGCCGAGCTGGTCTCCCGCCGCCTCGCCCGCCCGCTCGAGGAAACCGCCCGTACGGCGGAACGCCTGGCCCGCGGCGACACCGACGCCCGCGCGCCGACCACCGGTCCCGCCGAGGTCGCCCAGGTCGGTGCCGCCCTGAACGGCCTCGCCGACCGCATCGACGAGGTCATCGCCGTCGAACGCGAGGCCGTCGCCGACCTGTCCCACCGCCTCCGTACGCCGCTCACCGCGCTCCGCCTGCAGGTCGAAGCGCTGCCCGACCGCGAACGCGCTGAGGAGCTGAACACCCAGGTCACCTCCCTGGAACGCACCCTGACGGCAGTCATCAAGGCCGCCCGCCGCCCGCAGCGCGAGGGTCGCGTCCCGCACTGCGACGCTGTCGAGGTGGTCCGCAGCCGCGCTGCCTTCTGGGCGCCGCTGTTCGAGGACCAGGGCCGCCACCTGACCCTCGACCTCCCGACCCCGCCCGCCGAGATCCGTCTCGCCGCCGAAGACCTGGCCGCCGCACTCGACGCCCTGGTCGAGAACGTCGTCGCCCACACCCCCGACGGCACCGCCGCCCGGATCACCCTGTCCCGCGAGCGCGTCGCTTCCAACCCCGGGATCCGCATCGTCGTCGCCGACGAGGGCCCCGGCATCCCGCTCGGCGCCGGCACCCGCGGCCGCAGCGACCGCGGCTCGACCGGTCTCGGCCTCGACATCGCCCGCCGCGCCACCGAGGCCGCCGGCGGCACCCTCACCATCCACGGTTCGGCGGTCCACCTCACGTTCCTCGGCAAGTAGGCCCGGCGAATCCACGCCGCCTACACCACAAAAGGTTGATGCGTCAACTGCGCCTAGTAGGATGGAGGCGTGGCGAACGAACCGTGGTTCCGGGACGACGAGCAGAAGGCGTGGCGCAGCTACCTGCTGATGTGGAAGCTGCTGGAGACGCACGTCTCGCGGCACCTGCAGCGCGAGTTCGGGCTGTCCGCGTCGGACTTCGAGATCCTGGTCAACCTGTCGGAGGCGCCGACCGGGCGGATGCGCGCGTTCGAGCTGGGCGAGGCGACCCAGTGGGAGAAGTCCCGGATGTCGCACCACCTGACCCGGATGGAGAAGCGCGGGCTGATCGCGAAGGTCGCCTGCGACGCGCGGTACCCGGAGATCGTGATCACCGATCAGGGCATGGAGGCGATCAAGGCCTGCGCGCCGGCGCACGCCGCGCTGATCCGCGAGCTCGTCCTCGACACGCTCGGCACCGAGCGCCTGATCGAGCTCGGCGAGGCCGGTGCCGAGGTGGCGACGGCTGTCGAGAAGCACCGCCAGACGACCTGCCCGCCGGACGTCCGCGGCGAGTGCTGACCGCCTGGAGCTGAGAGGTCCTCTCAGCGAAGTCTCAGCAGGACTTGATCGCGGCTTGAGGTTCCCTTGGTGCGGCCCTGAGCTGTTCGCCACGAAGCTGCGGGCATGGTCACCACAGGAGTCCCTCACCTCGCCCGCACCCGCTGGCTACGCCGCGCAGGTGCTACCGCCGTAGCGACCGCCGTACTGGGTCTCGGCAGCACCGGCCTGGCGGTCGCCGTACTGACCGCACGCCAGCCGGACACCGCCAGCGATCCCCAAGCAACCAGTACGTCGAGCAGCAGCCCCAGCGAGGACCAGAGCAGCAGTGGTCTCGGCCAGGCCGACCAGGACGCTCCGGCGCAAGGCGGGAGCAACGGCTCATGACCGCCACCCGTAGCTGGACCGCCTGGAGCTGCACGGTCCGCCTGACCGTCGAGGACCCGGCCGCACTGTCTCCGGCCTGTGGAGCCCTCAAGGCGCTGATGGACCGCGTCGACAAGGCCGCCAGCCGTTTCCGCGCCGACTCCGAGCTCGCCACCGTCAACGACCGCGCCGGTGCGATGGTCCCGGTCTCCCGACTCCTGGTGGACCTCGTCGACGTCAGCCTGGTCGCCGCCTCGCTCAGCGGCGGCGCTGTCGACCCGACGGTCGGCGCGGCGGTCATCGCGGCCGGGTACGACGACGACATCGACGCCGTCCGCGCGAAGACCGCTCCGACCGTCATCCCACCAACGGTCCCCGGCTGGCAGCGCGTGCAGCTCAACCGCAAGCAGGCGCTGATCGGCATCCCCGAAGGCAGCAGCCTCGACCTGGGCGCCACCGCCAAGGCCTGGACCGCCGACCGCGCCGCACTGGTCCTCAGCAAGCGCCACGAGTGCGCCGTACTGGTCGAGATCGGCGGCGACCTCCGAGCCGCCGGTACGCCGGCCGAGCCGTGGGTCATCGAGGTCGCCGAACGCGAAGGCGACCCCGCGGTCAAGGTGACCCTGGCTCACGGCGGGCTGACCACCTCCACCCGGACGGCGCGCACCTGGGACACCGCCACCGGTACCGCGCACCACGTGATCGACCCGCGCACCGGACGCCCGGCCGATGGCCCGTACCGAACCGCCTCGATCTGGGCGCCCACAGCCGTCCGCGCGAACACCTTCAGCACAGCGATCATCGCCACCGGCGAGGCCGCACTCGGCCGCCTCACCCTGGCTCACCACCCCGCCCGCCTGGTCGACGCTGACGGCGAGGTCACCGAGCTGGCCGGCTGGCCGGCAGCGAGCAGGGCCGCCTGATGACCCTCTGGTACCTGGCCCGCGCCGCAGGCGTCACCGCGCTGATCCTCTTCACCGCTGCAGCAGCACTCGGCCTGCTCGCTGCAGGCGGCCGCAAACCGGAGCAGCGCTTCTGGCTCCAGTATGTTCACCGCTCGGCGTCGGCGACCGGTCTGATCCTCCTGCTGGCCCACGTCATCGCAGTGATCGCCGACGCTCATGTGGACATCAGCCCCCAGGTCCTGCTGCTCCCATGGACCTCTGGCTACCGCCCCTTCGCCATCGCCGTCGGCGTACTGGCCCTGTACGGCGTACTCCTCGCAGCCGTAGTCGGAGCAGCCCGCGGCCGCCTGGCCCGCTCGCACGCCTTCACCAAGCGCTGGCGGGCGATCCACGTCGCCGCCTCGGTCGGCTGGCTGTTGTCCATCGGCCACAGCCTCCTCGCCGGCACCGACCGCGGCACCCCGTGGATGCTCGCCCTCACTCTGGCCTGCCTGGCCGCTGTCGGAGCAGCAGCCGCGGCCCGCCTCACCAGCCGCACCGCCAGAGCCAGTACGCCGCTCAACCTCGCCAGAGCCGGGAGAACCCGATGACCATCCTCCAAGAGACCACCCAGCAGGTCAGGGTGATCGGCGAAGCTCGGATGCTCGCCGGACTCGACACCGGCCGCGCCGACCTCGCCCGTCACCTCTGGACCCATGGCGAGCAGCCGCAGCTCACCCGAGAGGACTACGCGACGCTCACCGAGGAGGTGGGCCTCAGAGGCCGCGGCGGTGCCGGCTTCCCCGTAGCGTTGAAGCTGGCCGACCTCCCGGCGGCCGGTGTCGAAGCAGTGGTCGTCAACGGCTCCGAGAGCGAACCGGTGAGCCGCAAGGACCGCCTCCTCCTCACCCTGGTTCCCCACCTCGTCCTCGACGGCGCCACCGGCCTGGCCCGAGCGCTGGGTGCGCCGCGCGTCGTCCTGGCCGTCCACGACGCCACCGCGGCCGCGTCGCTCCAGGCAGCGCTGGCCGAGCGCGTCACCGACGAGGCCGAGCAGCGCTACCGCAGCGACGGCCTCGACATCCAGATCGCTGACACCCCAGGCCGCTTCGTCGCGGGAGAGGCCCGCGCGGTCCTGAGCATCCTCAACGGCGGCGCAGCGGTGCCACCCGGCCGGCGTACGCTGCCGACCCGCCAAGGCCTAGACAGCCGCCCGACATTCCTCTCCAACGTCGAGACCTTCGCCCAGCTCGCCGTACTGGCTCGCCTCGGCTCCCGCCAGTTCGGCGCGACCGGACTCCGCAGCGAGCCCGGCACGCAGCTCCTCACGATCGCCGGCGCTCTCCAGCGTCCCGGCGTACTGGAGACGCCGACAGGCATCCCACTCGACACCGTCCTCCAGTACGCCGGCGCGGAGGCCGGCCCGGTCCTCCTCGGCGGCTACCACGGCCGCTGGCTCCGGCAGACCGACGGCGTCACCCTCAGCCGCCCGCACGTGTCGGCGGGCATCGTGCTGGCGCTCGGCTCGACCACCTGCCCTCTCGGCGAGGTCCACCGCGTCGCCCAGTGGTTGGCGAGCCAGTCAGCCGGCCAATGCGGCCCGTGCCTGTTCGGGCTCGGCGCACTGGTCGACGACTTCGCCCGGCTCCTCGCAGGCGACCCCGCCGGCTTGCACGACGCGCAGCGCCACCTCGGACTGGTCCCCGGCCGCGGCGCCTGCGCCCATCCCGATGGCTCCGCCCGCTTCCTGGCGTCAGCCCTGGAGGTCTTCGCCGAGGACCTGCAACTCCACCTGTCCACCGGCACCTGCGGCCGCGCCGTACAGGGTGTCCTTCCCGTGCCCGGAGGTGCGTGGTGAGCGACCACAAGCTCGAGATCGACTGGACCCGCTGCGACGCCCACGGCCTGTGCGCCACGCTGCTGCCCGACGACGTCACGCTCGACGAGTGGGGGTTCCCGGTTCTGCGCGGCCGCGAGATCACTCCCGGTGAGCTGACGAACGCCCGCCGCGCAGCCCTCGCGTGCCCGGCCCTGGCGCTCCGGTTGCAGCGGAGCTGAACCAGGCTCGTCCAGCTGTTGAACGTGACTCGTAAGGCACCCGAAAGGACCGTCCCGCCATCACACCAGTGACCGAAGTGGACTAATCTCTGAGGGAGGCGCACAACGGCGTGCGACCGGGCGCGAGCAGCGCCGAAAATCGCGTGGAACGGTGGGGAATGCAGAGCAAGCTGGACGTCCAGAAGGCCGATGTGCTCGCCAAGGCAGTGGCTGCGGGATCACACGGGCACGACAAGTCGGTGGACCCCGAGAAGCTGAGGAGCTTCCTGGAGCGGTACTACCGGTACGTGGCCGCCGAGGACGTGGCCGAGCGCCAGCCGCAGGACTGCCTGGGCGCGGCCAAGCACCACTACAAGTCGGCCACCTCGCGGCCGCAGGGCACGGCCAAGGTGCACGTCTTCACCCCGACGGTGGAGGAGCACGGCTGGTCGGCGAACGGCCGGACCGTGATCGAGATCGTGGTCGACGACATGCCGTTCCTGGTCGACAGCGCGGCGATGGTCGTCACCGACCGCGCCCTGGAGCTGCAGCTGCTGATCCACCCCCAGTTCGTGGTCCGCCGTGACGTGACCGGCACCCTGCTGGAGGTCCTGGACGACGCCAGCTCCCCGGATGCGCACGACCGCGTCCGCGAGAGCTGGATGCACCTCGAGGTCGAGCGGATCGCCGACCCGGCCGAGCACCGCGCGCTGGAGAAGGCGCTGCAGGGCGTCCTCAGCGACGTCCGCGAAGCGGTCGAGGACTGGCCGAAGATGCACGAGAAGGCCGTCGGCATCGCCGAGGAGCTGGCCGACCCGGCGACGAACCTGCCGGTCGGCGCGACCGAGGTGGAGGAGGCCCGCGAGCTGCTGCAGTGGCTGGCCGACGAACATTTCACCTTCCTCGGCTACCGCGAGTACGCGTTCACCATGCGCGGTAAGCAGGGCGTCCTGCGCGGCGTCCCGGGGACCGGCCTCGGCATCCTGCGGCCCGACCCGTCCCAGGGCGAGAACGCCGGACTGCTGCCGCCGGAGGTGAGCGCCAAGGCCCGCGAGAAGAAGCTGCTGATCCTGACCAAGGCGAACTCGCGCTCCACCGTGCACCGGTCGTCGTACCTGGACTACGTCGGCCTGAAGTCGTTCGACGAGAACGGTGAACCGGTCGCCGAGCGCCGGTTCATCGGGCTGCTGTCGTCCACGGCGTACACCGAGAGCGTCATGCAGGTTCCGGTGCTGCGCCGCAAGGCGCTGGAGCTGTTCCGGCTGACCGGCTTCGACCCGAACAGCCACAGCGGCAAGGGCCTGCTCGACGTCCTCGAGACCTACCCGCGCGACGAGCTGCTGCAGGCGCCGGTCGAGGACCTGCTGCCGATCGTGCAGACCGTGCTGCACCTGCAGGAGCGCCGCGCGGTCAAGCTCTTCGTACGGCGTGACGTCTACAACCGCTACCTCTCCTGCCTGGTCTACCTGCCGCGTGACCGCTACACCACCGCGGTCCGGCTGAAGATGCAGCAGATCCTCAAGGACGCGATCGGCGCCGACTCCGTCGACTACGCCGCGCACGTCACCGAGTCGGTGCTGGCCCGGGTGCACTTCGTGGTCCGGATGAAGCACGGCCAGACGGTCGGCGAGTACGACGCCGACCTGCTGGAGCAGAAGGTCGTCGAGGCGACCCGCGCCTGGCAGGACGACTTCGCCGTCGCGCTGCACGCGCTCGGCGGCGACGGCGCCGTCACCCGCCTGAACAACCAGTACGCCGGCGCCTTCCCGGAGGCGTACAAGGAGGACTTCGACGCCCGCGTCGCGGTCCAGGACGTGACGATCCTCGACAAGCTGCCGGCCGAGAACGGCCTGGCGATGTCGCTGTACTCGCCGATCGACGAGGAGTGGGAGGGCGAGCGCCGGTTCAAGGTCTACCGGACCGGCTCGCCGCTGTCGCTGTCGCAGGTGCTGCCGCACCTGACCCACATGGGTGTCGAGGTGATCGACGAGCGCCCGTACGAGATCCGCCGGCCCGACGGCACGGCGTACATCTACGACTTCGGGCTGCGCGCGCCCGGCGAGGCCGAGGAGCGCGAGGAGCTGCGCAAGCTCTTCTCCGACACGTTCCGCGCGGTCTGGGAGGGGCGCGCCGAGTCGGACAAGCTGAACGCGCTGGTCCTGCGCGGCAACCTGAGCTGGCGGCAGGTCTCGATCCTGCGCGCGTACCAGCGCTACATCCGCCAGGGCGGTACGCCGTTCAGCCAGGACTACATCGAGAACACGTTCCTGAACCACGTCGACGTCGCGGGCCTGCTGGTCCAGCTGTTCGAGGCGTGCTTCGACCCGTCGCGCGGCGCGTTCGACGACCCGGTACGGCGCGAGACGATCTCCCAGCTGGAGAAGGAGATCGGCGCCGCGCTGGACACGGTGAAGAGCCTCGACGAGGACCGGATCCTGCGCTCGTACCTGACCGTGATCCAGGCGACGCTGCGGACCAACTACTTCCAGCCCGGGGCCGACGGCGAGCCGCGCGGCTACATCAGCTTCAAGCTGGAGCCGAAGGCGATCCCGGACCTGCCGCAGCCGCGGCCGGCGTACGAGATCTTCGTGTACTCGCCGCAGGTCGAGGGTGTGCACCTGCGCTTCGGCGCGGTCGCCCGCGGCGGTCTGCGCTGGTCGGACCGGCGCGAGGACTTCCGCACCGAGGTGCTCGGCCTGGTCAAGGCGCAGATGGTGAAGAACTCCGTGATCGTGCCGGTCGGCGCCAAGGGCGGCTTCTACGCCAAGCAGCTGCCGGACCCGCTGGCCGACCGGGACGCGTGGCTGGCCGAGGGCATCGCGTCGTACAAGACGTTCATCTCGGGGCTGCTCGACATCACCGACAACATCGTCGGCGGCTCCGTGGTGCCGCCGAGCAGCGTGGTCCGGTACGACGGTGACGACGCGTACCTGGTCGTCGCGGCCGACAAGGGCACGGCGACGTTCTCCGACATCGCCAACGGGGTCGCCAAGGAGTACGGCTTCTGGCTCGGCGACGCGTTCGCCTCCGGCGGCTCGGTCGGCTACGACCACAAGGCGATGGGCATCACCGCGCGCGGCGCCTGGGAGTCGGTGAAGCGGCACTTCCGCGAGATGGGCGTCGACTGCCAGAACGAGGACTTCACCGTCGTCGGCGTCGGTGACATGTCCGGTGACGTGTTCGGCAACGGGATGCTCCTGTCGGAGCACATCCGGCTGGTCGCGGCGTTCGACCACCGGCACATCTTCCTCGACCCGGCCCCGGTCGCGGCCTCGTCGTTCGCCGAGCGGCGCCGGCTGTTCGACCTGCCGCGCTCGTCGTGGGCCGACTACGACACCGCGCTGATCTCGGCCGGTGGCGGCGTCTACCCGCGCACCGACAAGGCGATCCCGATCTCGCCGGAGGTCCGCGAGGCCCTCGGCCTGGAAGGGAACCCGGCGACGCTGACCCCGGCCGAGCTGATGCAGGCGATCGTCAAGGCGCCGGTCGACCTGTTCTGGAACGGCGGCATCGGCACCTACGTGAAGGCCGCGGGGGAGACCCACGCGGACGTCGGTGACAAGGCCAACGACGCGATCCGGATCAACGGCGCCGACCTGCGCGCCCGCTCGGTCGGTGAGGGCGGCAACCTCGGTTTCACCCAGCTCGGCCGGATCGAGTACGCCGCCGGCGGCGGCCGGATCAACACCGACTTCATCGACAACGTGGCCGGCGTGGACACCTCCGACCACGAGGTGAACATCAAGATCCTGCTCGACAAGGTGGTCGCCGACGGCGACCTGACCGAGAAGCAGCGCAACGACGTGATCGCGTCGATGACGGACGAGGTCGGCGCGCTGGTCCTGAAGAGCAACTACCGGCAGAACATCGGCCTGGCCAACGCGACCTCGCAGGCCGCCGCGCTGATGCACGTCCACCAGGACTGGGTCCGCCGGCTGGAGAAGCAGGGCCTGCTGGACCGGGAGCTGGAGTTCCTGCCGAGCGTCGCCGAGTTCAAGCGCCGCAAGGCCGACGGCCGCGGGCTGACCTCGCCCGAGCTGTCGGTCCTGATCGCGTACACCAAGATCGTGCTCGAAGCCGAACTGCTGAAGACCTCGCTGCCCGACGACGACTTCCTGACCAACAAACTGGTCAGCTACTTCCCGCGCGCGATCCAGGAACGCTTCGCCGAACCGATGGCCTCGCACCAGCTGCGCCGCGAGATCATCACCACCCAGGTCGTCAACGAGTTCGTCAACTCCTCCGGCATCACGGCCTTCCACCGCCTGTCCCTGGAGACCGGCGGCACCGCCGAGGACGTCGTACGGGCGAACCTCGCGGCGTCCCGCATCTTCGCCCAGCCCGACCTGCTCGCGCTGAACGCCGACCTCGACAACATCGTCGACGCCGACACCCAGACCAAGATGCGCCTGGAAACCCGCACCCTGGTCGAACGAGCCACCCGCTGGCTGGTCAGCAACCGCCGCCCCCCGATGGACATCGCCGAACTCATCGAGTTCTTCACCCCCGGCATCGCCAAACTCACCACCGCCCTGCCGGAGGTCCTCCGAGGCCGCGAACTGGCCCTGTTCGAACAACGCCGGGAAGCCCTGGTCACCAAGGGTGTCCCCGCTGACTTCGCCACCCGCATCGCCGTCCTCCCTCCGGCCTACGCCGGCCTGGGCATCGTGGAAACCGCCGACCGCGACGACCTCGACATCCTCGAGGTGGCCAAGGTCCACTTCGCCCTGGGAGAACGCCTGCAACTGGGCCGCTTCCTCGAGCGAATCGTCGCCCTCCCACGCACGGACCGCTGGCAAACCATGGCCCGAGCCGCCCTCCGAGACGACCTCCACGCCGTCCACGCCCGCCTGACAGCCCAGGTCCTCGCCACCACAGACCCCACCGCAGAACCAGAAGACCGAGTCATCTCCTGGCAAGACCAAAACGAAGCAGCTCTCTCCCGAGCCGCCACCATGCTCGAAGAAATCGTAGAAACCGAAGGCCCAGAACTGGCCCACCTGTCGGTAGGCCTCCGCCTGGTCCGCACGTTGATGGTCAACCAGGCCTAGCCGACCCGGGGCCGGACCAACATCCGGCCCGCCGGCCCGAACACCGGGCCCGGCCAGCCCGCCTAGGGTCAACGCCCCGTCTCACACCTCAAGCAGCCTCGCCCGATCACTCGGCGCGGGGCTGCTTGTTTCCTCCGCCTCTCGGCCCGGCTCACACCTCAAGTAGCCCACCCTGACCACCGGCGCGGCTACTCGGTTTCCGCCCACCCACTCAACGGACCCCGTCAGCAGCCGCGTCCCGACCATCCGGCGCAGGACGGAGCGGATTGCAGGCCATCGCACGGACGCGGTAGCCGGCTTTGAGCAGCTCGGCTCGGATCCTCGCCCCGCCCCGCCCCGAGCGCGCTGGCTCCGTCGCCGCAGATGCTCCACCAACTGTCGGGATCTACCGATCACCATCCTGGGCACGACCATTCCGAATCGCACGCAATGCCGCCGGAACACCCCCGCCGAGCTGCAGCCAGATCTGCGCTCGCAGCGCATGCCACGGGTACTCCGACCGCCCGCTGGCCTCGCACAACTCCACGGCCAGCAGCCACGGCACGGCTCCCGCCGCGAACAGTGGGATCACGTAGTAGATCTCCCGCCCACCCAACACCTCGAAGACCCAACAGAGAACAACAACCGGCACCATGAAGACCGAGACGAGGTAGAGGACCGCGAGAATCTTGTCACCGGTGTCAGGCTCCGCGGGCGCTTCGTCGAGCGCTTCGTCGAGCGATTCGGGGGCGGCGACGGCCGGCTCCGCGGTCGCTTCGTCGAGCGGCTCGGAGGCGCCGACCGGCGTACGGTCGGGCAGGTCGTCGCGCTGTGGCTCGATGGGAAACCAGCGTTGGCCGCGCAGGCGCACTCGTCTACGCGGTGCGGCGACTTCATCGCTCACACCATCGCCGCCAGCACTATCAGCATCGGCAACGCGGCCGCCTTCCTGCTGTCGCCGGAGGCGATCGTGAAGAAGCTCCAGCGCAGCCGAACCGCAAGGCCCGACGGCCGGATCCGCGCCATCACCGGCGCTTGATCGACCGCGTCAGGAGCAGTGTGAGGTACGACGATCCTGCGCGGCCGGCCCGTACGAGAGCCGACGTCGCCCGGGTCGGTGGCGAAGTGCCCGGTCCGGCAGTACCGGGTCGGGCAGTAGCGAGTCCGGCAGTAGCGAGTCCGGCAGACCCGGGTCCGGCAGTAGCGAGTCCGGCAGTACCGAGTCCGGCAGTACCGAGTCCGGCAGTACCGAGTCCGGCAGTACCGAGTCCGGCAGTACCGAGTCCGGCAGTACCGGGTCGGGCAGTACCGGGTCGGGCAGTACCGGGTCGGGCAGTGCGCGGGCCCGTGTTCAGCGGGTGAGCGCTTCTCTGGGCTCACCTGTCGGAGACGACGACTTCTACTGAGTACTGGTCGGCCCGATAGCAGTGGTCGCCGAACTCCACTGCAGATCCGTCGGCGTCGTAGGCGCTGCGGGTCATCGTCACCAGTGGTTCCGCCTTGGACATGTGGAGGGTCCGACGTTCCTCGGCGGAAGCGTTTCGGGCGCCGATGCGTTGCCGGGCGACGGTCGGGCGAATACCTCGGGCGCGGAGGACGGCGTACAGGCCTTCGGCGGTGAGTTGTTCATGGGTCAGGTCGTCCATTGCTGGGGGCAACCAGTTGCGCATGATCGCGAGGGGGACGTCGCCGGCGTAGCGGAGGCGGACGATGGCGACCAGGGGCGTGCCTGAGGGCAGGCCGAGGGCTGCGGCGGCTCGGTCGTCGTGGGCTGCGCAGTTGAGGGAGAGGACCTCGGTGCGGGGCGTGCGGCCTTCGCGTTCCAGGTCGTCGTACAGGCTGGTGAGCTCGGCCTTGCGGTGGACCATCTGGTTGGCGACCGTCGTGCCGATGCCGCGGCGCCGGACCAGCAGGCCCTTGTTGACCAGCTCGGAGATCGCGCGGCGCACGGTGGGCCGCGACAGGTTCAGGCGGTCCGACATGGCGATCTCGTTCTCGAACGGGTCGCCGGGGCGCAGGGTGCCGTCGGTGATGGCAGCCGTCAGCTGCTCGGCCAGCTGGTGGTACAGCGGTACCGGGCTGGTCCGATCGATCTGAATCGGCAGGGCGGCCATGGGCGGATGGTACAGGAGGCAGGTAGGTATGTCCCGACGTGAGAATGTGCTTACAAACTCTTGACTCCGCTGGGTCGGGCCGGAAAGCTTGGCTCGGCAACCGGCGCCGTGCTGAGGCACTGACGCGCGGTCGGGGCAGGTGACGACGAGAGGGCGGCCGCGGATGCGGATCGGGTTGGTCGGGGTCGGACGGATCGGCGCGTTCCACGCCGCGACGCTGAAGGGTTTGCCGGCCGTCGAGCAGGTGGTGGTGGCCGACGTCGACGCGAACCGCGCGGAGCTGACCGCGAAGGATCTCGGGGCCGAGTTCGCCCCCGACGTCCCCAGCCTGCTGAACAGCGGAATCGACGGTCTGGTGATCGCCGCCGCGACCTCCGCGCACGCCGAGCTGATCGAGGCCGCCGTCGCCGCGGGCATCGCCACGTTCTGCGAGAAGCCCGTCGCGCTCGACCTCGCCGAGACCCAGCGGGTCGTTGAGTTGGTCGAAGGCTCGGACGTCCCGGTGCACATCGGCTTCCAGCGCCGCTTCGACGCCGGCTACCAGGCAGCGGCCGCGCAGGTGCGATCGGGTGAGCTCGGGTTCATCCACCATATCCGCGCGAACACCAACGACGCGTTCCCGCCACCGGCCGGCTACATCCCGACCAGCGGCGGCTTCTTCCGCGACTGCACGGTCCACGACTTCGACATCATCCGGTACGTCACCGGCCGCGAGGTGGTCAGCGTCTACGCGACCGGAGCCAACCGCGGCGAGACCTTCTTCGGCGAGTACGGCGACGTCGACGCGGCCGCCGCGCTGCTCACGCTCGACGACAGCACCTTCGCCGCGGTCAGCGGCACCCGCTACAACGCGGCCGGTCATGACGTCCGCATGGAGCTGCTCGGGAGCCTGGGCTCGATCTCGGTCGGTCTCGACGAGCACACCGCGCTGCGCTCGGTCGAAGCCGGTGTGACCTTCCCCGGTGGTGACCCGCACGCCACGTTCATGGATCGCTTCCGCCCGGCGTACGTCGCCGAGCTGACCGCGTTCACCGAGGTCGTCGCCGGTACCCGCGACGTCCCCTGCACTGTTCGCGATGCCCTGCAGGCGTTCCGGATCGCCGACGCCTGCGAACTGTCCCGTTCTGAGAACCGCGTTGTCCTTCTGGAGGAGATCGGCCGATGAGTGACGTAGCTGCCCGGATCGCGGGAGCCCCGATTTCGTGGGGTGTCTGCGAGGTACCCGGCTGGGGCTGGCAGTACGACCCGGAGACGGTGCTGGCCGAGATGCGCGACGTCGGGATCGCGGCGACCGAGTTCGGGCCGGACGGGTTCCTGCCCGAGGACCCGGCCGAGAAGGCGAAGACGCTCGCCGACGTCGGGCTGCGCGCGGTCGGCGGGTTCGTGCCGGTGATCCTGCACGACCCCGCACACGATCCGGCTCCCGAGGTGGCGCGGGCGCTCGAAGGTTTCGTCGCCGCCGGTGCGTCGACGCTGGTCATCGCGGCGGCGACCGGGCAGGACGGGTACGACGGCCGCCCGGTGCTCGACGACGCAGGCTGGGCGACGCTGCTCGCCAACCTGGACCGGCTGACCGAGGTCGCCGCGGCGCAGGGAGTGCTCGCGACGATCCACCCGCACGTCGGCACGATGGTCGAGAACGCGGACGACGTCCGCCGGGTGCTCGCGGGGTCGGCGATCGGGCTGACGCTGGACACCGGGCACCTGATGATCGGTGGGGTCGACCCGGTCGCGCTGACGCTGGAGCACACCGGCCGGATCAAGCACACGCACTTGAAGGATGTCGACGCCGCCTGGGCCGCGAAGGTCCAGTCTGGCGAGGTGAGCTACACCGACGCTGTTCGCGAGGGGATGTACCGGCCGCTGGGTCAGGGTGACGTCGACCTGGCCGCGATCGTCGGTGCGCTGGAGTCGGCCGGCTACCAGGGCTGGTACGTGCTGGAGCAGGACACGATCCTCCAGGCGCGCCCGACCGGCGAAGGTCCCGTGGTGGATGTTCGCGCGAGCATCGCTCATCTCCTCGACCTCGCAGCCACGAGAACGAGCACGGGCGGTCCTGGAGTGGACGCAGTGGCCGGGCTGGAGGAAGGCGCGGTCGCCAGGCCCGAGGCAGGTGCAGGAGCTCCTTCGGCCGAGGCAGGAACGGGAGCCCCAGCGGCTGAGGCGGTCGGGGGCGGGGTGGGCTGATGGTGGACGACGTACTGACCATCGGGCGGATCGGCGTTGACCTCTACCCGTTGCAAACCGGGACGCATCTCGAGGACGTGGAGAGTTTCGGGAAGTTCCTCGGCGGGAGTGCGACGAACGTCGCGGTCGCCGCGGCCAAGCACGGGCGGAAGGCCGCGGTGATCAGCCGGACCGGGAACGACCCGTTCGGGACGTTCATCCACCGGGCGCTCGGGGAGCTGAACGTCGATGACCGGTTCGTCACCGGCGTAGAGGGGTTGCCGACGCCGATCACGTTCTGCGAGATCTTCCCGCCGGACAACTTCCCGCTGTACTTCTACCGGTTCCCGAAGGCGCCGGACCTGGTGATCAACCCCGACGAGCTCGACCTGCAGGCGATCAAGGACGCGAAGATCTACTGGTCGACTGTCACCGGGCTGTCCGCCGAGCCGAGCCGCTCGGCGCACTTCGCCGCCTGGGAGGCGCGCGAACGCCGGGCGATCACCGTGCTCGACCTGGACTACCGGCCGATGTTCTGGGCGGACCCGAGCGAGGCGCACGCGCAGGTGAGCAAGGCGCTCGACCACTGCACGGTTGCCGTCGGCAACTGCGAGGAGTGCGAGGTCGCGGTCGGGGAGACAGACCCGGACAAGGCGGCGCAGGCACTGCTCGACCGGGGACTGGACCTGGCCGTCGTGAAGCAGGGCCCGAAGGGCACGCTGGCGCGGACGCGGGACGAGCGGGTGGAGGTGCCGCCGTTCCCGGTCGAGGTGGTGAACGGGCTCGGCGCCGGAGACGGCTTCGGTGGGGCGCTGTGTCATGGTCTCCTCGCAGGGTGGCCGTTGGAGCGGATCATCCGGTTCGCGAACATCGCGGGCGCTGTCGTGGCATCGCGGTTGGAGTGCTCGACGGCGATGCCCACGGAGGCGGAGGTCCTCGCACTGATGGGTGAGGACGCATGAGCACCGAACAGTCCGTACAGAGCAGCTCTGCTGCCGGCGCGACGGCGCCCCAGGACAACCCAGGCGTGGCTACAGGCGCGACGGCGCCCCAGGACAGCCCACGCGTGGCTGCAGGTGCGACGGCGCCGCAGGAGGGCCCACGTGCGGCTGAAGGTGCGACTCCCCAGGGCGGCCCACGTGTGGCTGCCGGTGGTCGCGCGCGGGGAATCGAGTGGGGAGCTGGGCAGCGCGTGGATCTCACCGAGTTGCGGGTCCGGCATCCGGAGCGGGTCGCGGAGGCGTGGCAGCAGCGACGGCAGCGGGAGCTGGTCGGGGAGGACGGGCGGCTGCTGATCGTCGCCGCGGACCACCCGGCGCGAGGTGCTCTCGGCGTCCGCGATGACCGGATGGCGATGGCGAGTCGTCCGGGGCTGATCGAGCGGCTCTGCACGGCGCTGCAGCGGCCGGGAGTCGACGGCGTACTGGCCACTCCGGACGTGCTGGAGGATCTGCTGCTGCTCGGAGCGCTGGAGGGCAAGGTCGTCGTTGGGTCGATGAACCGCGGTGGGCTGCAAGGCTCCTCCTTCGAGTTGGACGACCGGTTCACGGCGTACCGGTCGGCGGACGACATCGCTTCGCGCCGGCTCGACGGCGGGAAGATGCTGACCCGGATCTGCCTCGACGACCCGGGCACGGTGGCGACGCTGGAGAGCAGCGCGCAGGCCGTCACCGAGCTGGCCGAGCGCAAGCTGATGGCGATGGTCGAGCCGTTCTGGTCGACGCGGACCGATGGCCGGGTCAGCAACCTGCTGGACCCCGATTCGGTGATCCGGTCGATCCACATCGCGTCGGGCCTCGGCGCGACCAGCGCGTACACCTGGCTGAAGCTGCCAGTCGTCGACGAGCTGGAGCGGGTGATGGAAGCCACCACGCTGCCGACGCTGCTGCTCGGTGGCGATCCGACTGTCGCGCCCGAGGAAACCTATGCATCCTGGGGCAAGGCGTTGAGCCTGCCGTCCGTCCGGGGACTCGTCGTCGGCCGGGCGCTGCTCTTCCCGCCGGACGGCGACGTGGCCGCCGCGGTCGACCAAGCCGCCACGCTGGTGCACGGAGGTGCCGCATGACGGATCGGCGACCTGCCAGTGGACCTTCCGGCCGTTGCCCGATCGCCGGGGGACTCGACCGGCGGCTGACCTGTGGAGGCACGCATGACTGAGTGGTTCAGGCCCGCCGGCTCCACCGCGCGCGACGGCTACGACCTGGTCGTCCACCCGGGCGAGCAGGACTGGCACCACACGGGCCTGACCGTCCGGACCCTTCGTCCTGGCCAGTCCGTCGAGTTCGACACCGGGGACTGCGAGTACCTCGTGCTGCCGTTGAGCGGATCGGCCGAGGTGATCGTCGACGGCGAGACCGTGCCGCTCGGCGGCCGGGCGGACGTCTTCGCCGGGCCGACCGACCTGGCCTACGTCCCGCGCGGCACCACGGTCGCGGTCGTCAGCGCCGGGGGAGCCCGGATCGCCTTCCCGCACGCCAAGGCCGCGAGCGACTACCCGTTCCGCCGGATCGGCACCGAGCAGGTCGAGACCGAGCTGCGCGGCGCCGGCGTCTCGTCCCGGCAGGTCCGCAACTTCGGCACGCCCGGCGTCCTGGACGCCGACTCGATCATCGCCTGCGAGGTGCTGACGCCGGCCGGCAACTGGTCGTCGTACCCGCCGCACAAGCACGACGAGCACAAGCCGGGCGAGGAGAGTGTGCTCGAGGAGATCTACTACTTCGAGCTGCAGCTGTCCGACGACGCCCCGGAAGGTGTCAAGGGCAACGACCCGATCGGCTACCAGCGGGTCTACGGGACCGATGACCGTCCGATCGACGTCCTGGCCGAGGTCCGCAACGGCGACCTCGTCCTGGTGCCGCACGGGTGGCACGGCCCGGCGATGGCTCCTCCCGGCTACGACATGTACTACCTGAACGTGATGGCCGGTCCGGGCACCGAGCGCGCCTGGCTGATCAGCGACGACCCACAGCACGGCTGGGTCCGGCAGCTGTGGGACAGCCAGCAGGTCGACCCGCGCCTGCCATTCGGACACCAGTGACATGAAGCAGACAACGATCGATCCGCGGCTACCTTTCGGAGGACAGCGATGACGGTACGTCTCACGGTCGCCCAGGCGCTGGTGCGATTCCTGAGCGTCCAGTACTCGGAGCGCGACGGCGAGCGGCAGAAGCTCTTCGCCGGCTGCTTCGGCATCTTCGGGCACGGGAACGTGGCCGGGCTGGGCCAGGCACTGCTGCAGGCCGAGCTCGAGGACCCGACGGCGCTGCCGTACATCCTGGCCCGTAACGAGCAGGCCATGGTGCACAGCGCATCGGCGTACGCGCGGACCAAGGACCGGCTGCAGACCTACGCCTGCACGGCCAGCATCGGGCCCGGCTCGACCAACATGGTCACCGGCGCGGCCCTGGCGACGGTGAACCGGCTGCCGGTGCTGATCCTCCCCTCGGACGTCTTCGCGACCCGGGTCGCGTCGCCGGTGCTGCAGGAGCTGGAGAGCTTCTCGGCCGGCGACGTGTCGGTGAACGACGCCTTCCGCCCGGTATCGAAGTACTTCGATCGCGTCTGGCGCCCCGAGCAGCTGCCGTCGGCGCTGCTCAACGCGATGCGCGTCCTGACCGATCCGGTCGAGACCGGCGCGGTGACGATCGCGCTGCCGCAGGACGTTCAGGCCGAGGCGTACGACTGGCCGGAGGAGCTGTTCGCCGAACGGACCTGGTACGTCGCCAGGCCGTTGCCTGAAGCATCGATCATCGAGAAGGCGGCCGAGCTGATCCGCTCGGCCGAACGCCCGCTGATCGTGGCCGGTGGCGGTGTTACCTACTCGCGCGCCCAGGATGCGCTTCGGGCGTTCGCCGAAGCCACCGGGATCCCGGTCGCGGAAAGCCAAGCAGGCAAGGGATCGCTGCGCTACGACCACCCGCAGTCGGTCGGCGCGGTCGGCTCGACCGGAACCACGGCAGCGAACGCGCTGGCCCGCGACGCCGACCTGGTGATCGGCATCGGGACCCGCTACGGCGACTTCACGACGGCGTCGCGGACGGCCTTCCAGGGCGCGGGCGTGAAGTTCGTCAACATCAACGTGGCGCGGTTCGACGGTGGTAAGCATGCTGGTCTCCCGGTGGTGGCTGACGCGCGGGAAGCCCTTGTTTCGTTGGGATCCGCGCTCGCTGGTTGGTCCGTGCAGAGAAAGTACACGGATTCGGCGACAGCACTGGCGAAACAGTGGGACGAGGTTGTGGACAACCACTACAACCCGCCGGCCGAGGTGACCGGAAAGCTCGCGGAAGGACTGCTCACCCAGGGCCAGGTCCTCGGTGTCGTCAACGAATTGTCGGCGGCGTCTGATGTCGTTGTCTGTGCCGCCGGTTCGATGCCCGGCGACCTGCACAAACTCTGGCGGACCCGCGACCCGAAGGGCTACCACGTTGAGTACGGCTACTCCTGCATGGGATACGAGATCGCCGGCGGTCTCGGCGTCCGCCTGGCTGCTCCCGACCGCGACGTCTTCGTCCTGGTCGGCGACGGGTCGTACCTGATGATGTCCAGCGAGCTGGTCACCGCCGTCCAGGAGAACGTCAAGATCATCGTCGTCCTGGTTCAGAACCACGGCTTCGCGTCGATCGGCGCGCTGTCGGAGTCCCTGGGCTCGCAACGCTTCGGTACGGCGTACCGCAAGCGCAGCGGGGACGGGCGGCTCGACGGCGACTACCTGCCGGTCGATCTCGCGGCGAACGTGCGCAGCTTCGGCGTCGAGGTGATCGAGGTCGGCAGCCGCGACGAGCTGGAGAAGGCGATCCACACGGCGAAGGCTGCCGACAGGTCGATCGCGATCCACGTCACCACCGACCCGCTGATCGGCGCGCCGGACAGCGACTCGTGGTGGGACGTCCCGGTCAGCCAGGTCTCCGACCTCGACTCGACCCGCGCGGCCGCGGCGTCGTACGAGGAGTCGAAGAAGGCGCAGCGTCCGTACGTCGCCCCGGTGGAAGGGCACTGACATGGGCAAGGTGACGATCGGCAGCGCGCCCGACTCGTGGGGCGTCTGGTTCGCCGACGACCCGCGGCAGACGCCGTGGACCAGGTTCCTCGACGAGGTCGCCGAGGCCGGGTACACCAAGATCGAGTTGGGCCCGTACGGGTATCTCCCGACCGATCCGGCCGAGCTCAAGGCGCAGCTCGACCGGCGTGGGCTCGAGGTGACCGCCGGTACGACGTTCGAGCACCTGCACCGGGAGGACTCGTTCGACTCCACCTGGCGTGACGTGGCGCGGACCGCCGAGCTGGCGGCCGCGATGGGTGCGAAGCATCTAGTCGTGATGCCGTCGATGTGGCGTGGTGACGACGGCGAGATCGTCGAGCCGCGGCTCGACCACGAAGGCCAGGCGCGACACGGCAAGCAGGTCACCGAGCTCGGGCGCCGGGTCTTCGAGGAGTACGGGCTCAAGACCCAGTTCCACCCGCACGCGGATGGACATGTCGACACGCAGGACACCGTCGAGCGGTTCCTGGCCGAGACCGACGGCGCGCACGTGAACCTGTGCCTGGACACCGGCCACATCAGCTACTGCGGCGGCGACAACCTGGAGCTGATCCACAAGTACCCGGACCGCATCGGGTACGTGCACCTCAAGCAGGTCGACCCGGTCGTGCTCGCGCAGACCCAGGCCGAAGGGCTCGGCTTCGACGCGGCCGTCGAGCGCGGTGTGATGTGCGAGCCGCCTGGCGGCGTACCGGAGATGCCGCCGGTGCTGGCAGCGCTGGCCGGACTCGACATCGACCTGTTCGCGATCGTCGAGCAGGACCTGTTCCCGTGCGCGCCGGACGTGCCGTTGCCGATCGCGCGCCGCACCCTGACGTACCTGAACAGCCACGGGGGTGGTGCATCCGACTGACGGCCAGGAGAGTATGCACTCTCTGGTCACTAGCAACGCCGCGGCGTCACCGCGGGAAATCGGAAAGGCTGGTTGTGGTCATGGTTCGGTGGCAAAGGAAGGCCCAGCGCAGCGCTGTGGTCGTCAGCGCGGCACTGGCGCTGGTCCTCACGGCGGGGGCCTGCAGCTCCTCCGGCGGCAAGCAGGAGGAGACGAAGGCCGACGGCGGCTCGGGCAACGTGGCGACCACGCCACGGATGAAAGTTGCCCTGATCACCCACTCCAAGGCGGGTGACACGTTCTGGGACATCGTCCGGCGCGGTGCCGAGGCGGCGGCGCAGAAGGACAACATCGAGCTGCAGTACTCCTCCGACCCCGACGGTGCCGCCCAGGCCAACCTCGTCCAGACCGCGATCGACGCGAAGGTCGACGGCATCGCGGTGACGCTGAACAAGCCCGACGCGGTGATCCCGAACGTGAAGAAGGCGGTCGCCGCCGGGATCCCGGTGACCGTGCTGAACGGCGGGCTGGACACCTGGAAGACCTCCGGTGCGATCGGCTACTTCGGCCAGGACGAGCGGATCGCCGGCGAGGCGACCGGTGACAAGCTCAAGCAGCTCGGTGCCAAGAAGGTGCTCTGCATCGTGCACGAGCAGGGCAACGTCAGCCTGGAGGCCCGCTGCCAGGGCATCAAGGACAAGTTCGGCAACGTCGAGAACCTGAACGTCGACGGCGCGGACCAGCCGGGCACGCAGGCGACGATCACGTCCAAGCTGCAGCAGGACAAGTCGGTCGACTACCTGGTGGGTCTGAACGCCGGCGTCACGCTGACCGCCGTACAGGCTGCGAAGGACGCCGGGTCGTCGGCCAAGATCGGCAGCTTCGACATGAGCAAGGAGATGGCCAAGGCGGTCAAGGACGGCACCGTGCAGTTCGCCGTCGACCAGCAGCCGTACCTGCAGGGGTACCTGGCCGTCGACGCGATCTGGTTGAGCAAGACCAACGGCAACTCGATCGGTGGTGGCGAGGCCACGCTGACCGGGCCGTCGTTCGTCGAGAAGTCCAACATCGAGGCCGTCGAGAAGTACGCCGCGGCCGGGACCCGCTGAGGTCGCGCCGATGGCATCGACGATCGCGACCCCCACCGACACCGACGACCGCGTCTCGGCGCGGTCGGTCGGCGCCCGGCTGCTCAGCCGCCCGGAGATCGGGTCGCTGGTCGGCGCCGCGGTGATCCTGGTGTTCTTCCTGATCACCGCCGAGCCGTTCCGGCAGATCAACAACACCGGGACGATCCTGTACCAGGCCGCGCTGATCGGGGTGATGGCCGTCCCGGTCTCGCTGCTGATGATCGGCGGCGAGTTCGACCTGTCGGCCGGTGTGGCGGTGACGACCAGCGGCCTGACCGCCGGCATCTTCGCCTACCAGTTCAGCGTCAACGTCTGGGTGGGGATGGCGGTCGCGCTCGTCTTCGCTCTGGCGATCGGCCTGTTCAACGGCTGGCTGCTGATGCGGACCGGGCTGCCGAGCTTCCTGGTCACGCTCGGGACGTTCTTCATCCTGCAGGGGCTGAACGTCGCGGTGACCCGGCTGACGTCGGGCGCCGTCGCGTCGAACTCGATCAGCGACATGGACGGGTTCGGCTCCGCGAAGGCGGTGTTCGCCTCGGAGTTCAAGCTGGGCGGGGTGACGATCAAGATCATCATCGTCTGGTGGATCGTCTTCGTGGCGATCGCGGCCTGGATGCTGCTGCGGACCAAGATCGGCAACTGGATCTTCGCCGTCGGCGGCGACGCCGCGTCGGCGCGCGCGGTCGGCGTACCGGTGAAGAAGGTGAAGATCGGGCTGTTCATGACCGTCGGGTTCTTCGCCTGGTTCACCGGGATGCAGCTGCTGTTCGTGCAGAACGGCGTCGTGCAGTCCGGTGAGGGCGTCGGCAAGGAGTTCCTGTACATCATCGCCGCGGTGGTCGGCGGCTGCCTGCTGACCGGGGGTTACGGCTCGGTGGTCGGTGGCGCGGTCGGTGCGCTGATCTTCGGGATGGTGCAGCTCGGCGTCGTGTACGCCGGCTGGAACCCGGACTGGTTCAAGGCGTTCCTCGGCGCGATGCTGCTGCTGGCCACGATCGTCAACCTGGTCGTCAAGAACAAGGCGGACGCACGATGACTACGACGGAGAGCTTCGCCAGCGAGGTCAGCGCGAGCCCGAACACGCCGATCGTGCTCCTGGAGGACGTCGGCAAGAGCTACGGCAACATCCAGGCGCTGCGCGGGGTGTCGCTGGCGGTTCGGCAGGGCGAGATCACCTGCGTGCTCGGCGACAACGGTGCGGGCAAGTCGACGCTGATCAAGATCATCGCCGGCCTGCACGACTACACGTCCGGGACGATGTCGGTGAACGGCGAGGCGCGGCACTTCTCCTCGCCGCGGGAGTCGCTGGACAGCGGGATCGCGACGGTCTACCAGGACCTGGCGCTGGCGCCGCTGATGTCGGTCTGGCGCAACTTCTTCCTCGGCAACGAGCTCACCAAGGGCCCGTTCGGGGTGCTCGACTCGGCGAAGATGAAGCAGGTCGCGCAAGAGGAGCTGACCAAGATGGGAATCTCGATCCCCAACCTGGAGCAGCCGGTCGGGAAGCTGTCGGGCGGTCAGCGGCAGTGCGTCGCGATCGCGCGGGCGATCCACTTCGGCGCGAAGGTGCTGATCCTGGACGAGCCGACGGCGGCGCTCGGCGTGAACCAGTCGGGCGTGGTGCTGAAGTACGTCGTCAAGGCGCGGGACGCGGGGATCGGGGTCGTCTTCATCACCCACAACCCGCACCACGCGTACCTGGTCGGCAACCACTTCGTCATCCTCAAGCTCGGCCGGGTGGCGCTGGACACGCACCGGTCGGAGATCACGCTGGAGCAGCTGACCACGGAGATGGCCGGCGGCTCGGAGCTGGAGGCGCTCAGCCACGAGCTGCGCGGCTTCGACCCGGAGCGGGTGGTGACGCCGGAGCAGAAGGAGTAGCTGGTACGCCGGCGGCCCGGTCGAGCGGCCCGGGCCGACCGGCGGCAGGTGGAGGCGACCGCCGGGGAGACCCGGCGGGCGTCGGAGGAAGTGGCGGCTGCTGGGGAGACCTGGTGGGCGCTGGTGGTGGGCGGTTCGCCGGGGAGGCACGGTGGACGCTGGTGGTGGGCAGTTGCCCGGGGACCCGGAGCTGCTGGGAGTACGGCGCGGGCAGTCGTCGTACAACGTCGTCAGAGAGTAGGTGGAGATGCAGGACCTGAGGATCGGGATCATCGGTGTCGGGGTGATGGGCGCCGATCATGCCGAGCGGGTGGTGCGACGGATCTCCGGTGCGCGCCTGGTCGCGGTCTCGGACCCGGACCTGCCGCGCGCGAACGCGCTGGCCGAGTCGCTGTCGCGCCCCGCGGGCATCGCGGAGCAGACCGGCGCGGCCAACGGATCCGGGGCGATTCGCGTGATCGGCGACCCGCTCGACCTGATCGCGGACGCGCAGGTCGACGCGGTGATCATCGCGTCGCCCGGGTTCGCGCACGCTGAGCAGCTGATGGCCTGTCTGGAGCACGCGAAGCCGGTGCTCTGCGAGAAGCCGCTGACGATGGACACCGAGTCGTCGCTGCGCGTTGTCGAGGCCGAGCACAAACTCGGCAAGCAGCTGATCCAGGTCGGGTTCATGCGCCGCTTCGACCCGGAGTACGCCGCGCTGAAGGAGCTGCTCGACTCCGGTGAGCTCGGGCGCACGCTCCTGCTCCACAACGTGCACCGCAACAAGACCGTCCCGGACACCTTCCGCAGCGAGATGATCGTGCGCGACTCGCTCGTGCACGAGGTCGACGTCGCGCGCTGGCTGTTCGACGACGAGATCGCCAAGATCACCGTGCACGCACCGAAGCCGACCGGCCTGGTCGCCAACGGCGCGCTCGACCCGCAGTTCGCGATCCTCGAGATGGCCAGCGGCGCGATCGCCGACGTCGAGGTGTTCGTGAACTTCCAGGTCGGGTACGAAGTGCGTTGCGAGGCCGTCGCCGAGAAGGGCAGCGCGACCATCGGGCTCGGCGTCGACGTGCTGACCAAGCGCGCCGGGCAGTGGGGCGGCGTCGTACCGGAGGACTACCGGGCCAGGTTCGGTACGGCGTACGACATCGAGGTGCAGCGCTGGGTCGACGCGACCCGGCGGGGCGAGATCGACGGGCCGTCGGCCTGGGACGGGTACGCCGCGGCGGCCGTCTGCACGGCCGGCATCCAGTCGCTGCAGGAAGGCCGGCCGGTCGAGGTCGAGATGGCCCGCAAGAGCGAGGTGCTCGGATGATTCGGGACGACGTAGACATCAGCACCCGCTCGCGTTCCCGGCACCGGCGCGGCCGGCGTACCGGGAGCACAGGACACGAGAACACCGCAGGACCGACGACGAGGACACAGCTGTGAGCACTGAACGGATCACCCACCTGATCGGCGGTACGCCCTGGACCGGCGTCGCCGAGCGGACCAGCAAGGTCTACAACCCGGCCACCGGCGAGGTGACCGGCGAGCTGGACCTGGCCTCGGCGGCGACCGTCGACGAGGCGGTCAAGGTCGCCCACGAGGCGTCGAAGGCGTGGGGCCGGACGTCGCTGACCAAGCGCGCGCAGGTGCTGTTCGCGTTCCGCGAGCTGCTCAACGAGCGCAAGGGGGACATCGCGGCCCTGATCACCGCCGAGCACGGCAAGGTGCTGTCGGACGCGCTCGGCGAGGTGACCCGCGGGCTCGAGGTCGTCGAGTTCGCCTGCGGCATCCCGCACCTGCTCAAGGGCGGGTTCAGCGAGAACGTCTCGACCAACGTCGACGTGTACTCGATCCGCCAGTCGCTCGGCGCGGTCGCGGTGATCTCGCCGTTCAACTTCCCGGCGATGGTGCCGCTGTGGTTCGTGCCGATCGCCGTGGCCTGCGGCAACAGCGTCGTGATCAAGCCGTCGGAGAAGGACCCGTCCGCGGTGAACGCGGTCGCGGCGCTGTGGAAGGAGGCCGGGCTGCCCGACGGGGTGATGAACGTCGTGCACGGCGACAAGGAGGCCGTCGACCGGCTGCTCGAGCACCCGGACATCAAGGCGGTCTCGTTCGTCGGGTCGACACCGATCGCGCGGTACGTGTACGAGACCGGTACGGCGAACGGCAAGCGCGTGCAGGCCCTCGGCGGCGCGAAGAACCACATGGTCGTGCTGCCCGACGCCGACCTCGACCTGGCCGCCGACGCGGCCGTGAACGCGGGCTTCGGGTCGGCCGGTGAGCGCTGCATGGCGATCTCCGCGCTGATCGCCGTCGAGCCGGTCGCCGACGACCTGATCACGAAGATCAAGGAGCGGATGGCGACCCTGAAGACCGGTGACGGGACCCGCGGCTGCGACATGGGCCCGCTGGTCACCGGCGAGCACCGCGACAAGGTCGTCGGGTACGTCGAGGCCGGGGTCGAGTCCGGCGCCGAGCTGACCGTCGACGGGCGCGAAGGCCCGTTCGACGGCGCCGACGACGGGTTCTGGCTCGGCCCGACGCTGTTCGACAAGGTGACACCGGAGATGTCGATCTACACCGACGAGATCTTCGGGCCGGTGCTGTCGGTGGTCCGCGTTCCGTCGTACGACGCGGCGCTGGAGCTGGTCAACTCGAACCCGTACGGGAACGGCACGGCGATCTTCACCAACGACGGCGGGGCCGCGCGGCGGTACCAGACCGAGGTCGAGGTCGGGATGGTCGGCGTGAACGTCCCGATCCCGGTGCCGATGGCGTACTACTCGTTCGGCGGCTGGAAGAACTCGCTGTTCGGCGACACCCACGCGCACGGCGCCGAGGGCGTGCACTTCTTCACCCGCGGCAAGGTCGTCACATCGCGCTGGCTCGACCCGAGCCACGGCGGGCTGAACCTGGGCTTCCCGACATCTGACTGATCCCGGCTGCGTGCAGCGTTGGAGCCATGGGCACGAGGAGTACTGCAGCTAACAGACTGAGCCGAGCCATCCGACGTACGGAGAGTGTCAGCTCTGCAGCGCCTCATGGAGTGAAACGACCTCTGGGCGACCATCCGAGCGAGCCGCCGCGATCAAACAGAACAATCAACCGTATTGACTAAGCGAGACGGAGGCAATCGCGGGCAGTGATCGGATAAGAACACCGGTCGCCACGCACGATCGACGAGGGGGCGACCGTGGGAGAGATTGGCTCGGGAGAGAAGGCCATGATGCGTTAGTTGCCAGTCAACGTCCGCAGCAATATTTCGGGTTCTCCGGTGTGATCTTGCGAGCACGAATTTCTCGAGATGTCCACAGATCTCACGGAAGTTGTACGTGCATAGATTGTGTCCGCTGATGCAATCGCCTCAGACCAGGTCGTCGGTCATCCAATGGAAGGGTAGTTCGGTGGCATTGTTGCGCTCCTTATCCTCACGATAGCGATCACACCAAATCTGGTTGGCGCGGGTACTCTGCTTCTTGATATGGGTTACTGGTGAGAGTTCCGCAGGTTTCGGAATCTCTAAGAACTCGAGTGACCGGAATATTTCACGACTCGGGTTTTCTGCGAGATCTTCATAGAAGATCCTGAATGGTTCGACTTCGTTCAGTTTAAACCAGGTCTCCCAGCCGAGATTGTCCGCCAAGACGTTCTGGTACAACGCATCAACCAGTGCGAAGTCGTACGAAGGTTCCCTGCCAAGGTCGGGATCAGTGCTCTTCCATCGATCGGTTTGATAAGCGATCGCCCACGACACCGCCTGGGCGAGCGTGTTGCGACGCTGGGTGAACATGAAGTGGCTCAGGCCGGGCAGGTGGCGCTGGAGAATTTGGAGACATGTCTTCTTGTTCTTCGTGCGGGACAGCTGTGGCTCTCTGCTGATGCGAGCCATGTGACGCCACATTAGGTTGATCCCGAAAACGCCGTTCGGAGTTGACGCCTTTCGGCGCGCAAACTCTATATAGTCATCGAACGTGTCGAAGCGATGATACCGGTGAGCGGTGGTTTGTACTTTCATGTTGAACGGTTCCACAACGGGTCTGCCCGCAACTCCTGTTTGTTCCAGCAGTGCAGAGTAGAGTGTACTTCCAGTTCGTTCGACACTGCAGATCAAATATCCAGTCATGGCGCCTCCTGTTAAATAGATTCAATCCGAGGGTGCGGTGCCCCGATTGATGGATGCAAGTACTTTCCCGTAACAGTGGGCGATGGATTCCGGCGACACCAATGTTCCGTCCTCTCGGGTGATGACCTTCAGTACGTCGGGGCGCAGCCATACGTCGTTGCCGCGTCCCTCAACCACGCAGTCCTCAATTCGGGCGGGCACAGTGGGTACGTGAATATCGTCCATGAGATCGTCGACGAGTGCCGGAAATATCACGTGAATCACCGCGGCACGCACAACAGTGTCGTCCGGTTCGTCGTGTCCGACATGCTGCTTCAGCGCTTCGAGCATGGCCCATGTGTTTGTTACGCGGCGGATCAGGCGCGGATTTGCTGGTAGGAGTGTCGTATAGGACGCAAGCAGGTGAGCTTCGCGGCGTGCTATCGCCTGGGGAGTGGTTGAGGCGAGTGCCACATCGGCCGCTCGATCTTGCTCTGGAGCCAGCGCTCCAGAACCGGCTTGCGATGTCGTCGCGTCGTCAGCACCCTGCTCCTGCTGCGATTCCGCCTCGGTCTCGGCTTCGGTCACTGAATGCTGCGTCAGTCGGGCGGCAGACCGGACGACTGGAGTGGTGATCCGATCGAGTAGATGCCCCACGTGCTCGGCCGTCAACTCGGGCACCAAGACGGTATGGTCGAATAGCTTCTGGAGGAAATCTCCGCCCAACGTGCGAACCGGCGAGCCAAGGTCCTTGAATGCCTCGTACTCTGCAGTGAACGCGGTACGCACCCATCGGCCGTCGGCGAGCACCAAGACGATCAGCGGGGCCGGATCCCGCCATCCACCCTGTACTGCCAGTGCTCCGGGTGAGCGCTCCCGCAAGAGGGTGTGAACCGTCTCCAGATATGCGACCACCGTTGGCACTGAACAACGGTCGAGCTCATCGATGATCAAGACGATCGGGCGCCGATTCCCGCGTCGCGATACTCGAACATATAGCAATGGACTCAACAGAACGACCACTCCCATCACACCCAGTACGGCCGGTGGGAGCCAAGCCGGACTGACCCTGCCCGGCAATGTAATCGTCACCGCAGCGCCGGTCGACAATCCTGCGACGATTGCCGAGACGACCCGCCATCTCCGATGTGTGTACCAAGGAGGTTGGGAATCGAACGGCCGGACTGCGGCGGACGTGGTGTTGCGGCGCTTATTGCGATGAGATCCCTCAGAGGCTGACCGTCCCGCCGCCGGCGGCGCCGACAGCCCGACCATGAGTGCCGTAGTGATGGCAACGACGGCGCCGATCGGATGGTTCTGTAGGGCAGCCGGCCATTTGCCCATCGATGAGATCACCTCGAGGTGTGAGGAGATCAGCCGTCCAGTGACGACCCCGAAACCAATCCAGAACACGGCGATGACGGTCTCCACGAAGGGGCTGCTGCCGATGCGTGGACTCCAGCGACGAAGGTTGGTGACCATGTCGGCGACCTCGCCGAGCGGGTTGTCGTCGGCCTTGAGATGGAGACGACCTAGTGCAGGAGAGGCCCAAAACAGAGAGCGAGTGACCACAGCTGCCACGGCAACAAGTGCAGTGGCGGCGGTCAGGAAGGTCTGCAGAACAGTTAGCGTCTGATTGAGCTGCGAGGGCGCCGCGCTCCTGACGGCCATGAATCCGAGGACGACCATAGAGACGATGAGAATTGCTGCCATCGAAGCGGGCGACCGCGCGATCCGGCGTGCTACTCCGGTCACCGTCATGCCCATTCGGGCGACAAGACTCCGCTGATTCCTGACACCTCGATTGATGGCCGCTGCTACGACCCACCAATGTGGAGCGATCTCGGACTCGCGCCACGCGTCGAAATTGACCACAACTGGATCGCGGGGCAGAACAGCTCGACCGCCGGTAGCCGTGGCCACCGAGGCCTTGTTCCGCATCTCCTCAACCAAGAGCCGAGCAAGAGTGGTCTTTCCCGCCCCCCAGCGTCCGTCAATGCTGACGACGACGCTACGACTGGAACCGACGCCGTCTGGAGCGATTAACTGACCAATGACGCCGTGAAGATGGCGAGCGAGGATGACGCGACCGAAGAGGTCGGCTGCGTCGACAGCGTCGGCCGTGACGATAGTCGAGCGAACAATCTCCGGTGCCCGCAGCATGCCCGTGTCGATCTGATCTGCAAGAAGGGAGACGGAAGCCCCTTCGCCGGCGCCGACCGCGAGAACGTCTTCCCCTTCAACTCGCCCGAACGTAACTGCGCGCAGATCATCAGCCGGGGCCGTGATGTGGTCGGGATAGCCAGAGCCGGTGATCGGATTCCACAATCGAATTGTTCCGTCGATACCTGCCGACATGACGAGACTGACATCATCGACTTGTGCGAAGCCCACGGCTCGGACGATCCCCGTGTGACCGGCGAGCCGTCCGAACAGAGGAACACCAGCGTGCGGATCCCACAATTGAACAGTGCCGTCATCGCTGGCCGATGCCACGAGTGTACTTCCGTCAACCTGCCCGAATGCCACTGATCGGACGCCACCTCGGTGGCGCCGCAATGGCTCCATGAGCGATGCCCCGGTTTCAGCGTCCCATAACCTCACAGTCGTGTCGTCGCCTGCAGAAGCGAGCACATATCTGTCCCCGACAAGCCCAAAGGCGACCGACAGGGCTGTGCCGGAGTGACCGGCCAAGGGTCCGGTAGTAGGAGCGCCCGTTTCGGGATTCCAGAGCCTGACGGTGCCGTCCGCACCTGCGGATGCGAGAAACGAGCGGCCCGCGACCTCTCCGAACGCCACTGCTCGGACTCCCCCGACATGCCCTTCAAGACGCCGGTGATTCGAACCGTCCGCGTCCGGGTCCCAGAGCCGAACCGTGGCATCGATTCCAGCCGATGCCAACATCGGCCGGCCGTTGACGATTCCTGTCGCCACCGACAAGACGGCGCCCGTGTGACCGCTCAGCCGCCGAACCTGGGCCCCGGAGTCCGCTCTCCATAGACGGATCGTGCTGTCCGCGCAGGCGCCAGCCAGGTACGGCATGTTGTCGGTGCGGCCGAACGCCACGGACCAGATCGGGTGATTGACGGTCAAGCGCAGCCATGAGCCTTCCACGCTCCGACCGTCCCCCGACACCCATGCGAGCGTGCTCAGATGTTTCGCCCCCTCGCCCATTCAAGGTCGCACAATCCTGTGTCCAGCTTAACGAAGTGTGGGCGCGGAGGATGAGATTCGCAAGCGGTGGGACTTAGCTCAAACGCTCGCGTTGACCTGCTGTCCGTCCCGGCGGTGGGATGACGTCGTCCACTGTTGCTATTGCATCCATCTGGAGCGACGGTGATGTAAGCTGAATGGCGCGAGTGGGGAGCGAAACTTGACTGACGCCAAACGAGTTAGGTTCTTGGGTAACGATACGATCGAGATCACTCAAGAAGAACTTCCCGACGTCGCGGCTGACGAAATCAGGTTGGCGGTGGAAGTTTCCGCCTTTTGTGGCTCAGATAAACGATTGTATCGTGGTGGCAGTGCTGTGATCCCCGGCCACGAGATCGCCGGACGTATTGTAGAAGTCGGTCGCAATGTTTCCTCATCTCATTGTGGTGAGCGCGGGGTGGTTTATGTGCCCGTATTCTGTGGTGCGTGTGCTTGGTGTCAGGTCGGCTTCACCAACGGCTGCCTGAATCTGGTCGACCTCATCGGTTGGCAACGGGATGGTGGCTATGCAACGCATGTCGACATCCCAGCCCGCTGTTTTGTTCCCGTTCCCGATTCGTTGCCGCTCGACGTCGCCGTGCTAGGCCTGGATACAGTTGGGGCCGCGGCGCACGGGCTGCGGTGGGCGATTCGGACCCAGTTGCGCTCGGTCGAACGTATCGCGGTCATCGGCTGCGGCCCGCTCGGAATCGGTGTCGTTGCGGTGGCGCTGGACATGGGACTCCCAACGCCGGAGGTATTCGATCCAATCCCCGGTCGGGTCGCGGCGTCGGTGAGCATGGGAGCACGGAGGCTCGAAAACCTCGACGCCGAGAATCAGTTCGACCTGGTCGTCGAGGCGAGCGGCTCTCGGATCGGACGCGAGATGGCGCAGCGGCTTGTGCGGCCTGGCGCCGCATTACTCGCGCTCGGCGAGTCCCACGACCCTTTCATGATTCCAGCGACCCCGCGAATGAGGCGTACAAACCTCTTTATCGTTCGGACATTCTATTTTCCGATATCCGAAATGAAGGAGAACTGGGGTATCCTTTCGCGAGTTGGATCCCGCGTATTGTCGGCAGTTGATCAACCGGCCGAGCTTGACCAGTTGCCGGAGATTTTCGGTCGATTCGTGCGTGGCGAATTCATCAAACCCATTATCCGATACGCTCCACGCGGAGAATGGTGAACTATCACCCCGGTTCGTCCGCTCGACCCGGAATTATCTCCCTGTGACGATTCTGGCGATCTGAGCTGCGACGCGGTGCGTTTGGAGTACCGCCGTCGCCGAAACGTGGCACTCGCCAGGCGACGTCAGCGATTCCAGTACATGGTTGACGATTCCGACGAATCCACGACGTAGAAGCACGTTATCCCAACCACCGAACCGCCGTTGTGTTGTCACTCCATCCTGCTGGACCACCACACTGTCGAGGTCGAAGACCGTTGCGGATGTGTTCGAGCCGGCGAGAAAGAAGCGCTCGGTGTCGTTGCCGGCTTCGCGGGTCATTGCCACCTGTGCGTGGTACCCCAAAGCAGACACGAGTGCTGTCATGGAGCGCAGCTTGTTTCCATCGACGATCCCAGATCCTTGAACGATCGCGTCCGGAGGGATTGAGCCCGCCCAGCAGGCCAGATCGATGGCGTGAATGAGATCGTTGTACACCGTTTCGATCGGACTGCTGCGCAGGCGCGACATCCGGTGCTTCTCGGAGATGGCTATCGTCGGGTTCGGCACGGCAAGCACCGCTGCGCGGATCATCGGCGCAAACCGACGGTTGAATCCGACTGCGAGGAGTAGGCCTGCAGCCTTCGCCTGCTGTTCGAGGCGATGGGTGTGTTCGAGGTCCATGGACAGCGGCTTGTCGACATAAACGTGAATCCCAGACTCCAGACACGCTTGGACGAGCTCGAAGTGAGAGCTTGTCGAGGCGTGAATGAAGATGACGTCTGGCCTGACCCTCAATACCTCATCGACCGTGCCGATCAGTGCCTTGAGGCGGTAGTGCCGGGCGAGTGCCTCGGCTTTGGACCGCGTCCGACTAGCGAGAGCGACGATCTCGACTTCCGGATGATCCGCCAGCAACGGCAGGTAGACCTTGTGCGCGATGTCGCCGGTTCCGATGATTCCAACCCGGTTCATCGATGGGACTCCTCGCTGTCGCAGACCCAGATCGCATCCGACTCAGCCTACGGGCTTAGCGGCGCGGACGCGTCCAATTCCGGTGAACTTGCCGCCGTCGAGTGGCTCGTCTGGCCCGCCGTCCAAGCGCTCGTCGACAGCGGCTGCCTTGGCCCCCGTATCCTGCGGAAAGGTCGTGACTTCGCGCCGGCTTGACCCGAGGCACGGCGGACATGGCCTGGGCTACCCGACCTCCGACTGTGCAAGAGAAGCGTCGAGGTCCTGTAGTTAGCTCAGGCGCAGTCCCTTGGTGTGACTTGAAGAAGATCAGATCTGCGTGACCGGCCGGGGCAGCAGGCCCGCGTCCTTGTAGCAGGCGTCGATGAGCTCCATCGTGGCCACCGCGTCGTCGGCGTCGATCGGCAGCGGCGTGCCGTTGCGGAGGTGGGCGGCGAACGCCTCGAGCTGGTACGTGTACGACGAACGGCGGCCGAGCTGCTCGACCCAGTGGTCCTCCTTCGTCGTCACGATCACCCGGTCGTCCTGGTGCGGCAGCACGAAGCTCGGCGCGAACGCTTCGCCACGGGTGCCGGTCACCTTGAGGCTGAACTCGAACTCCTCGGAGGCCATGCTGGTCCGGACCGCGCCGGTGGCGCCGTTCGGGAACTCCAGGTCGGCGTTGAGCCACTCGTCGACGCCAGGGATGCGCTTGCGTTCGCCGGCGCGAGCGCTGACCAGCTTGGGCTGGCCGCCGCCCCACGGTGCGAGCATGCGCTGCGCGTGCAGCGCGTAGCAGCCGACGTCCATCACGGCGCCACCGGCGAGCGCCAGCGACCAGCGCGGGTCCTCGTCGGCGGGCGGCCCCATCACCATCGTCGCCTCGACGTGCTGCAGCTCGCCGAGCTCGCCCTTCGCGAGCAGCTCCTGCAGGCGCTTGGTGACCGGGTGGAAGAGGTAGTGGAAGCCCTCCATCACCACGACGCCGGCCTCGCACGCGGCGTCGCGGACCTCGGCGGCCTCGGCCGCGTTGCTGGCCGACGGCTTCTCGGTCAGCACATGCTTGCCGGCGGCAATCGCGCGCAGGTTCCACGGGCCGTGCAGGCCGTTCGCGAGCGGGTTGTAGATCGCTTCGACCTCGGGGTCGTTGATCACGTCGTCGTACGACGCGTGCACCCGCTCGACGCCGTGCTCGGCGGCGAAGGCCTCGGCCCGTTCGGTGTCCCGGGCCGCGACCGCGACCAGCCGGGCGCCGGTCAGCTTGGCCGGTTCGGCGATCGCCCGGCCGGCGATCCGGGCGGCGCCGAGGATGCCGATGCGCAGCGGTTCCATGCCTTCTCCTTCAGAGTTCGTCCGTACGGCGGGCTGGTCGAGGCCGTACCGGCGGTGGCCGGTGGGCCAGGTGCCGTCGAGTCCCGTGGCGGGGTGTTCCGCCGGGAGTGCGCGGAGCGGCCGGTCCTGCTCCAGGAACGGCCGGAAGATCCCGAACCGGAAAGCACGGTCGTCGCCGGGCGGCGATCACGTTGTCCGGATCGAAGGCGACATCCTGCCCGAGTCCGGGCAGCACCCGGTAGGCCGTGACCGCCATCCGGACCCGGTCACAGACTGTCCCCGGCGTGTGCTCGCGCCGCCCGGCAACGGTGCGTGAGGCGTGCTCAGCGCGCACCCCAACGCACCGTGACGAGCACCGGCCGCGGCCGCGACCACGCGCCGCGACCACCCCCGGCAACCCTGACAACGTGTGCACACCCGCAGGGTAGAGCCCGCCGTACGGCGCCACTCCCACGGTCGGCCCGCAGCGCCGGACCTTCACCTCCCGGATCCACCCCGTTCACCTCCACTCGCTTGCCCTAGGCACCCTTCCCACGATTGACATCCCGTGGTGAGATCACCCTGGTGAACCGCCGTAGTCCGTCCGCCCGTGAGGGGAGCCACTGAGCATCTACTTCGAGATCGACGGCGAGACCTTGTGGAACCCGGCGTCGGCGGTCGGGTTCTTCTACACGCGGATGGCGGAGGACGTCGTACCGCTGCTCGACACGCCGACCGGGTTCCGGCTGCCGGGTGACGACTCGGTGCAGATCGACCCGGAACAGTTCCGGCTGTTCGTGATCGCGCTGGTCGACCGGTACCAGGGAGCGAACCACCGGGTCCTGCGGGACCTGCTCGGCGGCTTCGTCCGGACGACGCTCGGCCTCGCGATCAACGCGGGCATCGAGGTGCCGGATGCCTCAGCCGAGTTGCTGGCGGACGGCCGGTCACGAGTTCAGGAGATGCCGAGATGAACGAGGGGGCGGACATGCGGACGGATCACGGGCTGCGGGTTGTGCGGCTGGGGCTGGTTGGGGCTGGGCGGATCGGGTCGATGCATGCGGGGAACGTGGCGCGGCACGTGGCGGGGGCTGAGTTGGTGGCGGTGGCTGATCCTCGAGGGGAGGCTGCCACCGCGCTCGCCGCGAAGTACGGGGCTCGAGGCCTGGGCGTCGATGAGTTACTCACAGATCCTGAGGTGGACGGCGTGCTGATCGCCTCGATCGCCGCGGTGCAGTCGGAGTTGATCGTGAAGGCGGCCGCGGCGGGGAAGGCGGTGTGGTGCGAGAAGCCGGCCTCGTTGACGGTGGAGGAGATCGATCGGGCGATCGCGGCGACCAGGGACGCGGGGGTGGCGTTCCAGGTGGGGTTCAACCGGCGGTTCGCGGCGGACTTCCGGGCGGCGCGGGCGGCGGTCGACGCTGGGGCAATCGGGACGCCGCAGTTGATGCGGTCGATCACGCGGGACCCGGGGTGGCCGGCGGGGCTGCAGCACGCGGCCGGCGTACGGCCGTGGACGATCTTCCGGGAGACGCTGATCCACGACTTCGACACGTTGCTCTGGCTCAACCCGGGCGCGGAGGTCGTCGAGGTGTACACGCGGGCGGACGCGCTGGTCGCGCCGCAGTTCAAGGACGACGGGCTGCTCGACACGGCGGTCGTCGTGCTGACGTTCGACAACGGGGCGATCGCGACGGCCGAGGCCAACTTCTCGGCGTTGTACGGGTACGACGTACGGGGTGAGGTGTTCGGCAGCAAGGGGATGGTCGTGGCCGGGCGGCTGCCGAGTACGACGGCCGTGCAGTACGACGCGAGCGGGCTGCACCAGCAGACGATGCGGAGCGACGAGCAGATGTTCCGAGACGCGTACGTGCAGGAGCTCACCGACTTCGCCGAGGTGGTTCGTGGCGACGCCGCGCCGCCGGTGACGGGCGAGGACGCGCGCCGGGCGCTGACGATCGCCTTGGCTGCAATGCGATCGCACGAGGAGCAGCAGCCGGTCCGGCTCGGCTAGACCCGCGCCGATCACGCTCGGAAACCCTCCTCACAAAGGAAGAGATCTGATCAAATCTGCACACCGACTCGACGATGCGCCCCGGACAGCCCAAGATGTGCCCATGAGCACCGTCCAGGTCAGCGTCGATCGCACCAGCCGTACCCCGCTCCACGTCCAGCTGGCGCAGCAGCTCGAGGCAGCGATCCAGGGCGGTGACCTCCCGGTCGGCTCGCGGCTCAGCAACGAGGTGGACCTCGCGGAGGCGTACGGGCTGAGCCGTCCAACGGTGCGGCAGGCCATCGCCAGGCTGGTCGACCAGGGTCTGCTGGTTCGCAAGCGCGGCGTCGGCACACAGGTCGTCGGCAACTCCGGCCAGGTCCGCCGCTCGCTGGAGCTCACCAGCCTGTACGACGACCTGGCGGCCGCGCACCGCAAGCCCGAGACCGAGGTGCTCCGCTTCGGCATCGCTCCGGCGAGCCCTGAGGTCGCTGCTGCTCTGCAACTCGAAGCCGGCGACCGCATCCTGCGGCTGGAGCGGCTGCGCCGAGCAGACGGCGAGCCGCTGGCCCTGATGCGCAACTGGCTGCCGCCGGAAATGCTGGACACCGACCCGAGCACGCTGGCCGACCGCGGCCTGTACGAGCTGCTCCGCGCCGAGGGCGTCCGCCTGAAGGTCGCTCACCAGACCATCTCGGCCCAGCCCGCCACACTGGAGCAGGCCCGCCTCCTCGGTGAGGAGCCGGGCCATCCGCTGCTCGCGACCACGCGGATCACGTACGACGACCACGGCCGCGCGGTCGAGTACGGCTCGCACCTGTTCCGCGCGTCGCGGTACGCCTTCGAACACACCCTCGTCCACCGCTGACCCACCCCTCAGAGAGTCAGCGGCGGACGAGAGAGCCCTACTTTCTACCAGTTCCCGGGAACTTCCACCCGTCGGCCCCGGCCATCGCGAACAACTTGTCGGTGCTGAACAGCGGCAGCGCCCGGGTATGCTTCGCGTCCTTCTCCTGCGGGCCGTTGTAGGCGGTCATGGCGATCATCCGGCCGTCCGGGTAGTGGATCTCGACCCGGTTCGCCAGTACGCCGTTGATCTCCTGCCGCTCGTCGCCGTACGTCGGCTCGTTCTTCGACCAGCCGGTCACCGCGCCGTCGGCGCGCACCTTGCAGTGCTGCGGGCCCTCACCGGTGCACTTGGTCACCGGGGTCTCGTACGTCACGAACACATCGACCCGCGCCCCGCCCTTGCCGTCGTTGGCGACGTACGCCGCGCCGTTGAAGCCTTCCTCGCCGCCGCCCCAGGTCTCGGGCCTGGTGAGCTGGAGGTTCTTCGGCAGGACACTCTTCAAGGTCTGCAGCGTCTGCTGCAACGGCACGGCCGGCCTGCCATCACCCTGCTGGGGAGGCCGGGGAGCGGCCGGTGGCGCGGCCGGGTAGACCCAGGTGTTGCTGGTCGCGATGGTGGTCAGCTGGGCGACCGTGAGCAACGGGTCGGGCCTGGTGTGCTGGGTGATGCTCAGCGAGGCGTTGAAGTGCTGCAAGCTGATTGTTCGGCCGTCGGGGCGGTAGATCTCCACAGCGGAGCGCTTGATGCCCCCTGGGTTGCGCCGCGGGTCCTTGATCGACTGGTTCGCGAAGGACCGTACCACCGATCCGTCGGGCTGGACCTTGCAGTGATCCATGCCGTCGCAGCTCGTGATCGGCTTGCTGGTCGCGATCGTGAGCGAGAGCAGTGACTCGCCCTTGCCGTCGTTGAGCACCACATCGGCCCGGTACTGCCCGCCACCGTCGTTGTAGGACTTGGCTGCGCTCTGCTGGAGGTTCTCCGGCAGCAGGCCGCGCAGCGTGGCCAGTGTTCCGGCGGGTGTCGCCGGCTTGCTGACGGGCGGCTTGGCATTGGGAGCCGCTGCGGCCGTCGTACCGGCGACCGGTGCTTCCGGCGTACCGGCGAACACGTGGGTGCCGCCGACGATGATGCCGGCCGTGGCCAGCGCCGCACCGGCGCCGCTGAGGCTCAGCAACGCCGTACGGCGGCGGCGTAGCGTCACGCCGCGGCGGATGCCGCGTTCCACCAGGTCGTTCGACTCCGGCGCGAGGTCGTCGGTGGCCCGGCGCATCAGGTCGGGCAGGCTGTCGTTCAGGTTGTTCATCGGGTGTCTTCTCCTGCGTGTCAGAGAGCGATCAGGTGGACGTCGTCGCCGAGCACCGCGCGCAGGCGGTCCAGGGCTCTGGAGGTCCGGGTCCGGATCGCGCCGGCGTTCTTGCCCAGATCGAGCGCGACCTGTTCGACGCTGCGATCTTCGAAGAACCGCAGGACGAGCACCGCACGATCGAGGGGAGCGAGTTCGGCCAGGGCGTCGCGCAGGGCGACCCGCAGCTCGAGGTCACCGGAGTGGTGAACGGTCTCGGGCAGCGCGTCGGTCGGCTGCTCGCTCCAGCTCCGGCGGCGGCGTTGCGAGATGAAGGTCCGGGCCAGCACGGTCTGCGCGTACGCCGAGGGGTTCTCGACGCGCTGCATCCGCCACCAGGACCGGTACATCTTGGCCAGCGTCTCCTGGACCAGGTCCTCGGCGTGGTGCCGGTCCCCGGCGAGCAGCCAGGCCGTCCGGTACAGCTGCGGGGTCCGCGCTCTGGCGAACTCCTCGAAATCGTCCGTCGTCGATCCCATCACTGCCCTTCGTCGTGGTCTCACTGGGTACGACGCCACGAGGCGCAGGTTTGGTTACAGCGCACTCCCGCCCGCCGGTTTCTGCAACAAGCTGCAACCGGGGTGGACCCGTCCGTGAGCGGACAGTTACCGTCGGGCGGCCTTTGCCCAGCGGCTGGTTATCCACAGCCTGGGCGGATCGGGTTGGCGCGGGTGCCCTCCGGGTTGGGACAATGGTCGCGCAGGGTGACGAGACGGTCGCCGCCGGAGAACCGACGAACACGGGGAGACGATGACAGCGGACAGGGTCGCCGCGCGCCGCAACGGGTTCGACCGGGGCGGGGCGGTCGAGCTGATCGACGCGCAGGTCCGCGACGTCGTCCGGCGCGAGGGCATCGACCCGCTCCGCGACCCCGGTGCGGTCAGCACCATCGTCGCGACCGTCGTCCGCGAGTACGACGAGCGCAGCCTGACCGGGATCGTGCCGCCGATCGGCGACGTCGAGGCGGTCAGCCGCGAGGTGCACGACCGGGTGGCCGGCTTCGGCCCGCTCCAGCGGTACCTGGACGACCCGAAGGTCGAGGAGATCTGGATCAACGAGCCGTCCCGGGTGTTCATCGCCCGCGACGGCCGGCACGAGCTGACCACGACGGTGCTGACCGAGGAGGAGGTCGCCGACCTGGTCGAGCGGATGCTGAAGACGACCGGGCGGCGGATCGACGTCTCGCAGCCGTTCACCGACGCCCGGCTGCCCGACGGCAGCCGGGTGCACATCGTGCTCGGTGGTATCACCCAGCGGTACGCCGCGATCAACATCCGCAAGTTCACCGTCCGGGCCAGCAAACTCGCCGACCTGGTGTCGCTCGGTTCGCTGACGCCGCACGCGGCCGCCGTACTGGACGCGTCCGTTGCCGTCGGCCTCAACATCTTGGTTGCCGGAGGCACCCAGGCAGGCAAGACCACGATGCTGAACGCGCTGGCCGGGTCGATCCCGGGGCGGGAGCGGGTGATCAGCTGCGAGGAGGTCTTCGAGATCAAGCTGCCGATTCCCGACTGGGTGTCGATGCAGACCCGTCAGGCCGGCCTGGAGGGCACCGGCGAGGTGCGGCTGCGGGACCTGGTCAAGGAGTCGCTGCGGATGCGGCCGTCCCGGCTGATCGTCGGCGAGGTCCGTGGCGAGGAGTGCCTCGACCTGCTGCTCGCGTTGAACAGCGGTTTGCCCGGGATGTGCACGATCCACGCGAACTCGGCGCGCGAGGCGCTGACCAAGATGTGCACGCTCCCACTGCTCGCGGGCGAAAACATCGGGTCGAGGTTCGTGCTGCCGACGGTGGCCGGCTGCGTCGACCTGGTCGTGCACCTCGGGATCGGCAGCGACGGGCAGCGCCGGGTCCGCGAGATCGTCGCGGTCAGCGGCCGGATCGAGGACCAGACGATCGAGACCGAGACCCTCTTCAGCACGTACGACGGGACGCTGCGCCGCGCCGAAGGCCAGCTGCCGCATCCGGAGCGCTTCCAGCAGGCGGGGTACTCGCCGTCGGGTCTGCTCACCGAGCTGCCGCGCGGGGTGAACTGATGGGACTGCTGCTCGGGCTGTTCTTCGGGATCGGGCTGCTTTTGGTGGTCTGGTCGTTCGTCGCGCCGTACGAGGAGAAGCCGAAGACCGACGGCCGGTTGACGGCGCGGAGTCGCGACCTGCTGGCGCGGGCCGGGGTCGAGGGCGTGACGCCGGGTGCGTTCATCGGGGCGTGCGTGGTGACGGGGTTCTTGGCGTTCGTGCTGATGTTCCTGGTGTCGGCGGCGCTGCCGGTCGGGGTGGTGTTCGGCCTGATGGCCGGTGGGGTGCCGGTCGCGTTGCTGAAGAGCCGGGCGCGGAAGCGGCTGGCGGAGTTCCGGGAGCTGTGGCCGGACGTGGTGGACAACATCGCTTCCGCCGTACGGGCTGGGTTGTCGCTGTCGGAGGCATTGGCGCAGGTCGGGGAGCGTGGGCCTCTGCCGCTGCGGGACGCCTTTCGGCGGTTCGGAGCGGACTACGCGTCGACCGGGCGGTTCGCTGACTCGCTGGACCGGTTGAAGGCGCGGCTGGCGGATCCGGTCGGGGATCGGGTGGTGGAGGCGCTGCGGATCGCGCGTGAGGTGGGCGGTGGTGATCTCGGGCGGTTGCTGCGGTCGCTGTCGAGCTTCCTGCGGGACGACGCGCGGACGCGGTCCGAACTGGAGGCGCGGCAGTCGTGGTCCGTGAACGGTGCGCGGGTCGCCGTGGCGGCGCCTTGGCTGGTGCTTGGGTTGCTGTCGTTCCAGGGGGACGTGATCCAGCGGTACAACTCGCCGGTCGGGGCACTGATCATCGGGATCGGCGCGGTGGTGTGCGTGATCGCGTACCGGGTGATGCTGCGGATCGGTCGGCTGCCGGAGCCTGAGCGGGTGCTGCGATGAGTCCGGTGGTGGTTGGTGGGCTGCTCGGGGCGGTGTTCGGCGCCGGGCTGTTGCTCGTCGTACGGCGGTTGCCGTTCCTGCGGAAGCCGACGGTCGACGACCGGATCGGGCCGTACCTGCGGGATCTCGCCGGGGCGGACGTGTTCTCCGGAGTGGTCGACTCGGGGTCGCCGTTCCACGCGATCCTGCGGATGTTCGGGCCGTCGCTGCGCGCGGGGGCTGCTCGGTTGGAGCGACTGCTCGGGGGAGCCGCGTCGATTCGGCGGCGGCTGGCGCGGGCGGGGATCGAGCGGAGCGTGGAGGAGTTCCGGGTCGAGCAGGTGCTGTGGGGGACGGCTGGGTTCGGGGCGGGGTTGTTGTTCGCGCTCGTGGCGTTGTCGCTGGGGTACGGGAATCCGGTCGGGTTGTTGGTGTTGTGTGCGGTGCTTGGCGTCCTGGGAGTGCTCTCGCGGGATACCTATCTGAGTACTCAGGTGCGTAATCGCGAGCGGCGGTTGCTGGCCGAGCTGCCGACGGTGGCGGAGCTGCTGGCACTGTCGGTCGCGGCCGGGGAGGGACCGGCGGCGGCGCTCGACCGGGTGGCGCGGTCGTGCAAGGGGGAGCTGGCCGACGAGCTGCAGCGCGTGCTCGCGGAGACCCGGGCGGGGTCGACGCTGGTGCGCGCGCTCGACGGACTGGCGGATGGGACCGGGCTCGTGGCGCTGTCGCGGTTCGCCGACGGTCTGGCGGTCGCGCTCGATCGCGGGACGCCGCTGGCCGACGTACTGCGTGCGCAGGCCGGCGACATCCGCGAGGCCGGCCGGCGTGAACTGATCGAGTCGGGCGCCCGTCGCGAGGTCGCGATGATGGTGCCCGTCGTGTTCCTGGTGCTGCCTGTCACCATCGCGTTCGCCTTCTACCCGGGCGCAGTCGGCATCCGGCTGATCGCCGGATGAAACGAGGAGAAACCATGTCCCTGTTGATGACCAGACTCTTCCTGACGCTGGTGCTGAAGCCGCGTCCTGCTGAGCGAGAGCGGGGTGATGTGCCTGGGTGGGTGCTGATCACGGTGATGACCGCTGGGATGGTGGTCGGCATCTGGGTGCTCGCGGAGGAACAGCTGAAGGCGATGCTGCAACGCGCCCTGGATTCCGTCACGGGCAAGTGATCGGGGCCCAGGGCAACTTCAGCGCGGTCACCAGCAGGTCGACCTCGGCCGGTGACGCAGTCGGTCCGGAGAACGGCCACCACGACTCGACCACCGTGAAGCTGCGCCGGCCTGCTGCTGGCGGCATGCGGGCCGGACGAGGTCGGGCAGCGGTCGCCCGGCTCGGCTCGCCTGGGCTCGCCCGGCGAGAGTGGGCGCGCTCAGAGCAGGCGTGGCCAGAGCGGGCGCGGCCAGAGCAGGCGCGGCGAGAGCAAGCGCCGCGAGAGCAGGCGCCGCGCGTTGCTCGCTCGGCTGGTGGTGACGCGGTGGGTGAGCGATGCCGCTCGCGGGATCAGCGTGGGGCAGCGGTTGTCGACTTCGTACTGGTGTCGGTGATCGTGGTGCCGTTGTTCCTGGGGATCTTGCAGGTTGGGCTGTTTCTCTACATCCGGAACACGATGACGGCGGCGGCGTCCGAGGGAGCTTTGTACGCCGCTGTCCTCAACCGGGACGTCGCCGACGGGGAGGCTCGAACGCGGGAGCTGGTCGACGGGGTGGTGCGCGACGAGCTGGTCGAATCGGTGACGGCGGAGCAGACCGAGGTGAACGGGCAGCCGGTGGTGCGCGTGGTCGTGTCGGCACACATGCCGGCGCTCGGGTTGTGGGGACCGGGGATCGACTTCAGCGTCGAGGGCCACGCGGTGAAGGAGACCGGGGAGTGAGCGCGCGGTGGGCTCGGATGGTGTGGCGAGGGTCGGCCGCGGCCTGGGCTCCGGCGGTGCGGCGAAGGTCGGCCGCGACGCGGGCTCAGGTGGTGTGGGCCCGGGTGGTGCGGCACGGGTCGGTCGCGGCGCGGGCTCGCGGGGAGCATGGGAGTGCGGTGGTCGAGTTCTCTTGGTTGGCGCTCTTGTTGCTGGTGCCTTTGATCTACGTGATGTTGGGGGTGTTCGACGTGCAGCGGGCGTCGTACGGGGCGACGGCGGCGACTCGGGCGGCGGGGCGGGCGTTTGTGATCGTGCCGGCTGGGTTGACTGAGGATGACGCGCGGGCCCGGGCGTTCGAGGCGGCTCGGTTGGCGATGCAGGATCAGGGGATCGAGTTGGAGTCGGGGGATTTGCGGATCAGTTGTGAGCCGGAGTGTCTGCAGCCGGGGTCGACGGTGACGGTTCAGCTGGATTACCGGGTGCCGTTGCCGTTCATTCCGGAGGCGCTGGGTGGGGAGCGGCCGGCGGTGCATGTGTCTGCTTCGCACACGGAGCCTTACGGGGACTATCGGGAAGCGAAAGGTACGCCGTGAGGGGCGGGCGGCTTGAGGGCGCGGGCGGAGTGCGTGGACGGGGGGCGGACAAGTGCAGGCGGGTGCTGGACGAGCGCGCGCAGGTGGGTAACGGGCGCGGGCGGGTGGGAGACGAGCGCAGGGGGCTGCGGGACGAGCGCGCGCGGGCGGAAGATGAACGTGCACGGGTGGGGGACGAGCGCGGGCGGGTGCGAGGCGAGTGCGGACTCTTGCAGGGTGTGCGTGGGCGGGTGCGGGGCGAGCGTGGACTCCTGCGGGGTGTGCGTGGGCGGGTGTGGAACGAGTGCGGACTCCTGCGGGGTGAGCGCGGGCGAGTGCAGGAAGGGCGCCGGCGGGTTCGCGACGAGCGCGGGCAGATGACTGTGCTGATCATCGGGTTCGCGGCGGTGATCTTGCTGATGGTTGTGGTGGTGACTGACATCTCGAAGGTGTTTCTGGTGCGGCGGGATCTGGATTCGACGGCGGATGGAGCGGTGCTGGCGGCGGCCAATGGGCTGGCGGCGATCTATGCGCAGACCGGGGACGGTGGGAATGCGCAGATCGATCCGGAGGAGGCTCGGCGGTTGGCTGCTGACTATCTCGACACGGTGTCGGCGAGTGAGCGGTTCGACGGGTTGGACTGGTCGGCTGAGGTGAGCGGTACGACGGTGACGGTGGAGTTGTCGTCGAGTGTGGAGCTGCCGTTCACGCCGCCGGGGTGGCAGGAGGATGCGGAGATCGCGTCGAGCGCGTCGGCGATCGTGCCGGTGCGCTGAACCGAGCGGACCCGTGCGCTGAACGGCGAGATCCCGAGCGGTGATCCGAGCGCACACGCCCGTTCCGTGAGTGGCGAGCAGACTTGTGCGCTGAAAGGCGCGCTCACGCGTATGGTGATCGGCCGCTCACCCGTGCGGTGATCGGCGCGCGGGCCCGTGTGGTGAACGTTGTCTGGGGCAACCTCGGATGGGCACCATGAAGCCATGCAGATTGATCTGACGGGACGACGGGCTCTGGTGTCGGGATCGAGCCAGGGGATCGGGCAGGCGATTGCCACCGAGTTGGCGCGGGCCGGGGCGAGTGTGGTGGTGAACGGGCGGGACCAGGACAAGACCGAGCGGGCCGCCGCGGCGATCGCGGAGGAGGTGCCGGGGGCGGAGCTGGTCGCGGTCGGGGCCGATCTTGCGTCGGCTGAAGGTGCCGAGGTGCTGAAGGAGCGGGCGGGGGAGCTCGACATCCTGGTGAACAACCTCGGGATCTTCGGGGCGAAGCCGGTGCTGGAGATCGACGACGACGAGTGGCGGCGGTACTTCGAGGTCAACGTGCTGTCGGCGGTGCGGCTGATCCGGATGTACCTGCCGGGGATGATGGAGCGCGGGTTCGGGCGGGTGATGAACATCGCCAGCGACTCGGCCGTGGTGACGCCGTTGGAGATGGTGCACTACGGCGTGACCAAGACCGCGCTGCTGGCGGTGACGCGCGGGTTCGCGAAGGCGGCTGCCGGGACGGGGGTGACCGTCAACTCGGTGATGGCCGGGCCGACGCACACGCCGGGGGTCGAGGACTTCGTCGCCGAGCTGGTCGGGGACGACAAGCCGTGGGACGAGGCACAGCGGCAGTTCATGAAGGAGCACCGGCCGTACTCGCTGATCGAGCGGCTGATCGAGCCTGCGGAGATCGGCAACATGGTCGTGTACCTGAGCTCCGAGCAGGCCTCGGTCACCACCGGCGGAGCCGTTCGCGTGGATGGCGGCTACATCGACTCGATCCTGCCGTAGAAGAACCGGGAAGCGGGGAGGCTCAGAATGCGTCGGCGTGGTCGCGCAGCCACGTGCGGAACGTCCGACCCGGCTGTGCGGTCAGCTTTTCGACCGTTGGCTCGATCGGGTGTGGCGTGCCGACGCGTGAAGCCCAGTACGACAGCAGCGCTTCGAGCTGGGCCGGTCGGCGCATCACCGCGCCCATCTCGACGCGTGCCTCGGACGGCGTGAGGTCCACGGCCTCGAAGGCGACACCAGTGACCGACGCGACCTGCGCGAGCTGCGCGCGGCGCGTCATCGACTCCGGGCCGGTGAGCGGGTAGCCGCGGCCGTCGTGGTCGCCGCCGGGGCCGTCCAGCAGGACGCGCACAGCGACGTCGGCGATGTCCTGCTCGTGGATCGGCGCCTCTTCGGCGTCCAAGTAAGGCAGCCGGACCTGACCAGTCGCGCGGATCGCGTGCGACCAGAACAGCGCGTTCGACATGAACGCCCCCGGCTGCAGGTACGTCGTCGCGTACGCGCCGCTCCCGACGATCAGCTCGGTCTCCGCGTGCGGGTCTCCGGCCGCGTCGTCGTTGTCGGCGTGTGACGACATCGACGACAGCAGCACGACCTGCTGTACGCCGGCGGCGTCGGCTGCCGCGGCGAAGAGGCCGGCGGTCGACGGTTCGGCGTACAGGAAGACCTGGCTGATGCCGTCGAGGGCGGCGGCGACCGATGCGGGGTCGGTCGCGTCGAAGGCGACGGCGCCTGGGAGGTCCTGCGGGGACCGGCTCGCGATCCGGACGTCGCGGCCGGCCGACACCAGTCCAGTGGCGACGGCGCGGGCGATCTTGCCGCGGCCGCCGGTGATCAAGATGGTCATGGATTAACTCCAAAGATGTAGTGACTACAAGATTGGAAGAAGTAAAGCATGCCGCAGTAGAGTGCGTCCATGGAGATCGGCCGGCGGGAGCGCAAGAAGCAGCAGACCCGGCAGTTGATCTCGGACGTCGCGACGCGGCTGTTCCTGGAGCGTGGGTTCGACGCGGTGACGGTGGCCGAGGTCGCGAAGGCGGCGGACGTCGCGGTGCAGACCGTGTTCAACCACTTCCCGACGAAGGAAGATCTGTTCTTCGACGAGACCGGTTGGTGGGCGGGTCCGGCGCAGGCGATTCGTGAGGCGCCGGCCGGGCAGGACCCGATCACCACACTGGAGGAGCAGTACCTGACGGTGGTTAGGGGCCGGTTGGCGTCGGGGCACTTGGCGACTTGGCGGGAGTTCAGCCGGACGATGACGGAGAGTCAGGCATTGCTCGCGCGCCGTCGGCAGATCGCCGAGGAGATGGAGCAGACGATCGCGGCCGCGCTGCTCGAGCGGGACCCCGGGCTCACGTCGCTGCGGGCCCGCTTCGCGGCGGCGCAGTTCGCGGCGGCGCAGAAGGTGCTGGAGGACGAGCTGGCCCGGCTGATGCCTGCCGACGCGACCGAGGAGGAGCTGACGCAGGCCAACGCGGAGCTGGAGCGGGCCACCGCGGAGGTCTTCGACCTCGTACGCCGGGGATGGCCGGCGACGCACGGTGAGGACAGCCGCGGCTGATCGGACGGCAATGGATTCCCGGCGAAGCACCACGACCGGGTACGCTGCTTGGTTGTGGCTGGACTGGACTTTGACGCGGAGCTCAAGCAACTCGACACGACGTTGACCTCGATCGAGAAGGTGCTCGATCTGGACACGATGCGCCGGGAGATCGCCGACCTCGGAGAGGCGGTGGCCGCGCCCGACCTGTGGGACGACCAGGCGAACGCGCAGAAGGTGACGTCGCGGCTGTCCAGCCTGCAGGCCGACCTGGAGCGGGTGACCAAGCTGCGCAGCCGGATCGACGATCTCGGCGTGCTGATCGAGCTGTCCCGCGAGGAGAACGACGCCGACAGCCTGGCCGAGGCGGAGAAGGAGATCGCCTCGCTGGCCAAGTCGATCCAGTCGCTCGAGGTCCGCACCCTGCTGTCCGGCGAGTACGACGAGCGCGAGGCGCTGGTGACGATCCGTTCCGGCGCCGGCGGCGTCGACGCGGCCGACTTCGCCGAGATGCTGCAGCGGATGTACCTGCGCTGGGCCGAGCGCCACGGGTACCCGAGCGAGGTCTACGACACGTCGTACGCCGAAGAGGCCGGGATCAAGTCGACCACCTTCGCCGTCAAGGCGCCGTACGCCTACGGCACGCTGAGCGTCGAGTCCGGTACCCACCGGCTGGTCCGGATCTCGCCGTTCGACAACCAGGGCCGCCGGCAGACGTCCTTCGCCGCGGTCGAGGTCGTGCCGGTGCTCGAGCAGACCGACGAGATCGACGTACCGGACGAAGAGATCCGGGTCGACGTGTACCGGTCGTCCGGCCCCGGTGGGCAGAGCGTCAACACGACCGACTCCGCGGTCCGGCTCACCCACATCCCGACCGGCACGGTCGTCTCCTGCCAGAACGAGAAGTCGCAGCTGCAGAACAAGGCCAGCGCGATGGTGATCCTGAAGGCCAAGCTGCTGGCGCTGAAGAAGGCCGAGGAGCGGGCCCAGATCGACGCGCTGCGCGGTGACGTGCAGGGCTCGTGGGGTGACCAGATGCGCTCCTACGTGCTGCACCCGTACCAGATGGTGAAGGACCTGCGGACCCAGTTCGAGTCCGGCAACACCTCGGGGGTGTTCGACGGCGAGATCGACGAGTTCGTCGAGGCGGGTATCCGCTGGCGCCGGACCGGCCAGACGGTCGCCGACCAGAACTGACGTGCGGGACGGGCTCCGCGCGGACTGCGGTAGCTGCTTCGGGTTGTGCTGCGTCGCGCTGACGTTCGCCCGGTCGGCCGACTTCGCGATCGACAAGCCGGCCGGGGAGCCCTGCCCGAACCTGCAGCAGGACTTCCGGTGCGGCATCCACCAGAAGCTCAGGCCGTCGGGCTTTCAGGGGTGCACCGTCTACGACTGCTTCGGCGCCGGGCAGAAGATCTCGCAGCAGGCGGGGACGAGCTGGCGCGAGCAGCCCGGGCAGGAGATGTTCGCGGCGCTGCCGGTGATGCGGCAGCTGCACGAGCTGCTCTGGTACCTGTACGACGCCCTGGAGCGGCCCGAAGCGAGCTCGATCTCCGAAAGCCTCCGGCAGGCCGTACGCCGGATCGAAGCACTCACCGAGCAACCGGTCCTGAACGTTGACCTCGGCAACGAACGCGCGCAGGTCAACGAGCTCCTCCTGACCACCAGCGAGCTCGTCCGCGGCCGGCAGCCCAAGAAGAAGAACCGCCGCGGCGTCGACCTCGTCGGCGCCAAGCTGCGCAAGGCCGATCTGAGCCGGGCCAACCTCCGCGGCGCCTACCTGATCGCGGCCGACCTGGCCGGCGCCGACCTCCGCCAAGCGGATCTGATCGGCGCCGACCTGCGGGACTGCAACCTCACAGGAGCAGATCTGACCGGCGCGCTGTTCGTCACGCAGTCCCAGGTGAACGCGGCGCAGGGTGACAGCAGGACCAGGATCCCCAGCAGCCTGCTGCGCCCCACCCACTGGAGCTAGCGCAACGCCCGAGTCACCGGCGTCATCAGCAACGAGATCGCCGTGATAGCCAGCGCCACAGCCGCCAGCGACCCGCCCTGGCCCCACGACGTCCCCGACAGCGACAGGTACGCCGTACCAACCGTCGCCGCCCCCAGCGCCAGACAGGTCTGCTGGCTCGTCAGCAGGATCCCGCTACCGAGCCCAGCCTGAGCCGGCGGCACCTGCCCAACGACAACACCCATCAGCGGCACCATCACCAGCCCACCGCCAAACCCGGCGACCAGCATCGGCACAGCCAGCGTCCACGGAGTCACGTCCGGCCAGAGCGCCAGCGCAGCAGCTGCCAGTACGGCGTACCCGACGGCCTGGATCAGCCAGCCGCGCAGGATCACGCCAGCGCCGTACCGGGCCTGCAGCCGCGGGCCGTAGACAGAGGTGATCAGGAAGCCGACAGCCATCGGCAGCAGGCTCAGACCGCCTTCCAGCGGGGACATCCCGGCCTCGCCCTGCGTAGCCAGCGCGAAGACGAACATGAACCCACCGAACGTCGTGAAGAACCCCACGGCGAGCAGCAGCCCGATCCGCATCGCCTTCAGCCGCAGCACTGTCGGTGGGATGAGCGGAGCACGCCCAGCCTTCTCAGCTCGGTGCTGGTGGAGGCCAAGCAGCGCAACAGCCGGTACGACGGCCGCCAGCGACAGCCACGTCCACAGCGGCCAGCCCAGCGGTCGCCCCTCGGTCAGAGGCAGCAGCAGGAGCACCAGAGCGAGAGCCAGCAGCGCTGCTCCCACCAGGTCGACCCGGTGAGCCTGGGATGCCCGCGTCTCGGGCAGCAACCGCACCGCCAGAGCAAGAGCGATCAGCCCGACCGGCACGTTCACGAGGAACACCGCACGCCAGCCAAGCCCGAAGACATCTGCCTCGACCAGTACGCCGCCCAGGATCTGGCCGAGCGCAGCAGCAGCTCCACCGGCGACGCCGAACATGGCCATCGCCCGTCCCCGGTGCTGCCCGGAGAGCAGGCTGCTGATCGATGCCAGCACCTGCGGCGTCATGGCAGCAGCGGCAGCACCCTGCAGGACGCGGGCCGCGAGCAGCAGGCCGATCGAAGGAGCGATCGCACAGAGCAGGGACATCACGGTGAACCCGACCAGACCGGCCAGGAACAGCCGCTTGCGGCCGAAGCCGTCGCCGAGGCGGCCGCCGACGACGAGCAGTGTGGCGTTGGCGATGCCGTAGCTGCCGACGACCAGCTGGAGCTCGCCGGGCGTGGCGTGCAGGTCGGTCCCGATCGCCGGGAGCGCGACGTTGATGATGAAGAAGGAGAGCATCGGCAGGAAGGCGCCGAAGAGCAGGGTGGTGAGCGCCACCGGTCCGAGCGGCGACTTCGTCGGTACGCCGATCGGCGGAGCGGAGGTTTGGGTCATACGAACAGCGTGCCCGCGAGCGCATCCAGGTAGTGAGAGCCTGGTTATCCTGGTACCGACAGCACCTGGCACCAGCCTTTCGCGGGCTCCCGCGCCGGACCACCATGGAAAGGTGAGCGTCCTGAGCAGAATGCCGGCGGCCCGGCCCGACGAAGCTGTGTCCAACCACCGGCCCAACCGCCCCGACGAGCGCCGGCGCGAGCTGGCGATCTTCCTGCGCAGCCGCCGCGAGCGGATCCAGCCCGAAGAGGTCGGCTTCGCACCGGGCGGCCGCCGCCGTACGCCGGGCCTGCGACGCGAGGAGGTCGCGCAGCTCGCAGGCGTCGGCATCACCTGGTACACCTGGCTCGAGCAAGGCCGCGACATCAATGTCTCGGCGCAGGTCGTTGAAGCGATCGCCAGGACGCTGCGGCTGGACAGGTTGGAGCGCAACCACCTGTTCACGCTGACCGGCGTACCGATCGGCCCGGTGAGCGGTGACTGCGCTGACCTGCCGCCGTCGGTGCAGCGGATGCTCGACAACGTCTCGCCGTACCCGGCGCTCGTGCTGAACGCCCGGTACGACGTGCTGGCGTTCAACGACGCGTACTGCAAGGTGATGCTCGACCTGAGCCAGATCCCGGTCGAGGACCGCAACCTGCTCTGGCTGAGCTTCGTGTCGAACCGGTGGCAGTGCTCGTTCACCGACCAGGAGTCGATCAAGATGCACATGGTGGCGGGCTTCCGGGCCGCGTCTGCCGACCACCTGGGCGAGCCGAGCTGGCACGACCTGATCCAGCAGTTGCTGACCCACTCGACGGAGTTCGCCGAGCTCTGGAACCGGTACGACGTGGCCGCGCCCAGCAACAAGGTGAAGCTGGTCGACCACCCGCGGGCCGGGCTGATGCGGATCGAGCCGGTGAACCTGTGGCTGACCCGCTCGGGCCAGGGCCGGGCGACCGTCTACACCCCCGTGGACGACGAGACCGAGGCGAAGTTCCGGCTGCTGGTCGGCCAGTAGGTTGCCGGGGGCGTCCAGGGCGCCCCCGGCAACTCAGCTCACTGGATGGCGGACCGGAGCAGCCGGTCGCCGTTGGTGTTCGAGGTGCTGATCCAGATCGCGTTCGCGCCCGGCACCTTCACGATCGACCGGAGCCGGCCGAAGGTGTTGGTGAAGTACGCCTGGGTCGCGCCGGCGCTCTCGCCGTTCAGCTCGACCCGCCACAGCCGCTGGCCGCGCAGCGCGGCGACGTACGCCGTGTCGTTGACGATCGCGAGGCTGCTCGGTGAGGCCTCGGCCGTCGTCCAGGTGCGCTTGGGGTTGTCCATGCCGGGCGTGCTGCAGTTGCCCTGGCAGGTCGGCCAGCCGTAGTTGTGGCCGCTGACGATCAGGTTGAGCTCGTCGAACTGGGTGTCACCCAGCTCGGCGGACCACATCCGGCCGGCGGAGTCCCAGGCCAGTCCCTGCGGGTTGCGGTGGCCCTTGCTGTAGACCAGGTTGCCGAAGGGGTTGCCCGGCGCGGCCTGGCCGCTGGTGGTGAACCGCAGGATCTTGCCGTTCAGCGAGTTGTTGTTCTGCGACGTCGAGGTGTCCTGGGCGTCGCCGGTCCCGGCGTACAGGAAGCCGTCGGGGCCGAACTTGAGCTGACCGCCGTTGTGGAAGGTGTTGCTGCGGATCCCCGACACGATCACCGTCCGGTTGGACAGGGTGGTGCCGTTGAAGTTCATCCGGACGATGCGGTTCTGGGTCTGACCGCCGTCGTTGGAGGTGTGGAAGATGTAGACGGCCTGGTCGCTGGTGCCGTTCCAGGTCGGGGAGACCGCGATCCCCATCAGGCCGCCCTCACCGTTGGTGGTGACGGAGTTGGGGACGGTACCGACCGTCGTCCGGGTCCCGTTCAGCGTGACCCGGGAGACCCGGAAGCTGTTCCGCTCGGTCATCAGGGCGGATTGACCGTCGGGCAGGAACGAGGTGGCCCAGGGCAACGACAGGCCGGTGACCAGGTCGGTCGGCTGCTGCGGTACCCCGCGCACCGGCGCGGGCGCGGTGTCCACGTCGACGGCGTCCAGGTTGGGCAGGCCGTCGGCGGTCGCCGAGGTGGCGCGGATGGTGTTGGTCCCGGCGGTCAGGTTGACGGTGATCACCCGGTCCTGCCAGGTGGTCCACGCACCGGTACCGGTGAACGACAGGTTGTCGGAGACCAGCGCGCCGTTCACCGTGATGTCGGCGGCCCGGTTGGCCGCCGTACCGTTGGCGAAGCGGAACGAGACGCGGGCCTGGCCCGCGGCGGAGACCGGGACGCTCCACTGGACGTAGCTGCCGACGACGTTGTCGCCGTTGACGAAGCCGCTGCCGGTGAAGCCGGCGTGGTTGGACTCGACCACGCCCTGGGAGATGGTTGCCGACTCGGCCTGGTAGCGGACCGGGGCGGCGGCCGCCTGGGTCGCGGGCACCAGGCCGGCGACGAGGGCGATCGGGAGTGCTGCTCGGAACAGGCGTCCCATCATGCGTGTCCTTTCGAGGGGGCGGTCAGGACGCAGGGGAAGGACCCGGGCCGGTCCTAGGGGGCGCAAGAACCGGCCCGGGCGTGTGTCAGCTGGTCGGGAAGTCGTCCGCGGAACGGATCCGGTCCCGGATCCAGACCCCGGCCGGCTTCAGCACCGACGTACCGGAGAAGTTGTTCCCGGCGCAGGTGCCCTCCTTGAAGACGGCGCCGGAGCGGAAGTCGTCGGAGAAGTTCCAGTTGGTCCAGCCGATCTTCTTGCTGGCCAGGAAGTCCAGGTACTTCTGCGAGTTGGTGAAGTCGTTGCCGCCGTCACCGCTGGCGGTCTGGGTGCCGAACTCGGTGATGAACAGCGGGATCCGGTCGGCGGCCCGGGAGAGGGCGTTGAAGTACTCGTTCTTGTGCGAGGCGGCGTAGAAGTGGAACGTGTACATGAAGTTCGTCGCGTTGATCGGGTTGTTGATCACGTCGGCCTCGGAACCGCCGTCGGAGATCCCGAGCGAGGCCCAGCCGTGGGTGCCGACGAAGACGACGCCGTCCGGGTCCTGCGCGCGGATCACCGGGATCATCTGCTCGGCGTACGACTTGATCCGCGACCAGGAGACGTTGTTCGGCTCGTTGGCGATGTCGTAGATGATGTTGTTCTTGTTCTTGTGCCGCTGCGCGATCTCGGTGAAGAACGTCTTGGCCCGGGCCAGGTTCGCGTTCGGGTCACCGGGGGTCAGCTGGTGCCAGTCGACCAAGGCGTACATGCCCCGCCGGGTGGCCTCCTCGATGTAGTTGTGCACCATGTCGGTGAAGCGCCGCGGGTCGGTCTCGTAGCCACCCTCCTGGATGTACATCGAGATCCGCAGGACGTCGGCCTTCCAGTCGTTGGCCAGAGCGTCCAGCGAAGCGGTCTTGACGCACTGGCTGTACCACTGGATGCCGTGCGTGCTCATGCCGCGGAGCTGGATCGGCTTGCCGTACTGGTTGCACAGCTTCACGCCGCAGACGCGGAGCTGGCCGTTGATCGAGACCGGGGTGGCGGCGGCGTTGACCGTGTCGACGGTCAGCGAGTCGGCGTTCGGGCCGCCGTCGGCGATCACCGACGTGGTCTTGATCTTGTTGCTGCCGGCACTGAGGTTCGCCGTGGTGGTGACGGTCTGGTACGACGTCCAGGCGCCGGTCCCGGGGAAGCCGAGGTCGTTGGCGACCTGCGTGCCGTTCACGGAGACGTCGAGCGGGCGGTTGGTGGCGGTGCCGTTGGCATACCGGAACGCCAGCGAGTACGCGCCGGCCGATGGCACGGTCACGGTGTACTCGAGCGAGCTGGTGGTGTTGTTGTCGTAGTTGACGAATCCGGAGCCGGTGAACCCGGCGTGGTTGGACTCGACGACGCCTTGGGAGATCGTGGCGTTCTCGGACTCGTAGCGGACGGGGGCGGCCGAGCTGGTGCTCGCGCCTGTGGTGACCAGGGCAGTGGCGGCCAGTGCGGTACTGGCGGCCAGCGCTGACCAGCGGCGGGTACGCGTCATCGCGAATTGCCTCCTACTTCGCCGGGGGCGGTGGACGGAGTGGGGGATTACATCGGAACCTAATAGGAAGGTTTCCTAACGGTTCCGGGGAACCTAGCGAGGATGCCGCCCGCTGTCAATCGGTCGCTGTCAGTTACCGGTGAGAGTTCCACTGGGAGCGGTCAAGCGGTACTGCGGTCCCGCCAGGCGGTCTTCAGAGCGCCCAGAGTGACGGCCACGGCGGGCCGCCGGGCGGTCGCCGTCCGCCAGACGGCGTACAGGCGGCGGCTCACGACGGGCTGCAGCGGTACGGCGGTGACGCCGGCCGGGAGCGGGCCGCGGCCGAGCCGCGGGATCATGCCGATGCCCAGGCCGCGGTCGAGCATCGCGATCTGGGTCTGGTACTCCGCGACGGAGTAGACGACGTCGGGCTCGACACCGGCCTTGCGCATCGTCCGGATCAGCCAGTCGTGGCAGATCGTGCCCGGCGGCTGGCAGATCCAGCGCTCGCCGACCAGGTCGGTCGGGCGGACGGACTCCTTGCCGGCCAGGCGATGCGTGGTCGGGACGAGTACGTCGGCCGGGTCGGTGCCCAGCTTGACGCGGGACAGGTCCTCGGTGAGCGTCAGCGGCGTGTTGTGCCAGTCGTGCACCACGGCGATGTGGACCTCACCGCGCTGTACGGCGGCGACACCGTCGAACGGGTCCATCTCGACCACCCGTACGTCGAGCGCCGGGTTGGCGTCGATCAGGCCGGGCAGCGCGATCGGGAGCAGGCCGCGGGCGGCGGTCGGGAAGGCGGCGACGACCAGCTCGCCGATCGCCTGGCCGCGCTGCTCCTCGAGCCGCAGCTCGGCGTCCTCGACGAGCTCCAGGACCTTCGACGCGGTGGCCGCGAGCTCCTGCGCGGCGTCGGTGAGGACGACGCCGCGGCCGCGCTTCTCGAGCAGCGTCGTACGGGTCTCGCGCTCGAGCTTCGCGAGCTGCTGGGAGACCGCGGACGGCGTGTAGCCGAGTGCGTCGGCGGCCGAACCGACCGATCCGTAGAGCGCGACGGCGTGCAGGGCGCGCAGACGGCCGAGATCGATCATGTAGCACTCCTACATCGTGCGCGGTAGCAATCCGTGCTGGTCCTTAACTGTAGCCGGTCCCATCCTGGAGCGTATGAACCCTCGTCACGTCCTGCTCGCGCTCGCCGTCGTCCTCATCTGGGGGATCAACTTCGTGGTCATCGAGGTCGGGCTGGAGGAGTTCCCGCCGCTGCTGTTCTCGGCGCTGCGGTTCTTCTTCGCGGCGGTGCCGGCGATCTTCCTGCTCGGGAAGCCGCGGGTGGCGTGGCGGTACGTGATCGCGGTCGGGCTGGCGCTGGGGGTGGCGAAGTTCGGGCTGCTGTTCGTGGCGATGGACCACGGCGTACCGGCCGGTCTGGCGTCGCTGGTGCTGCAGTCACAGGTGATCTTCACGGTGCTGTTCGCCGTACTGGTGCTGCGGGAGCGGCCGCGGCGTACGCAGTTGGCAGGGATCGGCGTTGCCTGCTTGGGGTTGCTGCTGATCGTGCTGGACCGGGGGCTGGCGACACCGGTCGGGGCGCTGTTCCTGGTGATCGCTGCTGGAGCCTGCTGGGGTGTGTCGAACACGGTGACTCGCTACGCTAAGCCGCAGGACACGCTGCGGTTCATGGTGTGGGTCAGTGCGGTCGCCGTACTGCCACTGACCGGGCTGTCGCTGCTGGTGGAGGGGCCTGCTGCTGACTTGGCCGCCTTGCGAAGCATTGATGTGGGAGGGGTCGCCGCACTGGCCTACCTGGCTGCTGTCGCCACACTGTTCGGCTTCGGCGCCTGGGGCTTCCTCCTGGGCCGGTACGACGCCAGCACCGTCGCGCCATTCTCGCTGCTGGTCCCGGTGGTCGGCATGGGCGCCGCCTGGTTGTTGCGGGGAGAGGCGGTCGGGCTGCAGCAGGCGGTGGCCGCCGTACTGATCATGGGTGGGATGGCGTGCACTGTGGTCCGGCCCCGGGCTGCCGTCGTGGATCAGACGCCGGTGTTGTCGGCCAGGTGAGCGCGGGCTCGCATCAGGGCGAAGCCGAGCAGGTTGAGGCCGCGCCACTGGGCCGGGTGCTCGGCGCGGTCGTCGGCCGCGGCCAGGCCGATACCCCAGATCCGGTCGACCGGGCTGGCCTCGACCAGGACCCGGTCGCCGGTGCCGAGCAGGTAGGCGCGCAGCGCGTCGTTCTGGGCGAACTTGTGGATGTTGCCCTCGACAACCAGGTCGAGGCGGTGCCGCTGCCAGGTCTCGGTGTCGAAGCCGTGCACCTCGCGCCCGATCGCCTTCGCCCGCTGCGGGTGACCCGCGGCGATCACCGCCTGCTCCGCGTCGTGGTCGCCGAACAGCCTGGCCTTGCCGGCCATCATCCAGTGCTCGGCCGTCCGGTACCGGACGTCGTCCACGGTGAACGGCGCGTGGAACCACTGGCTCAGGCAGCTGGCGTCGACCTGCCCGTCGCGGCGTGGGGTGTCGCCCCAGAAGAAGACGTACTTGTAGCGCTTCTTGCGGGACAGGCCGTCGAGCAGGTCGGCGGTGGACAGCGGTGTGGTCATCTCACTCGTACGGGTTGGCCGGTGCGGTCACGTTCTTCACCTCGGTGACGGTCAGCGCGGCGACGTCGCCGTCGGAGCGCTTGGTCGGCTCGGCCCACTCACCGGTCACGGTCACCCACTGGTTCTTCGGCGGGGCCGCCTGGCCGCGGGCCTCGACCATGAACGCCGTACCGTCGGCGACGCAGCAGGTCAGGCCGATCCGGGACACGTACCAGTCGCCGTTCTTGCCGGGCGTGACGAAACCGGTGAGCTGGAAGTCGCGACCCTTCATGCTCTCCTTCTCCCACACGGCCCAGACGGCGTAGTCCCTGACCGCCAACGGTACCGGGCCGGTCTGCTGCCCGGCGAGCCAGCTGTTGCCCTTCGGGGCAACGGGTTTGGCCGCGACCGGGGACTGGCGCTGGGCGGCGTCGGCGCCGAGCGCGGGCGGGTCGACGACGAGCAGGGCGAAGACGGGGATCAGCATCAGCCAGGCGGCTCGGGGGAGGCCGTGGTGGTTGTGGCCGTCGTCCGCGGGTTGTTTGGCTCGGGTGTCGGCCAGGACGTCGGCGACGGCGAGCAGGATCAGGATGATCCCGGCGGCCAGCAGCATCCAGCGCATGCCGGGTTTCACGTACCGCAGATAGGTGTTGGAGATCGCCAGCTGGACGATCGCCGCCCCGACGAAGACGACCACGAGCCCTGCGACGTTGCGCTTCACAGCAACCACCATCCGACTCCGAGACTGGCAATGATCGCGACGACGAACGTGGCCGGCGCGAACCGTGCGGCGAACTTCGGGCCGAACGTTCCGGCCTGCAGCGCGACCAGCTTCACGTCCACGATCGGCCCGACCACCATGAACGCGAGCCGCGCCGTCAGCGAGAACTGGGTCAGGCTGGCCGCGACGAACGCGTCCGCCTCGGAGCAGATCGCCAGCAGCACCGCGAGCAGACCCAGTACGACGACCGAGAGCAGCAGGTTGCTCGCGACGTGATCGAGCCACTCCCGCGGTACGACGACGTTGAGCGTGGCCGCGGCGGCCGCGCCGATCACCAGGAAACCGCCGGCGTGCAGGAAGTCGTGCAGCATCGACGAGCGGAAGACCTCCAGCTTGCCGGTGCCTTCGGCGTGCCGGTTCTTCGGCATCCGGAGCCAGGAGCCGCCCTTGCCGGTCGCCAGCCAGAGCCAGCCGAGGGCCATGCTCACCGCGAGTGAGGTGACGGCTCTGGCGACGACGACCTTCGGCTGACCTGGGAAGGCGACTGCTGTCGAGGCGAGCACGACCGGGTTGATCGCGGGCGCCGAGAGGAGGAACGCGATCGCTGCCGCGGGGGTGACGCCGCGGGCCATCAGTGCGGCGGAGACCGGGACCGAGGCGCACTCGCAGCCGGGGAGGATCACACCGGACGCGCTGGCGACCGGTACGGCGAGGGCCGGGTGCTTGGGGAGTGCCTTGGCGAAGAACGACGCCGGGACGAACGCGGTGAGCGCCGCGGACAGGAGCACGCCGAGCACGAGGAACGGCAGCGCCTGGACGGTCACTCCGACGAACATGGTCGCCCAGGTGCGCACGCCGTCGTCGGTGAACAGGCCGGCGAAGAGTTTGCGGCCGAACAGGGCGAGGCCGACCAGGACGACGAGCGTGATCGTGAAGGCGATCGAGGAGCCGGTGGGCTCCTTGGGGTCGGTCGGCTGGTGGCCGTGCTCGTGGCCCGTCGTGGCGTCCTTCTCGGGGGTCTCGGGTGGTGGCGGGGACGGCGTCAGCTCGGCGTTTTCCGTCACTTCGGGCGTGCTCATGGGCGGCATCCTGACACAGCAGACCGGAGGTGCTCGACTACCCTGCGTGTCCGCAAATGAAAATCACCGTCGTTCCGCCGAATACTGGGTGGTCCGGCAGAGGGCCAGTAAAGGGCCGGTCGAGTTCCTGTTGGGGTCCTCGGTGACATGGCAGGGTGGAACGCATGGATGCCAACGTCGTGACCGCGGTCAACAGCCTCACCTCACGCTGGGCGCGCACGCTCGCGCCGGGCAACACCGTGATCTCCGGCCTGGGGGTCTGGCCACTGCTGGCGCTGCTCAGCACAGCCGCTGACGAACCAGGGCGCTCCGAGCTGGCGGAAGCGGCCGGTGTGGACCCAACTGCCGCCGCCGCGCAGGCGGTGGAGCTGATCGGCGCCCTCGACAGCTCGGCGGATTTGCACGCCGCCCTCGGGTTGTGGGTGCACCAGCAGCTCAAGCTGAGCGAGTCCTTCGACAGCGTCCTGCCCACCGAGCTGACCGGGATCCTCACCGGCGACCCGTCGGTCGACAAGCTGAACCTGGACACCTGGGCCGCCGAGCACACCGGCGACCTGATCCGCGAGATGCCGCTCGAGTTCACTCCCGACCTCGCGCTGGTCCTGGCTTCGGCGCTGTCGCTGCGGCTGACCTGGGCGCGGCCGTTCCGCGAGCAGATCAAGCGGATCCACGAGGGCGACTGGGCCGGCGCGTGGCACTGGCTCGACCGCACCGACCGCGACCTGGACTCGCTCCGCGTCCACGACGACCCGGTCGCGGGGCCGCTCACCGTCATCACCGTCGCGGGTGATGCCGACGTCGATGTTCTGCTGGGCATCGCGTCACCCGAGACCCCGCAGCCCGACGTACTGGCTGCTCTGTTGGCTGCTGTTGGTTCCGAAGGTGGCAGGCCCGGTAGTGCTCTCCTTGTCGGCGCCGAACGAGGCGACCAGTTGGCGCCCGCGGTGACTCTCGCGCAGAGCACCGCCGCGGTCCCCGATCTGACCCTCGCGCTGCCGTCGTTCTCGGTTTCCGTCGAGCACGACCTGCTCGCGCTGCGCTCGCTCTTCGGCCTCGCCGCGGTCAGCACGGACCCAGGGGAGCAGGGGCACTTCTCCGCGATCAGCCCCGACCCACTGGCGGTCGGGCAGGCCAAGCAGTCGGTCCTGGCACGCTTCTACGCAACCGGCTTCGAAGCCGCCGCGATCACAGCCTTCGGCATGACCAGAGCCGCCGCCGTGCTCCCTCAGTCACCACGTCTGGCGGTCACCCTCGACCGCCCGTTCGCCTTCACGGCCATCCACCGCCCCACCGGCCTGCCAGTGGTCACCGGCTGGATCCAAACCCCCACGGAGCCCGAGTAGCCGCCGCCCGGTCATCGCGTGCCAACCTTCACGCGGTGCAAGGACCACCCCATCCGCAGGACCCCCTGGACCCCACGCCCTCGGCCGGCCGATCGCCCAGTTCACGCCGCCACCGCGGCGCCGTCGGACCTGGCAACTCACAGCGGCAGCGCTGCGTGTGCCCAACCGATGCCAGCCGATCCCGGCCGACCCCGGCCGAGCCAGGGGGTGCTGGCCGAGCCAGCGGGTGCTGGCCGAGCCCAGCGGGTGCTGGCCGAGCCCAGCGGGTGCTGGCCGAGCCCAGCGGGTGCTGGCCGAGCCGGCCGCGAAGTTGTCGCCGGATGTCAGAGTGACGGGAGCAGCCGGGCCGACATCGACGGTGCCGGCCCAGGTGCAGGCATCCGCGCCGTCGTCGAGCCTCCACCCATGCACCGTTGTGTGGTCAGCTCGGTGAGCTGAGTCGTGTCCACTGCACGCGGGTCTGCCAGGGCAGCACATACGCTTCGGCAGTTAGTTGAGCCGTCAGGGCGTCAATCAGCGGCAGTCGCTGGTCGTCCGGAAGGTTTGCGATCCAGCCCATCGAGCCGAAGTAGGCGACGAGCCCTGATGCGTCGACGGTCTGAGGATTCGCCAGCCGCGCTTCGTGGATCTCGGTGAACGTCTTCTTGGCGAAGGGCAGCTTCCAGGCACTGGGTGCCCAATCGCCACTCATCATGTCGAGCGGGAACCCGGAGTCTCGAGGCCAGATGGGGGCGAGCAGCTCTTCGACAGCCGTAATGGACGGGACGGCTGATCCGCTGGCCACGTTCCACATCACCACGAGAGCCCCGCCCGGTCGCAGGACTCGGGCGATCTCCCGCACCGCGGGTTCGGTGTCGAACCAGTGGAAGGCCTGGGCCACGAAGACCGCGTCGACCGCGCCGTCCGCGAGCGGAATCTGTTCCGCGGTACCGTCGATCACCTCGACGCCAGGACAGCCCGAGACGAGCCGACGGCGCATGCCGGAGTCCGGCTCGACAGTCACCACGTGCGCGATCCTCGAGACCAGCTGCCGGGTGAACTTGCCCGTCCCGGCGGCAAGCTCCAGCGCCGTCCCCGACGGCGTGAGCTCGGCGAGATCAACGACCTGAGCTGGGTAGCCGGGCCGACCACGCTCGTAGTCCTCGTACCAGTGCCCGGGCATGTCGTCTGTCACCACGCATCCATCCTGGCTGGAGGACAGTGAAAGGCACAGCGAATATCGCGCGGCCGAAGCGCGAGGGCTCGTCCCGTCGCCGCGGACGGGACGGTCGCGTTCAACCCCGCGGGCGGATGCTCGCGAAGCGCGTGGGCCGATCCGGAGCGTTCCGTGTCCTCGGTCCAGGTGGTGGCTGCTCCGTGGGCTGCTGGAGCGGCTACCTGCCGAAGGCCCACTCGACCATCAGTGGGAATTCCTCTGCCCAGAAAGGATCGCCGTGGTCGCCGGCTCTTTCCGTCAGTACGACGTCTGCGTCGGCTTCGCGGAGTGCATCGGCCCAGCGGGTCGCGTTCTCCAGGAACCAGGGCTCCAGCGTGCCGGCGACCAGGTAGGTGCGGGGTAGTGGACTCGGTAGCGTCTCCGGTGGTTTAAAGCCGCCACCTGGTGAGGCGGAGAAGATCACGCCGTAGAGGTCCGGGTGCCGGAGCCCCAGCGCCAAGGAGAGTTCGCCGCTCGCCGACACTCCGCACACCGCTGTCCGTTCCCCGGTCAGCGCGAGGCCGAAGTGCCTCGTGGCCCACTCGCGGACGTCCTCGACGAAGAACTTCTCGTGGGCCGCGAAGCGTTGCTCGTCGAAGGAGGGGGAGTACTCCTTGATCCGGTCCAGCTCGTCCTCGGAGTGTGTCCGATGGACGCCCACGATCATCGTGGGCGGTCCGTCGGCGGCTTCGAGGTGTCCGCCCCACTGGGAGATGAGCTGGCCGTCCCCGGCGTAGACGACCGCCTCGGGTGGATCCGGTGGCACGTAGACGGTGACCTGCCGGCCGCCGTCGTACTCGAAGATCTCGGTGACGAGCTCGCCTGCTGCTGGGGTCATCAGTCCCACCTCCGAGTCGAACCTACTGCGGTGATCGTGTCAGCGGAGGGTGAAGAGGTGGTTGAGCAGCGCCGAGGCTTCGTCGACGCCTGCGCGATCGCCGGTCAGCAGGAGGTCGAAGAGCAGTCCACGCGAGGACGCCAGACCCAGGCGGGCGTACGCCGGTGCTTGGTCCTCGGGGATTCCGGCCTTCACGCAGAGCCTGATCAGCGGGGGAAGCCAGACGTTGATCAGGTCGGCCTTCAGGGCCTCGGTGTGCGGGAGGTCCTGCATCGCGTGGGCGGAGAGCTCGAAGAAGAGCGGGCCGTAGATCAGCGTCGCCTCGGTGACGCGGCGCCAGAACTCCTCGGCTTGCTGTTCGAGGGGAAGGTCCTCGAGCTCCGCGAGCAGATCGCGCTGCTGCTGCTCGACCGTCCGGACAACCTCAGCGAGCAGACCCTCGCGCGAACCGAAGTGGTAGATCAGCATCCGGTGGCTCGTACCGATCGACGTCGCGATCGCTCGCAGGCTGGCATCCCCGATGCCGTTCTTCGCGAAGTGCTCGACAGCGTCGGTGAGCAAGGACTCCCGGCTCACCGGCCGGGGACCCGGTCGTCCGCGGCCGGTCCCGTCGCGTTGTCCTCGGGGGCAGCCTTCGGATGGTTGCTCACGCCTCGCTGACTCTCTTCAGGTTCTCGGTTTCGAGCTGGATGTAGTTCCTGGTCAGCTTGGCGTAGAGCTTGCCGAACAGCCAGCCGAGCGGGCCCTCCTGGATGATCGTCGCGGTCGCGACCGTGCCTTCCGGCGTGCTGATCACCCGGTGGCCGCCGGTGGTCTTGATGCCCGGTGCGCGGGAGACCCATTCGAAGTACTCGCCGTCCTTCAGTTCGGTCACCTCCCAGACGGCGACCGGGAGTTTCGGCTGGCGGATCCGGGTCCGGGAACCGACCCGCAGGGCGCCCTCGTCGAGGCGTTCGACCGCGTCGACGGTCGGCGTCCAGTCGGGCCAGTGGGCGACATCGCTGAAGACCGCCCAGACCCGTTCGGGTGGGGCGTTCACGGTGGTGGAGTGATCGAAGCGCATGTACCAAATGGTACATGCGCGATCCGTGGCCGTCGATCAGCCGAACGTGGACGCTGCGTGTACGGACGGTAAGAGTCGGGTCAGATCGGCGATTGCAGTGTGCTGACGCCGCGGTGCCGCCGGTAGGGTCGGGCCCATGGCTGACCAGAACACGAACCACGCCACCGAGAACGAGCAGGACCCGGGCGCGAGCACCCAGATGTTCCGCGCCTTCGTCAGCGAGGGCGAGGTCCACGCCAAGGAAGAGCCGAAGATGAACGGCCGGATGCTGGCCGCCGTCGGCGCCGGCGTCGTCCTGATCGCCGTCATCGCCGCGATCCTCGTCCTCTGACCGAGCACCCGGGTACGCCGGTCGGCGGTCCGAGCCAATCCCGCGTGCGCCGTACGCCAGCAGGCAAGGTGTTCTGAACCGATGACCACCGTGGACGTTCACGTCGTACGGGTCTTCGTCGACCCATCCGGTGCCTTCGGCAACCCGCTCGGGATCGTCGACGGGGCGCTGGTGCCTGCCGATCAGCGGCAGCGGATGGCGGCCCGGCTCGGGTACAGCGAGACCGTCTTCGTCGATGATCCCGCGACCGGGGCGATCCAGATCTTCAGCCAGACCGGCGAGATGCCGTTTGCCGGGCACCCGACGGTCGGCGTCGCCTGGTGGTTGCACGCGCAGGGGCAGTCGACCGACGTGCTGCGCGTTCCCGCCGGTGAGGTCCCGGTTGTCCGCAGCAACGGCATCACCGCCGTGCGCGCGAACGCCTCCTGGGGCAGCACCTTCGACTGGCAGCAGCTCGACACCCCCGCGGACGTTCTCGCCGCCACCCCAGCGGCGTACTCAGCCGGTCACACCTATCTGTGGGCCTGGGAGGACGAAACCCAAGGCCGCATCCGCGCTCGGGTCTTCGCCCCGGCGATGGGTGTGCCCGAAGACGAAGCCACCGGCTCCGCCGCCACCCAACTCACCGCCCGCCTCGGCCGCTCCCTCCACATCACCCAAGGCGCCGGCTCCCAGCTGATCACCACCAACCTCTCGGGCGGCTGGACGACGGTCGGCGGCCGGGTCCTCCCGTCACCCACCCGGACGATCACGTTCTGAGCCAGTGAAAAGCGCGCACCTCGTCACGTACGAACCGGACCTCGCCATCACGTGTGTCCAAGCCCTCGCCGAGCTGGGCGCAGAGCACCACTTCCGAGACGGTGGCTGGGCTCGGCTCACCGACCCCGAGGGGCATCTCTTCACCCTCGACAGCAACGCCTTCGCCTCGGATGCGCGCGGGCCGTCGATCCGGCGCGGATCACGCTCTGAGACGGCTTTCTTGACCCGGGTTTTGCATCGTTGTAAATTTACAGCGCTGTAAAAGTCGAGGTTGGGAGATGGCTCGTGGGTTCTGGCGTCCGGCAGGGCGGGTTGAGTCGGCGGGCGGTTCTCCAGCTGGGTGGCGTTGCGGCGCTGGCCGCGCTGGGCGTGGGGTGCTCGCCGGGAGCCGGGAAGGATGCGCGCACGCTGCGGTTCTTCGAGCAGAAGCAGGAAGTGATCGCGTACTTCGACCGGCTGCTGCGGGCGTTCGAGAAGGAGCATCCGGGGATCAGCGTGGTGCACGACACCACCTCCTCGATCGCGCCGCAGTTCGTGCGGAACGAGCCGGCGGACGTCGGGTGCTTCAACGACAACCTCGAGCTGGCGCGGTACATCAAGCGGGGGCAGCTGAGCGACCTGTCACACCTGCCGTCGGCGCAGCGCATCCGGAGTGACATCGGCGGGCTGACCGATCAGTACGCGACCTACCCAGGCCGTACGGCGGTGCTGCCGTACTCACTGGCCGCCGCGGGAGTCATCTACAACAAGAAGATCTTCGCCGATCACCAGCTGCCGGTGCCGACGACCTGGAGCGAGTTCGTTGCCGTGTGCACCGAGCTCAGGAAGGCGAAGATCACCCCGGTCTACGCCACCGGGCGAACCACCTGGACGATCTGGCAGGGGCTGTTCGACTACTCCGTGGGCAGCCTGGTCGACACCGCGGACTTCTTCGCGAAGATGAACGAGATCGGCGAGAACGTCGGGCCGGACTCCGAGGTGTCGTTCCAGAAGACGTTCGCGGTCGCGATGGAACGGGCCAAGACGATCTCGACGTTCTTCAACCCCGACCACGCGGTCCGCTCCTACGAGGACGGGAACCTTGCCTTCGGCAAAGGCCAGGCCGCGATGTACCTGCAGGGACCGTGGGCGATCGGCCAGATCGCGCTCGTCGACCCGAAGCTCGAGATCGGGACCTTCGCGCTGCCGGTCAGCGAGAACGCCGCCGACCGCAGGGCCCGGGTGAACGTCGACCTCGGCCTCTACATCCCGCAGCGCTCGGCGAAGGTGCAGGCGGCCGGCGACCTGGTCGAGTTCCTGATGCGGCCCGAGATCATCAACGCCTACAACCAGGACAACCTGGCCTACGCGACCACCAAGGACGCGCCGGCACAGAAAGACCCGCGCCTGACCGGCCTCCAGCCGTACGTCGACAGCGGCGCGTTCTACCAGGGTGCCGGCACCTTCATCCCGACCTCGGTCCCGCTCGGCAACTACCTGCAGTCGGCGATCGGCAGCGGGAATTTCGACAAGCTGCTGACCGACCTCGACGCCGACTGGCGCCGGCTCGCCAAGCGAGGAGCAACCACGTGAGCACCCGCAAACCGGCCCGGCGCAGCGTCGAACCGGTCTACTACCTCTTCCTCGTCCCGACCCTGATCCTGTTCACCGCCTTCGTCGTCGGTCCCGCGCTGGTCGGCATCTTCTACAGCTTCACCGACTACATCGGCGTCGGCGACTGGTCGTTCCTCGGCCTGCGCAACTACCAGGCACTGTTCGACGACCCGGCGATCCTCGAGTCGTACACGTTCACGATCGGCTTCGCCGCGGTCACCGTGGTGATCGCGCAGCTGATCGCGCTCGCCCTCGCGGTCGGCCTGTCGGCGAAGATCCGCGCCGCTGCCGCGCTGCGCAGCGTGTTCGTGCTGCCGATGGTCCTGTCCGGCATCGTCGTCGCGTACGTGTTCAGCTTCCTGTTCTCCAACACGCTCCCGGCGATCGCGACGTCGGCCGGGTTCGCGCCGCTGGAGCAGAGCATCCTCGGCGACCCCGACCTGGCCTGGTTGTCGATCGTGATCGTCTCGGCCTGGCAGACGATCCCCGGCGCGATGCTGGTCTACCTCGGCGGCCTGACCGCGATCCCGGGTGAGCTGTACGAGGTGAGCGCGCTCGACGGCGCCGGCCCGTGGCGGCAGTTCCGCTCGATCACGGTCCCGCTGATCAGCGGGTTCATCGTGATCAACACGATCCTCGGGGTGAAGGGCTACCTCGGTGCGTACGACGTGATCGTCGGCCTCACCGGCGGCGGTCCCGGCACGGCGACCCGGAGCGTCGCGATCACCATCTTCGGCGGCTTCACCGGCGGCGACTACGCCTACCAGATGACCAACGCGACCGTGTTCTTCGTCCTCACCGTGCTGATCTCGATCGTCCAGCTGGTCGCCACCCGAGGAAGGATGGTCCGCCTGTGACCACGCTGCAGTCCACGGCCGTCGCGCCGCGCCGGCGCCGGCAGCGCCGTACCAACTGGCCGATCACGATCGTCCTGGCGCTCGCGTCGCTGACCGTGCTCGCGCCGCTGTACGTGACGCTGTCGATGGCGTTCAAGACCAGCGGCCAGTCGGTCGACGGCAACGCGTTCGCGCTGCCGAAGCCGTTCAACCTGAGCAGCTTCTCCGACGCCTGGGAGCTGACCCGCTTCCCGGTCGCGTTCTCGGTGTCGCTCGCGGTCGCGGTCATCACGGTCGTGCTGACGCTGCTGCTCAGCTCGCTGGCGGCGTACGCGATCGCCAAGAACTGGAACCGCCGGTTCTTCCGCTGGTCGTTCATCTACTTGCTGGCGGCAATGTTCCTGCCGTTCCCGGTGGTCGCGCTGCCGCAGATCAAGCTGACCGCGCTGACCGGCCTCGACAACCCGGTCGGGGTCGGTGTGCTGCACGCGATGTTCCAGCTGTCGTTCAGCGTGCTGCTCTACACGGCGTACCTGCGCACGGTCCCCGCCGAGCTCGAGGAGAGCGCCCGGATCGACGGCGCCTCGACCTGGCAGATCTTCCGCCGGATCGTGCTGCCGCTGCTCGGCCCGATGAACGCGACGGTCGGGATCTTCGCCTTCCTGGCATCCTGGAACGACTTCATGCTGCCGTCGCTGATCACCGCCGACCCGAAACTGCAGACCCTCCCGGTCGTGCAGAACATCTTCCAGAGCGACTTCGGCACCGACTACAACGTTGCCTTCGCCTCCTACCTGATGACGATGGCCCCGACCATCATCGTGTACCTGTTCGCCCAGCGCTGGGTGATCAGCGGTGTCACCCAGGGCGCCGTCAAGAGCTGACCGAGGAGATCCATGACCGACCTGCCCGTCGTCCGGCCGTTGCCCGGGGCATCACCGCGAGCGCGCGCCGACCACCAGGTCAGCGGCGAGCACTGGCGGGTCTCGGTGCTCGGCAGCGGGCTGTTCCGGATCGAGTGGTCCGAGGACGGTGCGTTCGAGGACCGCGTCTCGACCTTCGCCGTACGCCGGGACGTCGCGCCGGTGGAGTTCACCGTCGAGCGCGACGAGCGCGGTGTCGTGATCACCACCGAGCGGGCCCGCCTCCGGTACGACGGACAGCCGTTCTCGACGCACGGCCTGCTCGTCGAGTGCCTCGGGCGCGACAGCGGCCGCTGGCGGTACGGCGAACCGTCGCGCGACCTCGGCGGCACGACCCGCACCCTCGACGACGTCGACGGTCGCGCCGAGCTCGGGCCGGGAGTCGTGGCGCCGAGCGGCGTCGCCGTACTGGACGACTCGGAGTCGTTCCTGTTCGAGGACGACGGCTGGATCGGGACGCGGGTCGACGGCCGGCGGGACCTGTACGTGTTCGCGTACGGGCGCGAGTACGCGGCGGCGGTCGAGGCGTTCTACGCCGTGTCGGGTGCGCCGACACGGCTGCCGCGGTGGGCGCTCGGGAACTGGTGGAGCCGGTACCACCCGTACACGAGCGACTCCTACCTCGCGCTGATGGATCGGTTCGCCGACGAGGCGCTGCCGTTCTCGGTCGCGGTGATCGACATGGACTGGCACCGGGTGGACTCGGTGCCGCCGGAGTACGGGAACGGCTGGACGGGGTACTCGTGGGAGCGGTCGCTGATCCCTGACCCGCCGGCGTTTCTGAAGGGCCTGCACGAGCGCGGGCTGCGGACGACGCTCAACCTGCACCCGGCGGACGGCGTACGGGCTTTTGAGGATGCGTACCCCGCGGTGGCGCGGGCGGTCGGGGTCGATCCGGAGAGTGGAGCGGCGATTCCGTTCGACCCGACGGATCAGACGTTCCTGCGCGCGTACTTCGAGCAGCTGCATCACCCGCTCGAGGCCGAGGGCGTCGACTTCTGGTGGATCGACTGGCAGCAGGGGTCGAGCTCGAACGCCGTCGGCGTCGATCCGTTGTGGTTGCTGAACCACTTCCACACGCTCGACGCGGCGCGCGACGGGCGGCCGGGGATGACGTTCTCGCGGTACGCCGGGCCGGGCAGTCACCGGTACGCCGTGGGGTTCTCGGGGGACGCGGTCGTGTCGTGGGCCTCGCTGGCGTTCCAGCCGGAGTTCACGGCGACCGCGGCGAACATCGGGTACTGCTGGTGGAGCCACGACATCGGCGGGCACACGCGGGGTGTTCGCGACGACGAGCTGGCGACGCGGTGGGTGCAGTTCGGGGTGTTCTCACCGATCTCGCGGCTGCACTCGGCGAACAACCCGTTCATCCGGAAGGAGCCTTGGGCGTTTCCGTCCGAGCACCGGTCGGCGATGGGGGAGGCGTTGCGGTTCCGGCACCGGATGGTGCCTTACCTGCACTCGATGAACCATCTCGCGGCGGCTGGTACGCCGTTGGTGCGGCCGATGTATCACCTGGAGCCGCGGCGGGCGGAGGCGTACGGCGTACCGAATCAGTATGCGTTCGGGACGGAGCTGGTGGTCGCGCCGATCACGTCGCCGCGGTCGCCGGAGTCGTTGCGCGGGCGGGTGCGGGCCTGGTTGCCTTCCGGCGTGTGGACTGACGTCTTCACCGGGACGGTCTACCGGGGCGACCGGGCGGTGGAGCTGCACCGATCGGTGGAGTCGATTCCGGTGCTGCTGAAGGCCGGCGGGATTCTGCCGCTGACGGACGAGCTGGATGCGACGCGGAACCCGGGGTCGTTCGAGGTACTGGTGGCGCCGGCGGCGTCCGGTGAGTTCGAGTTGCTGGAGGACGCCGAGGACGACCGGGTGAGTGATGCTCCGGTGCGGACGGCGCTCGGTTGGGATGCTGAGCACGGTGCGTTCCGGGTCGGGGCGGTTGACCGGGCTGACGTCGTGCCGGAGGTGCGGGAGTGGACGATCACGTTCCTCGCGACGCTGCCGTCCGGCGCGGTGAGTGTGGACGGGAAGCCGGTCGAGGTGGTCGGGGTCGACGGGCGGTGGAGTGTGTCGTTCAGCGCCCGGGCGGACTCGGAGAGCGTCGTACGGGTCGAGGGTGAGCTGCGGGTGGGGGTCGATCAGTCGGAGGCGATCCTGGAGCTGCTGGAGCGTTCTCAGTGCGGCAATCCGGAGAAGCTGGAGGCTTGGGAGATCATCACCGCCGATCGCCCCGCGGCCGAACGGATTGCGGAGCTGGCGGCGGTGGAGCTACCTGAGTCCGTGCGGGCCGCCGTGATCGAGCTCCTGGGCGCTGTCGTGGGCTGACGGCGCGGGCTGCTGGTCAGCGCGCGAGTGCTGGAGCGCTCTCCCGGTAGACCAGACGATGCCCCACCGTCGCCTGGTGGCCGGGGGAGTCGGGCGTTTCCATGCGGTCGAGGAGCAGGTCCAGGGCCCGCTCGACCAGCGCGTGGGTGTCGGGCTCGACGCTGGTCAGGCTGGGCGTCGTACTGGCGCCCAGCTCGATCGCGTCCCAGCCGATGACGGCGACATCGGTCGGTACGGCGTACCCGTGCTGGGTGAGCGCGCGGAGAGCGCCGATGGCGGCCAGGTCGTCGCGACAGAGGAGGGCATCGACGCGGAGGCCGGAGTCTAGCGCGGAGTTCAGAGCGGTCTCGGCGCCGAGGGCGTCGCCTTCGGCGCGGGTGACGAGGAGCGATTCGTCGTACGGGAGCCCGGCGGCGGTCAGCGCCCGGCGGTAGCCGGTCAGGCGGAGCTCGGACGGGTTGGAGAGCGCGCCGGCCTCGTGCCCGATGAAGCCGATCCGGCGCCGGCCGAGTGCGACCAGGTGCGCGACCGCCTCGGCCGCGGCGGCGACGTTGTCGATCGCGACCTGATCGGCCGTCGGCGGCCGCGGGTCCTCGCCGAGGAAGACCAGCGGCGTGTCGTGCCGCAGCACCTCCAGCTCGGCGGCGGTCAGCGCCTGCGGATGGATCACCATCCCCGCCACGACCCCCACCTCGAGATCGCGCAGCACCGCGCGCTCGCCCTCCGCCGTACCGCCGGTCTCCTCCAGCAGCAGCCGGTACCCACGCTCGGTGCTCACCCGGGCGAAGACGTGCGCCAGCTCCCCGAAGTACGGCCGCCGAAGATCCGGTACGGCGAGCGCCAGCATGCTCGACCGCCCGGTCGCGAGACTCCGCCCACTCAGGTTCGGCCGGTACCCGAGCTCGTCGAGCGCCGCCTGCACCCGCTCCCGCATCCGAGGGCTCACGTGCTGGTACCCGCGCACCACGTTCGACACGGTCTTCATCGAAACCCCGGCCCGCGCGGCAACGTCTCGCAACGTAACCCTCTCCACAGCAAGACCTTACCGGCGATCCTGCGCCGACCAGGCTGCGTCGACCCCCGAGGAGGAACCCGCCGTGCAACTGATCCCGACCTGCCGCCGGTCCGCCGGCAGCAAGCTGCTGGCGTTCGCCGACCATTGGATCGTGCTGTCGGAGGGGGTGTCGGAGCTGCGGTTCGGGGCGTTCAGCGTGGTGCACGAGGAGCACGGTTGCCACGTGTACCTGGCGGCGTACAAGTAGCAGGGTCGTTGACGCCGGGTGGTGATCGGGCGGAGCATGGGTGCTCGGCTAGCGGGAGGTTCGCGATGGCGGAGATCGTGCGGGCGGCGTTGGTGCAGACGGGGTGGACCGGGGACCAGGAGTCGATGGTCAAGGCGCATGAGGGGTATGCGCGGGAGGCGGCCGCTCAGGGGGCGAAGGTGATCTGCTTCCAGGAGCTGTTCTACGGGCCCTACTTCTGCCAGGTGCAGGATCCGGAGTTCTACGCGTACGCCGAGAGTGTGCCGGGGCCGACGACCGAGCGGTTCCAGGCGCTGGCGGCGGAGCTCGGGATGGTGATGGTGCTGCCCATGTACGAGCAGGAGCAGGCGGGGGTGCTGTACAACACCGCGGCCGTGATCGATGCTGACGGCAAGTACCTGGGGAAGTACCGGAAGAACCACATCCCGCAGGTGAAGGGGTTCTGGGAGAAGTTCTACTTCCGGCCGGGGAACCTGGGGTATCCGGTGTTCGACACCGCGGTCGGGCGGATCGGGGTCTACATCTGTTACGACCGGCACTTCCCGGAGGGGTGGCGGGCGCTGGGGCTGGCGGGGGCGAAGATCGTGTTCAACCCCTCGGCAACCTCGAGGGGACTCTCGTCGTACCTGTGGAAGTTGGAGCAGCCGGCGTCCGCCGTCGCCAACGAGTACTTCATCGGGGCGATCAACCGGGTCGGGGTCGAGGAGTACGGGGAGAACGACTTCTACGGGACGTCGTACTTCGTGGACCCGGAAGGCAAGTTCGTCGGGGAGGTCGGCGACGACCACAACCCGGAGCTGATCGTCCGGGACCTGGACCTGGGGCTGCTCGATACCGTGCGGGACCGCTGGCAGTTCTACCGGGACCGGCGGCCGGACGCCTACGGAGACCTGACCAAGCCCTAGCACCAACCCCCTAGCACCAACCCCCTAGCACCAACCCCCTAGCACCAACCCCCTAGCACCAACCCCCTAGCGGAGGAGCGTCGAGGATGTCGTTGCTGGTCAAGGGCGGGACGGTGGTCGGACCGACCGGGACGCACCCGGCGGACGTGCTGATCGTCGGCGAGAAGATCGCGGCGGTCTTCGACCCGGAGCACAGCGCGCAGGTGCAGGCCGACGAGGTGATCGATGCGGCCGGCAAGTACGTGATCCCGGGCGGGATCGACGCGCACACGCACATGGAGCTGCCGTTCGGCGGTACGGCGGCCAGCGACACCTTCGACACCGGGACCCGGGCGGCGGCCTGGGGCGGGACGACGACGATCATCGACTTCGCCGTGCAGCGCACCGGTGAGGTGGTCCAGGACGGGCTCGCCGCCTGGCACGCGAAGGCCGAGGGCAACTGTCACGTCGACTACGCGTTCCACATGATCCTCGGCGGCGTGGACACCGACGCACTGAAGGCGATGGACCAGCTCGTCGCCGACGAGGGGATCACCAGCTTCAAGCTGTTCATGGCCTACCCGGGCGTCTTCTACTCCGACGACGGCCAGATCCTGCGCGCGATGCAGACCGCGCGGGCCAACGGCGCGATGGTGATGATGCACGCCGAGAACGGGATCGCGATCGACGTCCTGGTCCAGCAGGCGCTGGCCCGCGGCGAGACCGACCCGATCTACCACGGCATCACCCGGCCGCCGGCGCTGGAGACGGAGGCGACCAGTCGCGCGATCGCCCTCGCCGAGGTCGCGGAGGACTGTCCGCTGTACATCGTGCACCTGTCGGCCAGCGGCGCGCTCGAAGCGGTCGCCGCCGCGCGCGACCGGGGCCGCAACGTATTCGCCGAGACCTGCCCGCAGTACCTGTACCTGACGCTCGAGGACCAGCTGGGCGCGCCCGGGTTCGAGGGCGCGAAGTGGGTCTGCTCGACGCCGCTGCGCAGCAAGCACGAGAACCACGCGCGCGACCTCTGGAAAGGGCTCCGGAGCAACGATCTGGCGATCGTGTCGACCGACCACTGCCCGTTCTGCATGAAGGACCAGAAGGAGCTCGGGATCGGCGACTTCTCCAAGATCCCGAACGGGATCGGCGGCGTCGAGCACCGGGTCGACCTGGTGTACCAGGGTGTCGTCGACGGGCAGCTGTCGCTGGAGCGCTGGGTCGAGACGATCGCGACGACACCGGCCCGGATGTTCGGGCTGTATCCGCAGAAGGGCGTGATTCAGCCAGGTTCGGACGGCGACGTGGTGGTCTACGACCCGAACGGGCAGACTCGGATCGGCGTGGAGACCCACCACATGAACATGGACCACTCGGCGTACGAGGGGTTCGAGGTCAGGGGACATGTCGACACGGTGACCTCGCGCGGCCGGGTGATCGTGGCCGACGGCAACTACCATGGCCGGAAGGGACACGGTCGGTACCTGCGCCGCGGCCTGTCGTCGTACCTGGTCTGAAGGAGGAGCCCGGTGGACTTCGGAGTGGTGTTCCAGTGCGATCCGCCGGCCTCGGCAGTCGTCGACCTGGCCGTGAAGGCCGAGCAGGCCGGCTTCAGCCACATCTGGACGTTCGACTCGCACCTGCTCTGGCAGGAGCCGTTCGTGATCTACCCGCAGATCCTGGCCGCCACGCAGAACGTGATCGTCGGCCCGATGGTGACCAACCCCGGCACCCGGGACTGGACCGTGATCGCCTCCCAGTTCGCGACGCTGAACGAGATGTTCGGGAACCGGACGATCTGCGGCATCGGCCGCGGCGACTCCGCGCTGCGCACGCTCGGCGCGAAGCCGGGCACGATCGCGGAGCTGAAGCAGTGCGTCGAGGTGGTCCGCGAGCTGGCCTGCGGGCGGACGGTCGAGTACCGCGGGCAGCAGCTCAAGTTCGCCTGGGTCGAGAACGGTGCGCTCGAGGTCTGGGTGGCGGCGTACGGGCCGAAGGCGCTGGCCGCGACCGGGCAGGTCGGCGACGGGTACATCCTGCAGCTCGCCGACCCGGACATCGCGGCCTGGATGATCTCAGCCGTCCGCGGCGCGGCCGAGGAGGCCGGGCGCGACCCGGCGGCGATCAAGTTCTGCGTCGCGGCACCGGCGTACGTCGGTGACGATCTGGAGCACCAGCGCGAGCAGACCCGCTGGTTCGGCGGGATGGTCGGCAACCACGTCGCCGACATCGTCGCCCGGTACGGCGCGAGCGGGACCGTCCCGCCCGCGCTGACCGACTACATCAAGGGCCGCGAGGGCTACGACTACGCCGAGCACGGCCGGGCCGGCAACACCCACACCGCGTTCGTGCCGGACGAGGTGGTCGACCGGTTCTGCATCCTCGGCCCGGTCGAGAACCACCTCACCCGGCTGCGCGAGCTGCGCGACCTCGGCGTGGACCAGTTCGCGCTCTACCTCCAGCACGACGCCAAGGAGGAGACCTTGGCGTCGTACGGGCGGGACGTCATCCCTGCGCTGTAGGCGGACCGTAGGGGAACAGCACGTTCGGGTCGTAGGTCTTGCGGATCTCGGCGAGGCGCTGGAAAGTCTCGGCCGGCCAGCAGGCCTCGTAGGAGCCGGGGACGGTCAAGCCGCCGGCGTAGTTGACGTTGTGCTCGGGGGAGCGCCACGGCTCCAGCGGTGCCAGCACCGCCTCGGCGGCCGGGGGAAGGACCGTGGCGAACAGCGACGGGTCCGGGGCGCCGATCAGGATCAGCGTGTACGCCGCACCGCGGCCGCCGACGGCCGAGCCCTCGGGCACGTCCCGGGCGACCGCGCCGCCGAGGTGGCGGATCTCGACGGCCACGAACGGGATCTGCTGCTCAGGGCCCGCCACGCCGAGAAACGCCGAGGCGAACGAGGCGTCGATGTCGGCGAGCAGGTGCCCGCGATCCCAGCCCGGACCAGGGTCGCGCGGGTCGTTGTGGATGTCCGCGATCCGTGACGCCGGCATCTCCTGGACGCCGTCCATCAGCGCCGTCCCGGCGTCGCGCATCGGCTGCAGCAGCCGCTCGCCCTCGGCGACGTCGACCTTCGGCGACCGCCCGCCCGCCGGGTCGCCGACGTACGCGAACCGCAGGCTGAGCACCGTCTTGCCGCGCAGCGGCTCGGGGATGAACTCCAGCGGCGGCAGCCGCAGGATCACCACCGACGTGGTCGCCTCCCGCGGCAGCGTCTTGGTCCAGTCGACCCAGGCGCTGAAGACCGGCGCGATCTGGTCGGCGTCGTAGATCAGCGAGCCGCCGTACAGGGTGCTCAGCTCGACCAGCTCGAAGTCCATCGAGGTGACGATGCCGAAGCCGGACTTGCCGCCGCGCAGCGCCCAGAACAGGTCCGGGTTCTCGTCAGCCGACGCCGTCCGGACGGTGCCGTCGGCGGTGACGAGGCGGAAGCTGCGCGCCCAGTCGGAAGAGAAGCCGAAGTTGCGCGCCAGCGGGCCGAGGCCGCCGCCGGTGGTGTAGCCGATCACGCCGACGTTGTCGGACGCGCCCGCGATCGGTGCGAGCCCGTGCTCGGCGCCTGCGGCGATCACCTCGGCCCAGCGCACGCCGGCGCCGATGGTCGCGACCCGGGTCTCGGGGTCGATGCTCACTCCGCCGAGCCGCCGCGTGGTGACGAGGATCCCGTCCGTGACCGGTACGGCGGAACCGTGGCCGGTGGCCAGCACCCGGACCGGCGTACCGGTGGCAGCGGCGATCCGTACGACGGCCGCCGCGTCCTCCTCGGACTCGATGCCGACGGCAACTTCCGGCGTGTGCACGATCGCGGTGTTCTGCGCGGCCACCTCGGCCGCGAAGCCCTCGTCGCCCCGGGCGAGAACCGGTCCGGAGACTTCCTTGCGTAACTGGTCGATCATGGTGCCCCCTCCAAGAGACTATTCACTGATCCCCGAGCGCTCGACGCCTTCGACGATCCAGCGCTGCAGGAAGACGAACATCACCACCAGCGGCACGATCGCGACACTGGCGGCGACGAAGAGTTGCGGCAGGTTGACGGTCTGCGCGGTCAGGAACGTCGACAGCGCGACCTGCACCGTCCAGGCGCTCTGGTCCGGTGCGATCACCAGCGGCCACAGGAACGCGTTCCACGACCCGATGAACGTGATGGTGCCGATCGCGGCGATGAACCCGGTCGAGTTCGGCACCACGATCCGCCAGAACGTCCCCCAGTACGCCGTACCGTCGAGCTGCGCCGCTTCCTCCAGCTCGCGCGGGAAGTTCAGGAAGTACTGCCGGAACAGGAACGTCGCGAACGCCTGGAACAGCCCGGGCACGATCAGCCCGCGCAGCGTGCTCACCCAGCCGAGCGTCGAGACCAGCACGAAGCTCGGCACGAAGGTGACCGCGGCCGGGATCAGCAGCGTCGCGACGATGAAGTAGAAGACCGCGTTGGCGTACCGGAACGGGATCCGGGCCAGCCCGTAGCCGGCCAGGCCGGAGATCACCAGGACGCCGATCGTCTGCACGACCGAGATCACCAGCGAGTTGAGCAGCGCCCGCCCGATCGGGACCAGCGGATCGTTGAAGAGGTCAACGATGTTGTGCCACTGCAGCGACGACGGGAAGAGCTTCCAGTCCGGTGACGTGATGTCCTGCTCGGTCGACAGGCCGTTGCGGACCAGCAGGTAGAACGGCAGCAGGAACAGCAGCGCGAGGACCGCCAGTACGACGTACCGGACGACCGAGCCGGCCCGGTCAGCGCTGGATCGCTGGATCGCCATCTCAGTCCTCCCGCTTGCCGAGGCCAAGGAACCTGCCCTGCACCAGCGCGACCAGCGCGATCAGGAGCGTCAGCAGTACGGCGCCGGCGCTGCCGTGGCCGAAGTCCTGGCCCTGGCCGAGCGCCGCGTAGTACAGGTAGACCAGCGGCGGTCGCGCGTACGGCGGGTAGCCGCTGGCGCTCGAGAGCAGGTTGTAGAACTCGTCGAACGCCTGGAACGCGTTGATCAGGAGCAGCAGCAGTACGGCGGTCGACGTGGCGCGCAGCTGCGGCAGGGTGATGTAGCGCAGCACCTTCCAGCCGGTCGCGCCGTCGATCGCGGCTGCTTCGTACAGCGCCGGCGCGATCCGCTGCAGACCGGCCAGGAACAGGATCATGTAGAACCCGGTCTGCAGCCACATCCGCGCGGACACGATCACCAGCCAGTACCAGGGCGGCTGGGTGACCGAGAGCCAGGCGACAGGCTCCGCGCCGAACCAGCCGAGCACGGTGTTGGCCAGGCCGAAGCGGACGCCGTTGAAGATCGACAGCTTCCAGATCAGCGACGCCACGACGTACGAGCAGGCGGTCGGCAGGAAGAACACCGAGCGGAAGAACGTCTTGGCGACCCGGGTCCTGTTGACCAGTAGGGCCAGGCCGAGCGAGAAGACGAACGTGGTCGGGACGATGAACAGCGCGAACAGCAGGAAGGTGAGCAGGCTGGACCGGAACGCGGCGTCCCGGAGCATGTCCAGGTAGTTGCCCAGGCCCACGAACTCGGTCGGCGTGACGGTGTTGCGCGCGTCGAAGAAGCTCAGCACCACCGACCAGACGATCGGTATGTAGACGAAGACCAGCAGACCGAGCACGAACGGGCCGACGAAGACCGCGAACCACAGGTTGCGGTCGTAGCGGCCGCGCAGCCGCGTGGCGAGCGCCGGCATCAGCCGGCGATGCGCTCGAGCTCAGCCTCCACGACGGCCTTGACCGCCTTGATCTCGGTGGCCGGGTCGCTGCCGTTCTTGACGATCCGGCTGACCGCGTCCGAGTACGCCGTACCGGACTTCGGGGTCCACAGCAACGGGGTCTGGGCGTGCCCGTTCTCGTTGACGAACTTGACCGCGTCGGCGGCCGGGCCGGACTTCAGCTTGTCGGCCTTCTCGGCCAGCGATTTGCGGGCCGGGATGTGGAAGCCGTAGCTCTGCGCCCAGTCGAGCTGCTTGTCGGTCTGGTCGACCCACAGCCACTTGACGAACTTCTTGGCCGCGTCGACGTTCTTCGACTTGGTGCTGACCGAGGCGCCGTACGCGCCGACCGGGACGCTCGGGGCGCCGGTGGTCGCGTTCAGCTTCGGCCAGGGCAGGACGCCGAAGTCGTCCGCGAACGCCTTCTGGATCACCGGGAACGTCCACAGGCCGGTGAACTGCATCGCGGTCAGGCCCTGGGTGAACGCCGACGGGTCCGACCAGTCGGTCGGTGCCCCGAGCAACAACGCCTTGGAGGTGAACAGCTCACGCAACTTGCGCAGCGACTCGGCCGCGGCCGGGCTGTCGAAGCCGAACTTGCCGTCCTCGGTCAGGTAGTCGACGCCGGCCGCCCAGAGCGCCGGGCCGCCGAGGATCCCGACGCCGCCGTCGTTGCCGACGAACAGGCCCTTCACCTTGTCGGTGGTCAGCTTCTTCGCGGCGGCGATCAGCTCGTCGACAGTCGTCGGCGGCTGGACGCCGGCCTGCTGCAGCAGGCTCTTGCGGTAGACCAGCAGCTGCATGTCGGTGGCCTGCGGGATCGCGTAGAGCTTGCCCTGGTAGGTCACGCGAGCCAGCAGCGACGGCGTGAAGTCGCTCTTCGCGTCGCCGAGCAGATCGGTCAGGTCGGCGACCTGGCCGCCCTTGATCATGTCGATCGACGGGCCGTTGCCGTACTCGAAGACGTCCGGCCCGCCGTCGGTGAGCAGTGCGGCCGCGGTCTTCTTGTCGTAGTCGCCGGGCGACCACTGGACCGTGACGGTCGCGTCCGGGTACTCCTTGGCGTAGCGCTCGACGGCCTGCTGGGTGCCGGCTTCGCCGTACTGGTGGTACCACTGGGCGAGCGCCGGTTTGTCGCCGGAGGCGCCACCACCGCTGGAGTCGCCGCGGCCGGTGTTCGACCCGCAGCCGGCGACGGCCATCGCGGCCAGCCCGCCTCCGAGGGCGAGGAAGCTCCTGCGGTTGAACCCGTCAGCACCCGGCATCTCGTCGTACCTCCAGCTCTGGCGCGGTCCCACAGCCCGCGCGCCCTGGATCGACCCTACGGCCGACCGGGTTCCCTGGTGCCCCATTTCCGGCCGCCGGAAAACCAGTGGCGTGGCCTGCTGCGCGTTGTAGGGTGTGCCGCATGTCCCGCCTGCCGCACTAGAGAGGGCTCGCTACCGAGCCCATCTGTCGTCCCCCGTCTCTGTCTGAGGCCGGGGCTCTCTAGGAGCGCCTTCTCATGTCCAGCACCACGCGTGCTGGGAGCTACCGTGCTGTCCTGCTGCTGCCGTCCGCGCTGCGCACCTTCGTGCCCGCGCTGTTCGGCCGGCTGGCGTACGGTCTGCTCCCGCTGTCCATCCTCTTCACCGTCCACGCAGCAACCGGCTCCTTCGCCGTTGCCGGAGCCGCTGGAGCCGGCTTCGGCCTGTCTTCGTTGTCGATGCCGTTCAAAGCTCGACTGGTCGACCGCTACAGCCAGCGCGTCGTCCTGCCGCCACTGGCTCTCGTCTGCGCACTGGGCCTGGTCGTAGCCACTCAGCTCACGACGCCGGCTCTCCTGGTTGCCCTGGTCACTGTGACCGGCCTCTTCGCCCCACCGCTCGGCCCGTCGATGCGCGCCAACTGGCGGCTCATCACCGACGACACCGGTCTCAAGGAGCGCGCCTACGCGCTCGACGCGATCTGTGAGGAGTCCCTCTACCTGGCCGGGCCGTTGCTGGCCGGTCTGCTGATCAGCTTCTGGTCAGCACCCGCATCACTCATCTGTACGGCGGCGCTGCTGGCCGCTGGTACCTGTCTGATGGTCACCGCGCCGCTGACCCGCCGGACCAGTCCGCCGAGCCCGGCCCGGCACCCGCTGGGCCCGCTGACCAACAGGGGACTGCGCCGGATCCTGCTGGTCATCCTGGTGACAGCAGCCGGAGTCAGTACGGCGTACCTGTGCATCGCCGGTGCAGCCCAGGCGGAGGGGCGGCCGGGAGCGGCCGGCTTCGTCGAGGCGGGCATCGGGCTGGGCAGCGTGGTCGGGGGACTGGCGTGGGGGCGCCGGAAGCACACGCGGCCCGCTGAGACGCAGCTGGCGGGACTGATCGGCGTACTGGCTGTTGGGCTGCTCGCTGCTTCGCTGGTCAGCCACCTGGTGGTGCTGGGCGTGGTGATGGCCGCGTTCGGCCTGGCGGTGTCGCCGCTGTTCGTGGTGTCGTACGTCGCGGCCGACGAGCTCACGCCGCCGGACCAGCGCACCGAGGCGAGCACCTGGATCAACACGGCCAACAACCTCGGCAGCGCCGCCGGGGCGTCGCTGACCGGGCTGCTGATCGACCGGGCCGGGCCGTCGTACGGGTTCGTCGCCGGGGGAGTGCTGCTGGTGCTGGTGTCGGTGACGCTGCTCAGGCGTCCGACAGCCGGGCGATGGTCGCGCCGGCCCGGCGGACGATCGGGACCGGGCCCTCGGGCAGGACGTCGCCGATGAAGGTGTAGTGCCGCAGGATCTCGGGATCGACGCCGCCCGGGCGAGTACGGCTGTGGTCGCGGACCCAGTCGATGATGTCGCCCCAGCCGGGCGCCGCCAGCGAGCCGCCGAAGTGCTGCACCGACAGCCCGGCGCACAGGTTGCCGAACGCGAGCCTGTGCGCCAGCGGCCAGCCGCGCAGCGTGCCGAGCACCAGCGAGGCCAGGAACACGTCCCCCGCACCGGTCGGGTCGTACGACCGCACCGGGAGCGCGGGGATGTGCTCCTCCTCGCCGGTGGCCGAGTCGATCGCCAGTACGCCGTCCGAACCGTTCGTGACGACCGCCAGCGGTACCCGCTCGGCCAGCTTGTGCAGCGCGGCCTTCGGGGTGTCGGTCCGGGTGTAGGCCATCGCCTCACCGGCGTTCGGGGTGAAGGCGTGGAAGCCCTCCAGCACGTCCAGCACCGCCGGCGACCAGGTGTCGGTCGGGTCCCAGCCGACGTCGCCGAACAGCAGCGCGCCGGACTCGCGGGCCTCGGCCGTCCAGCCCGGGAGCTCCTCGGCGACCGGCACGATCGCCGAGCGGGTCTTCAGCCCGGGGCCGACCAGCTTGCTCGGGTCGCCGGGCGCCTCGTGCGCGTGGGTGACCATCGCCCGGTCCCGGTCGATCGACATCGAGACCGTGACCGGGGAGTGCCAGTGGCCGATCCGGCGCGAGTGCGACAGGTCGACCTTCTCCTGGTCGGCCAGCGTCCGCCAGCAGAAGTCGGCGTACACGTCGTCGCCGAAGACCGCGGCCAGGCCGCTGCGCAGGCCCAGCCGGCTGGCGGCGATCGCGAAGTTGGCGACCCCGCCCGGGCAGGAACCCATCCCCTCGGCGAAGATCTCGGTCCCCGTGGTCGGGGCGGTCTCCAGTCCGGTGAGCACGATGTCCAGGAACACGGTGCCCTGCACGAACACGTCGTAGCAGTCCGGATCTTCCACGTGACGTCCTTGTCGGTGGTGAGTGGTTTGCTGTCCTTCGTAACATCATCGACCGGTCATCACCAGCAATTTGGGAGGACAGCCATGGCTGTGGGGGTGTGTCCGTGATCCCGACCTGGATCTCGGTGGTCGGGGTGGTGATGACCGTGCTGAGCCCGTTGCTGGCGCTCGGCGGCGTCGCCCTGGGCGCGTACCTGACCCGCAAGTCCGACCGCGAGCTGGACACCTGGCGGCACCGCGAGGAGACGATGCGGATGGTCCGCTGGGCGGTCGAGCAGATCATGAACGACGACGACACCGGGACCGACGCCGGTGTGGTCACGCTGCGTTCACTGATGCGGTCGGAACTGTTGCAGCCCGAGGACTACGAGCTGGTCGCCGCGCTGACCGCCGCCGTCGCGATCGACCGCGTCGGCGAGTCGACGTACGCTGAACTTGCCGATGCCGACATCGAGGTGGTCGAGGAAGAAGGAGCCCGCCGATGGCTGAGAAGAAGACCGTGAAGGTCTCCCGGCAGGCCGTGGAGCTGGCCCGGCTGCACGTCGAGGCGGCCCGCCGCGCGGGCCGCAAACCCGAGCCCGGCGTCGCCCGGATTGCGGACGCCCGGCCGGAGAACGGCAGCGGTACGGCGCCCGCTCCCGCCTGAGCGCGTCGAGAGGGCGGCACGCCTGACCGGAACACCGCCCGGATGCCCCTAGACTGATCGGCGGCCGCTCCCGGTGGCGTACGGTGCTTTCGTGGTTACCGACACGTCACTCCCTGTTCCCGACCACGGCCGGAATGTCCCGTGATCCGCTTCGAGAATGTTTCCAAGACGTACGAGGGTCAGTCCAAGGCTGCCCTGCTGAACGTGAACGTCGAGATCGAGAAGGGCGAGTTCGTCTTCCTGGTCGGCACCTCCGGGTCCGGCAAGTCGACGTTCCTTCGTCTCGTGCTGCGTGAGCACCGGACCTCCAAGGGCCACATCATGGTCGCCGGCAAGGACCTGAACCGGCTGGCCAGCTGGCGGATCCCGCAGATGCGCCGGCAGATCGGCACCGTCTTCCAGGACTTCCGGCTGCTGCCGAACAAGACCGTCGCCGAGAACGTCGCGTTCGCGCTGCAGGTGATCGGCAAGCCGCGCTCGCACATCCGCAAGACCGTGCCCGAGGTGCTCGAGCTGGTCGGTCTGGACGGCAAGGAGGACCGGCTCCCCGACGAGCTGTCCGGCGGTGAGCAGCAGCGGGTCGCGATCGCCCGCGCGTTCGTGAACCGGCCGATGATCCTGATCGCCGACGAGCCGACCGGAAACCTCGACCCCGGGACGTCGGTCGGCATCATGAAGCTGCTGGACCGGATCAACCGGACCGGGACGACCGTGGTGATGGCCACCCACGACGTCTCGATCGTCGACCAGATGCGCAAGCGCGTGATCGAGCTGGAGAACGGCCACGTCGTCCGCGACGAGTCGCGCGGCGTCTACGGCTACCAGCACTGAGACTGCGTTGATCTTAGGGACTGACTTGTTATGCGATTGAACTACATTCTCTCGGACCTGGGCATCGGTCTGAAGCGGAACCTGTCGATGACGATCGCGGTCGTCGTCACCATCTGGGTCTCGCTGTCGCTGTTCGGCAGCGCGCTGCTCGCCCGCGAGCAGGTCGACCTGATGAAGGGCAACTGGTACGACAAGATCCAGATCTCGATCTTCATGTGCACCAAGGACTCCGGCGGCCGCGGCTGCACCGGCGCCGAGGTGACCACGGAGCAGAAGAACCGGATCAAGCAGGTGATCGAGGCCAGCCCCGACACCGCGCCCGAGGGCGTCTTCGGCGAGTCGAAGAAGGAAGCCTTCGAGCAGTTCAAGAAGCTGTACAAGGACTCGCCGATCGTCTCCACGGTCACCGAGGACCAGATGCAGGAGTCGTACCGGGTCAAGCTGAAGGACCCACAGCGCTACCAGAACCTGGTCAGCGCCGTGGCCGGCCTGCCCGGGGTCGACACCGTGCAGGACCTGAGACAGTACCTCGATCCACTCTTCAAGGCGCTGAACGGCTTGCAAGTCGGAGCCCTGGTCGCCGCAGCCCTGCTGCTGGTCGCCGCGCTGATGCAGATCTCCAACACGATCCGCCTGGCGGCGTACGCCCGGCGGCGGGAGATAGGCATCATGCGCCTGGTGGGCGCCTCGAACTTCTACATCCAGCTACCGTTCCTGCTCGAAGCGGTGCTGGCGGCCCTGATCGGCGCGGTCCTTGCCTGCGGCACCCTCTGGGTCGGCGTGTACTTCGTCGTCATGCAGCGGGCCCAGGAGACGTTCCGGGTCTGGCAGTGGGTCGGCGCGGCCGAAACCTTCCAGGCGACCCTGATCATGGTGGTCGTCGGCCTGGTGCTCGCCGTGGTCCCGACATTCCTGACGACGCGGAAATACCTCAAAGTCTGACCTCGGTGACTTATCGTGCAGTAGCACGACAACTCAACCCAGAGCAAGGGGTCGACTGTGGTCCCGCACTTCCCCGGTGCGAACCCGCGTGAGCGGGGACGCATCAAGCGAGACGACAGCATCGGCGCCACCGCCACATCGAGCGACCGGTCACGCAAGCGACCGGCCGCCCGGCAGACGGTTGTCGCCGCTTGCTGCGTTGTCCTGTCCATGACCGCCGGAGCGCTGGCGGTGGTTCCGTCTGCCCAGGCGGACCCACCCGATCCGAACGCGCAGAAGAAGCAGCTCGACAGCCAGATCAACCAGTCCAAGGCCGATCTGCACGAGTCGTACGACCAGCTGTCCAAGTCCGTTGCCGCCTACAACCAGGCGGAGACGCAGTACCAGGCCGTCCAGGCCCGGTACGCCGCCGTGCAGGGCAAGCTGGCCGCGGCGAAGGCCGCCGATGTGGTGGCCGCGAGCAAGCTTCGTGCCGCCGAGCAGGCGCTGACCACCGCGCGGACGAACGTTGCCGCGGGCCAGAAGGAGATCGCCGCCAAGCAGGCGCTCGCCGGGCGGGCCGTGCGGTCGGCGTACCAGCAGCAGAACCCGCTGGTCGGGCTGTCGATCGTGCTCCGCGGCGCCTCGCCGGCCGACCTGGCCAGCGGGATGCAGGTGCAGCGCAACGTCTTCGGGATCACCGGGAACGCGATCACCAACCTGAACAACGCCCAGGCCCAGCTCGCGAACAAGCAGGCCAAGCTGGCCGAGGCGGAGCGGATCGTCGCGGCGCAGAAGGCCGAGGCGGCGCGGACCGTCCAGGAGGTCACCACGCTGACCCAGCAGGTCGCGACGGAGAAGGCCGCCGCGGCCGCCGTCACCGCGACCCGGCTGGTCGCTCAGCAGGCGGCCGAGAAGGACAAGAACTCCGAGCTCGCGCACTACCAGTCGCTGGTCGCCGAGCGGTCCCGGGTCGAGCAGATCCTGATCGCGCGGGCGCGGGCCGGGAAGGCCGCCGCGGCCCGGCGGAAGGCCGCCGCGGAGGCGGCGGAGCGGGCGAAGGCGAAGAAGGAGCACCGGCCGCCGCGCGACGTACCGGACGAGCCGGACAACGACGGTGGGCTCAGCTTCCCGATCAACACCTACATCACGTCGCCGTACGGGATGAGGTTCCACCCGATCCTGCACTACTGGAAGCTGCACGACGGCACCGACTTCGGCGCCGGCTGCGGTACGCCGATCCACGCTGCGGCCAGCGGAGTGGTCACCGACCGTTACTACAACGGCGGCTACGGGAACCGGATCTTCGTCAATCACGGCGTCATCGGCGGCGACTCGATCACCACCGTCTACAACCACCTGTCCCGCTACAAGGCCCGCGTCGGCCAGCACGTGAAGAAGGGCCAGGTGATCGGGTACGTCGGGACCACCGGCTACTCGACCGGCTGCCACCTGCACTTCATGGTCTACCGCGACGGTCGCGTGACAAACCCGATGAAGTACCTGTGAGTGAAGTGGGATACTGGCCGGATGGTGAAAGAGACCGGCCAGAAGCCGATCGCGCAGAACCGTAAGGCGCGACACGACTACCACATCGACGACGTGGTCGAGGCCGGCCTGGTGCTGACGGGGACCGAGGTGAAGTCCCTGCGGCTGGGCCGGGCCTCGCTCGTCGACGCCTTCGGCTCCGTCCGCGGCAACGAGCTGTGGCTGCAGAACCTGCACATCCCGGAGTACACGCACGGGACGTGGACCAACCACGACCCGCGGCGGACCCGCAAGCTGCTGCTGCACCGCGACGAGATGGAGAAGCTGATCCGCGCGGTCGAGCAGCAGGGCGTGACGCTGGTGCCGCTGTCGCTGTACTTCAAGGACGGCTACGCGAAGGTCGAGCTGGCCACGGCGCGCGGCAAGAAGGACTACGACAAGCGGCACGCGCTGGCCGAGCGGCAGGCGAACCGGGAGGCGCAGCGGGCGCTGTCGGACCGCAGCCGGCGCTGAGACCTCGCGTACGGCGACCCGGCCCGCGGCCGGCCGGCGTACGGGCTCGGCCGTTCGTCGTACGGCGGTCCCTGGGGTCGGCTCAGGGGTGGCTCCGGGCGGCACCCGATGGGGCGGACGGCGTTTCGGCAGCAGAGTGGGGGCATGTCCACTTCAGAGCTGCTGGTGACGCCGGCCCAACGGGACCGTGCGGTCGAGATCCTGCAAGAGATGTACGCCGACGGCCGGCTGACCCACCTCGAGTTCGACACCCGGCTCGAGCTGGCGCTGAAGGCCAAGACCCGGGCCGAGCTGAACGGCTCCTTCGACGGGCTGCTGGCCCGCCCGGTCCCCACCTACGCACCGGCCGCGTTCACCCGCCCGGCGCCGCTGCAGCCCTACCAGAGCTCCGGCCGCGGGATGGGCACGATCTCGCACTGGCTCGGGTACCCGACGTTCTTCGTCGGCCCGGCGCTGGTCGTCGCGACCGCCGGCAAGACCAACCCGGTCGTCCGCAAGCACGCCGTCGAGGCGGTGAACTTCCAGATCAGCGCGCTCGCGGTGTTCACGCTGCTCGGGATCGTCACCGGGATCACCGACGGGTTCACCGGGTTCCTGTTCCCGATCGTCGGGCTGGTCTGGTTCGTGCTGACCGGCATCGGCGGCCTGGCCGCGCTGCTCGGGTCGGACTTCAAGTACCCGTTCACGCTGCGGCTGCTCAAGTAGGGAATCCCTGGTGCGGTTCCGGGGTTGGACTTGGTAGTGTTGGTCTTCTGCTGGTCCGAGGACCGGTAGGAGTTTGACAACTCAACAGGGGGTGAACGGTTTCGACTTTGGACGTACGTTCCAAGAGAAGCGGGCCGAGGATCCAGGGTTATCTCGTTAACGATCTCTGGAAAACAATAACTGCCGCTAATACGCGTCAGAGCTTCGCTCTCGCTGCCTGACAGCCTGAGCACTTAAAGAAGCGGTCAGCCCGGGAGTGCTTCCGACCCGGTTCCTGGCCTCAGCTAGGAAGCTTGCTGTGCTAGCCCGGTCACGGGGTGGGCATGGGACATTTACAGTGACTGAGTCCGTCAGCGACGTGTCTGTGCGAGCGCTGGGACTGAGAAAACACTAATTCAGACTGCGCCCGGAGAAGTCTTGGGTCGGCGCCGAAGGACGCGGGTTCGATTCCCGCCACCTCCACCACCCCTTGCGAGTTTGAGAAGGCCGGTCCCTCGGGACCGGCCTTCTTGCGTTGTGTGGGAAGAGTTTGCGGGGTCGGCGGGTTGCCGGTTGGTATGACGATCGAGCTGGGGTTGTTCCTACCGACTGCCGAGGCCGGGCGGGAGGTGGCGGAGGCTGCGCGGGTGGCCGAGGCGGCTGGAGCCGGGTCGGTGTGGGCGACTGATCATCTGGTGGCCAGCGGGCCGATGGTCGACAGCACGGTCGCGCTGACGACGGCGGCCGCGGTGACTTCGCGCGTGAAGGTCGGGTACGGCGTGATGCTGCTCGCGCTGCGGCCCGCGGCCTGGGCCGCCAAGCAGGTGGCGTCGCTGCAGCAGGTGTCGGGGGATCGCGTGGTGCTCGGAGTGGGGACGGGGAACCCGGCGCACGGGGACGTGGGGTGGCGCGCTGCGAGGGTTTCGTACGCCGACCGGGGGAGGCTGACCGACGAGGCGCTGGAGGTGCTCCCGGACCTGGTCGCTGGGCGCGCTGCTGTGGTGGAAGACGTTGAGGTGACGCTCGCACCTGGGGCAGCGGTACCGCCGATTCTCGTGGCGGGAGCTGGCACCAAGGCGCTCGAGCGTGCCGCGCGGTTCGGCGACGGGTGGGTGCCGATCGGACTGCCGCTCGGGGAGGTTGCCGGCCGATTGGAGTTGCTGGGGGAGCTCGCGGCGAAGCACGGGCGCCCGCGACCGACGATCAGCATCGTGGCTCCGGCGTTGGACGCCGACCTGGCCAAGGCAGCCGACCAGGTGGCGGCGTACGAGCAAGCGGGAGTGGAACGGCTCATCCTGGCGCCGACCGGGCAGGGCTGGAAGCAGGACTACGGCTGGGCAGGCGAGCTGATCACTTCCTGGTGATCAACCCGAACACCAGGCTGACGGCACCGAGCCCACCGACCGTGGCGCTCGTCAGGAGGAAGCCTCGGGCGACCGGCGCGAACCTGGCGCTGTCTCCGCCCCCGCCGAGCACGAACAGCAGCGCGAGAACGAGCAGCACGATCACAGCGAGCGCCAGCAGCACACCGCCGAGGATGAGGCCGGTCATGCTGAGCCTCCGCTTCCGTGAGTCGTCACCGCGGTACGCCGTCTGGTGCGGGAACGCCCCTGGCTCGTGCTGACTGGGCTGCGACATGCCTGGACACTATCGGCCGCCTGGTCCGCCGGGCCGAAACCGATCAGGTTGAGCGGCGGCCGGGGGCGGCCGCCGCTCAGAGCTGGTTCAGTTCAGCGTCATCCGCGGCTCGCCGCCGGCCAGGCCGGTGCCTGCGATCGCGCAGGTGCCGCCGCGGTTCTGGAGGTAGGTCTGGCGGACGCACGAGCGGAGGGCGAGCTGGCCCCAGTAGTTCGGGTGGATGGATTCCTGGATGTAGTAGTTGGAGCCGATGGTGGTGACCGTGCGGATCTGGTTGACCCATTCGGTGCGGTCGACGGCGGTCGGCTGGGTCCAGGAGGTCAGGCCGACTTCCTCGTACAGGCCGACGGTCTTCTCGCAGAGGCGGCGGCCGTTGAAGGTCGACTGGAGCTCCAGGAGGCGGGTGTTGGTGAGGCCGGACTGGCCGATCGCGGCGCGGACGGTGTTGTTGATCGTGGTCAGCGCGGTGGCGTTGGCCCAGTCGGCGTCGGCGTTCCAGAAGCCGCAGCCGCCGATGTTCTGGCGGGTGTAGCCGGTCTGGCCGTAGCGGAAGCCGCTGCCGGCGGGGATCGGCGACGGGTAGGTCTGGACGACCAGCGACCAGGCGTTGTCGGCGTACCCGGCGTTGCGCATCGCGGTGCGGAGGTTCTGGAACGACGTCGCGATCCGGCCGCGGACGGTGCTGACGTTGGCGGCGGTGAAGTTCGCGACCACCGACGAGTCGTCCTTGCAGTAGTCGGGGAACCAGGACGGTGAGAGCAGGAAGTCGGTCACGCAGGACTGCACGATCGAGGCGAAGTTGAAGTCGTTGCCGCCGACCGACACGACCACCTGCTTCACGTTGTGCGAGGTCGCGAACTGCTGCAGCAGCTTGGCCTGGCCGACCCGGCCGGCGCCGTTGTCGAAGAAGTCGAGGCCGGGCTTGAAGTCGTCGCCGTTCGAGGTCGCCGTCCGGGCGCCGGAGCAGGCCAGGTTGAGGCCGCCGACGCCGCCGCCGATGTAGGCCTCGGCGGACTTGCTGCGGTGGCACTTGGCGATCTGCTCGCCGGTACCGGTCGCGTTGTCGTGGTAGGCGTGCGCGCCGAGCGCGTCGGCGGGGGCCTCGGAGTTGTTCGAGCTGCCGGCCCAGCGGCCGGCCTCGCCCGAGATGTAGGAGTCGCCGACGGTCACGACGTACGGCGTACCGCTGCCCGGCCCGTCGGCACGGGCGGGGGCGGTGGTGATCACGGTGGTCAGCAGGGCGGTGGTCAGAGCGACACACAGACGAAGGCGCATGGGCGGACGGCCTTTCTCGCCGGAGGGCCGGCGGCCGCTCGTCGCGGCCGCCGTTGCAGCGAGAATGTACTCTCCGGTAACCCCTCAGAACAGACCGAGCGTGCTGACACCTTTGCGCGCTGTCACCGTTGCGTCAGATTTCAACCGGCGGTCGGCGCCGGGTAGTGACTCGTCCACCAGTCGTTCCAGCGCTTGTCGATCTCGGCGCGGGCCGCGTCGTCGACGCCGTACAGGCTGAGCACGGCCATCGCGGCGCCCGCGGGCTTCTGCTCGTTCGGGCCGAGGTGGCTGAGGACGAGCAGGCCGTCGCCCCAGCTGTCGACGGTCAGGCCGCGCTGGTGCTCGGAGACGAAGAAGACCGTGCCGGTCACCTGCTCGCCGAGCAGGTCCAGCTCGTACGGCGTACCGGCGGGCAGGTCCGCGAGGTTGAACTGATCCACGCCTGTGCCCGAGTAGAAGAGCGTGCGGCGCGGGTCGCCCGGGTGCCGCTCGAGTGCGAAGCGGAGCTGGTGCAGGAACGTCGTCCAACCCTCGGTGATGTCGTCGTAGTACGCCTCCCAGTCGGGGTTGTCGCCGTGCGCCGCCCGGGTCAACGTGATCTTCGCGCCGCCCTCGTGCGGCTCGACCACGAACTTGTCCCCGCCCTGGATGTCCAGCACGTGCGCCTCGGCGTCCTCGACCGCGACGTGGTCGAAGTAGATCAGGTCGATCTCCTGGTCGAGCGTTCCCTCGGCGCCCTCGTACTCCCAGCCGTGCCAGTGCCGGATCTTGTCCTTGTCGCGCAGCGCGTCCCACACCGCCTCGACCGGTGCGGCGATGGTGACCACGATCTGCGGGGTCGGCTCGGTCATCTGTCTTCTCCTTCGGTACGGCGGACGGCGGGGTGCCCGCCGGCGATCAGGCGGTACGGGCGGCCGTCGGCGGTGTCGAACGACTCGACGACCTGCCGGACGGCCTCGGTCAGGGCATCGGTGAAGCGGTGCACGTCACCGGGCTCGGCGAACCGGACCTCGGTCTCCAGCGTGAAGGTGAGCAGCCGCTGGCCCGCGGCGTCGGCCTTGCGCTGCATCCCGGCCACGTCCCGAACGGTGCCGGCGGCAACTTCGACCAGGTGCTCGGCGGCGTACTGGTCGTGGATCGCGGTGAACGCGCTGCCCATCACGCCGGGGTCGACGACGATCGTCGCCGAGGCCTTGAGGATGCGCTCGACGAACCCACGGCGCTGTCGCTCCTCGACGAGCTCGACCAGGCCGGCCTTCTCGAGCTCTTTCAGGTGGTAGTTCACCCGCTGCCGCGGCAGCTCGAGCGCGGCCGCCAGCTGGGTCGCGGAGGACGGCTCCCGGAGCAGGTCCAGCAGTTGCCGGCGGATCGGCGAGAGCGCGATCCGGACGGCGTCCGGTTCGTCGAGGTAGTGCTGCATGCGGACCAGCGTCGTATTGACAGAATTATTTGTCAATAGTCTGCGAGAGGATGTCGGCCATGGCGATCGAGGGACCGCAGCTGCCGGTGGGGACGCAGGTGGTGTTGCGGGTGGCCGGGGCGGATGACGCCGGCGGGACCGCGCAGCGTGGGGCGACCGGGCGGATCAACGGGGTGACGGCCGATGGCCGGTACGACGTACGCCTGGTCGACGGGCGCGCGACGACGGCGCGGCGGGATCAGCTGAGCTTGCGTACGGCGTACCAGGACGAAGCGATCGGGATCGAGGCGCCGGACGGCGACGTGCTGGTGCGGGAGCGGACGATCTACGCGGCGGTGGTCGGGTCGCGGGCGTTCGGGCTCGACACGGACACCTCGGACACCGACACCCGCGGCGTGTATGTCGCGCCGACCGCGGCGTTCTGGTCGCTGGCGAAACCGCCGACGCATGTGGACGGGCCGGAGCCGGAGTGGTTCTCGTGGGAGGTCGAGCGCTTCTGCGAGCTGGCACTCAAGGCGAACCCGAACCTGCTCGAGGTGCTGCACTCGCCGCTCGTCGTTTCCTGTACGCCGCTCGGCGAGGAGCTGCTCGACCTGCGCGAGGCGTTCCTCTCGCAGCTGGCGTATCAGACCTACTCGGGCTACGTGCTGAGTCAGTTCAAGAAGCTGGAGGCGGACTTCCGGCGGGACGGGTCGCCGAAGTGGAAGCACGTCATGCACCTGATCCGGTTGTTGCTGTCGGCCCGGACTCTGCTGGCCGAGGGCAAGCTGGTCGTGGACGTCGGCGACGATCGCGAGCGGCTGCTCGCGGTGAAGGCCGGCACGCTCCCGTGGGACGAGGTCGAGCGCTGGCGACTCGGCCTGCACGAGGAGCTCGACCGGGCGCTGCAGAAAACCATGCTGCCCGCGACGCCCGACGTGACTAGGGTCGACACCTGGCTCAGATCGGTCCGGAGGAGGGGCGTCGATGACACGTGACATGCGAGACCTCGACGGACCTGGTTCGAGAACGAGGCTGAGGTCGATCTGGTCACCCACGACCTGGTGAAGTTCGTCCGGCTGATGCTGCGTCGTAACGGCTACGTGCTCGAGCAGGTGCTGTCGCCGCTGGTGGTGGCGTCGACACCGGAGCATGAGGAGCTGGTCGCGCTCGCGCCTGGGTGCATCACCAAGTGGCACGCGCATCACTACCGCGGGTTCGGCAGGACGCAGTGGGACTTCTTCGGGAAGAAGCGGGAGCTGAAGCCGCTGCTCTACACGTTCCGGGTGCTGTTGACCGGGATCCACCTGATGCGGACTGGTGAGGTCCAGGCGGATCTGCGCGAGCTGCTCGAACTGCGCGAAGCGCCGGCGTACCTGCCGGAGCTGATGGCTGCGAAGGCCGAGGCTGAGCACGGGCCGCTGGTCGGTCCGACCGTGGAGCAGCTGGGCGAAGATGTCGCCGCGTTGCAGGCGGCGCTCGACGACGCCGAGGCGGCGAGTGCGCTGCCGGAGCGGCCGTCGGTCGACGACGCGCTGCACGATCTGGTAGTGCGCGCCCGGCTCGGCTGAGCGCCCGAGAACGTCAAGAGAACGCCCGACTACTCCGGTAGTCGGGCGTTCCTACGTTGTAAAGGCGTAGGGTACTTACTTAACTTCGTGAAGCATTGACATTCGGCGTGTCAGGGTAAATAGTTCCGTCCTGAAATCAATCAGAAAGCAGAGTGAATCAACAGTGTCGAACATCAAGGTGCTGCAGCTCCGCTCGGCGGGCGTCAGTCTCGTGCTGGACTGTTCCGGTCCGGCTCTTCCGTCGGTGCTGCACTGGGGTGCGGATCTCGGCGAGCTGTCCGAGGCGGCCCTGGTTGGTCTCAGGCAGGGGGCCGGTGCGGTGCAGACCGGCAACGGTCTGGACGACAACCTCCCGGTCGCGATCGTCCCCGAGTACTCCGCGGGCTGGTTCGGCCTTCCGGGGCTCAACGGGCACCGGGACGGCAAGGACTTCTCGGCGTCGTTCCAGCTGCAGAGCGTCGAGCAGGACGGCAACACGGTCAGAGTCCAGGCCGCCGACGCCGGCGCGCAGCTCACGCTGGCGCTCACCGTCGAGCTGACCGACTCCGGCCTGGTCAAGGCGAAGGCCGACCTGACGAACACCGGCGGTACGCCGTACACGGTGGACGGTCTGGTCCTCGCGCTCCCGGTGCCGACCGAGGCGACCGAGCTGTTCGACATGACCGGCCGGCACATCGGCGAGCGGCACCCGCAGCGGCACGCGTTCACGCAGGGCGCGCACATCCGCGACAACCGCCGCGGCCGTACCGGCGCCGACGCGACCCTGCTGCTGATCGCCGGCACCCGCGGCTTCGACTTCGGCACCGGCGAGGTCTGGGCCGTGCACACCGCCTGGAGCGGCAACCACCGCTCGTACGCCGAGCGCGGCATGAGCGGGTACGCCGTCATCGGCGGCGGCGAGCTGCTGCTGCCGGGCGAGGGCCGCCTGGAGCCGCAGGGCAGCTACAGCACCCCCTGGATCTACGGCTCGTACGGCGTCGGCCTCGACCAGCTGTCGACGCGCTTCCACGAGTACCTGCGCGCCCGCTCGACGCACCCCGCCACCGACCGCCCGGTCGTGCTGAACACCTGGGAAGCGGTCTACTTCGACCTCGACCTGGACAAGCTGAAGGCGCTCGCCGACGCGGCCGCCGAGGTCGGCGCCGAGCGGTTCGTGCTCGACGACGGCTGGTTCCGCGGCCGCCGTGACGACCATGCGGGCCTGGGTGACTGGTACGTCGACGAGGGCATCTGGCCGAAGGGCCTGCACCCGCTGGTCGACCACGTCACCGGTCTCGGTCTCCAGTTCGGCCTCTGGGTCGAGCCGGAGATGGTTAACCCCGACTCCGACCTGGCCCGCGAGCACCCGGACTGGATCCTTGCCACCGGCAACCGGATGCCGCCGACCGCGCGGCACCAGCAGGGGCTCAACCTGGGCATCCCGGCGGCGTACGACTACATTCTCGAGCGGCTCGACGCGATCCTGAACGAGTACGACATCTCGTACCTGAAGTGGGACCACAACCGCGACTTCGTTGACGGCGGCAACCAGCAGACCGGGACCGCGGGCATCCACGCCCAGACCCTGGCGCTGTACCGGCTGCTCGACGAGCTGAAGGCCCGGCACCCCGGCCTGGAGATCGAGTCCTGCTCGTCCGGCGGTGCGCGCGTCGACCTCGGCGTACTGGAGCGGACCGACCGGGTCTGGGGCAGCGACAGCAACGACGCGCTGGAGCGGCAGAAGATCCAGCGCTACACCCAGCTGCTGCTCCCGCCGGAGCTGATCGGCTGCCACGTCGGCCCGCCGAAGGCGCACACCACCGGCCGCACCCAGACGCTGGCCTTCCGGGCGACCACGGCGCTGTTCGGCCACTTCGGCATCGAGTGGGACATCAGCGCGGCGTCGGCCGAGGAGCGCGAGGAACTGGCAGGGTGGGTCGCGCTGCACAAGGAGCTCCGGCCGCTGCTGCACACCGGCCGGGTGGTCCGGGCCGACCGTGGCTCGGAGGACTTCCTGCTGCACGGTGTCGTCGCGCAGGACGGGTCCCGCGCGGTCTACAGCGCCGTCCAGCTGACCCAGTCGATCACCTCCGACCTGGGCCGGGTCCGGCTGCCCGGGCTCGACGCCACGCGCACGTACCGGGTCACGAAGAAGGCGACCCCCGGTCCTGAGCCGCGCAACACCGCGGCCTGGTGGGCCGACGGGGTCGAGCTGAACGGAGCGACGCTGGCCGCCGTCGGGGTCCAGACCCCGGCCCAGTGGCCCGAGAACGCGGTCCTGCTGGACGTGCAGGCCATCGACTGAGGAGGAGATCGGCTGTGACCGTGACGACGAGTGCCCCACCGAAGCGACAACGACGAAGTCTCGGGGATCTGAAGGTCGCGATGATCTTCCTGGCCCCGGCCACCGTCGGGTTCGTGGTCTTCTACATCTGGCCGACCCTGCGCGGCGCCTACCTGAGCTTCACCGAGTACAGCCTGCTGCAGGCGCCGGAGTTCAACGGGCTGCAGAACTACGAACGGATGATCCACGACAGCTTCTTCTGGAACGCGCTCGTCGTCACGGTCGAGTACGTCGTGATCAACATCGGCCTGCAGACCGTGCTGGCGGTGCTGATCGCGATGCTGATGTACCGGCTGACCAAGTCGATCACGGTCCGCGCGGTGATGCTGCTGCCGTACCTGATCGCCAACGTGGTGGTCGCGCTGGTCTGGTACTGGATGCTCGACTTCCAGGTCGGCATCGTCAACCAGGGGCTGGAGCTGATCGGGATCGACCCGGTCGCGTTCTTCGGCGACTCGCACTGGGCGATCCCGACCGTTGCCGGGATCAACATCTGGCGGCACATGGGCTACACCGCGCTGCTGGTCTTCGCCGGCCTGCAGACGATCCCGTCGTACGTGTACGAGGCCGCGGAGGTGGACGGATCGAGTGAGCTGCAGACGTTCTGGCGGATCACGCTGCCGCTGCTGCGGCCGGTCCTGGTGATGGTCCTGGTGGTCACCATGATCGGCTCGTTCCAGATCTTCGACACCATCGCGGTGACCACGCAGGGCGGGCCGATCAACGCCACCCGGGTCATCTACTACTACATCTACGAGCGCGCGTTCACCCGGTTCGACTTCGGGTACGCCTCCGCGATGGCGCTGGTGCTGTTCGCGATCCTCGCGGTCGTCTCGCTGCTGCAGCTGCGGCTGCTCCGCGCCAAGGAGAGTGACCTGGCATGAGGAAGTCCATCACTCCGGGTCGTACGGTCGCCTGGGTCGTTCTCGTCGTCCTGATGCTGCTGACTCTGTTCCCGTTCTACTGGATGCTCCGGACGGCGCTGTCGGACAACACCCAGCTCGCGGGTCACCCGAACTCGCTGCTCCCGGTCGAGACCACGCTCGGCGCCTTCAAGCGGGTGCTCGGGCTGTCGACGGTCGAGGAGGCGCAGGCCCAGGGCGGCTCGGGCGCCGCGGTCAACTTCTGGCTCTACCTGCGCAACTCGCTGATCGTGTCCACGGTGACGACGGTCTGCCAGGTGTTCTTCAGTGCGATGGCGGCGTACGCGTTCGCCCGGCTGCGCTGGCCCGGCCGGGACAAGGTGTTCGCGCTGTTCCTGGCCGCGCTGATGGTGCCGCCGATCTTCACCACGCTGCCGAACTTCGTGCTGATCAAGAACCTCGGGCTGCTGAACAGCTTCGCCGGCATCATCCTGCCGGGCGCCTTCATGACCCCGTTCGCGATCTTCTTCCTGCGCCAGTTCTTCCTCGGCATCAACCGGGAGCTGGAGGAGGCGGCGATGATCGACGGCGCCGGGCACCGCAAGATCTTCTTCGGGATCGTGATCCCGATCAGCGCGGCACCGATCGCGACGCTGGCCATCCTGACCTACATCAACTCCTGGAACGACTACTTCTGGCCGCTGCTGGTCGGGCAGCAGGAGAACGTCCGGGTGCTCACCGTTGCTCTCGGGGTGTTCCGGTCGCAGACTCCGCAGGGAGGGCCGGACTGGGCCGGGCTGATGGCGGCGACGCTGATCGCGGCGCTGCCGATGATCATCCTGTTCCTGGCCTTCGCCAAGCGGATCACCAACTCCATCGGTTTCTCCGGGATCAAGTGAGGGTCGGATGAACATTTCACGACGCACGTTGCTCAAGGGGACGCTGGCCGGACTCGCCGCCTCGGCGGTCGCGGGCTGCAACAACGGCGCCGCGTCCCGCGGTTCCGGCGAGGTCATCTACTGGCTGTGGGACTCCGCCCAGCTGCCGATGTACACCGAGTGCGCGAAGGTGTTCCACGAGCAGAACCCGCAGTACAGCGTGAAGATCGAGCAGTACGGCTGGAACGACTACTGGAACAAGCTGGTGACCGGCTTCATCTCCGGTACGGCGCCCGACGTGTTCACGTCGCACTCGGCGAAGTACCCGCTGTTCGCCGACAAGGGCCAGGTGCTCGCGCTGGACGACTACGTCGAGCGCGACGGGGTCGACCTGTCGATCTACCAGAAGGGTCTGGCCGAGCGCTGGATCGGTGCCGACGGCAAGCGCTACGGCCTGCCCAAGGACTTCGACACCGAGGTCTACTTCTACAACTCCGCGCTCACCGAGGCGGCCGGGATCAGCACCGACCAGCTGAACGCGATGACCTGGAACCCGCAGGACGGCGGCACCTTCGAGCAGATCGTGGCCCGGCTGACCGTCGACTCCAAGGGCCGGCGCGGGGACCAGCCCGGTTTCGACAAGGACAACGTCAAGGTCTACGGCCTCGGGTACGGCGACGCCGGTGGCGCCGACGGCCAGACCAGCTGGAGCTGGTACGCCGCGACCAACGACTGGAAGTACTCCGAGGGCGAGCCGTGGGGGACCAAGTTCTTCTACGGCGACCCGAAGTTCACCGAGACCATCGGCTGGTGGCGCGGGCTGATCAGCAAGGGCTTCATGCCGACGTACGCGCAGGCCAAGTCCGGGGTCGACGTGACCACGTCGTTCGGGGCCGGCAAGTACGGCATCACGCCGAACGGGTCCTGGATGCTGGAGACGTACGCCGGGCTGAAGCAGGTCAAGACCAAGCTGGCCCGGCTCCCGCAGGGGCCGAACGGCAAGCGGATGTCGATGATGAACGGCCTGGCCGACACGATCTGGGGCGACTCCACCCGCAAGGACGCGTCCTGGGCGTGGGTGAAGTTCCTCGGGTCGCAGACCGCGCAGGACATCGTCGCCAAGGCCGGGGTGGTGTTCCCGGCGGTGAGCGCGTCGCTGCCGCTGGCCAAGGCCGCGTTCGAGGCCGACGGCTGGGACGTGACGCCGTTCCTGGAGCCGGTCGCGGCGGGCGACGTGTTCCCGTACCCGGCGAACCCGAACGCCGCGGACGTGACCGCGGTGATGACCCCGGCGATGGACGCGGTGATGGCGTTCGAGGCCGAGCCGTCGTCGCTGGCCGAGGCCAACGACGACGTCAACCAGATCCTGTCGGCGGCTTCCTGAAACGGCGTACTCGCTTGTAAAACGCTGTGTCAGCTGCTCGCTGAGCTGTAGCGGCGGCTGGCCAGGTGCCAGTGGAGTTTGGTGAGGACCAGCCCGGCGGCCAGCGCCGGGATGGCGAGCAGGAGCGAGGTGGCGGTGCCGGTGAGCGTCTCGACCGGCACCGCCGCCACGAGACCGGCCGGGGCGAGCGTGATCAGGATCAGCCGCGCCGTACCGGTGAAGTAGCTGATCGGGTACTTGCCGGCCTCGCGGACCTGGGCGGCGATGTCGTTGACCGGCTCGGCGCTCTCGAACCAGAACGCCGAGTAGGCGAGGTTGGCCCAGAGCAGGCTGAACCCGGCGAAGCCGATCACTGCCCAGGCGACGGCCTGTACGGCGAGGGCGGCGTCGGGCCTGGCGTCGGCCAGGTGCAGCCCGACCGCGACCATCGCGGCGCCGGACAGCACGCGGCCGAGCTCGGCGGGCTCCATCCAGCGCAGGCCTGAGAACAGCTGCGCGTTGACCGGCCGGATCAGGATCAGGTCGAGGTCGCCCTGGCGGACGTAGCTGTGCATCTTGGCCAGGTTCGGCCGGACGAAGCAGTCCATCAGGCCGGTGGAGATCCCGAAGAGACCCACCACGGCGACGGCCAGTGGGCCGGACCAGGTGGTGCCGCCGGCGTCGGTGAGGATCAGCACCGGTACGACGCCGAGGATCAGGTCGCCGACCGACGAGAACGCGTTGATCGCCGTCTGGCTGCGGAACTGCAGGTCCCGGCGGATCGCCTGCTTCAGGCAGGCCCAGAACAGCCGCGGCGTCATGCGCCCGCCCCCTGGTAGTCGCGCAGACCACGCCGCCAGACCAGGATCGCGCCGCCGACCAGTACGGCGAACCAGCCCGCCTGGTACACGTAGTCGACGGCGCGCGTCGTACCGAGCAGGACCTCCAGCGGGAACGAGATGACGAACCGGAACGGCTGGGCGTGCAGGAACGGCTGGAAGGCCTCTGGGAACAGCGCCAGCGGCACCAGGCCGCCGGAGAGCAGCCTGGCCAGCAGGTAGCGCAGGCGGTCGACGGCGGCGATGTCCTCCATCCAGAACGCGAGGGAGCCGATCAGGACGTCCAGCGCGAAGGTCATCGCGGCGGCGACGACCAGCGCCGGCAGAAACAGCAGCCAGCGTTGCGGGTCGCCTGGTAGCCGCAGGTCGTCGCGGAAGACCAGACCGAGGACTGCGACCGGTGGTAGCAGCAGCCCGAGCTTGAGGAACTTCTCGGCGGAGTTGTTGGCCAGGTACGACAGGTGGGTCGAGCAGGGGCGGACGAGCCAGGAGTTGAGGCCGCCGAGCCGGATCGACTCGGCCAGGAAGCCCGAGGTCCAGCTGGACGTGATCATGGCGACGACGCTGACCAGGACGAGGTAGCTGGTCAGGTACGTCGTGGAGACCGGCGGGTCGGCGCCCTGGGCGATGGCGCCGTGCCAGACGAGCAGTGCGATCGCCGGTGGCAGGACGTTGGCGATCTGGAGGAGGAAGAGCCACCAGCGGTGGTTCATCATCATCCGGACCTCCTGGACGGTCAGGATCCGGAGCAGCCGTAGCTGGCGGGTCACGAGCGGCCCTGGAACATCGCGGCGAGGACCTGGTCGAGGTCGGCGTCCTCGTGCTGGCCGGAGCGCTGCCGCAGCTCCTGCAGGTCGCCGTCGAAACCCAGGACACCGTGGTCGATCAGCGCGATCCGGTGGCACAGCGCCGCGACGTCGCTCATGTCGTGACTGGTCAGCACGATCGTCGTCCCGTGGTCGCGGTTCATCTCCGCGAGGAAGTTGCGCAGGGCAAGCTTCGCGACGACGTCGAGGCCGACGGTCGGCTCGTCGGCGAACAGCAGCGCCGGCTGGTGCAGCAGCGCGAGCACGAGCTCGCAGCGCATCCGCTGGCCGAGCGAGAGCTTGCGGACCGGGATGTCGACCAGGTGCGCGACGTCGAGGCGCTCGGTGAGCTCGGCGACGGACGCGTCGAAGGCCGGCTTGGGGATCGCGTACATCTCGCGGTGGATCAGCAGCGAGTCGTACGTCGAGACGTCCCACCAGAGCATCGACTTCTGGCCGAACACGACGGAGATCCGGCTGAGGAAGTCGAAGGAGCGCTTGTGCGGCTCGTGGTCCAGGACTTGGAGGTCGCCGCCGGTCGGGCGGAGCAGACCACAGAGCATCTTGATGGTGGTCGTCTTGCCGGCGCCGTTCGGGCCGAGCAGGCCGATCACCTGACCCTCGGGGACGGTCAGGGTGAGGGCGTCGACGGCGGTGCGCTGCCGGCGTACGGGTTTGAGCAGGCCTTTGAGGGCGCCCCTCATGCCCGGTGCTTGCTCGGTGTAGCGGTAGACCTTGGTCAGGTCGGTCGCGGTGATCGCGTTCATCGCGCGCCTCCAGGGCCGGCCCACGCAGACTGGGGAGCCGGGTCGATGGAGCGAGCCGGAGTCTGCCGGCAGCCGGCCCACATGACGGCGGGCGGCCGTTGGCGAGTTTAGCCGCGCGCGGTGCGGGCGCGCCTGTGGTTTTCAGGGGCCGGCCCTGGGCGGGTCCTGAGTCGGCGTACGCCCTGGGGAGTACGCCGTACTACGTCGGCCGGCTGCCGTGCTCCGCCGGAGGTAGGCGAGATGCCGCCGCCGAGGCGACGCGGCGAGGGGTGCTCGGGCGACACGATCGGTGGCATCAGATTCTTGCGACCACCTGAGGAGTGTCATGAACGAGAACGTGCGGGTTGGGGACGACGAGCGTCAGGAGGCGGTCAGGCGGCTGGGGGAGCATTACGAGGCGGGGCGATTGACCGCGGAGGAGCACAGCGAGCGGATCAGCCAGGCGCTGCAGGCGAAGACCGCGGGGGACTTGGCGGCGTTGTTCGCCGATCTGCCGGGGGAGAAGAAGGCTGAGGCCGGCCCGCAGCGGCCGTCGTGGTCTGGGCAGCGTCCGCCGTGGGCTGCGCGTGGTCCGTTGGGGCGGGTACCTCTGCCGTTGCTGATCGCGTTGGCCGGGCTCGCGGTGCTGCTGTCCGTCGGGTGTGTGGTCGGCGGTGGGCATCCGCCGGTGCTGCCGTTGCTGCTGATCGTCGCGGCGTTCGTGTTCGTGAAGAAGCGGCGACACGCATGAGGACGGCGTACCGGGTTCTGGCATCGCTGATCGCGCTGGCGGTGGTGCTGCAGGTGGCGGCGATCGCGCTGGCCGGGTTCACGACCGCGGCCGACGCGGAGGACGGGGTGACGATCGGCGCCGACTACAGCAACTTCGGGCAGAGCTACCACAGTATGGCGGGGACGGCGATCGGGCTGCTCGCGCTGATCTTCCTGATCGTGTCGTTCCTGACCGACGTACCGCGGGGGCGTGCTCTGGCCGGGATCGTGGTGGGGCTGGTCGCGCTGCAGTTCGTGCTCGCGGTGGTGTCGTTCGGGCTGCCCGCGCTGGGGATTCTGCACGGGATCAACGGGCTCGCGATCGCCGGTGTCGCGGGCGCGGCGTCGCGGCGGGCTGCGGCTCCGGTGGCTGCCAGTGCCTGACGCGGAAGCTCCGGCGCCGGGCGCCCGGCGTACGGTGCGAAACCGGCTGATCGCGCTTGGGGTGACGCTGGCGGTGCTCGCACCGCTGGCGTACCTCTGGGCGACCAGCCTCGTCCCGTCGTCGTACTCGGCAACGGACATGGGGTACGCCGACTACGGCGGCGGCGCCGCTGCGCATCATCAGCACCACGGCGGTCGCAGCGTCGCCGACCTCACCGGCCCGCGGTCGGGCGTGGCGGATGTCGCGGTGACGCTGACCGCCCGCAAACAGACGTTCTCGCTGCCGTCCGGCGAATCCGTCGACGGCTACACTCTCAACGGCTCCTCACCCGGCCCGCTGATCCGCGCCGCGGTCGGTGACCTCGTCGAGGTGACGCTGGTGAACGAGTCCGTCCCCGACGGCGCGACCCTGCACTGGCACGGCATCGACGTCCCGAACGCCGAGGACGGCGTCGCCGGCGTCACGCAGGACGCCGTACCGATCGGTGGCCGGCACGTGTACCGCTTCGTGGCTTCGGGTGCCGGGACGTACTGGTACCACTCGCATCAGGTCTCCAGCGAGCAGGTCCGCAACGGGCTGTTCGGCGCCATCGTGATCGGCGCTGCTGAACGCGATGTCATCGCCGCCATCCACACGTACGACGGCCGCCGCACGATCAACGGCTCGACCGGCGCCTCGCGCGTCGAAGTCCCCGCCGGTACGACGTTGCGCGTGCGAACGATCAACACCGACAACGCGCTGATCCGCGTCGGCCTGGTCGGCGCGTCGTACCAGCTTGTCGCCGTCGACGGCCGCGAGCTCCATGGCCCGACGCCGACGACATCCGCGTTTCCTCTGGCTGCCGGCGCCCGCGCCGACTTCGAAGTCACCGTCCCGGCGACCGGCCTCCGCCTCGACGCCGGCGGCGTCGGCCTGACGATCGCGCCACCCGGCGTACAGACCCCTGTTGATTCTTTGTCTTCAGCAACCATCGACCTCCTCACCTACGGCAAGCCCACCGCTCCGGGCCTCGACGTCAGCAATCCCGACCGCACGTTCGAGTACCGCATCGGCCGCCGCCCCGGCTTCCTCGACGGCGTCCCCGGCCTGTGGTGGACGATCAACGGCCACAAGTACCCCGACGTCCCGATGTTCATGGTCACCGCCGGCGACGTCGTGAAGATGAAGATCTCCAACACCAGCGGCCAGTCCCACCCCATGCACCTGCACGGCCACCACGCCCTCGTCCTCTCCCGCAACGGCGTCCCCTCGTCAGGCACCCCTTGGTGGACCGACACCCTCGAGGTCGGCGACGACGAAACCTACGAGATCGCTTTCCTGGCCGACAACCCCGGCGTCTGGATGGACCACTGCCACAACCTCCCGCACGCGTCACAGGGCCTGATGACCCACCTGATGTACGAGGGCATCAGTACGCCGTACAAGATCGGCGACGGCAACGAGCCGGAGTAACCATTCAGTGTCGAACCACCACGCCACCAGGCGAACCCACCCCCGGTGAGGTATCCCTGAAAGATGACCTGCCCCACCGCCCTCCGCACCGCCGCCACCCTCGCGGTCCTGCTGGCGGGGCTGGTCATCACTCCCGTCGCCCTGTCCCACCTCGACGACAACGAGCACCTCGTTCTCACTCAACCCGTCCGTGAAGTCGAGGTCGTGGCCGTCTACTCCACAACCCTCCACACCCAAATGACCACAGTCATCGTCCGCCACCCCGACACGGCGGCGCCCACTCCGCTGGAGGGCGCCGACAAGCTCTTGTCCCTCCCGGCCGCCAACACGTACGTTCCTGTCGTCGTAGACCCCGACGACCGCACTCGCCTACTCATCACCACCGCGCGCTGGGCGCCGACTTGGCTCGACTACACGACTACGGTCGCCGCTACGGCGTTGCCCGCGATCACACTGGCCGCGCTCATCTCCGGTGTCTTCTCCGGACGCCGCAACAAGGTGTAGCGCAGCAACGTACTAATCTGGCGCCCTCCACAGCCCTCGGACCGGAGATCCCGTCATGCTCAGATACCCGTGTCCCTGCTGCGGCCGGCTCGTTCACACCTCCGCGCCGGGCTCGTACTCCATCTGCCCGGTCTGCGGCTGGGAGGACGACGTGGTCCAGCTCCGCTGGCCCCAGCTGACGGGCGCCAACCGAACGTCATTGATCGACGCGCAGCGTCTCTACGCAGAGCACGGATACTCGAAGGAGCCCTTCTCCTCCAGGGCCCGCACTGCGAATGACGAGGAGCCTCTCGACGAGGGCTTCCGACCGCTTGATCTGCAGACGGACAACTTCGAGACACCCGACGAGACCACGACGGACTGGCCGGGAGACCGCACGCAGCTCTACTGGTGGAGACCGTCGTACTGGCGCGCGGACGACTGATTTCAAGCGATCCGTCCGCGGTCGACCCGTAGCATGACCGCGGTACGGCGACCTGGGGAGGCCCGGATGAACGTTGAACCGAGCGAGAACCAGGCGCTCGGCCGTTTCGAGGGGGCTGGAGCGCATCCCGTCGTGGGCCGAGGATATGTACGTCGGCTACGACTAGGGACTGAGGCGATGAGTGACAATCCGCTGCTGAAGGTGGGGCCGCCATGGGTGTTGGTCGCCGACTTCGGGTCGCCGAGTTTCGAGGTGATGGTTGGCGAGCTTCGCGCCGGGGGTGGTGTGGTGATCGCGGTGGACGGGGCCCAGGCGACCACCAGCGACGGTGTCTTCGAGCAGTTCGCCCAGGCGGCGGTGTTGCCGGAGTACTTCGGGAGAAACTGGCCGGCCCTCGGCGAGTGCCTGGCGGATCTCGAGTGGCTGCCCGGTACGGCGTACGTGGTGACGGTCGAGAACGCCGACCGCCTGCTGGAGGACGAGCCGCTGAGCCGCGGGGCGTTCGCGAGGATGATCAAGAGAGTCGCCGAGGAATGGGCCACAGCGGTCGCCGACGGGGAGTACTGGGACCGGCCGAGTGTCCCGTTCCATGTGGTGCTCGACGGCGATGGGATCCTGGACGAGCTGGGTGCGTAGCCGCGAAAGGAGAGGTGTGGTGAATGAGTAGGTGGGGCCACATGCCGTTCGAGAACGACACGGCGGCCGATTTTGCGGGGGATCTGGATGATGCCTCGGAGGGGGAGCGGCTGAGGCTGTTGGCGGAGGCGCTGTCGGATGTTGCCGAGGGCATCGGGTACGTCGACGCGAGGCGGGCCGAGATCGCGGTTGCGGCGGCTGCGGTGGTTGCCGGTGGGGATGAGTTCGGGTCGGAGATCTACGGTCCGCAGGTCGAGGTCGGGTCGACGGCGGAGTTGGTGGTGCTGGCGGGGAGGGCTGTAGATCGGTTGTTGGTTGGACACAACGATCTGAGCGTGGAGCCGGACGGGCTCGAGTGGACGGCGAACCTGCGGCGGCTCGGTGAGGTGCTCGGCGGTGAACAGAAGGGAGGAGAGCAGAGGTGAAGTACGTCAAGGTCGCTTGGAACCACGACTTTGTGGACGAACCTGTGCTCTATCTGAGTGAGCTGGGCGACGACGGTTACGAGACCCGGAGGGTGCAGTTCTACCGGGACGGGCGAGCTGAGTGGGCGGACAGGGATCACGAGGCCACGACGGTCGGGCTCTCGGAGATTCCGTTTCCGGCGCTCGAGGAGATCTCCAGCCGGCCTGAGTTCGATGCCGGTCCGATCGGCGCGGAGGAGTTCGAGCTGGCGTGGGATCGGTCCCGCTCCGTTCGTGATGACTCTTGAACTCAGAGGAAGCGGCGGCGCTGAGTCGGGCACGGGTGCGTGCGGCGCCGTTGGTGAGAAAAGGCTTCACCGGCGCGGATCGTCCGCGCGTACCCTGTGCTCGTGGTTGCTGCTGACTCTGCCAGCTGGAGATCCGTTGTTCTCGACGTGGCTCGTCGTGCTGATGTCGAGAACTTCGATCTGACGAGTGGGCACGCGCGGTGGGGTGTTTACCGGTGGATGATGGCATCGCCGGTTGAGTGGGGGCGGCTGCTGGGGATCGTTGGCTTTGAGCCTGATGCGGCGATTGCCGGGTCGGTGGTGCTCGAGATGCTGGAGCGCGTTCCGGCGGCCGAGAGGAAGCGGTGGGTCGACTCGATCTCAGCCAACGGGAACCACTCGCTGGCTGTTCTGCGCGGGGATGAGATCGGCATCCTGGAGGGCGTGACCGGCGAGCTGGGGGTGGAGTTCTCCGTGGCACCCGATCAGGTTCTGGAATGGTCTGACTGGTTGCAGCGTCGGGCCTCTACGGAGTCGACGTCGGTCGGCGTACTGGAGCAGTTGAGCCAAGCGGGGCGGACCAAGCGGGTCAGGGGTTGTGCCGCCGAGCGGCTGCGGTTCTTGCGGCGGGCGGAGGCTGCGAGTGGTGATTCGTGATGTCTGAGGGTGTTTACGGGACGAGGGCGGACCTGTTGCCCCGGGCGATGGTTCGGGTGGAGCGCCGAGGGCAGCGGAGAGTTGGGTGGATCGGGCGGGACGGGGTGGAGTTGCTCGGATGGGAGGAATATCTCGGGTACGAGCGGGAGAGCCTGGGGGCGCTGTCCGAGGACATCTGACGCCGGGATCGACTGGGCACTGGTCCCGGATGAGCTGATCGAGAAGTCGCAGAGTTCGGCTGACATCAGTTTGCGGGACTTCATCGACCGGTACGCGCCGAAGGCCGGGAGCGTGGTGCTGTTCTGGGGGAGCTTGGCGATTCCTGGTGTGAAGTTCGCGGCGGATTCAGCCGTCTCGTTCGCCGACTGGATTGCGGAGCGCTCGGCGGAGTGCTGGTTGTACTACCCGGACGATCAGGTGTTGGTGGAGAGCTCTTTCGCGGGAATGCTGACGATCGCCGCGATTCCGCTCAGGCGGTCAGTGCTCCGTGGCTGAGGCGGTGGCACTGGGTCGTGCTGAGACTGGCGATCCGGGTGCAGGCGGCCTCGACGGCGGCTGGTTGGGAGTCGTAGAGGCCGTACCAGTACGGGTCTTCCGGGAGCGGGTCGCCGAGGTCGTCGATGTCGGCGTACCACGCCGTGCCGGTGCGGAAGATTCTCGCGTGCAGGTTCAGATCGTTCATCGCGCGGATCGCTCCTGGGGAGAAGGAATCGGTGCGTTGCCCTCCTTTGATGATGTGACGGAGGGTGGGCAATCCCAGGAGCGACACGCGGGTTTACCGAACCAGAACAGTGAGGCGTTGGGCGGTGTTGTTGGCGAAGCCGCCTCGGTTCCAGGGGGCTTCGATGGGTTGGACTCGGCCGGACTTGTCGTGGGCGCGGACGGTGAGGATGTGTTCGCCGGGGGTGGCTTGCCAGGTGAAGGTGAAGGGGCGCCAGGCGAGGTCTTCGTTGCTGGAGGCATCGAGGGTGGCGTCTTGCCAGGTGGCGCCGGCGTTGGTGGAGATCTCGACGCGGTCGACGGGGGCCCAGCCGGACCAGGCTCGGCCTTGCAGCAGGACCTCGCCGGCGGCGACGAAGCGGTGGCGGGTCATGAAGTCGGGGTGGCCGGGTGGGATGAGCAGCGCGCGGGGTTCGATGCGGGTGACGGCTACGCCGGGCTCGTCGGGCTCGGTGCGGATGCGGTAGGCCTCGGCGTTCTGGTAGCCGGTGAAGGGGTGGTCGATGAGCTCGATGGAGCGGAGCCACTTGACCGACGCCATGCCGTACCAGCCGGGGACCACCAGGCGGAGCGGGTAGCCGTGTTGGGGTGGGAGGGGCATGCCGTTCATTTCCCAGGCGACCAGGGCGTTGGAGTCGAGGGCCTCGGCGACCGACAGGCCGCGTTGGTAGTCCTGTTCGATGCCTCGTTCCACGCCGTGGTCGGCGCCGGTGAAGACCACGTCGACGGCGTCCGCCCGTACGCCGGCGGCCTCGAGCAGCGCGGCCAGCGGTACTCCGGTCCACTCGGCGGTGCCGACGGCCTCCATCAGCCAGGGCTGGCTGATCGGCCGGGGGTGCAGCTGGGCGCGGCCGTTGCCGGCGCACTCCAGGGTGACGCGGACGGTCTGCCGGCCCATCGCGCGGAGCTCGGTCAGGCCGAAGTCGATCGGTTGCTCGACGCAACCATCGACGGTGAGGCGCCAGTCGAAGGCGTTGGTCAGCGGGATGTCGTAGTGGACGAGCACGTAGTGCAGCCCGGGCGGCGTCAGGTCGTAGCGCAGCGCCTCCAGCGGGATGCCGTGGTTGCGGGCGGCCAGCTGGAGCTCGTCGGTGGTGATGCCCTCGCCGGTGTCGGCCAGGCGGCCCCGGGCGCTGAACTGTTCGATCGTCATGGCGACTTCCCTTCCCCTGAGGGTCAGCCTAAGCCGCGCGGCGGTGGGAAAAGCAAGAGCGCGAACTCGCCGACCTGGCTACGGTCGGCTCATGACGTACGACGTACCGCATCCTCGTGACCGTGCGCAGTCGTGGGCGTCCTGCGACGAGGACATCCGGCGGTACGTCGGGGAGGCGCTGGCGGCGACCGGGCTGCAGCCGAGCGGGGTGTACGTGCACGGGTCGCTGGCGATGGGGTGCTTCTACCGGGCCAAGAGCGACGTGGACGTGCTGGTCGTGGTCCCCGAGGCGCTGACGCCGGGGGAGCGGGAGCGGACCGCGCGGGTGCTCGCTGAGCGCTCCAGGACCAGGCCGATGCTCGGCGACCTGGAGGTGTCGGTGCTGACCGAGCGCCAGGCCGCGGCGGGGAGGCACGAGTTCGAGGTGCATTACTCGGCGTACTGGACGGAGAAGGCGCTGAACGGTGAGTACGCCGGGCCGGGGACCGACCCCGATCTGGCGGCGCACGTGACGGTCGTCAGGGCGCGCGGGGTGGCGATCAGTGGGCCGGCCCCGACGGAGGTGTTCGCGGAGGTGCCGCGGGAGGAGTACCTGGCGGCGATCGAGGCGGATCTCGACGATGTGGATCTCACCGAGGAGCCGTACTACGGGGTGCTGAACGCGTGCCGGGTGCTGATGGTGCGCGAGTCCGGCGTGGTGGTGAGCAAGGAGGAGGGCGGCGAGTGGGGAATCGCTCACCTGCCGGAGGAGCATCGGCCCGTCGTCGAGCAGGCGCTGCAGTGCTACCGCAGCGCACGCGTGGTGTCGGCCGACGAGCGTGGGACCGACGGCCACGGCTGGGATGTGGAGGCGTTGGCCGCCTTCCGGAGGTACCTACAGCCAGCCGTTGTCGACGGCGATGCGAGCGGCCTCGGCGCGGGTCCGGGCGCCGGTCTTGCCGATCGCTGACGACAGGTGGTTGCGGACGGTCCCCTCGGAGAGGTGGAGCTCGCGGGCGATGTCCGCGACGGTCCCGCCTGAACGAGCCGCCCGCAGTACGTCGGACTCGCGGGCGGTCAGCGGGCTCGTCCCCGCGACGAGCGTCTCGGCGGCCAGCGACGGGTCGACGACGCGCAGACCCTGATGCACCCGGCGTACGGCGTCGGCGAGCTGCGCGGCGGGGGTGTCCTTGACGACGAAGCCCGCGGCGCCGGCTTCCATCGCGCGGCGCAGGTAGCCGGGCCGGCCGAACGTGGTCACCATCAGAATCCGGACAGCCGGTACGGCGGCCCGCAGCGCGGCCGCCGCCTCGATCCCGTCCAGTCCCGGCATCTCGACGTCGAGCAGCGCGACGTCCGGCTTCGCCGTACGGGCGGCCTCGAGGACCTGGTCGCCGCGGCCGACCTCGGCGACGACCTCGAGGTCGGGTTCGAGGTCGAGCAGCGCCGCGAGGGCGCCGCGGACGAGCGCCTGGTCGTCGGCGATCAGCAGTCGGATGCTCACGGGCCCACTCTGACAGCCAGCCGGAACCCGCCACCCGGCGCCTGGCCGACGGAGAGCGTGGCCCCGACCTGGTCGGCGCGCTCGCGCAGGCCGATCAGCCCGTGACCACCCGGGGAGGTCGTCGGCCCACGACCGTCGTCCAGTACCTCGATCTGCTGCGCACTCAACCGGACACTGCACTTGCGAGCGCCCGAGTGCCGAATGACGTTCGTGACGCCCTCACGCACCACCCACGCGAACAGCTCCCGGTGCGACTCAGGGACGTCGTCGACCGTCGTCGGCAGATCGGCGCGGATCTCCGCGGCCTCCAGCGCCGCGCGAGCCGACACCAGCTCACCGGCCAGGCTCAGCTCGCGATACCCAGCGACAGCAGCCCGTACGTCGGCCAGCGCCGCGCGGGCGAGCTGCTCGACCTCCGCGACCTCCTGAGCGGCCCGCGACGGGTTCGCGGAGATCAGGCGGCCGGCGAGCTCGGCCTTGACCGTGATCACCGTCAGTGAGTGGCCCAGGATGTCGTGCAGATCCCGGGCGAACCGGTTGCGTTCCTCCTGGACGGCCAGCTCGGCGAAGTCCTGGCGGGCGATCGACAGTTCGATCGAGCGCTGGATCGCTCGCCGTAACCCGAACACGGCCAGTGCGGAGAGGAAGATCGCGAGCCCGTAGCTGCTGTCGTCGTGCCAGCCGGGGACGAGTCGCATCGACAGTTCGGCGCCGCCGAGCAGGACCAGGACGATCGGGACGGCGACCAGGAGCTCCAGCGAGACCATCGCGATCGCGGTGATGTAGACCAGCGTCGTCAGCACGGTCTGGCCGGCGGCCGGCACCATCAGCGCGCCGAGCGCGAGCATGCCGATCAGGTAGGCCAGCCGCTGCCACAGCGCCATCCCGCCGGCGTTCAGCCCGACCCGCCGGATCCAGACGAAGAACGCCATGTAGCTGACCGCGAACAGCAGCAGCGCCAGGAACCCGACGATCCGGGTCATCCCGTGGCTGTGCTTGGCGATCTGCTGCAACGGGCTGCCGAGGTAGAACAGCCAGATCCCGGCGGCCAGCCAGCCCCACCGACTCGGCGGGCGCCCGGCCCGGAGGCTGTCGGCCGGCGCGCTCACCGCACTCGGTTCGGTCTTCACACTCGTCACGGTAGTACCCGGTGCTCAGGCGCGGGCGGTGTCCGCGCGGAAGCGACGCAGCCCGATCGCGCCCAGCACCACGGTCCACACCAGCACGATCCAGACCGCGTGCATGTCCAGTCCGCTCTCCGAGAGCGCGCTGCGCGAGCTCAGGCCGGTCCAGTACGCCGGGGTCAGCTGCGCGATCGTCTTCATCACGTGCGGCATCTGCTCGATCGGCAGCCAGAGCCCGCCGAAGGCCGCGATCAGCATCGTGGTCAGGCCGGTGATCGGCTGCACGCTGTCCGGCTTGGCGACGTACCCGATCACCAGGCCGAGGCCCGCGAACGGCAGCGCGCCGAGCCAGGAGACCAGCGCGACCGAGATCCACTGGCCGGCGCTCAGGTCGACGTGGCCGATGATCATCCCGGCCAGGAAGACGACCAGCAGCGGCGGGACCGCCAGCAGCAGCGACAGGATCACCTTCGTGGCGACGTACGCCTGCGGCTTGAGCGGCGTCAGCCGCAGCGTCCGGTTCCAGCCGCCGTCGCGTTCCATCGCGATCACGCCGCCGCTGCTCATCGCGGCGTTCATCGACCCGAACATGGCCATGCTCACCATCACGTAGGCGATCGCCGAGATCCCGCCCTCGGAGTCCGAGGAGTGCAGCGTGGCGCCGAAGATCAGGAACAGCACCAGCGGCATCAGCACCGCGAAGATCAGCACGCGGCGGTTGCGCAGCGTGCGCTTGATGTCGAACTTCAGGTAGTCGAGGTTCATGCGTTGCTCTCCTGTGCCGCGCCGATCGCGAGGACAGCGTCCTCCAGGTCGGCCGAGGTGATCTCGATGTCGTGGGCCGGCGTGTTGGCCAGCAGGTACCGCAGGGTGTCGTCGGAGTCCGCGCACTGCAGCAGCACCACGTCACCGCGCGTCTCGACGTTCCGTACGCCGGGCAGCGTCGCGAGCGTGGCCAGGTCCGCACCCGGCACGGTCGCCCGGATGGTCCGGCCGGACACGCTCGCCTTGATCTGCGCGGCGGTGCCGTCGGCAACGATCTTGCCGGCCCGCATCAGCACCACGCGGTCGGCGTACGCGTCGGCTTCCTCCAGGTAGTGGGTCGCGAACAGCACCGTCCGGCCGCGCGCGGTCTCGGCGTGCATCGCGGCCCAGAAGTCGCGCCGGGACTCGACGTCCATCCCGGTGGTCGGCTCGTCGAGCACGATCAGGTCGGGCTGCGCGACGATCGCCATCGCGAACCGGACCCGCTGCTTCTGCCCGCCGGACAGCGCCTTGAGCTTGCGCCCGGCCAGGTCCGCGATACCGGCCCGCTGCAGCGCGTCGGCGACCGGCAGCGGGTCCTTGTGCAGCCCGGCGACCAGGTCGATCAGCTCGCCGACCTTGGCGTCCTCGATGATGCCGCCGCTCTGCAGCATCACGCCGACCTGCCCGGCCGCGATCGCCTCGACCGGCGTCTTGCCGTAGAGCTGGACGGTGCCCTGGTCCGGGCGGACCAGCCCGAGCAGGATCTCCAGCGTGGTGGACTTGCCGGCGCCGTTCGGGCCGAGCAGGGCCACGACCTCGCCCGACCGGATCGTGAGGTCCACCCCGGCCACAGCCTGTACTTCGCCGTACCTCCTGGTCACTCCGCTGAGGGTGACCGCAGTCGTTGTCGTCATACCCGGAATGCTCCTGGGAATGGCCGTCGCGAGCCTGGATCGGGCGTCACGAGGTGACCGTGACATCCGTCAGAGGTCGGGGGCTTCGGTTTGTGAGGTGCGGGTGATCGCGATCGAGGCGCCGACGACGCAGGCCATCCCGGCGAGCTGCACCGGGGTCAGGAGCTGGTGCAGGATCAGGTAGCCGGCGGTGGCGCCGACGGCTGGTTCGAGGCTCATCAGGATGCCGAAGACGGCCGGGCGCATGGTGCGGAGGGCGAGGGTTTCGAGGGAGTAGGGCAGGACCGAGGAGAGTACGGCGATCGCGAGGCCGATCAGGATCGTGCGCCAGTGGATCAGGTCGGTCGTGGTCGCGAAGCCGACCGGGACGGTGATCGCGGTGGCGACGACCATCGCGAGCGCGAGGCCGTCGAGCTGGGCGAACCGGCGGCCGGTCTCGGCGCTGAGCAGGATGTAGCCGGCCCACAGGACGCCGGCCGCGGCGGCGAAGGCGACGCCGAGCCAGTCGACCTCGGAGAGCTCGTGACCGTTGACCAGTACGACGCCGATCGCGGCGGCCGCGGCGGCGACGAAGTCGCGGCGGCGCCGCGACATGACGGCAGCCAGGCCGAGCGGGCCGATGAATTCGATGGTCACCGCGACGCCGAGCGGGAGGCGTTCGAGGGACAGGTAGAAGCACAGGTTCATCAGGCCGAGGACGGTGCCGAAGGCAAGCACCGCTCCGAGGTCGCGGCGGGAGCGGCGGCGGAGCGTCGGGCGGGCGATCAGCAGCAGGATCGGTACGGCGAGCGCGAGCCGGACGGCGACGGTGCCGGGGGCACCGATCTCGTTGATCAGGGTCGCCGCGAGAGCGCCGCCGAACTGGACGGAGACGACGCCGCCGAGAACCATGGCAGTGGGTGGAACGCGCACAGGTCGATCAGATCACGGGCTCGGAGGCCCGCCGCCCCCGCCTGCTCTTTCCTTGTTGAGTTTACAAGCGAAGGTGCGCAGCGGGGCTGGGTTATCCACAGGCAGCGTCGGTCTGGGCCGACCGGCCCGTGGTCAGGGCCGACCGCCTCGTGGTCAGGGCTGCTGCAGGTTGGCCAGCCCTTGCCAGAGCAGGTCCTGCAGGGTTCTCGCGGTCTTCTCCGGGGAGGGCGGCAACTCCAGGCGGGTCCGCCAGATCGCCAGGCGTTCGGTGGCGCCGGAGATGGTCTGGGCGACGATCTGGATCTCCTCCTCGTCCGTGGTCGACGGCGCGTTCAGGCGGACCATCGTGGCGATCAGCTCGACGAAGTCGGCGCGGACCTCGTCGGCGGCCTGGGCGGCGGGGCCGGCCGAGAGCATGCCTTCGTCGACGATCACCGACCAGGACCGCGGGTGGTCGTCGAGGAACTGGAACCAGGCGACGAAACCGGCGTACATGGCCTGCTCGGCGTCGGGAGCGGCCAGGACGGCTTCGGAGACCGCGTCGAGGAGCTTGGCGCGCAGGCGGGACAGGCAGGCGAGGAAGAGGCCGTCCTTCGAGCCGTAGTACTGGTAGATCAGCGGCTTGCTGACGCCGACCTGGGCGGCGATCTCGTCCATCGAGGTGCCCTGGTAGCCGTGGTCGCCGAAGATCCGCTCGGCGGCGTCGAGGATCTCCCGCTCGCGGGCGGCGCGGTCGCGCTTCCGCCTGACCGGAGCGTCGCCGGACGGCGCGCCCGGTGGGATCGGCGGCGTGGTCGAGGTCACTTGTGGAGTCTAACTGACTCGGAGTAACTTACTGGGAGTAAGTTCTTTCGACGAAGGGCGAGCGCATGCCTCAGCAGCACCGGATCGTCGTGATCGGCACCGGCTTCGCGGGAATCGGGATGGCGGTCCGGCTCAAGCAGGCCGGGTACGACGACTTCGTCGTGCTCGAGCGGGCCCAGGACGTCGGCGGTACCTGGCGGGACAACACCTACCCGGGCTGCCGCTGCGACGTGCCCTCGCACCTGTACTCGTTCTCGTTCGCGCCGAACCCGGAGTGGTCGAGCACGTTCTCGCCGCAGCCCGAGATCGAGGCCTACCTGCACCAGGTCACCGACGGGTTCGCCGTCCGGCCGCACATCCGGTTCGGGCACGCCGTCCAGGACGCGCACTGGATCGACGACCACTGGCTGATCCACACCAACCAAGGCGACTTCACCGCCGAGATCCTGCTGTCCGGGATGGGCCCGCTGGCTGAGCCGGCGTACCCGAAACTCAACGGGATCGAGTCGTTCGAGGGCGAGGTCTTCCACTCGGCGCAGTGGAACCACGACCTCGACCTGAGCGGCCGCAAGGTCGCGGTGATCGGGACCGGCGCGTCGGCGATCCAGTTCGTGCCGGCGATCCAGCCCGAGGTCGAGGAACTGCACCTGTTTCAGCGGACGCCGCCGTGGGTGATGCCGCGGCCGGACCGGAAGATCAGCCGGGCCGAGAAGGCCGTGTACAGGCGGTTCCCGCTGGCACAGAAGGCCGTCCGGACGGCGATCTACTGGGGGCGCGAGACGATGGCGCTCGGGTTCACCAAGCTGCCCGCGATCATGACGCAGGCGCAGAAGGTCGCCGAGAAGCACCTGAAGCAGCAGGTCCGCGACCCGGAGCTGCGGGCCAAGCTGACGCCGGACTTCACCCTCGGCTGCAAGCGGGTGCTGATCTCTGACGACTACTACCCGGCGGTCGCGCGGCCGAACGTCTCCGTGGTCACCGACGCGATCACCGAGGTGACGCCGACCGGGATCGTCACCGGCGACGGCGTGAAGCACGAGGTCGACACGATCATCTACGGCACCGGTTTCCGGGTCGCCGACCTGCCGGTGATGGACATGCTGCACGGCCGCGACGGCGTGACGCTGCGCGAGGCGTGGTCGGACGGGATGGAAGCACACCTCGGTACGGCGGTCGCGGGCTTCCCGAACTTCTTCCTGCTGATCGGCCCGAACACCGGCCTCGGGCACAGCTCGATGGTGTTCATGATCGAGTCGCAGATCGCGTACATCCTGGACGCGCTGAAGACGATGGACGCCGAGGGGCTGCGGCAGGTCGAGGTGCGGCCCGAGGTGCAGCGGGCGTTCGTCGACGGGGTGCGGTCGTCGATGCGGAACACGGTCTGGACCCGCGGCGGGTGCACGAGCTGGTACCTGGACGCGCAGGGGCGGAACACGACGCTGTGGCCGTCGTTCACCTTCCGGTTCCGGCAGCTGACCCGGCGGTTCGATCGGTCGGAGTATCAGACAGTAGCTATGTGACATAGAGCGTGTTACATTCGGGTCCATGATCCCCTTGCACGGAATCGGCGGGCGTGGGGACCTGCCGGTGCCATTGTGGCTGGCGATCTACTCGGCGGCGGCCGCTGTCGCGGTGTCGTTCTTCGCGCTGGCGGCGTTCTGGTCGAGACCCCGCTTCGAGGTCGCAGCCGGTACGCCGCTTCGCGTGCTCACCCAGTTGGTGGACACGCAGCTCGTTCGGTGGGCGCTCAAGGTTTTGGGTGTTCTCGCGTTGGCGTTGCTGCTCGGCGCCGCCTGGTTCGGCAGTACGTCGCCCGCGCTCAACCCGGCGCCGACCTGGCTCTACGTGTGGATCTGGGTCGGCATCATCCCGCTCTCGCTGCTCTTCGGCCCGGTCTGGCGCCTGGCCAACCCGCTGCGCACGCTCGCGGCGGTGATCCCTCGACGGACCCACCGACAGCTCCCGAGCGGCATCGCCTACTGGCCGGCCGCCGCCGGCCTCTTCGGCTTCCTGTGGCTCGAACTGGTCTACCCCGAGGGCTCCGACCCGCTCGTGGTCGCCACCTTCGTCACGGCGTACGCCGTCGTGAACGTTGCCGCTGGCATCGTCTACGGCCCGCGCTGGTTCGCGGTCGGCGACAGCTTCGAGGTGTACGCCGAAGTGCTCGCCCGCCTCAGCCCGCTCGGCCGCGAGAAGCGGCAGCTCGTCCTGCGCGACCCCTTGGCCGGCCTCGCGACCATGCCGCAGCAGCCCGGCCTGGTCGCGCTCCTCTGCTTGTTGCTCGGGTCAACAGCCTTCGACGGCATCTCCCGCTGGAGCGCCTGGACGTCGCTGACCAGCGACTCCAACCACGTGCTCGTCTACACGCTCGGTCTGGTGGCGTGCATCGCCCTGGTGACCGCCCTCTTCCTCGGCGCCGCCCGAGCGACCGGTTCCGCCTCCGTCCGTCCCGGTGCCCTCGGCAACGCCGGCCTCCCCGGCGCCTTCGCGCACTCGCTCGTCCCGATCGCGATCGGGTACGCCGTGGCCCACTACTTCTCCTTCGCGGTGTTTCAGGGGCAGGATGGTGTCCTGCTCGCGACCGACCCGTTCGGTCGCGGCTGGGACCTGCTCGGCGTCGGCACGACCGGGATCGACTACGGCGTTCTCGGCACCGGACTGATCGCCGGGGTCCAGATCGGCGCGATCGTGCTCGGACACGTACTCGGGGTCGTGTCCGCGCACGATCGCGCGACCCTGCTGTTCCGCCGCCGCGAGATGCGCCGCGCGCAGTACCCGATGCTGGCCGCCATGGTCGCGTTCACCGCCGGCGGCATCGCCCTGGTGACCGCCTCATGATCGCCCAGCACATGGGTGGGATCCCCGAGCTGGCGATGTTCCTCGGCCCGATCCTCCTGATCGCCGCCTTCGTCCGGATCGCCCGCCGCAAGGAGGCGAGCGTCGAGGACGACGACTGGGACAGCGACCTCGGCGACTTCGAGGACGAGCCGGTACGCCGTACGAAGGTCTAGGACTGGCGGCGCAGCGCCGACGGATTGTGGACCGCCGTCCGGCCGGACTTGTCGCTGCGGACCAGGTACTGCGGTTCGTCGGGTGAGGCGTCGACCGTGCGCTTGCCCGCGTGGGTGCGCTCGGTCAGCTTCTTCTCGACGGTGCCTTGGGCGGTACCGCCGTGGCTGTCCCACTCCACCTTGTCGCCCTTGCGGAACGTGTTCACCGGGAGCTCCTTCAGTCGGATTCCAGTCCCCGGTACCCCGGGCTACCGGACCCTGACCGTCGCCGAGGTGCCCTTGGTGCGGGTGCGGCCGTCGGTGACCTCCACGTGGTACGCCGGGAGCTGGCCGCTGCGGACGCCCGTGTCGGTGTACGTCGTGACGGTCGGGCGGGACCACGGGTAGGAGTTGCGGGTCCAGGTGCCGAGCTTGGTGGTGCCGCGGTAGAGGGTGTAGGTGAGGGTGATGTTGTCGGTGTCGACGACCGCCGGGAAGGTGACCGTCGTCCGGGCCTTGGCGGGGCTGGTGACCTTGGGGGCGGCCGGGCGGGTGGGGAGCGCGCCGCCGGCGGCGTTGGTGAAGCGGGTCAGGCCCTGCTGGGGCTTGCCGTTGACCGACAGGAAGTCGCCGCCGGCCCAGAGGTCGTTGCCGCCGGAGGTGAAGGCCAGCGGGCCGACCTCGGTGGTGCCGCCGACGTCGGTGTTCGGGAACCAGGGGCCGAACTTGCCGGTCGTCGTGCTCTGGACGAGCAGGTGCCGGATGCCGCTGCCGTCGCCGAAGCTGCGGTCCTGGCTGCAGTCGTGCGCGTGCGAGCCCTTGTAGAGCCAGCCGCCGATCGCCTTGACCGCTTCCGTCGCGCCGAGGCACTTGCTCTGCCAGACCAGCTTGCCGGTCTTGGTGTCGGCGGCCAGGATGCCGTCGTAGCAGCCGAGACCGCTGCCGGCGTTGCCGACGAAGATCCGGTTGCCCTGGGTGTCGATGTCCTTGACCCGGCTGACGCACTCGTCGGTCGGCGGCGGGATCGCCTCCGCGGCCGGGAGCGGGTACGCCTTGGCGTTGATCGGGTCGAGCATCGCCAGCGCGTAGTGGTTGCCGCCGGCCACCTTCGTGAATCCACCGCCGACCAGCACCCGGCGCCCGTCGTCGGTCAGGTCGATCGCGTGCACGTCGTCGTCGGCGTCCGGGTTCCACGGCAGCAGCGCGCCGTTGAGGGAGACCGCGGCGAGCCGGTTGCGCGTCGTACCGGCGACGCGGCCGAAGGAGCCGCCGAGGTAGACGGTGTTGCCGGAGATCGCCAGCGCGGAGACCCGGTAGCTGACCGAGGGGTTCCAGCTGGTCAGCTGCCCGTTCGCGACGTTGAACATCGCGGCCCGGTTGCGCGGTACGCCGTCGACGCTGGTGAAGTCGCCGCCGATCACCACCCAGCGGCCGTCGGCGCTGGTCGCGATCGACCAGACGGCGCCGTTCAGGCGCGGCGCCCAGCCGCTCGGCGCGCCGGTGGTCCGGTTGAACGAGGCGACGTACGGGCGCACGGCCTCGCCCTCGCCGATCGCCTTGCCGCCCGGGCGGATCCGGGTGAACAGGCCCCCGGCGTACACGGTGTTGCCGGCGGTCGCGAGCGCGTTCACACTGTCGTCGGTCTGCCAGGTCGGGCGCGCGACGGAGGACACGGCGGAGCCGAAGCCCGGCGCAGCGGCCTTGGCCTTGGCCTGCTGCGCGGCCTGGACCGGCGGGCCGGACGGGACGAGCGCGGCAGCGACCACGGCGGCAACGGTCACGGTTGCCAGAACCAGCTTCTTCATGAACGTCCTCAACCCCGGCGAGTCACAGTGTGCGACGCTACGCTAACTGTGCGCTCAGGTGTTCCGGAAACCGGGGCCTTGACCTGGAGCGCGCTCCAGCAGGTTGAGTGGCCGGATGGACACCAACTTTCTCGGCCGGACCGGCCTGCAGGTCAGCGAGCTGTGCCTTGGCACGATGACGTTCGGCGGCGGCACCGACGAGCCCACCGCGCACCGGATCCTGGACGCCTTCGTCGACGCGGGTGGGACGTTCGTCGACACCGCGGACACCTACTCCGGCGGGGTCTCGGAGGAGATGATCGGCAGCTGGCTGAAGACGCGCGACCGCGACGAGCTGGTGATCGCGACCAAGGTGTACGGCGAAGCCGCGCCTGGGCTGCCGGTGCGTGGTGCTGGGCGCAAGCACGTGATGGCTGGTGTCGAGGCGAGCCTGCGGCGGCTGGGGACCGACTTCATCGACCTGTACCAGATTCACGTCTGGGACGACGCGACGCCGATCGAGGAAACGCTGACGACGCTCGACCTGCTGGTGAGCAGCGGGAAGGTCCGGTTCATCGGTGCGAGCAACCTGACCGGGTGGCAGTTCCAGAAGGCGATCGATCTGTCGCGGCATCGCGGGCTGGAGCCGTACGTCGCGCTGCAGCCGCTCTACAACCTGCTCGATCGGGATGCCGAGCTGGATCTGATCCCGGTCGCTCTGAACGAGGGCGCCGGGGTGATCGCTTGGAGCCCGCTCGCTGGTGGGTGGTTGTCGGGGAAGTACACGAAGGCTGCTGGTGGGCCGCCGGCCGGATCGCGGTCGAGCGCTGAGGACTGGGCGGCGCACGACAACGAGCGGACGTGGCGGGTGATCGACGCGCTGGTCGCGGTCGCTGAGGAGACCGGCAAGACGCCGGCGCAGGTCGCGCTGCGGTGGGTGATGCAGCGTCCGGGGCTGACCGCGCCGATCATCGGCGCTCGTACGCCGGAGCAGCTGGCGGATAACCTGGGCGCTGTCGGGTGGGCGCTGGAGGAGGAGCAGATGCAGCGGCTGACCGAGGCGGGGGAGAAGCCGCTGCCGTACCCGCACAACATCCTGCAAATGCCGCAGTTCGTCCGCCGGGGGTGAGGGCGGAAGCCGCAGAGCGAGTCGGCCTCAGCCGGTGCTGGGCAGGTCGTTCGGCGGCAGCCCGAGCTCCTCGTACGCCGCGACCTCGATCTCGCGGCCCATCGCCTCGCGGAACGCCGCGACCAGGGCCTGGCCGGCCAGCGGGATGATGTTCTCAAGCGTGCGCTGGATCTCCGGCCAGCCCTCCGCGGGCAGGCCCGCGTCGGCGAACTGCCGCCACACCGTGCCGCGGAACAGCTCGACGTAGATCTTCGCGACCTGGTCGGCCTGCTCGAACAGCTTCGGCAGCATCTCGAAGATCGCGTCCAGCGGGACGCCGAGCTTGATCACCTCGAGGCCGGTCCGGAGCAGGTCCGGGTTCGGGATCCGGAGCCGGTCGTCCTCGACGCGCTCGGCGATGCCCAGCTCGATCAGCTTCTCGATCGTCTTCGCGTCGTGCGGGATCCCGGCGCGCTCGGCCAGCTGCTGCTCGGTGATCACCTCGGGCTCGGCCGGCGACCACGGGCTGACCAGCGTCTCGAACACCCCGAGCGCGAGCGCGCCGTCCGGCAGCTCGCTCATCATCCGCTCGACCGCGGCCAGCGTGTAGCCCTTGTCGAGCAGCTCGCGCACCAGCGTGAGCCGCGCCACGTGGTCGGCGCCGTAGTACCCGGTCCGGCCGACCAGCCGGGGCGGCGGGATCAGCCCGCGTCCGGCGTACGCCCGCACGTTGCGGACCGTCATGCCCACCTTCGCGGCGAGCTGGTCGACCGTGTACTCCTCGGATGCCTGCTGTCCCTCCACGCTTGACAGTCTTCCAGACTCGACGTTACATATCTTATGTAACATCCTTCATGGCGCATGCCCGCTGTCCCGCCGATCCCGCAGGAGTGACGCGATGACCGTCCCACTGGCCGCCTCGACCGGTACCGCGAGCTTCGACCAGATCGCGATCGTCACCGGACTCGTCGGACTGCTGTACGCCGCACTCGCCGTCCTGCTGTGGCGGGAACGGACCGGGCACGCCACGCTGGTAGGGCGTCTCGCGGACACCATCGGGAGACTGGACGGAGTCCCCCGATGGGCCGCGCTCACGCCGTACCTGCACGCCGTATCGCTGCTGTCCTGCGCCTTCGGCGTCTGGTGGGACATCGCGGTGCACATCGACAAGGGCCGCGACACCGGCCCGTTCGGGACCCCGGCGCACTACCCGATCTTCTTCGGCATCCTCGGCGTGATCGTGTCCGGCGTGCTGCCGATCGCGCTCGCCCGCAAGCCGCTGCCGGCCCGGACGCTCAAGCTGACCCAGGGCTGGCACATCCCGTGCAGCGCCGCACTGGTCACCGTCTGCGGGACGTTCGCGCTGGTCGGCTTCCCGCTCGACGACGTCTGGCACCGGCTGTTCGGCGAGGACGTCACGCTCTGGGGGCCGACCCACCTGCTGATGATCGGCGGCGTGGTGCTGTCGATCTTCGCCCGGCTGCTGGCCTCGGCGGAGGTCGAACAACTTGTCGGGAGCAACCGATGGCGGCGGTTCCAGGAGATCGTTGCCGTTGGCGCCTTGCTGATCGCGTGGGACCTGTTCAGCACCGAGTTCAACTACGGCGTACCGCAGTTCCCGCTGGTGCTGCAGCCGATCCTGATCGTCTTCGGGGCCGCGCTGGCCTTCACCGTACTGCGGGCGCGGCGCGGGCCGTTCAGCACGTTCGGGGCGCTCGCGGTCTACCTGATCATCCGCGGCGGGATCGCCTGGGCGGTCGACCAGCCGCTCGGTGAGATCCTCGGGCACTTCCCGCTGCTGATCGCCGAGGCGGTGCTGGTCGAGCTGACAGCGCTTGCTCTGGGCAACAAGAACCGGTTCCGGCTGGGCGCGGTCGCGGGTGCGCTGATCGGGACCGTCGGGCTGCTCGCGGAGTACGGCTGGAGCCAGGTCTGGATGCCGATCCGCTGGCCGTCGTCGATGCTGCCGTCCGCGCTCGGCTTCGGGCTCGTCGCGGGGATCGGCGCCGGGCTCGTCGGCGCGTGGCTGGCGACCCGGTACGCCGAGGTCGCGGGCGAGGCGCGAGTGGCGTCCGACGTACGGCGTACGCATCGGCTCGGCGCCGTCGGGCTCGTTGCGGTGCTCGGCGTGGTGTTCTTCTGTGTGCCACGGTCGGCCGAACCGGGGGTGTCGGCAACGATCTCGCTCGAACAAGTTGCCACCGGAGCCGAGCCCACGGCGTACGTGACGGTGAAGGTGGACCCGGTCGACGCGGCCGAGGGGGCGCGCTGGTTCGAGGCGATGGCCTGGCAGGGCGGCGGGCTGGAGCTGCACCCGCTGCAGAAGGTTGCCGACGGCGTCTACCGGTCGCAGGAACCGTTGCCGATGTACGGGAAGTGGAAGTCGATGGTGCGGCTGCACCAGGGCGCGCGGGACCTGGTCGCGGCCTGGGTCTACGCGCCGGAGGACGCGGCGATCCAGAAGCCGGCCGTTCAGGTGTCGAACGGGCAGACCGTGCAGTTCATCGGCGAGCAGGAGGTGCTGCGCCGGGAGGAGCGGACCGACGTACCGCAGTGGATGTGGAACGGCGGGTACGCGCTGCTCGCGGTCGTCGGGCTGCTGGAGATCCTCGGGATCGCCTGGCTGGTCGGGCGCGGCGCCCGCGGCGGGCGGATGCGCGCGGCGTACCTGAGCGGCGCGGCGGAGCTTGAGGCGGATCGAGTGGAGAAGATATGACCATGCAGGCGGAGCGAGCTGGGGTGATCACGCCGGACGGCGTGCGGTTGCACGTCGAGACGACCGGCTCGGCCGACGCACCGGTGACGGTCGTGCTCGCGCACGGCTGGACGTGCTCGACGCGCAGCTGGCACCACCAGTTCGCGGGGCTGCCCGGCGTACTGGGGGTGGGCGGGGTGCGGGTCGTGGCCTACGACCACCGCGGGCACGGGCGATCGGACGCGGCGCCTGCTGGCACGACGCGGATCGAGCAGCTCGCGGACGACTTGGTGACGGTGCTCGACGAGGTCGCGCCGTCCGGGCCGGTGGTGTACGCCGGGCACTCGATGGGCGGGATGACGCTGATGGCGCTGGCCGACCGGCGCCCGGAGCTGTTCGGCTCACGGATCGCCGGGGCGGCGCTGGTCAGTACGTCGTCCGGCCAGATGACGTCCCGCGCGTTCGGGCTGCCGGCACGGCTCGACGGCGCCGCCGCGGTGCTGGCCCCGCGCGCGATGAACCTGGCCGGCGCCAGGATGGAGAAGCGTGAACTGCGCCGCGAGCCGGTCGTCGTCCAGGCCGAGCAGGAGGCGGCGCGGGTGTGGCGCCAAGTGGCGGCGACCCGGCTCCGCCGCCCGGCCCTGAAGCAACTGGTCTTCGGCAAGAAGGTCGACCCCGCAGAGGTCGAAGTCCTGCTCGCCGACCTGCAAGTGCTCCCCGGCCGCTCCTTCAGCGGCTTCTTCGAGGCGATCACCCAGCACGACCTCGGCCACGCCCTCACCGTCCTGGACAACATCCCCGTCGAGGTCATGCACGGCACCCGCGACCGCCTGCTGCCCCCACGCCACGCGAACCGCATCGCCCACCTGATCCCGTCGTCCCGCCTCTGGATGTACCCGGGCGCCGGGCACATGCTGATGCAGGAGCGTCCGCGTGACGTCACCCACCGCTTGGCATCGCTCGCCCGCAAGGCCGCTGCCTAGAGCGCTGTGAAATGCGCCATGGCGCTGCGCCCCTAGGGTGGTTGGGTGCAGAATCTTCTCTCGGACGTTGTCGTGGTCGATCTCACCCGTGCGCTGGCCGGGCCGCACGCGGCGATGATGCTGGGGGATCTCGGGGCGCGGGTGATCAAGGTGGAGACGCCGGCCGGTGGGGACGACAGCCGGGGGTGGGGGCCGCCGTTCGTGGGCGGCGAGTCGACGTACTTCCTGTCGGCCAACCGGAACAAGGAGTCGGTGACGGCTGATCTGAAGTCGGCCGAGGGGAAGGACTTCCTGACCCGGCTGGTCGGCAAGGCCGATGTGCTGATCGAGAACTTCCGGCCGGGGGTGCTCGACCGGCTCGGGTTCTCCGTCGAGCGGCTGCACGCGCTGAACCCGGCGCTGGTGATCCTGTCGATCACCGGGTTCGGGCACGACGGGCCGGAGGGTGGGCGGGCCGGGTACGACCAGATCGCGCAGGGCGAGGGTGGGCTGATGAGCATCACCGGCGCCAGCGAGCCGACCAAGACCGGGATGCCGATCGCCGACCTGCTGGCCGGGATGTACGGCGCGTACGGCGCGCTCGCGGCGCTGCACGAGCGCGCGATCACCGGGCGCGGCCGGGTGGTGCGGACGTCGCTGCTCGCCTCGGTCGTCGGCGTGCACGCGTTCCACGGGACGAAGTGGACGGTCGCCGGGCAGCTGCCGGAGCGGGTCGGCAATCACCACGCGCAGATCGCGCCGTACGGGATGTACTCCACGCAGGACGACAGCATCCAGGTCGCGGTCGGCAGCGAGGGCCAGTGGCGGACGTTCGCGCCGATCGTCGGGCTCGACCCGGACGACGGGCGCTTCGCGAGCAACGCCGAGCGGGTCGCGCACCGCGACGAGCTGACGGCGGCGATCGAGGCCGCCTTCGCCGCGGAGCCCGCTGACGTGTGGTTGCAGCGGCTCGCGGAGGCGGGGATCCCGGCGGGCAAGGTGCGCGACTTCCAGCAGGTGTACGAGTGGGAGCAGACCCGGTCGCAGGGCCTGCTGGTCGATGTCGAGCACCCCGAGCTGGGCAAGATCCAGCTCCCCGGCCCGCCGCTGCGCTTCGACGACAACCCGTACGCCGGGGCGCGCGAGTCGAACCTGCCGCCGCCGCGACTGGGCGAGCACAACGACGCCGTACGGGCTTGGCTCGACGAGGACTAGTGCACGTACACGGATGCGTTGAGCTGCACCGCGTGCCCGGCCGCCCACAGCAGCTGCCCGCACCCGAGCACGCCAACCGGCTCGCCGTACTCCGACAGCGGTAGCTCCTCGGGAAACCCCGGCAACGGCTCAGCCAGCCGCTGAGCCCCGAAGCGCTCGACGGCAACCTTCAGATCCGAGTCGTCCGCGCCGATCAGCGTGAGGACCCGCGCGCACTCGAACAGCAACCGTGGCGCCGAGCCCAGTGCCACGTGCTCGCCGTCCACCTCGAGGTGTACGACCTCGGCAAAATCCACCGGCAGGTACAACGCCAGCGGCGCAGCCTGGAAAAGCTGCGGAAACCGACCGTCGACCTCCTCCAGCAGGTGGTTGTCCAGCGCGAGCACGTCGACGAGACCCGCTTTGAACCCCGTGGCCAGGTCGTTGTCCGGCCCCCGAGGCTCGTCGTGCGGCGGCAGGCCGAGCGCCGCGAGATGCCCGTTCGCGGCCTCCAGCACCGCGAGCAGGAACCGCCGGAACGGGCCGTCGTCAGACCCCGCCAGCGGCCCGACATCCAGGTCGATGCTCACGCCCCAGATCGTACGGCGGCCTTTCCAGCCCGATCGAACAGGTTCTGCCCGCGACGGCAGGCTCCTACGGTGTTCCGGTATCGATTCCGGTCCGGGAACGAACCAGGGGTTGACGGGCTGGCAAGCACAGGCATAGCGTCCGGGAAATCGATTACTCACCCGATCGCGGAGGTGTCATGGCCGAGTCCGCCCTGGTCCGGATGTCGGGGATCGGCAAGCGGTACGGCGGGGTGCAGGCGTGCCACCAGGTCGAGTTCAGTCTCGGCTCCGGCGAGGTGCACGCACTGCTCGGCGAGAACGGCGCCGGCAAGTCCACGCTGATGAAGATCCTGTCCGGTGACGTCACCGACTACGACGGGCAGATCGAGATCGCCGGTACGCCGGTCAGCTTCCACGGGCCGACCGACGCGCAGGCCGCGGGGATCGCGATGATCCACCAGGAGCTCGACCTGGTGCCCGCGCTCTCGGTCGCCGACAACATCTTCCTCGGCCGCGAGCTGCGGACGCCGTACCGGACCGTCGACCGCCGGAGGATGGACCGCGAGGCCCGCGCGCTGCTGGAACGCAGCGGGGTGGACCTCGACCCGCGCCGCCCGGTCGGCGAGCTGCGGGTCGGTGAGCAGCAGCTCGTCACGATCGCCAAGGCGATCTCGCTCGACGCGCGCGTGCTGATCATGGACGAGCCCACGTCCGCGCTCACCAACTCCGAGGTCGAGCGGCTGTTCGCGGTGATTCGCGAACTGCGCCGCGCCGGCGTCGGGATCGTCTACATCAGCCACCGGATGGAGGAGATCGCCCAAGTCGCCGACCGCGCGACCGTGCTGCGCAACGGGCAGATCGTCACCAGCTTCGACCCGCGCGCGCTGAGCACCGCCGAGGTGGTCGAGGCGATGGTCGGCCGCCCGGTGCAGACCATGTTCAGCACGCCCGACGTCTCGACCGGCGACGAGCTGCTGCGCGTCGAGGAGCTGGTGCTGAAGCCCCGCCGCCCGCGGCCGGGCCGCCGCGACCCCGAGGGCATCTCGCTGACGGTCCGCTCCGGCGAGATCGTCGGCCTCTGCGGCCTGCTCGGCGCCGGCCGCACCGAGCTGCTCGAGACCCTGTACGGCGTGGCGCCCGGCGGCACGCAGACCGGCCGGATCGTCCTTCAGGGCAAGGAGATCCGGCCCCGCAACCCGCGCCACGCGCTGGCCCAGGGGATCGGCCTGGTCCCCGAGGACCGCCGCGCGTCCGGGCTGGTGCTGTTCCACTCGATCCTGGCCAACACGGTCGTGTCCAGCCTGCCGGCGTACGGACGGCTGGGCGTGATCGCGCGCCGGATGGAACGGGTCGCTTCGGTGAAGATGGCCGACCGGCTGCGGCTGAAGTTCGGCCGGCTGCAGGACGACGTCGGGACGCTGTCCGGCGGCAACCAGCAGAAGGTCGTGTTCGGCAAGATGCTGCTCACCGAGCCGAAGCTGCTGCTGCTCGACGAGCCGACCCGCGGCGTCGACATCGGCGCCAAGGCCGAGATCTACCGCCTGCTCGGCGAGCTCGCCGGGCAGGGACTGGGCGTCCTGCTGGCGTCGTCGGAGCTGCCCGAGCTGATCGGGGTCTGCGACCGCGTCGTCGTACTGCGGGACGGGCGCGACGTCGCGTCGTTCAAGACATCTGATTCCGGCGAGAGCGATCTGCTCGCCGCTGCCATGGGAGAGAGCGCCGTGTTCGACGAGGTGACCAAGTGACCGCCGTGCAGGACAAGCCCGCGATGCCGGTCGAGCGGGCGTCCGGCGGCGTGGCCGCGACGCTGTTCCGGTTCCAGAGCGTGTTCGGGCTGCTCGCGGTGTTCGTGGCCGCGATCATCTTCTCGCCCCGGCGCGACGGCTCGATCCTGTTCCTGAGCGCCGACAACCTGGCCAACGTGGTCCGGGCGGTCTCCGAGATCGGCATCATCGCGGTCGGGATGACGTTCGTGATCCTGATCGGCGGCATCGACCTGTCGGTCGGCGCGGTGCTCGGGCTGGCCGCGGTCGGCTCGGCGGTGCTGATGGTCGAGAGCGACTGGGGTTTCCTGCCCTCGATCGTGGTGGTGCTCGCGATCGGCCTGGTCTTCGGCGCGCTGCAGGGGATGGCGACGGCGATGATCGGGATCCAGTCGTTCATCGTGACCTTGGCCGGCCTGCAGATAGCGCGCGGGCTGGCGCGGATCTGGTCCGACGGGCAGGGCGTCGCGATCGCGTACGGCGACGGGCCGAACGAGGCGCCGTCGACCTTCGCTCTGCTGGGTGAACGGACCTTCGGGGGCCTGGTGCCGATCCCGGTGCTGATCTTCGCCGTGGTCGCGGTCGCGGCCGTGGTGTTCCTGCGGATCAGCGCGTTCTCCCGCCACCTGTACGCCGTCGGCGGCAACGAGAAGGCCGCGCGGCTGTCCGGCGTACCGGTGATCCGGGTCAAGATCGCGGTCTTCGCGATCTGCGGGCTGCTCGCCTCCCTGGCCGGGGTCGTGCACGCCGTCCAGCTCAACCAGGGCAGCCCGAACGACGGCATCGGCTACGAGCTGGACGCGATCGCCGCGGTGGTGATCGGCGGCACCAGCCTGGCCGGCGGGCGCGGCTCGGTGGCCGGGACCGTGGCCGGCGCGCTGCTGCTCGGCGTACTGAACAACATCCTTGCCCTCAACAACATCGACTCCAACATCCAGCTGCTGATCAAGGGCCTGGTGATCGTTGCGGCGGCCGCGCTGCAACGGCTCCGGCCCGCCTCGTGAGGAAGGTCCACCCCTGATGAAGATCCACAAGTTGTCCCTGGCCGTCGCGGCCGTCGCTGCCCTGGTCCTGGCCGGGTGCGGGACCACCAGCGAGCGGACGTCGGACGAACCGCAGGCGCAGAGCTCCAAGGAGTGCAAGGGGGCCGACGGCAAGTACGTGATCGGGATGAGCCAGGCCAACGTGGCCGAGCCGTACCGGCAGCGGATGGACGACGACATCAAGGCGGCAGCCGCCGAGGTGCCGCAGTTCGAGGTGAAGTTCGCCGACGCCGCGCAGGACAACGCCAAGCAGGTCGCCGACGTCGAAAACTACATCACCCAGCAGATCGACCTGCTGATCATCAGCCCGAACGAGGCCAAGCCGCTGACCGCGGTGGTCAAGAAGGCCTTCGACAAGGGCATCCCGGTGCTGGTCCTGGACCGCAAGGTCGAGGGCGACGCCTACACCGGCTTCATCGGCGGCGACAACGTCCAGATCGGCACCGAGGCCGGCAAGTACGTCGCCGAGAAGGTGCTGCCGAACGGCGGCTCGGTGGTCGAGCTCAAGGGCCTGGCCGGCGCGACGCCGCAGGCCGAGCGCAACGAGGGCTTCGCCGCCGGGATCAAGGCCAACCCGAAGATCAAGATCATCGCCACCGCTTCCGGCGACTGGCTGCGCGAGAAGGGCCAGGCGCAGATGGACGCGCTGCTCAAGGCGAACCCGAAGATCGACGTGGTCTACGCGCACAACGACCCGATGGCCGAGGGCGCGTACCTGGCGGCCAAGGCGGTCGGTCGCGAGAAGGAGATGAAGTTCATCGGCATCGACGCGCTGCCGATCCCGTCCGGCGGCATCAAGGCCGTCGAGCAGGGCCGGCTGACCGCGACCTTCACCTACCCGACGAACGGCAAGGAAGCGGTTGCCGCGGCGAAGAAGATCCTGGTCGACTGCGGCACGATCGAGAAGTCGCAGACGCTGCCGACGCGGCTGATCGACAAGGCCAACGCGGCGTCGATCTACGCGGAGGAGAACCCGAACGGCTGAGCTGGTCTCTTGCTCCCACCGTGGCTTTGTCAGCCGCGGTGGGAGCTGCCGCGTTCGATCAGGCGGGCGCCGAGCGTCGTGGTGGTCGGCGGCCGGCTGCCGTCGGTGATCCTTGCCAGCAGCAACCGGGCCGCGACCGTCCCGATCTCGTACGCCGGCTGCGCGACCACCGACAGCGGGGGATCGACCAGCGCGGCCCACGGCGCGTCGTCGAAGGCGACCATCCCGACGTCGAGGCCGGGCCGGACGCCCTTCTCCTGCAGGGCCTGCAGCACCCCGACCGCCATCGCCGAGTTGGCGACCAGCAACGCGTCCGGCGGCTCCTCCTGGCTGAGCACGTCCTGCGCCGCCTTGTGGGCGCCGGCGGCTTTGTACTCGGTACGGCGTACGAGCTTGGTCGAGCTGCGCCGCTTGGCTGCCTTGAGCGCATCGCGGTAGCCCGCGAGCCGGTCGTCCGCCGTACGGACCCCGGCCGGGCCGGTGATGCAGCCGATCCGTTGATAGCCCTGGGCTATCAAGTGCTCGGTCGCCTGCCGCGCGGCCAGCCGGGTGTCGACCAGCACGACATCGCTGTCCTGCTGCGGCAACGGCCGGTCGACCGCGACGAACGCCGTCCCGCGGGCGGCCAGTTTCTCGACCGAGGACGTCGTACCGGTTGGCGACAAGATGACACCGGCGACCCTTTCCTGGATCGCGATGTCGATGTAGCGGTTCTCCTTGCTCGCGTCCTCGTCGGAGTTGCACAGCACCACCGAGTAGCCGACCTCGTGCGCGACGTCCTCGACGCCGCGGGCGATCGCGGTGAAGAACGGGTTCTCCACGTCGGAGATGATCAGGGCAACCACCGCGGCCTCCTGCCTGCGCAGGTTTCTGGCCGGTCCGTTGGGCTGGTAGCCGAGCTGGTCGGCGGCCTTGCGGACCCGCGTGACCAGGTCGGGATCGACCGTCGCCTTGCCGTTCAGGGCCCGCGACACGGTCGCCGTGGAGACGCCCGCGAGCGCCGCGACGTCGCTGATCGTGGCCATTCGTCCTCCCTCCGCTGGCCCGAGCCTAGCCGTCGAGTAAAGGATTACCCAGCGACGGCTCATGGACGCAACGTACGGAACCTCCGGGGCGTCACCACGGCCATGAGAAGATCGCGGGCGTGACTGCCTTGCCGAGCGTTTCCTACTCCATCACCGTCCGGCTCGAGGTGCCCGCGGGCGGCTCGACGGTGAGCAAACTGACGACCGCGGTCGAGCAGGCCGGCGGCCTGGTGACCGCGCTCGACGTGACCGCCTCCGGCCACGAACGGCTCCGGATCGACGTGACGTGTGCCGCCGCCGACACCGCGCACGCGGGCCGCCTGGTCGAGGCGATGCGCGCCGTACCGGGTGTCGAGATCGGCCGCGTCTCCGACCGGACCTTCCTGATGCACCTCGGCGGGAAGATCTCGATGGAGGCCAAGCACCCGATCCGCAACCGTGACGACCTCTCGATGATCTACACCCCCGGTGTGGCGCGGGTCTGCCTCGCGATCGCGGAGAACCCCGAGGACGCGCGCCGGCTGACCATCAAGCGCAACAGCGTCGCCGTGGTCACCGACGGGTCCGCCGTCCTCGGCCTGGGCAACATCGGCCCGAAGGCCGCGCTGCCCGTGATGGAGGGCAAGGCCGCACTGTTCAAGCGGTTCGCCGGGATCGACGCCTGGCCGCTGTGCCTGGACACCCAGGACCCCGACGAGATCGTCAGCATCGTCAAGGCGATCGCGCCGGGCTTCGCCGGGATCAACCTGGAGGACATCTCCGCGCCGCGCTGCTTCGAGATCGAGGCCAAGCTGCGCGAGGAGCTCGACATCCCGGTCTTCCACGACGACCAGCACGGCACGGCGATCGTCGTCGTGGCCGCGCTGTACAACGCGCTGCGCGTGGTCGGCAAGGACATCAGCGAGGTCAAGATCGTGCTGTCCGGCGCGGGTGCGGCCGGTACGGCGATCCTGAAGCTGCTGATCGCGGCCGGCGTCAAGGACACCTGCGTCGCCGACATCGGCGGCGTCATCCACACCGGGCGCGACGGGCTGTCGCCGGAGCTGCGCTGGATCGCGGAGAACACCAACGCCGCCCAGTTCAGCGGCGACCTGAAGGGCGCCGTGGCCGGGGCCGACGTGTTCATCGGGGTGTCCGCGCCGAACATCCTGAACGGCGACGACATCGCCACCATGAACGACGGCGCGATCGTGTTCGCGCTGGCCAACCCCGACCCCGAGGTCGACCCGGCCGCCGCCGGCGAGCACGCCGCGGTGGTCGCGACCGGCCGGTCCGACTTCCCGAACCAGATCAACAACGTGCTGGTCTTCCCGGGCGTCTTCCGCGGTCTGCTCGACGCGCAGTCGTCCTCGGTGTCGATCGAGATGGAACTGGCCGCCGCGAAGGCGCTGGCCGGCGTCGTCACCGACGACGAGCTGAACGCCAGCTACATCATCCCGAGCGTGTTCCACCCCGAGGTGCACACGATGGTGGCGCACGCCGTACGGGATGCTGCCGGCGGCAAGGCCCCGGCCGCGGAGGTCTTCCCGGACGACGCGCCGTCGCTGTCGCTGTAGTGCGGCGCTCGGCGTCGCGGGTTCGCCCGTCGCCGGTTCGCCGGTCGGCGGGGCCGCCGCTCCTCTTCCTCCCGTCCCCGGCGCGCCGGATGGCGGGATCGGGGGCGGTGTGAGCAGGCGCGGATGGGCGTGGCGGGCCGGCTTCGTGCTGGCCTGCCTGGTCCAGCTGTACGGGCTCTACGCGCCCCGGCAGGCCGGGCCGGCCGGGATCCCGTACCTCGACAAGGTCGCGCACTTCGCGATCTTCGCCGTCGTCGCGTACCTCGGCCTGCGGGTCGGCGTACCGGCTCGGTGGTTGCTGGCGGCGCTGGTCGTCCAGGCGATCGGGAGCGAGTTCATCCAGCACTACCTGCTGCCGTTGCGCAGCGGCGATCCGTTCGACTCAATCGCCGACCTGCTCGGTACGGCGACCGGCGCCTGGCTCGGGTTTCGCGCAGTACAAAAGCGCCGCGGCACGACATGATGGGGTCATGACGGCCTCGACCCTGACCGGATCGTTGCTCGTGGCGACCCCGTTGCTCGACGAGCCGCCCTTTCGGCGTTCGGTGATCCTGCTGCTGGACCACGACGACGACGGCGCGCTCGGCGTGGTGGTCAACCGGGCCGCCGACCTCGAGGTCGACCAGGTGCTGCCGGACTGGTCCACCGCCGTGAACGAGCCGGGGGTGCTGTTCATGGGCGGCCCGGTCGGCACCGACAGCGCGCTCGCGGTCGCCGAGGTGATCGAGTCCGCCGACCCGCCCGGCTGGCGCGAGTGCTTCGGCCGGATCGGGCTGATCGACCTCGACGTCCCGCCCGCGCTGCTCGAGGGCGCGATCCAGCGGATGCGGATCTTCGCCGGCTACGCGGGCTGGTCCGGCGGGCAGCTCGAGGGCGAGATCACCGAGGGGGCCTGGTACGTCGTACCGTCGGAGCCCGACGACGTCTTCAGCCTGCAGCCCGAGGGCCTGTGGCGGCGCGTGCTGCGTCGCCAGAAGGACCAGATGGCCTACCTGGCGACGTACCCGGACGACCCGACCCAGAACTGACTACTCGTCGTCGTTGTCGTCGTCCCCGGGGTTGAGCGACTCCCAGATCTCCTTGCACTCCGGGCAGACCGGGAACTTCTGCGGGTCCCGGCTCGGCACCCAGACCTTGCCGCAGAGCGCGACCACCGGCGTACCCATCACCATCGCCTCGGTGAGCTTGTCCTTCGGCACGTAGTGCGAGAACCGCTCGTGGTCACCGTTGTCCAGCGACGGCTGCGTGCGCTCGTCGACAACCGTCTCCGCGCCGGGGCTCAACTGAGTACTCATGGATCCGAGTGTAGGCCGATCGCACCAGCGGGCGCCCGCACGTTGTGGACACGAATTGGTCTGTGGACAACCGCCGGGGGCGGGGCAGATCACGGCATGTTCTTGGTGTGACCACAACAAGGAGGCACGATGACACTCGTGGAACCCATCGAGACCCGGCCCGAACCCGAATTCAGCATGCCCTGGGCCCCGTTCCGCCCGATCACCAGAGCCGATCTGTACCGGGTGCCGAATGACGGCCACCGGTACGAACTCATCGACGGAGTCCTGGTCATGACACCGGCACCGTCGCTACGGCATCAGTTGGCGGCCGGTCGTCTGTTCAGCCGCCTCACGCTCAACTGTCCTGACGACCTGTACGTCCTGTCGGCCCCGTTCGACGTCGTTCTCTCCGAAGACACCCTCGTACAGCCCGACATCCTCGTCGCGGCCCGGGACGACTTCACCGAACGGGACCTGCCGAAGGCGCCACTGCTCGCGGTGGAGGTTCTCTCACCGAGCACCCGCCGGATCGACCTCATGCTCAAGTTCTCCCGGTACGAAGCCGCCGGCTGCCCGTCCTACTGGGTGGTCGATCCCGACACGCCGACCCTGATCGTCTGGGAGATGCAGGACGGGGCATATGCGCAGGTCGCGAAGGTCTCCGGCGACGAGGCCGCACGCCTGACCAGCCCGTACGACGTCGAGGTGGTGCCCGCCGATCTGATTGTCTGAGCGTTGTCGGGTAACGTTCCTGCACGGCCGACAGTCGAGTATCGGGGGAGTATGCCGTCCGTGGATTCGCACGTGCCAGCACCACCAGCCGTGCTTCCTCCGGCCTACCCGGACCGGGCAGCCTGGGGTACCGCCAGCAAGCTGCGCGCCTGGCAGGCGGAGGCGCTGCAGCTCTACATGGACCAGCAGCCGCGGGACTTCCTCGCGGTCGCGACGCCGGGTGCCGGCAAGACGACGTTCGCGCTGACCGTCGCCGCCGAGCTGCTGCACCGGCGGGTGATCGACCGGGTCACCGTGGTGACCCCGACCGAGCACCTGAAGGTCCAGTGGGCCGAGGCGGCCGACCGGGCCGGGATCGCGATCGACCCGACCTTCGCCGGCGGCAAGGGCCGGACCAACAAGGACTTCCAGGGCGTCGCGGTGACCTACGCCGGGGTCGCGGTGAACCCGCTGGCCTTCCGCGTCCGCACCGAGCGGTTCCGCACGCTGGTGATCCTCGACGAGGTGCACCACGGCGGTGACGCGCTGAGCTGGGGCGACGGCGTCAAGGAGGCCTTCGAGCCCGCGACCCGCCGGCTCGCCCTGACCGGTACGCCGTTCCGCAGCGACGACAACCCGATCCCGTTCGTCACCTACGAGTACGGCCACGACGGCGCGGCCCGCAGCAAGGCCGACTACACCTACGGCTACGGTCACGCTTTGCGCGACCACGTCGTCCGCCCGGTCATCTTCATGTCGTACTCCGGCGAGATGCGCTGGCGCACCAAGGCCGGCGACGAGGTCGCGGCACGACTCGGCGAGCCGCTGACCAAGGACCTCACCGCCCAGGCCCTCCGGACCGCGCTGGACCCGACCGGCGAGTGGATGCCCGCCGTACTGGCCGCGGCCGACAAGCGCCTCACCGAGGTCCGCCGTCACATGCCGGACGCCGGCGGCCTGGTCATCTCCGGCGACCAGAACACCGCCCGCGCGTACGCCAAGGTCCTCCGCGAGTTGACCGGCGAGGCCCCGACCGTCGTCCTGTCCGACGAAAAAGCGGCCAGCAAGAAGATCGCGAAATTCTCCGGCGACGACTCCCGCTGGATGGTCGCGGTCCGCATGGTCAGCGAAGGCGTGGACGTCCCACGCCTCGCGGTCGGCGTCTACGCGACCCCGACCTCGACCCCACTCTTCTTCGCCCAAGCAGTAGGCCGCTTCGTCCGAGCCCGCAAGCGAGGCGAAACGGCGTCGGTCTTCGTCCCGTCAGTCACCCGCCTCCTCGGCTTCGCCGCCGAAATGGAGGTGGAACGCGACCACGTCCTCGGCCGCAAGAACTCCAACGAGGACGGCGACATCTTCGCCCTCGAAGACGACCTCATCAAACAGGCCAACCAGACCGAAGGCGCCAGCGACGACCTCGACGCCAAGTTCGAGGCCCTCGGCTCCGACGCCAGCTTCGACCGCGTCGTCTTCGACGGCGGCGACTACGGCACCGGCGGCGACCTGGCCTCCGACGAGGAAATGGACTTCCTGGGCCTCCCCGGCCTCCTCGAACCCGACCAGGTCCGCGAGCTCCTCAAGAAGCGCCAGGCGAAATCCATCGCCCAGCAAAAACGCTCCCAACGAGGCACCAGCACCACCACCGACGACCCCACCCCCGTCGAACTGGCCACCCACGAACAGGTAGCCCTCCTCCGCCGAGAACTCAACGGCCTGGTCGCCGCCTGGCACCACCGCACCGGCCAACCCCACGGCGTCATCCACAACGACCTCCGCCGCAAACTAGGCGGCCCCGCAGCGGCCCACGCGTCGTCAACCCAACTCAAAGACCGCATAGAACTAATCCGAGACTGGGCCACCCAACGCCGAGCCTGACAACTCAGCCGACCCAAGACCCGGCCGGTCAGCCAACCGCAACCTCAACCACAGCAGGCCCACCACCGAAGCCAAAGGTGTGGAGGGCAATGGCCGACCCCAAGGTGACGCCTGCTGACTTCTCGCCCAACAGCGTCCCTGTACTTGGTAGTCGGCGGAGGTAGGCGAGAAGTACACAGGTGGCACCTACCCGCACCCAACAGCAAAGCCGCGGCCGGCGCCGCGAGGCCCGAACCACCCGCACCCGACCTATGTGTGCCAGCCCAAGCCGGTCAGCCGACAGGCAACCCCAGCCCCAGCCGGTCACCCGACAAGCAACCCCAGCCCCAGCCAGTCAGCTAACAGACACCCCCAGCCCCGCCACCCGCCGTACGCCCTACCCCCGCGCACTCAACGACTGAATCCCAACAACATCAAGCAACCGCAACGCCTGCTCCGACGCCGACCCCGGCTCAGCGGCGTACAAAACAATCCTCTGATCCCGCTCCGGAATAACAAGCACCTCCGCCACCACATCAATCCGCCCCACCACCGGATGATGAAGCGTCTGACACATCGACTCCTGCGTACCGACCTCATGCAACGCCCAGATGCGAGCGAACTCCTCGCTACCACGAAGCAGATCAGCGACAAGCGCACGAATCGAAGGATCGTCCGGATACTTGCTAGTAGCCGCCCGCAGATCAGCAGCGGCCTCCCGCGCAAACTCAGCCGTCGCCTCCTCACCGAACAAATCAGCCTGCCGCGCCCGATCAAGAAAGCGCAGCCGCAACAGATTGCGCTTAGCCTCCGGCAGCGCCGAGAAGTCAGTGATCAGCGCAGCAGCAAGCGGATTCCAAGCCAGTACGTCGTACTTGGCGTCAAGCACCATCCCAGGCGCATCAAGCCGCGCCAACATCCGCAGCACCCCGCCCCGAACCTCCCGCGGCGGCCCCGGCGGCGGCCCCGGCTCCTCCCCGGCGAGCCGAAAAAGATGATCCCGCTCAGCAGTAGACAACTGAAGCGCCCGAGCCAACCCAGCGAGCACCGCCCGCGACGGATGCGGCCCACGAGCCTGCTCGAGCCGCGTGTAGTAATCGGTCGACATGGTCGCAAGCGCCGCAACCTCCTCCCGCCGCAACCCCGGCGTCCGCCGCCGAAGCCCAGCAGGCAACCCAGCATCCTCAGGCCGAAGCCCCGCCCGCCGAATCCGAAGAAACTCCGCCAACTGCTGCCTGTCCACACCCCAAGAATCCCAGCCCAACCCTCACCAAACCAGGGACCCCCAATCCCTCCCACCGCGCGCCCTGTGCGCCCGCACTCTGCGAGCCGCACACCATGTGCCCCGCGCCCTGCCCCCCGCGCCCGCCGCCCTCCGCTCACACTCGGCGCCCGGCACCGGACGCGGTCCGCGCTCGCGCCCGTGCTCACGGCCTGCGCCCCCGGGCCCGCGTCCGGTGCCTGACACCTGCGCGCGGCCTGACCGCGCTCACCGCTCCCCACACCCGGCGTCCTGCGTGCACGCCCGCGTCCGGCGGCCGGCATCCCGCGCTGCGCTCCCCGCGCCCGCGTTTAGCTCCGCGCGCTGCGCTCACACTCGGCGCCCCGCGCCTGCGCCCGTGCTCACGTCCCGCGGGCCGGGGCTCTGCATCCCGCGCCCGGTGCCTGCGCGGCCCGCTCCTCGGCGCTCGTGCACCGCGACCGCGTACGGCGCCTACGCTCACACTCGGCGCCCTGCTGCCGCGGCCCGTGCTCTCATCCCGCGCCCACCGCGCTCCCCACACCCGGCGTGCCGCGCGTACGCCCGCGTCCGGCGTGCCGCGCTCACACTCGGCGCCCAGCACCTGCTGCCCGCGCTTACGCACCACGTCCCGTGCCCCTGCGTGTTCCCGGAGCTCTTCCCGTACGGCGCCGCGACGGAAGCGGGCAGCGACGACCGGGCCTGCGGCTGCTGTGAGGCCCGGTCGGGTGGAGGCAGGTGATGCGTGGGCAGCGAGGTTGGGAGCGGGCAGCGATGGAGGTGGCTATGCCGGACGAGCGACGGACGCGGGTGTGCCGGACCAGCGACGGAAAAGGCACCGATGGAATCGGGCAGCCATGGAAGCGGGTGTGCCGGGCCAGCGGCTGAAGCGGGCGGGTCGGACGGGGAAGAGCCGGCCCTGCGGGCCGGGCGGTCGGGTGGATGCGGGCGGGTCCCCGGGCCGGGGCGGGCGGTCCCCCGGGCCAGGGCGGCCGGGTCTACAGGCGAGGGCGGGTGGGCCCGCCGACCTCGAGCAGCCCTGGGGAGGACCCCGCGTCCCTGGGAGCAGCTCGCTCTGCTCCCGTGCTTAGATCCCGCCGAATGTGGTCAGCATGACTCAGCAGAACGTTGTACTGGTGACCGGCGCGACCAAGGGGATCGGGCGGGAGATCGCTCGGCAGTTCGGGGCGCTTGGGTGGACTGTGGTGGTTGGTGGGCGGGACCTTGGGCGGGCCGAGGCGGTGGTAAAGGAGCTCGTGAGCCACGGCGGCGATGCGGCTGCGGTGCGGATCGAGGTGACCGATCCTGCGTCGGCGCAGGTGGCCGCGGAGTGGATCGAGGAGAAGTACGGGCGGCTCGACGTGTTGGTGAACAACGCGGCGGTGATTGCCGAGGGGGACGACGCGGTGAGTGCGATCTCGGCGAAGACGCTGCGGGACGGGTTCGAGACGAATGTGGTCGGGCTGGTCGCGACGACGCAGGCGATGCTGCCGTTGCTGCGGCGGGCCGAGGCGGCGCGGGTCGTGAACATGTCGACCGAGTTGTCGTCGCTGGCGCGGGTCGGGGATCCGGAGTCGCGGATGTCGACGGTGCTGACCGCGGGGTACAACTCGTCGAAGATCGCGGTGAACATGCTGACCGTGATGCTGGCCAACGAGCTGCGCGGCGAGGGGATCCTGGTGAACGCCGCCGATCCCGGCAACTGCGCGACCGACATGGGCGGCTGGGACGCGGCCCGTACGCCGGCGCAGGGTGCGGCGGTCGCCGTACGGCTCGCGACGCTGCCGGCCGATGGGCCGACCGGCGAGCTGCACGACGAGTCCGGCCGCCTGCCCTGGTGACCAGCTGACTCAGTCGAAGTCGAACACCGAGTTCTTGTCGTAGAAGTGCAGCACGTACCGGCAGTTCTGGCAGATCAGCAGCGTCATCCGGTGCGAGGTGAACCCCCACCGGGAGTCGCTGCGGGCCTCCTCCTGCTGGAACTGGGGGCACTGGCACAGCGGGCACGTGAGCGCGGGGGCCTGCGGCTGGTTCGTCATACGGGACTAGACGCAGCAACCCGCCGCACGGTGCCCGCAACCGACTGGCGATCCTGTCGTAAGGGTCGTCAACGGATGACATAGGTTACCTATGTGCCTCGTCTGCTGACCGATGTCCGACCGTTGAAGGAGTCGCCGGACTTCCGGCGGTTGTGGCTCGGCTCGACGGTCTCGCAGCTCGGGCAGCAGATGACCGCGGTGACGGTGTCGATCCAGGTCTACGCGCTGACCGAGTCGACGTTCGCGGTCGGGCTGGTCGGGTTGTTCGCGCTGGTCCCGCTGATCGTGTTCGGTCTGTACGGCGGCGCGATGGCCGACGCGATCGACCGGCGCACGCTGGCGCTGGTCAGTTCGAGCGGGCTCTGGCTGCTGTCGATGGTGCTGGTCGTGCAGTCGGTGCTGGAGTGGGAGCAGGTCGGCGTCCTGTACGCCGTGGTCGCGGTGCAGTCGGCGTGCTTCGCGGTGAACAACCCGGCGCGGTCGGCGATCATCCCGCGGCTGGTCCGGCCCGAGTTGCTCCCGGCGGCGAACACGCTCAGCCAGGCGGCGTTCAACCTCGGCTTCACCGCCGGGCCGCTGCTCGGCGCGACGATGATCGCTTGGCACGGGTTCGCGGCGGCGTACCTGGTGGATGTGATCACGTTCACCGCGGCGCTGTACGCGCTGTTCCGGCTGCCGCCGGTGCCGCCGACCGGGGAGGTCCGCCGGGCCGGGATCCGGTCGGTGCTCGAAGGGTTCACGTTCCTGCGCGCCGCCTCGGCGCTGCTCGCGACGTTCGTGGCCGACATCCTGGCGATGACGTTCGCGCAGCCGCGGGCGCTGTTCCCGGCGGTCGCCGGGTCGTTCTTCGCCGGCGGCGTGAAGACGGTCGGGCTGCTGCAGACGGCGCCGGCGATCGGGGCGCTGCTCGGCGTGGTGTTCTCGGGCTGGGTGAGCCGGGTGCGGCGGCAGGGGATCGCGATCGTGGTCGCGATCACGGCGTACGCCGTGGCGGTCGGGCTGTTCGGCTTCGCGCGGACGATCTGGCTGGGCGTCGCGCTGCTGGCGATGTCGGGGATGGCCGACATGGTCAGTTCGGCGTACCGGAACACGGTGCTGCAGTCGGCGGCGCCGGACGCGATGCGCGGGCGGCTGCAGGGCGTGTTCATCGTGGTGGTCGCCGGCGGCCCGCGGCTCGGGGACTTCGTCGCCGGTACGACGGCCGACCTGACGACCCCGACGATCGCGCTGGCCGGTGGCGCGTGCGCCTGCATCGTCGGGCTGCTGATCCTGCTGGCCTACAACCGCCCGTTCCGCGAGTACGACGCCGACGTCCGCGCGCTGCACTGATCAGCCCCCGGTGACGAGCTTCTTCAGGACCGTCGGCCAGGAGTCCATGTCCGGGTTGATCCGCTGCAGCTCCTGACCGCCGACGGTGACCAGCTTGCGGTCGCCGAGCGGCTCCTTCAGCTTGATCGCGGTCAGCGAGATCGAGCTGTCCGGCGGGCACGGCTGGGCCGCGTCGACGACGGCGGTGATCGCGTCCTCGCCCTGCTCGACCTTGAGGTCCAGCGCGCAGTCCTGGACGACCCCGATCAGCAGGTCGCCCTCGTCGTAGTCCGGCCTGTTCTGGATCCACTTCAGGTACTTCGGCTTCTTGTCGCCCATCAGCTGGTACGCCGCGACCGCCTGCGGTTTCGGCTCGGTGACCGCGCCCGCTCCGTCGCCGATGAACGTGCCGTAGATCATGTTCACGCAGGGGTCGTCGCTGCTGCGCTTCTGGTTGCCGGCCGGCGGGATGTCGACCGCGCCCCAGGCGGTGGCCGCCTGGAAGCAGCCGTTCGCCTCCCGGTTGAGCGAGATGTTGAACCCGACCAGCCCGAGCGCGAGCACGACCAGCAGCCCGGCCAGCATCCGGCGGGACTGGATCCGCTTCGGGGTCAGCCGGCGCCCGGCCGGGTCGGCGTCCTCGGGGTGCTGCTTGAACAGCCCGAGCACGGTGGTCGTCCACTGCGGGTTGATCAGCGTCGGGACGGCGTACAGCAGGATCAGCACGACCGCGACGGCGATGGCCGGGAGCAGAGACCAGTAATTTCGCACGGCAGCAAGATACGGCGCCATCGGTCCGCGCCCGAAAAACGGATACCCTTCGGTTGTGCCGGCAGAGACGTCCCAGACGCTCGATCGGGGACTCACGGTCCTCGAGCTGCTGGCGGACGCCCCGGACGGGCTGTCGATCACCGAGCTGGCCGCGTCGCTCGGGGTCAGCCGGACGGTCGTCTACCGGCTGGTCAACACGCTGGAGCTGCACCGGCTGGTACGCCGTGACAGCGAGGGCCGCGCGCGCCTCGGGCTGGCGGTGCTGCACTACAGCCGCCGGGTCCAGCCGACGCTGCGCGATGCTGCCCTGCCCGTACTGCGTTCGCTCGCCGAGGACACCGGCGCGACCGCGCACCTGACCGTCGCCGACGGCGAGGAGGCGCTCGCGATCGCGGTGATCGAGCCGAGCTGGACCGACTTCCACGTGTCGTACCGGATGGGTTCGCGGCACGCGCTCGACCAGGGGGCGGCCGGGAAGGCGATCCTGGCCGGCCGGCGCAAGCCGGATCCGGCGGGGCGGCCGTTCGTGATCACCGCCGGGGAGCTGCAGGCGGGGGCTCAGGGGGTGTCGTCGCCGGTACTGGGGGTGCCTGGGGTGGAGGCGAGCATCGGTGTGGTGGTGCTGGGGAAGCTGGACAGAGACTTTGTCGGTCCGAGGGTTGCTCGGGCTGCAGTAGAAGTCGCCAAGCGCCTCGCCTAATTCATTTGGAAGTCGCCGCTCTCAGCAGCGGTAGCACTCGGTGAGGGATCTGCTCGGCCAGCGCGATCACCGTGGACGCTCTTTGGATGCCGTGCACGATGACGACCTGGTCGATCACCCGCTGCAGGTCCGCGTTCGAGCGGGCGACGATGCGGCACCACAGATCCTCGGCGCCGGTGATGGTGTGCACCTCGAGGACCTCCGGGATCGCGGCCAGGGCGGCGGCGACCGTGGTGTGGCCGGAGCCCTGCTCGATCTGCAGGGTGGCGAAGGCGGTCACCGGGTAGCCGATCGCCGCGGTGTCGATGTCGGGGCCCCAGCCGCGGACGACGCCGTCGCGCTGCAGGCGGTCGAGGCGGGCCTGGATCGTGCCGCGCGCGACGCCGAGCCGGCGTGAGGCCTCGAGCACGCCGACCCGCGGCTCGGCGGCGAACAGGTCCAGGATCCGGGCGTCCAGCGCGTCGACCGACATGGCTGCCTCCAAGCAGTGGTCAGGGTGACCAAATAGTCCAACAACAGCCTGAGAATACTGCACAAGCTGATCAGTCAAAACGAGTTCTGTTGCGCAACCTGTCGCCCACCAGCCAGGCTCCCAGCCAAGCTAGCCACCGACCGGGAGGACCCGCGATGACCAGCACCGACCTGACCCCCGCCGAGCTCGACGCCGATCTGGACCTCGATCAGCTCAAGCAGCTCGTCGGCCTGGTCCCGTACGACGAGAGCAGCGACCCGTTCCCGGTGACCGCGATGGACGCCGTCGTCTTCGTGGTCGGCAACGCGACCCAGACCGCGAAGTACTACCAGCTCGCCTTCGGGATGGACCTGGTCGCGTACACCGGCCCCGAGCACGGCACCAAGGACCACAAGGCCTTCGTGCTGAAGGCCGGGTCGGGCCGCTTCGTGATCACCGGCGGCGTCACGCCGGACAGCCCGCTCAACGACCACCACCGCAAGCACGGCGACGGGGTCTCCGACATCGCGCTCGAGGTGCCGGACGTGGACAAGTGCATCAAGCACGCCCGCGAGCAGGGTGCGACCGTGCTGGAGGAGCCGAACGACGTCACCGACGAGCACGGCACCATCCGCCGCGCCGCGATCGCGGCGTACGGCGACACCCGGCACACGCTGATCGACCGCAGCCGGTACGACGGCCCGTACCTGCCCGGTTTCGTCGCGGCGCAGACCCAGGTGCAGCGGCCGGAGGGCCACCCGAAGCGCCTGTTCCAGGCCATCGACCACGTCGTCGGCAACGTCGAGCTCGGTCTGATGGACGAGTGGGTGACGTTCTACAACAAGGTGATGGGCTTCGTGAACATGGCGGAGTTCGTCGGCGACGACATCGCCACCGACTACTCCGCGCTGATGTCCAAGGTGGTGGCCAACGGCAACCACCGGGTCAAGTTCCCGCTGAACGAGCCGGCCGTGGCCAAGAAGAAGTCGCAGATCGACGAGTTCCTGGAGTTCTACGACGGCGCCGGCGCGCAGCACATCGCGCTGGCCACCAACGACATCCTGCGCACCGTCGACATCATGCGGGCCAACGGGGTGGAGTTCCTGAACACGCCCGACTCCTACTACGAGGACGCCGAGCTGCGGGAGCGGATCGGCCACGTCCGGGTGCCGATCGAGGAGCTGCAGTCGCGCAAGATCCTGGTCGACCGTGACGAGGACGGCTACCTGCTGCAGATCTTCATGAAGCCGCTCGGCGACCGGCCGACGGTGTTCTACGAGCTGATCGAGCGGCACGGCTCGCTGGGCTTCGGCAAGGGCAACTTCAAGGCGCTGTTCGAGGCGATCGAGCGCGAGCAGGAGCGCCGCGGCAACCTGTAGCCGACACGCTGGGTACCGCCCCTGACACCGAGGGTTCAACGTCCGATTACCGGATTGACTGTCAGGTCAGGGGCGGTTCGCGTACGCTGCCCAGTGGACGGGCGTCGGGGCGCCGGTCCAGGAAGGGTTTCCGATGAAGACACTGGGCATCCTGCTCAGCACCGCGGGCCTGGCCGGAGCGGGCGCAATCGCTCTGGCCTCACCAGCTCAGGCCGTCGAACTGGCCAACTGCCCGGGTGCACGACCGATCTCGTCAGCGCAGATCTTCCGGGACGGCAAGCCGCCGGGCTGGGGCGACATCAAGCTGATGCGGGACAACTGCTCGCAGTACTGGGCCGAGGTGTCGATGGACGCCAAGCTGCCGAAGTACGCGATGACCACCGCGATCCTGGTGCAGACCGGCGGGACCAACAACGGCCGCACGCTGACCTGCGACAGCGGCGGCGGCACGGGTGCCGTCGTGGCGGGCCAGCGCACCTGCCGTACTCCGAAGGTGAAGTCCGGGGACACCAGTACGACGTTCACGGCGATCGCCCGCGAGTACCGGAACTTCGGCAGCGGCTGGGACAAGATCTCCGAGAACCGGACCGCGCGGACGCGCTGACCCGACACAACCGCTGGACGACGACCTGCCTCGGCACCGGCCGCCTATTAGGCTCGAAGCCATGAGTGAGGTCGTCGAGCGGTTGCGTCAGGTTCTGCCTCCCGAGGCTCTGGTCACCGATCCGGACCGGATGGAGAGTTACCGGTACGACCGGGCGATGTTCTGCCCGGCCGGGATGCCGGCGGCGGTCGTCCTGGCCCGGGAGACAGCGCACGTTCAGGCCGCGGTGCGCGCCGCGGCCGAGTTCGGCGTGCCCGTGGTCCCGCAGGGCGCCCGGTCCGGGCTGTCCGGCGCCGCGAACGCGCTGGACGGGTCGATCGTGATCTCGCTGGAGAAGATGGACAAGGTTCTCCGGATCGAGCCCGTGGACCGGTACGTCGTGACGCAGCCCGGCGTCTACAACGCCGTCCTGTCGCGTGCGGTCGCCGAGCAGGGGCTGTTCTACCCGCCGGACCCGTCCAGCTGGGAGTTCTGCTCGATCGGCGGCAACCTGTCGACCAACTCCGGCGGCCTGTGCTGCGTGAAGTACGGCGTGACCACGGACTACGTGCTCGCGCTCGAGGTCGTGCTCGCGAACGGCGAGATCCTGCGCACCGGCCGAAAGACCGTCAAGGGTGTGGCCGGCTACGACCTGACCAAGCTGATCGTGGGCAGCGAGGGGACGCTCGGCATCATCACCGAGGCGACCCTCGCGCTGCGCCCGCAGACGGCCAAGCCGCGGACGATGGCGGCGTTGTTCGGCTCCGGCCGGGCGGCCGGTGAGGCGATCCTGGAGATCATCCGGTCCGGGGTCTCGCTGAGCCTGCTGGAGATCATGGACCGGACCACGATCCGCGCGGTGAACGCGTACAAGCGGATGGACCTGCCCGAGGACGCGGCCGCGATGCTGATCGCGCAGTCCGACGCCGGCGGTGCCGCGGGTGCGGCCGACATCGCGACGGTGGCGAAGTTGTGCCGCGAGAACGGCGCGCTGGAGTGCATCGAGGCCGACGACGAGGCCGAGGGCGACCTGCTGCTGGAGGCCCGCCGGGCCGCGCTGCTCGCGCTCGACGAGCTCGGGACGACGATGATCGACGACGTCTGCGTGCCGCGGTCGCGGCTGGCCGACTTCATCGAGGCGACCGAGCAGTGCGCCAAGGACCTGGACATCACCGTCGGCGTACTCGGTCATGCCGGTGACGGCAACATGCACCCGACCGTCGTGTTCGACGCCCAGGATCCCGAGCAGGCCCGGCGCGCGCAGGCGGCGTTCGACAAGATCATGGAGATCGGCCTGGAGCTCGGCGGAACGATCACCGGGGAGCACGGCGTCGGAGTGCTGAAGCGGGACTGGCTGGCCCAGGAGATCGGCCCGGTGGCACTCGACGTGCACCGCGCGATCAAGGCCGCGCTGGACCCGCAGAACTTGCTGAATCCGGGCAAGGTGGTGCTGAGCTGAGAGTTGTTTCACCTTTTGTGACTCAACCGCAACGGAACTGCCGAGGCCACTGGACGATTGTGGCCACCGGTTGTGACGTCGGGGCCGCACTATGGAAGTTAGCTGTCGGAATCACGGGGGAAATCAGTCGGTGAGGCGTAATCAGGAGGCGACCCATGCGAACTAGGCAGATGCTGCCGGGTGCGCTGGCCGTGGTCGCCCTGGTGCTGAGCGCCGGCTGCGCGAACGGCACCGGCCTGCGCGTCGAGGGTGCGGAGCCCGCGCCCAGTACGTCGTCGCCCGCGCCGTCGACCAAGACCACGAACGGGTTCGGCCCGCAGTCGCCGGACGCGCGCAAGACGCCGCCGGTGACGGTCAGCCTCGGCCAGGTCCGGCTGAAGCTGCTGGCCGACAAGAAGCTGGAACCCTACTTCCGCACCCTCCTGGTCCGCTGCACCGTGGTGGAGCGCTGCATGAGCCGCGGCCCCACCGTGAACGTCACCAAGGCGGAGTACCCGCAGCTCGTCGTCTACATCCACCTGGACCAGGACTTCCGGTACGGCGCGGTCCTGATGGCCGCCGAGCCGACCGGCCCGCGCCGGATTTGGGGTCTGCGGGCCGATCAGGTCAAGATCAGTGCCAGCCGGAGCGGGGACCTCGTCGTGGAGTCCGGAGTCTTCGCGACCACCGACCGAGTTTGCTGCCCGTCTGTAACCCGGCTGCAGGTCTACCGTTGGAATGGTCGGCAGATGTTGTTGGAGAGCTCGCAGGACCAAAAGGGAGACTGAACTCAGTGGTACCGGAAGAACCGGCAGCGCGCATCCTGATGGTCGAGGACGACGCGGTGATCCGTGAGGCGACCCAGTTGACCCTCGAGCGGCACGGCTACGACGTCACCACGGCCGAGGACGGCCTGGAGGCGATCGAGAGCTTCGAGAAGATCCACCCGGACGCCGTGATGCTGGACATCATGCTGCCCGGCTTGGACGGCATCTCGGTGTGCCGCCGGATCCGCGAGACCAGCCTGGTCCCGATCGTGATGGTCTCCGCGCGCGGCGACGCGCTGGACGTCGTCCTGGGGCTGGAGGCGGGCGCCGACGACTACGTCACCAAGCCGTTCGACACCCAGGTCCTGGTGGCCCGGCTGCGCGCGGTGATGCGGCGTGCCGTCGTCGACCCGGAGCGGCCGAGCCCGTCGACCGGGGCCGGCGTCGAGTCGTTCGGCGACCTGGAGCTGGACCGCGAGGCCCTGGAGGTCCGCCGGGGCGGCAGCACCGTCCAGCTGACGCCGACCGAGCTCAAGCTGCTGATCGAGTTCGCGAACAACCCGGGCGTGGTGCTCAGCCGCAGCACGCTGCTGCAGCGGGTCTGGGACTACGAGTGGGGTGGCGACGGCCGTCTGGTCGACGTACACCTGCAGCGGCTGCGCACGAAGATCGGCGCCGACCGCATCGAGACGGTCAGAGGATTCGGTTACAAGCTCCGGGCGTGACGAGGGGGTGTCTCCCGGCTCCCCGCCTACTGCGCGGCACTCGGCACGGCATCTCGCTGCACGGGAGCCAAGCTCACGATGCTTCGCATCGCAGCGCTCGTCTCCCGCACAGCGAGCTACCGCGCCGAGCACCTGCTCGCTACGGCGGGGAACCGGGAGACACCCCCTCCACCACACCTGACCTCGAGGACGGAGGAATCCCGTGGGGTTGCGGAGCAAGCTCGGCCTGATCTTCCTGCTGGTCTCCTCGCTGGCGATCCTGGTGCTCTGCGTGGCGGTCTACACGCAGGCCGAGTCGTCGCGGCTGGACCGGACCCGCGGGCTGGCCGACGAGCGGATCAAGGCGGCCGCGGACACCTACAACCTCAACGAGGTCGAGGTGCTCGGGTCGCAGCTGGACGACCCGGCGGTCCCGGCGCAGCTGCTGGAGGCGGTCCGCGAGGGCAAGCGGGCCACCTTCAAGACCGGGTCGCCGAACCCGAAGATGTGGGCCGCGGTCGGCGTCAAGGGCGGCAAGGTGCTGTCGATCGTCCAGGACTACGACAACGAGGACGCCTCGATGCGCGCGCTCCGGCGCGCCCTCATCATCGGTGGGATGGGCACCGTCGCGATGGTCGCGCTGGTCAGCGTGGTCGCGGCCGGCAGCCTGTCGAAACGGATCGTCGCCGTGGCCGGTACGGCGCGGCGGATCGCCGGTGGTGAGCTGGACGCGTCGGCGGTCGAGACGATCAGCAAACGCGACGGCAAGGTCAGCAGCCGGAACAAGGACGAGGTGCGCGCGCTCGCGACGGCGATCGACTCGATGGCCAGCTCGCTGCGCGGACAGCTGGAGGCCGAGCGCCGCTTCACCGCCGACGTCGCGCACGACCTCCGTACTCCGGTGACCGGGCTGCTGACGGCGGCCGAGCTGCTCCCGCCGAGCCGGCCGAGCGAGCTGGTCCGGGACCGGGCCAAGGTGCTGCGCGGACTGGTCGAGGACCTGCTGGAGATCGCGCGGTTCGACTCCGGGGTCGAGCAGGCCGATCTGGAGCACATCGGCCTCGGCGCGTTCGTCGCGTCCGCGGTCGGTCGGCTGCGGATGCAGCAGGCGATCGCGCCGGACAGTGTCGTCGTACGGCTGGACGGGCCGGAGGCGACGGTCTCGACCGATTCCCGCCGGGTGGAGCGGATCCTGGCCAACCTGATCGTGAACGGCCTGCGGCACGGCCGGCCGCCGATCGAGGTGACCGTGCACGGCCGGACCGTCGAGGTGGTCGACCACGGCACCGGGTACCCCGAGGAACTGATTGCCGAGGGCCCCCGTCGGTTCCGGTCCGGGATGGCCGAGCGCGGTGCCGGGCACGGCCTCGGGCTGACCATCGCCGCCGGGCACGCCAAGGTGCTCGGTGCGGAGCTGACCTTCGGGGCGGCGCCGACCGGCGGTGCGCTGGCCCGGCTGGTGCTGCCGCCGACACCTGAGACGGATTCTTAACACAACTTCTGCCGCGGGGCCGGCGTCTCCTGTGGTGTCGGGTTCACCGGAACCCGTTCCATACGAGGGGAAACCAGAAGATCATGCGCGTTCGTTCTCAGCTCGTCCGTCGTTCCGTCGCCGTGCTGGCCGGCCTCACCGTCGCCGGTGGAGCTGTTGCCCTGAGCACCGTTCAGGCCCAGGCCGCGGAGACCGGCACCCACGCCTCGGCGGCCGTCGCGGCCGCGCCGACGATCAGCATCAAGTCCGACAAGACCACCGCGAAGGCGTGGGCCAAGGTCTCCTTCACCGGCAAGACCACCGGCATCGCCGCCAACACCGCGGTCCAGGTCCAGCGGCTGGAGAACGGCAAGTGGGTCAACTTCCCGGCCACCACCAAGGTGACCTCGAAGGCCACCTACTCGGTGTGGGTGCAGAGCGGCCGCGTCGGCGTCAACAAGTTCCGCGTGGTCACCGCCAAGGCCGCCAGCGCCGCGGTGAGCGTGAACGTCACCAAGTGATTCACCAACAGCGGCACCACCTCTCGGGGGAGAGGTGGTGCCGCTGTCGTCGTACTAGTGAGTGCCGTAGACGTTCAGCTCGGCGGCGGAGCCGAAGACCGCGCCGTTGAGCGAGCTGGTGCCGACGAACTTCACGTACCGGCCTTCCTTGGCCGGGAACTCCAGCTTCTGAAGCGCTGTGCTGTTCGGGAACTCACCGGTCTTCACCGGCGTACCCCAGTTCTGGCCGTCGGTGCTGACGTACAGCTCGTAGCCCTTGAACATCCCGTTGGTCCCGCTCTGCCGCGGCAGGTAGCTGAAGCCGTCCACCGCGTACGCCGACCCGAGGTCGAGCGTGATGTGGTGCGGGAACGTCGCCGGGGTCGGGACCTCGGACCAGGCCGAGTGCCACAGCGTGGACGGGTTGCCGTCGAGCGCGTCGACGGCCGGGCCGCCGGTGGCGACGTCCTCGCTGGAGACGTCGGCGACCTTGATCCGCGACTGCGGGACGATGCCCGGCGGGAGCAGGGTCGCCTCCGCCGCGGTGGTCGCGCGGCCGCCGCTCGCGGTCAGCGGATACTTGCCCTCCGGCGTACCGGAGGGCGGGGTGACCGCGAACGTCGTGCTCACCTCGGTGCCTGCGGCAACCGATGCATGGGTCGCCGGGGTGGTGGCCTCCACGGTCCAGCCCTCGGGGGCCTGCAGGGCCAGGGTGATGTTCTGCGCGGCGACCGTGTCGTTGTTGGTGAAGGTCGCGGTGACGTTGTTGGCCTCGCCGGAGACCAGGCCGTTGACACCGGTGATCGCCAGCGACGTGCAGTCGGCGGCCTCCGACGACTTGCCGAGATCTTGGACGGCGAAGTTGTCCATCACGAAGTCCGCCTGGTCGCCGCCGCTGGACAGCTTGCGCAGGCCGACCCAGTAGTCGCCGCCGCAGCCGGCCACGAACTCCTGGTTGAACGTCGCCTTCGTCCGCTGCGCGCCGATCGGAGTGGACTTCACCTCGACCGAGGCCGGACGGTCGACGCCCTGGACCCAGGTGTACTGCCCGGCCTGGCCGCTCGCGTAGTCGAAGCTCACCTTGTACTTGTGGCCGGGCGTGAACGGGACCGTCGCGGGCGTCGTCCGGTAGACCACGCCCTCGTTCTCCTCGTGCGACTTCAGCGACCACTCGCCGTCGAGCACGTCGTCGACGAGCTTGCCGTTCCAGCCGGCCTGCGTGTACGGCGCGTGCTTGCGGGCGAGCACGGTCCGCGGGTCGGTCGTGCCGCCCGCGTCACCCTTAACGAACGGTCCCCAGCCCTGGTCGACGTTCTCGAAGTCGTCGACCAGCCCGGCGGCCGGTCGCTTGGTCTCCACGACGCGGACGTCGTCGACCCGGACCCTGGCCGAGCCCGCGGCCGCGGCGATGGTCAGGTCCGTGCTGTTGCCGGTGGCATCGAAGACGACGCGGACGCGCTGGTAGTAGGCGCCGCTCTTGTCGTCCGAGGCGACCCGGTTCTGAGTGGTCGAGCGGGTGATCGAGTTGCTGACCCCGCCCGCGCTGATCGTCGTACGGCGTGACTTGCCCGGCTCGACCTCGATCCAGGCCGAGGCGCTGTAGGTCTTGCCGCGGGTCAGGCCGGTGATCCGCTGCTTGAGCGCGGTCGGCTCCGGACCCAGTACGGCGACGTGCTGACCGTTGCCGAGGGCGTCGATCTTGGCGTACCCGGTCGGGCTCCAGGCCTTCAGGTCGCCGGCGTTGAAGCCGGGGTCCTTGAGGTGGCTGCCCTCGCCCCAGTTCGCGGCGGGCTGCTGCGGCGCCTTGTCGGGGTACAGGACGTACGGCTGGCCGGGCTCGGCGTCGAGGGTGACGACGCCCTTGCGGACCGGAGCCGTGGTGACCTTCACGCGACCGGTGTCGGTCAGCTTGTAGACGGTGAACTTGGTGGTGCTCGCCAGCGCGGCCGGGACCCGCCACGCGGTCAGGCCGCCGCCGGGGTTGTAGTGGTAGAGCTTCTTGCTGCCGTCCCAGGGGAGCAGGTACTTGTCGCCGTCGAGGACCTTGGCGTCGCCGACGTACAGGGCCTTCTTGCCGTTCTCGACCGCGCCGCGGACGCCGCCGGTGAAGCGGATGTCGCCGGCGTTCCAGTCGGTGATCTTCTGCTGCTGGAGGAACTTGGCGGGGAGGTTGTGCTGCCAGATGTTGGCGTAGAACTTGTTCCAGTCGGTCTCACCGGTCCAGCCCTCGAACTCGACCAGCGAGCTCTGGCCGAGGATCGGGTCGGAGTTCCAGACGTCCTTCTCGTGGTTGCGGACGAACCGGATGATCTGGCTGTTCAGGCCCTTGTTCGTCGCGCCGCCGTAGTCGAGGTCGTTGGCCCAGTGCGACCACAGCGAGGTGCGCTCGTGCCGGTCGGCCCACTCGGTGGCGATCTGCCAGCCCTGGCCGGCGAGCTGCCGGGTCAGGCCGTCGGCCAGCCAGCCGGACTGGTAGTAGACGTCGATGTACAGCTCCTGCAGGTTCTGGTCGGTCTCGTCGCGGAGCTGCTGGAACCGCTTCACGATGTTGCCGGAGGCAAGATCCGGGCGCTGTTTGATGTAGTAGCTCTGGTTCAGCCAGTTCCAGCCCTTGCTGGACTTGTCGACCAGGTCCTCGCTGAACGCGTTCGCCTCGGGGTACGACTCGGTCGCGTTGACGTGGACGCCGAACGCGGCGTTCCAGCCCTTGCCCTTCTTCAGCAACGTGTTCAGGTCGGCGAGGCCGCCGGCGCGGGTGTTGTAGTTGCCGCCGTAGTCCGGGTGTGCCGAGTCGTGGCCCTCCGAGCCGTAGCCCTTGAGCAGCGCCATCTGGCCGAGCCCGTCGGTGGCCAGCGAGATCCGCTTCACGTCATCGAGGGTGCGCAGGAACGGGTGCGTGGCCTGGCTGGCGAAGTTGAACGGGATGTGCGTGACCACCCGGTCCTTGACCAGGTCACCGCCCTTCGGCTCGGTCATGATCTGCCGGAAAGCGACGGCGCCGTCCTGCCAGTCGACGGTCTTGTCCTTGTTCGCGTCCGGGGTGACGACGACCTTGGCCCAGGGCAGCGGCTCGGTGTACGGCGAGGTGTCGGCGCGGTAGGTCCACTGGCCGCTCCAGACGCCGACGCGGGTGCTGCCGTCGGCGCTCTTGCGCGCGCGGTGCCAGAACCGGGCGCCGTCGTCGGAGGTCGCGCCGGACGGCTTGTCGTACGTCGAGTTGGACTCGATCCCAGCGGCCAGACCGGCGGTGTTCACGAACGCGTACGACGCTCCGGTGGGCGCGGTCTCGGCGGGAGTGGCGGCGGTGACCGGGGTGATCTTGTCGGCGGTGCGGGTGGAGTCGGGGTCGAGGGTGGTGAACGCGGTGGTCGCGCCGGCTTCGGTGCTGGCGACCGAGACGAGGTCGTGGTCGGGGATGTCGATGGTGCCGACGCGGGTGGTCGCGGTGTCGCGGACCGCGTCGATGGCGAAGGTGGTGACGCGGCCGGTGAGCGCGAGGCTGGTGTCGAGCTCGACGCCGGGGAGGTCGTCGAAAGTCAGCTGGTAGGTCGCTTTGTTGCTGCTGACGGTGGGCGGGCTGCTCAGGTGAGCCTTCCGCGGTGTGCCGTTGATGGTGATCGTCGAGATCGCGTCGGGCTGACCGCCGAGCGTGCGCCCGGTGGCGTTGTCGGCGTACTGGACGACTCTCGGGAAGTCGTCGGCGACGGTGACGGTCAGCTCGGGCGACGAGATAAGCAACCGACCGGTCGGTTGCTCAGGGGATCGACTGGCGGCGCCGGCGGGCGGCGCGGCGAGGACCGCGGCGGTGAGCGCCGCGGTCAGCGCGAGAGCGGCGGTAGCGGCCGCTGGACGAATGGGAATCACGAGCGCACTCCTCGGACGACGGGCGGGTCGTCGAGGATTCTGTGCTCAAGATCGAGCAGTAGTCAAGAGAAACGAACAGCTATGAACAGCTTTTGTTCAGTTTCGCGCAGGAGCGATCCTTCCGGAGACCTCGCCGAGGCCGATCCGGCGCCCGTCCGCGGCCGTCGCCCAGCCCGTGATCGTCACCTCGTCACCGTCCTCGAGGAACGTCCGCTCCTCGCCGTTCACCGTGACCGGCTCCCGCCCGCCCCAGCTGAGCTCGATGAACGATCCGCGCTGGTCCTTTTCCGGCCCGCTGACCGTCCCCGACGCGAACAGATCGCCGGTCCGCACCGAGGCGCCGTTGACCGAAAGATGCGCGAGCATTTGCGCCGGCGACCAGTACATCCCCCGGTACGGCGGGCTGCTGACCAGCTGCCCGTTCCAGCGCACCTCGAACGTGATGTCGGGATTCGTCAGGCGCTCGCTCGCCAGGTACGGCAGCACCGGCGGGTCCTGCTGCGCGAGCGGAACCGCCGCGTCCTTCAGCGCCTCCAGCGACACCACCCACGGCGAGATCGACGTCGCGAACGACTTGCCGAGGAACGGCCCGAGCGGCACGTACTCCCAGGCCTGCAGGTCGCGCGCCGACCAGTCGTTGACCAGCACCAGGCCGTACACGTGCTCCTCGAACGCGTCCACGCCGACCGCCTCACCGAGCGCGGACGGCGTACCGACGACGAAGCCGAGCTCGACCTCGATGTCGAGCCGCTGCGACGGCCCGTACGACGGCACCGTCTCGGTCGGTGGTTTGCGCTGTCCCGAAGGGCGGACGATGTCGGTGCCGCTGGCAACGACCGTGCCGGCCCGGCCGTGGTAGCCGACCGGGAGGTGCTTCCAGTTCGGCAGCAGGGGTTCGGAATCGGGGCGGAACAGACGGCCGAGGTTGGTCGCGTGCACCTCGGAGGCGTAGAAGTCGACGTAGTCGGCGACCTCGAACGGCAGCAGCATCGTGACCGTGTCACGCGGCACCAGGTGCGGCTCGACGGCGTCGCGGTTGTTCTCGTTGCCGACCAGGTCGAGCAGCCACCCGCGGGTCGCCGTCCAGGCCGGGCGGCCGAGCGCGAGGAAGGCGTTCAGCGTCGGCTGGTTGAACAGCTGCGACCCGTCCAGCATCTGCGCCGACGCGACCGGCGCCAGGTCGATCAGGTGGTCGCCGATCGCGGCGCCGATCCGCGGCTCCTCGTCGTCGAGCCGGAACACCCCGAGCGGCAGGTTGTCCGCGCCGAACGGCGTACCAGCGGGCAGGTCGATCCAGGTCACAGTGCCTCCGGGGCGATGAGTCCGAGCGTCTTCAGGTCTTCGTACGGCTCGGTGATGCTGCAGGACCCGTACGACGTGAACCAGCGGCGGGCACTCTCGGCCTGCTGGTCGGTCAGGGCCTGGGCCTGAGTGGCGAGTTTGCTGCCGTCGCGCTCGTCGAGCAGCGCCTGCAGGTCGTCGAAGCTGGCACCGTCGAGCGAGGCGCGGGTGGCGAGCAGCACGTTGAGGAAGCCGTGGTGCTCGAAACCGGTGTCCGGCGCGGTGTGCCGGACGGCGTTGTGCACGCCGGCGGTGCACTTGAACGCGACCTCGCGGTCGAGGCAGGCGGTGATGAACGCGGCGACCTGACCCGAGGTCGGGAACAGTGCCGCGTCGAGGCCGCCGGTGCGGAGCTTGGCGGCGTACCCGGCGTCGGCGACGACGTCGAGCGCGCGCTCCCACGCGCCGTCCAGGCCGATCTCGACGAACGCGTTCTCGTCGTCGAGGCAGTCGTCGCAGGCGCGGACGACGCGCAGCGCGTTGCGGGACAGGTCGTCCTCGTCGCGGAGGCGGACCTCGACCGCCTGGACGGTGAGATCGGGGGAGCGGTCGCCGTACCGGACCGCGGGCTCGATGCCGCCGGCGCCGCCGGTGATCACCACTGAGACTTTGAGCGGTGTTTCACCTGCTCTGGCTGCTTCGGCGACCTTCATCAGGTCCTCGTCGGAGGTGACGAAGGCGCCGACCAGATCGGCGTACTCGGCGCTCTTGTGCGCCCGGTGCGCGGGCACGGCGTCGAGCAGCGGCAGGTTCCCCGGCGGGAACATCGAAGCGTCGTCGACCAGGTGCCGGAACAGCGCGGGGACGGTTGACATGGCCCCGAGCCTAACGGATGCTTTCGGTGAGCGGACACATGCGTCCGATAAACGTACTCTGGATGGGATGATCATGGCGCACTACCGGCAGGTCGGGCAGGTCCCGCCGAAGCGGCACACCCAGTTCCGCAAGCCGGACGGCGGCCTGTACTACGAGGAGCTGATGGGCGAGGAGGGCTTCTCGTCCGACTCGTCGCTGCTGTACCACGCCGGCGTCCCGTCCGCGATCGTCGACAGCCAGGTCTGGGACCTCCCCGACCTCGCGACCGTCGCCAACCACCCGCTCACGCCTCGGCACCTGAAACTGCACGACCTCTTCGCCTCGGCGGCCGGCTTGAATGTCGTCGAGCACCGCCGCCTCGTCCTCGGCAACGGCGACGTCCGCATCTCGTACGCCGTGGCCGCCGAGCCCTCGCCGTACTACCGCAACGCGATCGGCGACGAGTGCGTGTACGTCGAGAAGGGCTCCGCGACGGTCGAGACCGTCTTCGGGGTGCTCGAGGCGCGCGAGGGCGACTACGTGCTGATCCCGCGCGCGACGACGCACAGGTGGCTGCCCGGTCCGTCTGGTGTGCACGCCTACTGCATCGAGGCCAACAGCCACATCGCGCCGCTGAAGCGCTACCTGTCGAGGTACGGCCAGTTCCTCGAGCACGCGCCGTACTGCGAACGCGACCTCGTCACGCCGTCCGCTGTTCATGTTGTCGAGGGCACTGATGTCGAGGTCCTGGTCAAGCACCGAGGCAACGGTCCTTCCGGCATCGTCGGCTCCCGGATGACCTACGCCACCCACCCCTTCGACGTCGTCGGCTGGGACGGCTGCCTCTACCCGTACACCTTCAACGTCAGCGACTTCGAACCCATCACCGGCCGCATCCACCAGCCGCCCCCGGTCCACCAGGTCTTCGAAGGCCACAACTTCGTCATCTGCAACTTCGTCCCCCGCAAGGTCGACTACCACCCGCTGTCGGTCCCCGTCCCCTACTACCACTCCAACGTCGACTCCGACGAAGTCATGTTCTACTGCGGCGGCGACTACGAAGCCCGCAAGGGCTCAGGCATCGGCCTAGGCTCCATCTCACTCCACCCCGGCGGCTACGCCCACGGCCCCCAGCCGTCGGCCATCGAGGCCTCTTTGGGCGCCGAATCCTTCGAAGAACTCGCGGTCATGGTCGACACCTTCCGACCTCTCGAGCTAGGCGAAGCCGGCCGCGCGGTCGACGACGGCGTCTACGCCTGGACCTGGTCCGGCCGCCGCCTCGGGGGGTGATGCTTCCATCCCACGCGGGCTCCTCCGCTCGCTACGGTGCCTGCTCCCGCCGCCCTTTGGGTGCGCGGCTGGCGCCGCGTGCGGCGGGCTTGCGCCCGCGGTGCGCGCTGACGCGCTGGGCCCAATTACCGCGCGGTGCACGCTGACGCGCGGAGCATGCGCTGCGGCGCGAGGTTTGCGCTACTGCGCCGAGTACGAGCTTCGCGTGAGGTACGCGCTGACAAGGCTGCGCATGCCGCTGGCGCCCGCGCGCGGTTGGCGTGCTTCGCGGCTCGCAACTGGATCGCGGCCGCCAACCTGTAGGACGAGGTGGAGCCGGCGACATGGGCGGTGTGCTTGGCGCGGCTCCCGTCGTACGCAGCGGCCTTTCACCAGAGGCCGCAGCTCCACCAGAGCCGGCACCGGCTACTGTGCCGTCGGCAGACAGCCGGTCTGCGGAGTGCTTTCAGGGGTGGACGATGCGTCGATTCGCGGCTGGCGTGGCAGCTGCTGCGGTAGTGCTGGCATCAGCTGCATGTGATCCAGCGCAGGAGTCTGTGCCGCAGCCGGACGCGGTACAGGCGACCGGCAGTGTGTGCGACCGCGTGCGGCCAACGCTGCCCGGCGATTGGAGAGCTGAGGATCAGGCGCCCACCGCGACTCCGCTGTCGGACGTCTGTTGGCTCACGGATGCCGCTGACGAAAGCAACCGGTACCGGATCTTGGTCTCCGTGCTGCCTGTTTCCGCGCAGGATGCCGCGGAGCTGCGCGCGGACGAAGCGAGCCGGGTGAAGGAGCAGTTCACGGCCCAGCCCGTTGACGGTGGAGTCGGTCTGGACTCTTGGTCGGTCAACCCGGTCTCGGCCGGCCCGTGGCTGGTGTTCCGCAGTGGTGACAGGCTCGTGAAGGTCGGCCAGAACCGTCGCGGTGACGAGCAGTTGGAGGCGGTGAAGGCGGTCGCCAGGACGGTCGACAGTCTGCCGGGAGGGATCCGGCCGGCGCCGGCCGCTCGCCGCGAGGCGAAGTGCGAGCGCGGTACGGCGGCCGCCGAGGCGCTGCTGGGCGCGAAGGCGGCGGCTCGGCGTGACGAGATCGTCGATGGACTCGTCACCTGTCGGTGGGGCACGCTCCGCAAGGCCGTCGTCGTCGAAGGCGGTGGGCCGGACTCGGACGCGGCCGCGGCCTTCAGGAACCTGAAGAGCGCCGCGCAAGACAGCCGCCTCGGGAACAAGCGGGTCGCCGTCGGCGCGGAGGGCTGGCAGCAGGACAACGGCTTCCTGGCGTACAAGGTCGACGAGAAGACCTTCGTCACCGTGGACCCGTACCCGTTGTCACCCGCCGAGTCCGCGAGCATCCTCGCGTTGGCCAGAGCGATCAGACCGGCGTACGCGGGCTGAATCAGGTGAGGGCGATCAAGAGTCGCGACACCCACCACTGACCAACCCCCGCGGCAAGCGGATTCAGCAGGCTTGCTGAGCGTGGAGAGACGCCCTCGGCGCTGCTTGGTCAGTGGTGGGTGTCGGCCTCAGGCCAGTGCGTCGGCGATCTCGAACGGGCTGCCGCACGACGGGCAGGTGGTTCGGCCGAAGAGGTGGCGGAGTTTGGGGGTGAGGGTTGGGTGGCCGTGGGTGGTGGTGAGGGTGAGGAGGCGCTCCTCCGGGCTAGGTGGGGCCGGGTCGGCGGGGGTGATCGGGGTGGTGGTGTTGGTGGTGAAGTCCGGGCCTTCGAGGGACAGGGTGAGGTTCTCGCCGCAGGCGGGGCAGGGGAGGACCAGTTCGCCGTCCGGGATGGTTTCCAGGTGGCGTTGCCAGACGCTGCCGTTCTCGAAGGACATCAGGGCCTGGAGGGCGTGGACGAACTCCGTTTCGTCGCCGGCCTCGGAGAGGTTGTATTCGGCGAGCTCTTGCAGTGCGGCGAGCTCGGCGGCGTACTGGCGACGGATCGCCTCGGTGGTGTCGGTTGAGGCGATGATCGTGGCGGCGAGATCGAGCGCAGGGATGTAGCCGGCCGGTGGGTGGGTGGTGGCGAGGGCTGTGAGGGCGGGGACGTCCTCGGCGGTGCCGTAGGCGTGGTGGAGTCGGGCCCAGTCGGTCATGAGGGGTGGTCCAAGCAGACGGGGCCCTCACTCGCTGATCTTGAGCTTCTCCGACGTTGCCAGTTCCGCCAGCTGCTCGGGCGTGAAGATCGGTGCGGTCAGTGCCGGGTACTTCGGGTTGTCGGACTTTCGCGACTGGGAGACGTGGACGACCGTGCCGTCGGGGTGGCGGTAGGCGGCCCACTGGTCGCCGGTCTTCGTGGTGAGGACGCCGACCTTCCGGCCGTTGACGTCGACGACCGTACAGGTGCCGGTGTCGGCGCGTTGGACGAGCTTGCACGGCGCGGTGGCGGGTTTGCCGTCGGGGGTGGTCGACCGGGCCAGGAGCGTGCCTACGCGGTTGGCCTGTTGAACGGGGATGAGGGCCCGGTACTCCCAGGAGTCCTGTTCGCCGTCGTTCGACGCGTACTGAGTCTGGGGCCAGCGCATCGCGCGGCCGTCGGGGTACTTCAGGTCGGGGGTGGTGAAGCCTCCGGGGACCATCGAGCTCAGGTCGTTCATCAGGGTGACCGAGCGGTCGGCGCGGGGGCCGGTGGTGGCGGTGCGGTCGGACTGGCCTTCGGGCCAGGGGTCGTTGGACTTTCGGGTCGTCGGCGCGGAACGTTCGTACGGCGTGGCGTCGACCGACTCGAGGCGGAACCAGCCCCGGCGCCGCTCGGACAGGAACGTCCGGATCAGCGTCTGGCGGGTGTAGTTGTCCATCGCCTCGTGCCGCTGGATCCGGCGCCAGACCAGGTAGAGCTTGGTGAAGGTCTGCTGCACCAGGTCCTCGGCGCGGTGCCAGTCGCCGCAGAGCAGGTACGCCGTACCGCGCAGGGCGTCGGAACGGGCCGCGAAGTACGCCTCGAAGGCGGCGTCCCGGTCACTCATCTGGGCTCCGATCGTTGTTCTCCTGGACAGTCGCGCCGGCGGGGGTGCATTTGGTTGCATCGGCGGCCGGTGCCGGTCGTGGAGGTGTCGGCGCGCGAGTGGGCCGGTGGCCTGGGAGGGTAGGGGGATGAGCGAGCAGGTTCCGGTGCAGGCGTTTGTGGTCGGCATCGATCGGGGGGCCGTGGAGGCGCGGCGGGTGCGGGTGCGGGACGGGCTGCGGCGGGGGGCCTGGGTGACCGGGGGGATCGGGGCCGTGGGCATCGGTGTGGCGGTGTACGCGCTGGTGGCGTTCCAGGGGTCGGGGATGTGGCCGTTCATGCTGTTGCTGATCGCGAGCATGGCGCCGCTGGTCGCGAGTGCGGTGCTGGCGTTGCGGCTGGTGCAGGAGCGGGAGCGGTGGTTCGCGACCAACGAGTTGCAGCCGGTCGCGATGCGGATGTCGCCGAAGGCGCTGGAGCTGGCCTGCGAGGGTGGTTCGTACGCCGTACTGCTGCCGTGGGAGTCGGTGCGCGGGTTCCAGCAGGTGAAGATCTTCGGGCAGTACGTGCTGGAGCTGCGCCTGCAGCGGGGTGTCGGCGCGACCACCGCGGGGGTCCGCGGGCTGGATCAGCCCGCGGTCCGGGTCGTGGTGAAGCCGCACCCGTTGCTGCGGCCGACCGGGATGTTCCCGGTGAACGCGCTCGACCAGCCGGTGCACCTGATCGACCAGGCGCTGCAGCACTTCTCCGGCGGCAAGACCGCCATCCTCAAGTAGCTAGAGCTAGCAGGGCAGCGAGCGGAACGCGTAGCCCTGCTCGGCGAGTTTGGTGAGCGCCTGGTCGAGCGCCGCGACGGTCTGCGACCGGTTGCCGCCGCCGTCGTGCATCAGGAAGATCGCGCCGGGCCGCGCGCCGCGGATCAAGGCCCGTTCGATGCGAGCCACGCCGGGTTTCTCCCAGTCCCGCGTGTCGACGTCCCAGAGCACCTGGTGCTGCCCGTACGACGACGCGACCGCCGCGACGTGCGCGTTGGTGTCGCGGAACGGCGGCCGGAAGCACTTCGACCTCACGCCGGTCGAGATCTCCTGCCGCAGCCGCGCGGGGGAGAGCTTGGTGAGCATCGGGTGGTCCCAGGTGTGGTTGCCGATCCGGTGGCCGGCCCGGCGGGTCGTCTCGACCAGCGCGGGGTGGGCGGCGGCTTCGCGGCCGAGGACGAAGAAGGTGGCCTGGGCGTGGTGCTTGGCCAGGACCGCGAGGACCTTCGGCGTGTACACGGGCTGCGGGCCGTCGTCGAAGGTCAGGTACAGCACCTTGCCGCCGGGCAGGCTCCACGGCCGCGGCGGCGTCACGCCGGTGCGCTGGTCGGTCCGGGGCATCGGCGGCTTCTTGACGCCGGCCTTCTTCCCACCGGGTTCCGCGGTCGGCAGCTGTACGGCGAGCGGCCCGTGCGCGGCGACGGTCCGCAGCGGCGGCGCGGCGACGGTGGCCGGGTGGTCGGAGGGCTGGGCGGCCTGGGCGAGGGCGGCCCCGAGGAGAACGGCAGCGGCGAGCAGCAACTTGCCGGGCGGCGGCACGGGCATGAGCGGCATCCTCTCGCAGTCCCCGGGCCATCCGGGGGTCATCACGGCGCGTGTCGCCCGTATCGTGGCGGGCGTTGTGACCAACGACGCGTGAGGCGGAGAGATGACGGACAACGGTGACCGGACGATGGGCAGGCGCACGATGATCTCGGGCGCGGCGGCGACCGCACTGGTGGCTGCGGGGTACCAGGCGGCACCGGCGTACGCCGGTGAGAAGAACGGGCACGGCCACAAGACCGTGCGGCTGAGCGTGCTCGGCACGACCGACCTGCACGGCAACGTCTTCAACTGGGACTACTTCAAGAACGCCGAGTACGACGACTCCGCGCACAACGACATCGGCCTGGCCAAGATCTCGACCCTGGTCAAGGCGGCCCGCGCCGAGATCGCGAAGGACCGGCGCCGCCCGGCCCCGCTGCTGCTCGACGCCGGCGACACCATCCAGGGCACGCCGCTGGCGTACTACTACGCGAAGATCGAGCCGATCACGGGTGGGCACGTGCACCCGATGGCCGCCGCGATGAACGCGATCGGGTACGACGCCGCCGCGCTCGGGAACCACGAGTTCAACTACGGCCTCGACATCCTGCGCAAGTTCCAGCGCCAGCTGCGGTTCCCGCTGCTCGGCGCGAACGCGCAGGACTGGACCACCGGGCTGCCGGTGTTCCCGCCGTACGTGCTCAAGCGGGTGCACGTCCCGGGCGCCGGCCGGCCGATCACGGTCGGCATCCTCGGCCTGACCAACCCCGGGATCGCGATCTGGGACAAGGCGACGGTCGAGAACAAGATCAAGTTCGGCGGCATCGTCGAGCTGGCCAAGTACTGGGTGCCGCGGGTGCGCCGCGCGGGCGCCGACGTCGTCATCGTGTCCGCGCACAGCGGCATCGACCTCAGTTCGTCGTACGGCGACGCGCTGCCGGTGCCGGAGAACGCGGCCGGACCGATGGCCGAGCAGGTCCCGGGCATCGACGCCGTCCTGGTCGGGCACGCGCACCAGGAGATCGCCGAGCGGTTCGTCACCAACAAGCAGACCGGCGAGCAGGTCGTGCTCGTCGAGCCGCTGAAGTGGGGGATGCGGCTGGCGCAGATCGACCTCGACCTGCAGCAGCAGCGCGGGCGGTGGAAGGTCGTCGCGCGGCACAGCCAGGTGCTGAACGCCAACACGGTCGCCGCCGACCCGAAGGTGGTCCGGCTGCTGCAGAAGGACCACGACCAGGTCGTCGAGTACGTGAACTCCAAGATCGGTACCTGTACGACGGCGATGTCGGCCGCGACGGCGCCCTGGGAGGACACCGCCGCGCTCGACTTCGTGAACTTCGTCCAGGCCGACGCGGTGTCGAAGGCGATCGCCGGTACGCCGGAGGCTTCGCTGCCGGTGCTCGCGATCGCGGCGCCGTTCAACCGCGCCGCGGCGATCCCGGCCGGGGACGTGTCGGTCCGCGACGTCGCCGGGCTGTACATCTTCGACAACACGCTGCTCGCGGTGAAGATGACCGGCGCGCAGGTGCAGGAGTACCTGGAGTTCAGCGCGCAGTACTTCAAGCAGGTCAGCGGCACCGGGCCGTTCACCCCCGACCAGGTGACGAACGCCCCGACCCCGACCGCGCCGAGCGGCACGCCCGACTACAACTACGACATCCTTGGCGGGCTCACCAAGCCGCTGGTCTACCGGATCGACATCGCCAAGCCGGTCGGCTCGCGGATCACCGGCCTGTCGTACGACGGTGCGCCGGTGGCCGCGGACCAGGAGTTCGTCGTTGCCGTCAACAACTACCGCCAGTCGGGCGGCGGCAATTTCCCGCACGTCTCGAAGGCACCGGTGCTGTACAACCAGCAGGTCGAGATCCGGCAGCTGATGATCGACTACGTGACCGCGACGGGCTCGGTCGACCCGGCCGTGTTCGCGACGACGGACTGGGCGCTGGTCTCGAACGGCGCGCCGATCGTCGTCACGGCGTGAGCTGATCCGCCGCCGGTTCACGGCGTCAGCAGGAGCCGGCCGCCCACCCCGCCTTTCTCCAGGCGGCGGTGGGCCTCGGCGGCGTCGGCCAATGGGAGGGTGTGGGTCCGGAGCGGTAGCAGGCCTTCCTGTACGGCGCGCAGCGCCTCAGCCGCTGCCGCGGGGATCTCGTCCTGCCTGGTCGAGAGGTAGAGGCCGGCGTTGAAGCCGCGCAGCGCGAGGTTCTTCAGCCACAGCTCGTTGGTCGGCACGGTGTGCGCCCAGTCGTCGCTGCCGTTGCCGACCAGGATCATCCGGCCCATCGGGGCCATCACCTGGAGGCTGTCGGTGCGTAGCTGGCCGCCGACCGGGTCGATCATGACGTCGAACAGCTGCCCGTCGAGTGCGGGGACGAAGTCGCTGGGGACCACTTGGTCGTAGGGCAGGCCATGGGCCTCGCCCGCGGAGGCGGGAGTGGCGTCGCTCGCCGCCGGCGCGCCGCGCGAGGTGCCGACGACCGCGGCGGCCCCCAGCAACCGGGCCATCCCTGGGAACGCCGACGCCAACCCGCCGTACGCGCCATGCACCAACAGGCTCTCACTCGGCTTGAAGTCCCCAGCCTGAGTCAGCGCAAGGTGCGCGATCACAGCATTCGGTACGGCGGCAACCGCGAGTGCCGGGTCGATCCCGGTCCCGTCGAGGCTGATCGCGTGCACCGCCGCGACGACGGCGATCGACGCATAACCGCCGGTCGGCCCGGAGCCGGCGAGCGTCACCACCGGCTCGCCGACGCGGAACCCGCTCACGCCTGGACCAACCGCCCGAACCGTCCCCGCGACCTCCAGCCCCGGCACGTACGGCGGCTGCGGCAGCCCCGGGCGGTCCTTCATCAACCCCTGCCGCAGGAACACGTCGATCAGCCCGACCGCGGCGTGGCTGACGTCGATGGCGATCTCGCCGGCCGCGGGAGCCGGGTCGGGCAGTTCGGTGAGCTCGAAGACCTCCGGGTCGCCGAAGCGGGTGACCAGTGCGGCGCGCATGAGTGCATCCTTCCGAGGGAGAGTTAACGCAATTAGCATGCGTTAACACCGTAACGCATGTCAATTGCGTTACCATCAGGGCATGCGTGCCCGATCACCCGAGGCCAAGCAGCAGCGCACCGAGGACCTGCTCGACGCCGCCGCCCGGCTCGCCGCCGACCTCGGTGGCGTCCGCCATCTCACCCTCGCCGCCGTGACCGAGGCGGCCGGGCTGCACCCGTCCGCCGTCCGCCGCTACTTCGCGAGCAAGGAAGAGCTGCTCCTGGAGCTGGCCGAACGCGGCTGGGAGGAGTGGCGCGACGTGGTCGCCGCTCGGCTGGAGCGCCCGCTAGCAGGCGAGGCGCCGACGCGAGGCGAGCTCACTCCGGCTGAGACCGCGGAGACGATCGCCTCGACGCTGGCCTCGATGCCGCTCTTCTGCGACTTGCTCACGCACGTCCCGCTCAGCCTCGAAGGCGACGTCGACCTCGAGCGCGCGCGCCGCTTCAAGACCCGCGCCTTCGCGGCGTACGACGAGATCGTGGAGCTGCTCACCGGCACGATGGCCGTCGAGCAGCTCCACGAGTTGATCGCCGCCGCGCTGGCGATGACCGCGAACTTCTGGCAGCTGTCCCACCCGACCGCGAGTCTCGCCGAGCTGTACCGGCAGGAGCCGCGGTGGGGTCATGTGGCGCTCGAGTTCGAGCCGAAGCTGACCAGGTTGCTGCAGGCAACAGCGCGCGGACTTCAGGCGTAGGCGCTGCGCTTCCCGGCCAGGAACCACAGCAGGCTTCCGATGAACGGCGCGACCACGATGAACACCAGCCAGACCAGCTTCATCCCGCCGGACTGCGGCGCGGTCAGCGAGCTCCACAGTGCGCCGAGGACGAGCAGCGCGTACGCCGCGATGATCGCGATGATCCCTGCGCCGCCGAGGACGCCGAGGGTGTCGTTGGACAGGGCGAAGCTGATCATTTCGGGGACTTCCAATCGGGATGGCCGGGCATCGCCGGCGTGGTCGGGGAGTAGAGCCAGGCATCGAAGTACGCCGTGAGGTCGCGTCCGGACACCTGGTTGGCGACCGCGACGTAGTCCGCCGTCGTGGCGACGCCGTCGCGGTAGCGGTCGTAGAAGGTCTGCTCGATGTGCCGGAACGTCGCGTCACCGACGAGCGTGTTGAGGCCGACGAGCATCAGCTGACCCGGTACGTCGGTGTCGAACAGCACCGACCCCGAGTTCTTCAGCCGCCCGGCCGGCCCGACCGAGGTGCGGGACTTCTGATCGGCTTCGTACAGACTCCGAAGCTCGGCGCCGAAGTCGATGAAGCCGCGGTCGGCGGCGTACTTGCGTTCGTAGTACCGCGCGTGGCCCTCGCTCAGCCACATGTCGTCCCAGTTGCCGATGGCAACGGAGTCGCCGAAGTACTGGTGGGCCATCTCGTGCACGAGGGTCGGTGCCTCGTCCTTGGGTGGCAGCGACAGGCCGGCGCCCAAGGTCGACAGGGTCGCGGTCTCCAGGGCGACGCCGTTGTAGCCGCTCATCAGGCCGAGGACGCCGTACTTCTCGTACGGGAACGGCCGGCCGATCTGCTCCCCGAGCCACGCCAGCTGCGCGGGGGTCTCGCGGGCGGTCAGTTCCATCGCGGCGGAGTAGTCCTTGCCGTCGGGAGCCTTCGCCAGCGTCACGTAGCTGCGGACCGGCAGCCCGTGCGGCCCCGCCTGCTTGATCTCGCGGAAGCGACCGACGGCGAGCGGCAGCACGTCGGGCTTGATCGGGTGGTCGGTCCGGTAGACCCAGGTGGTCTCGCCGCCGTGCTTGTACGACGCCAGCAGCCGGCCGGCCGACAGCGCGGTCCGGTCGCTCGGCGCGGTCAGGCGGACGGTGTAGCGGGCCTTGTCGCTCGGGTGGTTGTTCGACGGGAAGAACTGGTGGGCGCGGTTCGGCTGGCCCATCGTCGCGAAGCCGTCGGGGGTGTTCACCCAGGCCTCGATCGGCCAGTCGACACCCGGCGGGAGGTCGGTGCCGGGCGGCGCGGGGTTCTTCGAGCGGTCGGCGACGTAGTCGATCTTCACCGCGAAGTACGCGCCGCGTGGGACGGCGGCGGTGATGATCAGCTTCTCGTTCACGGGGTCGAGGCGGAACGCGGCCGTGCGGCCGTCGACGCGGACGGCCTTGATCTGCTGGGCGACCGAGTCGAGGTTGAACGACGAGAGAGTCTGCGTCGCGCGAGCGCGGATGGTCACGGATGCGGCCATCGTGGTCCGGTCGGGCTGGTAGCGCAGGCTCAGGTCGTAGTCCTGGACGTCGTAGCCGCCGTTGCCGAGGGTGGGAAAGAGTCGGTCGCCGATGCTGTGGGCGCCCGGAGCGCCCTGCGCTTCGGGGGAGGCGGCGACCGCTGTCGTGGCCGTCAGACTCAGCCCGATGGTTGCCGCCAGCAACGCCGTGGTGCGGTGAGGGGTGAACATGAGTTCACTCTGTCAGCCGGAGCGTTGGCTCCGCATCATCCGCGCGGGTGGAGCGATCCCCTACGGAAGTCGTAGCCAGTCGAGGTCGTTGGTCGCAGTACCGGACTAAACCGAACCGGCGGCCGCGGGCGTCTATCCAGGTATGCCCCACAAGATGCGTGAGGACTTCGCCGAGTTCGTCGTGGCCCGGCAGAGTCAGTGGTTGCGCACCGCCCACCTGCTGAGCGGTGATCGGCAGTTCGCCGAGGACATCGTCCAGCAGAGCCTGGAGAAGCTGTACGTCGTGTGGCCGAAGGTGGTCGGCGTCGGGGCGCCGGACGCCTACGTCCGCAAGATGATTCTCAACGTCTACCTCAGCGAGACCCGGCGGGCCTGGCGGCGCCGGGAGCGGACCAGCGAGGACGTGGCGCCGGCGGTGGTGCAACCGGGCAGTGCGCCGCTCGACGACCGGATCGACCTGGTCCGGGCGCTGGGCGCGCTGCCGCGGCGTCAGCGGGCGGCGCTGATCCTGCGCTTCGCGGAGGACCTGAGCGTCGCCGAGACGGCGGCGGTGATGGGGTGCGCGGAAGGAACCGTCAAGGCGCACACCGCGGCCGGGATCAAGGCGCTGCGGCGATCGATGGATCTTCACTGTGTGGGAGTGACCGAATGACCGACGAGAAGGAGCTCGAGGAGCAGATGCGATCACTGTTTCGCCGTGAACAGGGCGACACGCCCAGACAACTGCCGCTGGACGCGGTGGTCGAAGGAGGGAGCCGCCGGCTCCGGCAGCGGACGGTACGCCGGGTCCTGGGCGGTGTGGTCTGCGCGGTGGCGGCGACCGGGGCGACCGTTTCGGTCGTCACCGCCGCCACCGGTGGGACGACCCCGCCCGTGTCGGACCAGGTGAAGGTGAAGCCGACGCCGACCAACACCCCGTCCTACCCACCCCCGGCGACCCCGACCAGGCTCCCGATGAACGAACCGCTCGCGACCCCGACCAGGCCACCGATGAGCGAGCCCCCTGCGACCCCGACCCGGCCGCCGATGAGCGACCCGGATGCGACCCCGACCAGGCCGCCGATGAACGAGCCTGATGCAACACCCACCAGGCCGCCGATGAACGATCCCAGTGCGACCCCGACCTGGCCGTCGATGAGCGAGCCCTACGGGACGCCCACCGATACCCCGCGCTGAAACAGCGCACGACCTCTTGACGGGCCGAAAGGCTAAGTGATTTAGTCACTTTGTGACTTACTCAGCCGCGGAGACCCCGAGCCTGTCCGATCGCCTGACCGAGGCGATCCTGGGCATCATCCGGGACCAGGACCTCGGGCCCGGGGACGCGATTCCGTCCGCCCGGGAGCTGGCGAAGCGGTTCGAGCTGACCACGCCGACCATCCGGGAGGCGTTGCGCAAGCTGGAGGCGACCGGTGCGGTCGAGTTCCGGCACGGTTCCGGGACGTACGTCGGCCCGACGATCAACAACGTCGTCCTGGCCAACCCGCACCGCCCGCCGATCACCAAGCAGTCGGTGCTGCAGCTGATCGGCGCCCGACTGGTGATCGAGCCGGCGGTCGCCCACCAGTCGGCGCTGTCCCGTGGTGAGGAGAACCTGGAGCGCCTGGAGGCGGCGGTGACCAACGCCCTGGTCCCGCCCGGTGGTCCGGCGTTCGCGCTGAACTTCCACGTCGAGCTGGCCGCCGCCTCCGGCAACCCGCTGCTGGAGGAGGTGGTCGGTTCGCTGCTCAAGGTCCGGGTCCGCGAGCAGCAGCAGATCCGTCAGCTGTACGACAACCGCAACCGCGACCACGAGGAGCACCGCGCGATCCTGGACGCCGTCCGCGCGCAGGACGCGCCGGAGGCCGAACGGCTGACCCGCGAACACCTCGACAACATTCGCCAAGCGGTCGCAGGCGCCGACTTCCCGGAGATGCAGTCATGACGTGGCCCACGGGGATCTTCCGCCTCGCCGAGATGACCACCGACGCCGCCAGGGACGCGGTCCGGACCGCGCCGCTGGTGATCATCCCGGTCGGTGCGCAGGAGCAGCACGGCGGCGGGATGGCGATGTCGACCGACACCGTTCGCGCGGTCGGCGTGGCCGACCTGGTCGCCGAGCGGCTGGCCGGGCGCGCTGTCGTCGCACCTGCGCTGACGTACGGCGTCTCGCCGCACCACATGGCCTTCGCCGGGACCATGACGTTGTCCCCGGCAACCTTCGCGGCCGTCGTCCGTGAGCTCGTGGACAGCCTGTACCAGCACGGCTGGCGGCGGTTCCTGGTGGTCACCGGGCACGGCGGCAACAACGCCGCGCTGTCGGTGCTGGCCCAGGAGTACGTGCGCAGCGACCTGACCTTCGCCTGGACGCCGCTGACCGAGATCGTGTCCGACCTGATCACCGACGTCAGCGAGGTGCACGGTCACGCCGGTGAGGCGGAGACCGCGCAGATGCTCTACCTGGCGCCCGACCTGGTCCACGCCGAGCAGTTGGAGCCCGGCGCGCTGACCTTCGACGAACTGAGCACCCCGGCCCGCCTGTCCCGCACCAAGCAGGGACCCCGGATGTCGGTCGGGTTCGACGTGTACCACAAGCGCGGCGTCCTGGGCGACCCCCGACGCGCCACCGCTGAGCAAGGCCGGCTCCTCGTCGAGACGGCCGCCGACCGGATCGCCGCCTTCGCCGACGAGCTCCTCTCGGCCTGACCCCCGCTCCGGTCCAGACCCTGCTGCGACCGGCCCAGCAAGTCCACACCTCACTGGTACGCCCGATGCGTTCCAGGCGTGAGCCTGCCCGCCCGCAGGCCACCTGCCCAAGGAGGGAACCCCTGATGAAACTCCATCGCCTTGCCCTCGCCGGCCTGGTCACGGCCGGCCTGGTGACCGCCGCGGCCAGTTCGCCGCTCCTGTCGGCCACTGCCGCCCCGGCGGCCGAAAGCAGCAGCCGCCAGCAGGACGCCACCGCCGACCGCAGTACTGGTTGCTTCAAGCAAACGACGCAGCAGCCTGGCACCGGCGCCGACTACACGCTGGTCAGCGGCGGCATCGAGCGCACCTACCGGCTGCACCTGCCCGCCAAGTACGACGCGAGGAAGGCCCAGCAGCTGATCGTGGTCTACCACGGCCGCGGCAAGACCGGTGAGTTCACCGAGGCCTTCTCCGACCTCTCGAAGCTCGACGCGATCGTTGCCTACCCCAACGGTGTGCTCGGCGACGAGGACAAGCAGGCCTGGCAGGGTGCGCCGTACTCGAAGGCCGGCGTCGACGACGTGAAGTTCACCGCCGACCTGCTGGACAGCCTGGAGGCGACGTACTGCGTGGACAAGAGCGCGGTCTACGCGACCGGCAAGTCCAACGGCGCCGGGTTCACCGGGATCCTGGCCTGCCAGATGGCCGACCGGTTCGCCGCGATCGCGCCGGTGGCCGGTGCCTTCTACATCGAGGGCAAGCGCTGCCACCCGAGCCGACCGATCCCGGTCCTGGACATCCACGGCACCGGCGACACCACGATCCCGTACGGCGGCGACGGCTCCCGCGACCTGCCGAGCGTGCAGACCTGGACCCGCGACTGGGCGGTCCGCAACGGCTGCGACCCGGAGCCGCAGCTGAGCACCAAGGGCGACGACGTCCTGACCGCGACGTACAAGCGCTGCGACGCCGACGTCGTGCACGTCGCCGTGACCGACGGCGGGCACAGCTGGCCGGGCTCGGACGCCGCGTCCGGGCCGGGCTACGTCAGCCAGACCTTCGAGGCGCACGAGCTGATCGGTCAGTTCTTCCGCGCGCACAAGCTGAGGAGCTGAGATGAGCACGGCGACCGACCAGACCAAGGAACTGCCCCGCCTGGTGCGGGCGATGGCGGTGATCGAGAAGGCAGGCAACGCGCTGCCGCACCCGTTCTGGCTGTTCTGGATCCTGTCCGCGATCCTCGCGGTGGTGAGCTGGATCCTGTCGATGCTGGACGTGTCGGTGGTCTCGCCGAAGGACGGCAAGACCGTCGCGGTGCAGAACCTGCTGTCCGGTGACGGCCTGCAGATGGCGGTCTCGACGGCGATCTCGAACTTCGCCGAGTTCCCGCCGATGGCGACCATCGTGGTGGTCATCATGGGCGTGGCGCTGGCCGAGCGGACCGGCTTCCTGCAGTCGCTGATGAAGGTCAGCGTGTCGCGGGTGCCGACCTCGATGGTGGTGTTCGCGGTGGCCTTCGCCGGCACCATGGCGCACGTCGCCTCGGCGGCGGCGTACATCATCCTGGTCCCGCTCGGCGGGCTGGCCTTCCGGGCCGTCGGCCGGTCGCCGATCCTCGGCATCGTGGTGGCCTACACCGCGATCGCCTCCGGGTACGACGCCAGTCCGATCCCGACCCCGAACGATGCGATCTTCGCCGGGATCACCGAGGCGGCGGCCAAGACGGTCGACCCGGACGCCTCGATCTCGCCGCTGTCGAACTGGTTCTTCAACATCGCCTCCTCGGTGCTGCTCTCGCTGGTGATCACGCTGGTGGTCCGGCTGGTGCTGAGCAAGCGCACCGACCTGGACGCCGACCCGGACGCACCGGGCGACGACCCCGACGCGCTGACCCTGTCCGACCGCGAGCGGACCGGCCTGCGCCGGGCCGGGATCGTGTTCCTGGTCGCCGTCGTCGCGATCGTCGCTGTCCTCGTGCCGCACAACTCCCCGCTGCGCGGCGAGAACGGCAGCATCGTGGAGTCGCCGTTCCTGGACGGCATCGCGATGGTGGTCGCGGTCCTGTTCGGCCTGGTCGGCATTGCGTACGGCGTGACGGTGGGCGCGATCAAGCAGGCCGGTGACGTGCCGAAGCTGATGGCCGAGGGGATCAAGCAGATGGCGCCGGTGCTGGTGCTGTTCTTCGCGATCGCCCAGTTCCTGGCCTACTTCAGCTGGAGCAAGATCGGTGACCTGCTGTCCGCGGAGTCGGCGCGCTGGCTGGGCGACATCGGCGCCCCGACGGTGGTGATCTTCCTCGGCATCCTGGTGCTGCTGACGCTGATCAACATCCTGGTCACCAGCGGGTCGGCGATGTGGTCGCTGACCGCGCCGATCCTGGTGCCGATGATGCTGCTGCTGAACGTGCCGGCCGAGACCACCCAGGCGCTGTTCCGGATCGCGGACTCCGGCTCCACCGCGATCACGCCGATGAGCCCGTACTTCGTGATGGCGCTCGGCTTCCTGCAGCGCTACCGCAAGGACGCCGGGGTCGGCACGCTGGCGTCGTACACGGTGCCGCTGGCGGTCGCGATGACGATCGCCTGGACACTGCTCTTCCTGGCCTGGTGGGCGCTCGGCATCCCGCTCGGCCCGGGGGCTCCCGTCAGGTAAGCGCGATCCCTGCCTCGCGCAGCTCGACGAGAGTGTGTTCGGTGCTGGCCGGTGCCACCCCTGCGGTGAGACCGGTCAGCACCGTCGTCGTGAAGCCCTCGCGGTGCGCGTCGAGCGCGGTCGCGCGGACGCAGTAGTCGGTGGCGATCCCGCAGACGTCGACGTCGGTGACACCTTTGTCCCGCAGCCAGGCGGCCAGGCCGTCGCCGTCGTGCGACTTGCCCTCGAAGCCCGAGTACGCCGCGGCGTACTCGCCCTTGTCGAAGATCGCGTCGAACGGCTGCGGGTCCAGGTTCGGGTGGAAGCCGACGCCGTCGGTGCCGGCCACGCAGTGCTTGGGCCAGGAGTGCACGAAGTCGGGCTGGTCGGAGAAGTGGTCCCCGGGCTCGATGTGATGGTCACGGGTGGCCACCACGTGGGAGTAGGTCCGGTCCCGGGGCTCGGCCTCGTGCCACGTGTGCAGCAGCTGCCCGATCCGGAACGCGACGTCCGCGCCGCCGGCGACAGCCAGGCTGCCGCCCTCACAGAAGTCGTTCTGCACGTCGACCACGATCAGCGCCCGTGTCATCGCGGGACTCCTCTCTCCTGCTCCCACCGTACAAGCCGCGGTCGCGGATCGCGGTGAGGAGGAGCACGAGCAGCCCGAGTACGGCGAACAGCGCGTTCCCGCTGGTCAGCAGGATCGCCTGGCCGACCGTGGCGTTCTCCATGTTGGTGACGTGGAAGAAGAAGTGCGGGATCGCGAAGGCGGTGTAGGCGAGCGCGGCCGGGATCAGGTGATGGGCCACCGGCCGGACCAGCGCGAACCCGAGCACGATCGCCAGCCCGAGCATCACCGCGCCCAGGTCGCGGGAGAAGTGCTCGCTGAACGGCGGGTTGATGTCGACGGTCGGGAAGTCGGTGTAGAAGCTCCGCGGCGCCAGCGTGTTCCAGACGCCGACCACCAGCGCCTCCAGGAACAGCAGGGCGACCAGCAGCCGGATCGCGAGGGTCATCGTCACTCCTTCGGGGGCAGTAGTACGGGTACGACCGGGCAGCGACGCGATTCGTGACAGCCGGCGGTGTCACGAATCGCCGGGCTGTCCGGTCCTTGTCGCCAGTACTGGTGCAGAGGAGAGGATCGCGATGACGAAGTTCCTGGTGACGGGATCGACCGGACAGGTCGGCGGACCGGCTGCGGCGGCGCTGCGCGCGGGCGGGGCGGACGTGGTCGGGCTGACCCGCAGCGGTGGTCCCGAAGCGGTGGCCGCGGACCTGGTCACCGGCGAGGGGCTGACCAAGGCGCTGACCGGGATCGACACCGTCGTGCACCTTGCCGCGGGCAACGACAAGCGCGACCTGCCGATGCTGCGCAACCTGACCGCGGCGGCGAAGGCGGCCGGGGTCGGGCACCTGGTGATGATCTCGATCGTCGGCTGCGACCTGGTGCCGCTGGCGTTCTACCGGCAGAAGGTGGAGCTGGAGGGGATCGCGCTCGCGTCCGGCGTACCGCTGACGATCCAGCGGGCGACCCAGTTCCACACCCTGATCGACCAGGTGTTCAGCGTGCAGAAGTTCTCCCCGGCGATCTTCGCGCCGGCCTGGCGCTTCCAGCCGATCGCGCCCGAGGAGGTCGGCGCGCGGATGGCCGAGCTGGCGATGGGCGCGCCGCAGGTGCGCGCCGAGGACATCGGCGGGCCACACGTCGAGTCCGTCCGGGAGCTGCACGCGGAGTGGAAGGAGGCGACCGGGAGCCGCCGTCCGGCGGTGATCTTCCGGATGCCGGGCAAGATGTCGGCGGGGTTCACCGCGGGCGTCCACCTCGCGCCGGCGTCGTCGTTCGGGAAGCAGACGTTCGCGGAGTACCTGGCGAAGAAGTACCGATGAGCCGGTGGCCGCTGGTGCTCGGGCTGGTCGCGGTGCTGCTGGGCTGGCCGGTGACCGCGTCGGCGCACGGCGCGGTCGCCGGGTCGACGCCAGGCGCAGGATCGCGGCTGGCCGAGTCGCCGACCGCGGTCCGGATCGAGTTCAGCACGGTGATCGAGCGCGGGTCGGTCGTCCTGGAAGATGCCGCAGGCAAGGACTGGTCGGGCGGCGCGGCCCGCGTCGAGGGCGTGCTGCTGGAACGCGAGGTCGGCGCGGAGCTGCCGGACGGTGAGTACGCCGCCCGCTGGACCGCGCTGACCGGCGACGGGACGCCGCTCGACGGAGTGCTGCGGTTCAGCGTCGGGGTGGTGCCGGACGACGGCAACCCGTTCGACGACGTGATCACGCCGCACGGCATCATCCAGCTCCGCAACGCCGCGATCGTCGGCGTCGGGCTGTTGACGCTGATCACAGCCGCCGCGCTGGCCGGAACCTACCGGCGCGTCGGCCGGTGAGGGATGCTGGGGCCATGAACGAGATCAAGCCGCACGGCCTGCACCACGTCACGGCGGTCGCGACCGATCCGCAGCGCAACATCGACTTCTACACCACGGTGCTGGGCCTGCGGCTGGTCAAGCAGACGGTCAACTTCGACCGTCCCGAGCTCTACCACCTGTACTACGGCGACGAGGCCGGGCTGCCGTCGACGCTGCTGACGTTCTTTCCCTGGCCGGAGGCGCCGGACGGTCGGCAGGGCACCGGGCTGGCGACGGCCACGGCGTTCAGCATCCCGCCGGAGAGCCTGGGCTGGTGGCAGCAGCACCTGGCCGGCCTGAAGGTCGACGCGGACGCACCGGTACGGCGTACCGACGAAGAGGTGATCGCGTTCCGTGACCCCGACGGGCTGGTGATCGAGCTGGTCGCGGCCGAGGGCGACACCCGCTCGGGCTGGGACGGTGCCGCCGGGATCCCGGCCGAGCACGCGGTCCGCGGGCTGCACGCGATCACGGTCAGCGAGGCCGAGCTGGAGCCGACGGCCGCGCTGCTCGGCGGGATGCTGGGGATGACGCTCGGTGACGAGAGCGGCGGCCGGGCCCGGTTCACGATGACCGGCGACAACCCCGGCACGGTGGTCGACGTCGCCGCGGGGTCCGGTGACAAGGGCGTGCAGGCGGGCGGCACGGTGCACCACGTCGCGTTCCGGGCGCCGGATCGCGAGACGCAGGCGCAGTGGCGCGAGCTGCTGGTCGACTCCGGCCACGAGGTGACCGAGATCCTGGACCGGCAGTACTTCACCTCGATCTACTTCCGCGAGCCGGGTGGGGTGCTGTTCGAGATCGCCACCGACCAGCCGGGGTTCACCGTCGACGAGCCGCTGCTCGAGCTCGGGCGCAAGCTCAAGCTGCCGCCGTGGCTGGAGCCGAACCGCGAGCAGATCGAGAACACCCTGCCCCGGATCGAACTGCCGACCGCCTGAGGACCGGATCCTGACAGGATCCGGAAAAGTCTTCGCCAGCCTTTGGTCGACCCTTCGTCGAGCAAAGGATCCGAAGCATGTCACGTCTGCGTCGCAGTCTCCTGCTGGCCGGTGCGGTGAGCACCGGCCTGGTCGGGAGCGTCCTCCCCGCGGCCGCCGCCGGTACGCCGACCGCCGGGCTCCACCAGACCGGCCGCTCCGGCCCGGTGCTCTTCCTCGCCAACCTGGACGACGACGCCGGCCGCTGCCAGGCGAAGGCGCGGACGGTCGCCAAGGCTGCCGTCGAGCAGGAGGCGGCGTACGACGACGCCTTCTCCAAGGCCAAGGCGGAGCTGGAGAAGGAACCGGACAAGGAGAAGGCCGAGCGCGAGTACCAGGAGCTCGTGAAGACCTACCAGCGGCAGAAGAACGCGGCGGACCGGACGATGGCGGCCTGCAACGACGCGGCCGACTCAGTCGTGAACGGCGCGCAGGACGCGAAAGATCTGGCGCGGGTACGGACCGTCGCCTGGGCGGGTGCGCCGGCTGGTGCCTCGGGCAAGGTCACGGTGTCGACCGACCGGGTGCGGGTGTTCGTGAAGCGCGCCAAGGGCTGGGAGATCGCCGACTCCCTGACCACCGACGAGGTCCGGCGCGGGGTGGAGCTCGGGATCGAGGGGCGCGACATCGTCCGCGACGCGGCCGTCTGGGACGGTACGGCGGTGCTGAAGCTCGTTGTCTCGGGCAACGGGTCGTCCTCGAGCGCGACCGTCGCGCTGAAGGAGGCGCCGGTGCTGACCCAGCTGAACACGCAGCGGCTCCAGCGCGTGTTCGCCGGTACGGCGGGCGACGGCGACAAGGTCGGAGCGGCCTGGCGGGATCAGGTCGACAAGGTGGTGAAGCAGAGCGGCGTACCGTCCGGGCTGCAGCGGCTGGACCAGAGCGGTGACAGCTGGACGCAGGACCTGTTCGAGCCGGCGTACATGTCGATTCCGGGGCCGGGCGGGAAGCCGCAGGGGATGAAGGTGCTGCTCGGGTCGGTCAACGATTCGCGCCGGGTCGGGTCGCGGGTGATCTTCACCGAGCTGGCCGGCGCCGACGTCGCGGCCGTGCACGTCGAGCACGTGCCGGTGCCGGAGGAGAACGAGAGCTACGACTCGATGGGGAACCTGGAGACGATCCCCGCGACGCCGCAGCACCCCGTCGGGCGGATCGTGATCGGGGGCGACGGGTTCGAGCACGGCAAGACCGGGCCGGCGAGCGAGATGACGACGCTGCTGAAGTCGCAGGGGATGCAGAACCCGCTCGGGCTCGACACGTCCTGGCTGACCGTCGGGCACGTGGACGAGTTCCTGCAGTTCGTACCGGTACCGGGAAGCCGGCTCGGGTGGAAGGCGCTGATCGCTGACCCGGCCGCCGGGCTGCAGTTGCTGCGCGGCGTACGGGCGGGTGGGCACGGCGGCGACATCATGCACGGCCGGCTGCCGGAGCTGGAGTGGCCGTACGACCTGCGGATCGACCAGCGGAGCACTGACGAGTTCCTGGCCGACAAGCAGTTCGTGGAGACGAACGAGCGGGCGGTGGCGAAGATCCAGGCCAACGTCGAGGTGCTGAAGCGCGAGGCCGGGCTGACCGACGCGGACCTGGTCCGGGTGCCGTCGTTGTTCACCGCCAAGTCGATGGATTACGGGATGCTCGAGACCGAGATCAGTCAGCTGCAGGACGGGCCGGAGAAGGACGCGGCGGTTGCCAAGCTGCACGCGATGCGGGACGCGGTCGCGGAGATCCCGGGGGCGGTGAACGGGCTGGTGCTGAACGCCGGCAAGTACATCGCGCCGAAGCCGTACGGGCCGGTCGTCGGCGGCAAGGACGTCTTCGCGACGGCGATCAGCAAGGCGCTGGCCGGGATCGGCTACCAGGTCACGTACGCCGACGACCTCAAGTCCGAGCACATCTCCGAGGGCGAGATCCACTGCGCGACGAACACGCTGCGGGACTCGCTCAGCACGCGGTGGTGGAACTAAGGACGCACGGAGACCGGGCGCGTTTGATCCTTCTTGCGCGCCCGGTAGGCCTTGGCCTTCATCTTGTTGCCACAGGTCTCCATCGCGCACCACTCGCGCCGGCCACCCCGGGAGCGGTCCAGGTACACCTGGGTGCACTCGGGGCGGCCGCACTCCTTGAGCAGCTCGGCGTCGGAGCCGCCGAGGATCGCGATCGCGTCCCGCGCGACGGCGGACAGGGCCTGCTCGGCGGTCGCCTCGATCCGGTGGCCGTCGGCGACCAGCTGGGGGACCGCGGCGGGGACCCGCGCGGCCGCGTTCACGATCGCGGCCGCGGGTTCGTCGTACGGGAGGTTGTTGAGGCGGGCGAAGACGAGGGTGTAGATCGCCTCGCGGACGGTGACCGCCTGCGGGATGTCGGCGGCCGCGCAGGCGACCTCGCTACCCGCGACGACACCTGCCTCGCGGTACCAGGAGGCCAGGCTGGAGGCGGCGGTCAGCGTCTCCAGCGGTACGGCGTTCCGGCGCGCCTTCAGCGTGCCGACGAAGTCGAGGGCGGTGTTCCCGCAGGGAAAGGCATGCTCCACGTCACCAGCTTGACAGGTGACGTGCAACGATGCAATGCGGCCGGTGGGTCAAACGCTTGTCCGCCGCGGTCGACACTCCACGGGCGGCGGATGCGCCGGGACGCGTGGCAGGATTCCGGTCGTTCAGGTCGGTTTCGCCACGGGGGTGGGGATGATGGTTCGTGCGCTCGCGCATTTCCCGGTCCGGCAGCAGGTGTGGGACGCGTCACTGCGGCTGCAGGTGGTCCGGGCGCGGTACTGCGACGAGTGGCTGGCCGGGCGGCGCCGGGACGCCGAGGTCCGGGTCTTCGGGCCGGACCACCTCGGGCTGCGGGACTGGCTGCACGACCTGTGCACGGAGTGCTCGGAGCTGACCGCGGTGACGTCGACGCAGTGCCAGACCGTCGAGAGCTTCGCGCCGAGCCACAAGCTGAACCAGACGCTGGTCGAGCGCGGCGTCCGGATGACGAGCTTCTTCGACACCACCGGCGGGTCGGACGCGATGACGGAGTTCCTGATCGCGGCCGAGGAGATGCCGTACCACCTGGCGTACGGGCCGATCCAGCTGAAGGTCTTCGACGGCGAGCGGGTGGTGGTCGAAGGGCCGATCGTCGACGGGCAGCGGAGTTTGATGCTGATCGGTGGGCTGGAGGCGGTCAACGCGGCTGGGCAGTATCTGCGGGCGGTGCGGGAGACGGCGGTGCGGGCGAGTGAGTTGTCCGAGCCCGAGGCGGAGCTGACGAGCCGGCAGCAGGTGATCGCGGAGTTGCTGTGCGAGGGGTGCACGGACGATCAGATCGCGGAACGGATCGGGTTGAGTGTGCGGTCGGTGCGGTACGAGGTGGCGCGGTTGCTGGAGGCGTTGCAGGTGAGGACGCGGTTCGCGGCGGGGGTGCGGTGGGCACGGACGAAGTCGGACGAGTAACTCCGCGGCTGCGGCTCAGCTGAGGTGGGCGGCGATCTCGGCAGCGAGTGCTGTGGTGAGCGCCTCGGGGGTGTCGCCGGGAAGTTCGGGGACGACGTGGTGGACGATGCCCTGTTCCTGCAAGTCGGTCGCGGCGATGCGTTGTGCGGTGGCGAGGGCGGGAGCATGCGACGTGTCGCCGTACATGATCGCGCTGGCACCCTCGGGCGGCAGCGGCGCCAGCCAGGCGTGGCCGGCGGCGATCACGGTCGTTGCCGGAAGCAACGCCAGCGCGCCGCCGCCGGTGCCCTGACCGAGCAGCACGGAGACGGTCGGGACGGTCAGCGTGCTCATCGTCGCGATGCACTGGGCGATCTCACCTGCTAGTCCGCCTTCCTCGGCGGACTGCGAGAGCTCGGCACCCGCGGTGTCGATCAGTGTGACGAGCGGCAGCCCGAGCTCCTCCGCCAACCGCATCCCGCGGCGAGCTGATCTGAGGGCTGCCGGGCCGAGCGGGCGACCGGACTCGCGGTCCTGGCCGACGAGCACGCAAGGGCGTCCGTCGACGCGGGTCAAGGCGACGAGCACGCTCGCATCCGCCGAGGTCAGCCGAACAGTCCCACTGCAGGCGAACTTCAGGAACTCGCGTACGCCGGGGCGATCGGCTCGGCGGGTGGCAAGCACCGCATCCCAGCCGGTCACACCCGGCTCCCACGTGCGTCCAGCTTCGCCGCCCGCCCTGGCTGAGGGCGCCGAGCCGGAGGTCCGACGGACGAGGGTGGCCGGGGTCGCGGGGTCGACAAGGATTCCGAGAGTCCGATCCAGCAGCATCGGCAGATCCGCCGACGCCACCACGCCGTCGATCACGCCGTGCTTGGTCAGGTTCTCCGCCGTCTGCACGTCCGCGGGGAATGGTTCGTCGTACAAGGCCTGGAACACCTTCGGCCCGAGGAAGCCGACCAGCGCGCCCGGCTCAGCGACGGTGACGTGCCCGAGCGAGCCCCAGGACGCGAACACCCCACCGGTCGTCGGGTGCCGCAGATGCACGAGGTACGGCAGCCCCGCCTTCTTGTGCTCCATCAGCGCGTGCGAGATCCGCACCATCTCGAAGAACGCCGGCGCGCCCTCCTGCATTCGCGTCCCACCTGAGGCCGTCGACGCAAGGATCGGCAACCCCTCCGCGGTCGCTCGCCGTACAGCTGCCGTGATCCGGGAAGCCGCGGCCCGCCCGATCGACCCGGCGAGAAAGGCGAACTCACTCACCAGTACGGCGACCGGCCGCCCGCGCATCAACCCGCGCCCGGTGAGCACCGACTCATCGGCACCCGACCGCTCAGCCGCCTTCGCAAGCTGTTGAAGATAGTCCTCGGAATGTCCGCTGAGATCAGCCGGTTCGTCCCAGGATTCGAAGGAGCCGGAGTCCAGCACGACGTCGATCAGCTCTCGAGCGCTCATGAAACCCAACCCCGGATCGCTTCGCCGTGCTGATCGAGCGTCGGCGGCGCCGCGTGGTCCTGCCGGGTCTTCTCCTCACTATCCGCCCCGAAGAACCGCAGCGGCGGCCCCGGCAACCGCACCGCCCCGAGCGTCGAATGCTCAACGTCGATCAGCAACCCCTGGCTGACCGTCTGCTCCCACGCGTACACCTCGTCGAGCCCGCGGACCCTCCCCGCCGGCACCCCGACCTCATCCAATCGCGCCAGCAACCGCTCCGCCGGCCACTCCGCGAACGCTGCCTCGACCACCTCGATCACCCGAGGACGATCAGCAACCCGCGCGGCATTCGTCTCCAGCCCACTCTCGTCCAGCCCGAACGCGGCAACGAATCGCTGCCACAACCCCTCGCTCCCGACCGCGATCTGCACCGACCCGTCCCGGCAGTGGAACAACCCGTACGGCGCGATCGACGGATGATGGTTGCCCTGAGCAACGCCAACCTCACCGGCCACCGTGTACCGCGTCCCCTGGAACGCATGCACCCCCACCACCGCTGCCAGCAGCGACGTCCGAACGATCTGACCGAGGCCCGTCCCGTCCCGCTCCCGCAACGCAGCCAGTACGCCGTACGCCCCGTACATCCCGGCCAGCAGGTCCCCGATCGGCACCCCGACCCGCTGCGGATCCTCCGGCCCCGAACCGGTCAGCGACATCAACCCGGCCTCGCCCTGCGCGATCTGGTCGTACCCCGCGCGGCCGCCCTCCGGCCCGTCGTGCCCGAAGCCGGTGATCGACAGCGCGACCAGCCGCGGATTCCTGGCCTGCAAGGACTCCAGCCCCAGCCCGAGCCGCTCCAGCACCCCGGTCCGGAAGTTCTCGACCAGTACGTCGGCCCGGTCGACCAGCTTCAGCAGCACCTCACGATCGGCCGGGTCCTTCAGGTCGAGCGCGATCGACTCCTTGTTCCGGTTGGCCGACAGGAAGTACGTCGACTCGTCGCCGGCGAACGGCGGGCCCCAGCCGCGGGTGTCGTCCCCGCGGCCGGGCGCCTCGACCTTGATCACCCGCGCACCGAGGTCGCCGAGCATCATCGTCGCGTGCGGGCCGGCCAGCGCCCGCGACAGGTCGACGACCAGTACGCCGTCCAGCGGTCCGGTCATCGGGTCACCATCCCGGCAGGACCAGTGCGGCCCAGACCAGCAGCGGCCCGACGAGCACGACGATCATGCTGTAGGTCAGGATCTGCTTGTAGTACACGGGTTCGCTGATCGTGTCCGGCTTGTTCGCCAGCATCAGCGCGCCGTTGGTGGAGAACGGGCTGACGTCGACGATCGTCGACGCGACCGCGAGCGCGGCCACGAACAGGCCCGCGTTGATCCCGCCGTCCGCGATCAACGGGACGGCGATCGGGATGATCACCGGCAGCAGCGCGGTCGACGAGGCGAACGCCGAGACGACACCGCCGACGTAGCAGAGCACCAGCGCGCCGATCGCGACCGCGCCCAGCCCGGCCGCCCAGTTCCCGACGAACTCCGGCGAGCCGGCCTCGGTCAGGATCGCGGCGTACGTGCTGACCCCGGCGACCAGCAGCACGGTCGGCCAGGCGATCTGCTTGACCGCGTCCTTGTGCTCCTTCGGCGCCAGCATCGCCAGGATCACCGCGGCGGTGATCGCGACGAAGCCGATGTTCTTGTCGAAGACCAGCGCGACCACGGCGACCCCGACGAACGCGACCAGCGTCAGCACCTGGTCCCGGCGTACGCCGAGAGCCTGCGTACCGGTCGGAGCCGACGTGCCCTGGCCGCGCGCGGGGACGGTCGCGCCACCGCGATGCAGATCCTCGGTGAGCGTGTCCTCGTCGTCGGGGTCGACACGCTGCGCCATCAGCTTGCGGCCGCCGAACAGCACGAACAGGATCGCGGCCATCACCAGGTTGACCGCGAGGCTGGCCAGGAAGACCGTCATCTCGCTGGAGGGCAGGTTGTTGTCCTCCATCACCGAGTTCGTGATGGTGCCGTAGATGCTGATCGGGGAGAAGCCGCCGCCCTGGGCGCCGTGCACGACGAACATGCCCATCATCAGCGGGTTGATCTTGTACTTGCCGGCGAAGCCGAGCGCGATCGGCCCGATGATCGCGCAGGCCGCCGGGCTGGCGGCACCGATCGCGGTCAGCAGCGCGGTCACCGCGAACATCACCCACGGGATCAGCGCCACGCGGCCACCGACCGCGCGCACCGCCGATCGCACGATCAGGTCCACGGTGCCGTTGTTCTTGGCGATCGCGAACAGGTAGGTGACGCCGATCAGGGTCAGGATCAGGTCACCGCTGACGCCGCCGAGGATCTCCTTCTCGCTCAGGTCGAGGGAGAACATGCCGACCAGCCAGGCCGCGACGTAGGCGAGCGCACCCATGTTGATCGGCAGCAGGGTGCCGATCACGAACAGGGCGACCAGCGCCAGGATTGCCACCCATTCAGGTCCCATGACCGGGCCTCCAGAAGGTTTGTGGGGGACACCACGTTGGATCAGTGGCCTAGCCAATAGCTCAATGACCCAGTTGTCAATACATTGGTACCCATGGACGACTCGCCGCGCTTCCCCCGTCCCGTGCTGCGGACCCGCCTCTACGAGCAGGTCGCCGAGCAGATCACCGGGTGGATCGCGGAGAACGGGCTGAAGGCCGGCGACCGGCTGCCACCCGAGCGGGAGCTCGCCGTCCGGCTCGGGGTTAGCCGCGCGACCTTGAGCCAGGCGCTGGTCGCGCTCGAGGTGATCGGGGTGGTCGTCGTCCGGCACGGCGACGGGACGGTGCTCACCGACCGGGCCCGGACGGCGCCGGTGATCGAGGCGATCCGCGCGCACGCCGACCGGCTGCCGGAGATCATCGAGGCGCGGGACGCGCTGGAGTCGAAGCTCGCGGCGCTGGCCGCCGTACGGCGTACTGATGCCGATGTGGACGCGATCCTGGCCGCGCTGACCGAGATGGAACGCGACATCGCGACCGGCGGACGCGGCGTCGACGGGGACGAGCAGTTCCACGGCGCGGTCACGGCGGCGGCGCGGTCGGAGCTGCTGGCGCAGATGATGGCGGCGATCCACGACCTGATCCGGGAGACCCGGATCGAGTCGCTGTCCCAACCGGGCCGGCCGAAGGACTCGCTGGCCGGGCACCGGAAGGTCGCCGACGCGATCATCGCGGGCGACCCGCTGGCCGCGGCGGCCGCGATGCACGAGCACGTGATGCTGGTCAGCGACGTGGCGCTCATCCGCGAGCAGTCGTGACGGGGGCCGAGCACCTCATTGTCATCGCCGCTGGACTCGGAGCAGGTCTGCTGACCTCGACCGTCGGTGTGGCGTCGCTGGTCAGCTTTCCTGTTCTGGTGGCTCTTGGCATCCCTCCGGTCGTCGCGAACGCTTCGAACACGGTCGGGCTGATTCCTGCTGGGCTCGGTGGTTCGCTGGGTTATCGGCGGGAGTTGAAGGAACAGCCCGCGGTCACCTGGCTGGTCGTCGCGACGTGCGCGATCGGGTCGATCGGCGGCGCGGTCCTGCTGCTGGCGCTGCCGCCGGGGGTGTTCGAGGCGATCGTGCCGTGGCTGATCCTCTTCACCTGCCTGATCGTCGGGGCGACGCCGACGATCTCCAAGTGGCTGCGCTCCCGCCAGCCCGACGAGGTGGCGCCACGGACGAAGATGTCCCCGCTGACCACGTTCTTCGCGGCGCTGACCGGCGTGTACGGCGGGTACTTCGGGGCCGGCTCGGGCGTGATGATGATGGCGGTGCTCGGCCTCGGGCTGGACCTGGAGCTGCAGATCGTCAACGCGCTGAAGACGTTGGCGGTGCTGGCCGCGAACATCGTCGCCGGGCTGATCTTCGTCTTCGTCGCGGATCTCGACTACACGGCCGTCGGGCTGCTGGCGATCGGCTCGATCGTCGGTGGCTACACGGGCGCGCACATCGGGCGGGTGCTGCCGCCGACTTTGCTGAGGATCTTGATCGTGCTGGCCGGCATCATTGCGGCCGTCACGATGCTCACCTGAGCCGGGGTCTCACTTGGCCGGTGGCGTCAGCTTCTTCTGCAGTTCCTCGGTCTCAGCGAGATCGACCGGCTCGTACTGACTGCTCGCCAGCTCCTCCAACGCAACCGCCGCCAGCCCGACCACCCCGGCCTTCGCGACCTCCACCAGCTTCGGATCCCCCTCGGACAACGCCCCGAGCGGCGCTGCCGCGCCCGCGACCGACACCAGCGCCACCACCCGCAGTACCGAAGCCAGCACCTCGTCGAGCTCGTCGTGCCCAACCAGCCGAACCCGCTCCCGCAGTCCTTCAGCCGCCGCGATCGCCGCTTCGGTCGGCCCCGCGAAGCCTCGCTCGGTCAGCCCGTCGAGAATTTCCGCGACATCCTCGTCGTCGAGATCGAGAAACTCCGCCGCAGCCTCCAACGGCTGATAGGCCTCCGCGGAAACCAGCAACGGTACCGCCTCGACCACCCGCTCCCGAGCCTTCGCATGCTCAACCCCACGCAACAACAACACCGCGGTCGTCAACGCAACATCCAGATCCGCCACGACGTTCGTCAGCTCCCGCGCCCCATCACCCCCAGCCGCCAGCGCCGCCACCCGCTCACCCTCGTGCACGAACAACCGCTTCGGCATCGGCACCGCCGCCACCACCGGCTGAAACGCCCCCACCGACAGCGCCGCCGTCCGATCCACCGGCGCCTTCTCCCCAGGCTTCACCGGCGCCCCGGCCCCCTTCCCCGGCACCTTGAAGAAGTCATCACGACGCGGACCACCAGCGGTAAGACTCACGCCCTCACCTTAGCCAACGCCTGGGGATCAGATCAGGCGGGCGAAGGCGCTCAGGAGGATCAGGCCGATGATGATGCCGTTGGCGATCTTGTGGTCGACCAGGACGGCGATGAACTCGCGGATCGTTGCGCTGGGCCAGAAGTAGAGGGCGGTGGGGGAGCCGAGGACCTGGCCGTTGACCTTGGCCTTGCGGGCGGTGAAGGCGGCGCGGAGGGCGTGGAAGTTGTTGGTGACGATCAGGCAGCGGTACTTCGGTTTCAGGTCCGTCATGATCACGGCGCTGAAGGTGAGGTTCTGGAACGTGGTGGTGGAGCGGTCCTCGCGGAGTACGGCGTCCGCTGGTACGCCGTGGTCGATCAGGTAGTCGGCCATCGCGACAGCCTCGGCGACCTCCTCGCCGGGGCCCTGACCGCCGGAGGTGATCAGGAGCGGCGTACGGCCGCGGTCGCGTTCCTTCTGCCAGACGGTCTGGGCCTTGTCCAGGCGGCTGGCCAGCAGCGGGGGGACGCGGCGGCCGCGGAGGCCGGAGCCGAGGACGACGATGAAGTCGGGGCGGCGGAAGAAGCGGATCCGCGCGTAGACGAACGCGTAGGCGAGGAAGCAGACGAACAGGAACGAGACGTAGCCGAGGATTCCGCCGACTCCGTCGCGGACGGCGGCCAGGAACGGGGAACCGGTCTTGGCGACGACGAGGCTGAAGCCGAGGAACGCGAAGAAGCCGACGCCGGCCGCGAGGGACAGCAGGTTCGCCGGGCGGCGGCCTTCGCGGCGCAGCATCACGACGCCGTTGCCGATCAGCGCGACGGCGAGCACGAAGATCGTCACCGGGATCATCACCAGCACCAGCAGGACCAGCCAGCGCGCGGCGGTCTCGTTCACCGACTCGAGCGCGAAGACGGTCCCGATGCCGGCGAAGAAGACAGTCATCACCAGGTAGATCCCGTTCCGCAGCACCCGCCGGTCGCGCAGGAAGCTGATCACGAACAGCACGAACCAGAACGCGGCGATTCCGAAGCCGAAGATCATCAGCGGACCTCGAGCCGGCGCCAGCTGGACCAGAAAATCAAAGCACTCAAGGCCGACGCGGCCGAGGCGAGAACGGTGGCGCCCAGGTACAGCGGCCACTCGCTCTCCCGGATCGCCTGCTGCAAGCCCTCGCCGACCAGCGGCACACCCCACAGGATCCCGCCGAGCGCGAGCCAGCCGGCGGTGTAGAGGCAGATGATCACCACGAACACCACCCGCCCGACGTACCGCTTGCCCTCGTACGGATGAACCGCGCCGCGCCGCGCGAGCCACCACGACGCCAAGCACGCGAGCCCGAGCGCGATCGCGTCGGCGGCGATCGTGTCCGACAGCCGGTGCCACTTCGCCGCCAGCGTGTACGCGCCGATCCCGGTCGCCCAGCTCAGCGTCAGGAACATCGCGACCCCGCGCCACCGGTACGGGATCACCAGCAGCGCCGCGAACAGCACGGTCATCGCGATCGTGGTGTGGCCGCTCGGCAGGCTGTTGCCCTTGAAGTCGCCCGTCACGTCGACCAGCTCGGGCCGGACCAGCAGGAACCGCTTCAGCCCCTGGGTGACCACCTGCCCGGCGACGATCACGCCGACCGCGGCGACCGCGAGGTCGATCCGGCGGCGCAGCAGCCCGACCAGCCCGATCACCAGACAGGCACCGAGCAGCGAGTAGACGGTGATCTCGTCCAGCGCGTTGTTCGCGGCAACGAACTCGGTCCGGTTCGCGCTGTCGTCGGCGCCGCGCAGTACCGCGTTCTCCAGCTCCTGCCCGGCTCTCGTGCGGACCGCGAGCAGGTACGTCGCGACCAGGGTCACCGCTGAGGCCCCCGCGATCAGCAGCCAGCGCCGAGACGGTGCCACGCTTCGTGTCTCCTTGATCACCGGGGGATGCGAGCGGTCGTATCAAACCATGGACGGTCCGGGTCTCCGGGTGCTGGCTCGCCGCAGGTGACCGAAACTTGCCAGGAAACGGTGTGGAAGGCTCGGGGTGGAGCGCGGCGAGAGGAACCGGATGAAGAACTGGGCAGGCAACGTCACCTTCGCGGCCGAGCGGTTGCGGCAGCCGGGATCGGTGCCCGAGCTGCAGGACCTGGTCGGCAGCAGCGAGCGGGTGCGGGTGCTCGGCACCGGCCACTCGTTCAACCGGATCGCGGACACCGCGGACACGCTGGTCTCGGTGCTGGAGCTGCCGAAGACGGTCGAGATCGCGGCCGACCGGCAGAGCGTCCGCGTCGCCGGCGGTCTGCGCTACGGCGAGGTGACGGCCGCGCTGCAGGCCGACGGGCTCGCCCTGCACAACCTTGGCTCGCTGCCGCACATCTCGGTCGCCGGCGCCTGCTCGACCGGCACGCACGGCTCGGGCGACACCAACGGGACGCTCGCGTCGGCCGTGACCCGGATCGAGTTCGTCACCGCCGACGGCTCGCTGGCCGCGCTCGACCGGGGCGACGCCGACTTCGAGGGCGCGGTGATCGCGCTCGGGGCGCTTGGCGTGACGACGCATCTCACGCTCGCGGTCGAGCCGTCGTACGAGTTGAGCCAGGTCGTGTACGACGGACTGCCGGTCGACCGGCTCGGGACGTCGTTCGACGACGTGTTCGGCAGTGCGTACAGCGTCAGCGCGTTCACCGACTGGGTCGACCCGGAGGTGATGGTTTGGCGCAAGGCGAAGCAGATCACCCTAGATCCCGAGTGGCTGGGCGCGCGGCTCGCGGACGGCGCGCGGCACCCGATCAAGACGATGCCGGCCGGGTTCGCGACCGAGCAGGGCGGCGTACCGGGGCCGTGGAACACGCGGCTGCCGCACTTCCGGCTCGAGTTCACGCCGTCGAACGGCGAGGAGCTGCAGTCTGAGTACTTCGTCGAGCGTTCCCAGGCACCCGCCGCGATCGAGCAGTTGCGGGCCCTGGGCAACGAGATGGCGGCGGTCATCCAGGTCTCCGAGGTCCGGACGATCGCGGCCGACACGCTCTGGCTGAGCCCGAGCCAGGGCCGGGACACGGTCGCCTTCCACTTCACCTGGATCCAGGACGAGGCCGCGGTCCGCCCGGTCGTCGAGGCGCTGGAGGCGGCGCTGCTGCCGCTCGGCGCCCGCCCGCACTGGGGCAAGGTGTTCGCGGCCGACGCCGCGACGCTGCGCACCTGCTACCCGAAGGTCCCGGACTTCGTCGAGCTCGCCGCTCGGTACGACGAGGGCGGCAAGTTCCGCAACGACTACCTGAACACCTACCTGCCGGGCGCCCGCGGATGAAGTTCACCGACGGGCACTGGCAGCTGCGCCCCGGATTCAGCCGGTTGCGCCCGGCCGAGGTCGAGAGCGTCGAGGCGGGCGACCGGTCGCTGACCGTGTTCGCCCCGGCGAAGCGGATCGAGCGGCGCGGGGACACGCTCAACCAGCCGGTCTTCACGATCACCTTCGACTCGCCCGCGCCGGGCGTGATCGGGGTGCACGTCAGCCATCACCGCGGCGGGGTCGCCGCGCGTCCGGCGTACCAGCTGAACCGCGGCGACGAGCACGCGGTGAAGGTCGAGGTCGACACCGAGGCCGCGCGGTTCAGCAGCGGCGGGCTGACCGCGGTGGTCGCGCGACAAGGGCCGTGGAGCGTGCGGTTCGAGCGCGACGGGAAGTTGGTCACCTCCTCGGAAACCGGTCTTGCGCTCATCACCGATGCCGACGGGCGCAGCTTCGTGCACGAGCAGCTGCTGCTCGGCGTCGGCGAGACCGTGTACGGGCTGGGCGAGCGGTTCGGGCCGCTGGTGAAGAACGGGCAGAGCGTCGACATCTGGAACGCCGACGGCGGCACGTCCAGCGAGCAGGCGTACAAGAACGTGCCGTTCTACCTGAGCAGCGCCGGGTACGGCGTACTGGTCGACACCCCGGCCGAGGTCTCCTTCGAGATCGGCTCCGAGGTCGTCTCGCGCAACCAGTTCAGCGTGGCCGGCCAGGAGCTGAGCTACTACGTCGTGGACGGGCCGGCCCCGAAGGACGTGCTCGACCGCTACACCGCGCTGACCGGTCGGCCCGCGCAGGTGCCGGCCTGGTCGATGGGACTGTGGCTGTCCACCTCCTTCACCACGTCGTACGACGAACCGACCGTGACGAGTTTCGTCGACGGGATGGCCGAGCGCGATCTCCCGCTGAGCGTGTTCCACTTCGACTGCTTCTGGATGCGGCAGTTCCACTGGTGCGACTTCGTCTGGGACCCGGCGGCGTTCCCCGACCCGGCCGGGATGTTGGCCCGGCTGAAGGCCCGCGGGCTGCGGATCAGCCTGTGGATCAACCCGTACATCGCGCAGCGCTCGGTGCTGTTCGACGAGGGCCGCGAGCTCGGCTACCTGCTGAAGCGCACCGACGGCTCGGTCTGGCAGACCGACCTGTGGCAGGCCGGGATGGGCATCGTCGACTTCACCAACCCGGACGCGACGGCCTGGTTCCGGAGCAAGCTGCAGGCGCTGCTCGACGTCGGTGTGGACTGCTTCAAGACCGACTTCGGCGAGCGGATCCCGGTCGACGACGTGGTCTGGTACGACGGATCCGACCCGGCGCGGATGCACAACTACTACCCGCAGCTCTACAACGCGGCGGTCTTCGAGCTGCTGCGGGACGTGCGCGGCGCGGGCGACGCCGTACTGTTCGCGCGGTCGGCGACCGCGGGCGGGCAGCAGTTCCCGGTGCACTGGGGTGGCGACTGCGAGTCGACCTTCGAGGCGATGGCGGAGTCGCTGCGCGGCGGACTCTCGCTGGCCGCGTCCGGGTTCGGCTACTGGAGCCACGACATCGGCGGCTTCGAGGGGACGCCGGACCCGGCGGTGTTCAAGCGGTGGCTGCCGTTTGGATTGCTGTCGTCGCACTCGCGGCTGCACGGCTCGGGGTCCTACCGGGTGCCGTGGGCTTTCGACTCCGAAGCGGTCGACGTACTGCGTCGCTTCACGAAGCTGAAGCTGTCGCTGATGCCGTACCTGATGAACGCGGCCGAGGAAGCGCACACCACCGGGACGCCGATGATGCGGCCGATGCTGCTGGAGTTCCCGGACGATCCGGCGGTCGCGTACCTCGAGCGGCAGTACATGCTCGGGCCCGATCTGCTGGTCGCGCCGGTGATGAGCGCTGCTGGTGAGGTCCGGTTCTACCTGCCTGAAGGGACCTGGACCAGCTTGCTCGACGGGGAGCGGCTGGAGGGGCCGCGGTGGGTGAGCCGGACGTACGGGTTCGATGGGTTGCCGCTGTTCGTGCGGGGTGGAGCGGTGGTGCCGTTCGGGGCGGTCGACGACCGGCCGGAGTACGACTGGGGTGAGGACGTGACGCTGCGCTGGTTCGCGCCTGGTGATGGGGAGGTGGCGACTGTCCGGTTGCCGGGTGGTGCGGTGATCGAGCTGAGCTTCGCCGATGGGGCCGCCTCTGGCCGGGTCGTCGAGGGCGTCTGCGAGCGCTTCGAGGTCGTCCGTGCCTGAGCTCTGGTACGGCGGCGACTACAACCCCGAGCAGTGGCCGCCTGAGGTGTGGGCCGAGGACGTCGCGCTGATGCGCGAGGCCGGTGTGAACCTGGTGACGGTCGGCGTGTTCGCCTGGTCGAGCCTGGAGCCTTCGCCAGGGCGGTACGAGTTCGGCTGGCTCGACGAGGTGCTGGATCTCCTGCACAGCAACGGGATCCGGGTCGACCTCGCGACGCCGACGGCCTCGCCGCCGCCGTGGTTCAGCCTGGCGCACCCGGACGCGCTGCCGGTCCGGGCGGACGGCGTACGGCTGACGCACGGGAGCCGCGACACGTACTGCGCCTGCGCACCGGCGTACCGGGAGGCTGCGGCGGGCATCGCGCGGGCGCTGGGGGAGCGGTACGCCGGGCACCCCGCGCTGGCGATGTGGCACGTGCACAACGAGTACGGGACGGTCTGCTACTGCTCTTATGCCGCTGCGGCGTTTCGCCGGTGGTTGCGCGAGCGCTACGGCGATCTCGACGCGCTGAACGCGGCGTGGACGACGGCGTTCTGGGGGCAGGGGTACGGGAGCTGGGAGGAGATCGAGCCGCCGCGGGCGACGCAGTACCTGGTGAACCCGACGCAGGCGCTGGACTTCCGGCGGTTCTGGTCGGACGAGCTGCTGGCGGCGTACTGCGAGCAGCGTGATCTGCTGCGCGAGTCCTCGACGTTGCCGGTGACAACGAACTTCGTCTTCGGGGCGTGGGTGCCGGTGAACCACGCGCGCTGGGCTCGGGAGGTCGATGTGGTGGCCATCGACCACTATCCGACGGTCGCGGGGATCGGCGCGGAGGAGCAGACGGCGCTCGGCGCCGATCTGGCGCGGTCGTGGGCCGCGGGGAAGCCGTGGCTGCTGATGGAGCAGGCGGGCGGCGGCCTGAACGAGGGCAAGCGCTGGCACACGAAGGAGCCGGGGCGGATGACTCGGCACAGCCTGGCGCATGTGGCGCGGGGGTCGCAGGGGGTGCTGTTCTTCCAGTGGCGGGCTTCGCGGGGTGGTTCGGAGATGTGGCACTCGGCGCTGGTGCCGCATGCGGGGTCTGAGACTCGGCGCTTCCGGGAGGTGACGTCGCTGGGAGCACTGTTGCCTCGGCTGGCGGAGGTCTCCGGGAGCGCGGTCACGGCCGAGGTCGCGATCCTGTGGGACGCCGAGTCGTGGTGGGCGATGCAGGCGACGCACCTGCCGTCGTCGGAGATGGACTACCTCGCCGCGGTGCAGGCCGCGCACCGGCAGCTGTGGACGGGCGCGGTGGACCTGCCGGGGCCGGAGGCGGACCTGTCGGCATACAAGCTGGTGGTGATCCCCAGCCTCTATCTGGTCGCGGACCCCGAGCCGATCATCGGGTATGTCGAGGGTGGTGGGCATGTTGTCGTGACCTGCTTGAGCGGCATCGTCGACGAGAACGCGCAGGTGCGGCTCGGCGGGTATCCGGGAGCCTTCCGCGAGCTGCTCGGGATCCGGGTCGAGGAGTTCCATCCGGTCGACGAGGTGCTGCTGGAGTCGGGACGCCGCGGCCGGGCGTGGAGCGAACACCTGGAGTTGGCCGGCGCTGAGGGTGTCGACCACTACGCAAGCGGTGTCCTCGCCGGTTCTCCTGCCGTCACCCGGAACCAGTACGGCGCCGGCATCGCCTGGTACGTATCGACGCAGCTCGACGACTACCTGGCCGAGCCGCTGCGCGAGGCCGGGGTCGAGCGACCGGACCTGCCCGAGGGCGTCGAGCTCGTGCGGCGTACGGGCGCGGATGCGAGCTGGACCTTCCTGATCAACCACACGGACGCAGCGGCCGTCGTACCGGCGGACGGCGTGGAGCTGGTCTCCGGTCAGGAAGTTGCCGAAAGCATGGAGTTGCCGGCCGGCGGCTGGGCGGTGGTGCGCTCACCGGTGGCGCCCTCAGGAGGCTGACGGATCAGCCGGAGAGGACAACGCGGCGCGTCGGACGTATTGTTGACACATAGGTTGGACCTGTAAACAATTCGTCCGGTTAGGAAAGGTCTGTGGCAAGCGACCAGCTACCCACTGTGGTGCGTCGGGCTGATCTCGGTCGGCTCGGCCTGTCGAGGTACCGGCTCTACGAGCTCGCCCAGACCGGTGAGTACGAGCAGATCGCGCCGGGGATCTACGCCCGCACGGGAGTGCTCGACGACACGACTGCCGGGCTCGCGTCGGTGGCGCTCCGCAGACCGGAGGCGACGCTGTGCCTGCTGAGTGCCCTGTCCCTGCACGACCTGACCGATGAGATCCCACGGGCGAGTGACATCGCGCTGCCCCGTCGGGCGCGGAGCTTGACCACGACGTACGCCAAGGTCACTTGGCACTACTTCGACCCGGCAACGTTCGCCATTGGTCGGCAGCAGCATCAGCTGGTGGACGACATCGCGATCGGTTTGTACTCGCCGGAGCGGACGATCGTCGACGCCTTCCGGCTCAGGCACGAAATCGGCGCCGACGTCGCGGGCGAGGCGCTTCGGCGGTGGCTGGCCCGGCGAACGAGTCAACCGGCTCAGCTGTTGCAGGTCGCCAAGAGCTTCTCGAAGGCCTATCCGTCGGTCCGCGCGGCTCTGGAGATCCTGCTGTGACCCCGGTCCCCGAGCACGGTACGCCGGCAGCCGATGCGTTCCTGGCGCTGCGACAGCTCGCCCGCCGTACCGACGCCGACGTCCAAGAGGTCCTCACGCTCTACGCCTTGGAAGGCCTGCTCGCCAGGGTCGCGGCGTCGAAGTGGGCCGATGAGTTCGTCCTCAAGGGCGGCGTCCTGCTGGCGGCGTTCGATCTTCGGCGACCGACGAAGGACATCGATCTGCAGGCCACCGGCCTGCCCAACGATGTGGAGGCGGTCCGTGAGCGCATGACGGCGATCGCTGCCGTCGGGGTCAGCGACGGTCTGGTCTTTCCCGCGGACGAGGTCACGGCACAGACCATCCGGGACGAGGACCAGTACGCCGGCGTCCGCGTTCGGCTGGTCGCCGGCCTGGCGAACGCACGCCTCACGATCGGTGTCGACATCAACTTCGGCGATCCGATCTGGCCAGGTGCCGAGACGGTGACGATCCCGAGGCTGCTCGGCTCCGGACCCGTTCGAATGCTCGGGTACCCGTTGCCGATGGTCGTCGCCGAGAAGACCCTGACCGCGATCGAGCGCGGTGAGGCCAACACCCGCTGGCGCGACTTCGCCGACCTCCTGATCATCAGCAGGTCACAGACCTTCGCCGCGGCGGAGGTGGTCGCGGCGGTCGCCGAGGTCGCAGCGCATCGAGGAGTGCCGAGCATTCCGCTTCGATCGCACCTGGCGGACCTGCCGGCGCAGGCCCAGCCCAAGTGGGCGGTCTGGCGACGGAAGCAGGCTACGGCTGACCAGTTGCCGGCCAGCTTTGCCGAGGCGCTTGACGAGATCGCAGACTTCGTCGATCCGATCCTCGGTACGACTGTGGACGAAGGCAGTGGCTGGGACCACCAACGGCGGTCCTGGAGCTAGTCAGATCGCGCTCCGCGGAGCGTACGGGTTCCGGCTGTTCAGGTCGCCGGTGTAGTCGGTCGGGATCGCCGGTTCGCCGCGGCTCAGCTGGCTGGCGCTGCGGGGGAGCTCGTCGCGGACCTTCAGGTGGTGGGCCTGCGACTCCTCGGGCGTCGTACGGCCGACGACCTTGCCGGCCTCGACCAGTGGCTTGAGCAGGACGCGGTCGTCGCCGTCGTCGACCGGGGGCTCGCCGACGCCGATCACCTCGGCCTCGGCGACGCCGAGGCGGTTGCGGCGGCGCAGGGCGTACTTGCGGCCGCCGATCGAGATCTTGTCCGGGCTCTTCTTCGCGACCGGGACCATGGTGCCGTCGGCGTCCTCGCGGGCGACCAGCTTGTAGACGAAACCGCAGGTCGGGTACCCGCTGCCGGTGACCAGCGACGTGCCGACGCCGTACCCGTCGACGGCGGCCGGGGCCAGCGCGGCGATCTGGTACTCGTCGAGGTCGCTGGTCACGATGATCCGGGTCTTCGTCGCGCCGAGCGCGTCCAGCTGCTCGCGGACCTGACCGGCCAGCGACGGGAGGTCACCCGAGTCCAGCCGTACGGCGCCCAGCTCGGTGCCGGTCACGTCGATCGCGGTCCTGACCGCCTCCGTCAGGTCGTAGGTGTCGATCAGCAGCGTCGTCCCCTTGCCGAGCGCCTCGACCTGGGAGACGAACGCGTCCCGCTCGGTGTCGTGCAGCAGCGTGAACGAGTGCGCCGCCGTACCGGCACTCGGGATGCCGAAGCGGCGCGCGGCCTCCAGGTTCGACGTCGTGGCGAAGCCCGCGATGTACGCCGCCAGCGCGGACGCGACCGCGGCCTCCTCGTGGGTGCGCCGCGAGCCCATCTCGATGCAGGGCCGGCCGCCGGCCCACCAGGTCATCCGCGAGGCCGCCGAGGCGACCGCGGAGTCGTGGTTCAGGATCGACAGGAACACGGTTTCCAGCAGCACCGCCTCGGCGAAGCTGGACTCCACGACCAGCACCGGCGAGCCCGGGAAGAAGATTTCGCCGTCGGCGTAGCCGGAGATGTCCCCGCTGAACCGGTAATCGGCCAGCCAGTCGCAGGTCGCCTGGTCGACCACACCGCGCTCGCGCAGGAACGCGACCGTGTCGGGGTCGAAACGGAACCGCTCCAGCGCGTCCAGGAGGCGGTTCACGCCCGCGACCACGCCGTACCGGCGGCCGTCGGGCAGGCGGCGGGCGAACAACTCGAAAACCGACCGGCGGTGCGCCGTACCGTCGGCCAGGGCGGCCTGCAGCATGGTCAGCTCGTAGTGGTCGGTGAGCAGAGCCGTGGAAGCGTTCACAGGGGCAGCCTATTGCGAAGCCGGATCGATGAGTGGAGAGAATGGGCGAGTGACCACTGCACCGAGTGAGCTGGAGAGCCCCGAAGTCGACGAGGCGATCGAGCTGAGCCCACCGTGGACGACGATCGTCTGGAACGACCCCGTCAACCTGATGGACTACGTCACGTTCGTCTTCCAGACCTACTTCGGCTACTCCAAGCAGAAGTCGGAGAAGCTGATGATGCAGGTGCACGAGGAGGGCAAGTCGGCCGTGTCGAACGGCAACCGCGAGGCGATGGAACGCGACGTCGAAGCCATGCACAGCTACGGCCTGTGGGCCACCTGCGAGAAGTCGTGACCCGGTTCCGCAAGCGCCGCAAGACCGTCGTCGTCAGCTTCGCCGAGCACGAGGCGGACATCCTGTCCAACCTCCTGCGCAACCTGGTCGAGCTCCTGTACGACGGCATGCCGCCGCGCGCCACCGCCGCCGGCGACGACCCGCTGGCCGCGCTGCTCGATTCCGACGGCCCGACCGCGCCGCCGGAGGACGTCGTACTGCAGCGGCTGCTGCCGAACGCGTACTCCGGGGACGACATGGCCGCGGCCGAGTTCCGCCGCTTCACCGAGCGCGGGCTGCGCGACGGCAAGGCCAACGACGCCAAGCGCGTGCTGACCGCGCTGGAGGAGTCGGACGAGGACGGCATCGCGCTCGAGCCCGACGACCAGCTGGCCTGGCTGCGCGCGCTCAACGACCTCCGCCTGGCGATCGGCACCCGCCTGGACATCAAGGAGGACGACGACTACGCGGTTTGGGAGAAGCTCCCGGACGACGACCCGCGGCGGCTGACGTACGACTTGTACGACTGGCTGGGGTATCTGCAGTCCGCCCTCCTGCACAACATGCGCTGACCGTAGGCTCTCCGGTATGGAGAAGCGGACCCTTGGGCGTACTGGGCGAGATGTCGGTGTGGTCGGGCTCGGAGCTTGGCAGCTCGGGGCGGACTGGGGTGAGGTCGGCGAGGACGAAGCGCTCGGCGTACTGCGGGCCGCCGTTGACGGCGGCGTCACGTTCATCGACACCGCCGACGTGTACGGCGACGGGCGCAGCGAGCGGCTCGTCGGGCAGGTGCTGAAGGAGTACGACGGCCTGACCGTGGCCAGCAAGATGGGTCGCCGGGTCGAGCAGAAGCCCGAGAACTACACCCTCGACAACTTCCGCGCCTGGAACGACCGCTCCCGGACGAACCTCGACGTCGAGACCATCGACCTGGTCCAGCTGCACTGCCCGCCGACCTCCGTCTACTCGACCGACGCGGTCTTCGACGCGCTCGACACGCTCGTCGAGGAGAAGCGGATCGCGGCGTACGGCCTCAGCGTGGAGACCTGCGCCGAGGCGCTCACCGCGATCGCCCGGCCGAACGTCGCGTCGGTGCAGATCATCCTGAACGCGTTCCGCCTGAAGCCCCTCGACGAGGTCCTGCCCGCGGCGGCCGAGGCCGGTGTCGGCATCATCGCCCGCGTCCCGCTGGCCAGCGGCCTGCTGTCCGGCAAGTACGACGCGAGCACCACCTTCGGCGCCGACGACCACCGCACCTACAACCGCCAGGGCGAGGCCTTCGACGTCGGCGAAACCTTCTCCGGCGTCGACTTCGCCACCGGTCTCGAGGCCGTCCAGCGCCTCCTCCCGGCGGTGCCTTCGGGCGCGACGATGGCCCAGTTCGCGCTGCGCTGGATCCTCGACCAGCCCGGCGTCTCGGTGGTCATCCCCGGCGCCCGCAACCCCGCCCAGGTCGCCGGCAACATCGGCGCCGCCGCCCTCGCGCCGCTCACCGGCGAGCAGCTCGCGGCCGTCCGTACGACGTACGACGAACTCGTCCGCCCCCAGGTCCACAGCCGCTGGTAGTCCACATTCTGGACGGGATCCCGGGTTGGCCGGGGTCCCTCGGCGCGCTCCGTATCGTGGAACCGTGCTGATCATCGAGCAGGCGACCTACGACGCGATCGTGGCGCACGCGCGGCGGGACCACCCGGACGAGGCGTGCGGGGTGGTCGCGGGGCCGGCCGGGTCCGACCGGGCCGAGCGGTTGATCCCGATGCTGAACGCGGCGATGTCGCCGACGTTCTACGAGTTCGACTCCGGCGACCTGTTCAAGCTCTACAAGGAGATGGACGAGCGCGACGAGGAGCCGGTGGTGATCTACCACTCGCACACCGCGACGCAGGCCTACCCGTCCCGGACCGACATCAACCTGGCCCAGGAGCCGGGGGCGCACTACGTGCTGGTCTCGACCCGCGACGGCGCGGACCAGCCGTCGTACGACGGTCCGGTCGAGTTCCGGTCCTACCGCATCATCGACGGCGCCGTCACGGAGGAAGACGTGAAGATCGTGGCGACCTACCAAACAGGAGACAACTGAGATGGCGATCGAGCTTCGCGTGCCGACCATTCTGCGCACCTACACCGGGGGCGAGAAGGCGGTGAACGGCGACGGCAGCACGCTGGCCGAGTTCATCGACAACGTGAACGGCAACCACCCCGGGCTCAAGGAGCGGATCGTCGAGGGTGAGCCGGAGGAGCTGCGCCGGTTCGTCAACGTGTACGTCAACGACGAGGACGTCCGGTTCACCGGCGGCCTCGGCACCGGCGTCAAGGACGGCGACGTCGTCGTCGTGCTGCCGGCCGTCGCCGGCGGCTGAGCGTGCGCTTCGACAGCCTGCTCGACTCGGTCGGCGGTACGCCGCTGGTCGGTCTCCCGAAGCTCTCGCCGTCGGCCGACGTCCGGCTGTGGGCCAAGCTCGAGGACCACAACCCGACCGGCTCGATCAAGGACCGGGCCGCGCTGCGGATGCTGCTCGACGCCGAGAAGGACGGCCGGCTGCGGCCCGGCAACACGATCCTCGAACCGACCTCGGGCAACACCGGCATCTCGCTGGCGATGGCGGCCAAGCTGCGTGGCTACCGGATGGTCTGCGTGATGCCGGAGAACACCTCCGAGGAGCGCCGGCAGATCCTGCGGATGTGGGGCGTCGAGATCATCTCCTCGCCGGCCGCGGGTGGTTCGAACGAGGCGGTCCGGGTCGCCAAGCAGGTCGCCGAGGAGCACCCGGACTGGGTGATGCTCTACCAGTACGGCAACCCCTCGAACGCCGCCGCGCACTACGACGGCACCGCGCGCGAGATCCTCGCCGACCTGCCGTCGGTGACGCACTTCGTCGCCGGGCTCGGCACGACCGGCACGCTGATGGGCGCCGGCCGGTTCTTCCGTGAGCACAAGCCCGAGGTGAGGATCGTCGCCGCCGAGCCCCGGTACGGCGAACTGGTCTACGGCCTGCGCAACCTCGACGAGGGCTTCGTCCCCGAGCTGTACGACGCGACGCTGATCGACGGGCGGTTCTCGGTCGGGCCGCGCGACGCCGTCCGGCGGGTGCGGGAGCTGCTCGACAACGAGGGCATCTTCGCCGGGATCTCCACGGGCGCGATCCTGCACGCCGCGCTCGGCCAAGCGGCCAAGTGCGTGCGGGAGGGCGAGCAGGCCGACATCGCCTTCGTGGTCGCGGACGGCGGCTGGAAGTACCTGTCCACCGGCGCGTACGAGGGCACCATCGACGAGGCCGAGGACCGCCTCGAAGGACAGCTCTGGGCCTGACCGGCAGTTCTGCCTGGGATTTTGTTGCCGTGGTCAACCGGTGCGCTGGGCGGTGGCGCCGGCCGGTTGGCTACAGGTTGTTGTCAGGGGAGTTGGATCAGGGTTGTTTGAACAGCACTTTGCGTCCTAGCCGGGGATGGGTGCCACGGCCCTTGCAGCTGTTGCACGGGCGGGTGGCGTAGTTGAACACGGATCCCTTGTGGCGTCCCATGCCCTTGCACCGGTTGCACTTGGCGAGCGGGTGCAGGGACAGCGACACGACGTAGATCGTGAAGGCGGCGAGCAGCAGCACCATCAGCATGCCGGTGGGCCCGAGGGCTCCGGCGATGTCGGCGGCGGTGCTGTCGGCGTTGGCGTCGGCAACCTGTCCGGCCGCCTGTGCGGCGTTCGTCGGTTGCGGATCTGGTGCGGCGGTGGAGCCCAAGGCCACCGCGATGTGGACTGCCAGGTTCATGGCGTCGCGAGGGGCGGTCGGAAATACATCGCTCCAGAGTGGCGCGCGTCACGTGAGATTGCAATTCCGGAGAGTAAAGATGTGGATAACTCCGGCGTGTCGTTCTGCGGGCTTAGGTAAGGGTTACTTCAGAACTGCCCGTTGCCGGTCTTGTCGGTGCCGGGAGTTAGGGTTTCCGGTGTGGCAGACGCACCGATCGGCATCTTCGACTCAGGCTTCGGCGGGCTCACGGTGGCCCGCGCGGTGCTCGACCAGCTGCCGCACGAACCGATCCTGTACCTCGGCGACACGGCCCGCCAGCCGTACGGCCCGAAGTCGATCGCCGAGGTCCGCGAGTACGCGCTGGAGTGCCTGGACCACCTGGTCGAGGCCGGCGTCAAGGCCCTGGTGATCGCCTGCAACTCGGCCAGCGCCGCGATGCTGCGCGACGCCCGCGAACGGTACGACGTACCGGTCGTCGAGGTGATCCTCCCTGCGGCCCGGCGCGCGGTCGCCGCGACCCGCAACAACCGCGTCGGCGTCATCTGCACCCGCTCGACCGCGGCCTCCCTCGCCTACGACGACGCCTTCGCCGCGGCTCCCCAGGTCGAGCTCACCACCCAGGCCTGCCCCAAGTTCGTGGACTTCGTCGAGTCCGGCGTCACCTCCGGCCCCGAGCTCCTGGCCGCCGCCCACGAATACCTCGACCCCCTGGTCGAAGCCGGCGTCGACACCCTGATCCTCGGCTGCACCCACTACCCCCTCCTCACCGGCGTCATCTCCTACGTGATGGGCGACGAGGTCACCTTCGTCAGCAGCGCCGAGGAAGGCGCCAAGGACATCTACGGCGTCCTCACCAAGTCCGGCCTCCTCCGCGACGACACCCTCCCGCCACCCCAGCACCGCTTCGTCACCACCGGAAACCCGTCCGACTTCGTCACCATCGGCTCCCGCTTCCTCGGCCCGGTCATCACCGCCGTCGACCAATTCGCCTGGGTGCGCTGAGATCCCGTGTGTGACCCAGGTCGCAGCTGATGTTGTCGATGGCACCGGTTTCGTGCGTAATCCACGCCTGGCGGCTGTTCTGCGACGTCCCGGCGTTGTCTGCAGAGTCGGGAACTCGCCGGTAATGTTCAAGGTATGAAGCTCACCGTGCTCGGCTGCTCCGGGTCTGTGCCTGGGCCGGACTCGCCTGCGTCGAGCTACCTGGTCACGGCGGACGGGTTCCACCTGGTGCTCGATCTCGGCAGCGGGGCGCTCGGTGCGCTGCAGCGGGAGATCAGCGTGCCGGAGATCGGCGCGATCGCCTTGTCGCACCTGCATCCCGATCACTGCATGGATCTGTGCGGCCTGTACGTCGCGACGAAGTACTCGCCGTGCGCACCGATCCCGCGGATCCCCGTCTACGGGCCGGAGGGCGCGGCGGAGCGGATGGCGCTCGCGTACGACCTGCCGCTCGATCCGGGGATGGAGGAGCAGATGGACTTCCACGCCTGGCAGGAATCCCAGCAGATCGGGCCCTTCACGGTGCTGACCGCGCCGATGGTGCACCCGGTGCCGGCGTACGCGATCCGGGTTGAGTACGGCAACAAGTCGCTCACCTACACCGGCGACACCGGGCCGAACGAGGGCCTGGTCGAGCTGGCGCGGGGGACTGATCTGTTGTTGTCCGAGGCGGCGCTGCAGGACAACAATCCGGACAACCCGGGGGATCTGCATCTGACGCCGGCGGACGCGGGCGAGCAGGCGAAGCGGGCCGGTGCCAAGCGGTTGGTGATCACCCACGTGCCGCCGTGGTACGACCGGGTGACGCAGACGGAGAACGCGCGGCGGACGTTCCCCGGTGAGGTGCTGACGGCGACGCCGGGTGCGGTGTACGAGATCTGATGCTGGTCGAGCTCGCCGACGGCATTCGCTTGCAGACCTGGACATCCGGTACGCCGGGCAGCGCGGCGACGGGGAGCGCGGCGCCGCAGGTTGGGGCGTCGGACAGTCGGGCGCCGGTGTTGCTTTTGCACGGTGGGCCGGGGCTGTGGGACTACTTGGAGCCGGTCGCGGCGTTGATCGACGACCGCGTCGTGCACCGGTACGACCAGCGCGGCTGCGGCGGGTCGGACCCGTCGGACGAGCAGACGATCGCGCGCACGGTCGCCGATCTCGAGGAGCTCCGGGCGCACTGGGGGCACGAGCGGATCGTTGTCCTCGGCCACTCGTTCGGCGCGACACTGGCGCTCAGGTACGCCGCCGCCCATCCGGCCAGGGTCGCGCACCTGATCTATCTCAGCGGCGTCGGCGTAGGCGACTGGCGCACGCCGTCCCAGGCCGAGGCGCGGCGCCGGATGACCGACGTACAGGCCGATCGCCTTGAATCACTGGGGAATCGGCGCGACCGCAACCCCGATGAGGAGCGCGAGTTCCGGGCGCTCTCGTGGTTCACCGACCACGCCGACCGCGAGCGCGCCTGGGCCTGGGCGCTGGAGGATGCGGACGTCCCGCACCCGATCAACTTCGCCGCCAACCGCGCGCTGTCGGCCGACAACCGCGCGTGGGGCGACGACCGCCTGCTCCAGCAGGCCGCGGCGCTGACCATGCCGGTCGACTTCATCCACGGCGAGGGCGACCCGCGCCCGGCGAGCGCCGTACGGGAACTGGCGAACGCGACCGGCCGCGCCGACCTGCCGTCGCGCGCCGACCCGCCGTCGCGCGTCGACCCGCCGTCGCGCGCCGGCGCGCTCGCGCCGACCGTGCGTTTTCACCTGGTCGAAGGCGCCGGCCACTCGCCGTGGCGCGAGCGGCCGGAGGAGTTTCGCCTGCTGCTGAACGGAATCCTCAGCGAGCCTGACCACCGTCGAAGTACTTGACCAGATCCGCATCCAGCGCCGGGATGTCGATCGGCGTCCCGTTCGACCGCAGCGACGTCGTCGCCGCGAACCCGGCGGCAACAGCAGCCCGGGCAGCGATCGGCGAGGTCAGCGTCGCACCACCGTCACGGACGAACCGCACGAACTCGTCGACCAGCTTCGGGTCCGCGCCACCGTGGCCTTCGTCCTCGGAGGCGACCTCGACCACCTGATCGGCGTCCGACCGATACCCCGACCGCCCGCTGTTCCACACCTTCACGACGCTCCCGGACGTGTCGCCGAAGTTCTCGAGCCGCCCGTGGGTGCCGATCACCGTGTAGTTGCGCCAGTAGTCCGGGGTGAAGTGGCACTGCTGGTAGCTCAGGAACACCCCGTTGTCGAGCTGGAAGTTCGCCATCGACAGGTCCTCGACGTCCATCACCGGCGCCAGGCCCTTCTGCTCCAGCGGCGGCCAGTTGTCGTTCGACACGAACTCGCCGAAGCGCTGGTCGGAGCGGTCCTGCCGGTCCTCGATCCCGCCGTACAGGACGAGCCCGCCGAGCGCGGTCGCGTGCGTGGTGTAGCCGCCGGCCAGCCAGTGCATCACGTCGATGTCGTGGGCCCCCTTCTGCAGCAGGAGGCTGGTCGACCGGCGCCGGTCGGCGTGCCAGTCCTTGAAGTAGAAGTCGCCACCGTGGCCGACGAAGTGCCGGCACCAGATCGCCTTCACCTCGCCGATCGCGCCCGACTGGATCAGCTCACGCATGGTCTGGACGACCGGCATGTGCCGCATGTTGTGGCCGACGTACAGCCGCGTCCCGCTCTCGTACGCCGCCTGCAGCACCCGGTCGCAGCCGTCGGTGGTGATCGCCAGCGGCTTCTCGACGAAGACCGCGACGCCGGCCCGGAGGAAGTCGATCGCCGGGTCCTCGTGCAGGTCGTCCGGGGTGGTCAGGAACACACCGTCGAGCTTCAGGTCGAGCAGTTCGTGGTGGTCGCCGTACGCCGTCGCGTCGGGGTAGGTGGTCAGCGCGGCCTGCCGCTGCTTCTCGACCGGGTCGCAGACGGCCACGATCTCGGCGCCCTCGCCCGGTCTGTGCGCGTGCCGGGCCAGGCTGCTGCGCGCGCCGAGTCCGACCACACCGAACCGTAGATCAGTCATCGTTCACTACTCCTGCACGTAGTTGTTTGTAAGAGCCTATGTCCGAACACTTGCGGTCCTCAACACCTGTTTGCTCCCGCCGTGTTGCCCGACCGGCCATCTGGCCATCACCCAGCACCCGTTCGGTGTCGTCACCATGACGGAACGTGAGCCTCCACTACGTGGCACTCGGCGACTCGACCACCGTGGGTGTCGGGGACCCGCTGAACGGCAGCACGACCGACCTTTCCGGTGCCGGAGCGCGCCCGGGCGAGGGGTGGCGGGGCTGGGCCTCGCTGCTCGCCGACTCCCTGGGCAGCTCCCACCGTGTGACGTTCTCCAACTACGCGACCAGCGGTGCGACCGTTCCCCAGGTCACCGCCGACCAGTTGCCCGAGACCGGCGACGGCCCGATCGACCTGGCCTCGCTGATCGTCGGCGTCAACGACACGCTGCGCTCGACGTTCGACGCCGGCCAGATCCGCGACTGCCTGCACCAGTGCGCGGCGCAGCTCACCGAGCGCGGCGCGCTGCTCCTCACCGTCCGGTTCCACGACCACGGACAGGTGTTCGGCCTGCCTGCCTGGTTGCGGCGACCGCTCTGGCAGCGCATCGAGCAGGTCAACGCGGTGTACGACGACCTGTTCCTCCAGTACGGCGGGGTGCGGCTCGACATGGCCGACTACCCCGAGGTGTACCGCCGCGACTTCTGGTCCGTCGACCGCTTGCACCCGGGGGAGCGCGGCCACCGGCGCCTCGCGCGGGCGTTCGCCGACGAGCTGCATGCGCGCGGCGTACGGATCGACGTACCGCCTGATCTGTCCTGTGCCGGGGAGCCGCCGAGCCGGTGGGCGGACGCGGTCTGGATGGTTCGCGAAGGCGTTCCGTGGCTCGGTCGACGGGCGGGCGACCTGACGCCGTGGGCCGCGCGGATGGTCCTCGGACAGTTCCGTCCGCCTGCCGATGCGGGGGTGCAGCGCCTCCGGGCATAAGGTTTTGGGCATGGCTCGTAGCGATGGACGTACCCCTGACCAGCTCCGCCCGGTGACGCTGACCCGGAAATGGCTCGACCACGCCGAGGGATCGGTGCTGGTCGAGTTCGGCCGGACCCGGGTGCTCTGCGCGGCGTCGGTCACCGAGGGGGTTCCGCGCTGGCGCAAGGGCTCCGGCCTGGGCTGGGTCAGCGCGGAGTACGCGATGCTGCCGCGCTCGACCAACACCCGCTCGGACCGCGAGTCGGTGAAGGGCCGGATCGGCGGCCGGACGCACGAGATCTCCCGGCTGATTGGGCGCTCGCTGCGCGCGGTCGTCGACTACAAGGCGCTCGGCGAGAACACGATCCTGCTCGACTGCGACGTGCTGCAGGCTGACGGCGGCACGCGGACCGCGGCGATCACCGGTGCGTACGTCGCGCTCGCCGACGCCGTGTCGTACCTGCGCGACCGCAAGGCGCTCAAGGGCGAGCCGCTGACCGGCTCGGTGTCCGCGGTGTCGGTCGGGATCATCGACGGCGCCCCGATGCTCGACCTCTGCTACGAGGAGGACGTGCGCGCCGAGACCGACATGAACCTGGTGCTGACCGGCGACGGCAAGTTCATCGAGGTGCAGGGCACCGCCGAGGGTGCGCCGTTCGACCGCGCCGAGCTGGACGCGCTGCTCTCGCTCGGTACGGCGGGCTGCGAGGAGCTGACCAAGCTGCAGCTGGAGGCGCTGGCATGAGCAAGGTGCTGCTCGCCTCGAACAACGCGAAGAAGCTCGCCGAGCTGCGCCGGATCCTGGCGCCGATCGTGCCCGGGATCGAGGTGCTCGGGCTGGCCGACGTACCGGCGTACGACGAACCGGCGGAGACCGAGCCGACCTTCGAGGGCAACGCGCTGCTGAAGGCGCGGGCCGCGGTGGCCGCGACCGGGCTGCCGTCGATCGCCGACGACAGCGGGATCTGCGTCGACGCGCTGAACGGGATGCCCGGGGTGCTGTCGGCGCGCTGGTCGGGGCCGGCCAAGGACAACCACGCGAACAACGTGCTGCTGCTCGGGCAGCTCGAGGACGTCCCGGACGAGCGCCGCAGCGCGCAGTTCGTGGCGGCCGTCGCGTTCGTGCAGCCCAGCGGCGCCGAGGAGGTGCTGCGCGCGGAGATGCCGGGCTCGGTGATCCGCGAGCTGCGCGGCACCGGCGGTTTCGGGTACGACGTGCTGTTCGTCCCCGAGGGCTACGACCGGACGACGGCGGAGCTGTCGATCGAGGAGAAGGACGCGATCAGCCACCGGGGCAAGTCGCTGCGCGCCCTGGCGCCGCTGGTCGCCAAAGCACTGGAGGCCTGATGCTGTTCGCCGGATCCGACACCGAGGGCGTCGCCGAGGGCCGCATCACCGCGGCGTACCGGCGCTGGGCCGAACCGCGGGTGATCGAGGGCCGCGTCTACCGCACCAACGCGGGCCGGATCGAGATCGACAGCATCAAGAAGGTCAACCCCGACCTGATCTCCGACTACGACGAGATGCTGCACCTGGCCGGCCGGATGAACGCCCGGGACGCCCGCCGCCGCCTCCGCGGCGACGAAACCCTGCCCACCTGGCTGATCCGCTTCCACCTGGTCGAGGGCCCCGACCCCCGCGAGGAGCTCGCCAACTCCACCGACCTCACCCCCGCGGACGTCGAGGAGCTCACCACCAAGCTCGCCCACCTCGACGAGCTCAGCCGCCACGGCGCCTGGACCACCGCCACCCTCCACCTCATCCGCGACACCCCCGCCACCCGCGCGGGCGACCTCGCGGCGAGCCTGGACCGGGACACCCCCGGCTTCAAGATCGACGTCCGCAAACTGAAGAACCTGGGCCTCACCCACAGCCTGGAGGTCGGCTACGAGCTCAGCCCCCGCGGCAAGGCCTACTTGGATGCTCTAGGCAACTAGCAGGCTGCGCTCGTACTCGACCTGTTCGAGTGGGGTGCCGTTGCCGAAGTCCCGGGGCTGGGTGCGGCCGGTCTCGGTGAAGCCGGATTTTGTGTAGAAGCGGCGGGACTGTGGGGTGTCGCGGAGGGTCCAGAGATGGACCCGGTCGAAGCCTTGGGTGCGGAGGGTTTCGAGGGTGCCGGTCATCAGGGCGGCGGCGAGGCCGGTGCCCCAGCCGTCGGGGTGGGCGTAGAAGCTGAGGATCTCGGACTCCTCGAGCCAGGCCATCGCGAGCGGGCGGCCGTCGAGGAGAGCGATCAGGATGGTGCCGTCGGGATTGATCAGGCGGTCGTGCCAGCGGGTGCGGCGGCTTTTGATCTGGGCGGTGGCGAAGGCCGGGTCGAAGAAGGGCGCGTAGGCGGCGGCCCAGGACGCGGCGTGGATCTCGCCGACGGCGGTGGCGTCGGCCGGGGTGGCTTCGCGGACTTCGATCATGGTCGTGAATCTAGGTGGTCGCGCCGACAGTTCAGGCGGTCGCGCCGACAGTTCAGGTGGTCACGCCGATGATCAGGCCGGCCGCCAGTCCGCCGTACGCCGCGCTGCCGCCATACTGGCTGCACTCCAGCGGGCCTAGCGCTCCGGCGTGCGGTCCTCGCGTGGTGGCTGCTGCACCGCGGGAGTGGCTGTGCTTGGTGAAGCGGCGCGGGAGCCGGTGACGTGGTTGGTGGCGTTCAGCTCGCGGAGCTTCTGGAGCTCGGGGTCGAGTTGGGCGTCCGCGCCGGGGCGCCGGAAGACCAGGTTGTTGGTGTGGCGGCTGTAGATGTCGGTGGTCCCGCCGGGCGAGATCTCGATCAGGTTGCCCTTGGTGGTCGCCCGCAGGCCGCCGTCCGGCAGTCGCTCGGTGAAGTCCTCGCGCGGCGGGTACATCCGGCCGTCGAACTTCAGCCCGGGGTTGGGGTTGCGCTCGACGCCGCTGTGCTCGTCCTCGACCTGGTCGAGGGTCTCGGCGAGTTGCCGGAACGCCTCGTCGGCGGTCTTCGCCGGCGGCAGCGCGCTCAGCCGTTCGTAGAGCAGCCGGAGCCGGTCGGGCAGGCTCAGGCGTGGTTCGTCGGCCACCGCGAGGTCAGCCGGCGACGGCGGCGTGGGCCGCGCGCAGCGCCGCGTCGAGGGTCGGCGCGGTCTCGGTGTGCCCGGCGAAGGCCGCAGCGTCGTCGGGGTCGATCGAGAAACCCCACTCGTCACCGTTCGCCGTACCGTCGATGACGACGACGCGGGCGCCCCGGACGACGATCGAGACGGCGCCCGAGGAGTGCACGGTGACTGTACGCCGTACGTCGGTGCCGAAGGTCGCGTCGACGGCCTGCTCGACTGCCTGCTGCTCGCTCATCCCCAGTGCCTCCCCTTGTCCGGATCCCGCAGTATAGAAGGCGAAAGGGCGAGCGCCGACCTGTCTCGCAGGACGGGCAGCGGCCGGACCGCCCGCCGATCCCGGAGATGATTTCCGGGCCGGGTCGAGGCCGTGTGAAGTGGGTCTCGAAAGTTGGGATCGGATCCCCGAACCGGTAAAGTTGCTTAGGTTAGCCTTACCTATTGTCTGGGGAGATCGTGCGAGAGCTCCGAGTCGCCGTTGTCGGTGCTGGGCCGGCCGGCATTTACGCCGCCGACATTCTGACCAAGGAGTACGAGGGAGCTCACGTCGACCTGATCGAGCGGCTGCCCGCGCCGTTCGGCCTGGTCCGGTACGGCGTCGCGCCGGACCACCCGCGGATCAAGGAGATCATCAAGGCGCTGCACCGGGTCGTCGGCCGGGACCGGATCCGGTTCTTCGGCAACGTCGAGTTCGGTGTCGACCTCAAGCTCGACGACCTGCGCCGGTACTACGACGCGGTGATCTTCTCGACCGGCGCGATGGCCGACCGCGAGCTGGCCATCCCCGGCATCGACCTCCCGGGCAGCCACGGCGCCGCCGACTTCGTCAGCTGGTACGCCGGGCACCCCGACGTACCGCGGGAGTGGCCGCTCGAGGCCAAGCACGTCGCCGTGATCGGCGCCGGGAACGTCGCGCTCGACGTCGCCCGGATGCTGGCCAAGCCGGCCGACGAGCAGCTCACCACCGAGATCGCCGAGAACGTCTACCAGGGGCTGAAGGCGAACCAGGCGACCGACGTGCACGTGTTCGCGCGCCGCGGTCCGGCGCAGATCAAGTTCACGCCGATGGAGCTGCGCGAGCTGTCGCACTCGCCGAACGTGGACGTGATCGTGCACCCCGAGGGCTTCGAGATCGACGAGGCCAGCCAGAAGGCGATCAACGCCAGCAAGGGCACCCGGCTGGTCGTCGACACCCTGCTCAAGTACCTGGAGGCCGAGCCGACCGGCGCGGCGCACCGGATCCACATCCACCTGTGCCACGCGCCGGTCGAGGTGCTCGGCTCCGAGAAGGTCGAGGGGCTGCGGACCGAGAAGACCGAGCTGCAGGGCGACGGGACCGTGCGCGGGACCGGCGAGTACGTCGACACTCCGGTGCAGGCGGTCTACCGCGCCGTCGGGTACCTGTCGTCGCACCTGCCAGAGCTGCCGTTCGACCACCAGGCCGGCGTGATGACCAACGACCGCGGCCGCGTGCTCGACATCGACGACGTACCGCTGCCCGGTCTGTACGTGACCGGCTGGATCAAGCGCGGCCCGATTGGGCTGATCGGGCACACCAAGTCCGACGCGGCCGAGACGATCGCGTGCCTGCTGGAGGATCTCGACAACCTGCCGCGGCCGGAGGTCGCCGACCCGGACGCGATCGTCGCCCACCTGGCCGCGCGCGGCGCGACCGTCGTCGACGCCGAGGGCTGGACCCGCCTCGACGCGCACGAGCAGTCGCTGGGCGAGGCCGCCGGGCGCGAGCGGATCAAGGTCGTCCCGCGCGAGGAGATGCTGCGCGCCTCGCAGGGCTGAGCGGATCTGCAGCACTCAGTAACTCGCGCCGCCCGGCCTGGGTCGAGCGCGGACTCGCTCGGTTCGGCCGGGCGGCGTGAGGTTACTGAGTGCTGCAGGTACCGACGCCCAGCACCCACCAACCCCGTCGCCCGCAGCCGGCCTGAGCGGGGGCGCGACGGATCCGGCGCCGCGGCGCGGGGTTGGTGGGTGCTGGGCGCCGGTCGACCGGGGGCGACCTGCCGGGGAGTGCCGGCCTGGGGGAGGAGTTGCCGGGGAGCGCTGGGGCGACCTTCCGGGGGAGTGCCTGCTCGGTGGGTAGGGTTGGTGACCTGACTCGGGCGGGGAGGTGTGGTGAGCAAGGGCTGGTGGTTGATCGTCGTCGGCGCGGTCGCCGTGGCGGCGTGCGTTGCGCGCGGTCCGGAGGCGGACGACTCCAAAGCCGGCCCGCCGAGTGCCTCCGCCTCCACGCCGACGGCGAAACCGAGTGCGAAACCGACGCCCAGGGCAACGGACTGGTGGGTCGACTACGACCCGGCGCAGTTCGCCGCCGCGGTGCGGAAGTCGGCGGCCGCGGCGAAGGTGAATCCGCAGCTGCTGATGGCGATTCTCTACAACGAGTCGTACAAACCGCACGACCCCGAGTTCGAACGCTCCTGGCAGAAGATCGACTCCAACCCGGCGCTCGGCATCGCGAACATGCACGAGGCCGCGTTCGAGGACACGCAACGCGGCAAGCGAATGCGCGGCCGCACCTGGAACGAGCTGCCCGATCATCCCGAGCTGGCCATCGAGGCCGCCGCATGGCACCTGAGCGATCTCGCGCGCGGGCTGCCGGACAAGCTGCGGACCGATCTCACCAAGGACGAACTGGTTGCCCTCGGCTACAACGCCGGGCGGGGCAACATGCGGTTGTTCGCCAACGGCCGCAAGCCGGGGACCCAAGCTCAGTCGTACCTCGACCGCCTGCACGACAACTGGCAGAAGTCGGGCGAGGCCGTCCGAGGGTAGTTAAGTGCGTGATGAGACATGTGCCCGTTCGCCCTGTGGGCCGAACAGCGTGAGCACCTCCGCCGACCGCTTCCCGGCACTCCCGATCCAGTGCGGAATCCGCGTGTCGAACTCCGCCGCCTCTCCCTCCCCGAGCACGTACTCCTGATCCCCGAGCACGAAGCGAACCCGTCCGGTGAGCACGTAGAACCACTCGTAACCCTCATGCGTCTGGCGCTTGTTCGCCGACGCCTGACCGGCCGGCGGATAAAGCACCTTGTACGCCTGCACCCCACCCGCTTGCCGGGTCAGCGGCACGATGGTGAGCCCGAACCGCCGCATCGGTCGCAGGTGAATCCGCGGGTCACCGGTCGGCGGAGCGGCGACCAGGTCGTCGAGCGGTACGCCGTGCGCGCGAGCGAGCGGCAAGAGCTGCTCGAGCGTCGGCCGGAGCTTGCCGGTCTCCAGCCGCGAGAGGGTGCTCGCGGTCAGCCCGGTCTCGCTGGAGAGCGCCGCCAGCGTGGCTCCCCGAGCTCGCCGCAACTCCCGCAGCCGCGCGCCCACACCGTCCAGGACATCGTTCTCGCTCATCTCCTGAGCTTGCAGATCCGCAATTTCTCGTGCAACACAGCAAGCTGCCGCCGATGCTGGTCGGCATGGCACAACAGGAGAAGGACATACTCCAGGACGCTCTCGACGGCCTGCGGGCCGCGATCACGCGGAAGGTGGTCGGGGTACCGGAGCCTGACGTCCGGATGCCGGGCGTGCAGTCGGGCACGAATCTGCTCGGGCTGGTCAAGCATCTGACCGCCGTCGAGCGGTTCTACCTGCTGGGGGAGCCCGTCCGGAGCTGGCCGCGGACGTTCAAGCCGACCGACGACGAGACCGTCGAGAGCGTGCTGGCCGGCTACCAACAAGCCATCGAGCAGGCGAACGAGGTGATCGCCCGATGGACGGATCTGGACCAGGCCGCTCAAGGGCCCCCGAAGAAGGGCCCGAAGCCCTCGCGGCGCTGGGTGCTCGTGCATCTGATCGAGGAGACCGGCCGCCACGCCGGCCACGCCGACATCCTCCGGGAGCGGATCGACGGCGCGACCGGGAAGTAATTTCTTAACGAGCGACAGAAAGTCTTGACATCGTCTCGGGCAGCCTTCAAGGTTCCAATATCCTATCCGATCCGCCCCGGTCGGACGGCTCACCCGAAGACCACAGAGAGGGTCACCGCTCATGACCAGATCCCGTCGGCCGAAGGCGATCCGAGGCCTGATCGCGGGGCTCGTCGTCGCCGTCGTCCTCCCGGTGGGGGCGTCGGCCGTTTCGTCGGCCGCGCCGATCACCCCGGGCACGACCACCGCCGTGGGCAAGGCGGACACCACGACGACCCCCGCGACCCCGCCGGCCGCCGACCCGCTGGCCCCGGCCGGCGCGGTCGCCGCGAAGCCGTACATGGGGTGGAGCAGCTACAGCATGGAGGTCTTCTCGCCGCTCGGCGGCAAGTGGATCACCGCGGCCCAGATCAAGGCCCAGTCCGACGCGATGCACAAGAAGCTGCAGCCGTACGGGTACAAGTACATCAACATCGACGCCGCCTGGAACGACGGGATCGACGCGTACGGCCGGCCGACGCCGTCCAAGACGCTGTACCCGAACGGGTTCCAGGAGGTGATCGACCACATCCACAAGAACGGCCAGAAGGTCGGCATCTACAGCATCCCGGGCATCTCCGACGCGGTGCTGAAGGCCAACCTGCCGGTGTACGGCGCTCCCGGCTGCACCACCGGCAACCTGGCCAAGGAGCCGAAGCAGCAGGGCGACTACTGGGGCTTCGGCTGGCGCCTCGACATGGACAACCCGTGCGCGCAGAAGTACATCGACTCCTTCGCGGACCTGTTCGCGAGCTGGGGCATCGACTTCCTCAAGTTCGACAGCGTCACCCCGGGCTCGGGCAAGAACGACCTGTCCCTCGACGCCCGCGAGGAGGTGGCCGGCTGGTCGAAGGCGCTGGCCCGGCACAAGATCTGGTTCGAGCTGTCCTGGGCGCTCGACATCCGGTACGCCGACTACTGGAAGTCGGTCGCGAACGGCTGGCGGCTGGACTGGGACGTCGAGTGCTACTGCACCAACGAGGCGCTGACCGCCTGGCCGAACATCTCCCGGCTGTTCCCGAAGGTGGCCGACTGGTGGCGCCACGGCGGGCCCGGCGGCTGGAACGACCTCGACTCGCTCAACGTCGGCAACGGCACGATGGACGGCCTGACCAAGGACGAGCGCCGTACGGCGGCCACGCTGTGGGCGGTCTCGGCCGCGCCGTTCTACATCGGTAACGACATGACCAAGCTCGACCAGTACGGGCTCGACCTGCTGACCAACCGTGAGGTCGTCGCGGTGAACCAGGCCGGCCGCCCCGCGCAGCCGGTGTCGACCAAGACCAACCGCCAGGTCTGGTACTCGCTGAACGCGGACAGCTCGTACACCGTCGCGCTGTTCAACCTCGGCACCACCGAGGCCGACATGACCGCGAACTTCGCCGACCTCGGCCTGGACGGCTCCGCCACCGTGCGCGACCTGTGGGCCGGCAAGAACCTCGGCACCTTCAAGTCGGGGTACACCGCGCAGGTCGTGCCGCCGCACGGTGCTCGCCTGTTCAAGGTGACGCCGCAGAAGAAGGCGACGATCCGAGTCAACGACGACGACCTGCGGGCCCAGTACGACGGCGACTGGCAGCGCAACGGCAACAAGGAGGTCGCCGCGGTCTCCGAGCCGCTGACCGTCAAGGTCACCGACACCGGTACGGCGCCTGCTCCGCAGGAGAACAACGCCGGCGTCCGCACGGTGACGCTGAACAACGACGACCCGCAGATCAACTACACCGGGTCGTGGAGCCGCAGCACCGGGCGTGGTCTGGGTGACTACCAGGACGACGTCCAGTACACCGAGGCGAACGGCGACGCGTTCTCGCACACCTTCGTCGGCACCGGCGTCGACTTCTTCACCGAGACCCACGAGTCCCAGGGCGAGGTGGAGATCTACATCGACGGCGAGCTCAAGCAGACCGTCGACACCCACCAGGCCGAGGGGCGCGGCGCTCAGCAGAAGGTGTTCAGCATCTCCGACCTGCCGAACGGCACGCACACGATCCGTGGCGTGAAGAAGTCGGGACAGTTCATGCTCGTCGACAAGCTCGACGTCCGGCAGGTCAGCCTGCTCAACCCGGATACCGTTGCTTTCGACAAGAAGGCGCCGGCCGACGTGACGATGGAGATCGCCCGCGACTCCAGCGAGCTGGCCTCGATCGCCCAGGGCGGCAAGGTCCTTGCCAAGGGCACGGACTACACGGTGGCCGGTCGCAACGTCACGCTGAAGAAGGAGTACCTGGCCACGCTCGCCACCGGCGACAGCGCCCTGGACTTCACCTTCCGCGGTGACTACCGCGACGACGTCCACGCCACCACCGCCAACGGCGCCTCGGTCAGCTTCACCTTCCGCGGTACGTCGGTGGACTGGATCACCGCGAAGGCGCCTGACCAGGGCGACGCCGACATCTACCTCGACGGCAAGCTGGTCCGCCGGGTCAACCTGCGCAGCGACGAGCGGGTCACCCTGCAGCCGGTCTTCACGCAGTCCGGTCTGAAGGACGCGAACCACACGCTGAAGATCGTCAAGGTCTCCGGCGACGTGCTCCGCTCCGACCAGCTGCGCTACACGCTGGCCAAGTAGCACCCAACGACACAGCGGGGGTCCGGAAGTTCCCGGGCCCCCGCTGTGCTGCGGTCAGGCCTTCCGGATCCGGAACAGCGCGACCCGCGCCTCGTGCGAGTCCACGCTCATCGGCACCGCCCGCGTCCCGGTCAGCTCGAGCTGCACCGATCCGTCGCCCGGCAGCCAGTCGATCCGGTCGATGCCGTTGGCAAACACCTTCCGCTCGCCGTCCTGCCCGGTGGCCTGGCCGTACGCCGGGTTGTTGGTGTCGGCGGTCCAGATCACCAGGTGCCCGCGCTCGTGGTGCGCCATCACCCGCTCGCGGTGCGTCTTCTTGTGCAGGTCCCACTCGTCGCGCAGCGCCGGGTTCTGCTCGCCGTTGTAGGCGCCGGCCAGGTAGTGCGTGTTGATCAGCACGAACTTCAGCCCCGGCTGCGCCGCGTGCTCGACGGCCACCTCGGTGATCCACCGCGGCGGCGTGACCCCGCCGATACCACCGTGCACGAAGGTCGCGTTCGAGTTCACCACCGTCCAGGGCTGCGGCACCGAGATCGGCACCCGGTACGCCGTCTCGTGGTACAGGAACGCGTTCTGGTACGCCGGGCCGAAGTACTGCGAGATCATCGCCGGCTCGCCCTCGTCACCCTCCCGGATCTCCTGCCAGCCGACGAACGGCCGGTTGTCCGGGTCGGCGTTGTTCCGCACGTCCCGGATCGCCGCCTCGCGGGCGCCGAGGTTCTTCCGCCCGATGTTCGCCGTCACGACCGGCAACCGAACCCACTCCGAAGCTGCTGCCGCGGGCTTGTTCCGTCGCGCCGAGGCGCCCTGCGCCGACCCGACCATCGCGGCCAGCGCACCACCCCCGAGCATCAGGGCCCGTCGCCTGCTGACTCTCTCCACCATCACTACCTCCGCAAGATCCGGCCGTGACGACCGGTGGGCGTGTGTCTTGTCGGCGAGTACGACGTACGAGAAACCCCGGCGGGTTCCCGCCGGCCGGCCCAGCAGCTACCGGCCGCGGGTAAGAATCCGCTGGATCTCGTCACAGGAAGACGTGCTGTCCGGTCCAAGCTCGTGACAGTCATTGCCAGTCAGGGGAGAGCAGAGTCATGAGTGAGAAACCGACCGTCGTGCTGGTGCACGGAGCGTTCGCGGAGTCGGCCAGCTGGAACGGGGTGGTCTCGCGGCTGCTGGAGCAGGGGTTGAAGGTCGTGGCGGCGGGCAATCAGCTGCGCAGCCTGGCCGGGGACGCGGCGTACGTGCGGGACGTGATCGCGGGGATCGGTGGGCCGGTGCTGCTCGTCGGGCACTCGTACGGTGGGATGGTGATCACCGAGGCGTCGGCGCGCAACGACGCGGTGGTGGGGCTGGTGTACGTCGACGCGTTCACGCCCGACCACGGCGAGAGCGCGCTGGAGCTGTCGGCGAAGTTCCCGGGCAGCACGCTGGGTGAGGCGCTGGCCGGTTACCCGGTGGCGACGGGCGGCAACGAGCTGTACATCCGGCACGACCGGTTCCACCAGCAGTTCTGCGCCGACGTACCGGCGGCGGAGGCGGCGTTGATGGCGGCGACGCAGCGGCCGGTGACAGAGAAGGCGCTGACCGATCCGCTGCCGACGGACTCGCCGGGATGGCGGACGACGCCGTCGTGGTTCGTGATCAGCGACCAGGACCTGAACATCCCGGTCGCCGCGCACCGGTACTTCGCGGAGCGGGCTGGCGCGCGGGTGACGCGGGAGATCGCGGGCGGGTCGCACGCGCTGAGCGTGTCGCGGCCCGGGCCGATCGCCGAGGTGATCGTCGAGGCCGTCACCGCACTCTCGAACTGATCAGGAGCCGGGCCTCGCACACGCGGCGACAGCAGGACGAGGAGAGGGCGCGACAGATGACAGCACCGGCGATGGCGGCCGAGTTCGACAACGTCGCCGGGTGGACTGCTGATGCGGTCGAGCGGCTCGGCGACCGGTACGCGATACCGGCCGCCTGCCGCGGCAGCGCGAGCCCGGCCGCACTCGCCTGGCTGGCCGAGGCCTGCGAGCTCTCGGCCGGTACGACGCTCCTCGACATCGGCGCCGGCGTGGGCGGCCCGGCAGCCTGGGCCGCGCGGCGCTTCGGCGTACGACCGGTTCTGCTGGAGCCGATGCCGTCGGCAGCCCGAGCAGCGTCCCGGCTGTTCGGCCTGCCGGTCATCACCGCCGACGGCACCGCCATCCCGCTCGGCAACGAATCGATCGACACCGCCTGGTGCCTCGGTGTCCTGTGCACCGTCGAGGACAAACCGAAGCTCCTCAGCGAGATCCACCGGGTTCTCACACCAGGCGCCTCCCTGGGCCTGCTGGTAGTGGTTGCTCAGGACAACCAGATTCACAACACCCCGGACGGCAACCACTTCCCGACCCAGCACGAGCTCAACAGCCTGCTCGCATCAACCGGCTTCACGCTGCTGGAACAGACGACAAGACCCGACGCAGCACCACTGTCGTGGTCGCGCCGGGTCGAGGAGGTCACCCGCGCCGTCGCCGCGCGGCACCGCGCGACGCCGGCGTACGCGCTGGCCGCCCGCCAGGGCGAGCGGCTCACGCGGTTGTTCAGCGAGGGACGACTGACGATGCAACTGCTGCACGCGGTTCGTCGGCCTCGGTGACGAAGGCCTCGCGCGGGCGTTGCACCGAGGCCAGCGACACGATGTCGCGGCCGTAGAACACCGCGGTGATCCAGACCGCGAGCACGTGGATCTTGCGGTCCCAGGTCGGCACCGCCAGTACGTGGTAGCCGCGGTGCATCAGCCAGGCCAGGAAGCCCTTCACGACGATCCGCCGGAACTGGAAGATCCCGGTGCCGAGGCCGAGCGTCGCGACGGCGCCGAGGCTGTGGTGCTCGTAGTTCTTCGGCGCCCGCCCACGCAGCGAGGCGATCAGGTTCTTCGCCAGCAGCTTGCCCTGCCGTACGGCGTGCTGCGCGTTCGGCGTCGTGAAGGTGCCGGGGACCGGCGAGGCCAGGTCGGGTACGGCGGCGTCGTCGCCGGCCGCCCAGGCGTCCGGGACGATCTCGTCGTCGGTACCGATCCGCAGGTCGGCCCGGACCTGGATCCGGCCCTGCGCGTTGATCGGCAGGTCGGTGTGGTTGCGGACCAGGTGCGGCGAGGCGTTGCCGGTGGTCCAGACCATCAGCGTCCCGTCGTACTCGACGCCGTTGGACAGGACGACGTGGCCGTCGACGGCGGAGACCACCGAGGTGTTCAGGTGGACGTGGGCGCCCTTCTTCTCGAGCTGCTCGACCACCCACTGGCCGGGGCGGTCGGTGACCTCGGGCAGGATCCGGTTCTTCAGCTCGACCAGGTGGAACGAGAGGTCGTCCACGCTCAGCTCCGGGTAGAAGTCGACCAGCTTGCGGGCCAGCGAGAGCAGCTCGGCGAAACCCTCGACGCCGGCGAACCCGCCACCGGCGAAGGTGACGGTCAGCAGCTTGCGCCGCTCGGGACCGGGCGGCAGGACGGACGCCTCGTCGAACGCGGTCAGCAGCCGGTCGCGGATCGCGACCGCCTCCTCGACGTGCTTCATCCCGATCGCCTGCTCGGTCAGCCCCGGGACGGCGAACGTCCGGGTGACCGCACCGGCGGTGACGACCAGGATGTCGTACTGGATCTCGAAGTCGCCGCCCTGCGCCGGGTGCACGGTCACGGTCTTGCGGCCGTGCTCGATGCTGGTCACCGAACCGGACACGATCTTGGTCCTGCGCAGGTTGCGGCGCAGCGACACGGCCGCGTGCCGGGCCTCGACGGCGCCGGACAGGACCTCGGGCAGGAACGGCTGGTAGGTCAGGTACGGCCGCGGGTCGATGACGACCACCTCGGCCTCGCCGCGGCGGAGCTTCTTCTCCAGCTTCCACGCCGTGTAGAACCCGGCGTACCCACCACCGACGACCACGATCTTGCGCATGGACGGTTCCCCTTTCTTGTCCTCCTACCAAGAAGACAACGCAGCCCGATCGAGTGTGACGCGATCCGTGTCACAGGAGAGCAGTCTGTCCGGTCTCAGTGGGTGCCGACTACTCCGGAGGACGTGATGGACCCGATGATCGAGACCGAACGCCTGGTACTGCGGCCCTGGCGCGAGGAGGACGCGCCGGACGCGCTGGCGATCTACGGCGACGAGGAGGTGACGCGCTGGCTGACGCCCGAGATGAAACGGGTCCCGGACGAGGAGGCGATGCGCGCCGTACTGCGGGAGTGGCAGGCGGGTGATGTGAAGCCGGTGAGTCACTGGGCGGTCCGGGAGCGTGACGCGGAGCGGCTCGTCGGCGGTGTCGCGTTGCTGCGGCTGGCGCCGTGGGAGGACGTCGAGATCGCCTGGCAGCTCGCTCGGCCGGCGTGGGGTCACGGGTACGCCGCGGAGGCGGGTGAGGCGCTGGCGCGGTGGTCGATGCATCACGCGAACGTGGACGAGCTGTTCGCGCTGGTCGGGGCGTCGAACGAGCGCGCGGCGGCGACCGCGCGGCGGATCGGGATGGAGTGGATCGGGGAGACCGACGAGTACCACCACACGCGGCTGGAGCTGTACCGGTTGCGGCACGACGATCTGGCGTACTGCGAGGCGTGCGGTGAGGAGGAGTGATCAACCCTTCAACGCGTCGGCGATGGCGGCACTCACGACATCTGGTGCTGAGCGGTGGAGGGTGTGGGTGGCGCCTGCGACCTCGCGGATGCCACGGGCGCCGGCTCGGCGGGCCATTGCGCGGTGCCGGGCGACGGGGATGGTGAGGTCCTCGTCGCCGAAGACGAACCACGACGGGAGAGATTTCCAGGCTGGTACGACGCCTGTCAGCGGCGCGTGCAGTGCTTCGCTGGGTACCTCCGTAGGTGTCCCGTCGGGTGACATCAGGTCGGCGGCACACTCGCCGACGTCGGGCGCGAACGCCGAGACGTAGACCAACCCGCGCACGCTGGGGTGGACGCCCTCCGCCGCGTAACCCGCGGCCGCGGCGGTGATCACCGTGCCGCCGTACGAGTGTCCGACGAGCACCACCGGCCGCCCGACGGCAGTGATCGCCTCCTGCACGCCCGCGGCGTCGGCCGCGAGCTCCCGCCACGGTGTGGCGACGGCGACCACCTCGATCGACCGGACCAGCAGCCGTTCCACGACGCTGTTCCATCCGCTGGAGTCGCCCAGCACCAGTACGACACCCTGCCTGTCTGTCACGGTGACCCTCCGATCGGCACAGGTAGGACCACCCACCCGGCGCGGTTGTGACGGTGGCCGATCCCGGACACCGCGCCGGGGCCGCGTTGACGCGGTCGCGGCGGGCGCGATGGGGTGGGAGGACGAGCACCGTGGGCGACTGGGAAGGCCGGCTGATGGCGACCCTGGACGACGTACGACGCCAGTTCCGCAACCCTCCGGCCGACGGCCGGCCGATGATGCGGTGGTGGTGGTTCGGGCCCTCGGTCGAGCGCGGCGAGATCGAGCGGCAGCTGCGCGCGATGGCCGCGGCGGGGCTGGGCGGCGTCGAGGTCGCGTTCGTCTACCCGATGGGCCCGGTGACCGCCGAGTTCGGCTCGGCGGCGCTGCTCGCCGATCTCGGGTACGCCGCGCGCACCGCGCGCCAGCTCGGGCTGCGGTTCGACCTCACGCTCGGCAGCGGCTGGTCGTACGGCGGCGGGCACATCGGCGCGGAGCACGCCGCGCGCGGACTCGGCTGGGACCGGCGGGAGATCGGCGCGGCGGAGCTTCAGGTGCCGGTGGTCGAGGCCTGGCCGGGGGACGAGATCGTGGCCGCGTTCGTCGGCGAGGGCGCCGCGCCGGCGGCGTACGAGGAACTGGTGGTGGACGGCGGGGTGATCCACGTGCCGCCCGGCAAGGGACCGCGCGAGGTGCTGATCGCGACCTCGCGGCTGACCGGGCAGAACGTGAAGCGCGCGGCGGCGGGCGCCGAAGGGCCGGTGCTCGACCACTACAGCGTCGGCGCGGCGGAGAAGCACATCGCGGCGGTCGCGGAGCCGTTCCTGCGGGCGGCCGGGCCGGAGCTGGTCGGGTCGGTGTTCTGCGACAGCGTCGAGGTGTACGGCGCGGACTGGACGCCGGAGCTGCTGAAGGAGTTCACGGCCCGGCGTGGGTACTCGTTGCAGCCGCGGCTGTGGGAGCTGCTGGTTGACGCACCCGGCGCACAGCAGGTGCGGATCGACTTCCAGCGGACGCTGGCGGAGCTGTACGAGGAGAACTTCGTCGCGGTCTTCCAGCGCTGGGCGGCCGGGCACGGGGTGCCGTTCCGGATCCAGAGCTACGGCGAACCGGGCGCGACGGTGAGCAGCTACCGGTCGGCGGACCTGTTCGAGGGCGAGGGCTGGGGATGGACGCGGGTGCCGGAGACGCGGTGGGCGGCGTCGGCCGCGGCGGCGTACGGACGGCAGGTGGTGTCGGCGGAGGTGTGGACGTGGGTGCACTCGCCGTCGTTCCGGGCGACGCCGCTGGACCTGCAGGCGGAGGCGCACGAGCACTTCCTGTCGGGCGTGAACCAACTGATCGGGCACGGGTGGCCGTACTCGCCGGCGAGTGCTGGGTGGATCTTCTACGCGGCGGGGGCGCTGGACGACCGGAATCCTTGGTGGCCGGTCGCTGGTGAGTTGTTCGGGGCGTTGCACCGGGTGTCGTGGTTGCTGCAGCAGGGGACGCCGGTGCGGGACGTGAAGGTCTACGTACCGGCTTCTGACGTGTACGCCGAGGCGCGCGGGTCGGTGAATCTGTACCGGGCTGCTCGCGATCGGATCGGGGTGGAGGTTCCGCGGCAGATCAGGGAGTCGGGGCTGGACTTCGATCTGGTCGACGACGACGCGGTCGAGGTGTTGCAGCCGGGCGGGTTGGTGGTGGTGCCGGAGGGGGCGATCGTTCCGGAGCGGACTCGGGCTTGGCTGGCGCAGTGCGAGGTGGTCAGCGATCTGGCGGGGCGGCTGCCGGACGGGCTTGCGCCGGATGTCGGCGTGGTGCGTCGGCGGCTGGATGACGGGGACGTGTACTTCCTGGCGAACACCGGGAACGAGGTGCGGAGTTTTCGGTTCGAGGTGGCGGACGCGTTCGAGCGGTGGGATGCGGCGACCGGCGAGACTCGGGTGGTCGGGTCGTCGGTGACGTTGCAGCCGTACGAGTCGGTGGTGCTCGTGCCGACCGCCGGAGAGGTGGGGGCCGAGCCCGAGGTCGGGCTGGTGGCCGGGCAGGGGGTCGAGGTCGTGGGGCGGGTGGACGGGCCGTGGCTGGTCGACTTCGGCGCCGGGCCTGAGCCGGTGGCGCTGCCGCACCGCTGGGAGGACTCACGGCCGGCGTACTCGGGGTCGGCTGCCTATCTGACCGAGGTCGAGCTGCCCGCGGCGGCCCAGGTCTTCCTGGACTTCGGCGACGGGGAGCCGGTGGAGCGGGCGGAGTACCTGCCGGAGAACTCGTTCCAGGCGCTCCTGCTGCCGCCGGTCGGGGTGGCGGCGGAGGTGTGGGTGAACGACGTGCGCTGCGGGAGCGTGTGGGCGCCGCCGTACCGCGTGGAGGTGACGGACGCCGTACGGGCCGGGAAGAACGCGGTGCGGGTCGTCGTGCACAACACGCGGGCGAACGCGCTGGCCGCTGATCAGGAGCTGGCAGCCGTTGTCGAGGCGGTGACCGCGGAGTACGGGAACCGGTTCGAGCTGCAGGACATCGAGCACGCGGCGGACCACCTGGCGTCGGGGCTGCTCAGCCCGCCCGTAGTTCTGCGGGGAGATCCGCGATGAGCAGGGCCTCGAGGTCGGTGAGGTCGCCGGCCCGGGCGGCCTTGAGGAACGCCTGCAGGAGCTGGTGGTGGGCGGCCGGGCAGACCGGGTTGTCGCGGTCGGCGCTGAGGTGGGTGCGGGCGCGGCTGACCAGCTGGCGGGTGTTGGCCGCGCCGGTGTGCAGGATCTCGGAGATGCGAGCGTACGGGTAGTCGAAGGCCTCCCGGAGCACGTACGCCGCCCGCTCGCGCGGTGGGAGGCTGCCGAGCAGGGTGAGGACGGCTCGCTCGACCTCCTCCGCGAGCTCGGCCTCGGTCGCGGGGTCGTCGTCGGTGCAGCCGATCTGGTCCTGGTACCACTCGCCGACCGGGGTCTCGCGGCGCCTCCGCGCCGACTGTGCGACGTTGATCGCGAGCCGGACGGTCATCGTGACGAGGAACGCGTGCGGGTCGGCGACCACGGACCGGTCGGTGCGCTGCCAGCGCAGCCAGATCTCCTGGACGACGTCCTCGGCGTCGGTCTGGCTGGACAGCACCCGGGAGGCGATCCGCAGCAGCCGGGGGCGGGCGCTGACGAAGGCGGAGAGTCCGTCCTCGGCGCGCAGCTCCTGGACGGGCGCGGTGGAGGGGCGGTCGATCGGGCGGTCGATCAGTTGGATGGTCACAGTCCCGGCTCCTTTCGGTGCTGGTTCCACCGTCGCCGTGGAGTCCGTGGTCACGCGCCCCTGGGAGTGCGTGGTGATCACGTGGTGCGCTCCCGGACCGCACTACGTGCGCCCACCCCGAACAGCACTGTGCGCCGGGCCGTGACCACGACCCGGCGCACAGTGACCAACTACCGCGTGACCGCCTTCGCCGCGCGCTCGACCACCTTCACCACCGTGCCCGGCTGCGACATCAACCCCAGGTGCCCGGCGTCGTACGTCGTGATGCTCGACCGGGCCCGGTTCGCCATCGAGCGCTGGACGTCGATCGGGATGATCAGGTCCTTCGTCCCGACCAGCGCCCAGGACGGGATGGTCCGCCAGGCCGGCGTCCCGGACGGCTCGTTGATCGACAGCAGGGTGGCGGGCCGCTGCGTGGCCGCGACCAGGGACTTGTCCTCGAAGCTCAGCCCGGTCGCGAACGCGTTGAACACCGTCGACCGCTTCAGGTAGACCTCCGTGGCCGGCGTCGGCGGCAGCGTGGCCGGGACGAAGTCGAAGATCGTGGTCGGGTCGGTCGACAGCGCGGAGTCCGGCCCGGCCAGCTGCCCGATGCTCTCACCGGTGTCCGGCATGAACGCGTTGACGTAGACCAGCGCCTTCACCCCCGGGTGCCCGGTCGCCGCGTTGGAGATGACGGCGCCGCCGTACGAGTGCGCGACCAGCACGATCGGGCCGCCGATCGTGTCCAGGTAGGCCCGGACCGACGCGGCGTCGGTGGCCAGCGAGCGCAGCGGGTTCGGCGGCGCGACCACCCGGTAGCCGTCGTTCTGGAGCCGCTTGATGACGCTGTTCCAGCCCGACGCGTCGGCCCAGTCGCCGTGCAGCAGGACGACGGTCGGCTTCGGGCTGCCCTGGCCGGTGCCGGAAGCGACGCTCGGGCTGAGGCCGATCACGACGAGCACGAGTGCGGTGAGCAGCGCGACCAACGACGGCCGCCGGGTGGAGCGTTGCGAGTTCCTCATGGTGTGGATGTCCTGTTCTGTACGGCGGATGGCAACGGGTAGCGATCCCGGACGATCGCGATCACCGTTGCGGTGGTGCGGTCCAGGAACGTGCGGCCGTCGGGGAGCGCGGCGGTCGGGCTGATGTAGCTGGCCGGGCCGACGTGCGTGGCCGGGTCCAGCGGGTGTTTCGTGACGCGGCCCTCGCGGACCGCGCGGTTCCACGCGCTCCAGCGGAACAGCCGCCAGCGTTGCGGGAAGATCAGGGTGCCGACGCGCTCGATCCAGTCGTTGGCGCTGGTCAGCTGATGCAGCTGGTCGGCCTGGCTGACGTCGTTCGCGCCGTTGTGGAAGCCTCCGATCGAGATCAGCAGCAGCGGTGGGTGCAGCTGCCGGTGCAGCTCCTCGACAGCGCCGGTCGCCACCTGGGCGCCGCCGCTGTAGCTGAGCAGGACGACCGGGATGCGGCTGTCGGGCTGGTAGCCGGCGAGGCGGAGCTGGGTCGCGATCTGGGAACCGACGGCCCGGTTGTAGAGCGGGCGGTAGCGGTGATCGGCGGCGACGAAGGTCTGCATCACGTTGTGCAGGAAGAGCAGCAGACCGACGTGGCTGCGCAGCCAGGACCAGACCGGTCGGTCGGCGAGCGGGGCAGCGAGTGGTGAGTACGGCTGGACCTGACCGAGCACACGCAGCTCGGGGGCGCCGTCGATCAGGGCCTTGACCAGCTGGCCGCCGTCGCGGGTGTCGCGGGCCCGGCGCTTGCCGATGCCGTCGAGGTAGACCAGGTACGCGAGCGGCGGGCGGTCTGGCGCGGCGCCGCGCGCGTACGGAACGCCTTCCGGCAGTACGGCGGTGGGGCTGCGCCAACCGGCGCTGTAGACGAGGACTTCGTACCGGGCGAGCAGGCCCTCGGCGAGCAGTGCCGGGCCGAGCAGGATGACCCAGAACAGGAAGTCGTTCATGTCACCGGCTCCAGGGTGGTCGGGACGGTGACGCGGACGACCAGGCGGCGGACGACCTCGACGGCCGCGCCGAGACCGACTCCGGCGACGGCCACGCAGGCGGCGGCGGTCGTCCAGTCGGTCGCGAGTGCATCGGCGAGGCCGAAGCCGACTCCGATGAAGAGCAACAGGTGGAGGAAGGGGCCGAGCAGCGGGAAGGCGAGGACCGCGGTGAAGATGAGTGGTGCGACCAGGCCGGGGGTCCAGGTGAGTTCGCTGCCGGTCGGTGAGGTGACCAGCTCGGCGAGCGTCCAGGCGGTCAACGGCCAGAGCGCGAAGACGATGCCTTCGACCACGGCACCAGCCGCGAGCAGTCCGATGACCGAGGGGCGCGAGAGTTTCGGGCCTCGGACAACGAGTGGAAGCACGCGTCCGGCCGCCTCGGACAGCCCGGCGAGCAGCAGCAGTACGACGACCAGTGGCGTCATCGCGCGGCCTTGCGGTGGCGGGGTGATGCGACTGGCGACGCGGCCGATGCGGCCGGCGCCTGCTTGGCCAGCGGGGCGATCGGCGGGTGCTTCGCGAGCAGGTAGCGCTCGATCTCGTCGGCCGCACGGTGGAAACCGCCGGCGCGCTGCTGCGACGTCCGCAGCTTCGCCGCGGCCGCGTGGAAGCGCGGGTCCTCGAGCAACCGCCGCGCGGCGGCCCGGACCGAGCCCTCGGTGACCGCCAGCGTCGGCATCGACAGGCCCGCGCCGAGCTCGACGACGCGCCCGGCGACCAGGGGCTGGTCGGCGCCCTGCGGGATGACGAGCATCGGGACTCCGGCGTACAGGGCCTCGTTGACGCTGTTCATCCCCCCATGGGTGACGAACAGCGCGGCGCGGGCGAGCACAGCCGGTTGCGGCAGGAAGCGGCGGACGACGACGTTCGGCGGAAGCTCGCCGAGCGCTGCAGGATCGGTCTGCCCGCTGGCGATCACGGCGGTGCCGGCCAGCGGGGCGAGGGCGACGGCGAACGTGCGGAGCAGCTCCGGGTTCGCGTTGAACACCGTGCCGAGGGAGGCGTACAGGACCGGGTCGTGCAGCTCGTCGTGCGGGAACGTCCGGTCGTCCGGGCGGGCGCCGATGCTCGGTCCGACGAACCGGTACGAGTCGTCCAGCTCCTCGACTCCCGGCTGGAACTCCGGTGAGGTGTAGACGAGGTTGAGCGGCTGCTGGATGTTGCCCAGGTCAACCGCCGGGAGGCCACTGGCGTCGTACTGGCGGTTGAGCTTGCGACGGGCGCTGACGAACCGGCGCAGGATCCGCGGGCTGGTGGTTGCCGACGACAACAACTCCCGCGAGACCGCGGTCGGGCTCGGCACCCGGCTGTTGAACGCGAACGTGGTGTACGACGACACCGCCGGTACGTCGAGCTCCCGCGCCGCGACCGCACCCCACGGGCACGCGGCGTCGTGCACGATCAGGTCCGGCCGGACCCCGCACAGATCTGAGAGCACCGCCGGCAGCACCTCGACGGCGGTCTCCGCCAGCCCGGCCAGCAAGGCCAACGGCGTGGGCGGATCGGGCAACGGCTGGTCCCCGCCGGAGTACACCCGGACGCTCGCCCCCGCGGCCTCGATCTCGGCCCGGAACGCGGGCGACGTGTGGTACGTGACGGTGTGCCCGCGACGGACCAGCTCCGCGACCAGCGGCAGCGTCGGGTTCACCCGCCCGTGCATCGCGATGTTGAGAAAGGCGATCGTGCTCATCGTTGCGACCTCCACTGTGCGGACCTGTACAGACCGGGCCCGTCGATCTGCAGCCCGTCGAGAAAGTTGTCGGCCGTGGCGCAGGCGGTGTCGATCAGCCGGTCCGCGTGGCCGAAGTCCCACCAGGCCGGCCAGGTGTCGATCCCGGTCGGCAGTACGACGGTCGGCAGGTGCCCGGCGACCTCGTGCAGGTCGCACTCGATCTGGTGGTGCAGCCGCAACAACCCGGCCCGCGCCGCGATCGCGCCCGCCCGGCGTCGCGGAACGGTCGGCTGCAGCGGCCAGCTCTCGGGGCCTGTGGTGAGCACCACCAGACTCGCCGCTCCGGCCCGCTGCGCCGCGAGAACGGGGACGTAGGCAACGACTCCGCCGTCGACCAGCATCAGGCCGTCGCGATCCACCGGCGGCAGGATCCCAGGGATCGCCGCGCTGGCGAGCAACGCGGACTCGAGGTCGCCGTGGTCGAGCAGGACCTCCGTGCCGGTGGCGAGATCGGTGGCGACCGCGGTGAACGGGATGGCCAGTTCCTCGATCCGCTCCGGCAGTTCGGCGCGGGCGATCAGACGGCGCAGCCCGCGGTCGGTGAACACGCTCGCGGCCAGCGCGGACAGGCCGAGCGGGAAGACCTCGCGGCGCCGCAGCTGCCGCCAGACGTCGTCCAGCCAGGCCGCCGCGGTGTCGGGGTGGGCGGCCGCGATCGCTCCGGTGAGCGCGCCGACCGACGTACCGACGATCAGGTCGGGGACGAAGCCGCGGCGCTCCAGCGCGTACCCGGCGCCGACGTGCGCGGCACCGAGAACACCACCGGCGCCGGCCACGACGGCGACCGGACGGGGAAGCGCGGCCAGGCCGCCGGTAGCGGCCGGCCGGCGGTCGAGCAGGGTCATCGAGCACCTCCGGGGGAGTCGTCTCTACCCCCTTGGACCAGGCTCGGCCCCGGTCTGTGACAGGCCTGGGCCGGTGTCACAGAAGCCGGCCTGGACCGGTCCACTGAGAGTCCGGACACAAAAAGTCAACGCGGGTTGACTTTCTTTCCGGCCCCCTCCTACCGTCGAAGTCAACAGCCATTGACAAAAAGTCAGGTGCGGCCATGACCCAGATGCACGCCCCCGCCCGACCCGGCCGGGCCACCCAAGAAGGCCTGCGGCGGTTCGTCGAGAGGTTCGCCGAGGAGCACCCGCCGCTGACGCTGGCCGCCGCCGACCTGACCATCCACGACCCGGCCGAGGTCCGCCGCCGGTACGGCGGGGTGTTCAACTACCTGACCCGGGTCGAGCTCGAGGTCGAGCGGAACGTGCTCGAGCTGCGCGCGTTGATGCCGGACGCGACCGAGGTCGACCGGTTCTTCTACCACGACGTCTGGTCGCCGCAGGAGCTCCAGCACGGGATCCTGCTCGACGCCGTCCAGCAGGGGTTCGGCCTGGAGCCGGAGGCGACCGACCTGCGGCTGAGCGCGAAGATGCGGCTGGTCGGCGTACTGTCGCACCTGCCCGGGATGCTCGGCGTGATCCGGCTGCTCTACTACCTGACCGGCGCCGCCACCGAACGCTCGGCCGTGATCGCCTACTCGCGGCTGGTCGACGGGCTGCAGGACATGGGCGAGCGGGCGATCGCCGAGACCGTGATCGCGCCGATCAAACGCCAGGAGCCCGGCCACTTCGCGTTCTACCGGCTGTCGGCCGAGGCGCTGATCGGCGAGGAAGGGCTGAAGGACTGGCAGCTCCAGCTGGCGCGGATCCTGCGCCGCCGGTCGTTCGGGCTGGTCGGGGTGAACAACCGCAAGCAGCAGGCCGATTTCGGCGACGTCGCGCGGGCGCTCGACTTCGACCGCGACCTGCTAGAGGTCGCGCGCCAGGTCAGCCGGGTGGAACGCGAGCTGCTCTGGTCGAAGGAGCAGGGGCTCGACGTCCCGGCGTACATCCTGGCCGCGCTGCGGGACGCGATCGAGCTCAGCGTCGTCCGGGAGGAGCTCAGTCCTTCGGAAGGTCGTCCGTGAGGTACCGCTGGATCGCGGGCGCGAGGTCCGCGACCAGGCCGTCGGGCTTGCGCCGGGTCATGTCGGGCAGGCGGAGCACGTACCGCGTGAGGGCGATGCCGAGCAGCTGGCTGCTGATCAGGCCGGCCCGGCGCGCCGCCTGGTCGGGCGCGACCGTCGAGACCATCGCGCGTAGTTGCTTCACGTACACCTCGCGCAGCCGCGCCGCCGCGGCTTCGTGGGTGGCCGCGGACCGCAGCAGGATCGGCAGCGCGGTCTGCTTGTCGTCACCTTCCCAGATCGCCAGGAAGTGCCGCAGCAGCACCTCGCCGCGCTGCTCGGCATCGACGCCGCGGAGGTCCGGCAGGTGCAGGTCGACGTCGATCGCGGTCGAGAACAGCGACTCCTTGCTGGTGAAGTACCGCACCACCATCGCCGGGTCGATCTGCGCCTGCGTCGCGATCGCCCGCACACTCACCTGCCCGTACGGCAACGCCGCGAACTGCTCCCGCGCGGCCTCGAGAATCGCCGCCCGGGTCCGCTCCGACTTCTTCATCCTCCTACCGTACAAGAGAAGTCAACGTCGGTTGACTTCTGTTGCCGGCTCTGCTCGAACTCGTTGCGGTCGGCCCGCAACAGGGAGTGATCGAGCCGGTGACGTCTATCGGGACTGCGGATTCCGGGGCTAGCCTCGGGCTGGGGTGATGACCGTGTCGATCGTCGGTTCGGAGCCCGAGCTCCGCGGGCGCCGGACGGAGTGTGGTCGGCTGGACGACGTGGTGGCGCGCGTGCGGACCGGCCACGGGCAGGTGCTGGTCGTCCGTGGTGAGGCCGGGATCGGGAAGTCCGCCCTGCTCGATTACCTGGCCGCGCGCGCCGAGGGTTGCCACGTCGTCCGCGCCTCCGGCGTCGAGTCCGAGATGGAGCTCCCGTACGCCGGGCTGCACCAGCTGTGCGCACCCCTGCTCGAGCGCGACCACCAGTTGCCGCAGCCGCAACGCGCCGCGCTCGGTGTCGCCTTCGGGCTCGAGTTCGGCGGACCACCGGATCGCTTCCTGGTCGGCGCGGCCGCGCTCAGCCTGCTCTCGTCGAGCTCGGAGAGTACGCCGCTGCTGTGCGTGGTCGACGACGCACAGTGGCTCGACCAGGCGTCCGTCCAGGCGCTGACCTTCGTCGGACGGCGGTTGCTCGCGGACCGGATCGGCCTGGTGTTCGCGCTGCGCGAGCCGGTCGCCGGACCCGAGTGGCACGCGTTCCCCGAACTGGCGGTCGGCGGTCTGCACGACCACGACGCCGCCGACCTGCTCGACTCCGTCGTTCCCGGGCGGCTCGACGTACGGGTCCGGGATCGCATCGTCGCCGAGACGCGCGGCAACCCGCTGGCGCTGCTGGAGCTGCCGCGGAGTCTGACCGCGAGTCAGCTGGCCGGTGGCTTCCAGCGCCTCGACACCCGGCCGCTGCCCAGCCAGATCGAGCAGAGCTTCGTGACCCGGGTCCAGGCGCTCCCGCCGGAGACGCAGCAGTTGCTGCTGACCGCTGCCGTCGAACCGGTCGGCGACGTACCGCTGCTGATCCGTGCGCTGGCGATCCAGAACATCCCGGTGACGGCCGCCGCTCCGGCTGAGGCGGACCGGCTGATCGACATCGGCACCACGGTGCGTTTCCGCCATCCGCTGGTGCGCTCCGCCGCGAACCGGGTCGCCGACCCCGCGGCCCGCCGGCGCGCTCACCAAGCGCTCGCGGAGGCGATCGACCCCGAGCTGAACCCGGACCGCCGGGCCTGGCACCGCGCTCACGGCGCTGCCGGGCCCGACGAGGAGATCGCCGCCGAGCTGGTCGGCTCCGCCGACCGCGCGCAGCGTCGCGGTGGGATGGCCGCGACGGCGGCGTTCCTGCAACGCGCGACCGACCTCACGCCCGACGCGGCGACGCGGGCGACCCGCGCCTTGGCCGCCGCCCAGGCGACGATGGGTGCGGGCGATTTCGAGACCGCGCTCCGGCTCCTCGTCACGGCCGGCGAAGGATCGGACGATCCCGCGCACAGCGCCCGGGTGAATCTCGTCCGCGCCCAGGTCACGCTGTTCTCCGGGCACGGCGTCGAAGCGCCGCCGCTGCTCGTCGAGGCCGCCCGCCGGCTCGAACCGATCGACCTGGATCTCGCGCGGGACACCTACCTGAACGCGCTCGGCGCCGCGCTGTTCGCCGGGCGGATGGCGGGGGAGACGGGCCTGACCGCTGTCGCCCGCGCGGCCCGGCAGCTGCCCGCGCCGGACCTGAGTCGCAAGCGCGACCTCGTGCTGCAGGGCATCGCGGTGCTCTACACGGACGGGTATCCAGCCGGGATCGAGCCCGCGCGGGACGCCGTCCGGGCGTTCGCCCGCGCGGTCGGACCGGCGGACAGCGACGACATGTACTGGCTCGGGCACGGGTCGCTGCTGGCCCTCAACCTCTGGGACGACGAGCAGTGGGAGGTGCTGACCGCGCGGAACCTCGGCATCGCCCGCGAGAACGGCGCGCTGACCGAGCTGCCGTACGTGCTGAACCACCGGATCAACCTGAGCCTGTTCTCCGGCGAGATCGCCAAGGCCGCGGCGCTGGTCGCCGAGATCCAGACCATCAACGAGTTGACCGGGGCCGCGCTCGCGCCGTACGGCGAGGTCTGTCTGGCGGCCTGGCGCGGGCACCCGGAGGAGGCCTCGGCGCGGATCACCCGCAGCGCGCAGGAGGCCGAGTCGCGCGGCGAGGGCAACGGCGTCGCGAACGCGCACTACGCGCAGGCCGTCCTGCAGAACGGCCTGGCGCAGTACCAGAAGGCGCTCGCGTCGGCTCGCGAGGCGTCGGCGTTCCCGGAGGAGCTGAGCATCGCGAGCTGGGCGCTGCCTGAGCTGATCGAGGCAGCTGCCCGCAGCGGCCGGCCGGAGCTGGCTGCCGAGGGGTTCGAACGGCTTCGCGTGATGGCCGAGGCCTGCGGCACCGACTGGGCGCTCGGCGTACTGGCTCGGTCGAAGGCGCTGCTCGGCACCGACGCCGACGAGTCGTCGTACGAGGAAGCGATCGAGCGTCTGAGCCGCACCCGGATGCGGATGGAGCTGGCCCGCGCCCATCTCGTGTACGGCGAGTGGCTGCGTCGCGAGGGTCGCCGTCAGGACGCCCGGGCGCAGCTGCGGACGGCGTACAAGATGTTCAGCACGTCAGGTGCCGACGCCTTCGCCGGCCGCGCCGGTCACGAGCTCGTCGCCACCGGCGAAGCCGTCGGCCACCGCACCGACCGCGCCACCGACAGCTTGACTCCGCAGGAGGCGCACATCGCCGAGCTGGCCGGCGCCGGCCTCACCAACGCCGAGATCGGCGCGCAGATGTTCCTCAGCCAGCACACCGTCGAGTGGCACCTCCGCAAGGTGTTCACCAAGCTCGACATCACCTCCCGCAAACAGCTCCGCCCGACCGCCCGGCACTGAACCACGTCGGTACGATGGCGCGCATGACCGCACCTCGTCGTACCGGCGCCGGCCGGGCGACCGACGGTCCCGGCGACGCCTCGCCGTTCGCGCTCGGCTTGCTGCTGCGCCAGGCGCACGCGCGCGCCGGTGCGCTGATGTCGGAGGCGCTCCGCCCGCTGGGGATCGAGCTGCGGCACTTCTCCGTCCTGATCGTGCTGGTCAACCAAGGGCCGACGCTGCAGCGGGACCTGGTGGCCGCGGCCGGGACGGACAAGGCGGGGATCATGCGGATCGTCGACGATCTCGAACGCAAGGGCCTGGCTGAGCGGCAGGCCGTGCCGGGCGACCGGCGGGCCCGGTCGGTGGCGATCACGCCGGCGGGGATCGAGCTGTTCGACGCCGCGCACGTCGCGGCGGAGCCCTCGGCCGAAGGACTGGTCGCCGGGCTCGACCACGGCGAGCGTGAGCAGCTGGTCCAGCTGCTCACGAAGCTCGCCTACCCGGCCGGGTAGCCGCTACGACGCCAGTCGCTCGGCCAGCTCCTTGGCCTTGGTGACCGCGTCCTCGAGCGCCTGCTCACGGGAGCGCTCGTACAGCGGGATCAGCTCGGCCATCGCGGGCATCTTCGGCGCCATCGTCAGCTCCGGGACGATGAACTCGACGTCCAGGCCGAGGCTCTCCCCGAGCACCTTGCGCAGGTAGGTCTGCACGAACTCCCAGTCCTCGCGCGGCGTACCGGGCCGGTACGAGCCGCCGCGGCTGGCGACCACGACCACCGGCGTGCCCTTCGACGACGGCGCGTCGCCGGAGGTCCGGCCCGGCAGCATCACGCTGTCCAGCCAGGTCTTGAGCGTCGACGGGATCGCGTAGTTGTACATCGGCGCACCGAGCAGTACGGCGTCGGCCTGCTCCAGCTCCTCGATCAGCTCCAGCCGCGCCGCCAGCGCGGCCGTCTGCTCGGGGGAGTGGCTCGCCGGGTCGCTGAGGCCCGCGGTGTAGGCGTCGGCGGTGATGTGCGGCACCGGTGCGGCGGCGAGGTCGCGGTAGACGACCGTGCCGTCCGGGTGCTGCTCCTGCCAGGTCCGGCGGAAGGTGTCGGTGACGGCCCGGGACGCGGACCGTTCGCGGGCGAACACGGACGAGTCGAGGTGCAGCAACGTGGGCATCAGGGGTCTCCTCAGATCGGCTTCTCTTGATCGTATCGAATGATACCTTCTCATCTGATACATAATCAGTCGATTGAAAGAGACAGGAGTCATGGACGTCTACGACGCAGTCACCAGCCGCCGAGCGGTCCGCGAGTTCACCGACCGACCGGTCCCGCGCCGGACGCTGGACCGGGTCCTGACCGCGGCGGCCTGGGCGCCGTCCGCGTCGAACCTGCAGCCCTGGCACGCGTACGTGGTGACGGGCGAGCCGCTGGCGGAGCTGAAGAAGCGCGCCTGCGAACGGGTGGCGGCGGGTGACCCGTTCGACGAACCGGAGTACCAGCAGTACCCGCCGGCGCTGAAGTCGCCGTACCGGGACCGTCGCTCGGCCTTCGGCGAGCAGCGCTACGGCGCGCTCGGCATCCCCCGCGACGATCTCGAGGCCCGGCACCGCGCCGCGATCGCGAACTGGGACTGCTTCGGCGCCTCGACTGCCCTCTTCTGCTACCTGGACCGCGAGATGGGCCCCGCCCAGTGGTCCGACGTCGGCATGTACCTGCAGACCGTCATGCTGCTCTGCCGCGACGAAGGCCTGCACACCTGCACCCAGATGGCCTGGGCCAAGTGCCACCGCACGGTCGCCGACATCCTCTCCCCGCCCACCGACCTGACCCTCTTCTGCGGCATGTCCATCGGCTACGAGTCCACCCCGGCACCACGAACCGGCCGAGCCCCACTCACCGAGACCCTGACGTACGTCGGGTAGGTGTTTCGGCCGGTCGCCGGGTCAGTTCCACCAGTAGAAGTGGTAGCCGCCGCCGCGGTAGTAGATCTTGCTGACGATGTAGTTCTTGACGAAGCCGTAGTCGAACCACTGCAGGTGGCACTTGTCGAAGTCGTAGCCGCAGGAGACCTCGCCTTCGGCCTGGATGCCGGTGGTCTGTGCGTTCGCGGCGGTGGCGGTGCCGCCGAACGCGGCGACCGCGATGGAGACGACCGCGACTGCTCTGGCCATGCGCTTCATGAGGGGTACCGCCCTTCGCTCTCGCTTGCCCTGCGCAACATCGTTACGCCCTGTGTTCCTGTCGGTACCCGCAGTTATCCGCGCTAATCACCAAGAAACACAGGAGTTTTCAGCCCAGCGTTCGGCGTACGACGGCGCGCGTCGCGGCGAGGACCTCGTCGGGGTGGGTCAGGTGGGCGGAGTGGGAGGCACCGGGCCAGGTGAGCAGGTCGGCGCCGAGCGCCGTCGCCAGTTGCTCGTGGCTCCGACGGATCGCGGCCGACGGCTTGCGGTCGGCGGTGATCACGGCGGAAGGGACCTTCGGCAGATCGGCGAGGTCGAAACCCTCCGACAGCGCCGCCAGACCGTGCACCGCGCGGTCGAGCTTCCCGAAGTCGAGCTCGGTCGCCCGGTACGCCGCCGCGCAGTCGGGCCTGGTCTTCGGATCGGTGGCGGCGCGTTCCAGCGAACGGCGTACCAAGGCCGCAAGACCTTCACGTACCCCGGGGACTCGGCCGAGCAGACCGGTGACGCGGGCAACGGTCTCGATCCGCCGGCTCAGCGTCGGGTCGATCACCGGCGTCGAGTCGATCAGCACCAGCCCGGCGACGTCCTCGGGGTACTGGCGAGCGAGCAGCGTCGCCACCGCACCACCGAGGCTCTGGCCGACGACGACCGCCGGATCGAACTCCTGGAGCAGCCGGTGCAGGTGCAGCGGCGCCGTCGTGAGGTTGCCCTCGGCCACCGATCGGCCGGTGCCGGGCCGGTCGTGCACGATCACCCGGCAGCCGGGGTCGTCGAGCAGGCCTTCGACGAGACCGGGAAAGAACCCTTCGGCCCGTTCAGCTCCACCGGGGAGCAGGAGGACTACCGGACCGGTCTCGCCGTACACCTGAGTCATGTCCCCAAGCTAGCGAGGAATCCCGTCGACGAAAGCCGCCGCGGCCGCGAACGTGAAGGCCGGCTCGGGATTCCAGGGCTGCACACGATCGCCCTGTACGGCGGGCAGCTCGCCCCACGACGGGATCCCGGCGAGCTGCTCCGCGCCGAGCGAGTTGCCGCGCTGGTCGTAGAGCAGCACGTCGGCGGGATGCGTGGCGCCGAGGTCGGTCCACTGGACGACCTCCCAGCCACCCTTCGCGCTCGTCGGCGCGAACGGGACGCCCGCGTCGGCGAGCAGCCGCAGGCTCGGCCAGTACGCCGGGTTGGCGACGTACGCGTCGGTCGGCGTACCGCCGGAGAGCGCCAGGAGCTGCGGCGCACCCTGCAGCTTCTCCAACGCAGCGGTCAGCGCCGCCTCGTCGTCGTCCACCGAACCACCGAGCGCGCCGGCCAACGCGTGGAACCGGCCGATGACGCCCGCGAGCGACACGTCCCCGGCGATCCGGATCAGCACCACCGGCGCGACCTCGCGCAGCTGCGCAGCAACGGCCTCGGACACGCCGTACACCTCACCCGCGTAGCTGACGCTCACCACCAGATCAGGCTCCAGCGCCTTCACCTGCTCGAGGTCGACCGCGTCGCCGGCACCGACCAGCGGCAACCCTCCAACAGCTCCCGCCGCTCCGCTGTCCGCCTGATGCTGCGACCCGAAGAACCCGACCACCGGCGCCCCGAGCGCAACCAGCGTCTCCGCCGCCTGCCCGTACGCCAGCACCCGCCGCGGCACCGCCGCCAGCTCGACGCGCTGCCCCAGATCATCCTCGAACGACCACTCACCCGACGTCATCCACTCACCCTTCCCACGCGGCGAAAGTCCGCAACCATCATCGCCGCCCGGCCCCGCGGGGAAACATGAGTTCCACCACTCGGATCAGCGGCACTACGCCGTGAGTTGCTCGCACAACCAGCGAACCGCCAGCGGGTAGCGGTACTCGATTCCGGCGTGGGTGCCCTCGAACAGCTCGAAGTGGACGGCCGGGCCGCCGATCGTGCGGACGGCGCGGTCGAAGGCGGTGGCGCCGAGGTCGAGGTGGTACTCGTCCTGTTTGCCTGCGTCGATCCAGACCGCGCGCAGTGAGCGGAGCGCGTCGGCGTACTGGGGTTGGTTGAGCATCAGGACCGGGTCGAGGGCGAGCCAGCGGTTCCAGACCTCGGGGATGATCTCGCCGAGGTCGTCGAAGGGGAGGAGGACCGTTCCGTCGGGTTCGGCTGAGTACGCCGAGGCGTAGGCGTAGAGCTCGAGTGGGCCGAGGTCCTGGAAGGTCGTGCGTCCGGCGCGCTCCTCGATGTCGGCGAAGAACTTCTCGTACGAGCCGTCGTACTTGTCGCGCAGTTGTTTGGCGCGGACGGGGAACTCGGGGCGGTAGCAGAGGTCGAACGCGGCGTCCCCGGCGTGGGTCGCGAGTGCGCCGAAGACGTCGGGGCGCAGCAGCGGTGTCACCATCGCGGCGTAGCCGCCGCTGGACTTGCCGGTGATCGCGCGGTGGTCGCGGTCGGGGATGGTGCGGTACGTCGCGTCGACCCAGGGGACGATCTCGTCGCAGAGGTAGGAGTTGTAGCGCCCGGTCCCCGGGGAGTCGAGGTACTGCGAACCGCCGTACTTCGTCCAGGCGTCGACGAACACGACGATCGCCGGCGGGACGTCGCCCGTGGCGAACATCGCGTCGAGCAGCTCGGGGAACGGCTGGCGGAACGGCGTCCGGTTGAACCACATGCCGAGGTGCCCGGTGAAGCCCATCGCGACGTAGATGCTCGGGTAGCGCTGGTCGGACTCGTCGTAGCCCGGCGGCAGGTAGACGAGCACCGGGCGCACATGCGGGTCACCGAGCGGGTTCCCCTTCAGCAGGTCGCTCTCGAACGGCGACTCCTCGAACCGTCCGGCCAGCTCGGCACGCCAGGGCAACATGCGGACTCCTCTGCGATCGGGTCTTCCCCGCATGCTTTCACGCGCCTACGACAGTTCAGGTCTTCAGCCTGGTCAGCATCTCGCCGAACTTGTTGGCGTGCAGGTCCTTCCCGGCCGCCAGCCAGGCAACACCGAAGGCAAGGAAGGCGACCACTTCACCGACGTACGTCTTACCGAGCCGCAGGTCCGCGAACGACAAAGCGACACCGAACTTGGCCCACACCCCGGCGAGCAGGATCAGCACCCCCATCGCCAGATACAACCGCACCCGCTTCTTCGGCGCCGGACCGTTCGGAACGCCCGACCACAGGTACCGCCCCAGCGAGACCCCGAGCTCCCTCAACCGCTCCCGAACCCGCACAACGTCCGGCGCCGCGGGATCACACAGCCTTCGCGCCGCCGGCCCGTACCCGAACTCGCGCAACGCGAACACGAAGCACAGCGCCGCCAGCAGCAGCACGAACACCGTCGCCGCGATCCCGTGCACGAGCCGCGCGGTGTCCTCGTGCAGGAACTCCTGTACGCCGCTGCAGCTCGGCGGACCGGTGTACACGACGCAGCTGTCCGCGCCGACCTGGAAGCCCGGCGTCTTCAGCGACCGCGCGGTCGGCACCACGGCGACGACGAACAGCGCACACCCGGCGAGCGTCGAAAGCCAGTAGTCGTAGGTCTTCCGCTTCGCCCGCAGGTAGCTGACCAGGAACGCGGCGGTGACGAACAGCCCGCCGACGAAGACGTCCCGCGCCGACGAGTGGTAGTACGCGCTCATCGAGCCGCGGATCACCCGCAGGTCGTCGATCAGCAGCCAGTCGATCGCCACCAGCACCCACGGCAACCAGAACCCGAGCAGCCCGATCCGGCGCCGCATCGCGAGGTACGACCGCACGAACGGATCGTCCGCCGGCGCGGACTCGCGGTCGAAGGTCCTGAGCTCCAAACCGAACACGGCCCACCTGCCCCCGCGGCCGTTCCAGAGCGGCCGCCCCACCTCCGAAAGTACGCCGGAGCAAGGGAAACCGCGAGACCTCAGCCCCGCCGCCGCGCAGCCGAAGCCCCGCCGCCGCGCGGCGGGACACCGCTCGCTCAGCCCTTCACTCGCGCCACCCCGTCAGGTCCACCGACTTCCCGGTCTCCACCCGGAACCCAAGCTTCACCACGGTCTCCGCGCCGGCCTCCAGCTCGAGCTTCCACGTCACAACACCAAGCTCTGTCGTCTCGTCCGGCTCGGGCTCCGCCCTCACAGGTTTGACCGTGATCTCGTGGTCCCGCGCGACCGGCAGCTGATCGAGCACCGTCACCCGAGCAGCCCGCGGCGTGTGGTTCTCGATCGTCGTCTCGTACTCGACCTCACGCCGCCGCGTCGAGCCCAGCGTCGCCTTCGTCGCGGTCCGTCGAACAAGCTTCCGTTCGACCCTGATCCGGTCGTCCAGCCCGAGCGCCAGCTCGACGTCCTCACCCGGCGACCACAACGGCAGCGCGGTCGACCCGACGAAGTCCGCCTCGTGGAAGACCGCAGCCTTCCCCGCGGGCAGCGTGTGCTCCGACGAGTTCACCACCGTCGCCCGCAGGTGCACATCCGTCGAGCGCACCGGCGCGGTGATGTAGTCGAGCTCGGTCTCCAGCTCCAGCGACGTGATCGTCGCCCGGTGCGACGCACCGTCAGCCGGTACGGCGACCGCCCGCGGCGGCGTGTACGTCGCCGCCGTGACCCCCTGCTCCACAACGGCCGCGGACTCCCGGAACTCGACCGCCAGGTCCATGTCCTCCGCCGCGGCCGCCCCGTACGCGACAGCCTTCTGCCGCATCATCGGCGCAGCGGCCGGTACCGGCGCCGCAGCGACCGGCACCGGCGGGTGGAACCGATCCAGGTACCACGGATCGAGCTCCGGCACCTTCGCGGTCACCGTTGGCCGCGCGGTCGACAGCGTCAGGTCGCACTCCGGCCAGTCCTCACCCGTGTGCTGCGTGATCAGCCCGTACCAGCTCAGCGTCAGCCGGTCCCCGACCAGGCGGACGTCGTACGAGCTGGTCCACCCGGCGCGCGGTACGACGTACGACAGCTCGATCTCCACCTCGGCCTCGGACTCCACCGTCAGCCCGACCGCAGCCACCCGCCGATCAGGCGCGCGCTGCTCGGCGACCGCAGCCAACCGGCGCCCGACAGCGGCAAGCCGCTCCTCAGCCTCCGCGCGCTGTCGAGACAGCTCCCGCCGCTGCCCGCGGACAGCCGACAACCTCCCGGCCAGCGAGTCGGTGAACTCGCCCAGATCGGCCGACGCCTCGCCGCCCGCGAGCGTCCGCGCGAACGTCCCACCGGCCCGCCGGGCCAACTGGGCCAGGAAAAGATCGAGCTGCGCCTGCACCTCGTCGGCGTCGGCCAGCTCGTCGACCTCGGCCTGCGCCGCACGGCGCTGCCGCTCCAGCTCGGCGACGGTTTCGTCGGGCGCCTGTGGATGGTGCCGCATCGCGACATCGACTCCGAGCACGGTCGCCGGCCCCCGGCCGGAGACGCGGACGGAGTCGTCCTGCAAGGCCAGCGGCAGCCCGTCGACGTGCACGGTCCGATCGCCGGAAGGCACGGTGATCCGCCCGCGGCGGGTCACCCGCGCGCGGTCGGGGTACACGACGACGGCCACGATCGGGGCGTCCACCACGAGTTCGCTCATGCCCAAGACAGTAGCCGCACAAGGGCTTTTCCCGTCGAGCGTCATCCACAGGCCACCGGAGCGAGCCGGACCCGGCGCGAACGCCGAACGGGCCGGACCCCGAAGGAATCCGGCCCGTCCGACGAGCACCTAGTTGACGGTGATCTTGTCGACCTCGATCGTGAGGCCCTTGACGAGCGGCGTCGAGGTCCCGGTCGTCACGGACCCGGTCCCCTTCTGCACGCCCTTGAGGTTCATCGTGTAGCTCATCGACCCGCCGGGTGCGCCCGGCGTCGAGACGACCCGCAGGTCCTGGGTCGGCGGACCGGCGATCTGGCTGCCGGCCGTCCCCTCGAAGTTCTCCGCACCGACCGTCAGCCCGTACGCCGGACCAGGATCACCCGGCAGGTTCCCCGGGTCGTAGGTGTAGGAGATGTCCTCGGTGCCGTTCAGGCCGATCCACTGCTGGAACACCTTCTGGCTGCTGGTCCCGAACAGGTTGACCCGCCACTCGATGACGAGCCACTCGCTCACACCGTCGGTCAGCGTACCGGCGAAGATGCCCGGCGCCCCGGTCCCGTCGAGGTCGGTCCAGTACGGCGCCAGCACGCTGTTCGGCCGGGCCGGATCAGGCAGCGTCTGCGGCGTGAACTGCACGTCGTCCGACCCCGTGGTGCCACCGGCGACCGAGTAGCCGTTGGAGGTGACGCCGATGCTGGTGAAGGTGCGTCCCGCGAACTGGAAGGCCGGGACGGTGAAGTTGATCGACTGCTCGTCGCCGATCGGCACCGGTGCGATGCCGAACGCGTCCAGCGGGAGGTACGGGGCCGGACCGGCCCCCGGTGCGATCGCCGGCGCGTCCGGCTGACGCCCGGCCAGGGTCGCGGTCTTGGTCGCGATCTGCGTGCCGATCTTGGTCGCGCCGGTGACGCTGTTCAGCCGCAGCTGCGAGCTGAGCGTGCTCGCCGCCGTCACCGACGTGGTCTGCAGGCTGTTGTTCTGCACGGTCACCGTGCAGGTGGACTGGCCGGTGTTGCGTGCGATGGTCGACGGCGTACAGGTCTGGTCGACCGGTACGACGCCTTCCTGGCGGAAGAACGCGACTGGCAGGTGCAGGGCCCGGCTGCCGCCGACCTGCTTGAGGTTGACCTGCCCGAAGTACTGGCCGTCCGGTACGTCGGGCGCGGTGATCGCGACGGTCAGCTTCTGCGTCTTTCCCGGCTTCACCTGGAACACCGGCGGCAGCACGGTGATGTTCGCGCCGCTGACCGTGGTTCCGGTCGCGGTGAAGGTGAGCGTCTGGTTGGTGACGTTCTTGACCGTCCGCTCGGCGGTGATCAGGCCCGGCATCGTGGGTGCGTTGATCGACGGCAGGTTCAGGTCGATCCGGTTCAGTGCGTCGGTCGCCGCGGCCGCGTAGTTGGCGGCGGTCTCGTCGAGGGTCAGACCGGGGTCGCCGGCCTTGGTCAGGTCGATCCGGCCGCTGCCGGTGTCGAACGGGTCGGCCTGGGTGACCCGGTCCGGCTTCTTGACCGCGGTCTTGGCCGTCGTACCGAGCGCGGACTTGACCTGCCCGGCGGTCCAGGTCGGGTGCAGCGCGAAGACCAGCGCGGCCGCGCCGGCCACGTGCGGCGACGACATCGACGTACCGGCGATCACCTGGTACAGGTTCCCGGGCGGGCCCTCGGCCGGGGACTCCGGCGTCGGCGTCTGGCCGGCCAGGATGTGCAGGCCGGGTGCGGTGACGTCGGGCTTGAGGAAGTCACCGCCGGGACCGCGCGACGAGAACGACGTGATCACGTCGCCCTGCCAGGTGGTCTTGGTGCCCTGGGTGAACGAGGCAGTGCTGCCGGGGTGCGCGGCCAGGAACGCGAGCAGCGCGTCGGCGTCCGGCTTCTCCAGCTGGACGGCGGGCAGCCAGTGGTTGTCGGTGAAGACGTCGGACGGGCCGGTGGTGTTGTACATCAGCATGCCGGCCGCGCCGCCCTGCAGGACGTTGAAGCCCTTCATCACGCGTCCCGGCGTGAACTCGCAGGCGACGATCTTGTTGGTGAAGATCCCCGCCGGTGCGGGCGTCGTACAGGCCGCGTTGCTGTACGGCGGTGCGGAGGCGAGCACGACCTGCCGCGGAGTGGCGACCCCGCCGGTGATCGACGCGCCGGAGATCGTGGCGGTCGCGCCACCACCGGCCAGCGTCACCGTCGAGCGGAAGGTCCGGGCCTGCGTCGACGCCGCGACCGTGGTCACCCACGGGCTGCGGTGGTCGGTCGTCCCGGCGCCCGGGCCGGAGTTGCCGGCCGAGGTGGCGACGAACACGCCGGCGGCGTACGCGTCCAGGAAGGCGAGCTCGACCGGGTCGCTGTACGGGTCGCTGCCGCCGGAGATCGAGAAGTTGATCACCTTGACGCCGTCCAGGATCGCCCGGCCGACCGCTGCCGCCGAGTCGCTCGGGAAGCAGCCGGTGGCGCCGCAGACCTTGTAGACCGACACGGCCGCGGCCGGCGCGATCCCGGCGATCGGGCCGCGGTTGATGCCCAGCGGGTTGGCGTTCGCGACCGGTCCACCGGCCGACGTGGTCGCGGTGTGCGTACCGTGGCCGTTGGAGTCGCGCGCGGAGTCGGGGTAGATGTCGCCGCCGACGACCGCGTTGTAGGTGTCGAGGAACGGCTGTCCACCGATCAGCTTGCGGTTGCAGGCGAACACGTCGGCGGCCGGGGTCAGCGGGTTGTCGCCGAAGTCGCAGACCCGGGCGGTGCCGTCGACGGTCGGCGGCGGTACCGGCAGCGTGCCGGGGTCGGCGAACGACGGGTGCTCGGGCCAGGCGCCGCTGTCCAGGATGCCGACGATGACACCCTTGCCGGAGCTGGCTGCGCCGCCCAACTGGTTGTAGATGGTCGGCGCGCCGATGAACGCGGCGCTGGAGTCGGTGAGCAGTTTCTGCGGGTTGTCCTGCTGGACCGCGGCGACGCCGGGCAGCTTCAGCAGGTCGCGCGCCTTGTTCGCCTCGACGCTGAGCGCGACACCGCCGTACACGGTGCGGAGCTTCTGGCCGGCGCGAGCGCTCGGGACCTTGTCCCGCAGGGCGGCGAGGAACTTGTCCTCGACCGCGGTCACGTGCTGGAGGTACTTCGCGGCGTTGGCGCTCTTCGGCTCCAGCTTCTTGCCGGTGACCGCCGGGCTGGTCCCCGGCAGGCCCTTGAGCCCACCGCGGTACGCCGCCAGCGAGTCGTAGTCGAGCTTGACGACGACACGGACCTGCTGGGCGGACGTGCTGTTGATCAGAGCCGGGTCGCTCTTGGCCAGCTGACCGCTCGGCGACTTGGCGCCGCTGATCGTGCTGGCGACCGTCAACGGTGTGGCGGTCCAGTTCGTCGGTGGAGTGGGGGACGGGTCGGCCGCTGTCGCGGGCAGCGTGGCGGCGACCAGCAGACCGGCGGACAGGCCGGCGACGGCAGCACGTCGAGTGGAACGGGTCCGGGTTCTGGACCTCATGTGGGCCTCCTGTGAAGGCAGTCGACGCCATCACCGAAGGAAGGCGGACAGGCCACACCGGGCGACGCCGTACGGCGTCACCGCCCCCAAGTCCCTGACCGAACCCCCCGGGTTCCGGCGTACCGGCAGACACCCCCGCGGCACCCGCCTGGCCCGAGGCTAGACCCAAACCCCGCCGCGGGCCAGAGCTCCGCGCTGGGTCAAGCGCATGACCCAACCCATTGCCATCAGCAACGTGTTTCAGTCACACGTGTCACAGACGCCGCTGGCCGGCATCTGCAGGTTGCAGCGCGAGCAGGCGTTCACCGGGCGCTCGGCGATCGCGGCCTTGCGGGCCCGCGCCTTGGCCGCGGCGAGCTTGGCCGGGATCATCGCGGTACCGCCGTCCTCGGGCAGGCCCGCGGCCTCGAAGTGCCGGTACGCCGCCAGCCGCTCCTGCGCGGCGTACGCGTCCGGGTCGGCCGGGGTGGTCCCGGTCGCGGCGCCGACGATCGCGGCGTACCCGTCGAAGACGCTCTCGTCGGCGTTCACGCAGAACGCCGACAGCATCGGCTCACCCTGCCGCAGGCTCTCGCCGGAAACCTCGGCGAGCACGCCGCCCATCCACTGCCGGGTCGGCTGCTTGGTGCGGATCCCGGTCCGCTCCTGGACCCCGGCGGCGATGTCCTTGTACTGCACCAGAGCCTGGTACTTGCGCGCTGCCACCAGCAACATCTCGCGGGCCGCGCCCGCCCACTCGACCCGGGCGGCGGCGATCCCGACGTCCGAGACCTCCCGCCAGTCCCGCTGCTCGACATCCGTCATCTCGGCCACACCAGAAATCGACACGCGGAGGACCTTAACCGGCCGACCGGCGTGCCGCGAAACCAGGTCGCGACGGTGTTCAGGGACCGGTCGGTTCGTGCGGCCCGAAGCTCACCTCGATGGTCTCGGCGGCCTTGTGGCGCTGCGCCTGCGCGTACATCGCGTAGGCCCGGTGGTCGGCCGCGGTCAGGTTCGCGGCCGAGTCGTTGAACAGCGCGAGCAGCGAGCGCGGGTAGAGCTTGTAGGCGATCACCGAGTTCAGCTCGGCGCCGATCACGGCGATCACCGACGCGGCGTAGATGAGGCCGATCAGCCCGAGCGTCAGCGCGAAGACGCCGTTCACCTCGCTGGCCTTGGCGAGCACGTGCTCGACGTAGATCCCGCCCAGCCGCTCGAGCAGGTGCCAGCCGAGCGCGGTGAAGAACGCGCCCGGCACGATCTTGCGGAAGGCCGGCCGCGGCCTGATCCCCGGCCGCAGGCAGAGCGTCAGCATCGCGGTCAGTACGAGGACCGAGCCGACCGAGACCAGCCAGCCCATGTTGCTGGCCTGACTGCCGGCCAGCACGGTCAGCGTCGCGAAGCTGAGCACGGTGAGCCCGGCCAGCGAGAGCAGCGCGCCCGACCGGAGCCGGCCGTGGAACGGGTTCGGCCGGCCGTTGCGGGGGACACCCCAGGTCACGTTGACGGCGTTCTGGACGGCCTGGCCGAGGCCGATCACGCCGTACACGGCGGCCAGCGAACCGACGATGACGGCCGGCGTACTGCCCTGGAGGCCCTGCGGGGTCGCGAGCTGGGTCCCGACTATCGGGAACTCCTTGAGCGCCGACTCCAGGACGGCCCGCTGCAGGTCCTCGTTGCCCTGGAGCACGAACCCGAGGACCGAGGACGAGATCAGCAGCATCGGGAAGATCGCCGCGAACGCGTAGTAGGTGACGATCACGGCCAGGTAGCTGCCCTGGTCGTCGAAGAACTTGTAGACCACGGCGAGCGGGAACCCCAGCCGTTTCCGCCGCCGCTGCACGGCGTCGATCCACTGCCCGAAGGTACTCACGCCCCCACCGTACGGTCCACACCCCTCGATCCCGCGCACGCGCCCGGGCCGTGGTTGGCTGAGCTGCCACCAGGACCACCGAGAGGAGCCGGCCGTGAAGGTGTTCTTGTCCACGGACATGGAGGGGACGACCGGGGTCGTCGACTGGGGCCAGGTCCGGGGGCCGGCCACGGAGTACGAGTACTACCGCGGGCTGCTGCAGGCGGAGGTGAACGCCGCGATCGACGGCGCGCTGGCCGCCGGTGCGACCGAGTTCCTGGTCAACGACTCGCACTCCACGATGCAGAACCTGCGCCCGGACGGGCTGCACGGCCAGGCGAGCTACCTGTCCGGCCGGCACAAGCGTTGGAGCGTTTGAGTGACTTCCGGCCGCCGGAGATCGCCCCGGCCGAGCTGACCGTTCGCTACCACAACCACGCGTTCGCGGAGCTGGCCTGTGCGCTGCGCGACGTCGAGCAGATCGGCGACAACGTGGTTGCTATTCGCAACGATGACCCGCTGCAGCTGTTCCGGACGTTCATCGCCGCCGTGCTGCTCAGCCGTGGGGTCGGCGACTGAGGTTCACCAGGTCCAGCCGCGGGCGGCCAGCTCCTGCTCCTCGGACCAGCGCTTGTCCTCACCGTCCAGCCCGTCCACCTCCGGTACGCCGGCCAGCCGGCACGCCTCGTCCAGCAGCGCGTCGTACGCCGCCTCGATCGCCATCAACCGGTGGGCCCGCGCGTAGATCCGGGGCGCGTTCTCGACCCGCCGGATCTCGGTCGCCAGGTACCCGAGCCGGGTCTGCAGGCGGAGCGTGTCGAAGGGGTCCGCGACCGTGACGGGCTGCCGGCGGAACCGCCCCGCCAGCTGACCCAGCGACGTCCGCAGCCTCTGCATCGCGCACACTCCCTGCTCCGAGACTACGACGCGTCCGGCGCGGAGGCGAGAGCCCGGGAATTCCCGTGCAGGCGGGCGTCCGGGCGTGTGACGATGCCCTATGGCGAACTCCGAGTACGTACTGCGGGCGGCGACGGCGGACGAGCACGACCAGTTCCTGGGGCTGTTCGCCGCGGCGATGATGTTCGAGGCGACCCCGACCGACCTGGACCGGGAGCTGTTCGAGCCCGAGCGGGCGCTGGTCGCGTACGACGGCGACCAGCTGGTCGGGACGGCCAAGGCGATGAGCCGCGACCTGTCGGTCCCCGGAGCGGTGGTTCCGGCGGCGCACGTGACGGCGGTCGGCGTGCGGGCAACGCACCGGCGGCGAGGGATCCTCGCCGGGATGATGAGCCGGCAGCTGCGCGAGGCACCCGAGGCGCTGGCGGTGCTGTGGGCCAGCGAGGCGGGCATCTACGGGCGGTTCGGGTACGCCGCGGCGGCGTTCGGCGTGTCGTACGAGGTCGACCTGCGGTCGGTCCGGCCGCGTCCGCTGCCCAGCGACTCCGGCCGCATCGAGGAGGTGTCCGCCGAGGACGCACCGGCGTTGCTGGCACCGCTGCTGCAAGCCCTGCAGGCCACCCGGCCGGGCGTGTCGGGCCGGTCCGAGCAGGTCTGGCGCCAGCACCTGCAGGACGACCCGGCGCACCGTGGCGGCAGCACCGCGCGGCAGATCCTCGTGCACCGTGACGAGTCCGGCGCCGTCGACGGGTACGTGCTGTGGCGCGGCAAGATGAACTGGGGCCCCACCGGACCGGCTTACGAGGTGTCGGTGCAGGAGCTGGCCGCGCTCGACCCCACGGCGTACCACGCGCTCTGGCTGCACCTGCTGACGTTGGACCTGGCCGCCAAGCTGGAGTACGGCCACGCCGCGGTCGACGAGCCGCTGCTGCAGCTGGTGAGCAACCCGGTCGCGCTGGGCCGGCGGCTGTCGGAGACGCTGTGGATCCGGATCACCGACGTACCACGTGCTCTCGCCCAGCGCCGGTACGCCGTCGCCACCGACGTGGTGATCGAGGTGACCGACGACCTGATCGAGGCGAACAACGGCCGCTTCCGCCTGACCGGCGACGCCGAGAAGGCGACCTGCGAACGCACCGACGCCGCCGCCGACCTGGCGCTGTCGATCAACGAGCTGTCGGCGGCGTACCTGGGCGGGCGTGGGCTCGCCGAGTTCGCGACCACCGAGCGCGTCACCGAGAACACGCCCGGCGCGCTGGCCGCGACCACCGCCGCCTTCGGTTGGCCGCTCGGCCCGCAGAGTCTGGAGATCTTCTGAGCCCTATCGTTGGGCGCCATGAGCTACCAGCAGCCCCCGCCGTACCAGCCGCAGCCGCCGATGGGGATGCTGCACCTGACTCTCCAGGGCAGCGCCTTCACCGGCACCCTCACCCCGCCGACCGTGCGCCTGAACGGCTACCCGGTGCGGGTGAAGTACGGCCGCAACGACATCCCCGTGTACGCCGGGCCGCTGCGCGTCGACGTCCACTCGCAGTGGATGCGGGAGTTCGGCCGGGCCGCGCTCGAGTTCACCGTGCTGCCGGGGCAGGGCGTACCGGTGTTCTACGCGTCGCCGTACCACCAGTTCGCGTCCGAGGGCAGCATCGGGCACAGCCAGGTGAAGCGGAAGGGCCTCGGTGTGCTGCTCGCCCTGGTCGGGCTGATCGTCACCGCGAGTGTGGTGTCGATCCTGCTCGCCGTGCTGAGCTCCTTGTAGGTTTCGGTCCCATGGCGACTACCCGCGTACGCCGGCCGCGCCCGGCCGACATGACCGTCCCCGCCGGCGCCCGGAGCGTCTTCACCGACGGCGCCTGCTCGGTCAACCCCGGTCCCGGCGGCTGGGCCTGGGCGCTGTCGAAGACCGAGTTCGCCGCCGGCCACGAGGCGGCCTCGACGAACCAGCGGATGGAGATCCGCGCCGCCCTCGAAGCGGTCCGGGCCAACGAGGGCCCGCTGCTGGTGGTGTCCGACTCGACGTACGTCGTGAACTGCTTCCGCGACCGGTGGCACGTCGGCTGGCTGCAGCGTGGCTGGCTCACCTCGGCGCTGAAGCCGGTCGCCAACCGCGACCTGTGGGAGCCGCTCGTCGAGCTGTTCACCGAGCGCGGCGACGTCGCGTTCCAGTGGGTCAAGGGCCACTCCGGCCACGAGATGAACGACTTCGTCGACGAGCTCGCCGTCGCTGCCTGCTTCCCCGACCGCTGAGGTCAGTCCCGGCCGAGGATGCCCTGTTCGTAGCCCTTGGCAACGGCCGCGGCCCGGTCGGTGACGCCGAGCTTGGTGAACAGGTGGCTCAGGTGCGTCTTCACCGTCGCCTCGCTGATGAACAGCTCGCGGGCGATCTCCCGGTTCGAGGTGCCCTTGGCAACCAGTGCGAGCACCTCGCGCTCGCGCGCGGCGAGCGGGCTGGCGGCCGGCGTACGGACTGCTGAGACGAGGCGCGACGCGACCGCGGGGGAGAGGACCGTCCGCCCGGCCGCCGCCTCCCGTACGCCGGTGAACAGGTCGGTCGCCGGCGCGTCCTTGAGCAGGTAGCCGGTCGCGCCGGCCTCGATCGCGGGCAGCGTGTCGGTGTCGGAGTCCCAGGTGGTCAGCACCAGGATCTTCGCCCGGGCCCCGCGCCGGGTCAGCTCGGTGATCGCGTCCAGCCCGCTGCCGCCGGGCATCCGCAGGTCCATCAGGATCACGTCCGGGTCGAGCTCGGTCGCCAGCGCGACCGCCTCGACGCCGTCGGAGGCCTCGGCCAGCACGGTGAACCCGGGAACCGACTCGAACAGACCGCGGAGGCCGTTGCGGACGACGGGGTGGTCGTCGACGAGGAGGAGCGAGATGTCAGCCATGGGGCACCAACGGTACGCGGGCCGACAGCGCCGTACCGGCTCCTGGTTCGGACTCGACGGTGAGCGAGCCGGCGATCCGTTCGGCCCGCGCCCGCATCCCGTCCAGGCCGAACCCGCCGGTGCTGCTGCGGGCCGGACGGGCCAGCGGGTCGAAGCCCTTGCCGTCGTCGCGAATGTCCACGGTCACCTCGTCGTCGATGAAGCTCAGCGTCACGCCGACGCGCTCGGCGGCGGCGTGCTTGGCGACGTTCGCGAGCGCCTCCTGGGTGATCCGGAGCAGCGTCGCCGAGACCTCCTGGTGCAGCGGCTGCGCCGTACCGGCGAGTGTGAAGTCCGCCCGTACGGCGGTGCGCTCGGCCCACTGGTCGACGGTCTTGCGCATCGCCTCCGGCAGATCGTCGGACGACAGCTCCAGCGGTGCCAGGTTCTGCACCGACCGCCGCGCCTCGCTGAGACTGTGCCGGGCCAGGTCGGTCGCGCGGGTGACGCGCTCCTGGACGGCCGGCTCGTCGGTGATGTTCGCGACCACCTGGAGCTGGGCGATGATCCCGGTCAGGCCCTGCGCGATGGTGTCGTGGATCTCGGCCGCCAGCCGGCGGCGCTCGTCGGCGACACCGGCCTCCCGGGCCTGGACCAGCAGTTGCGCCTGCAGCGCGGCGTTCTCGGCCTGAGCTCGTTCGAGCTCGACGATCGTCGCCGCCCTCGCCCGGGACCGCGCGTCCTCCTGCTCGGAGAAGTGGATCACTGTGGTCAGCAGCACGTTGTTCGCGACCAGGAGACCGCCGAACACCACCCAGCGCATCGTGTCCCCGACGGGGATCCCGCTGGTCTGGGCCGCGGCGACCGGGATCGAGCAGCCGAACAGCGCGATCCGCCGCCAGCGCCGGTCGGCGATCTGCTCGTTGGTGTCGAAGTACCCGGCGACGGCGTAGAAGGCGAAGAACCCGTTCAGCAGCGTGAGCGCGAACCCGATCGCCAGCCGGACGGCGTAGTACGTCGCCGAGAGCCAGTGCGGTCCGGGCCGGACGCGCTCGGTCCGCGTCCACCAGATCTCGAGCGCCAGCGCGGCGATCACCAGGACCGCGGCCGCGACCTGGAGGTCGTTGCTCGGCGTGATCAGCCCTGCGGTCGCGACGGCCAGAAAGGTGCCGACCACCAGCAGCCCGTACGGCAGCCACTTGCGGAACATCTCCTGCCGGCGCTCGATCTCGGTGTCCACCTGCTCAGTCTCCTACTCCCACCGGAACCAGCGCGCCGCCACGGCGGTCAGCACGACAGCCCAGGCCGCGAGGACCCCGAGGTGCGACCAGTCCGGCCAGTGCCCCGTCGACGCCTGGTCGAGCGCGCTCGCCGCCGCGCCGAACGGCGTCAGTTGCACGATGTGCGCCATCAGGTCCGGCATCGACCGCACCGGGATCCAGAGACCGGCGCAGAACAGGCTGGGGAAGAACACCACGGACCCGATTGCGCTCGCGATCTTCGCCGTACGGGCCAGTGCTGAGACCAGGGCACCGAGTGCGAGCGCGGCCGCTGCGGTGAGGAGGAGGGCGAGCACGTACCCGAAGGCCTGCTGCGGCAGCGGTACGTCGAACGCGACCCGCCCGATCGCGAGGCAGAGCAGCGCCGACACCACGGCCGCGGCGCCGTTCAGCCCCATTTGCGCGGCCAGCAACGCTGCTGGGCGGACCGGTGTCGCCGACATCCGGCGCAGGATCCCGCGCTCGCGGTACCCGGTCAGCACCGGCGGCATCGTCTGCAACCCCGCCACGACCAGCGCGACCAGCACCAGAATCGGCACGTAGACGTCGATCAGCCGGAACCCGCCGCTACCGTCGCGGAACGACGGGATCGAGCCGAGGATCACCAGCAGCAGCGGCGGGAAGCCGATCACCCAGAACAGCACTCCTGGCTCGCGCCGGAACAACCGGGCCTCGGCCTTGAAGACCGCCGTCGTCGCACTCATTTCGCTGCTCCTGTCAGGTCGAGGAAGGCGTCGTCGAGGGTCGCGTCGGTGACGCGGAGCTGCCGCGCGGTGATCCGCCGCCGGGCCAGCAGCGACAGCAGCGCCGTCACCGTGTCGTCGTCGCCCTTGAGGGTGATCCGGCCGTCCTTCTCCTCGACCGTCACCACGGCGGGCAAGGCCGCCAGCTCCGGGGTCGCGAGCGGCTCGGACGGCGTGAACGAGATGACGGTCGCGCCGGTCGCCCGGCTGATCAGCCCGCGCGGGGTGTCCAGCGCGGTGATCCTGCCCTTGTCGATCACGGCCACGCGGTCGCACAAGCGCTGCGCTTCCTCCATGAAGTGGGTGACCAGCAGGACGGTCACGCCTTGCCGGCGCACGTCCTCGACGATCTCCCAGGTGTCGCGCCGGGCGCGGGGATCGAGTCCGGTGGTCAGCTCGTCGAGCACGACCACACGCGGGTTCCCGACCAGCGCGAGCGCGATGAAGAGCCGTTGCTTCTGGCCGCCGCTCAGCGTCCCGAACCGCTTGTCCAGGTGCTCGACCAGCCCGAGCCGCTCGGCCAGCTTGCCCCAGTCGGCCGGCCGCGGGTAGAACGCGGCGTACAGCTCCAAGGCCTCCCTCACGGTGAGTTTCGCCTGCAGCTCGCTCTCCTGCAACTGCGCCCCGAGCACCTGCCGTACGCCGGCCCGATCCCCGACCGGATCCAGCCCGGCCACCCGCACCTGGCCGCCGTCCGGGACCCGCAGCCCCTCCACACACTCCACGGTCGTCGTCTTGCCGGCGCCGTTCGGCCCGAGGATCCCGAAGATCTCGCCCTCCTCGACCCCGAACGACAATCCGCCGACGACCTCGCGGCCGCCGTACGACTTCCGCAGCTGTTTCACCTCGACCACTGTTGTCATACCCCGAGCTTCGGCCAGAGCACCCCGTCCCCACATCGCCCATCGAGCTCGCGATCCGTCAGCCGATCGGTTGATCTCCTCCTCGTGCGACAGTGGCCCGACGATGACGATCTTCACCTTCCACCTCGCCGAGCTCCGCCCGGCCACGACGGCGCGCGCCCTGTGGAAACCGCCGACCGCGCCCGGTCTGCGGTACGCCGAGTGCCTGGCGCTGATGCGGCTCGGCGCGCCGACGATCTCCCCGGCGCGGATGCAGCTGCGCCGGATGGCGATGTTCGCCCGGTGGGAGGACGAGGCTGCTTTGGAGAGCTTCCTGGCTGAGGATCCTCTTGGCCGGCAGCTCGCCGCAGCCTGGCACGTCCGCCTGCAGTACCTCCGCCGCTGGTCCCGCCTGGCCGCCCTCCCCGATCTCCCGGCTCGAGCCGGCGAGTGGGATCAGACCGAGCCGGTAGTAGCCGTCACCCTCGCCCGCATGCGCCTCCCCGAGGTCCCCAGATTCCTCAAGTGGGGCAAGCCCGTAGAACGACTGGTCCGCGACCACCCGGCCACCACCCTGGCCCTGGCCGCGATGCGCCCACCCCGCACCATCTCGACATTCTCGATCTGGCGTTCCGTCCAGGAGATGGAGCAGATGGTCCACGGCCACAGCACCGTCCCCGATCCCGCCCGCCACGCCGTCGCGATGAAGGAACGCCGCCGCCGCGACTTCCACCACGAGTTCGCGACGCTCCGGTTCCGGCCGCTGTCGGAGCACGGCTCCTGGCAGGGCCGGACCGGAATCGTCCCTCGCTAACCCACCGACGGCCCCAGGCCCAGCGACTGCGGCGTACTGGAGTCAGGTGACGGTTGGTGCAGCCCCTCGTCCAACGGCCCGAACTCCGTCATCAGCGCCGCGCTACCACCCCACGGCGTCTGTTCCTCGGCGATCATCGCGTTGGTGGTGAGCAGCAGGCCGGCGACCGACGCGCCGTTCTGCAGCGCCGAGCGGGCCACGCGCAGCGGGTCGACGATGCCCATCTCGAGCATGTTCCCGTACCGGCCGTCGAGCGCGTCGAAGCCGTCGTCGGGGCCGAGCTGGTCGATCTGAGCCAGCACCTCGTCGCCGTTGTAGCCGGCGTTCGCCGCGATCAGGTACGCCGGTTCGCGCAGCGCCCGCCGTACGATCTCGACGCCGGTCTTGTAGTCGTCCTTCACCTCCAGGTCGTCCAGCGCCGACGCCGCGTGCAGGATCGCCACGCCGCCGCCGGCCACGATGCCCTCGGCCATCGCCGCCCGGGTCGCCGACAGCGCGTCCTCGACCCGGTGCTGCAACTCCTTCAGCTCGGCGGGCGTCGGCGCTCCGACGGAGATCACCGCGACCTTGCCGGACAGCGCCCCGATCCGCTCGGTCAGCACGTCCTCGTCGACCCCGAAGGTCGCCCGCTCCAGCTCCGCCCGCAGCTGCGCGAGCCGGAACTCGACGTCCTTCTCGTGCCCCGGCGAAGCGACGATCGCCGTCCGGTCGGCGGTGACCCGGACCTGGTCGGCCCGGCCGAGCTTGTCGACGCCCATCGTCTCCAGCGTGAATCCGGAGTGCCGGCTGAGCACCGCGCCACCGGTGATCGCCGCGATGTCCTCCAGCTTGTGCAGCCGCCGGTCGCCGAAGCCCGGCGCCCGCACGCCGACGCACTGGAAGTGCCCGTTGACGTGGTTGTGCACCAGCATGCTGAGCGCCGTACCTTCGAGGTTCTCCGCGATGATGACCAGCGGCTTCGGGTCGCGCATCACCTTCTCCAGCAAGGGCATCAGCTCCTGCACCTTGCTGATCTTCTCGCTGCACAGCAGCAGGTACGGGTCGTCGACCACAGCCTGCAGGCTGCCCGGGTCCGTCACCATGTACGGCGACAGGTACCCGTTGTCGAACTCGAACCCCTCGACGAAGTCGACCCGGATCCCGTGCACCGCCGACTCCTCGACGGTGACGATGCCGCCGTCGCCGACCGAGTGCAGCGCCTTGGCGATCACCGCGCCGACCGCGTCGTCGTCGTTGGCCGAGATCGCCGCGACGCGGCCGAGATCCTGCTCGGTGGCGACCGGGTGCGCGACCTGCCGCAGCCGCTCGACCAGCCGGGCCACCGCGATGTCGATACCGCGTTTGACCAGCACCGGGTTGCCGCCGGAGCCGATCGCGGCCATCCCCTCGCGGACGATCGCGTGCGCCAGCACGGTCGCGGTGGTGGTGCCGTCGCCGACGATGTCGTTGGTCTTGATCGCGGCTTCCTTGACCAGCTGGGCGCCCATGTTCTCGAACTGGTCCTTGAGGTGGATCTCGCGGGCGATCGTGACACCGTCGTTGGTGACCACCGGGGAGCCGGTGATCTTCTCCAGCACGACGTTGCGCCCCTTCGGCCCGAGCGTGGAGCTGACCGCCTCCGAGAGCTGGTCCACCCCCGCCAGCATCAGCTCGCGCGCCTGGGCACCGAACCGCAGTTCCTTGGCCATCGTTTGCTCCTCAGTACGTGCCCGGTCCGGGCGAACGGTCTGCCGGAGTGCGCTACGGGACGAGGATCGCCCGCCCCCGCACCCGGCCGGCATCGAGATCCGCGACCGCCTCGGCGGCCGCCTCCAACGGGTAGGTCCTGGTGTGCAGGGTGACCTTGCCGGCCTGGGCGAGGGCCATCAGCTCGGCCAGGTCGTTGTAGGTGCCGACGATGTTGCCGATCACGTTGCGCTCGGTCGAGATGATGTCCAGCGTCGGCACCCGCAGCTCGCCGCCGTACCCGATCACGAAGTACGAGCCGCCCGCCGCGGTCATCGCGAAACCGTCCTGCTCCGCGCCCTGCTCGGCGACGAAGTCCAGTACGACGTGCGCCCCGGTGCCGCCGGTCAGCTCCCTGACCGCCTCCACCTGATTGCCATCGGCAACGACAGTCTGGTCGGCGCCGAGCTGCTCGGCGAGCTTCAGCGCGTCCGGGTTGCGGTCGACGACGACGATCCTGGTCGCGGTCAGCGCGGCCAGGCACTGGATGCCGATGTGGCCGAGGCCGCCGGCCCCGATCAGCACGCACGTCGTACCGGGGACGAGTCGCGGGATCGCCTTGCGGACCGCGTGGTACGCCGTGATGCCGGCGTCGGCGAGCGCCGCGACGTCCTTCGGCTGGGTCTCCGGATCGAGCTTCACGCACGCGCGGGCCGAGGTGAGCAGGTACTCGGCCATCCCGCCGTCGCTGTCCAGCCCCGGGAAGGTGCTCAGCACGCAGTGCATGTCGTTGCCGGCCCGGCAGGCCTGGCACAGGCCGCAGGTCGGCGTCGGGTGCAGGATGACGGTGTCGCCGACCTTGACGTTGGTCACCGCGCTGCCGATCTCGTGCACCCAGCCGGCGTTCTCGTGCCCGATCGTGTACGGGAGCGTGGGATTCATCGCGTCGGCCCACTGGCCCTCGATGATGTGCAGGTCGGTCCGGCAGACGCCGGCACCGCCGATCTTGACGATCACGTCCAGCGGGCCGCTGATCTTCGGCTCCGGGACGTCCTCGACCACTGGTTGCTGGTGGTAGCCGTGCAGCCGGACAGCTCTCATCCTGGTCCCTCCTCACCCGCTCCGGCCCCGGCGTACCGGTGCTGGAGCATTCCCCTGCAGATCCCGGTGTTGGCCTCGATCCCGGTCCGGGTGAGCCGGGCCAGGCCCAGGTGCCTCGGTACGCCGGCCGCGGCCACCGGCGTACCGGTGCCGGGGTCGACGAGCAGTGCCGCGCCGTCGTCGCTGGGCAGCCCGAGCTCGGCGCGGCGGCGGCGCAACCTGTCCAGGTCGACCGACGGCGGGACATCGCCGAGCGTCAACCGGGACAGGTCCGCCGGATCGGTGCCTGCGGCAACCAGTGGCCGGCAGACCTGGTCGGTGCCGGCCAGCATCGCCTTGGTCACGAAGACCCGGCGCAGCTCGTCCAGCTCCGCCGCCGCCTCGCCGTCGAACGCCGCCACGAACCCGGCCCGCGCGGCGACGCCGGCGTTGATCTGGTCGGCGGCGAAGTGGTCCTCGAGCGCCACGTCGACGGTCCGGACCTCGGGCAGGGCCGCCAGTACGTCGTACGCGTCGGCGACCATCAGAAAGGCGAAGTTCGGCGCGCAGAAGTACGTCGGCAGCCGGAGCCGGACGACCACGTCACCGGCCGCGGACACGTGGCAGGACGCGACGAACCCGAGCGTGGTGACGGGTTCGTCCAGCTCGGGGTCGCGGACCAGGTCCAGGGCGCTCAGCACCCTGGACCTCTGCGTGGCCGTCGTCATTACTGGGTGACCAGCTTCGCGTCGTCCTGCGCGGCCGGCTCGGCGTCGCGCAGCTGCAGCTCGTCGGGCACCTTCAGGTCGTACAGCTTGGCCGCGTTCAGGCCGAGGATCTTCTTCTTGCCCTCGACGCCGAGGCGCGGGTAGTCGGCGAACTCCGGCAGGTCCGGGAAGTCCCAGTCCACGAAGCCCTCGATCTGCCACTTCGGCTCCCAGATGCCGTAGTCGCTGCCGAAGGTCATCTTGTCCTCGCCGACCCAGAACAGCAGCTCGCCCATCACCTTGTTGAAGAAGTGCGGACGGGCCGCCATCAGGCCGCCGATCACCACCGACAGCCCGGCGTACACGTTGGGCTCCTGGGTGGCCATGAAGCAGAAGTCCTCGATCCGCGGCAGGCCGACGTGCTCGACGATGAAGTTGAGCTCGGGGAAGTCGGTCGCGGCGTGGTCGATGTCGGAGACGTCGAACGCGTCCTTGTCCAGCGGCCAGATGGTGGGGCCCTTGTGGACGTGGATGTTCTTGATCCCCAGCTCCTGGGCCCGGGCCAGGTAGGTGTACGCGGCCGGGTCGGTGAGCTTGTACCCGCGCGATCCCGCGTTCCACTCGGCCGTGTAGAGCTTCACCCCCTTCGACCCGTACCGCTCGACGTTGCGGGCCAGCTCCTCCAGACCGGCGTCACCGTCCCGCGGGTCGAACCGGGTGTTCAGCACGAACATCCCCGGGTGCTTCTCGCCGAGGCCGGCGTTCTGCTCGGTGGTGTTGAAGCCCTGCGTGTACCACTCCTTCAGGTACGTCGGCTGGAAGACCGCGACGTCCACGTAGCCGTCCTCGAAGACGTCCTTCATCAGGTCGTCCTCGGTGTAGCTCATGAACTTCTCGATCGGCCAGTGGGTCTCCTTCGGGGCCAGGCTCTGGTACGCGTGGAAGCACTCGATCCAGCCCTTGGCGTACTGCTCGGCCCCCGGCACCCAGTTGTCCGGGCCGGCGTTCCAGTAGTGCATGTGGCTGTCGACCACGAAGTACTTCTCGCCGTTGTGCTCGTACACGGTTCCCCTCCTGAGCTGGTCAGCGGGTGGTCAGGTCGAAGCCGATGTACTCGGCGGCGTCCTCGGGGTTGGCGAACATGATGGTGCGGTCGTCGAGGTGGATCATCCGCCCGTAGTGGGTGGACATGTTCTCCTCGAACTGGGCCGCGTCGAAGAAGCCCTGCTCCTCGCCGAGCGCCTCGGAGATCTCGTCGTAGACGACCTCCATCTTGCCGACCGCGTCGACCCGGATCATCGACGGCAGCGGCGTCACGGTGACGTTGTCCTCGGCGCTCATCACCTCGGCCACCACGGCGCCGACCTGGTTGTTCATCAGCGTGAAACCGCACCGGTTGGACGGGGTGTTGTCGGACTTGAACGGGCTCTCTGCGGTGGTGAAGGTGGTGCTCACAGTCCCAGCTCCTTGGGCTCGGTGAGGCCCAACCCGGTGACGATGCCGCTGAAGCGGCTCTTCACCCGGTCCAGCCCGTCCTCGAATCGGGGCGGCTTGGTGTCCGGCTGCGACCACAGCGGCTGCAGCTTGCGGGCCGCGCTGATCGACCGCTCGGTCCAGGTGGCCAGCCAGTCCTGCAGGAGCGCCTTGTTGTGGTCGGCGAACTCCTTGTCGTTGGTCAGCAGCTCGAACATCGCCTTGGTGTAGCGCAGGTCGCGCTCGGCGAAGTCGTACTCGGCCGCGCCGACCACGGTCGGCGTCACGAAGTCACCGTTGCCGGGGGCCGCGTGCTGGACCAGCTGGCTGCGGAACAGCTCACCGACCAGCGGCTCGAACACGACGTTGGCGGCGAAGATCGCTTCGCACCAGTCGTCGATCCCGGTCAGCTGCTCGGCCACTTCACGGACGCCCTGCCAGGCCGGGTCGGAGTTCCAGGTCTCCAGGTGGCCCTTGCCGTCGAAGTCCTCGATCTCCTCGCTCAGCGTCAGGTTGTACAGCGCCAGGTCCTGGGCGGCCCGGATCCGGTGCATGCTGTTCACCGAGATCGCGTTGTTGTGCATGTTGGTGGGCGCCCGCCGGTTGGCGTTCGCGAACAGGTACAGCCCGAGGCCGTGGTCGACGTGCATCCAGGCACCGACGTGCTGCTCGACGAAGCGGATCCAGTTCCGGTTCCACTGCTCGAAGGCCTTCGACTGCCGTGCTGCTTCGACGTTCTGGGTGACCTGCCGGACGACGTTGGAGTTGTACCGGTAGAGCGTCATCTCCCACTCTTCGTTGGGATCGCGGAACTCGTGCCAGCCGGTCGACGGCCACTCCTTCACGATCATGCCGCCGGAGCCCGGCCCGCGCTGCGGCGAGGGCAGGTCCGAGCCCCAGGCCTTCAGCTGGGTCCACTCCAGCGGGTAGCCGCCGCGGCCGTCCGCGAAGCCGTACAGCCAGCCCTGCGTCAGGTAGTGCCGCGGGTCCGGCTGGACGTCGACCGTGACGTCCTCGTAGTGGCTCTGCTTGCGCTTCTGCGGGGTGTAGTAGTTGTACCGGCGGGCCGTCGAGTCCGGGAAGACCTTGGCGCCGGCCTCGGCGTCGGTGAAGACCGGCTGCGGCACACTGCGTGCCTGCGGGGATTCCTGTGTGGTCGTCATCTGGCTTCTTCCTCCAGCGCGGGATCACCGGCGTCGCCGGTGGTGGTGAACTTGTCGTAGAAGATGCGCTTCTGGGCGACCCCCAGCCGTTCCAGCAGGGGGAGCGCGGCCTCGACCATCGGCGGCGGGCCGCAGACGTAGGCGTCGGCACCGTCGAGGTCGTCCTCGTACCGGGCGACGACGTCGGTGATCAGGCCGACCTCGCCGTCCCACTCGTCGTCGCCGGCCGGCTCGGACAGGGCCGGCAGGTAGCGGAAGTCGGGAAGGGTCGCGGCCAGCGACCGCAGCTCCTCGTCGAAGCACAGGTCGCGCAGCCCGCGCGCGCCGTAGTAGAAGGTGGTCGGCCGGTCGATCGCCCGTTCGGCCATCGACCGCAGCAGCGACAGGATCGGGGCCATCCCCGCCCCGCCGCCGAGGAACACCAGCCGGGCGCCGGGGTTGTCGCGCAGGGTGAACACCCCGAACGGCCCGGTCAGGTCGAGCCGGTCGCCGACCGCGACGCGCTCGTCCAGGTACGACGAGAACAGCCCGCCCGGGTAGATCTTGATCACGAACTCGAGCTGGCCGCCCTCGCGGCTGGACGTGTTCGCCATCGAGAACGACCGGGTGGCCCGCGTCCCGGGGACGGTGATGTCGACGTACTGGCCCGGGAAGTACTTCAGCTCGCCGGGTTCCAGCAGCCGCAGGACCAGGTGCCGCATGTCGTGCGTGACCGCGGTGTTCGCGACCACCTCCGCGACGGCCTCCTGGATCGGCAGGCCGGACCTGATCATGTCCGCGTCGTAGTTGAGCAGCTCGATGGTGAGGTCCTCGTAGGCGTGCGCCCGGCACAGCAGCGTGTAGCCCTCGGACAGCTCGTAGTCCGGCAGCGCGAACGTCGAGTACCGGTCCAGCTCGAGGTCGTCACCGTCGAGCACGAACGACTTGCACGACGAGCACTGCCCTTCCTTGCAGCCGTGCATCAGCATCACGCCCTGCTCGGCCGCGGCCCGCAGGATGGTCTGGTCCTCGTCGACCTCGATCTCGATGCCGACCGGTTCGAACCGTACGACGTGCTTGTCGCCCATGGCTCCTCGGCTCCTCGCAGCTGCTCCGTGCGCCGGCGAAAACGGACCTGGGGGAGGGCGAGCGGGGGTCTCGCCCTCCCTGGTGGAGGGGTCGTGCGTCAGTTGTCGACCGGGGCCCGGCCTGCGGGACCGCCGCGCACGTAACGGGCCGCGAAGGCCGTCCGCTGGTCGTCGGTCATCTCGTTCAGCAGCACGTTCGGGCTCTGCAGCGGGGGACAGCGCCGCAGATGGTCGAGCGTCCACATCTTGTCGGGGTTCAGGTCGAGGTGCGGCTGGGCGACCATCGTCTTGCCGTCGTCACGGACGAAGCCCATGTCGGAGACCACGTCGGCCCAGTTCCAGCCGTGGTACAGCGTCTCCCACTCGCGGTGGCCGATCAGCTGACCCATGTTCGGCGTCTGCCGGCCCTGGTACGTCGGCCGGAAGGCGGTCTCATCGGTCCACTTGCACATCTCGTGGCAGTACGTGCGCCACTGGCCGTCGACCTCGGCCATCACCATGTCCTCACGGACCAGGCACGGCACCATGCAGGTCCAGCAGCGGTGCGGGTACTCGTAGTCGACGTCCTCGAAGACGATCGGGTTGTGCCCGTTCGGCGTGGCCAGCCGGTTGTAGTTCTCCCACCACTTGCCGTACCGGTCGTACCAGCCCGGGTACTTGAACTCGAACCACTCGAAGTCCTTGTCGGTCATCGGGTCGATCCGCCAGTAGTTGGCCAGCCAGCCGGTGGCGAAGAACTGCGCGACCTCGTGCACGTAGCCCTTGTTCCAGATCTGGTTCCAGGACTCCTCGATCAGGTCGTGCGGGATCTCCAGGCCGTACTTCTCCAGCGGCACCAGGTAGCTGCGGTAGTAGTCGTCGTAGATCCAGCGCCGCCACATCTCGGCGTACGACTCGCGGTCCTTGCGCCGGTCCTTCGTGCCGTATTCGATGAACGTCCCGATCGCCGCGTCGACGACGCGGTGGTTGTTCCACCAGGCGTAGCGCAGGTCGCGGGCCAGCAGTTGGTGGTTGCTCTCGTCGGCCAGCGCCATCAGCAGCGTGGCGTACCCGTTGCTGATGTGCCGCGACTCGTCGGACTGCACCGAGTGGAACACCGTCGGCAGCAGGTAGTCGCCGTTCGCGGCGGCCTCGGCCGGCATCGCGACGAACAGCGTGTTGGTGAAGGCGGTCTCGGCCACGATGGTCAGGTAGACGCTGGCCGCGGTGATCGCGTCACCGGTGATGAAGCCTTCCGCGAACTGCCGGCCGATGGTGCCGCAGTAGTCGCTCTGGAAGTTGCGCAGGCTGGAGTTGAAGCCCGCCGGGTCGATGTAGTTGTTCATGTACAGGCGCTTCAGGTTCTGCTGGATCGTCGAGTGCCGGACCTCGTCGATCATCTGGATCGCCTGACCGTTGTGCAGTTCCGGGTTCGGGACGGTCCGGAACAGCAGCGGCATCGCCCGCGCGGCCGAGATCTCCGGCAGCGGGATGATGCTCAGGAACAGCTTCTGCCACTCCAGCCAGCGCTCCTGCACCTGGCGGAACATGTTGCCCCGGATGGCGCCGTCGGACGCGCCGTACACCCGGTGGTCCTTCTCCTCCTGCATCGGGAAGTACGAGCGCAGCACCTGCTTGAGCGGGTCCTTCTTCTGCGCCTTCTGGAACGTGTAGTCGGTCCCGTACTGGGAGACGGGCTCGTGGTAGGCGGGCTCCCAGGACAGTTCCTGGATCTTCTGGTGGGCCTTCGCCACACTCTGGCGACTCATGGCACTCCTCTGTGGCTCGCTGTGGCCGCTGGCCTGGCCCCACCCCCACGGGGCCGTACGACGTGGGCTGGGCCACGTCCTGCTTGCTTTCTGCAGTACATCGCAGCCGCGGAGTGCCGGGAGGTCTCAAATTGAGACTCCAGTTGCCTGGTGGGTTTCAGTCGTTGCCGAAGACGGCGTCTCGGATATCGGCGAGCTCCGGGGCGGCGTCCCGCAGACTCCGGGCGTCACCCGGTACGGCGGGCCGGACACCGAGCGCGACGAGCAGCGCGGCGGCTGCCTCACCCGGATCGCCGGCCGACCCGAGCACCGGGTGCAGCCCGGCGTCGGCGAGCTGGTGGAAGACCGCGTTGACGACCGTCCAGGGGTTGTACGTCTCGTCGGTGGTCATCTCTCCATCAGAAACCCTGCGCTCCGCGGTGGCTGTCTCAAATTGAGACAGCCACCGGCGCGGACGTGACTACGCTGGAGGGATCGGTGCTGTTCCCGAAACGAGGCCCTGTCATGGAGGACCTGGAGACCATTGCCGGAGACAGCGGCCGGACCGAGCAGGCCCGGCTCAGTTTCCTGACCTACGACGCCTTCCCGGTCGGCGACGTCCGCCGTCCGGTCCTCGCCTCCTGGGTCCGTTCGCGCCGCCGCAACCTGCCCGCGGACCGGATCGAGCTCCCGTACGTCTCCGATCCCGATCTCGACCAGCCGCTCACGCGCAGCGCCGACCCGGTCCTGCTCCGGCTGCACGAGCACCTCGACGGCCAGCCGATCAGCGTCATCCTGACCGAGCGGGACGGCCTGGTCCTGCGCCGCCTGACCGCCGACACCGGCCTGAGCCGGCACCTGGACCGGGTCCACCTCGCCCCGGGGTTCAGCTACTCGGAGCAGTTCGCCGGCACCAACGGCATCGGTACGGCGCTCGAACGCGGCGGCCCGATGCACGTCTTCGGGCACGAGCACTACGCCGAGGACCTCGAGGACCTGGCCTGCGCCGGCGTACCGATCAAGCACCCGATCACCGGCAAGACCGTCGGCGCGATCGACCTGACCTGCTGGCGCAAGGACGCCGGCTCGCTGCTGATCGCGCTGGCCAAGACCACGGCCGACCAGATCCGCGCGGCGCTGATGCGCGACTGCTCGGCGCGCCAGCAGGAGCTCGTCGAGCAGTACCTGCAGGCCGGCCGGCGTACGGCGGACATGGTGCTCGCCTTCGAGGGCGACCTGCTGGTGATGAACACCAACGCCCGCCGCAACCTCGACAACAGCGACCAGGCCGCCATCCTCGCCCACGGCACCGATCTCCTGTCCGCGGGCCGCACCGCCATCGCGGTCGAGCTCCCCAGCGGCAGCCGCGTCCGTATCACCTGCCGCCCGGTCCCAGAAGGCGTCCGCACCACCGCCGCCGTCCTCCAGGTCACCCCACTGGCCCCCGGCCTGGGCGTGATGACCGTCCGCGCCAGCCGCCCACCCCCACGCCCCGAGCTCCCCGGCATGGTCGGCCGCAGCGGCCCCTGGCTGGCCTGCTGCCGCGACGTCGACAACGCCTACCGCGCCGGCCAGTGGATCGTCCTCACCGGCGAAACCGGCACCGGCAAGGCGGCACTGGCCCGCGCCGCCCACCAGCAGAACAACCCCGGCGGCGCCCTCGCCGTACTGGACGCTGCCGCCGTACCCCTGTCGAACGCTGGCGCCCCCGACTACCTGACCCCACCCGACTTCGCCGCCGACGTACAGGCCGAACTCTCCGACGACACCACCCAGGCCGTCATCATCCGCCACGCGGAGCACCTGGCCCCACCCCAGCTGGACGACCTGGTCAACGGCATCTACACAGCCCTCGAGACCCGCCGAACCGACCCACCCTGGGTCGCCCTGACCCTCACCGCCACAACCACCACAGACCCCGACCTGGGCGATCTGCTCCCGCTCTTCCCCCTGACCGTCACCGTCCCACCCCTACGCCACCACGCCGACGACATCCGCGAGCTGGTCCCGTTCTTCCTGAGCCAGCTGAGCCGCGGAGACCTCCGCTGCTCTCCCGAGGCCCTCCACCAACTCCTCCGCTCCGCCTGGCCCGGCAACACCGCGGAGCTCCACCGAGTCCTGAACCAGATCGTCCGCCACCGGCGGCGTACCGGCCAGGTCGTCCTCACCGACCTCCCCGCAGACCTCCAGTCCGTCAGCCGCCGAAGCCTCAGCCCTCTGGAAGCTCTGGAACGAGACGCGATCCTCCGCAGCCTCCTCGACAACAACGGCAACCGCCGCGAGGCGGCGCGGGCGTTGGGGATGTCTCGAGCGACGATCTACCGGAAGATCCACGACTACGGCATCCGCTAACTGACTGCTGCAGGTTCGTGGTGCCGGCGGTCGGCAGCGCGATTGGCGACCACACCTGTCGCAGTACCTGCGGCTGCGAACAGCACCCCGAGCCCGATCCACCCGGGCACGCCTTGGTCCACCGCAGTCGTGGTGACAACCGCCGGCCCAAGCATCAACGCAAGCGCATGCCCGGTCTGACTGAGACCTTGGTACGCACCAGCCCGCGCGGGGTCGGCTAGCTCGAAAGCCATTCCCCAGCTGCCCGCTTCCCCCTTGGTCTCCGCCGCTGAGGAGGCAAGCGCGCCAAGCAGCAACACGACGGTCGCCGCGACGGCGCCGAGCTGGCCCGCTGTGGCGAAGAGCAGGCAAGCGATTAAGAGGAGCAGCCCTGCCCGGCGTACGGATTGCCCGGCAGTACGAACGTTCTGCGTCCCCCGCGACGCGCGAATCTGAAACAGCGCCACGTACGCGGTGTTGACTAGCAGCAGCGCCGACACGACGACCGTCGGCGCCTCGGTATGGTCCGCCACCCAGAGCGGAATCCCGACCGACGTCAGCCCGAAATGAATCGCGACCACCGCGTTCAGCAACGTCGACGCCACATAGGTCCGATCACGCAACGGCGAGGGCCCGCGCGGTACGCCGAGCGCAGCCGACACATCCATCCGCGCGGCAAGCCCGGAGACCCTTCTCCGCAGACCAATCAGCGGCAGCGCCCCGAGCAGCGTGAGCACACCGACCACAACGATCGTGACCCGGTACGCCGTCGCCGTGTCGACCAGCAGAGCCAGGCTCGCCAGCAACGTGCCGACACCCATCAGCACGTTCATCACCACCCGCAGCCTCGCCCGAACAGCAACCCGCTCCGGCCCGACGTACCAGCGAGCGAGCATCGTCATCTGCGCGGTGCCCTGCAGCCCGCGAGTCGTCGACACGCACACCGCGACGGCCAGGAACGTGATGAGGTCCCCGGCGAACGCGTAAGCCAGCAACGAGACTCCGTTGGCCGCCAACGCCCATTGCTGCAGGCGATCCGCGCCCCACCGATCACTCAGCCGCCCACCGACGTACGACGCCAGCACCCCGAACCCACCCGCCACGGTCAGCCCGATCCCGATCGCGGCCGGCGACAACCCGACGCCCCGCGTGAAGTAGAGAGCGCTGACGGCGAAGAACATCCCGCGCGACAACGACAAAGCAGCAACAGCAGACGCGAGCGCCCGCTCGACAGGATCCTTCAGGAGTTGAGCCACCGTGCAGTTCTCGCACCACCCGGCACTGCTCCGCTAACGATGTAGCGTATTACTTCATGATCGAGTACGACCTCGCCGCCAACGACCTGGGCGAAGTCCGTTTCGCGATCTCTCCTATGAACGAGCTCGTCCTCTCCCTACGCGCCCTCCGAGACCCCGGCCGCTTCCCCCTGCAACTCCCGTGGCTCCGAGCCACCGAGCCCGCCCGAGCCCAACTCGATCTGGACCTCCTGCTCGCCCTGTCGAACGAGGTCCTCTGGGTCCCGGACTTCCTCACCCCGAGACCCCACACACCCCTAGGCAAGATCGACGACGAACTCGCCGCCGTGTCCACCACCCCGTCCTCGGTAGTCCGAGCCGACCTGGCGAGAGTCCACCCCGACTCCCTACCCCCGGTACTCCGCGGCCGCCCCGACCGCCTCCTCACCCGAGTCCTCGCCGCCCTCTCGCAGTACTGGGAAACCTGCTTCACCCCGTACTGGCCAAGGATGCGCACCATCCTCGAGTCCGACGTCGTCTACCGAGGCCGAGTCATCGCCCAATCCGGACTGGCCGCCATGTTCACCGACATCAGCCCCCAGGTCCGCCTCACCGGCCTGACCCTCCAAATCATCCTCCGCACAGACCTCACCTACCGCACCTCAGCCGCCGGCCGAGGCCTGACCCTCGTCCCCAGCCTCTTCAGCCGCAGAGCCTCCACCCCCATCTCCCCCGAAGAACCACCCCACCTCATGTATCCGGCCCGAGGCCTAGCCACCCTCTGGGAAACCCCACCCCCAGCCTCCCCCCAAGCCCTCACCAACCTCATAGGCCAATCCCGAACCCACCTACTAACCCTCCTCGAAACCCCCACCTCCTCAACAGAACTGTCAGTCCGCCTCAACGTCACCCCCACCGCCGTCAACCAACACCTGAGAGCCCTCCACACCGCCGGTCTCCTCACGAAAGCCCGCCACGGCCGCTCAGTCCTCTACTACCGCTCAGACCTCGGCGACCAACTCCTCCGAGGCATCTAGCCGTGCGCGGTCTTGCCCAGATCAACGGATACGAGACTCTTGGACGAGCACAACAACCGCCGGAGGTACTCCGCGCCCCAAGCACGTCTTAAGCCGTCAGGCGGAAACTGACATCCTCGACCATTGCGCATCTCCGCGACTCGTACTAGGTGCACGGACGGTTGCGCGGGATAGGCGAGGTCAAGCGAAACCCAGACTCGCAGACGCATTTGCCGTAGCGGTCTGCTCGGCTGCGCCAATGTTGGGACAATACCCGAGTAACCATGAACTCAGGCTGAAGCAATCACCACGATCGTCGGTGGCCTGGTGCGCCGAGGGTCAACCTTCTCGAGATGGCCAGCCAGCTCCAAGCGACGGAGGACAGCAAAATGATGTTTGTCTCCCGGGAGAGTAGCCGTGGCTCCTGGTGATGCGAGGAGCTCGTAGTCGCCGCTGAGTAAGATGAGGACATCGAGAGTTTCATCCGGCGTGATGGTGTCACCAAGCTGATCGATCAGTTCCATGAGCAAGACGCCATCTCTGGTCGACTCTGCGATTCGCGACAGCAGTCGTAGGTCGAGCGGGATCTTCTGCAGCGCTGCAAAAACACCGGCCGCTCGAAGAGTGATCCCATGGTCGCCGGGAGCGAACTCGTCCATTCGGGCAAGCACCGCCCGTTTCACTGTTTGGTCGATCGTCGGACTGCTCAACAGACGGGCGACCGTCGTCGTGTCGAGTAGGTCCGGAACGACGAACTCCGCGAACTTCTTCGAACGCTGGATCGCGTAGTTGAGTGTCTCCCAGTCTCTGGCGCCGAAGCGGTGGAACAGTTCGACAGTGTCCTCGCAGATCCCGTGCTCGATCAGCAGGCCGAGAAGGTGTCCTTCCTCAGGATGAATCTGAGCTGGCTCTAGACGCTGGTCTAGTTCCAGAGACGCGGCAAGTGTGACTCGATTCTCTGGATCCGCGATCGCATCCGCGCCGCCAATGATCTCCACAGCGAGACGCAGTCTTGTCTCGCTGTCTCCATCAGTCGCGTCCGGCTGAGCACTCGTGTCGATGGCTTTGGCATCGACGAGGAAGTCCCCCAGAGCCAGATCGATGCCTCCGACCTCATCCATGTACGTGACGACGTTACTCAACGTAGGCGAGAACCTTGCGGAGAGCGCTAGGGCGGGCCAGATATCTCGTGGCACGTCGGTCAGATGCGTGATCATGCAATCCACCGCAGCACCTCGACAAACTTCTACGAGATACTGATCCTCCCAGCTCTGCAGGCTGGTGATCACTTCAGAGAATTCTGCAGAAGAGGCGATGGTTGAGACGGTTGCGCGGTCGGTTTCGACCGCGTCGAGGTATTCACTAGGGTGATCAGCGCAGTACTCGAACACGCTCTGGGATATGTCGGAAATTGTGTCCAAGCTGATGTTGTCGGGGTCGCCGAGAGCGATTCGAAGGTTCGATGCAGTCAGAGCATAGCTCGCCGATTCGACGATCAAAGCTCGAACCTTGGGGTCGAGAATGGCGAGGTCATCGACTACAACCCCTGCCTGACTGGCAACCCATGCAGCACTCGACGCGATCGATCCATCGGATGGATCGGTGAGACATGGCAAGTTTGCGTAGTTGTGCTGGAGGTAGTCAGCCACCACTGCACTGGGGCCAAGGTCACCTCCGGATGGGTAGTGACCGACCGCCTCGTTGACCAACTCCAGCCGACGCTCGGGTCCCAAGTCAAGGGTCAGGATCAGGCGTTCAAGAGTTAGAGGCCAGCTTGCCGCTAAGCGTTGAACAGCTCGCAGCGGCAGCGACCCTTCGCTCAGAAACGACTCAAGAAATCGGCTCTCGCTAGGGCCGTCGATACGGACGATACGTTCCAGAACGGACGCTGCCCTTATGTCATTTCTGGCCAGCAGGAAGCTAAGTATCGCTATGTTGTAGGCGCACTCTTGATCCAGGAACGATGACTTCGTCTCCCGCAGGACGCTGGCGATGTCCTCGGCCTCTGGGAAGTGGTAGTTGATATCCGGGATGTTGGGTTGGACGTGTTGCACGATGAAATTCATCGCAGGCATTGAGACGCGCTTCCCGTAGTACTGGGCCACGTAGAGTGCGAAATTTTGATCGATGAAGCCTCGACGGACCAGGTCGCGACCAACTTCCGACTTGAGGGTCTCCTTCAGAATTTCTTCGAAGGCCACCTCCTCACCTTCTCGACGGAGAGTGAAGTCGGATCGTTCCGCGAGATCTGCGAAATCGGCGCTTCTGAGGACCTCTATGTCTTGGAGGATCTGGTGACTCTCGAGCTCAAGCGCCTTTTGTTCCCGTTCATCCCAGTCATTCGGATCTATGTCGCCCAAGACGAGGTTGAGGAGGATGTCGGGGGTGATTCGGATCGTCTGAGGGTTGTAGGAAGGACTACTGAAGGTGACCACCACCGCTCGGCGGCCTCCGACGAGCAGATTCCAAAACCTCTCTGTAAGTACCTCCTCCGGGTCGAATGTCTGGTCTTCGATCGTGCAGGTCCTCGTTCTCAGGCTGGAGAAGGGCGCGGCCTGCTTGAACATGTCGAGGAATCGGTTCAACTTCGTTCCGTACTCTTCAGACCGTGCTGCGAGAGCATCTGACAACGCGACCGAATCACCGATATCCCGGAGACGCTTGCGTCGCAACGTGAGTGACTGATCTACCAGATCTCTGCTGGCCCGATAGAGGTCATCGAGACGGCTGCGACCAAGTTGAACCTGTTCGAAGTCTGCAAGGTGGAGGTTCTTGTAAACCATCATCGCGAAAACCGCGTCGGGGCGAAGGTCGTGAATTCCTTGCTTGCGAGTGATGAGTCGCTCGGCGAAGACGGCATATTCGTTGCGGATGTTCTTCAACAGTCGCATGTCGGGGACGTGACGGGCGGTCAGATCGATCAGGTCGGGGCTCACGGGAACGAGTGATCCCGCGGCAAAGAGCTTCGTTAGGAGGTCGCGCGAGGTTCGATGGGTGATGAACGGAACGACTGGGATCACCAGGTCAAAGAACTTCGTGCGGTTCGCGCGAACAGCTTCGGCGCCGGCCGCATCGTCGTTCACCAGCAAAGTATCGTGGCCGAGCTGCTCGAAGATGCTGTCCTTGAGGGCGTATACGAACTGGACTGTCTTCTTACGTGTGATGAGCGAGGCGTTTAAGAGAGCGTTCAGCTCACGCAATGCCTCGAAGATGTGGGGATCGTTGAATCGATCGAGGTCCTCGAAAACGACGACGTCGACCGGAAGAGTCTGAAAGTAGTAGACGACCTCGTCTAGATACTTGTCGAAGTAGCTGCCTTCTTTGTCCGTTAGAGAGATCGACGCTCCTGCAGCGGAGACTGACGAGATCACCCGGTTGTGCACAGCTATACGGAGCCACGTCAGCCCAGCAACCGCGAGAGCGGAGAAAACACCGACGGTGGCTACCTTGCCGAACGCTCCGTCCGCGCCCGGGAGGTGAGCCAGATCGGGAAAGAATCCCAGGAACCAGAGCAACCCACCGACCACACCCAGCTGGGCTGCCGACGAACCGGCCACCTTCCAGTGGCTCAATGCCACGATCCGTCGGTACCTGGACTGTGGCAGCTCCTCAGGCGGGCGGCTGTGGAGGAGCTGCTTCACAAGCTCCTTCTCGATTTGATTCGTCGGAGACTCGTCAGGCTCAGCTGGACCAAGCGTTGACAGCGACAGCATCAGCACACGGCTTGAGTACAGCTCGGCGAACCTCTGCAGAACGCTCGACTTGCCCGCTCCGTACCGACCTGTCAAGGCGATGTTTCGGACGTTGCTGTCGGCCAAGGCCTCGACCAGACAATCCACGTACTCCTGGTGCTGCGAGGGGTCGAACGCCGGAGTCAGCGGCAACAGCGTAGGCACTTTCTTCCGGGAATCAGCAGCGTTCCTGGATAATCCGATTCTGATCTTGAGTTGGCTGAATAGCCCCATCGCCGTCTCCTCGATGACACCGAGCCTCGCGGCCCGGTTCCGAACTGACGAGCATCATGCCAGCGTGCATCGACAGTTCCCTACTCCCTGGGCGGCCCGCCCTGGTATAGCAAGGACGACAGAGATCGCCAATCAGCAGACGAGTGGTCGCTCGTGCGTCGCTTCGGTCATGTTGGTCTGTCGGGCAGCGGAGTTGAACTCGCACGACGGATGACATGCTTGCGGTATGGAAGATGTCAAGCTCAGGATTCCATCGCCGGAGGCGGAGCTTGGAGGCGGCATACGTGCGGCGACCGGCGTCCGCGTTCTCTTGAAGCGGGATGACCTGATTCATCCCGAATTGCCGGGGAACAAGTGGCGGAAGCTCAAGTACAACCTGGAGGCTGCTCGGGCGGGTGGGTTCGGGACGTTGCTGACGTTCGGTGGGGCCTATTCGAACCACATTCGGGCGACGGCTGCGGCTGGGTACTACGGCGGGTTTCGGACGATCGGGGTGATTCGTGGGGAGGCGCATGATCCGCTGAATCCCTCGTTGGCGTACGCCGTCTCACGAGGGATGGAGTTGACCTACCTGGATCGGGCGACCTATCGGGAGAAGGCGACAGACGAGGTCGTCGACGCGCTGCGGCGGGAGTTCGGGGAGTTCTATCTGCTTCCGGAGGGTGGGAGCAACGCGGAGGCGGTGCGGGGGTGTGCGGAGTTGCCGGCGGAGATCGGCGACGGGTTCGACGTGATCATGTGCGCGGTGGGGACTGGTGGGACGTTGGCCGGGATCGCGTCTGGGTTAGGGGAGGGGCAGCGGGCGATTGGGGTGCCGGTGCTCAAGGGGGCTCAGTTTCTGGAGGGGGAGGTTGCTGAGCTTCAGAGACAGGCTTTTGGAGCTGCGACCTCCAACTGGACGATGGACTACGAGCATCACTTCGGTGGGTATGCGAAGCGGACGGCGGAGTTGGACGAGTTCGTGGTGGACTTCGAAGAACGGCATGGGCTGCGGCTCGACTGGATGTACGTCGCGAAGATGATGATGGCGCTCTTCGATGCGGTTGAGCGGGGTGAGTTCGCTCGGGGGTCGACTGTTGTCGCGGTGATCAGCGGGTCTGACGAGGTGCCGGTGGTTGGCTAGTCGCCCAGCCAGTCGAGGCGCCATTCGCCGGTGTTGACCTTGAACTCCTTGTCGAAGCCGAGCCAGCGGCCGGTCATCGACTGGCCCTGTGGGCTGACGATCAGCTGAAGGGTTCCGTGGTAGACGGCGCCGCGGTAGTAGCCGGTGCGGGACGTTCGTTCGGTCCAGGTGCCGGTTGCGATGGCCCCGGTGAGTGAGAGGTCGAGTCTGAGGCGGGATTCGCCCTCTGCGGCTCGGTTGTGGCCGGTGAGGCGGCCTCCGTGGTGGCGTAGCCGGACCTCGTGCTCGCCGAACAGGTCCTCATCGCGTCCGGACGAGTGGTAGCCGTAGCGGGATGCCCAAAGGCCTGACAGGGTGCCGCGTGGCGGTTCGCGGTCCGGGTCGTCCTGCTCGAGTTCGGTCGGTACGGCGGCCGCGCCCAACGACAGCGCTGACGACAGCTTCAGCATCAGGTTCTGGCGCCTGGCGGCGGGGACGATGTCGCGCGTCCAGGTCCGGACTGCTGCTGCGAGGTCGTCGATGCTGGAGTCTTCGAGGCCGGCGATCAGTGCTTCGACTGTCGCTGCGTCGTCGCTGCTGAGCTGGGACTGCAGAGTGGCGAGCTCGGCGCGCATCTTCTGAGCGGTGTCGTCCTGCCGGAAGTCGGCTACGTCGATGACGAGGTCAGAGACTGAGCACTGGTAGAGCTGCGCCAACCTGCTCAGGACGTCTAGAGACGGCGCGTAGCCCGTCGCGGCCGGCCACTGCTCCCAGTAGGAGAAGTTCTTGAATGTCTTCGGGTCGTCCGGCCAGGCCTCGGTCCACTGGGCAGCTGCGTCGCGCTGGCTCCAGCCACGGACGAGGCGGAGAGCTACTCGCGGATTCAGCCGGTACCGCTCGGTGAAGGCCTGTGCGACTTCCACCCAGGTGCGGCCTTGTTCGCGGAGCGCGGCAGACCACTGAAGGCGCTCCTGGCGGAGGCTCTGCACGGAATCGGAACTCACAGTGCTCATGATGACACTGATTGTCCCCGTTGCGCGGGGAGTTCTCCCCGGAATGCTCACTGTCTGTCCCGGTGGTTCGGAAGCCGTCGTGACGACAGAGTCGAGGCAAGGTCAGCGCGGTGGGTGAGCTTGAATTCCCTGCCCTGCCGCGCTGGCCGATCCAAGGTCGAACGGGGCGAGGGATGGTTGGGATCAGTGGCGGCGACAGGCCTGTGTTGCTCGGCTATATCTGCAGAGGTCTGCTGGCGGGTGACCAGCAAGTCGACGAGGTCGTTCTGGCCATGGCCGATTTCGCGGATGCGATCGGGTTCTGCCTCGAACGCACCTTCGTCGAGGATGCCGTCGGAACGCCGACGGCGTTCGGTGCGTTGGTGGAGTCTCTCGGCGAAGCTGGCGGAGACGCGGTGCTTCTGCCGGGGTTGCTACACATGGTGGTGCTCGGTCCGCAGGACGACATCAAGCGGCTCTTCGAGTGGGTGACCGGAACTCGTGTGCTGGTTCTGTGAAGCGGCGCTGCTGCCGAAAGACAACCTCAGCCACAGACAACCCAACTATATTTTCTCTTCTTGTGTTTGTCTTGCTTTTGTTCTTTGATGTATTTGTACTTCTTGAATTACTTGTTCTTAGGTTTTTGGCTTTTGCCTTGTGCCGTGTGTGCCAGAGGCGGGACTTGAACCCGCACGCCCGAGGGCACCGGCACCTAAAGCCGGCGTGTCTGCCGTTCCACCACTCTGGCTGGGACTGCTCCCCAGGAGGTTAGCCTAGGGAGCAGTCCGGGGTCAGCGGTTCTGCAGGGCGTCGATGAAGACGTCCTGGAGGTCCGTGGGGTTGCGGGCCACGTAGCTCTGGCCGCCGGTGGCCTGGGCCAGGCGCTTGAGCTCGGTCTCGTCGGCGTCGGGGCCGATGCCGAGGGCGATGATGCGGACCGGGCGGGCCGGGTCCTTCAGGCCTTCGAGGATCTGCAGGGCGCGGTCGAGGCTGACGCTGCCGGGGTCGTCGTTCTTGCCGTCGGTGAAGAGCAGGACGGTGTTGACGGCGCCGGAGTTGTACTGGCTGCGGACTTCCTTGATCGCGGCGATCGCCGTGTCGTAGAGGCCGGTGCCACCGCCGACGCGGGCCGACTGGGACTTCAGGTTGTTGATCATCTGCTGCCGGTGGCCCGGGGTCAGCTTGCCGATCGGGACCAGCTTCTTGAAGTCCGCCTGCTCGGGGCCGATCTTCGTCGAGAAGACCCACAGGCCGAGCTCGGCCGAGTCGGGGAACAGCCGCAGGCCGTTGTCGGCGGCCTCGATGGTCAGCTGCATCCGGGTCTTGGCGCTGCCCGGGACCTTCTCGGCCATCGAGCCGGACACGTCGATGACGGCCAGCGAGTGCGCCGACAGCGACAGCGTGGTCCAGCTCTGGATGGCCTTCTCGATCGCGGTCGGGGTCGGCTTGGTGAGCTGGGTGATGTCGCCGACGCCGCGGCCTTCGCCGAGCGGGCTCATCAGGGCGTCGCGGAAGCCGGCGTCGTCGCGGGACTGGCCGACGGCGTCGGTGAGCATCTGCTCGCCGAGCGCGCGGCCGGCCTGGGTGACCGCCTCGATGTTGTTCTTGGCGGTGACCACGACCGGGTAGTCCATCAGCAGCGTGCCGGTCTTCGGCACGATCGCCTTGACCTGCGCCGCCGGGTTCTCGTCCTGGTACTTGACGAACGCCTGTTCCGACATCGGTACGACGACGGAGCTGCCCTCGGTGGAGGCCCGGCTGAGTGGACCGGACACCTCGGTGTACTGCTTCGGCATCGAGCCGAGCCGCTGCGCGAGCGGGACCAGGACCTTGGCGACCTGGCTGTTCGACGCCGACGTCTTCGCCCGCTCAGCCTGTACGGCGAGCAGCGCGAGCGCGCCCGACGACTGCTTCAGCGGGTCGAGCAGCGCCGGCTGGGTTGCGGCGAAGAGGCCTAGCCACGATGAGGTGTTCGCGAAGTTGTCGGAGCGCCCGACCAGGACCAGCGGCGACGTCGCGAGCGACGGGACCGCGATGCTCGGGATCGACTCGCCGTCGTCGGCGCGGCCGACCCACAGCGAGGAGTCCGGCACCCACAGGTCGGGCCGGCTCTCACCGTTGTTCGGGTCGCTGGTCGAGATGTCCTGGGCCACCGACGCGGACTGGGCCGCGGTGATGGTGAACTGCAGGCACGGGTTCCCGTCCTCACCGCCCTTGGCCATCAGCGCCTTGGTCGCCTGGTCCAGCTGCGGCTGGAACTCGGGCGTCGTGCTGAGTTTGATCTGGGTCGGCTCGTCACACTTGCCACCCAGCAAACCGTCGGCGCCGGACTCGGATCCGAAGGAGCGGACCACGAACACGGCACCCAGCGAGAGCACCAAGAGACCGACAGCGGTCAGGTACACCGGTCGGCGGTTGTTGTTACTTCGCGTCACCGCAGAGGAATGTTTTCCCATCGCGGCAGGTCCCTCCCTCCCAGAGGCAGACTGCGCGCGCAGATTACCCGGTTTGCACTGGTCAGGGCCAAGGTCGCCGACCACCGTGACCGCACCGGGACAAGCCCGTTATTGAACCCCGGGCGGCTCCGGAGTACTGGTCGGTCCCGGTTGAGCGCAAAAGGTCACTGAGGGTAGCGCGGAAATCGCGGTCCGCTCAGGAGCCGATGTGATCCAGATCACAGACACAGATTCGCTCAAACGACCGTTCCATGGACCACCGCCGTGAAAGCTTCGAAGGTTTCCCTTCGCCGAGCTGAGCGCGGCGTCTCAGAGACCGAGATCGCGGCGCAGCTTGGCGACGTGCCCGGTGGCCTTCACGTTGTACTGCGCGACCGCGATCTTGCCCTCGCCGTCGACGACGAAGGTCGAGCGGATCACCCCGGTGACCTTCTTGCCGTACATGGTCTTCTCGCCGAAGGCCCCGTACGCCGACAGGACCTCCTTGTCCGGGTCGCTGAGCAGCGGGAACGTCACGCCGTCGTGCTCGCGGAACTTCTGCAGCTTGGCCGGCTTGTCCGGCGAGATCCCCAGTACGGCGTACCCGGCGGCGGCCAGCGAGTCGAGCGAGTCGCGGAAGTCGCAGGCCTGCTTGGTGCAGCCCGGCGTCATCGCGGCCGGGTAGAAGTAGACGATCACGTTCCGGCCGCGCAGGTCGCTCAGCGAGACCTCCTTGCCGTCGGCGTCGGGCAGGGTGAACTCGGGGGCGGCGTCTCCGACGGACAGGCGCTCGGACATGACTGGGTCCTTCCCTCGGCAACGCGACGGCACAACGGGGTGATTGTCCGACATTCTGCCGTACGCCGGAAGCCGCGTCGCGAGGGGCTCCTGTGACAGCTGGGACGAGGATGCGGTACGGCGAGGGGGCTTGCGCGCGGGGACCGGGCAGGAGTGGAGTGGGCGCATGCGGGCGATGACGGTGGTTCCGGGCAAGGCTGGCTCAGCGTCCGTCGGCGAGGTCGCCGAACCGCCCGAGTCCGACGGCACGATGCTCGTCGAGGGGGTGCTGGCCGGGATCTGCGGCACCGACCTGGAGCTGGTCTCCGGGGAGTTCGGCAGCGGCAGGGCCGGAGCTGACCGGCTGGTGCTCGGGCACGAGTCGCTGGGCCAGGTGCTGGAGGCTCCTGCCGGCTCCGGATTCGCCAGCGGGGACCTGGTCGCTGGGATCGTCCGGCGGCCCGACCCGGAGCCCTGCCCGGCCTGTGCGCGTGGCGAGTGGGACTTCTGCCGCAACGGGCTCTACACCGAGCGCGGGATCAAGGGGAACGACGGGTACGGCGCTGAGCGGTGGCGGGTCGACCCCTACTTCGCCGTACGGGTGCCTGGTGAGCTGGGGCGGCTCGGCGTACTGGTGGAGCCGGCCAGCATCCTCACCAAGGCGTGGGAGCAGGTGGACCACGTCGGTGGCCGCTCCTGGTACGAGCCGAAGCAGGTGCTGGTCACTGGTGCTGGGCCGATCGGTCTGCTGGCTGCACTGATCGCTGCACAGCGCGGGTACGACGTACACGTGCTGGACCGGTCTGACGAGGGCCCGAAGCCGCAGCTGGTGCAGGACCTTGGTGGGACGTTCATCACCGACCTGAGCGAGCTGCCGGTGCAGCCGGACGTAGTGATCGAGGCAACCGGTGCTGGGCCGGTAGTGGTCGAGGCGGCCAAGCTGCTCGCGCCGGCTGGGGTCATGTGTCTGGCTGGTATCTCCCCGGGACCGGCGAAGGTAGAGGTGCAGATGGACGCGCTGGTACGGCAGCTCGTCGTACGGAACGCCGCACTGGTCGGGACGGTCAACGCTGCGAAGCGGCACTACGCGGACGCGGTGGACGTGCTGCTGGCCGCCGACCGGAGCTGGCTGGAGCGGCTGATCACGCGGACCGTTCCGCTGTCGGACTGGCCGAGTGCGCTGACCAAGAACGCCGACGACATCAAGGTGGTCGTGGACCTGCGGGCGTGACCTGCGAGGATGGGAACAGTTGCTGGTCGTAACGAGGAGGACAGGTGTCGGACACGCAAGCTCGTGGTACCGAGCAGATCGAGGCGGACATCGCCGCCACCCGTGCGCGACTGGCCTCGACCGTGGATGAGCTGGTCGACCGCGCGCACCCGAAGAACGTCGCCAAGCGGCAGGTCGAGCAGGCGAAGGCGCAGGTCTTCGACGAGCGCGGCGAGCTGCGCACGCAGAAGCTGGTCGCCGTCGGGGCCGCGGTGGTCGGTGTGGTCGGGATGCTGCTGGTGATCCGCAAGCTGGTGGGCCGCCGGTGACCCCTCGCAAGCGTCTGTCCGACGACAAGCTGCCGATCCGGATGCTGCACGACCGGGTCCTGGTCTCGCTCGAGGTCGAGGGGGAGCGGAAGTCCTCGGCGGGCATCCTGATCCCGGCGACCGCGCAGATGGGTCGCCGGCTGGCCTGGGCGAAGGTGGTCGCGATCGGCGCCAACGTGCGGACGGTCGAGGTCGACGACCGGGTGCTGTTCGACCCGGAGGACCGCGCGGAGGTCGAGGTGCGTGGCGACGACTACGTGCTGCTCCGCGAGAGAGACCTGCACGCGGTCGCCGCCAACCGCCTCGAAGACGGACAGACCGGGCTTTATCTCTAGAAGCTGTTGGGTCCGAAGCGGAACACCGCAAGGACCAGCGCTAGGACCAGTACGACGACGTTGATCGGCAGCGTCTTGTACTCGTTCCGGCGAGTGTGAGTGACCACAGCGCCGGCCATGATCACCGCGAGGCCGACCGCGGCCAGCGGGACCAGGATCGGCGCGATGTCGAGGAGCGCGGGCAGGATCACGCCGACCGCGCCCAGGACCTCGACCGCGCCGATGAACTTCAGCGTTCCGGCGGAGAAGTCCTCGGTCCACTTCATGTTCGGGTTCTCACCCAGCTTGGCCTTGGACTGGGACAGCTTGCTCGCGCCGGCGGCGAGAAAGAAGGCGGCCAGGACCCCGGCGACGATCCACAGAAAGACGTTCATGTCCAACTCTCGGTAGTTAGTTGATGCTTCAAGTCAAGGTAACCCCGTTTGAGTTGAAGCGTCAACCAATCGCGTAGACTGACTGGATGGCGGACGATGTGCGGTGGCTGGACGCCGACCAGCTGCAGGCCTGGATGGCGCTGGCCGGCATGCTGTTCAAGCTGCCCGGTGCGCTCGACTTCCAGCTGCAGCGCGACTCGAGCCTGAATCACTTCGAGTACTCCGTGCTCGCCGCGCTCTCGGAGTCGCCGGACCGGTCGCGGCGGATGAGCGACCTGGCCGGTGAGGCGAACGGCACGCTCTCGCGGCTCTCGCACGTGGTGAAGCGGCTGGAGTCCCGCGGCTTCGTGAACCGGCGTCCGTACGAGGAGGACGGCCGGATCACTGTCGCCACGCTGACCGACGAGGGGTTCGCCTACCTCCTCGCGGCCGCGCCCGGTCACGTCGAGATGGTCCGCAAGTACGTCATCGACGCGCTCACCCCGGAGCAGCTCGAGCAGCTCAAGGTGATCAGCCGGCAGATCACCGCGAAGGTCGACCCCGAGCGCCCCTGCTGAAATAGGGCTTGCCGAGAACCGTACGGTCGTGCTCTTATCGACACGTGGGCAAAGGTGAGCAGACCAGGGCGGCGGTGCTCGACGTCGCCGCGGCGCAGGTCAGCGTGATCGGTTTGAGCGGGCTGAGCATCGGCCTGCTCGCCGAGCGGACCCGGCTGTCCAAGAGCGGCCTGTTCTCCCACTTCCGGTCCAAGGAGCAGCTCCAGCTCGACGTGATCGACTGGACCGCGGAGCTGTTCGCCGAGCGGGTCGTCCGGCCGGCGCTGAAGGCGCCGCGCGGCGAGGCCCGGCTGCGTGAGTTCTTCGACCGCAAGCTGCGCTGGGACAGCGGCGACCTCGCGCTGCCCGGCGGCTGTTTCTTCTACAGCGTGTCCGCCGAGCTCGACGACGCGCCGCCCGGTCCGGTCCGGGACCGCTTCCTGCAGGCGTACCGGGACTACATCGACGCGATCGTGACGGTCTTCCGGACCGGCATCACCGAGGGCCAGTTCCGGCCGGACGCCGATCCGGAGCAGTACGCCTTCGACATCCAGGGCGTGCTGATGGCCTTCCATCACGCCAGCCGGCTGCTCGGCGATGACCGTGCCGAGGCGCGGGCGCGGGCCGCCTTCGAAGCGCTGCTCGACGGCGCGCGGATCTAGACGACCTTGTTCAGCACAGTGGGGGAGACGTTTCGGTGAAAAAAAGCACGATCGTTCGATTCTATTCGACAGCCTTCAAGATCCTGCCGGCGCCGCTCGCGGCGCGGCTGCTGGAGCGGCTCTGGTTCACGCTGCCGCCGGTTCCGGCCAAGGCGCGTGCGCCGCGGATCCCGCTCCCGCCCGCGACGGCGTTCGAGCTGCCCTTCGAGGGTGGGCTGATCCGCGGGCACCAGTACGGCGTACAGGGTCCGCTCGTCTATCTCGTGCACGGCTGGGGCGGCTGGGGCCTGCAGCTCGCGTCCTTCGTCCCGCCGCTGGTCGCCGCCGGCTTCCAGGTCGTCGCGTACGACGCGCCGAGCCACGGCGACTCCGCGCCCGGGCTCGAGGGCAAGGCCCGGAGCACGATGCCGGAGCTGGCCGACGCGTTCCAGGCCGTCGTCGCCGAGCGTGGTCCGGCGTACGGCGTGATCGCGCACTCGCTCGGCGCGGCGGCGGTCACGCACGCGCTGCTCCACTTCGCCGAGCCGGCGCGGGTCGTGTACGTCGCGGCCGCGACCGATTTCACGGTGACGCTGGACGCGTTCCAGGCGGCGTTCGGGTTCGGGCCGCGGGTCCGCGACGGGTTCCTCGACCGGTTCGCGCGCCGGTTCGGGACGATGGACAGCTATGACGGCGTCCGGGTGGTGACCGGCCTGGCGACCCGGCGCGAGCTGCCGCCGCTGCTCGCGATCCACGACCGGGACGACCAGGAGACCGACGCGGACGGGAGCGTCCAGCTCGCGAAGGTCTGGCCGGGCGCGAGCGTCGAGCTCACCGAGGGGCTCGGCCACCGGCGGATCCTGCGTGACGCCGCGGTGATCGCCGCCGCGACCGAGTTCTTATCCACAGATTGGGAAGCCGCCGCCCGCGCGACGGTGCCGCGGGAGACAATGGAGGAGTGACAGACCTCTTCTCCAGCTCCACTTCCAGCCGGCTGCCGGACTTCCCGTGGGACAAGCTCGCGCCTTTCAAGCAGAAGGCGGCCGACCATCCGGACGGCATCGTCGACCTGTCGATCGGCAGCCCGGTGGACCCGGTGCCCGAGCTGGTGAAGAAGGCGCTGGCCGACGCTGCCGACGCTCCGGCGTACCCGACCACGATCGGTACGGCGACCGCCCGGCAGTCGGCGGTCGACTGGTTGGAGCGCCGGCTCGGCGTCCCGGGCGTGGACCCGCAGACCGGCGTGCTGCCGGTGATCGGCACCAAGGAGCTGATCATGCTGCTCCCGATGCTGCTCGGCGTCGGCGCGGGGGACACGGTGCTGATCCCCGACCTCGCCTACCCGACGTACGAGGCGGGTGCGGCGCTGGCGCGTGCGACGAGCGTTCCGGTCGCCGACGTCACCCAGTACGACGGCCCGGTCGCCGTCGCCTACCTGAACTCGCCGCGCAACCCGTCCGGCGAGATCACCTCGGCGGCGGAGCTCAAGGCCGCGGTCGAGTGGGCCCGGGCCAACAACGTGCTGCTCGTGAACGACGAGTGCTACGTCGAGTTCGGCTGGGACGAGCAGCCGGTGTCGGTGCTGCACCCGGACGTGTGTGGTGGCTCGTTCGACAACCTGCTCGCGGTGCACTCGCTGTCGAAGCGGTCGAACCTCGCCGGGTACCGCGCCGGTTTCGTCGCTGGTGACGAGCGGATCGTGGCCGAGCTGCTGGCGGTGCGGAAGCATGCGGGGTTGATGGTGCCGTCGCCGATCCAGGCGGCGATGGCGGCGGCGTTCGCCGACGACCAGCATGTCGAGGAGCAGCGGGAGCGGTACATCCGGCGGCGGTCGGTGCTGCGCGAAGCGCTGACCGGTGCGGGCTGGGAGATCACGCTGTCGCAGGGTGGGTTGTATCTGTGGGCCGAGCACCCGGCGTACGACGCGTACGGGTCGGTCGAGGCGCTGTCGGAGCTGGGCATTCTCGTGGCGCCTGGGGCCTTCTACGGGAAGGCCGGAGAGAGGAACATTCGTGTTGCCCTCACCGGGACCGACGAACGAATCGACGCGGCGGTGAAAAGACTGCAGAACTGAGCGAACCTCACGACCGTTGGTGGCGTCATTCCTGGTGAGGGGTGGCGGGGCAGAGTGGTCCCGTCCGTTGGGGAGGACGGCTATGGCTCGGAGAGCTCTGCCCACTGTTGTGGTGGTGACGCTGCTGGCGCTGCTACCGATCACGGCGCACGCCGAGGTCACGCCGAGCGTGCCGACCGGTACGCCGGTGACCTCGGTGACGCCGCCTACAGAAACACCAAGTTCAGAAACACCAAGTACTGAGACGCCGCCACCTGTAGAGACTCCAGTACCAACTCCCACTCAAACACCGACACAGAAACCACCTGCGGCCGCCGCCGAGCCGCTGGCGATCTCGCTCGACCAGCCGGCGACCACCTGGGAAGACCGCCCGCTCACCTTCACCGGCAAGCTCAACAACGGCGCCGTCAACTGGTACCTCTCGCTCTGGCAGGCGCTGCCCAGCGGCTGGACCCTGCGCGGTGCCACCCACTCCACGGCCGGCGGGAACTACAAGATCACCTACACCCCGACCGGCCCGATCCACACCACGTTCCGCGTCGTCGTCGGCCCGAAGTTCTACGGCACCCCGGCGATGTCACCGGCCCGGATCGGCACCGCGCAGGACAAGAAGATCGTGATCACCAAACCGGCCGCGTCGTACGTCACGCTGACCGGCGTCGCCGTCACCGGGACGACGGTTCCCGCCGAGCCCGGCCTCGAGGTCGTGCTCCAGGACCTGCTCGGCAGCGGCGCCTGGCGCTGGCTGACCAGCGTCAAGACCGATGCCAAGGGCAACTTCCGGCTCCTGGTCCCGGACAACTTCCCGTCCAGCCGCTCGGTCCGCGTGGTCAGTCGCGGCGTGCCCACCACCAGCGTCGAGGTCTCGGCGTCGGCGTACGTCGTGATCAAGGCCGGGCTGAACCCGAAGGTCTACGCGGTCGCGGCCAGCATGATCCCGAAGACGTACCGCGCGGGCTGCCCGGTCGGGCCGGCGTCGCTGCGGCTGCTGACGCTGAACCACTGGGGTTTCGACGGATTGATGCACAAGGGTGAGCTGATCGTCCGTGACGCCGCGGTGCAGAAGATGATCACGGTCTGGACGGCGAACCTGAACGCCAAGTTCCCGATCCGGCGGATGACCCGGGTGGACGTGTTCGGCGGTAGCGACGTGCGCGCGATGGAGGCCGACAACACCTCGATGTTCAACTGCCGCCAGGTCACCGGCGACCCGTACTCGCTGTCCCCGCACTCCTACGGCTACGCGATCGACGTCAACACCGTCGAGAACCCTTACCTCGCGGCGAACGGCGTCTGGTACCCGAAGAACGGCCTGTCCTACCGCACCCGCACGCCTGCCCGTCCCGGCATGCTGTTCGCCGGCAGCACGCTCACCAAGGCGCTCGAAGCGCAGGGCTACTTCTGGGGAGCCCGCTGGGCCAAGCCCGACTACCAGCACTTCGAGCCGAAGTGAGACACCAGTACGCCGTACTGCTGGCCGCTGCAGCCCTGCTGACTGGCTGCAGCGCCAGCGTCGTCGCTGAGCCAGACGGCCAACCCGTCGACGTCCCCTCGACGCCGATGGGCTTCCCCAGCATCGTCGGCGGCACCGTGCCGGTCCCGACGATCACACCCGACACAGCCAAGCCCACCGACGCAGCCAAGCCCCCGGCCACGCCGGACCAGGCCACCGCACCCCCTCCTGCAGAAGCAGGCCCGGTGTCCAGCAAGAACCTGCCCCCAGTCGACAAGCTCGGCAACGGCTGGAAGACCTATGTCGACCCAGCGGGAGCAGAGGCGGGCTGGATCAGCAACAACAACTGGACCAGAGAGCGCAACGCACACCAGGCGGCCTTCGAGGCGCTACCGGTCGGCTGCAAGGGCAAGCTGCCGGCCAGCTCGCTCCCGGTTCCGCAGTACGCGCTGCAGGCGACCTACCGGACCGGCCCGGACCTGCCGGCCACAGCGCTGCTGCTGCGGTTCAGCGACGAGCAGCAGGCCCAGCAGTACTACACCGGCTACGAGGCCCGGGTGAAGGCGTGCGGCACGTCCAGCGACGCTGACCTCTCGATCAAGCCGCTCTGGTCCGAGCAGGACGCCGCCGCCCAGCTGCGCAACTACGCAGGCGCCTCCGCGTACGCCGAGGTCGCCGTACGCCAGGGCCGGACCGTGGCCCTGGTCGCGAGCGCGGCGGCCGATCCGGCGCCCCAACCGAACGCCGACTGGGCGCACTCCGTCGTTCCGCAGCTCCGGACTGTGATCGATTCGGCATGAAAGATGTACTACCTTTCAGTTTTCTTCGGGCCTAGACTCCGTTCATGGCTGACTTCGACCGGTACGGACGGCTGACCGCCGAGCTGGACCCACCGTTCGCGGTGGTGGATCTGGCCGCCTTCCGCCGGAACGCGGACGATCTGGTCCGCCGGGCGGCCGGCGTGCCGATCCGGGTCGCGTCCAAGTCGGTGCGCAACCGCGCGCTGCTCGCGGAGGCGCTGCGGAGGCCCGGGTTCCACGGCGTGATGAGCTACGCGCTGCCCGAGGCACTGTGGCTCGCGCGCAACGGCGTCGACGACATCCTGATGGGCTACCCGACCGTGCACCGCGCCGCGCTGCGCGAGCTGGCCGGCGACGCCGAGGCCGCCGCGCGGATCACGCTGATGATCGACGACATCGAGCACCTCGCGTACATCAAGCAGGTCACCGGCGGTGGCGAGCGGATCCGGGTCTGCCTGGACGTCGACGCCTCGCTGCGGATCTTCGGCCAGCACCTCGGCGTACGACGGTCGCCGCTGCGCACGCCCGACCAAGTGCTCGCGCTCGCCCGGCAAGTGGTCGCCGACGACGCCTTCGAGCTGGTCGGCGTGATGTTCTACGAGGCGCAGATCGCGGGCCTGCCGGACACGTCGCCCGCGGTCCGCTGGGTGAAGCGCCGCTCGGCCGCCGAGCTGTCCGACCGCCGCGGGCTCGTGGTCGACGCGGTCAAGCAGGTCGCGCCGCTGCGGCTGGTGAACAGCGGCGGCACCGGCAGCATCGAGGTGAGCAGCAGCGATCCCGCGGTCACCGAGGTGACGGCCGGGTCCGGGCTGTACGGGCCGACGCTGTTCGACAAGTACGACGTCTTCCAGCCCGAGCATGCCGTCGCCTACGCACTCGGCGTCGTACGGCGGCCGACCCCGCGGATCGCGACGCTGTTCGGCGGCGGGTACGTCGCCTCCGGGCCGGCGAAGAAGTCGCGGCTGCCCGCGCCGGCATGGCCGCTCGGGCTGAAGCTGCTCGGGACCGAGGGCGCGGGCGAGGTGCAGACGCCGGTCGAGGGCGAGCACGCGCGCGGGCTGAAGATCGGCGACCGGGTCTGGATGCGCTACGCGAAGGCAGGCGAGATGCTGGAGCGGTTCGACCGGCTGTACGCGATCGACGGCAACGACCTGAGCGAGCTGGTGAGCTACCGCGGCGAAGGGAAGAACTTCGGATGAGCGCGGGCGAGGGGATCGGATGAACACCTGGCGGAACTGGGCCGGCACCGAGTCGGCGACCGGCGTGGAGGTGCTGCGCCCGGGCTCGACCGACGAGGTCGCGGCGGCGGTCAAGGCCGCGGCCGAGCAGGGCAAGAAGCTGAAGGCGGTCGGCTCCGGCCACTCGTTCACCGGCTGCTCGGTCCCCGAGCAGGTGATGGTCCGCCTCGACGGGCTGTCCGCGATCCAGTCCGCCGACCGGACGTCGGGCCGCGTGACCGTCGGCGCGGGCACCGGCCTGGCCAAGCTGAACGCCGGGCTGGCGTCGTTCGACCTCGCGATGGCCAACCTCGGCGACATCGACAAGCAGACGATCTCCGGCGCCGTCTCCACCGGCACGCACGGGACCGGCGCGAAGCTCGGCGGGCTGGCGACGCAGGTCGTCGGGCTCGAGCTGGTCACCGCCGACGGCTCGGTGCTGCACTGCTCGGCCGACGAGAACGCGGATGTGTTCGCGGCGGCTCGGGTGTCGGTCGGCGCGCTCGGCGTGATCACCGCGATGACGCTGCAGTGCGTCCCCGCGTTCCTGCTCCGCGCGCAGGAGATGCCGCTGCCGCTCGGCGAGGTGCTGAGCGGCTTCGATGAGCTTGCTGATGGCAACGATCATTTCGAGTTCTACTGGTTCCCGCACACCGACGTCGCGCTGACCAAGCGCAACAACCGGGTCTCCGGCGGCGTCGGCGCATCCCCGGTCAGCCGGATCCGCGGCTGGGTCGACGACGAGTTGCTGTCCAACAAGGTGTTCGAGCTGACCAACCGGCTCGCCGTCCGGCGCCCGGCGCTGGTGCCGCGGATCAATCAGCTCGCGTCCCGGGCACTGTCCGCGCGCGAGTACGTCGACGCGTCGTACAAGGTGTTCTGCTCCGAGCGCAACGTGGTCTTCCGCGAGTCCGAGTACGCCGTACCGCGGGAGAAGCTGGTCGAGGTGCTCGGCGAACTGCGCGGCTGGATCGACCGGTCGGGCGAGCGGTTCCCGTTCCCGATCGAGGTCCGGGTGGCCGCGGCCGACGACATCTGGCTGTCGACCGCGCAGGGCCGCGCGACGGCGTACATCGCGATCCACCAGTACCACCGGCTCGACCACGGGCGGTACTTCGCGGCCTTCGAGCAGATCGTCGCGGCGTACGGCGGGCGGCCGCACTGGGGCAAGCTGCACACCCTCGGCGCCGAGCGCTTCGCCGAGCTGTACCCGCACTTCGGCGACTTCCTGGCCGTGCGCGACCGGCTCGATCCGGGCCGCGCGTTCGCGAACCCCTACTCCCGGAAGGTCTTCGGCGACTAACCTGCGGCCATGAACCCGCTCGAACCGGTAGTTGAGGACTGGACCAAGGCGCTGGCGATCGTGGCGCACCCCGACGATCTCGAGTTCGGCACGGCGGCGGCCATCGCGCGCTGGACCGGGCAGGGCAAGCAGGTCGTCTACGTGATGGCGACCTCCGGCGAGGCCGGGATCGACAGCTTGGAGCCCGCGAAGTGCGGCCCGCTGCGCGAGGCCGAGCAGATCGAGTCGGCGCGGATCGTCGGCGTCGACGTGGTCGAGTTCCTCGGGCAGCCGGACGGCACGATCGAGTACGGCGTCGCGCTGCGCGAGGTGCTCACCGCGGTGATCCGCCGGCACCAGCCGGAGATCGTGATCACCAACAACTTCCGCGAGACCTGGGACGGGCACGACGTGCTCAACCAGGCCGACCACATGGCCGTCGGGCGCGCGACCCTCGACGCGGTCCGGGACGCGGCGAACCGGTGGATCTTCCCCACCGCGGGCGAGCGGTGGAACGGCGTACGGCAGGTGTGGGCGGCCGGGTCACCGCTGGGCAAGCACGGTGTCGACACCACCGACACCTACGAGACCGGGCTGGCGTCGCTGCGGGCGCACAAGGCGTACATCGACGGGCTCGGCGGGTTCGACCCGGCGGAGTTCCTCGAAGGCGTCGCGCGCGCCGGCGGCACGCGGTTCGGCACGACGTTCGCGACGTCCTTCGAGGTCTTCACGCCTTAGAAGCGAGCGTTCAGGGCTCCGAAGTCGAGGCTGCTCTCCTCGTAGGTGCCCTGGTCGAGCAGGCGGCGGGCGGCGTCGAAGGCCTTGCTGTACGCCGCTTCGGCGATCGCCGTACCGACGCTGACCCGGCGTACGCCGTGGGCGAGCAGCTCGGCGACGGTGGGCGCGCCCGGGCCGGCCATCGCGTTGACCGGGAGCGGAGAGGCGCCGGTCAGCTCGGCGAGGGTCGGCAGGTCGGTGAGGCCGGGGACGAAGAGGCTGTCGGCGCCGGCTTCGGCGTACTGCTTGGCCCTGGCGAGGACCTCCGTCAGCCGGCCTTCCTCCGGGCCGATGCCGAAGAGGAAGACGTCGGTGCGGACGTTGATCAGGAGCTCGGGGAGTCCGGCGGCGACTGCTGCACTTCGTGCTGCGACGATCCGGTCGGCCTGCTCGGCCGGTGTGAACAGCGGGCCGCCCGGGACCTTCGAGTCCTCAAGATTCACGCCGACCGCGCCGGCCTCGATGATCTCCTCGACCGCTCGGCTGACGTCTTCCGGCGCTGCGCCGTAACCGCCTTCGATGTCGGCCGTGACCGGTACGTCGACGGCCGCGGCGATTCGGCGTACCTGCTCGACCATCTCGTCCCGCGTGACGACCTGCCCGTCGGGCTTGCCCAGCGACCAGGCGACGCCGCCGCTCGTCGTGGCGACCGCCCGCGCACCCGCGGCGACGACGAGCACGGCGCTCCCGGCATCCCAGACGTTCGGCAGCACGAGCGGGTCGAGCCCGCGCAGCACCTCGGCCTTGCCCATCAGTGGCTGACCAGTAGCTCGTGGTCGATTTCCACGAACTCGACGATCAGCTCACCGAACCGGCCCGCGACCAGTTCCTCGTACGCCGCTGAGCCGGTGTGCGCGTCGTACGCGTTCTGGTCCGCGAAGTGCTCGACGAAGAGCAGGTAGTCGGCGCGCGCCGGATCACGGTAGACGCGGAACGACAGCGTTCCCGCTTCCTGCTCCGGGCCGCGCGGCGCGAACTCGGCGACGATCGCCTCGGCCTCGGCCTGCTTTCCGGCTTTCAACTCGATCGGGAAAACCTTGCACAGCATGGTGATTGACCTTTCTGGGATGACTTGATGGGAAAAAGCATCGGCCGTTGGGGAGGGGGAGGTCTGGCCAGATTCGGACAGGGACCGTCGGGACCGCCCCGGTTTAGCGGCTTGGAGCCCCCGGCCCTCGCTGGGCTGCTCCGAGCGTGTCCGGATCTGGCTGGCCGGTGGTCCGGGGATGGCCTATACCTGGTGGGGTGACGACCTACTCGGCGGTGGTGACGACCGGCATCTACTGCCGGCCGGGCTGCGGGGCCAAGCCGCTGGCGGAGAACGTTCGGACGTTCGAGCTGGCGGCCGCCGCGGAGGCGGCCGGGTTCCGGGCCTGCCTGCGGTGCCGGCCGTATCGTGTCGCTTCGCCAGTGGACGCCCGAGCGCCGGAGATGGTGTGCCGAGCGGTGCAGCTGATCATCGACGGGGTGCTCGACGACGGGACCGAGGTGGCACTGGGCGAGCGGCTCGCGGTGTCGCCTCGGCATCTGCGGCGGATGTTCCGCGAGCACCTCGGCGTGACACCCGACCAGCTCGCGCGGTCGCGACGCGCGCACTTCGCGCGACGGTTGCTGGACGACTCGGAGCTGAGCGTCGCGGACGTCGCGTTCGCCTCGGGGTTCGGGAGCCTGCGGCAGTTCAACCGCGAGATCCGCCAGGTCTTCCGGGCCGCGCCGCGCGAACTCCGCGAACGGCATCGGCGCGCCGACCGACTGACTGCCGACGGCGGGTTGGTGCTGCGGTTGCCGTACCAGCCGCCGTACGACTGGGATGCGATGCTCGCCTTCTTCGCGGCCCGGGCGATCCCCGGCGTCGAGTCGGTCGCCGACCGCACGTACCGCCGTACGATCGCGATCGATGGTGGCCCTGGGCTGCTCGAGCTCTCGCCGGGCACCGGCGACCACCTGATCCTGCGCGCGCACCTCCCGTACTGGGAAGGCCTCATCCACGTCGTCGAACGCGCCGCCCGCATGGTCGGCGTCGACAGCGCACCCGCCGATGATTCGGACGCCGTCCTTGGTCCCCTCGTACGCCGCCGCCCGGGGCTCCGCGTGCCCGGCGCGTGGGGCCCGCTGGAGGCGGCCGTCCAGTCAACCCTTGCCCAAGGCAACACTCTCACCGAGGCCCGCGCGCTCGCCGGTGAACTGGTCGCGCGCTTCGGCCATCCCGTACCGGGCCTCCCGCACGGCCTCACCCACCTCTTCCCCTCAGCCGAAGCGCTCATCCCCGCCCCCGGTCTCCCAGGAGCGATCGGGCAGGCACACGCCACCCACCCGACCCTCCTCGACCCGCAACCTCTCGCCGCGCTGATCGCCAACCTCGTCGCCATCCCCGGCCTCACCGAGGACACCGCCCACGAGATCGCACTCCGCCTCGGCCACCAGGACGCCTTCCCACCAAGCCTGCACGCGGACCCAGCGCGATGGCGCCCACATCAAGCCCTGGCGGCGACCTACCTCAGCACCTGAAGCGTCTGCGCGAACCGCAGCCCGTTCCAGTCCTTGGCTCCCTGCTGATGAGCGACAAAATTCCGATGTCCGCGGGCGCGGTGGTGTCAGGCCCGTAGGCGGGCGAGGGCGTCCGGCGTCAGGTACTGGGCGAGTTTCTCCAGTAGGTCGACGACCTCGGCGACCTGGCTGGGGTCGTCCAGGGCGGTGGCGAGGGTGTCGTCGATCGGCGCCGCGCGGACTTCGGCGACTCGGGGTGACGGGTTGCGAGCTGGGTTGACGATCGAGCGGCGGCGGTCGGTGGGATCGGCCTCGGTGTTGACGGCGCCGGCTTCGCGGAGGCGGGCGATGGCGGCTGAGACGGCGCTCTGGGGGAGGCCGGTGCGGGCGGCGATCTCGCCGACGGCGCTGCCGGGGTGGGTGCGGACGTCGCTGACGACGATCAGGACCGTGCGCACGCTCGTCGAGTGTTCGCCGATGCCTTCGGTCGGGAGGGCTTGTTCGCCGATCTTCATCAGGGTGCGGCCGAGCAGGAAGAGGTCTACTCCGTTCACAGCGCAAACTGTATCACTCTTGATGCATCAGAAATGATGGATTACGGTGATCGGCATGGAGAACACGCTGAAGGTGCCGGGTGCGGAGCTGTACTACGAGGTCCGGGGCAGCGGCCCCGCGCTGCTGATCGGGCAGAGCGGGGAAGGCGATGCCGGTCGCAGCCGGGATCTCGTCGATCGGCTGGTCGGTGACTTCCGGGTGATCACGTACGACCGGCGCGGGCTCTCGCGCAGTCGACTCGACGAGCCGGGGCAGGGGGTCACGCTCGCCGACCACGCGTACGACGTACACCTGCTGCTGGCGAAGCTGACCGACGAGCCGGTGACGATGCTCGGCTGCAGCCTCGGCGCCTCGATCGGGCTGCATGTCGTCGTCGATCACCCGGGGCAGCTCGGGGCGCTGATCGCGCACGAGCCGGTGACGCCGCGGCTGCTTCCGGAGGACGAGCGGACGCGGCACGAGCGGGAACTGCTGCACCTCCAGGACGTGCATCGCCGCGAAGGCCTGGCTCCGACGCTGAAGCTGGTCGCTGAGGTGCTCGGCATCGACCCGACCAACCGGAACGCCGAACCCGATCTGACGCCGCAGCCGATGAACGCGCAGCGGATCGCGAACTTCGACTTCTTCATCGAGCACGACTTCACGGCGATCGTCCACGACACGCTGGACGTCGCGGCGCTCCCAGGCGCGTCGACGCGCATCGTGCCGGCGGTCGGCAAGACGACGCCGGAGAACGTGTTCGACCGGCAATGCGCGATGGCCCTGGGCGAGCTGGTCGGCGCTGAGGTCCGAGGGTTCCCCGGCGGCCACAACGGCAACACCAGCCACCCGCAGGCCTACGCTGCCGCCCTACGCGCGCTTTGCGACTAACGCCAGCGACGGTACGCCGGCGACGCTCTCGGACAACCGCAGATCGGCAACCTGGGCGAGGCCGGCTTTGTCCAGCAGCGCCCACAGGTCCTCGGGTTGCCACAGATGCGTCGTCCACGTGACCGGCACTCCGCCGTACGCCTCCGTGCGGTGGATCTCGCCGTCGCCCTGATGCAGGCCGAGGATGACGTGGCCGCCGGGGACCAAGGCGCGGGCGAACGACTCGAGGACCTGGGCGAGCGTTGCCCGGGGGAGATTGAAGAGCGACCACCAGCCGAGAATGCCGCCGAGGGAGGAGTCGGGGAGGCCTAGGTCGGTCGCTGAGGCGACGGCGAACCGCTGATCCGGATAGCGTCGCCGGGCGTGCTCGATCATCCGGGGAGACAGGTCGACGCCACGCACGTCGAGGCCGCGCTCGGCGAGGTACGCGGTGACGTCACCCGGCCCGCAACCGACATCGAGCACCGGCCCGAGATCCCGGACCGCGGTCGCGAAACCGTCGACGGCGATCCGCAGCCACGGGTACGCCGTGAGGTCGCCGAGGTTCATCTCGACGTAGTTGTCCGCGACCCGGTCGTACGACGTACGGACGAGGTCGAGATCAGCCGGCTGCTCGATCAGGGATGCGTTCATGCTGCCGGATGCTAATGACCGCCGCCGACAGCGATGCCCTAATCCCTGAAGGCGCGCAAGCTCGGCGGGTTTGGGAGCGGACGGCGAGGTTCGCGGTCGCCGGACGGGTCGGCCGGGGGCTGCTTCCAGGATCGGACCAGCGCCCGGCCGTGCTTGTCGAGGCGGAAGAGGTCCAGTTGCTCGACCTCGATCGCCGGGATGCCGAGCTGGGCGAGGGTCCGGTGGGCCGTTGCCGCCGCGAAGTCGTGCTTGCGCGGGCTGGACTTGTGCTGCAGTACTACGGCCACGCGGCCGTCCGGGAGCGTTTCGGTACGGACGAAACGCATGCCCTTGTCGAGCTTCGCCGAGTCGAGATAGGCGGACGTGGTCAGGCGCCGGGGTTGCCGGGTGCGGGCGATCACTTCGTACTGGGCCATGTATCGATCATGCGTTGTCGGCCTACCGTTTTCCAGGAATGTTTTCTGGACCTGCCAGACTCGTATCCGGGGCAGCGCGTGAGGAGGCGCAGGGCCGTGTCGGACAGTGAAGCCGGACCGGAGCCGGAACGGTCCGAGCTCTGGCAACCGCCGTGGTGGATGCTCGTGTTCGCGCCACTGGTGTGGTTGCTGCTGGCCGCGCTGGTGATGGACCGGCGAGGGCTCGCGGTCGGGCTGGTCGCCCTGGTGCTGCTGGTCCCGGTGGGGATGCCGGCGCCGCCGATTCTGCGGTGGCTACGCCGGCATCGGCGGCTGGTCGGCGTGCACGCCGGGCCGGTGGTCTTCGCCGGTACGGCGGCGTTCACGGACTTCCCGCTGTGGTTGTGCACGGCGGCGGGCGTGACCGCGTTGCTCGTCGCGGTCGTGCTCACGACGATGCGGGAGTTCTCGCACCACTAGGTCAGCTGGGTGCTGGGGAGAGCTCGAGGGTTCGGGTCGCGTCGGCGAGGACCGCGGGAGAGGCGAGGGACTGCCAGCGAGGGATCAGCTCCTGCAGGTACGGGCGGAGCTTGCCGGCCAGGTGCGGGGCGTGGTCGAGGACATCCAGCTCGTTGACGATCGAGAGGTCGACGAAGTCGCGGAGCTCGGCGGTCGACAGCTCCTCCGACGTACCGGTGAAGCGGTCGGTGACCGTGTGGTGCTCGGCCAGGTCGCGCCAGGTCGTCTCGCGCTCGCAGGCGCCGTACCGGTAGACGAGCTGCTCCGCCTCGGCGCCGATCGCGGCTTCGAGGACCGGGCGTTCGTTCTGCCAGTCGAAGAGGTGGGTGGGGAAGCCGTCGGTGCCGTACGCCGCGTGGGCCAGACCGGCCAGCACCAGAGTGTCGGTTGCGCCGAGAGTGGTGAGTCGCTTGGCGACGCGGTGCAGGTGAACGTAGAGCGTGCCGCCGGCGTGGTCGAGCTCGTCGGCGCCGCGGACCATCAGCAGCGATCCCAGGTCGTGGAAGGTGCTCATCTGACCTCTTCTGTTCGGAGCGGCCAGGGCCCGGAAGGTGAACCCAGAGCAAATACGGTACGGCGCGAGGGTGGCGCTCGCCCAGCGGTCCGGCGTGCCGGATGCGTCACATCTTTCGCGGTGAATCGGTGGAAAAGATTCGCCGCTGATGGGATGTGGCGGGAAGAACGGTCGAGGTCGGGGTCTACCAGTGGAGTCTGTCCAGGTGGTTGTGGCCGGAGAGGAGGTTCGCGATGCGGTGTTGTGCTGTTTGACGGATGTCGGGCTGGGGGTGGTGGGCGTGGATCGCCAGCTCTACGTACAGGTCGTAGAAGTTCAATCGTTCGCGGAGGTTGTCGCGGTCGAAGAGCTCTGGGTAGGCGTTGTGCAGCCAGGTGGGGACTTCGGTGAGGGTGGATTCGTCTAGGCCTTGGCGGTCTGGGGTTGGCGGGTAGTCTCGCGCGTTTGCGCACCAGCGGAGGAGGGTGTCGAGCTCTACGTCCGCGGGTTGGGCTACTGCTTCTGCGAAGTCGATGAGGCCGGTGACTTGGCCTTGGTCGACCATGATGTTGGAGCCGTGGAGGTCGCCGTGGACGAGGACTTGTTCGTCGGTGGCGAAGAGGGGGAGGCGGTCCTGGATCCAGATGGCTACGTCTTTGAGCAGCTGTGGGTCGTGGTCTTCGTGTTGCTGGGCTGCTTCGAGGTTTTGGAGTGTTGCGGACACCACTGGTGGGTGGAAGGCGGGCCATGGGTGGCCGGCTAGGGCGTTGATCAGCCAGGGTGGGCGGAGGTTCGGCGGGGCGGGGATGCGGTGGAGGGCGCGCAGTGCTGCGGCCAGGCTTTTGATGATCGATTGGCGGGTGGGGGTGTCGGCGGTTGGCCAGGTCTCGTGGAGGGTTCGGCCGGGGATTCGTTCGGTGACTGACCAGGGGCCTTGTGGGGCGGTGCCTTGGGCGATTTGGCGGGGGTGAGGGACGTCGGTGTCGGCCAGGAGGGCGACGACGGCGGCCTCGTGGTGGTAGGCGTCGGGGAATCGATCGGTGCTGAGGCGTACTACGTGGTTTTCGCCGACCCAGACGCGGCTGACCCAGCCGGCTTTGGGGAGGAAGCTGCCGGTGGTGGGGAGGGCTGCGGCTTTGAGGATTGCTAGGAGGGTGGGGTCGTTGGCGGGGGTGGTTGGGGGGTGGTTGGGCACGGGGTAACCGTTGCATGGGGGCGGGGGTTGCATCATGTGGTTTGTGGGTGGGGGGGTGCGTGTACGGCGAACGCCGGGGCTGAGGTTGCCTGTCGGCTGACCGGTTGGGGCTGGGGTTGTTTGTACGGCGAGCGGCGGGGGCTGGGGTTGCTTGTCAGCTGACCGGCTGGGGTTGGCGCACGTAGGTCGGGTGCGGGTGGTTCGGGCCTCGCGGCGCCGGCTGCGGGTCGGCGGTTGGGTGCGGGTAGGTGCCACCTGTGTACTTCTCGCCTGCCTCCGCCGATTGGCAGCTACAGGCGCGCTGTTTGGGCGAGAAGTCAGCAGGCGTCACCTTGGGCTTGGCCTTTGCCCTGCACACCTTTGGCTTCGGTGGGGACCGGCTGGGGCTGGGGTTGTTGGCCGGGTGACCGGCTGGGGCTGAGGTCCCAGGGCGGGGGACCGGCTGGGGTTGAGGTCCCCGGGCGGCTGACCGGGCCGGGCTGGGCTGGGGTTGCCGGCTTGGGCTGCGTTCCTGGGCGGGAACGCGTCATGCCGGGCCGTCTTTCGACGGCCCGGCATGCTCCTCAGTGCGCTGGGTGGGGGCGGACGCCTCTGTCCCCGCCCAGGGGGCCACGGTCGGTGGGGAAGGGAAGTCCCCGGGCCGACTGCGGGATTGGGGGTCAGTCGTCGAGTTCGGCGAGGGCTCGGCGGGCTGCTTCGAGTTCGGCTTCGAGGGCGGCGACCTTGGCGGCCTGCTGTTCGCGGGCGGCGTCGATGACCTCGTCGATGGGGCCGGAGAGGTCCTCGTGGAGTTCCTTGGCGGCGCGGGAGACTGCGGCCGCGGCGACCAGGAGGTTCTTGGCGATGTAGCTGTTGCCCTGCTTGAGCTCAGCCTTCCACTCGCCGTCGGCGGTGCCCGTGACGGTGAGGGTGAGTTCGAGGGTCTTGGTCTTCTTCGCGGGAGCCTTCTTGGCGGGGGCCTTCTTGGGCTTCTCGGCCGCGGGGGCCGGAGCCGGGGTCGGCTCGTCGGAGGACGACGCGTCGGACGGCGAAGCGTCCGAGGCGGCGGGGGCGTCCGACGGGGAAGCGTCGGCCGCGGGGGTCGTGGTGTCCGCGTCGGGGGCGGTCACGTCGGTCGCGTCGGCGGGAGTGTCGACGGTGTCGGTCTGAGCTTCAGCTGCAAAAGTGTCTACAGTCATCGTTGCGGCGATCTCCCTGGGTGAACATGTCCCCGCCGGAGCGGGCTGGCGCTGAGTGAACAGTAGAACATATGTTCGATCTCAGCGCCAATCCCACTGCAGCGTCAACTACCTCAGGCGTCGTGCTCCTTGCGGTCACCGGACCAGTCCAGGTGGAACGCGCCCTCGCGGTCGACCCGGTGGTAGGTGTGCGCGCCGAACAGGTCGCGCAGGCCCTGGATCAGGGCGGCCGGCAGGCGCTCCGCGCGCAGGCCGTCGTAGTACGAGAGCGAGGCCGAGAAGCCCGGTGCCGGGATGCCCGCGGCGGCGGCGACGCCGACGACCCGGCGCCACGCCTCCTGGCCGTTCGCGACGGCTTCCTTGAAGTAGTCGTCGACGAGCAGCGACGGCAGGTTCGCGTCGCGGTCGTAGGCCTCCTTGATCCGGTCCAGGAAGCGGGCCCGGATGATGCAGCCGCCGCGCCAGATCTTGGCCATCGCGCCCAGGTCGATGTCCCAGCCGTACTGCTCGGAGGCGGCCCGGATGGCGTCGAAGCCCTGCGCGTAGGCGACCAGCTTCGACGAGTACAGCGCGTGCCGGACGTCCTCGATGAACGCGTCCCGGTCGGCCGGGGCCTCGAAGCTCGCCGGCCCGGGCAGCGCGCCCGCGCCGGCCTTACGCCGTACGACGTCGCCCGACAGCGACCGCGCGAAGACCGCCTCGGCCATCCCGCTGACCGGGATCCCGAGGTCGAGCGCGACCTGGACGGTCCAGCGCCCGGTGCCCTTCTGCTCGGCCTGGTCGAGCACGACGTCGACGAACGGCCCGCCGGTCGACTCGTCGACCTGGGACAGCACCTCGGCGGTGATCTCGATCAGGAACGACTCCAGGTCGCCGCTGTTCCACTCGCGGAACACGTCGGCCACCTCGGATGCGGACAGCCCGAGCACCTGGCGGAGCAGGTCGTAGGACTCCGCGATCAGCTGCATGTCGGCGTACTCGATGCCGTTGTGCAGCATCTTGACGAAGTGGCCGGCGCCGTCCGGGCCGACGTGCACGCAGCACGGCTCGCCGCCGACGTGAGCGGAGATCTTGGTCAGCATCGGCTCCAGCGCCGCGTAGGCGAAGGTCGAGCCGCCGGGCATGATGCTCGGGCCGTTCAGCGCGCCCTCCTCGCCGCCGGAGACGCCGGCGCCGACGAAGTGCAGGCCCTTCGCCTTCAGTGCGTCCTCGCGGCGGCGGGTGTCGGCGAAGTGCGCGTTGCCCGCGTCGACGACGATGTCGCCCTCGGACAGCAGCGGCACCAGCTCGTCGATCACCGCGTCGGTCGGCTCGCCGGCCTTGACCATGATGATGATCTTGCGCGGCGTCTCGAGCGACTCCACCAGCGCCGGCAGGTCCGCGGCGGGGACGAACTCACCCTCGTGGCCGAACTCCGCGACCAGTGCGTCCGTGCGGCCCTGGGACCGGTTGTGGACGGCGACGCGGAAGCCGTTGCGGGCCAGGTTCCGGGCCAGGTTGCGGCCCATCACGGCGAGGCCGGTGACGGCGATCTGGGCTGGAGCAGAACTCATCGGTGTCTCCTGCGGGTGAGGACTGGAATACGGCGTGCGGGAACAGTCTGTCTCGTACCTGGTGAGGACAAGGTGTTGGGGCCGAACTCTTCTCATCCACCGGACGGGATGGTAGACATCTGAGAAATCGATTTCCGAGCTTCTGGGAAGGCCCGCCTATGACCAGGTTGCTGCGCCGCGCCACCGCAGTTCTGCTGGGATCACTCCTTGTTCTTCCGGCGGTTTCCGCCGGTACGTCGTCCGCCGCACCGGCCGCGCCGAGCGTGGCCGGGGGCAACGGCCCGGTCGGCTGGGACGTCTACCGGCGGCTCGACCGCCTGCCCGAGCTGCAGAACGGGGTCCGCACCAAGCAGTTCTCCAGCTTCGGCCGCGACGGCACCAACAACGACGGGTTCGACGGCACCTACTCGTGCCTGCGCACCGACGCCTCCGGCTGCGTGATCGCCGAGGACGCCGGGCCGGGCGAGGTCGCCTCGATCTGGTTCACCCGCGACGAGGGCAACGTCACCAAGACCGGCAGGATCACCATCGAGCTCGACGGCAGGAAGGTCGTCGACACCAGCCTGCAGGACCTGGTCGACGGCAAGCTCGGCGCGCCGTTCGTCTACCCGCTGGTGGCGAATGCGATGGAGACCAGCGGCGGCGTCTACGTCCGCGTCCCGATGCCGTACCAGCACTCGATGAAGGTCACCACGCAGAGCAACCCGTACTTCTACCACGTCGACTACCGCGAGTTCCCCGACGCCAACGGCGTCCGGACCTTCGACCCGGCCGACAAGGCCGAGGACGTCGTCGCGCTGCTCAAGGCCGCCGGTACGAAGGACCCGAAGCCGGTCAAGCCAGGAGCCCGTACGACGGCCAAGGCCGTCGACCTGAAGCCCGGCGCGCAGGTGAAGCTGGCCGAGGCGACCGGCCCCGGTGAGCTGAGCGCGCTGCGGCTGAAGTTCCCGGCCATCCAGGGCCTGAACCTGAAGAGCGTCTCCGACGACGGCCGCGCGCACACCGGGACCAGCGAGTTCACGATGGCGGTCGACCCGGCCAACACCGGCGTCAAGCTGATCCGCCGGATGGACCGCAAGATCGGCAACCAGCGCGCGAAGGTTCTCGTCGACGGTGTCGTCGCGGGCGAGTGGGCGCCGCTGCCGGCCGCCGGCGCGCAGTGGTACGACCAGGTCCTCGACCTGCCGGCCGCGCTGACCGCGGGCAAGTCGACCCTGACCATTCGCAACGAGTTCGTCTCCTCGGACCTGGACTTCAACGAGTTCACCTACTGGGCCGACTCGATCGTCGGCGGCACCGCGCAGCGCACCGACACCCTCGACCTCGGCACCGAGCACCCGGCCGAGGAGCAGGCGCACCACTACACCAACACCCAGCAGAAGTGGACCGGCCGCAACTCGATGCCGTACGCCGCGACCGACGAGGACCTCGAGCGGGTCAAGTCCTCCGACGCGCTGCTGGCCGGCGCCCGCGTCCAGGTCGTTGTCGACGGCAAGCTCCAGGTGGACGCGCCGGTCGGCGAGTTCTTCGGCTCCGGGCTCGGCGAGAACCCGGTGCACAGCCTGTTCTTCGGGATGGACCCGGACGGCTGGTACTCGGCCTGGTGGCCGATGCCGTACGTCGCCAAGGCCACCGTCACGCTGGTCAACAAGTCGGCGTACCGGCTGACCGGTCAGGGCGAGGTCACCTCGGCCCGCGACGCCGGCGCGGCCGTCGACCTGCTGACCGGGACCAGCGGCTACTTCACCGCGCTCTCGCACCGGGCGCAGACGGTCACCGGCCAGGACTGGATGATTGCCCAGAGCACCGGTCGCGGCAAGTTCGTCGGCGTCTCGCAGACCATGGAGGGTCTGCAGCCCGACGGCAACACGCGTGGCTACCTCGAAGGTGACGAGCGCGTGTACGTCGACGGCGAGCGCACCCCGGCGATCCACGGCACCGGCACCGAGGACTACTACGAGTCCGGCTGGTACTTCAACCAGGGCACCTACTCGACACCGTTCCACGGCAACTCCGGGCACGAGGTCCGCCTGGGCGCCTGCGCGGTCGAGTGCGACAGCGCCTGGCGGCTGCACATCACCGACTCGATCGGCTTCCAGAACCAGTTGGCTTTCGGCATCGAGCACGGCCAGCAGAACGACCACACGTCGATCTACGGCTCGACCGCGTACCTCTACACCGCGCCGAAGCTCGGCTCCAGCCCGCTGTTCGGGGCTCGCGAGACCGACCGCATCGACACCGGTTCGGCGGCCAGCCGCACGCAGCACAAGTACGCCGACTCCGGTGCGCAGACCGCGGACCTGACCTCGGTCTACGAGGGCGACCACGACGACACCGTGCTCACCGACCAGGTGCGCTCGGCAACGAGCCCGATCAGGTTCGAGGTCAAGGTCGACCCGATCAACCGCGGCGTCACGTTGCGCCGTACCGGTGACCAGAACGTCGCCGGGCAGTCCGCCAAGGTGGTTGTCAACGGCAAGGACGCGGGTACCTGGTTGCAGCCGCTCGGCAACGACCGGCAGCGCTGGCTCGACGACAACTACCAGCTTCCGGCGTCGCTCACCTTCGGCAAGACCAAGCTGAGCATCGAGCTCCGGCCGACCGCCGGTGCCCCCGCCTGGACCGCCGCCGCGTACGCCGTCCAGTCGCTCGTCCTCCCGTACGCCGACCGCAAGGCGCCGGCCGCGGCGACGAACCTGGTCGCCACCGGGCGGACCGACAACGCGATCGGGCTGACCTGGTCCGAGGCGTCGGACGACAGCGGGATCGCGCAGTACAAGGTGTACGGCGCGAAGGCCGGTGCCGCCGAGAAGCTGATCGGCACGAGCACCGTTCCCGGCTTCGTGCACCGGGCGCTCGGGCTCAAGGAGACCTGGAAGTACCGGGTCTCGGCGGTCGACCTGGCCGGGCAGGAGAGCACGAAGTCCGCGACCGCGCAGGCGACCTCGGGCAGCACGATCCGGGTCGAGGCCGAGTCGCTGCTGCCGGCCGTCTCGGCGACCGTGCCGGTCGACCCGCAGGGCAACTGCTGCGGCGTCAGCTGGTCGGGCGGAAGTCAACTGTGGATCCACGGAACGAAGGCGGGTGACAAGGTGGTGCTCGAGTTCTCGGTGCCGTCGGCGGGGACGTACAAGCTGTCGTCGGTGCTGACCAAGGCCGCCGACTACGGGATCGTCGACCTCGCGGTCGACGGCAACCAGCCGGTCTCGTTCGACGGCTACCAGGCCGTTGGCGTCGGCACCCAGAAGGTTGACCTGGGCAACGCGACGCTTGCCGCCGGCAAGCACCAGCTGAGCGTCACGCTGACCGGGAAGAACGCCGCGGCGGTCAACTTCCTGGCCGGGGTGGACGTGCTGGATCTGGAGCTCAGCTGATGCGCGGGCGACGGATCCTGGCGGCGCTGGCCGGAGCCGCCCTCCTGAGCGGGGCAGCCCTGCCGGCGTCGGCCGGACACGGAGGAGGTGACGACCGGGTGCGCAGTACGCCGTACGTGCAGGTGGACCGCGTGGTCGCGGCGGGCAAGTTCGTGAAGGTGTACGACCCGAGCGTGGGCGAGAACGAGCAGTGGTACTACAACGACCACACGCTCGTCCAGGACCGCAAGACCGGGACCTGGCACGTGTACGCGATCACGCACGCCGAGCCGGCGAACCCGCTCGACGAGAAGAGCTTCGGGCACGCCACGGCGCCGACGCCGAACGGGCCGTGGACCAAGCAGGCGCCAGCGCTGTTCGCCGATCCGGCGGCCGGGGAGAGCCACATCTGGGCGCCGTACGTGATGTACGACGCCGGCACCTACTACATGTTCTACGCCGGCGGCACCGAGGACCACACGGCGTACCGGATGCAGCTGGCGACCTCGAAGGACCTCGTCACCTGGACCCGGGACACGGCGGCGAACCCGCTGTTCACCGACGGCTTCGACGGGCGCGACCCGATGGTGCACCGGGTCGGCAACCAGTGGGTGATGTACTACACGGCCAACTCGACGCCTGCCGGGGGCAACCACATCGTTGCCTACCGCACCAGTCCGGACCTGCGGCACTGGAGCGAGCGGAAGACGGCGTTCCAGCATCCGGCGACCGGAACGTTCGGTGGGCCGACCGAGTCGCCGTTCGTCGTACAGCGTGGGTCGGACTGGTACCTGTTCGTCTGCTGTGACGGCGGGTACGAGTCGACGAAGGTGTACAAGAGCAAGGACCCGCTGAAGTTCACCGTCGACCAGCTGGTCGGGACGATCGCGGCGCACGCCGCCGAGGTCGTCCAGGACGGGCGCAAGTGGTGGGTCACCGGTGCTGGGTGGGGGAAGGGCGGGCTGTACGTCGCTCCGCTCGACTTCGACGCGCTGCAGGTGACGAAGGGGCGGGTGGTCTCGACCAAGTACTACCGGGCGGACATCCAGAGCGCCCCGCGGGCGGCGCTTCGGAAGCTCGAGGTCGATCCGTCGGGGCGCGGGAAGTACAAGGCCGCGCTCGACTCGTCGTCGCGCTCGACCGCGCCGTACCTGGCGGTCGGGAACTTCGGCGCCACCGACACGGCCGGACCGGCCGCGCGGGTGGAGTCACGGCGGGACCGGCTGACGCTGAAGGGCATCAGGTTCAACGACGAGCCGGTGACCGCGGACTGGACGTTCGCGTTCGGGGCGCGGACGTTCGACACGTCGCTGCGGTGGAACGTTCGAGGGGCCACGACCGCGCCGGTGTGGGAGGTCGCGCTGAACGTCGACTCGGCGCTCGGGAACCAGGGTGATCCGAGTGGATTCGAGCGGAACGGCGATGTCGCCGGGCTGCCGGCCTGGTCGATGGCGACGGGAGCTGGGCTGAGCGTCGTCACGGCGTACAAGGCGGGGTCGGCGTGGTCGACCGACAACCACTGGTACGACCCGCCGAACGGCGCGGTCGCCTGGCAGCCGCTGTGGCAGCCGGGTGGGCGGGCGCTGCCGGTGGGGACGTACGAGGGTGGGACCTTCCGGTTCGGCTTCTCGGCGAAGGAGAAGGACGTCCAGTACGCCGAACAGCTGGCCGCCGGACTGCAGTAGTAGGACTCCTGCCGCCCCCACACCTCAGGTGGGGGCGGCTAGGGTCGGGGGATGACTTTCAGCTTGGAAGCCCGGCGGACCGCCCTCGTGCTGATCGACCTGATGCCGCGGATCATCGCGCTCGAGACCGCGCCGCTGGCCGGTCGTGAGGTGCTGGAGCGGTGCATCGCGCTGGCGAAGGCGACGCGGTCGGTGGGCGGGACCGTGGTCCACGTGCGCGTCGAGCGGCCGGGCGTCGGCGTACAGCCGGAGGGCAGCGAGCTCGCGCCGGAGCTCGACCCCCAACCCGGCGACCTGGAGATCGTGAAGCGGACGGTCGGCGCGTTCCAGGGCACCGGGCTCGACGACGAGCTGCGCAAGCGCGACATCGCGACCGTCGCGCTCGCCGGGATCGCCACCAACTTCGGCGTCGAGTCCACCGGCCGGGTCGCCGACGACCTCGGCTACGCGACCGTCTACCTGACCGACGCGATGACCGGTCTCGACGCGGCCGCCCACGACTTCGCGGTCTCCTACGTCTTCCCGCGCTTCGGTACGGCGATCTCCGGCGCCGAGTACGTCGCCGCCCTCGGCCCGGCCACCTGAGGCAGGTCGTTGCCCGGAGGTTGTATCGGCGGCTGATGGGGTACCGGGTCCGGCGGATGACGGCGGACCTGGGAGCGGCGGATGAGATGGGTGCTGGGTGTCCTGCTACTCGTCTGCCTGACCGCCTGTGCGGGGCCTGAGCAGCAGATCCAGGACGCCGGAGCGCAGGCCGCGCGCGAAGCCGCTGCCGAGGTTGGGACCGCGCGGCTGGCGGTGCAGCAGCTCGGCGACGGGAAGCTCTGGGCGCAGCCTGCCGGGCAGCTGGTGAAGGACTCGGAGAAGGCGCTCGATGGCATCGTCTCCGGGTTCGACAGTCAGCAGCCGGAAACGGACGAAGCGCGGAAGCTGTACGACCGGATCAGTCAGCTGCTCGACGATGCGGCACAGGCAGTCACCGACACACGGATCGCGCTCGGGAACGGGGACGAGGCAGCGGCGGCTCAGCAAGTGGCAGCGCTGGAGAAGAGCGCACAGCAGCTCCTGGAGCTCGCCGGGTGAAGAAGCTGCTGGCCGTCACGCTCGGCATCCTGACCGCGATCGGCGGGTTCGTCGACATCGGGGACCTGGTCACGAACGCACTCGTCGGCGCGCGGTTCGGGATGCACCTGGCCTGGGTGGTCGTGGTCGGCGTGATCGGCATCTGCCTGTACGCCGACATGGCGGGCCGCGTCGTCGCCATCTCGGGCCGACCCGTGTTCGACCTGATCCGCGAGCGGCTCGGCCCGAAGACCGGGTTCGTCACGCTCGTCTCGTCGTTCCTCGTGACCGTGCTGACCCTGGTCGCCGAGATCGGTGGCATCGCGCTCGCGTTCGAGCTGGCCAGCGGGGTGAACTACCTGCTCTGGATGCCGCTCGCGGCGTTCGCGGTCTGGCTGGTGATCTGGAAGGTGAAGTTCTCCAAGCTGGAGACCACCTTCGGGCTGATGGGGCTGCTGCTGATCGTGTTCGCCGTCGCGCTCTGGAAGCTCGGCCCGGACTGGGGACAGCTGCTGCACCAGGCAACGAGCCCACACCCGATCGGGCACGAGTCGTGGGCGACGTACGCGTACTACGCGATCGCGCTGTTCGGCGCGGCGATGACGCCGTACGAGGTGTTCTTCTTCTCCTCCGGTGGCGTCGAGGAGAAGTGGACGCGGCGAGATCTGGCCACCGAGCGGACGAACGTGTTCATCGGGTTCCCGCTCGGCGGGCTGCTGTCGCTGGCGATCGCAGGCTGCGCGGCCGTCGTCTACCTGCCGGCCGGGATCCAGGTCAGCACGCTCGGCCAGGTCGCGCTGCCGACCGCGGTCGCGCTCGGGCAGCTCGGGCTGGCCGTCGTTCTGGTCGGGATGTTCGCGGCGACCTTCGGGGCGGCGCTGGAGACCGCGCTGTCCTGCGGGTACACGATCGCGCAGTACCGCGGCTGGCAGTGGGGCAAGTTCGTCCGGCCGCGGGAGGCGTCGCGGTTCCACCTGGTGATCATCGTCTGCCTGCTGCTCTCGGTGCTGACGCTGCTCACCGCCGTCGACCCGGTCAAAGTCACCGAGTACTCCGTGGTGTTCGCGGCGATGGCGCTGCCGCTGACCTACCTGCCGATCCTGATCGTCGCCAACGACCCGGACTACATGGGCACCGGCACGAACGGTCGGATGCGCAACTTCCTGGCCCTGATCTACCTGGGGTTGTTGCTGGTGGCATCGATCGCGGCGATCCCGTTGATGATCGTGACGAAGGCGGGGCAGTGATGACCGGACGGGTTCTGCACGCGCAGCTGCACCTGCTGGACCGGCAGCTGCTCGACCAGCACAGCGGGCGGATGCTCGGCAAGATCGACGACGTCGAGCTCGACCTCGACGCCGACGTACCGGTCGTGACCGCGCTCATCTCCGGCCGGGAGCGCATCCCCGCCAACCAGATCACCGAGATCGGCTCCGCGGTGAAGATCCTCAACCAGGACCTGGATCTGGACCGCCACGACGACTGGGTCGAGGAGCACGTCATCGACCGGATCCCAGGAGCCGGCGATGCGACTGAATGAGCTGCTCGGCCGCCGGGTGCTCGATGCCAACGGCAACGAGATCGGCGGTGTCGCCGACGTCCGGCTGGTGCAGGACGGGCCGCTGCTGACGTCCCGGCAGGCGGCGCTGCGGATCGACGGGTTGATCGTGGTCGAGAAGCGGTCGACCCGGTTGTTCGGGTACGAGCGGCACGTCGGTCCGGCGTTGCTGCGGCGGCTCGTGCACTGGAAGCTGGGCCGGGTCTGGTACGTGCCGTGGATCGCCGTCGAGCGGGTCGGCGAGACCGTGCGGATCCGTGAAGAACCGCGGCCGCTGGACGAGGTCGCCCGCTACAAATAGTTGCTACAAGCACCTAATCGAAGGTGCGCAAGATCAGAGGATCCATGGCACCTGTCACCAGCGACTAGCCGGCGGTGGCCCTGCCGTGGTGCACGCCGACGTGCACCCGCCACGACGCCCCTCCCCGCGCTGCCCTGCTCAGCTACCACCGCCGTCCGGCCCCCCGGTCCGTGGCCGCCCCTGGGCGATCGCGGCGTCTTTGAGCGCCGGTCAGTCACTATCGCGTCGTTGAAACGGCTGGGTGGTGCTCAAAGACGAGACGGCGCGAGGAGTGGGTTCGGATGTCAGACCGCCAGGCGCCCGCCGTCCACCGGCAGGACGACGCCGTGGATCTGTGCGGCGGTGTCGGAGGCCAGGAAGACGATGCCGGCCGCCACTTCCTCAGGCTTGCCGACGCGGTTGAGTGGGGTTGTCGTCGCGAGGCCGTCGAGGGAGCTGCCCATTGACGCTGTGCCTTCGGTTCGGGTCGGTCCGGGGCTCACCGCGTTCACCCGTACGCCGGCCGCGCCGAACTCGGCGGCCCATGTCTTCGTCAGCAGTTGCAGCGCCGCCTTGCTCGAGCCGTAGACGGCCGCGCCGGCCAGGCCGAACGTTGCGACCATCGTGGTGACGTTCACGATCGCGCCGTTGCCGCGCTCGGCCATCGCCGGGGCCAGCGCCTGGACGAGGAAGAACGGTGCGCGCACGTTCACGGCGTACACCTCGTCGAACTCCTGCTGCGGCACCTCCGCGGTCGGCGCGAACGGGAACAGCCCGGCGTTGTTGACCAGGATGTCGACCTGGCCGCCGAGCTCGATCGCGCGGACGGCGAGCTGCTGAACGCTCGCCGGGTCGGCCAGGTCCGCCTGGATGAAGTCGGCCTTGCCCCCGCTCGACCGGATCGCCTCGACCGTCGCCGCGCCGCGCTCGGCGTCGCGCCCGCTGACGAGCACGTGAGCGCCCCGGGTGGCGAGCTGGCGGGCGACCTCGCGGCCGATGCCGCTGGTGCTGCCGGTGACGAGCGCGGTCCGGCCGGTGAAGTCTGCAGTCATCGCAGTGCCTCTCTCTTGGAGTATCTGCTCCAATCCTGCGGATCTGTTTTTGGAGTATCAACTCCAGAATCGGTACGCTCGAGAGATGGCACTGACGCGCAAGGGACAGGCGACCCGGGACCGGATCGTCGCCGCCGCGTCCCGGCTGATGCTCGACCAGGGCGTGGCCCGGACGACGATCGAGGACATCCAGGCGGCGGCCGCGGTCAGCCCGTCGCAGCTCTACCACTACTTCCCGGGCAAGAACGCGCTGGTGCTCGCGGTGATCGAGTACCAGAGCGGCCAGGTCCTCGACGTCCAGCGCGAAGGGCTCGACCGCCTCGACGATTTCGATGCCCTGGGCAACTGGCGGGACCTGATGGTCGGCATCCTCACCGCGACGCAGTGCGCCGGCGGCTGCCCGCTGGGGTCACTGGCCAGTGACCTGTCCGAGGCCGATCCCGTCGCCCGGGTGCAGCTCGCGAACGCCTTCCAGATGTGGGAGTCGCTGATCGAGGACGGGCTCACCCGCATGCAGTCCCGCGGTGAGCTGTCGCCGAGCGCCGACACCGCTCAGCTGGCCGTCGCGATGCTCGCTGCGGTCCAGGGCGGTCTGCTGCTGAGCCAGGTACGCCGTACGCCGGACCCGCTGATCAAAGCGGTCGACACGATGATCGACCACCTGCGGACGCTCGCGGTCAGCTGAAGCGTTCGGCGTTCTCCGACACCCACTCCTGCAGGGGGCGGGCCGGGTGACCGGTGATCTCCTCGACGGTTGGGTTGACCGTCGTCTCGTCGATGAATCCTTCGCCGTAGAAACCGTGGATGGCGTCGGCGTAGGCCTGGGGCATGGCGGCGAGGAGTTCCGCGTGGGACTCGGTGGGGGACAGTTCGATCGCGCGCAGGGGCCGGCCCAAGGCCCGGCCGAGGATCTCGACCTGTTCGGCCGGGCGCAGGGCGACTGGGCCGGTCAGGCGGTACGCCGTGCTCGCGTGGTCGGTGGTGATCAGCGAGGATCACAGGACTCCCAGGTGGTCGGCAGCGGTGGCTGCGGCGGCTAGTTCGGAGGCGGGGTCGCCCTCGTGGTAGATCCGTTCGGCCGGCTCGATGTTGTCGAGGAAGCGCTGGTAGGTGATCGCGCCGAGCAGCCGAGTGAGGACGGTAACCGGCGGGAGGGCCAGGGCCGGATCGCTGTGGGGGAGGTGCTCTTTCCACGCGGAGATCCAGACAGCGCGCGCTAGTTCCTGTTGCGCCGGTGGGAGGTAACCGCAGAGGCGGTGGAGGTCGACGGCGGGGTGGCCGACGTAGCTGTCGGCCCAGTCGACGATGCGGCGGGTGGTGCCGTCCGAGCGCCAGTTGCCGGGGTGGAAGTCGCCGTGCACCAAGGTGTTGGGAAGGCCCGCGGCGTCGAGACGCTCCAGCAGTTGAGGGAGCGCCGCCGCAACCCGAGTGGGTGGCAACGCCGCCCCGATCTCCTCCGGGAGCAGCCGCGGCACCGGCAGCTCAGCACCAGCAAGCCCAGCCTGTACGGCGACCCACCGGCCGATCACGTCCCGCAGCGTCGCGTCGTCCGGCTCCCAGCAGTCCACCCCCGGCGCATGCGCCAGCAGCGACCAGCGGCGAGCCACATCAACGCCGAGGACCTCCGGCGCCAGCTCAGCGTCGTACTGGCGCACCCACTGGATCACCTCGGCATCGACGCTGCAGAACGTGCTCGTCGCCTTCGCCCACGCGCCGGGGAAGCGGATCAGGCACGACAGGTTCCACGTCTTCACCTGCCTCGCCTGCTGCAAACCAAGAAACGTCTGCGCCCACGAGATCAACCGCTGCGGCCCGTCGACCTCCGCCCAGCTCGCACGCAACGGATGCGGCGCAACGATCTCGTCCCACCCAGCACACGGCGTCAGATCGAGCACCCCCGAAGCAGGCTCCCGGTCCACCTGCACGTGATAGACCACGCGCCCACCACGCCCGACCGCAGCCTCATCCGCCTGCAGAAGCCGCAGCACCAAGCTCCGCACCCCCAGCAGCTCATCCAGGTACGCCGTCACCGCCTCGATCTCCGACCACCACGGCCGGTCGGCCTCGAACGGCCCGACCCGGCCCAGGTACCGCGCGCCGAGGCTGACCAGCGCCTCCACCGTCTTCGTCTCGCTCACCTCACAGATGCTCCGGCATCACGCGTCCGCCGCCTGCGAATTTCGCCGCACCCGGTGCCACACCCGCCGTCCCGACCGCACCACAGCCCCGGCGTGCACCTCCACCAGCTCCTCCGAGTCGCGCAGCCGAGTCCCGTCCACACTCACCGCACCCTGCCGCAACAGCCGGCGCAGCTCGGACTTGCTCACATCCGGCCGTACGGCGGCCAACAGCTCCAACGCCGACAGCGTGGTCGAGTCGATCACCACCTCCGGCAGCTCGTCCGGCTCGGCCCGCTGCGAGAAGACGCGCTGGAACGCGTCCAGTTCGGCTCGCGCCGTACCAGCGCCGTGGTAGCGAGTCACGACCGCAGCAGCCAGCCGCAGCTTCGCGTCCCGAGCAGCGGGCCCGCCATCCGCAGCAGCGCTCCCCAGCGCGGCCACAGCGTCCAGCGGCAGCTCGGTGTACACCCGCGCCCAGGTCTCGACCAGCTCGTCGGGCAGGCTCATCAGCTTGCCGAACTTGTCCTTCGGCGAATCGGTCAGCGCGACGTAGTTGTTCAGCGACTTCGACTGCTTCGGGCCACCGTCGAGCCCGGGCGTGATCGTGCTCGTGATCACCACCTGCGGCTCAGCACCGAGGCGCTGCTGGAAGTGCCGGCCCAGCTGCTCGTTGAACAGTTGGTCGGTCCCCACGATCGTCAGGTCGCTGCGCAGCGCGAAGCTGTCGTAGCCCTGCAGCACCGGGTAGGTCAGCTCGTGCAGCGCGATCTCGCGCCCGGCCGCGACCCGCGCCCGGAACATGTCGCGCGCCATCAGCTGCGCCTGGGTCACGTGGGAGAACAATCCGAGCAGCGTCGCGACGTCCATCGCGTCGTACCACTCGGAGTTCCGGCGTACTTCGAAAACGGCTGGATCGGTCCGCAGGACCAGCGAGACCTGCTCGAGGAACGCGGCCGCGTTGACCTCGATCTCCTCCGGCGTCAGCACCGGGCGGGTCTCGCTGCGCCCGGTCGGGTCGCCGATCCGGGTGGTCAGGTCGCCGAGCAGGAACACGACGGTGTGGCCGAGGTCCTGCAGGCCGCGCATCATCCACAAGTTCACCGCGTGCCCGAGGTGCAGGTCGGGCGCGGTGCAGTCGACGCCGTACTTGATCCGCAGCGGCCGGCCGGACTCCAGCCGGGTGCGCAGGTCGGCCTCGCCGACGATGCTGTCGGTGGTCCGCCGTAACCGGTCGATCACGGCCTGGGCGTCGTTCATGAGGGTCCTCTCGGAGCAGACGGCGAGAGGACGAGCCTCCCGGCAACGGAAAGAGGCAGGAACCGGACGGTTCCTGCCTCGGAGGCTCTGGTACGAAGCGGTTGCTTCAGGGCGCGACTAGCTCCCGGCTCCTCCCAGAGCCGGTCGATACGTCGCACGCTGCTTCGTCACGTCCACGAGACTAGCACTACGCTTGACCTGGTGAACACGGAGAAAGTCGTCCTGCTGGACGAAGCGGGCCACGCGATCGGCAGCCAGGACAAGGCGACCGTGCACCACGCGTCGACCCCGCTGCACCTGGCCTTCTCCAGTTACGTTTTCGACCGCAGCGGCCGTGTGCTGCTGACCCAGCGGGCGCACACGAAGACCACCTGGCCGGGAGTCTGGACGAACAGTTGCTGCGGGCATCCCTTGCCGGGCGAGCCGCTGCCTGACGCCGTACGCCGGCGGCTGTCCGACGAGCTCGGCATCGTCGCGGACCAGGTCGAACTGGTGCTGCCGGAGTTCCGCTACCGCGCCGAGCTGGCCGGCGTCGTCGAGTACGAGATCTGCCCGGTCTACCGGGTCACCTGGGACGGCGACCCGCAGCCGGAGCCCACCGAGGTCGCGGCGTACGAGTGGGTGGAGTGGTCGAAGGTGGCCTCCTGGCCGGGGCTGTCGCCTTGGTGCTTGCTGCAGCTGGATGCCCTGTCTGCGTTGGGTCCAGCGCCGGCCGACTGGCCGCTCGGTGACCACGACCTGCTCCCACCCGCGGCTCTAAATCCGTAGCTGCTTGGACAGCTCTTCACCGGTCCAGACGTGGCGTGGTCCGGCTTCCTCGGCACGAACCAGCTCAACGAGCTTGGCGTTGACCGGTGCTGTGCGGCCCAGCGATTCGGCCAGGCGGACCACCTCGCCGTTCAGATAATCGATCTCCGTCCGCCGACCGGCCTGCAGGTCCTCCCACATCGACGTCCGCGCGTACGGGTCGATCGCGAGCATCTTCGACGCCAGCCGCCGGAACAACCAGTCCGGAAGCCGCAGCACCGCGGGCATCCGCCCGGGCGGCAGTGCCGTGAGCTTCGCGGGCCGGATCCTCTTGTCCTGCAGGAGTTTCAGCGTCTCCTCCTGCGCGGCCGCGAGGCAGCGGCGGTACGAGCGCTGCGACAGCTCGTCGCGCAACGGCAGGTCGGACAGTGCGTTGACCGGGTTGTTCAGGTTGAGCAGGAGCTTCGCCCACTGCACCGGTACGACGTCGTCGTGCTGCGTCAGCGGCAGCCCGGCCTTCGCGAACGCTTCGCCGTACGGCGTGAGCGCCGCGTGCGCCTGCACATCGAGCCCGCCCTCGGTGCCCTGGTGGAACGCCCCGCCGCCCTTGCTCAGCACGTTGAAGGGGACCATCCCGGACAGCACGACTTGCTCCGGCAGCCGCTCCCGCAGGACCTCGCCGTTGCGCAGCCCGTTCTGGAAGCTCACCACCACGGCACCCGGCTTCAGTACGCCGGCCAGCTCCTCAGCCGCGCCTTCGGTCGCCGCCGACTTCACCGTCACCAGCACGAGGTCAGCGTCAGCGGCCGCCGCCGGCGTCGTCGCGAATCGCAGATCCGACACGCGAACGTCGGCGCCCTTGTAGTCGGTCAGCCGGAGCCCGTGCTCGGCCAGCTCGTCGCCGATCCGCTGCCGACCGACGAACACGACGTCGGCCCCACCGGCGACCAGCCGCCCGCCGACGTAGCACCCGATCCCGCCCGCGCCGTACACCGCGATCGTCACCGCGTTCTCCCTCCGGGCGTCACCTCTCCGGTCAGCTCCTGAAGTATCGACCACAACGCGTCCAGCCGCTCCTCGCCGAGGCGCTCCCGCCAGTCGTCCCGGACGACGTCGATCGCGCGCACCAGATCCTTCTCCAGCCGGCGGCCCTTCGCGGTCAGCCGGACGAGCCGGGCGCGCGAGTCCGCGGGGTCAGGCGCCCGCGTCAGGTACCCGTGCCGCTCCAGATGCGTCACCAGCTCGTGCATCGACTGCTTGGTGATGCCCGCGTGCGCGGCCAGCTCGCTGGTGTGCAGCCCGTCGATCCCACCGAACCGGAACAGCTGCAGGTGCGCCGGCCGCAGCTCGGGGTACCGGCGGCCGAGCTCGGTCTCGACGGCGGCCATCGCCTGGTCGAACGCCACCCGCAGCAGGCCGAACCAGCGGCCGGGGGAGCTGTACTCCGTTGACATGACGGTCAGGGTACCTTACCGTTTTGGTCAGGTCGCCTGACCGTATCGCTGGAGGGGAATCATGACCGCACGCCAGGAGCTGACCCGGTACCTGACCGGCAAGTGGATCCCGCCGGTGCTCGCCACCGTCGCCGAGCTGGGCATCGCCGACGCGCTGGTGGACAAACCGCTGACCGCCGCCGAGCTCGCCGAAACCACCAACGTCAACGCCCGTGCGCTCTACCGCGTACTGCGGGCCGCCGCGAGCATCGGGGTCTTCGCCGAGGACGCCGACGGCCGGTTCGCGCTCACCGAGACCGCCGAGCTGCTGCGCTCCGACGTCCCGGGATCGCTGCGCGCGGCCGCCCGGATGTTCGCCCTGGAACCGTTCTGGACGCCGTACGCGCGGATCAGCGAGTCCGTCCGGACCGGCGAGCCCGCCTTCGCTAGCACGTTCGGGACGAGAATCTACGACTACCTGCAGACGCATCCGGACGACGCCGCGGTCTTCGGCGCGACCGTCGCGAGCTTCCACGACCAGGCGATGGGCCCGATCGTCGCCGCGCACGACTTCTCGTCGTACCGGACGGTGGTGGATCTGGGCGCTGGCTCGGGCAACCTGCTGCTCGAGTTGCTGACCGTGTACCCCGGCCTCCGCGGGGTTCTGCTGGAGCTGGACAGCGTCCTGTCCTCGGCGCGCGAGACCCTGGCCGCGGTGCTGGACCGCGTCGACCTGGTCGCGGGGGACTTCTTCGCCGCCGTACCACCGGGTGACGCGTACCTGCTCAAGAGTTGCCTGCACAACTTCGACGACGAGCAGGCGATCCGGATCCTGCGCGCGGTCCGCGCCGGCGGCGGGCCGGTGCTGATCGCCGAGACGATGGTCCCGGCCGGGAACGGCGCCCACTACTCCAAGTTCGACGACATCGAGATGCTGGTGATCGCCGGCGGCGCCGACCGGACCGAGCAGGAGTACTCGGAGCTGGTCACCGCCGCCGGTTTCACCCCGCGCGAAGTCGTCCAGTGCGACGAGCGGTTCTCGCTGCTCGTCGCCGACTAGCGTTGGTCAGACGGCGTCGTCGTCCTCGGGCTCCTCGTCGGAGTCGGCCAGGCTCCACTTCAGCTGGAACTCGACCTCCTCCTCGTCCTCACCGCGCTCGTGCTCGACGCTGATCTGCGCGTTCTTCGGGACCGTGAACCGCTCGCCGGCGATCTGGATCCGGAACGGCTTGCCACTCTCCAGGGCGTCCGCCAGCCGGCGGAGCTTCGCGGCGAACTCCTCGACGGTGTACGTCTTCTCGACATCTCTCTCACTCATGCGGCACATCCTGGCAGCCGGTGGGGCGACCGAAAACCAGTCGCACGCCTTGCGCTGCGAACGTACTGTGGGGACATGGCTACTTGCCTCTGTGTCTAGCTGCGCGACCCGCTTCCGTACCCGAAGTGCGTCCCGTAGTCATCACAGAGAGTAACCAGGTTCATGATCACCGTTCACTCGGTCGACGTCCGCGCCGGTGCCCAGCTGCTGCTGTCGGACCTGTCCTTCCACATCGGCCCCGGCGACAAGATCGGCCTGGTCGGCCGCAACGGCGCCGGGAAGACCACGCTGCTCAAGGCGCTCGCGGGCGAGGACCGCCCGGCCGCCGGCAGCATCACCGCGACCGGCTCGGTCGGCTACCTGCCGCAGGACCCGCGGGCCGCCGACCCCGCCCTCACCGTGACCGCGCGCATCCTGTCCGCCCGCGGGCTGGACGCCGTGGTCGCCCGGCTGCGCAAGGCCGAGGCCACCATGAGCACGGCGACCGGCGCCGAGCAGGAGCGCGCGATGGCGGCGTACGCGCGGGCCGAGACCGAGTTCCAGGCCGCGGGCGGGTACGCCGCCGAGGCGGAGGCCGGCCGGCTCGCGGCGGGCGTCGGGTTGCCGATCCGCGCGCTGGAGCAGCCGATCGGCGAGCTGTCCGGCGGGCAGCGGCGCCGGGTCGAGCTGGCCCGGATCCTGTTCGCCGAGCACGACACGCTGCTGCTCGACGAGCCGACCAACCACCTCGACGCGGACTCCGTGGTCTGGCTGCGGTCGTTCCTGCTCGGCTACGCCGGCGGGCTGGTGGTGATCAGCCACGACCGTCAGTTGCTCGCGGCAACGGTCAACCGGGTCTTCCACCTGGACCCGCAGCGGCGCACGATCGACGTCCACAACACCGGCTGGAAGAAGTACCTGACCCAGCTGGAGACCGACGAGCGGCGCCGCTCCCGGGAGCGGAACACGGCCGAGCGCAAGGCCGCGGTCCTGCACGCCCAGGCGGCGAAGATGCAGGCCGGCGCCAGCACGGCCGTTGCCGCGCGCAACATGGCGCGGCGCGCGGACAAGCTGCTCACCGACCTCGAGCCGGTACGCCGGGCCGCCCGCGTCGCGCGGATCCGGCTGCCCGACCCGGCGCCGTCCGGCCGGACTCCGCTGAGCGCTGTCGGCCTGACCAAGTCGTACGGCGCTCTGGAGGTCCTCAAGGGTGTCGACCTCGCCGTCGACCGGGGGAGTCGCCTCGTCATCCTCGGCCTGAACGGCGCGGGTAAGACGACGCTGCTCCGGATCCTCGCCGGTCGCGAGACGCCGGACAGCGGTGAGGTAGTGCACGGTCACGGGTTGCGCCTGGGGTACTTCGCCCAGGAGCACGACACCCTCGACCTGGCCGGGACGGTCCGCCAGAACCTGGCGGCGGTCGCGCCGCGGCTCACCGACGGCGAGGTCCGCAACGTGCTCGGCTCGTTCCTGTTCAGCGGCGACGACGCGGACAAGCCGGCCCACGTCCTGTCCGGCGGCGAGAAGACCCGGCTGGCGCTGGCCGGCCTCGTCCACTCCGGCGCCAACGTGCTGCTGCTCGACGAGCCCACCAACAACCTCGACCCGGCCTCCCGCGACGAGGTCCTGGGCGCGGTCGGCAGCTACCCGGGTGCCCTCGTCATGGTCACCCACGACGAGGGCGCGATCGAGGCGCTACGCCCCGACCGGGTGCTGCTGCTCCCCGACGCGTCGGAGGACCTGTGGACCGACGAGTACTTGGAGCTGGTGTCGCTGGCGTGAGGGCGAGATCGCTCCGTCTCGGAGGGGCGTGGGCTCGGGCCGCCCCGCCCTATCCTCCCCGCTCGCCGCCCCGCAGGGGCGTCGAGCGGGGTCGAGCGGTCAGAGGCGTTCCGCGAGGTGAACGGTGATCTCGGCCCCGGTGCTCTTGCCGATCGCCTTGCGGACGTCGGCCTTGACCGGGAGTTTGTGGGTGCCGTCGCCGAGGGCCATGAAGGCGCTCTCGAACGGGTGCCCGTCCATCGTGCCGCGGACCTTGACCAGGCCGCGGGTGCCGAAGAACTCGGCCGAGCCCGGCATCACGACGTACGTCCAGCCGCCCTTCGCGTCGCTGGTCAGCAGCTCGGCGGTGAACTCGTGGTCCAGGGTGCTCATGTTTCCTCCTCGGATGGGTGCTTTCCACCCTAGGTAGAAGCCGCCGCGCCGTTTTCGACATCGGGGGCGCGGTGGACGATTCCGTGGGAGTCGGAGCAGTGCAGCTCGGGGGTGTCGCCGGAGGCGTGGTCGACCTGGAGCGTGGAGTGGGTGAGGTGGTGGCGCTCGGCGAGCAGCTTCTCGACCTGCTCGCGGATCAGGTGGCAGTCCAGGCCCTCGCGGACCAGGATGTGTGCGGAGGCGGCCGGCTCGCCGGAGGTGATCTCCCAGACGTGCAGGTCGTGGATCTCGACGACGCCCTCGACACTGCACAGCTCCCGGCCGAGCGCGGCCGGGTCGAGACCGGCCGGGGCTGCCTCGAGGAAGATCCGGCCGGAGGCGCGGACCAGCTCGATCCCGGCCTTCAGCATCAGCGCCGCGACGATCAGCGCGGCGATCGAGTCGGCGCGGGTGAACCCGGTCAGCAGGACGACGAGACCCGCGGCCGCGGTCGCGATGAACGCGAACAGGTCGTTGAGGATGTGCTGGAAGGCGCCCTCGACGTTCAGGCTGGACCGGTTCGCCCTGCTGATCAGCCAGGTCGCGGCGAGGTTGACGAAGATGCCGACCACACCGGTGACCAGGACGAGCACGCCCTCGACCTCCGGCGGGTGGATCATCCGCTGCACCGACTCGTAGACGAAGAACACGGCGAGCAGCAGCAGGGTGATCCCGTTGGCCTGCGCGGACAGGATCTCGACCCGCTTGAACCCGTACGTGAAACCGCCCACCGGCGGGCGCGCGGCGAGCCGGATCGCGAGCAGCGCGAGCGCGATGGCGATCGCGTCGGTGAGCATGTGCGCGGCGTCGGTGATCAGCGCGAGCGAACCGGCGGCGAACCCGACGACCACCTCGGCGGCCATGAACGCGAGGATCAGCGCAAGAGCACCGCTCAGCAGCTTCCGGTCGGCGTCAGCGCTGACGCCGTGCCCGTGACCGTGCCCATGGCCGTGCCCGGCCGCGGCGGCCGGGCGTGCGGCGTCCACCGCTTCCTTTCCCATCAGCCACGCTCCGGGTGAATGGCGTCGGTGTGCTCGGTGTGGGCGACCGCGAGGTCGACGAGCATCCGGACGTGCGCGTCGTCGAGCCGGTAGAAGGCCATCCGGCCGTCCCGCCGTACGGACACCACGCGATGCGCGCGCAGCAGTCGCAGCGCGTGCGAGGTCGCCGATTCGCTCAGGCCGCTGACCGCGGCGAGGTCGCAGACGCACAGCTCGCCGTCGAGCAGGGCGACCAGCAGCTTCAGCCGCCGCGGGTCGCCGAGCAGCCCGAACACGTCGGCGGTGTCGACGACGTCCTGCTCGGACGGCATCCTGGCGTGGACGGCCGCGACCCGCTCGGGGTCGACCAGCTTCACCGCGCAGGCGTCGGCAGCGGACTGCACATCTGCAGAACTCTTCATACGTCACACGGTAGAGCACCGGCGCCGCCGAGGCGAGCAACCGGAGTGTCGAAACCGCTTGCACCGCAACCGCGAAGTTGGCACTGGTATGCCACTGTCACTGCCCGTATCGTGCTCTGAGACCATCGTGACGAGCTGGTTTGTCCTGAGTAAGGACTGTGTGAAGAATCGCTGCTGACGGCTCTGTCGGGGTGGTTCAGCGAACAGCTGACCGTAAGTTCGTAAAGGTGTCGGTCGAGGTCGGGAGTGAACGAAGTGTTACGGGGCAGTCGGGTCGTGCCGTTGGCCGGCCCGCGGGAGATGGTGTCGGCGCGATCGTGACGACGATGAACAAGATTCTGGCGACCGCCGGAGTCGTGCTGCTGCTGGTCGGCCTGGGACTCGGGTTCCGGTCGGTCTCGGTGGGCAGCGTCGACTGCGGATCGGCGTTCTCGCCGGCCGGGGGGATCACCCCGATGGCCTGCGACGGGAAGCTCGACAACTCGGTCACGCTGGTGACCGTCATGCTGGTGGCCGGCGTCCTGGCGCTGGTGCTCGCGCTGGTCCTGAAGAAGGTCCGCGACCGGCGGGTGAACGCCTGACCGCCGCGGCGCCGATCGAGCCGTTCCGGCTCGCGATCCCGCAGCAGCAGCTCGACGACCTCGCGCTGCGGCTCGACCTGACCCGCTGGCCCGACGAACTGCCCGGCGTCGGATGGGCGTACGGCGTACCGCGTGACCATCTGCGCGAGCTCGTCGAGTACTGGCGGCACGAGTACGACTGGCGGGTGGCCGAGGCGCGGCTGAACGAGTGGCCGCAGTTCACCACCACGATCGACGGCACCCGGATCCACTTCGCCTGCGTCGCTTCGCCCGAGCCCAATGCGATTCCGCTGCTGCTGACGCACGGCTGGCCCGGCTCGATCGCGGAGTTCGTCGACGTCGCCGGGCCGCTGACCGATCCGCGGGCGCACGGCGCCGGGGGAGCGCCGGCGTTCGAGCTGGTGATCCCGAGCATCCCGGGCTTCGGCCTGTCCGGGCCGACCAGCGAGCCGGGCTGGGAGGTCAACCGGATCGCGCGCGCGTTCGCGGAGCTGATGGACCGGCTCGGGCATCGGCGGTACGGCGTACAGGGTGGGGACTGGGGTGCGGCGATCTCGCGCGAGCTCGGACGGATCCGGCCGGACCAGGTGATCGGCGTACATCTCAATCTGCTGCCCGGCGGTGCTGCGACAGCCGAGCCGACCGAGCAGGAGCTGGCCGACCTCGAGCCGGCCGAACGCGCGCGCACGATCGCGTCCTGGCAGCGGATGCGCGCGTGGCAGCAGGAGAAGCAGGGGTACGCCGACCTGCAGTCGACCCGGCCGCAGACGCTCGCCTATGCGCTGGTCGACTCACCGGTCGGGCAACTCGCGTGGATCGCCGAGAAGTTCCACGAGTGGGCGGACCCGTCGCAGCCGATCGGCCGCGACCATCTGCTGACCACGGTGATGCTCTACTGGCTGACCGGTACGGCGGGCTCAGCCGGCCGGATCTACTACGAGCGCGCCCACCACGGCCGCCCGACCGAACCGTCCCGGACCCCGACCGCGCTCGCCGACTTCGCGCACGACAACTTCATCCCGCTGCGCGCGATCGCCGACCGCACCGACAACATCGTCCGCTGGACCACCTACCCCGACGGCGGCCACTTCGCCGCCCTCGAACAACCGGCCGCCCTGGTCGCCGACATCCGGGCGTTCTTCAGCTCGCTAGCGCGCTAGCCATCCGGTCGAGGATCTCGCCGAGTTGCTCGGCGCCGGTCCCGAAGTTGAGCCGAACCCGGTCGCGGGCTGCCGGGTCGTAGTCAGAACCGGCGCCCAGGGCAACCTTCGCCTCGCGCAGGAAGAACGCCGCGGGATCCGGCGCCAGGCCGAGCCCCGCACAGTCCAGCCAACCCAGGTACGTCGCCTGCGGCGGCGACCAGCTGATCCCGTCCGGCAGCCGCTCACCGATCAGCGTGCGGTTGCGATCGAGCTGCGCGATCAACGCGTCGAGCCACGCGTCGCCCTCGGCGAACGCGGTCTCCGCGGCGAGCAGCCCGAGCAGCCCGACCTGGTCGGCGGTGAACGGCAACCGGCGGACGACGTCCTGCGCGCGGTCCGAGGCGGTCACCACCAGCGCGCACTTGAGCCCGGCCAGGTTGAACGCCTTCGACGCCGACGTCAACGCGATCCCGTGCCGGCGAGCTGCGTCCGACACCTCCAGCCACGGCACGAACTCGGCGCCGGGGAGGACGAGCGGCGCATGGATCTCGTCCGCGAGCACCCAGGCGTCGTACTCGGCGCACACTTCGGCGATCTGCTCGAGCTCGGCCCGGGGCAGGACCCGCCCGGTCGGGTTGTGCGGGCTGGCCAGGATCAGCACCCGCAGTCCGTCGCGCAGCTCCGCGGTCAACCGGTCGAGGTCGAAGGAGTCGTCCGGGCGCAGCTGAAGGTGCCGGACGGCGAAGCCGGCCGCCGGGAGCTGCAGCAGGAACGGCGGGTACCCGGCCGTCGCGAACCCGACCTTGCCGCCCGGCGCGAGCACCCGGCACAACTCGATCAGGCCGATCAGCACCTCGGGCACGAGCGTCAGCTGATCCGGATCGACCCGCCACCGAAGCCGCCGGTCCGCGAAGCCGGTGAACGCCGCGCGGAGCTGGGGCGAGACGCCGGGGGCGTAGCCGAGGTCGCCGCGGTCGACGGCCTCGTGCAGCACCGCCGCGATCGGAGACGCGAGCTCGAAGTCGAGCTCGGCGACCGTCGCGCCGATCACACCCGGGGCGAGGCCGGACCACTTCTCGCTGCGGCGCTGCCGCAGGACGTCGTACGGGGGAACCGTCAGCATCGGTTCAGGCTACTGACACTAAGGTGAAGGTATGAGCTTCACCGGGTTCCCGGTCGCCGCGCTGGACTTCTACGACGACCTCGAGATGGACAACACCAAGACCTTCTGGGCCGAGCACAAGCACGTGTACGAGGAGTCGGTGCGGGTGCCGATGGCCGCGTTGCTCGCGGAGCTGGAGGCGGAGTTCGGGGTGGCGAAGATCTTCCGGCCGTACCGCGACGTGCGGTTCGCCAAGGACAAGACGCCGTACAAGACGCATCAGGGGGCGTTCCTGCCGACCGGGCCGTCGACCGGGCGGTACGTGCAGGTCTCGGCGCCGGGGGTCCGGGTCGGTGCGGGCTTCTACGAGGCGGCCGCGGACCGGCTCGGCCGGATCCGGACCGCGATCGACGAGGACCGTCGCGGCAAGGAGCTGGAGAAGCTGCTCGACGAGCTGACCGCCGCCGGCTGGGCGATCGACGGCGAGAAGCTGAAGACCACCCCGCGCGGGTATGACGCGAACCACCCGCGGATCGAGCTGCTGCGGCACAAGTCGCTCGCGGTCAACAAGTCGTACGGCTTCGAGCCGGTGATCCACACCGCTGAGCTGGCCGAGCGGATCCGCGACGACTGGCGTGCGGTGACACCGTTGCTCGACTGGCTGGACGCCAACGCGTAGTCAGAAGTCCTTCAGGATCGTCGCGATCCGGTCCCGGGTGCGGCTCGGTGGCGGGGCCGCGACGCAGAGGGCCTCCATCGTGGCCGTGTACTGGTCGAGGTCCTCGAGCTTGTCCAGGTAGAGCGCGCTGGTCAGGTGCTCGATGTAGACGATGTCGGGCAGGTCCTGCTCGGGGAACCGCAGGATGCTGTACGCGCCACCGGTCGCCGCGTGGCCACCGGCCTCGAACGGCATCACCTGCAGCGTCACGTTCGGCATGTGGGTCGCCTCGATCAGGTACTCCAGCTGGTCGCGCATCGCCTTCACCCCGCCGATCGGGCGGCGCAGCGCGGCCTCGTCGACGACGGCCCACAGGCGGACCGGTCCGGCGGCGCGGTTCAGCACTTCCTGCCGGTTGATCCGCAGCGAGACCCGACGGTCGACCTCGTCGGCCGGGATCAGGCCGCGGCCGAGCTGGACCACCGCACGGACGTACTCCTCCGTCTGCAGCAGACCCGGGACGAACTGCAGTTCGTAAGTACGGATCAGCTGCGCCGACGCTTCCAGGCCGAGGTAGGAGTGGAACCAGCTCGGCAGCACGTCGCCGAAGCGGTGCCACCAGCCCGGGTTGTTCGCGTCGCGCGCGAGAGACAGCAGCCGCTCACGCTCTTCGGGGTCGTCCAGTCCGTAGAGACGGAGCAGGTCCGCGACGTCGCGCTCCTTGAAGCCGACCCGGCCGAGCTCCATCCGGCTGACCTTCGACTCCGACGAGCGGATCTCCCACCCCGCGTCGGAGCGGGTGATGCCGGCGGCCTCACGCATCCGGCGCAGGTGCGCGCCCAGAATGATGCGAAGTGCGGTCGGCCCGCTCTGCGCGCCCGACTCCGTCACACTCACCTCCGACGCCCCAGCTGTGCCTCAGTCTGACCCCGAGCCAAATCATCGCACGTCCGGACGCTGATCTGTCGAAGTTCTTACTTATCAGTCGTGGTCGCGTCCGAACAACTACCCAGGGTCATCCCCAGTACCCCTCAGGTCGCGACTGATGACCACTTTGTCCGGACATATTAGCGTCAATCCCCGGGTCCGGGAACGGCGAAATCACGCCTGTCCGCCGCCTGCTGAGCCTGAATCGGGTCTCCGGAAGGTCACAAACGCAAAACGTGCGAATGCACGTGCATCGGGCGCTTGCATTCGCAGCGTGCCGACGCCATGATTGCTTCATGCACAGAAGGTGAGCTGGATCTCGCGCCAAGTGACAACCACCGTCACCGGCGCGAACCAGCAGGCCGGACCTTTGGCCCGTCGGCAGCACGCTGCCGGCATGACTGGTTGGGGTACCCGAGTCGATGAGTGACCACGACGCACAGCCCGTCGAGTACGGGCCCACGAAGACCGGTGAGCGTGCGCCCGACGAGCTCACCGAACGGGAGATCCAGGAACTGGTGGCGCGCTGCCCCGAGCAGCAGCGCTGGGCCTTCGAAGGATGGCTGCGCGGTGTCCGTCAGCTCGACGGCGACCCGATCGTGAGCCTGAGTCCATGAACGCCGATCGAGGAGGACGGAAAATGGTGCGCATCTGGTTGGGCGACCACCTGATCGCCGAGTACGTCGCGGAGCCGGACCGGGCCTCGCGCTACCAGCGGGTGATGACGCCCAAGTTCACCGGTCTGCGCATCACCGTCGACAACGCCGCGGGCCCGGGCAGCGCCTCGGAACTGCCGCGCAGCGAGCAGCTCTGGCCGCTCACGGTCCAGTAGCTCCGCGGGGGCTCTCTAGCGGGCCCCTAGTAGTACAGCACCCTGATCGACCGTCCGCGGGCCAGTGATCGGGTCCGCCGGCGGTGCACCACCGCTCCATGGTTCCCGGAGCGCCTCGATGGAAAGGCCGTCTCTCTCCTCAAGGGACGGCTGGGCAAAAGGCCGTCCTCCTCCTCAAGGGACGGCCTTTTGTCACGCCCGGCCCCGGCCGGGCGCGCGGCCGGCGTACGGCGTACGTCGTACCGGCCGCGCGGGAACCGGCCCCGGACATGAAGAAGCCCCCTCACCGCTCGCCCGGTGAGGGGGCTTCTCGCCTTGGGGGGCCGCTCAGGCGAGGTCGTCGAACTCGCCGTCGTGGACGCCGCCGAGGAACGCCTCGATCTCCGCCTGGGTGAAGACCAGGGCCGGGCCGTCGGTGTGACGCGAGTTGCGCATCGCCACGCCGCCGCCGGGAAGCTTCGCCACCTCAACGCAGTTGCCGTTGGGGCCACTCCGCTGGCTCTTGCGCCAGGTCAGCTCGCTCATCGCGTCGCCGGGCATGCCGTTGTAGACAGCAGTCATCAGCTGCACCTTCCGTACGTCTTTGGCATATGCACGTGCATTTGGGCTTGCATTTGCATCGTACACGTTGGGGGGCCTCGTGTCCGGTCCAATACGGAGCGTGGTCGAAGGCGTGTCGTAGCCCCCGAAGATGTCGCTTTGGGTGAGGAAAATCGGGCCTCCGGGACCGCTTCCGCGCCTGCCGGCCGTCGAGTGATTGATCGGCGCGTGAGGTGGGCAGACTTCCGGCGGGCCTCCGGTCCGGCGTACTCGCGTGCGGGTCCCGGTACACCTCGGGCCCGCGGCCCGGATCCCCTTGCCTAGTTGAGAAATCAGGCTTTTCGGATCGGGGCCGGGGAACTTCCACGGACCGGGTGATCCAGGGTCCGACTGGTATCAAAATGCACTACAGTGACGGCACTGATTCCTCCAACACAAAGGCTGCGTCGATGGCGAACCCCGACGGCCCGGAGTCCACTCCGGCGTTCGACACCTCCACTCCCACCATCGCGCGCGTGTACGACGCGTTGCTGGGGGGCAAGGACAACTTCGCCGCCGACCGTGAGGGCGCGGCGACCTACCTGAAGTTCGTCCCGGACGCCGGTCGGTGCGCGATCGACAACCGCGCCGCGCTGGTCCGGGGCGTGCAGTACCTGGTCCGCGAGGCAGGCATCGACCAGTTCCTCGACATCGGCAGCGGGCTGCCGACCCAGAAGAACACCCACCAGGCGGCGCAGGAGATCAACCCCGACGCCAAGGTCGTGTACGTCGACGTCGACCCGATCGTGCTCGCGCACGGCCGGGCACTGCTGGCCACCAACGACAGCACGATCGTGGTCACCGCCGACCTGCGCGACCCGCAGGGCATCCTCGAGAACGAGGACATCAAGAACCACCTGGACTTCAGCCGCCCGATCGCGCTGATGATCGTCGGCATTCACATGCACTTCCACGACGACGAGAAGCCCGACGAGTGGGTCCGCACGATCATGGACCGGCTGGCCCCCGGCAGCTACCTGTTCATCACCGACTTCGTCGACACCGGCGAGGAGCTGCAGAAGGCGATCGAGCAGGCCGGCCTGGAGAGCCTGGGCAACGGCTGGATCCGGACCCCGGAGCGGATCGAGCAGCACTTCCTCGGGATGCCGCTGGTGCCCCCGGGCCTGGACTTCCTCGAGCGCTGGAACCCGGCCGACCCGGACGGCGACATCCCGGACGTCGACGAGCTGCTGCCGTACCAGAAGATCCTGATGGGCGGGATCGCCAAGAAGGTCTGACCTGTCCGTTCTGTACGTCGAAGGCGCGTGCTCCGAATCGGGGCGCGCGCCTTCGCCGTCCGCCGTGCATGGCATCGCGGCGATCGGGGTACGGGCTGCCCAGGCAACACCTGTGGTCCAGAGATGTGCCACGCCGTGACTCCTGTCGCGAGGTCGTTGAAATGGTCACCACCCTCAGTACCGTTCCGACCCAGTGTTCGACCGCGGCCGATCGCGCCGCGCGCGAGGCCGCCACTCACGAACTCCTGGAAATCCGTGCCGCCAGCAACGACGAGTTCGAGCGCCAGCGGCTGCTCGAACAGGTCGTCGAGCTCAACCTGGAGATGGCCAAGGGCATCGCCCGCCGGTTCCGCGGTCGCGGGGCCGAGGCCGACGACCTGGAACAGGTCGCTTCGCTCGGCCTGCTGAAGGCCGCGCACCACTACCGGCTGGACGCCGACACCCCGTTCATCGGGTTCGCCATCCCGACCATCCGGGGTGAGGTGAAACGTTACTTCCGCGACTGTGCGTGGACAGTCCGGATCCCGCGCCGGCTGCAGGAGCTGCAGGGCAGCATCTCCGGCAAGCTGCCGGAGCTGGAGCAGCGCCTGAACCGCGAACCGACGCCGGCCGAGATCGCCGACCACCTCGACGTCGAGCTGTCCGAGGTCGAACAGGCTCTGGCCGCGCGCGGTTGTTTCAACGTGCTCTCGCTCGACCGCCCGGCCGAGACCGACGCCGACCTGACCCTGGCCGACGTCGTACCGGACGACGAGGACGCGAGCATCGACCAGCTGGAAGCCGTCGACATGCTGCAACCGGTGCTGGAGGATCTCGGGCCGCGCGAACGCCGGATCCTGCAGCTGCGCTTCGTCGAGGGCTGGACCCAGTCCGAGATCGGCGCGGACATCGGGGTCAGCCAGATGCAGGTCTCCCGGGTCCTGCGGCGCATCCTCGACGATCTCCGGGCCAAGCTCGGTCCGCTCCCGGCGGCCGCCTGAGGCGTGTGGTTGGCGTTCACCGCGCCCGCGGACGGGCACAATGGCGGTGAACGCTGGAACGAGCCTGGGAAAACGAGGGCCTTGTACTACCGGTTGATGTGGACGTTGCCCAAGGATGCGATCGCCGTGGTGCGGTGGTATCCGCGGATGGTGGTGGGCTTCGCCGCCGCCCTGGCCGGTACGGCGCTCGTCTTCGACGTGTTCTACCTGGTCGCCAGCCCTGGTCTGGCGCTGGCACTGGTCTACACCGTGCCGGTGCTGGCCGGGCTGGTCGCCGGGTTGGTTGCCGCGGCCGACGATGTCGGTCTGGAACGGCGCGAGCTGGTCTGGACCGTACTGGCGACGGTCGCGCTCGGGCTGACCAACGCCGTCGTGGTCGCGATGCTCGCGGCGATGCGACGCGCGGAGCCGTCGAACTGGGGTGCGGGCTGGCAGGCGGTGCTGTTCGCCGGCTGCAGTGTCTTCTCGGTCGCGTTCACGATCGTTGTCCTGGGCAAGCTCGTCCGGGTGCTCGGGGTGGACGTCGAGACGCGCTGGCCGGTGAAGGCGGTCCCGGTCGCGGTGGCCGCGCCTGCTGTTGCGTCGGTGGAGGAGGAGAAGCCGCGGGCGAGCAAGGAGGCGGCGGCCCGGGCTCCGATGCGTGTTCCGAAGCCCGAGCCGGTGGTCGAGGAGCCTGAGTTCGAGGAGTACGACGAGCCGCTGCCCGAGTACGTCCCGCGGGTGATCGACCTCGACGAGCCGCGGCCGATCGCACCGGTCGGTGAAGGCACCGCCCACGCGGACCGCCGGGCGGTACGTCGCCGTACTCCGCCGAGCGTGCCGCCTGCTCGCCGTACGCCGCGCAGCCGCCGGCGCCCGGAGCGCTAGCAGCCGGTGTCGCCGCGCGAAAGCTTGCCGGTGGCAAGGTAGTCGATCACCTTCCGGTCGTCAGCCAGGCTGCTCAGCAGCAGCGTCGGCACCCAGCCGTCGTCCAGCTGGTACTTGCCGACGATCAGCCCTCGGGTCGCTGCCCGTTGGATCCGGTCGACGTTCGCCAGCACCTGCGCCCGTGAGCGTCCCAGTCCGTACTCCGGTGCTCCCGACGCTATGAGCGCACCGAGCAGCGGGCACTGGGGCTGACACCCGCGCCGAGGTAGTGCCGGCGCGACCTCGCCTAGGCTGGGGGAGGTGAAACCCGTGTGGGACTTGGCGATCGTCGGGGCCGGACCGGCTGGTACGGCGGCCGCGTTGGGTGCGCTTGCGGCTGAGCCTGGGATGTCGGTGCTGCTGCTGGATCGGTCCGAGTTTCCGCGGGACAAGACGTGCGGGGACGGGATCGCGCCGCATGTGCTCGATCTGCTCGCGTCGGTGGGCGTGACCGGGCTTCTTGACGACTGGACGCCGGTCCGCCGGCTCTCGCTGGAGCGGGACGGGCTGGTGGTTGATCGGGAGATGGAGCGGGCGACCTGGGTGGTGCCGCGGGAGGTGTTCGACGCGCGGTTGGTCGAGGCGGCGGTCGCGGCGGGGGCGCAGTTGGTCAGCCACCGGGTGCGGGGGATCGAGGTGCGCGAGGACTGTGTGCTGCTGGACGAGTCGATCGCGGCGAAGGTGGTGGTCGGGGCTGATGGTGCGCAGTCCGTCGTACGACGAGCGCTCGGTCTCGAGCCGGCTCCGGCTGCGCTGGCCCTCCGCGGCTATGCGCCGACGCGGCCGGGACGAGAAGCTCGGCAGGTGATCGTGTACGGGCCGGGGCGGCAGCCGTCGTACGCGTGGTCGTTCGACCGCGGGGACGGGTTGTCGAACGTGGGGTACGGCGAGGCGTTGCATCCGGGGCGGCCGCATCCGACGCGGGCGGATCTGCTGGAGAAGCTGGAACGGTTGCTGCCGGACTCGACGCGGGACGGGGTGTCGTGGAAGGCGCATCACCTGCCGCTGACGACGTGGAGTTGGAGGCCGCCTCGCGGAAGGGTGTTGCTGGCGGGAGACGCGGCGGGGTTGATCAACCCGATGACGGGTGAAGGGATCTACTACGCGGTGGCCACAGGCTTGTACGCCGGCAAGGCCGCTGCGGAGGACCTCCGGAGCCCCGGGCGGGAGGCGGCCGGAGGCGCGGGCGCCGGTACGCGGTATCAGCAGCTCGTGCGTCCGCTGGCGGTGCACTTTCGGCATGCGACGCTCGCGGGCCGGCTGTCGGGGTCGCCTCGGATTCTCGACGCGGGGATTCGGGGCGCCGCGCGGGATCAGCGGGTGTTCGACGACCTGGTCGCTCTCGGGCTGGCGGACGGGCGGATCACCGGGCGGGTGCTGCGGGCGCTGATCGGGCGCTGAGGTCGCGTGCGGGCGGCGCGCTCGACCAGCTGACCGCCGTCTCAGGATGCGGAAGATTTGTCGATCCGGCCACTGGGGATTGAAATCCTTCTACGGTGGCTGGCATGCCGAACGAGACGAAGGTGCGCGAGGAGCAGCGGGGTGGGTGGCTGCGTTCCGGTGAGGAGTGGGCCGCGACCGTGGTCGGGCTCGTGCTGATCGTGCTCGTGCTCGCGGGGGTCGTCCCGGTCAATCTGCTGCCCTGAGCGCCTGGCGCTGGGCCGAGGTGAGACGCCCGGCCGCTGCGGTGACTGTGTACGTGGTCGGCGTCGGACGGGAGAGCGCCAGCGGGTCCGTGTACGGCGCGTAGGTCTCGGCGTCGGCCAGTGCCTCGGTGACGCGAGCAAGGGGCCAGGCCAGGGCTTCGGACAGCGCCACCGCGGTCAGCGGGCGCTGCGCGTGGAGCAGCGCGGCCAGAATCGTGGCGGTGTCCTCGGCGGCCGGTGACGGTGTCGTACCGGACATGTCGGCGCTCAGCTGGGTGAAGAAGCGCGCCATCTCGGCCAGGCGGGCGCCGGCTGGGGTCTCGGGGGTGAACAGCTCGACGCCTTCGCGGGCGGTGTCGGCCCAGCTGGTGTTGGCCTGGGCGCTGGTCTGCCACGCACGCAGCCACACGTCGTCGGCGATCGTGTAGTGGTCGCGGCGAGTCAGCGGGTCCCGGGTGCGCTGAACCATCTGTAGTTCTTCGAGGTAGTTGACGGCCTTGGAGATCGAGGCCGGGCTCACCTGGAGCTGGTGAACGAGGTGGGCCGCGGTCGTGCTCGGCTGGTCGGTTGTGTAGAGGTGGGCGAGCACACGGGACGCCATCCGCGGGACGCCGTTGCTGGTCATCGAGTCGGCCAGGCGTTCGGTGAAGGCAGCGACTGCTCGCGGGTCCAGGCCGTCGGTGCGGCTCTCGCCGAGCGCGGTCGCCGAGCGGTCGGTGGGGCGTTGCCGCCGAGCCCGGTACGCCGTCGCGTGGTGGGCGTGGTCGGGACGGTAGCCGTGCGGGCCGTCGTTGCGGGCGATCTCGCGGGTGACGGTCGAGGTCGGCCGGTTCAGGCGGCGCGCGATCTCGCCGTACCCGAGGCCGTCGGACAGTCCGGCGCCGATCGTACGGCGTTCGTCGTGGGTCAGCCGGTCGCCGGGCATCGCGGGTCTCCTCGGTGCGTTCGTCGGCAGCTCATTGCAACAGGTGGATGCATTCACCGCCAGTGTCATTGCATTGAATCGCCGAATCCTGCGGAAAACAAGGCTTATGAGCAAGCAACATCGTTGTCCAGAGGGCGACTTGCAATCTACGTTCACGGATATGGAAACGATAGCGGTGAGCGACCTGCGGATGCGGTACGGCGCGACCGACGTACTGCACGGGGTCAGCTTCGGCGCGGGAGCCGGTGAGGTGCTCGCGCTGCTCGGGCCGAACGGCGCGGGCAAGACGACCACGATCGAGATCCTCGAAGGTTTCCGGGTCCGCTCCGCGGGCGCGGTGACCGTGCTCGGGGTCGATCCGGCGCGGGGTGACGAGGCTTGGCGGGCCAAGCTCGGCGTTGTCCTGCAGTCGTGGCGCGACCACGGCAAGTGGCGGGTGCGCGAGCTGCTCGCGCACCTCGGTCGGTACTACCCGGACCCGTGGGACGTCGACGAGCTGATCGAGCTGGTCGGGCTCACCGATCGCGCCGGCCACAAGCTCAAGACGCTGTCCGGCGGGCAGCGGCGGCGACTGGATGTTGCCATCGGCATCGTCGGGCGGCCGGAGCTGCTGTTCCTCGACGAGCCGACGACCGGCTTCGACCCGGTGGCGCGGCACAGCTTCCACGAGCTGGTCCGGCGGCTCGCGACCGAGCTCGGGACGACGATCCTGCTCACGACGCACGACCTGGACGAGGCGAGCAAGCTGGCTGATCGCATCCTGATCCTGGCCGGCGGGCGCGTGCTCGCGAGCGGTACCGCGGACGAGTTGACCCGGCAGATCGCCGGGCGGGACGAGGTGCGCTGGCGCGTCGGCGGTACGGCGTACGTGGAACTGACCGGGGAGTCGACGGCGTTCGCCCGCGAGCTGTTCGCGCAGTACGGCGAGGACGTGAGCGACCTGGAAGTGCGGCGGGCGCGGCTCGAGGACGCGTACCTGGAACTGGTGGGCCGATGAACGCGTGGCGGCTGGGCTGGGTGCGCGGCGTGATCGAGCTGCGGCAGTCGTTCACCAACCCGGGGGATCTGGTCAGCCACTTCCTGTGGCCGGTGCTGATGCTGGTCGCGCTGTTCTTCCTGCGGGACCGCGAGTTCGGCGGGACCGGGATCCTGCTCGGGACGCTGGCGCTGCCGAGCATTCTCGGGATGAACGCGGCGATGGGGATGGTGAGCATGAGCCAGCAGCTCACCGTCGACCGCGAGGACGGGACGCTGCTGCGGGCGAAGGCGACGCCGTACGGGATGCGGGCCTACCTGGTCGGAAAGGTGGTGTCGGTGGCCGGTGGGTTGATCGCGGATCTGGTGATCCTCGTGGTGCCGGCGCTGTTCTTCGTGGACGGGCTGGTGTTCGGGGTGGGGTCGGTGCTGAGTTTGTTCGGGGTGCTGGCGCTGGGGCTGGTGGCGACGCTGCCGATCGGAGCGGTCTTGGGGTCGGCGTTTCCGAGTGCGCGGGCGCAGGGCGTGGTGCAGCTGCCGGTGCTGGGGATGATCGCGATCTCGGGGATCTTCTACCCGCTGACCGCGCTGCCGGGGTGGTTGCAGGTCGTCGCGCAGGTGTCGCCGATCTACTGGCTGGGGCTGGGGACCCGGGCGTCATTGTTGCCTGATACAACGGTTGTGGTTGAGGTCGGGGAGTCCTGGCGGCACCTGGAGACGGTGGGAGTGCTCGGGGCGTGGGCCGTGGCCGGGTTGCTGGTGGCGCCGATGCTGCTGCGCCGGATGGCGCGGCGGGAGTCGGGTTCGTCGGTTGCCGTACGCCGTGAGCGGGCGCTGCAGCGGATTGGCTAGGCGATGATGCGGGGCTGCGCCGACGGCCCGGGGGTGAACGCGACCTCGCGCGGCTCCGGCGCATGCCCGGCGGCGCACTGCATCGTCACCGTGACCTCTTCGCCGCAGCCGCGGTGGCGAGCGACCAGCGGCGGGCCGTCGTCGAGCGGGAGGTGCTCGTCACCCCACTGCACCAGCGCGACCATCACCGGGTAGAGATCCAGCCCGGCCTGCGTGAGCCGGTACTCGTACCGCTCGCGCTGGCCGGGCAGCCGGTACGGAACGCGCCGCAGCAGGCCGCGGTCGATCAGGCGGGCGAGGCGGTCGGTCAGCACCTGGCGGGGGATGTCGGTGCGGGTCCGGATGTCCTCGAAGCGGCGGAGCCCGACGAACACCTCGCGCAGGACGTGGAAGGTCCACTTCTCGCCGAGGATCTCCATCGTGCGCGAGATCGTGCAGTTCGCGGTCGACCAGCGCAGCGCCTCGGGCATCGTCTCCGGCTCGCTCATACCACCACGATAAGTCCACTTGACAGACTCAGCCAACTGCGGCGACCCTGAATCTGTGAATCAGACTCAGGTGCTCGGTGGGCGGGTCCCCGTGGGTGGCGCGGTGCAGCTGGACGGGTCGGGGGAGCCCGGTGTGCTGCTCCGCCGGACCGGCGCGGGTGATCACGCGCGGCTGTCCGCGATGCTCGACCGGATGTCCGAGCTCAGCCTGTACTTCCGCTTCCAGACCGCGGTCGGCCATCCACCGCGCTCGGCGGTGGTCGAGCCGATGCTCAGCTCGACCGGCGAGTCCTGGGTTGCCGAGAGCAACGATCGACTGATCGCGCACGCGATGTGGGCCTGGGCGCACGGCGCCACCGGCGTACCGACGGCTGAGCTCGCCGCGATCGTCGACGACCCGTACCAGGGACGCGGCCTCGGCACCCGGCTGCTGAACCTGGTCGGCGCCCGAGCAGGCGCCGCCGGCGCTCGGCAGCTCCTGCTCGTCGTCAGTACGGCGAACGACCGCACGCTGCGGCTGATCCGCCGCCGCTGGCCGCAGGCCCCCGCCGAGCGCGACGGGGGCCTGATCAACTTCACCATCCCGGCGTGATCAGCCGAAACCCACCCGGACGATCACGATCCCCGCGTGATCAGCCGAACATGCCCGGCTCGTACGCGCCGGCCGGCTGCTGGACCATCACGTTGATCCGGTTGTAGGTGTTGATGATCGCGATGATCGAGACCAGCGCCACCAGTTCGTCCTCGCTGTAGTGCTTCGCGGCGTTGGCCCACGCCGCGTCGGACACGCCGCCCGCCGCGTCGGCGATCCGGGTGCCCTCCTCGGCCAGCTCCAGCGCGGCCCGCTCGGGCTCGGTGAACACCGTCGCCTCGCGCCAGGCCGCGACCAGGTTCAGCCGCTGCGCGGTCTCACCGGCGGCGACGGCGTCCTTGAAGTGCATGTCGGTGCAGAAACCGCAGCCGTTGATCTGGCTGGCACGCAGCTTCACCAGCTCCTGCGTCGCCATCGGCAGACCCGACTTGCCGACCGCGTGCCCGGCCGAGTTGATGTACTTCAGGACCTGACCGGCGAGCGGGTTGCTGTGCAGATCGATGCGGGCGTCCATCACGTGTCTCCTCAGAACGTTTCTCCGTTGTCACCCCTTTGACAGACCTCCCCCCGGGGGTTGTGACATCGAGATGGTGTGACCCACGTCTCGCTCGCGGCGCTGAGGTTTGCGCGGTCCGGAGGCGCAGCAGACTCGGGGAAAGCCGCCGTTGGGAGCGCCGATGTCTCTGGACCACCATTTCGTCAGCAGCGTCGAGGTCAGCACGATCCGGTCCCGCTACCCGCGGACGATCGGCCGGAACGCCCGGTTGGGGAGTCACGGGGACGGTCCCGTCGACGACGTCGTGGTCCTGCGGACCGACACCGGGAAGACCGGCTGGGGCCTCCAGGCCGGGCCGGTGCGCGACGTCACCGGGAAGTCCGTCGGGGAGCTGATCGACCCCGCGAGCGGCGTACGGGACGAGTCGTTGCGCGGGCTGGACTTCGCGCTGCACGATCTCGCGGGGCAGATCCTCGATCTGCCGGTGCACGCGCTGCTGGGATCCAGCGGCAGTACGACGGTCGCCTGCTACGACGGCGCGATCTACTTCGCGGATCTCGACGGCCCGGGTGGGGTCGGCGAGGTGCTCGCGCACTGCGCGGCCGACGACGCCGCGGGGTACCGGGCGTTCAAGCTGAAGATCGGGCGCGGGAACCGGTGGATGTCCCGGGCCGAGGGCGACGCGCGGGACATCGAGGTGACGCGGGCCGTGCGGGCGGCGTACCCGGAGCACCGGATTCTGGTCGACGCGAACGACGGGTACGACTGCGACGGCTTCATCGAGTACCTGAAGGCGGTCGCGGACTGCGAGCTGTACTGGGTCGAGGAGCCGTTCCTCGACGACGCGGCCGATCTCGCGCGGCTGAAGAAGCACCTGAACGGGTCGGGGACGCTGATCGCGGAGGGTGAGTCGAACCCCGACCTGGAGCCGCTGCTCGAGATCGCCGGCCGTGGCGACATCGACGTCCTGCTGATGGACGTGGTCAGCTTCGGGCTGACCAGCTGGCGCCAGGTGATGCCCAGGGTCAGCTGCCAGGCGTCGCCGCACGCGTGGGGGCTCCCGCTCAAGACCCTGTACGCCGCACAGCTGGCCGCCGGCCTCGGCAACGTCCCGACGGTCGAGGGCGTGCCCGGCGAGACGGTCGGCCTCGACACCAGCGCCTACGCGTGGGCGGACGGCAACCTCACCGTCTCCGACCGGCCCGGCTTCGGTCTGCCACTGCCCTGACGCGGACGTGCCGCCCGTGCACGGCGGCCTTGCGCGCCCGGTGGCGGCCCGCTTAGGGTGCCAGCGACAACTGAACACGCTGATGATCCGCGGCGGGAGAATCCTGCCGCCGTGCAGGTGCCGTAGGAGCAAATCCTCCCCGGGAATCTCTCAGGCCCCCGTACCGCCGCGGCCAGGCAACTCTGGAAAGCAGCCGGTCGTCCGGCTCACCGACGGTGCAAGCGCAGCTCCCGGCGCGGAAACTCTCAGGTCCGATACAGAGCGGGGAGGAACCCTGATCGCGTGGCGCTAGCCACCCGGATTCTGGAGTTCCTCATGCCCACCAAGTACACCGCGCTGCGCGCCGAGCACGAGCGCCTCGGCGCGAGCTTCACCGACTTCGGCGGCTGGCAGATGCCGCTCAAGTACCGCTCCGAGCTCGCCGAGCACCACGCCGTACGCCGGTCCGCCGGGCTCTTCGACCTGTCCCACATGGGTGAGGTCTGGGTGACCGGCCCGGACGCGGCGGCGTTCCTCGACCACGCGCTGGTCGGCAAGATCTCGGCGATGGCGCAGGGCAAGGCGAAGTACTCGCTGATCTGCGCCGAGGACGGCGGCGTGATCGACGACCTGATCACCTACCGGCGCCCGGACGCGTTCCTGGTCGTCCCGAACGCGGGCAACGCCGAGACCGTGGTCGCCGCGCTCGCCGAGCGGGCGAAGGATTTCGCCGTCACCGTCGACGACGCCTCGGCGCGCACGTCGCTGATCGCCGTCCAGGGCCCGAAGGCCGAGGAGATCCTGCTCCGCCTGATCCCGGCCGACCAGCAGCAGCTGCTCACCGAGCTCAAGTACTACGCCGCCGTCGAGGTGACGCTTGCCGGCCGCAACCTCCTGGTCGCGCGCACCGGCTACACCGGCGAGGACGGTTTCGAGATCTTCGTCGGCAACGACGACGCGGCCGAGGTCTGGCAGGCGATCGAGGCGGTCGCCGAGGACGGCGAGCTGACTCCGTGCGGTCTGGCCGCGCGCGACTCGCTGCGGCTCGAGGCCGGGATGCCGCTGTACGGCAACGAACTGTCCCGCGACGGCGACCCGTACGCCGCCGGGCTCGGCGGGGTCGTTGCGCTCAGCAAGGACTTCGTCGGCCGCGACGCGCTGGCCCAGCGCAAGGAAGCGGGCTCGGCGCGCAAGCTCGTCGGCCTGGCCGGCGCCGGCCGGCGCGCGCCGCGCAGCCACTACCCGGTGCTCAAGGACGGCGTCGTGGTCGGCGAGATCACCTCCGGCCAGCCGAGCCCGACGCTCGGCGTACCGGTCGCTCTGGCCTACGTCGACGTCGAGCACACCGAGCCGGGCACCGCGCTGCACGTCGACCTGCGCGGGACGCCCGAGCCGTTCGAAGTGACCACCCTGCCCTTCTACCAGCGCCAGAAGTGAGGACCGAGATGCCCACAGTCAAGGCCGGCCTGCAGTACTCCGACGAGCACGAGTGGGTGGCCCGCGAGGACGCCGGCGTCGTTGCCGTCGGCATCTCCGCGATCGCCACCGACGCGCTCGGCGACATCGTCTACGTCGAGCTGCCCGAGCCCGGCGCGAGCGTGACCGCGGGGGAGAGCTGCGGCGAGGTGGAGTCCACCAAGTCCGTGTCCGACCTGTACTCGCCGGTGACCGGGGAGATCGTCGAGGTCAACCCCGCGGTCGCCGACGACCCGGCCGCGATCAACGAGGACCCGTACGGCGTCTGGCTGTTCAAGGTGAACGCCACCGCCGACGGCCCGCTGCTGTCGGCCGAGGACTACGCGGCCAAGCACGGCGGTGAGCTGTGAGCGGCTTCCAGCAGGTCGTCGCGCCGAGCCTGAACGCGGACCTGGCCGACCTCGACCCGGAGATCGCGGCGAAGATCGCCGACGAGCTGACCCGGCAGCGCGACGGCCTGGAGATGATCGCCTCGGAGAACCACACCGCGGCCGCGGTCATGCAGGCTCAGGGCTCGGTGCTCACCAACAAGTACGCCGAGGGCTACCCGGGCCGCCGGTACTACGGCGGCTGCGAGCACGTCGACGTGATCGAGCAGCTCGCGATCGACCGGGTCAAGGCGCTGTTCGGGGCGGCGTACGCGAACGTGCAGCCGCACTCCGGTGCGCAGGCCAACGCGTCGGTGATGCACGCGCTGATCCGGCCCGGTGACACGATCATGGGCCTGAACCTGGCCCACGGCGGGCACCTGACGCACGGGATGAAGATCAACTTCTCCGGCCGCCTGTACGACGTGATCCCGTACCAGGTGAACGCCGACGACCACCGGGTCGACATGGCCGAGGTGGAGCGGCTCGCTCACGAGCACCAGCCGAAGCTGATCGTCGCCGGGTGGTCGGCGTACGCCCGGCAGCTCGACTTCGCCGAGTTCCGCCGGATCGCCGACGCGGTCGGGGCCTACCTGATGGTCGACATGGCGCACTTCGCCGGGCTGGTCGCGGCCGGGCTGCACCCGTCGCCGGTGCCGCACGCGCACGCCACGACCTCGACGACGCACAAGACGCTCGCGGGTCCGCGCGGCGGGATCATCCTCACCAACGACGCCGACCTGGCCAAGAAGATCAACTCGGCGGTCTTCCCCGGCCAGCAGGGTGGTCCGCTCGAGCACGTGATCGCGGGCAAGGCGGTCGCGTTCAAGATCGCCGCCTCGGAGGAGTTCCGCGAGCGCCAGGAGCGCGTCCTCGCGGGCGCGCGGATCCTCGCCGAGCGGCTGGTCCAGCCGGACGTCGCCAAGCACGGCATCGCGGTGGTCTCCGGCGGGACCGACGTCCACCTGGTCCTGGTCGACCTGCGCGACTGCGTGCTCGACGGCCAGCAGGCCGAGGACCGGCTGGCCTCGATCGACATCACCGTCAACCGCAACGCCGTCCCGTTCGACCCGCGGCCGCCGATGGTGACCTCCGGCCTGCGGATCGGTACGCCGGCGCTGGCGACCCGCGGCTTCGGCGAACAGGCGTTCGCCGAGGTCGCCGACATCATCGCCGAGGCGCTGACCGCCGACGCGGAGGCCGACCTGTCGGACCTGAGGCGGCGGGTCGGCGTACTGGCTGCTGCCCATCCGCTGTACGCCGGGGAGTAGGCCCGTCTCGTTTCGCCAGGGTCCGCGAGTTGTTGCGGATCGAGCAGGCAGCGGGAGCCGTGCCGGTCGCGCACAGACCGGAGTCGATCCTCACCAACGCCCGACTGGCCCCTGAAGCACTTCGAGCAGCGACGCACGGAAGCTTGAACCTGGTCTCCGGAGCGGTCTGGCCCGGACCCTCCGCGGCGCGAGTTCTGCCAGGTCGCCATCTGTCGGTTCTGATCAGTCGACCTGTTCTCGCCCCCGAACAGTGCTCGAGCGCCTTCGTCTCCGTCGCCTGCGTCTGGAGCGACACTGAACCGCGGGTGCTCGGCGAGGCGGTGCCGGCGGGTGGCATCGGCCGGTGTACTGGTTGCTCGCGGCCGGACGGTCCACCGTGGCGGCAAGCAACATGATCGACGCACAGACCGCCGCCGCGATTGAGTTGGACGGGTGAATCGCCGTGGCCTTCGTCGACCAACGCGGAAGCAGATGATCACTGACTGTTGCCAAATAGCTCGTTGAGAGTATCGTCTTCTGCTCGGTCGATCTTTGGCTTGGGGGAGAACACCGTTGACGAGCGATCCTGCTCAGCAGCCGCGCGGTGCGGGGGAGGGGCTCACCGCCCGGTTGTTGGCAATCATGGTGGCCATAGGTCCACCAGCCGCGGTCAGCGGTTGGCTATGGCCGAAGATCCAGCAAAATATGCTGATCAGCGTCGGAGTACTGCTGGCGTACTGGGTGCTGGTCGTCGCAGGACGTTTCTCGCTGCGCGTCGGAAAGGCTGTCAGCGACCTGTGGGTTCCGCGGCTGGCGATCGGCGTGGACCGACGGATCAGCGCTGTCATCAGCAGACACCGATCGCATTATGTCCGGTTGTTGCTGTCCAACGTCCGTGACGTCGAACTGCTCGGCATGGCAACGCAAGGTGAGTACTCCCTTCCGTTGCGAGATGTCTATGTCGACGTGAGTCTGGCGCCTTCGGCTCTGCAGTCGACCACACGCGAACCCTTCGTAGGCACCGAGCTTCAGGTCGGCGAACGGAAGACCCTCGAATCCTTCCTTCGCGCCGGGAGCCCGCGGGTCTACGCCGTCATCGGAGGGCCAGGGTCAGGGAAGACGACGCTGTTGCGGCGCACGGCGATGGCTCTGGGAGAGGGCCGACGACGTAAGAGGTCTTTACCGCTGGTGCTCTATTTGCGTGATCATGTTCAGGAGATCGTCCAGAATCCGGATGTCACCGTGGCCGAACTGCTGGCAGGCGTGACATGGCTGAAAGGCGTCATCCCGTCCGACTGGTTCGAGCGCAATCTCAGTCGTGGTCGCTGCGTCGTGATGCTGGACGGTCTCGACGAAGTAGCAGCTGAGGAACATCGCCAGCTGACCTCGGCCTGGGTGCGAGATCAGGTCACACGGTATCCAGGCAACAGCTTCGTCCTCACCTCGCGGCCGCACGGCTACAACGCCAATCCACTCACCGGAGCCGACGTCCTGCAAGTTCGGCGTTTCACCAGCGAGCAGATCTTCCGATTCGTGCACAACTGGTACCACGCGATCGAACGCCGCAGCACCGACGAGAACACCGACCGTACGCGCAGGATCGCCAGGGATCACGCAGACGACCTGTTGCTGCGGATGCGTCGCCAGCCGGCCCTCTACGACCTCGCGGCGAACCCCATGTTGCTGACGATGATTGCAAACGTGCACAAGTACCGAGGAGCGCTGCCGGGAAGTCGCGCGGCGTTGTACGACGAGATGTGCGATCTACTCCTGCAACGTCGGCAGCTCGCGAAGAATCTCCCGGTAGGTTCGGGGCTGAAGGCGGAACAACGTGCAAAGGTCGTTCGTGAACTGGCCCTTGCGATGATGACGAAACAGGTGCGCGATGTCACGCTTCCGACTGCGAATGACATCATCGGTCCGACGCTGGCACGGATCCCCCGGAACGTGAGCGCGGATGAGTTCCTGGACGAGTTGACCAAAAGTGGTCTGTTCATCGAACGGGAGCTGGGGATGTACGCCTTCGCGCACCAGACGCTCCAGGAGTACTTAGCCGCGGTGGCGATCCGGGACTTGCCGTCAGCCGACGTGTTGCTGACTCTGGTGGACAACCCGTGGTGGCGCGAAACGATTCTGTTGTGGGCGGCGAACGCAGATGCGTCCGCTGTCGTCGAAGCCTGTCTTGAGTCTGGCTCGGTCGAGTCGCTTGCGCTGGCCTACGATTGCGCGGAGGAGGCACGCGAAGTCGACGCGGATCTGTTGGTACGCCTGGACGCGCTGCTGTACTCCGGGCCGCCGTCCGGCGACCCCTCGGACTGGGACGCACACAGAAAGCTCCTGTCGGCGGTCAGGGCCTCGCGTTCGCTGCGGCACACCGTGCCGCTGGGGAACGGGGCGGTGATCTGCGCGAGTCCTCTGCCGAAGTCTTTGTACCTGCTGTATACCGAATGGGACAGTCAGGTGTCACAAGCCCGTCCCGGGGCCAAAGTGACAGCTCAGAACGTAGAACGAAGAGTCTCCCTGCGAAATGAAGACGGGGAGGCTGTCGGCGTTACAGCAGTAGACGCGGAGAAGTTGCTCATGTGGGTGAACAGCCTGCTGGACGACGGAACGATCTACCGGCTCCCCACTCGTCACGAGCTGGCGGACCCGATGACCGCGGTGGTCGTCGATCTGAACAGGCGCAGCATTTGGTACCAGGACCCGTCTCCGGACTCCGCTCTTGTGCGGTCTGCAGTAAGTGCGGATGAAGAGGATGAGGCGCAGCTCTACACCGGCCCGCGGTTGTATGTCCCAGACGCTGTCCCGCATCCGTACGTGGCGACGGAGGACGTGCATTCACAAACCGTTCGACGTGACCTGCTGACGATTGGACGGGTGCTGCCGTTCGTGCTCAGTTTCTGTTTGGAGCGAAACCCCGAACGGGCTCGAGTTCATGACTACCGGGCAGGACTCAAACGGATCGAGAAGCTGACACTCAGCAAGACTCCCGCCTTGGAAGGCAAGCGTAATCACATCGACCGCGCGCTGGCCCGTAGCCGGAGCGGGGACATGACCCAGGATCGGGAACTGATCCGGCTGACCGATCGGGCAACCGAGCTCGCGGATGCGGTGGCGGAGCTCAACATCTATCCGGACGACCCCGGCCCGGTCCGCGACCTGACGACCATGTTTCGGCGGACGACACATGTGTCCCAGGCCGTCGGCCAGGCGCTCGACATCGTGTTGACACGCGCTTTGCAGTCCGAAGACATTGTGATGCTGGCCCGCGACCTTCAAGATGCCGAGGTTCGGCCCGGCGTCGGGAGTCAGACAAGCGGCCGTTCAGCAGTGCCTCTGCCCGCTGAACACGACAACGCCAGTGCCGACTTCGAGATCGCGGTGACAGCTTTGAGCCTCCTGCTGTCCCTGTGGCAGCCGGGCCGCAACAGGTACAGGCCAGGGCAGGTGCTGGTCGAGTTCTCCGAGTACGTGGTCGATCTCGTTCGAGGTTCGGCGAGAGTAGAGCCGGTTATCCCGGAGGCGGCGAGTTCCGTACTCAGGGACGTCGGCCGGAGGTTGAAGACGGCTCAGTGGGCAGATTCCGCGTTCGAAGGCTCTGACGAGACCAATGATCGTTTCACCTGGCGAGTCCTTGCCCGCCGTATCGTTGCCGTGGTCGAAACGCGGGTGGCGGCTGTCGCCGAACTGCCGCCCTCGGTGCGGATCAGCGGCCCGGCGCTGCGGATCGCCCTGCTGGCGGCCGCCGCAGTCGCAGAACGATTCGCGGAATCCGACATCTCGGCAGAGCTGCGAGGAGTGAGCAGCAGTCTCACCTGCCTGGAAGCTCGGCTTGATGATGCGGCCTCGGCTTCGGAGGTGATCCTGCTGATCCGGACCTAGTCCGCGCGTTGTTCGGAGCCGTAACGAGCACCGGTCCGTGTGCCGGTGATGGGCGGGCACTGCTGATCGGCCGACTGACCGATTGCCCTCCGCGCCTCGGCGTCATCCTCGTGCGGGATGTCGGTCGGGACGGATATCGGGAGTGGGCAGACCGGCTTGCGCCGGACCGGGCCGCCGCCGAGTTTGCGGTGCTTCCACTGCTGCTCGTCGTAGTCGTAGTAGGTGTCGACGCCGCCGACGGTCATCGTCGTGTCCTTCCGGTGCACCCCCCGAGAACCCGCCTGCTGCAAGACGGGCCAGCTGGCCGGTACCCGTGGCCATGCGGAGTATGTCATCGGATGGATGACGAGGCTCTTGTCAGCTTTCCGATGACATGTTAGAACTGTGCTGCGTGTTGACAGACCGGACAACGATCTGTGGAGGTGGGAAACGATGTTGATGCGCACCGACCCGTTCCGCGAGCTCGATCGACTGGCCCAGCAGGTGAGCGGGGCGCCGGGGACGTGGACCCGGCCGAACCCGATGCCGATGGACGCCTACCGTTCCGGCGACGAGTACGTCGTGCTGTTCGACCTGCCCGGCGTCGCGGCGGACGCGATCGACCTCGACGTCGAGCGGAACGTGCTGACCGTACGGGCCGAGCGCCGGCCGGCGGCGGTGGCCGACGGGGTCGAGATGCAGGTGGCGGAGCGGCCGCTCGGGGTGTTCTCGCGGCAGCTGTTCCTCGGGGAAGGGCTGGACACGGACGGGATCGCGGCGGCCTACGACAACGGCGTGCTGACCGTGCGGATCCCGGTGGCGGCCCGGGCGAAGCCGCGGAAGATCCAAATCGATGCCGCAGGCAACGAGCCGCAGGAGCTCGGCACCTGACCAGGTGACCGCTGCGAGGTGGGAGAACCGATGGAGCAGGACGGTACGGCGGCGGCGCTCGCGTTCGTGAACGCGGTGGTCGAGCGCAGAGGCGCCGCCGCCGACCGGGCGGAGCTGCTGGCCGCGCTGGAGCGGATCCGGGCTCTTCGGGAGCAGCTGACGGTGTGGGAGCCCCAGCTGATCGACGCCGCGCGTGCGGCGGGGGTCAGCTGGGCCGACCTCGCCCCCGCCCTCGGAGTGGCGAGTCGGCAGGCCGCGGAGAAGCGGTACCTGCGGCTGAACGCGGATGCCGAGGCCCCGGCGATGACCGGTGAACAGCGGGTGCGGGCGGCGCGTGATCAGCGCGCGGGAGACCGGGCGGTGCTGGCCTGGGCCCGGGACAACGCGGCTGATCTGCGCCGCCTCGCCGGGCAGGTGAGCGCGCTCGACGGCCTGGACCGACCGACGCAGGCGAGCGTGGACCGGGTGCACGACGCGCTCGGTGGCAGCGACTCGGCGGCGTTGCTCGGGCCGCTGGCCGATGCCGGTCCGCGGCTCGCGGGTGAGCACCCGGGCCTGGCCGAGCGGATCTCGGCGGTCGGCGACCGCACCGACGAGGCCCGCGCGGCCGGCGTACGGCGTACGGAACGGTGAAGGGGACGACGATGAAACTGCTGCTCGAGGTGCGACCGGTGGAGCACCTGGAGGCGAGTGTGGAGTACTACCGAGGGCTCGGGCTGGTGGCTGTCGGCTGGCCCGACGACGAGACGGCGTTGCTCGCGGCGCCCGGGAGCGAGGCGACGATCGTGCTCGTCCGGGACCCGGCCGAGGCGGCGCTGGGCGCCGGTGGGGTGTACGACGTGGGCGGTGTCGACGACTTCTACCGCACGCACGAGGAGCTCGACTGGCTGATCGCGCCGGTCAGCACGGCGCTCGGTCGGTACGCCGTGTTCGCCGACCGGACCGGGACGTGCGTGCGGCTGCTCGATCCGGACCCGCACCTGGGTGCCGTGGGCGGGACCGCCTTTCGGTTGTACGCCGCGGCCGGATGAGGTCAGCGGGGCCAGAAGCCGAGGCGGATCCGGGTGTGGTCGAGGGTCTTCGGAAGCGCCGGGCGGGTGAGGGCCTCGCGGGTGGTGGGGTCGACGTCGAGGTTGTGGTGCTGGGCGAGGTGGCAAGTGGCGGCGCTGGTGGTGAGGAGGACGACGTTGCGGCCGGGGCAGACGGCTGGGCCTTCGCTGAAGGGGAGCAGAGGCCAGTCGCCGTCGGCGCGGCCGTCGAGCCAGATCTCGGGAGTGAACTGGTCGGCGTAGTCGATCGCCTGGTCGTCGCGGTGGAAGATCGAGCTGACGATGGCGAACTCGGTGTTCGCGGGGGCGGTGGCGGCGTTCCAGGTCGTTGGCCGGGCGGTCTCGCGAAGAAGGACGAGAGTGGTCGGCCAGAGGCGCAACGACTCCTGTACGGCGGCGCCGGTGTAGGCGAGCAATGGTGAGCGGTCGGGGTGCTCGGCTTCGGCGACGACTGTCGTGAGGAGGTCGGGGCGGGCCGCCAGTACGGCGAGGAGACGCCAGAGGGCGATCCCGGCCGCGTCGAAGGCGAACAGCCAGTGCGGGACCTGGCCGGCCGGGTCGAGTCCGTCGGGCGGGAGAGTCGGGAGCGCCGAGACAAGGCTCCCGGGCGCCGGGTGCTCGACGTACGGCGCGAGCTGCTGGTGGAACTGGTCGCGCCGGCGGGTGTTGCGCGGGCGGAACTCGGCCCAGTTGGCGTCGGCGCGGAGGGCGTCGAGGTGCTGGCTGAGCAGCGTGTCGTCGCGGGCGACCTCGCCGAGGACGATCCGGCGGACGGCGCGGGACCAGATCTCGCGGAAGTCGGTCCAGCCGAGGGTGCCGTGGAGGGTGCTGAACTCCTCGGTGATCGCCGTCAGCATCCTGTCCGCGTGACGGTGGACGGGCTGGTGGGTGTCGAGGGCCTGCTCGTTGAGCTCGCGGCGGGGTGCGCGGAGCGGCGGATCGGTGATCAGTACGCCGTGCGGCTGGAAGTGGGCGAGGGCGCCGGTCTTCTCGGTGGTGGCCGCGGAGAACGGGTCCGGGGTCTCGGCGAGGACGCGGTGCACGTCCGCGGGCGCGAGGACGAGGGCGAGCGAACGGCCGGGGATGCGGAGCAGGATCGGGCCTTCGCCGTACTTGCGCCGCAGGGCACGGGCTCGGCGCAGGGACCGGTCGTCGGCGGCGAAACGGTCGGCGAGCTGGGACCAGAGCGGTCGGCGGACGATCGCGCCCTGGGCTGCGACTGGTAGCAGGATGTCCCGGACGGCTCGCGCGGAGTCCACGACCGAGGCGGTGGGAAGCTGACTCGGCATGCCGCCACTGGTGCCCCCGCCCGGTCGGGACAAACCGCGGCGGACGATTCGGCAGCTCGGCCGGCCCCGGACAGCAGAAAAGCAGGGAGAAGTATCTCCCTGCCGTAATCAGGTTATAGCGCACCTGGGGACTTGCCGCAAGGCCCAGGGGGTGGGGGAAGATCCTGCGAGTTCGCTGGAAAGTGCTCGGGGAAATGGGGATCTGTGACTGACGTTCTCGTGGTGGGTAGTGGGCCGACGGGGTTGATGCTGGCGGCCGAGCTGCGGCTGCACGGCGTGAGTGTGGTGGTGCTGGAGAAGGCGGCCGAGCCGACCAAGGTGGTGCGGTCGCTGGGGATGCATGCGCGGACGATCGAGGTGATGGCGCAGCGGGGGTTGCTGGACAAGCTGCTCGCGGTGGGGACGAAGCACCCGGCGGCGGGGTTCTTCGCGGGGATCTCGAAGCCGCGGGCGGTGCCGCTGGACTCGGCGCACGCGTTCACGCTGGGCATCCCGCAGCCGAAGATCGACGCGATCCTGGCCGAGCACGCGGTCGCGCTCGGGGCGGAGATCCGGTTCGGGCACGAGGTGACCGGGCTGCGGCAGGACGAGCGTGGGGTCGACGTCGAGCTGGCCGACGGGACGGCGCTGCGGGCCCGGTACGTCGTCGGGTGCGACGGCGGGCGCAGTACGGTCCGGAAGCTGCTCGGGATCGGGTTCCCTGGCGAGCCGTCCACGGATGACACGTTGCTCGGGGAGATGGCGGTTGCGGTGCCGCCGGAGACCGTGACCGAGGTGATGACCGAGGTGCGCCGGACGCAGCCGCGGTTCGGGCTGATGCCGCTCGCGGGTGGCACCTACCGGATCGGCGTACCGGCCGCGGACGTGGCCGAGGACCGGTCGCAGCCGCCGTCGTTCGAGGAGTTCCGGCAGCGGCTGATCGTTGTCGCGGGCACCGATTTCGGGGTGCACTCGCCGGTCTGGCTGTCCCGGTTCGGCGACAGCACCCGGCTGGCCGACCGGTACCACGTCGACCGGGTCCTGTTGGCCGGCGACGCGGCGCACGTGCACCCGCCGGTCGGCGGGCAGGGCCTCGGGCTCGGCGTGCAGGACGCGTTCAACCTGGGCTGGAAGCTGGCCGGCGAGCTCAACGGCTGGGCGCCGAACGGGTTGCTGGAGACGTACGAGCAGGAGCGCCGGCCGGTCGCGGCCGACGTACTGGACAACACCCGGGCGCAGAGTCTGCTGATGTCGCTCGAGCCCGGCCCGCAGGCGGTACGCCGGCTGCTGACCGAGCTGGTCGAGTTCGACGAGGTGAACCGGCTGCTGACCGAGAAGATCGTCGCGACCAACATCCGCTACGACTTCGGCGAGAAGGGCCACGAGCTGCTCGGACGCCGGTTGCGGGACGTGGAGCTGAAGGGCGGCCGCCTGTACGACCGGATGTACGCCGGCCGCGGCATCCTGCTCGACCAGACCGGGAGCCTGTCGGTGACCGGCTGGGAGGACCGCGTCGACCACGTGGTCGACGTCAGCGAGGAGCTCGACGCTCCCGCCGTACTGCTGCGCCCGGACGGCCACGTCGCGTGGGTGGGTGAGGACCAGGCGGACCTGGTCGCTCACCTCCCGCGGTGGTTCGGTCAGCGGTCGACGGGCGCGTAGAGCGCGGCCGGCTGCCCGGCGGAGAGGGCCCAGTACTGGTCGCCGTACGACCAGTGCCACCACTCCGTCGGGTAGTTGACGAAGCCCGCCGAGGACATCACGTTCGACAGGACCCGGCGGTAGCGGCGGGCCGGTGCCGGGATGCCGGTCGCCGCCATGAAGCACGCCTCACCAGGAGCCGCGTTGACCTCGGTGCCGAGCGAGATCTCCGCGCCGGCCGGGGAGCACAGTGTCAGGTCGACCGCGGCGCCGCAGACGTGCGGCGGCCGGTGAGCGTCGACGACGAGGAGGTGCAGGCCGCCGGGGAGGAGCCGCTCGGCCTCCACGAGCCGGTCAGCGACGCCCTTCCGGACGTGGTGGTGGGCGCCGTCGGCGAGCCGGAGGTCGCTGTAGTGCGCCAGGTCGACCAGCGGCTCGCCGTTGTCCGCCACCGGGATGCCGGTCACCGCGGGGTCGGCCATCAGTACGACGTCGAGCATGCTGACGCCTCCCTTCCAAACCAGGACGAGCCTGCCAAGCGGTCCTGCAAATCCGCTGCAGGTTCTCTGCAAAGGCCGGTACGGGCCTGCCGTCGCGGCAGGCCCGTACCGGGTGTGGGCTAGGCGAAGATCAAGTTCCCCGTGGAGAACCCGGTCGCGATCACCGCGCTGTTGTCCCAGGGCATCGCCGCGAAGCCGACGCCGTTGTGCCAGGCCTGCACCTCACCGTTCGGGCGGACCGTCGCGATGTCGGACTTCCCGTCGCCGTCGATGTCGGCGAAGAACAGGTTGTCCTTCGAGAACCCGGTGGCGATGATCGCGTCGCCGTTCCAGGGCATGTTGGCGAAGCCGGCGCCGTTGCGCCACGCCTTGACCTCACCGCTCGGCAGGACGGTCATGATGTCGGCCTTGCCGTCGGCGTTCAGGTCAGCCAGGAAGGTGTTGTCCTTCGAGAAACCCGTCGCGATCACCGCGTCGCCGTTCCAGGGCATGTTGGCGAAGCCCGCGCCGTTGCGCCACGCCTTCAGGTCGCCGTTGGCCTGGACCGACAGGATCTCCGCCTTGCCGTCGGCGTTCAGGTCGGCGAAGAACAGGTTGTCCTTGGAGAAGCCGGTCCCGATGATCGCCGCCTGACCCCACGGCATCTCGCTGAAGCCGCGGTCGTTGCGCCAGGCCTTCACCTCGCCGTTCGGCTGCACGGCGATGATCTCCTTGTCGCCGTCCCCGTCGAGATCGGCGAAGAACGTGTTGTCGTTGGTGAAACCGGTCCCGACGATGGTGTCGCCGTTCCACGGCATGTTCGCGAACCCGGCGCCGTTGCGCCAGGCCTTGACCCGGCCGTCGTCGAGCACGGTGGCGAGGTCAGCCTTGGCGTCGCCCGAGAGCGAGGCCCCGGCGCTCTGGCCGCAGTTGTCGCTGGTCTCGTAGTTCTGGTGGTAGGCGAACTTCACCGGGACCAGGTGTCCACTGAGCACCGACTGCTGGACGGCGCCGCCGAGCTTCTGCTCGTAGTGCAGGTGGGCGCCGGTGGTGTTCGAGCCGGTGTTGCCGACGGTCCCGATCTGGACGCCCTGGCCGACCGAGGCGCCGGCGTTGACGGCCCGAGTGGCCAGGTGCAGGTACCGGGTCTGCCAACCATCACCGTGGTCGATGACGATCATGTTGCCGGCGTCGCTGAAGAAGCCCGAGGTGACCACGGTGCCGCCGGCCGAGGCCAGTACCGGCGTACCGGCGGTCGCTCCGCCGGAGCTGACCATGTCGAGCATGTACTGGCTGGCGTGACCGCCGTGGGTGGAGGTGGTCCAGGTCTGGCCGCAGGGCAGCGGCAGCTTGAAGTTGGGCCGGTCGGCGGCGCTGGCCGGCTGGGTGACGAGTCCGACGGTGATCGCGGCGGCTGCGGCCGCGACGGCGAGGAGGCGTTTGAGCGTCTTCATGGTCGTGGCTCCTAGGCGAAGATCAGGTTGGTGGTGGAGAAACCGGTCGCGATGACGGCGCTGTTGTCCCACGGCATCGCCGCGAAGCCCGCGCCGTTGTGCCAGGACTGCACGTCGCCGTTCGGCCGTACGGTCGAGATGTCGGCCTTGCCGTCGCCGTCGAGGTCGCTGAAGAACGTGTTGTCCTTGGAGAAGCCGGTGGCGATGATCGCGTCGCCGTTCCACGGCATCGCCGCGAACCCGGCGCCGTTGCGCCACGCCTTCACCTCGCCGTTGGCCAGGACGGTCATGATGTCGGCCTTGCTGTCCGCGTTCAGGTCGGCGAGGAACAGGTTGTCCTTGCTGAAGCCGGTGGCGATGATCGCGTCGCCGTTCCAGGGCATGTTGGCGAAGCCGGCGCCGTTGCGCCAGGCCTTCACCTCGCCGTTGGCGAGCACGGTCAGGATGTCGGCCTTCCCGTCGGCGTTCAGGTCGGCGAAGAACAGGTTGTCCTTGCTGAAGCCGGTCGCGATCACCGCGGCCTCACCCCACGGCATCTCGCTGAAGCCGCGGTCGTTGCGCCAGGCCTTCACGTCACCGTTCGGCTGGACGGCGATGATCTCCTTGTCGCCGTCCCCGTCGAGGTCGGCGAAGAACGTGTTGTCGTTGGTGAAACCGGTGCCGACGATCGTGTCGCCGTTCCACGGCATGTTCGCGAAGCCCGATCCGTTGCGCCAGGCCTTCACCCGGCCGTCGTCCAGCACCGTCGCGAGATCGGCCTTGCTGTCACCCGACAGCGACGAGCCGGCACCACCGTTGTTGAAGCGGTACAGGTCGTACGACGTCATCAGGTTGACGACCTTGGTGGTGTAGTTCGGGTCGGTCGCGTAGCCGGCCTTGTGGATCTCCTGGACGAACCGGTTCGCGTCGTTGCTGTAGTTGAAGGCGTTGGCGTAGCGGGAGTTGTTGCGCAGGAACGCGCCGTGGTCGCGGAACGAGTCGAGCCGGGAGGCGTACTTGCGGAACGAGGCGTTCACGGTGTGGCAGGTCGGTGTGCACTCGGTGGTGGGCCGGGTGACGCAGCCGATCGCGATCGGGCCGGCGCCGCCGGTGCCGCACTTGATGCCGAAGTAGTTCTGGTCGACCTTCGCGAGATCGCTGTTGCCCCAGCCGCTCTCCAGGATCGCCTGGGCGATCGTGACGGAGGCCGGTACGCCGTACTCGGCGCGGCTGGCCTGGGCGGGTGGGCCGGAGGAGTTGATGAAGTCGGTGTTCGGGTCGGCCAGCGCGGGCGCGGCGGGGACCGCGACGAAGGCGGCGAGAGCGACCAGGGCGGTGGTGAGCAGGCGTCGCATGATCGTGAGCTCCTTGGGGGTTTTCAGGCGAAGACGAGGTTGGTGGTGGTGAAGCCGGTGGCGATGACGGCGCTGTTGTCCCAGGGCATCGCGGCGAAGCCGGCGCCGTTGTGCCAGGCCTGGACGTCGCCGTTGGGGCGAACGGTGGCGATGTCGGACTTGCCGTCGCCGTCGAGGTCGGCGAAGAAGAGGTTGTCCTTGCTGAAGCCGGTGGCGATGATCGCGTCGCCGTTCCAGGGCATGTTGGCGAAGCCGGCGCCGTTGCGCCAGGCCTTCACCTCGCCGTTGGCCAGGACGGTCATGATGTCGGCCTTGCCGTCGGCATTCAGGTCGGCGAGGAAGGTGTTGTCCTTGCTGAAGCCGGTCGCGATCACCGCGGCCTCACCCCACGGCATGTTGGCGAAGCCGCGGTCGTTGCGCCACGCCTTGAGGTCGCCGTTGGCCTGCACGGAGAGGATCTCGGCCTTGCCGTCGGCGTTCAGGTCGGCGAAGAACAGGTTGTCCTTGGCGAAGCCGGTCCCGATGATCGCCGCTTCGCCCCAGGGCATCTCGGCGAAGCCGCGGTCGTTGCGCCAGGCCTTCACCTCACCGTTCGGTTGGACGGCGATGATCTCCTTGTCGCCGTCCCCGTCGAGGTCGGCGAAGAAGGTGTTGTCGTTGGTGAAGCCGGTGCCGACGATCGTGTCGCCGTTCCAGGGCATGTTGGCGAACCCGGCGCCGTTGCGCCAGGCCTTGACCCCGCCGTCGTCGAGCACGGTGGCCAGGTCGGCCTTCGCGTCGCCCGAGAGCGAGGCGCCCGCGCCGCCGCCACCGGCGTACAGGCGGATGGCGCCGTAGTAGTCGCCGCGCGTGGCCGACGAGACGCGGACCAGCGCGCCGGAGTTCGGGGCCTCGACCATGTAACCGCCGCCGAGGTACATCGAGACGTGCTGGATGCCGTTGCCGGAGTTGAAGAACATCAGGTCACCGGGGAGCAGCGGGCCGAGGCCGGCGGCCTTGCCGAAACGGGCGACCGCCCGGGAGGAGTTGTGCTGCATCGCGGCGGTGCCGTTGATGATGTCGGAGCCGGCGGCCAGGTAGTAGGCGTAGCGGACCAGCCCGGAGCAGTCGAAGCCGATCACGTTGCAGTCGTTGGGAGCGCCGTTGGCCGGGTCGCAGATACCGCGGCTCTTACCCGGCGTCGGGCCGTGGCCGCCGCCCCACGAGTACGGGACGCCGATCTGGTTGCAGGCGTGGTTCACGGCGGCGACGGCCTGCGGCCCGGCACCCGGCGCGAGAACACCGCAGGCCGGAGCGGCCGCGGCCTCGGGGGCGTTGCCGGCCAGCATCAGGCCGGAGCCGCTGGCAACGGACAGCAGAAGGAGCATGGCCTTGAGCGGCCGGCCGAGCCGGCTCCGCAGGCTGGTCTTGGACATGGCGGTGATCCGATCTTCCGAGGCGAGAGGCGGCGTTCGCTGCCCTGGGAAGAGAGTGGATCGTCGCCCTGGAAGACCTCTCCAAAGTCACTGCAAGCCGGCTGCAACCTCCGGCGGCCGCGTTTGCAGCGCCGTTTCCAGGTCGGCCCGGGTGAGCGTGACGAACTGGTCGAGGCCCAGCTCGCGCCAGATCGCGAGCGACTGCTCCAGCGGTTCGACGGCGTCCTCGGGGCGGTCCAGCGCGATCCGCAGCTCGCCCTGGGTGCGCAGGATCAGCGCCTGGCCGAAGCGGTCCTGATAGGTGCGGCAGGTGACCAGCGCGTCGTCGAGCTCGTCCGCGACCGCGAGGCCCTCGCCGAGCCGGAGCCGGGCCTTGGCCAGCGCCTGGACGCCGTACGCCGTCATCACCGCGTCGCCGATCTCGCGGAGGATGGCGACGGCTTGTTCGGCGTACCGGGCGGCCTCGGCGTAGTCGCCGAGCGCGCGGTGCGCGAGGCTGATCGAGCGCAAGGTGATCGCCTCACCGCGCCGGCTCGACGTCTTCCGGTACGCCGTCAACGCCTCGTCCAGCAAGGCGAATCCGTCGTCGGTGCGGCTCTCGTCGATCGCCAGCGCACCGCCGCGCCGGGCGCAGAACCCGATGCCTGCGTCCTCGTCCAGCGCGCGGAAGATCGCCAGGGCGCGGTCGAGGTAGTCGCGCGCGGGACCGGTGTCGCCCAGCTCCCGCCGGACGTCGCCGAGCCCGGCGAGCGCGATCGCCGCACCGCGCCGGTCGTCGTTCTTCGTGTACTTCGCGAGCGACTCCGCGAAGTACGCCTCGGCGCCCGCGTAGTCGTCCTCGCTGCTGCGCAACCGGCCGAGACCCGCGAGCAGCATCGCCTCGGCGGACTCGTCACCGGCCTCGCGCGCGGCCTGCAGCGCGATGTCGTGGCTGCTCCACCAGTCGTCGAAGCGGTTCGTCACGACGAACGACGACGAGCACATCGCCGCGACCATCTCGGCCGCGACGTGGTGCAATCCGTTCGCCGCCGCGCGGGCGACGGAGGCCAGCATCGACGGGGTCTCGATGTCGAACCAGACCGCGGGCCTGGCCAGGGCGGGCTCCAGGACGTCGGCCGGTACGACGTTGTCGGCGGGCGCGGGTGGGACGAGGTCGACCTCGCCGGACGGGCCGTTGGCGGAGATGCGACCGATCAGGCTGAGCCAGGCCCGCAGGGCTCTCGTGACGGCGGCGTCGCGGTCCGCTCGCGAGTCCTCCAGGTCGGCGCGTTCGCGGGCGTACACCTGGAGGAGCTCGTGCATGCGGTAGCGGACCTGGCCGAGCTGGTCGACGGTCGCCAGCTCGAGGAGCTGGGCGTCGACGAGCTGCTCGACGACGTCCTCGGCGTCGTCGGTCGGCAGGTCGAGCAGCGGGCCGGCGATCCAGGGCGCGAAGTCGAGCAGGCTGAGCAGCCCGAGGCGGCGGAACGCGAGCTGCGCGGAGGCGTCGAGGCCCTGGTAGCCGACGGCGAGGCTGGCGCGGACCTCGACGTCGCCGGCGGCCAGTTCGTCGAGGCGCTGGCGTTCGTCGGCGAGTCTCGTGGCCAGTCGGGCGAGGGTCCAGTGGCGGCGGCTGGCGAGGCGGGCGCCCGCCGTACGGACGGCGAGGGGGAGACAGCCGCAGAGGTGGACGATGCGCTCGGCCTCCGCGGGCTCCGCCGCGACCCGTTCGCGACCGGCGACGCGGGAGAGCAGGCCGATCGCGTCGGCCTCGCCGAGTACGCCGAGGTCGACGACGTCGGCGCCCGCGAGGCCGCTGAGGCGGCGGCGCGAGGTGATCACGACGGCTGAGCTGCCGGCGCTGGGGAGGAGCGGGCGGACCTGTTGCTCGGAGGCGGCGTCGTCGAGAAGGACTAGGAGGGAGCGGCCTGCGGTGATCGTGCGGTAGAGGTCGATGCGTTCCTCGAGCGAGACCGGGAGGTTCTGGGCGTCGATGCCGAGGGCGCGCAGGAAGCGGGCGACGACGTCGGACGGGCTCGCGGGGAGACCGGTGACGCCGCCGAGGTCGACGTACAGCTGGCCGTCCTTGTAGCCGCCGGAGAGCTGGTGGACCGTCGAGAGAGCGAGGGCGGACTTGCCGACGCCGCCGGGGCCGCTGATCACCTGGATGGCGAGGGCGCCGGGGTCGGTCGGGGCGGCGAAGCGGGCGAGGAGGGTGGCGAGCTCGGTGGTGCGGCCGGTGAAGTCGGCGACGCCGGCGGGGAGCTGGGCCGGGACGGCGTGGGTGCGCTGCTGCTGGGAGACGTCGGCGCTGCGGGGCGGATGGACTTCGACGGACTCGGGGCGAGCCGAGTCGCCCTGCGGGCGGTCGGCGAACAGCGCCGGGTCGTTGCGGAGTACGGCCTCGTAGATGCGGTTGAGGTCCGGGCCCGGGTCGACGCCGAGCTCGTCGGCGAGCAGCCGGCGGCCTTCGGTGTAGACGGTCAGCGCCTCGGACTGGCGGCCCGCGCGGCAGAGCGCGACCATCAGCTGGCCGCGCAGGCGCTCGCGCAACGGATGCTGGGAGAGGGCGGCCGCGATCTCGTCGGCCACAGCGCTGCCGGCTTCGAGCTCGGCGGCGAACTGCTCCTCGATCGTGGCGACCCGCAGGTCGTTCAGCCGGTCGGCCTCGATGCTCAGCGAACCGCCGATCCCACCGAGCGCCGAGCCGTGCCACAGCTCGCTCGCCGCGCGGTAGCTGTTGAGAGCGTCCGCCCGGTCGCCGGCCTGCCGCGCCTGCTGAACCAGCTCCTCGTACGTCGTGAGGTCGACGGTCCCGCCGGTGATTCGGTAGCCCGGAGGCCGCGTCTCGACGAGATCCTGCCCGCCCGCAACCGCAAGCCCGCGACGGATCGCCGCGACGTACGTCTGAATCAGCGCCCGCGCAGTCGGCGGCGGATCGTCCGGCCAGAGCTGATCGATCAGCCGGTCCACGGACACCACCCGCCCGCGCTCCAGCAGCAACGCGGCCAGCAGGGCGCGCGGCTTCGGCCCGCCCACCGCCAGTCGCTCAGCCCCCGCCCAAACCTCGACCGGCCCCAGCAGCCTGAACTCCATCGTTCCCCCTACGTGCGCCCCCGGATGAAATCACAGATCTCACCCACCCCTCCACCCTCTGCAACGATGCACCCCGGAGCTTTCCGTCACAGCGCAACAGCTGGACAAATCACGCCGTGCTGCCGCAGGCCAACTGGTCCTCTCTGTGGGAGCAGAACTGGATCTTCAACGGAGGCCGGTTTGTTTCTAGCGTCGAGACATGACTACTTACGCTGCCTCGCGACCGTCCCTGATGTCCCGTGCGCTGGTGTTGCGGTTCGGGTCGATCCTGGGGTCGGGGATCGGGTTCTACCTGCCGTTGGCGGTGGTGCCGGCGTACGCCGGGTCGGTGGCTTCGGGTGGGCTGGCGACGGGGGTGCTGTTGTTCGCGACGGTGCTGGCCGAGATGGTGACGCCGCGGCTGACCGTTGCCCTGGGCTACCGGTGGACGTTGGCGGTGGGGTTGTTCTTGCTGGGGGCACCGGCTTTCGTGCTGGCGGCGTACGACGGGACTGCGGTGATCCTCGCGGTCAGCGCGGTGCGGGGGATCGGGTTCGCGATCTCGGTGGTTGCCGGGGGCGCCTTGACGGCTGCGTTGATTCCGGCCGAGCGGCGCGGCGAGGGGCTCGCGATGGTGGGGCTGGTGGCGGGGGTTCCGGGGCTGGTGGCGATGCCGTTGGGGGTGCTGGCGGCTGAGCGGTGGGGGTACGCGGCGGTGTTCGTGGCGACCGCGCTGGCGCCGTTGGTCGCGCTGGTGACGATCCCGGGGTTGCCGAAGCGGGAGGCGGAGGGCGCGAAGGATCATGGGCTGGTTGTAGGGCTTCGCAACCCGGCGCTGACCCGGCCTGCCACGTTGTTCGCGCTGTGTGCGACGGCTGCTGGTGTGCTGGTCACCTTCCTCCCGCTGGTGCTGACCGGGCCGCTGACCTGGGTCGTGGCGGTCGCGCTCTTCGTGCAGCCCGCCATGAGCACCGCGGCGCGCTGGTTCGCGGGCCAGTACGGCGACCGCCGGGGACAAGGTGGGCTGCTGGTCCCCGGCGCCGTCCTGTGCGTCGTGGGTGTCGCGGCGCTGGCCGCGGTGCACACCCCCGCCGCGGTGATCGCGGGGGCAGCGGTGTTCGGTGCCGGGTTCGGCGTACTGCAGAACGCGACGCTCGCGCTGATGTACCACCGCGTCCCGGCCGCCGGGTACTCGGCGGTGAGCGCGATCTGGAACGCGGCGTTCGATCTCGGGATGGCGGTCGGCGCGACCCTGACCGGCGTACTGCTCGCCGGGCTCGGGCCGGAGTTGACGATCGCGTGCACCGTCCTGGTCATGCTGCCGGCGCTGCGGCTGGCGTCACGTGATCGCGGGTGAGGCGGCGTCCGGTACGACGAGCGTCGGCGTACCGGTGCCGATCGGGGTGGACCAGATGTCGGTGCCCTTGTCGGGGCGTTGCAGCGTGTAGAGCAGTGTGGTGCTGTCCTTCCAGAGGACCTGGTCGTCGAGGTGGCGGGACTCGGGCGGGTAGCTGACCCGGCGGGTGGTCAGGTCGAGGACGGCGATCCGCCAGGTGCCGTCGGGGTTCTTCTGCTTGAAGGCGACCCGGCGGCCGTCGGGGGACAGGGACGGGCACTCGGCGTTCTCGAGGATCGCGGTACCGCGGTAGGTGCGGTAGTCGGCTTCGATCAGGTAGGTCTTGCCCTTGCTGCCGAGGGTCGCGTAGAAGCGGGAGCCGTCGGCGGCGAAGGTGATGCCCCAGTAGTTGGAGTCGTGGGCGAAGTACCGGCGGCCGTTCACGAAGACCGGGAGCTCCTCGATGCTCTTCACCAGGCGGCCGGTCTCGACCTCGTACAGGCCGCTGCGGGTGGAGAAGCCGGTGGCGGCGTACGAGTCGCCGGTGACGAAGAGGGTCCAGTTGACGAGCTTGCCGTCGGGGGAGACGCGGGCGCGGCTCGGGGTGCCGGGGAGGGTCTGCTTGTGGCGCACCGCGAGATCGGGGCCGAGGACAAGGACTTCGCTGAGTGGAGGCAACGATCCCGGTTTGGAGCGCAGGCAGATTCCGGTGCCGTGGGCGACGGCTATGCGGTCGCAGTGCAGGTCGGCGATCGTGCGGGTCGCGCCGTCCTGCGCGAGCTTGCCGTACGACGGGCCGGCGGCGGTGTTGCGGAACAGCAGTTGGCCGGGTTGGAGGGTGATCGCGCCGTGGGTCACTGGCCGGGCGTCGACCGAGGGGCCGCTGCCGCGGGCGGAGACGACGTACGTGAGACCGCCGCCGATCAGGACCAGGGCGCCGATCAGGCCGAGCAGGAGCTTCTTCATTGCTTCGCCTCCCAGGGTTTGAACGCGGCGGCCGCGAGGGTGACGACCAGCAGCGCGATCGTGGTCGCGATGAGAGCGGGGCGCAGGTCCCAGAGGGTCCAGGCCAGGCCGACGAGGACCGCCGAGACCATGCGGGCGAGGGCTTGGCCGGTTTGCAGCAGGGCGAGGCCGCTGGCTCTCAGGTGCTCGGGGAGCAGGGGACCGGCTGTTGCGGGCAGTACGCCGTCGGTCGCGGCGTAGAACGTGCCGTGCAGGAGCAGAGCGGCGATCGCGAGCCAGGGGCTGGTCGAGGGTCCGCAGAGCATCAGCAGGGCGACGACCAGTGCGGCGTGACCGCCGAGGAAGACCTTCCAGCGCCCGACCCGGTCGGCCAGCCGGCCGAGCGGTACGGCGAGCAGGAGGAACGAGCCGGTCGTCCCCAGCGCGAGGAGCGGGAACCAGGTGCTCTCGATCTCCCAGCGACGTTGCAGCGCGAGGTAGACGAAGGAGTCGGTGATCGTCACCAGCCCGAGCCCGGCCGCCCACAGACAACAGCGCCGGAAGGAGGGGATGGCCAGCAACCCGACCATGGTTCTCAAAGGAACAACATTTGGTTTCGTGGCAGGCGCATGGTCACGAACCAGGAGCACCAGCAGCAGCACCCCGCACCCCGCGATGCAGAAGCTGAAGACGAACACCGCGTCGTACGAACCGAGGCTCGCCCACAGCACGCCGACCGCGACCAGTGGGCCGAGGAACGCGCCGAACGTGTCCAGGGCGCGGTGGACGCCGAAGGAGCGGCCGAGGGTTTCGGGGGAGCTGCTCAGCGAGATCAGTGCGTCGCGCGGTGCCGTGCGGATGCCTTTGCCGGCGCGGTCGATGGCCAGGACCGCGCCGATGGCTGCGACCGACGAGCCTGCAGCCAGTAAGCCCAGTTTGCAGATCGCCGACAGCCCGTAGCCGATCCCGGCGACCGACTTCAGGCGCTGCCAGCGGTCGGCCAGGTGGCCGCCGGCCAGGCGGAGCAGCGCGGTCGAGCCGGCGTACAGGCCGTCGAGCAGGCCGAACTGCAGCGGGTTGAGGCCCAGGCCGAGGACTAGGTAGAGCGGCAGCACGGCGGTCACCATCTCGGCGGAGATGTCGGTGACCAGGCTGACGACGCCGAGGGCCAGGACGTTCGGGGGGACGCGGTGCCACGGGGTACCGCCGACCCGGCTGGAAGCCTGGTCGGCGGCCCGGCTGTTCGCCAGATACATCAGCCGTTCCCGTCAGTGGCAGCTGTAGGTCGGGCTGCTGTCGAGGACCTTGCTGTCCAGCCCGATCAGCTGGCTGGAGAAGGTGCTGTCGGTCATCGAGAGCTTCAGCGCGCCGTACGTCGAGAGGATCTTCGCCGTCGCCGGGTGCGCGGAGTGCACGTCGTACAGCGGCGCGCCGCCCATCCCGCCGATGATCTGGACCGGCCCGTTCGGGTCGACCTGGCCGTTGACGTTCTGCGGCAGGAACCGCTCGTAGTGGTGGTCGTGCCCGTTCAGCACCAGGTCGACCTTCGCGCCGACCAGGGTCTGCCACAGCGCGATGCTGTCCGGGTTGTCGCCGTGGTCGCCGGAGCTGAACCGCGGGTGGTGGTAGTACGCCGCGATGCAGCCCTTGGTGTTGTTCGCCAGGTCCTGCTTGAGCCAGGTCAGCTGGGCCGGTTCGGCCTTGTCCTCACCGGTGACGAAGTCGTTGGAGTCGAGAGCGATGAAGTGCCAGTTGCCCTTGTCCCAGCTGTAGTACTGCTTGCCCTGCGGCGTCGCCAGCGATCCGAAGTACGCCTTGTAGCCGGCGAACGGGGTGTCGTCGTAGGACTCGTGGTTGCCCGGGATCGGCTTGGTGATCGCCTTGAACTTGCCCCAGGTCTTGTCGTAGTAGGCCTTGAAGTCGGACAGGTGGGCGTCGTCGTACTGGTTGTCGCCCATCGTGATCACGTTGGCCGGGTTCATCGCCTGGACCAGCCGCGCGGTCTTCGGGTGCACGCAGTTGGAGTCCGACGCGGTGCAGCGGTCGGCGATGTCACCGGCCGCGGCGAGCACGAACGCGCCGCCACCTCCCGCGCTGGTCTGCACGGTGATCGCCGTGCTCGTCGCCGACTGGTTGCCGGCCAGATCACGCGCCCGTACGGCGTACTGGTACGACGTGCTCGCGGTCAGCCCGGTGTCGTTGTACGTCGTGGCCTCGGTCGACGCGACGACGACGCCGTTGCGCAGCACGTCGTACCCGCTGACGCCGACGTTGTCGGTCGAGGCGGTCCACTTCAGCGCGGCCGAGGTCGCAGTGACCGCGGTGCTCTGCAGACCGGTCGGCACGGTCGGCGCCTGGGTGTCGCCGCTGGAGTCGGCGGTGCCGTAGACCTCGAGCTCCCACAGCGAGTACCCGTACGACGTACCGCGTTGCGTGCCGACCAGGCGGACGTAGCGCCCGCGGGCGTTCAGCCCGGTCAGGTCGTCGGTCGCACCGTTGCCATTGGCAACCTCCTTGACGGTGCTGAAGTCGGTCCCGTTGTCGGAGACCTCGATCCGGTAGGCCTTGGCGTAGGCGGCCTCCCAGTTCAGCTTCACCCGCCGGATCGTGGCCGGCTGGCCGAGGTCGACCCGGATCCACTGCGGGTCGGCGCCCTCCGCGCTGGCCCAGCGGGTGGTCGTACTGCCGTCGACGGCCAGGGTGGCCGGGAACGTGTCGTCTTCGATGCTGGAGGCAAGCACCGGTTGTCGTTGCGAGAGCAACGTGTCGGCCGCGTTGGCCTGCGCGCCGCCGAGGGCGACCAGCAGGGGGAGCGGGAGGAGGACAGCGAGCAGTCTGCGCAGTGTCATCAGAACTCCTGAGGGGGCGATCGGGAGATAACTGTTAGGAAACTTACCTAACAATTAATGCCTGGTCCAGAGGTCGCGGCCCTCTTGACGGACGCCGGGTGCTCGATCAGGCTCGGTGCAACGGTTGGGGTGACCGGGTTTTCGTTGTGGGGCGGGGGAATCGTGGCGCGTGCGGTGGTGAAGCCGGCCGGTCCGGCACCGAAAGCGGTGACCCAGGATCTGAACCGGTTAGGCGCCGCGCTGGACCAGCAACTGCCGGCCAAGGTGCAGGACAACCTGCTGATCGGGACCTGGAACGTGCGCGGCTTCGGCGGGCTGACGCCGAAGTGGCAGTCCGGCCCGAACGACACCCCGAAACGGGACTGGCACGCGCTGGCCTGCATCGCCAAGGTGGTCGAGCGGTTCGACGTCACCGCGATCCAGGAGAGCAAGCGCGACACCACCGCGCTGCTGGCGCTGCTCGAGCAGCTCGGTCCGCGCTACCGGGTGATCGTGTCGGACGCGACCGAGGGGACCGCGGGCAACGCCGAGCGCCTGGCCTACGTCTACGACTCCGACCGGGTGCAGCCGTCCGGGCTGGTCGGTGAGATCGTCCTGCCGCCCGCGGCGGAGGAGGACGCGGCCGGCCGGAAGGTCGAGCAGTTCGCGCGGACGCCGTACGCGGCGGCCTTCGTGCGGGGCGGCACCGACTTCATCCTGACCACCGTGCACGTCCTGTGGGGCAAGGGCCCGAAGGACCGGCTCGGCGAGGTGCAGGCGTTCGCCGACTGGATGCGCAAGTGGGCCGACCGCCCGAAGGACTGGAACCACAACCTGCTGGTGCTCGGCGACTTCAACCTGGACCGGATCGACGACCCGCTGTTCGCGGCGTTCGTCTCGACCGGGCTCTGGCCGCCGCCCGACCTCGGCCTGGTGCCGCGGACGATCTTCGACAACGACAAGGACCACCACTACTACGACCAGATCGCCTGGTTCAACGACCCGACCCGGCCCGACCTGCCGCCGATGCTGAACGGGCTCACCTTCACCAACCGCTGCGGCAGCCTCGACTTCGTCCCGCTGGTGCTGACCGGGCTGACCAAGTCGCAGCTGTCGTTCCGGATCTCCGACCACTACCCGCTCTGGGTGGAGTTCACGATCTGATGGCCGCCGTCTCGATGGTGTTCACCGACATCGAGGGGTCGACCGTGCTGCTGCGCCGGCTCGGGGACAGCTACCTCGAGGCCCTCGAAGGGCACCGGCGGATCCTGCGCCAGGTCTGGCGGGCGTACGGCGGGGTCGAGCAGGGCACCGAGGGCGACAGCTTCTTCGTGGTGTTCCCGTCGGCCGCCGACGCGGTCGCGGCCGCGGTCGACGGGCAGCGCCGGCTCGCCGGTCACGCCTGGCCGGGCGGCGAGCGGCTGCGGGTCCGGATGGGTATCCACACCGGTACGCCGGGCGTGTCCGACGGCGACTACTGGGGGATGGACGTGCACCGCGCGGCCCGCGTCGCGGCCTCGGCCCACGGCGGGCAGGTGATCGTCTCGGCGACGACGGGTGAGCTGGTCCGGCACGCGCTGCCCGACGGCGCCGCGTTGCGCGACCTCGGAACGCATCACCTGAAGGACATTCCCGAGCCCGAGCGGCTGTTCCAGGTCACGGTCATCGGCCTGGACGCGGACTTCCCGCCACCGCGCACGCTCGGTACGGCGACCAGCCTGCCGGTCCCGGCGACCGCGCTGCTCGGGCGGGAGGCCGACCTGGCGCGCCTGGGCGAGCTGATCCGGCAGCCCGACGTACGGCTGGTGAGTCTGGTCGGGCCCGGTGGCGCGGGCAAGACCCGGCTCGGGATCGCGACGGCGGCCGGCGCGGTCAACCAGTTCCCGGGCGGCGCGTACTTCGTGCCGCTGGCCGAGGCGGTGTCGGAGGAGGTGATGTGGTCCTCGATCGCCGAGGGGCTCGACGTCCCGCCGCGGGAGCGGCCGCCGGGGCGGCTGACGGCGTACCTCGCCCAGCGCACCTTGCTGCTCGTCCTCGACAACCTCGAGCAGGTCGACGGCGCCGACCGCGTCGTCGCGCAGATCCTGGACCGGGCGCCGCAGGTCAAGATCGTTGCCACGTCGCGGCGTCCGCTCGGGCTGGTCGCCGAGCGGCAGCATCTGGTGACCCCGCTGGAGACGACGTCGGCGGCGGTCGAGCTGTTCGTGCAGCGGGCGACCGCCGTACAGCCTGGGTTCAGTCCGGACCTCGCGCTGGTCGCGCAGATCTGCGAGCGGCTCGACGGGCTGCCGCTGGCCATCGAGCTGTGCGCACCGCGCGTTCGGCTGCTCAGCCTGGAGGAGTTGCTCGACCGGATCGACCATCCGCTCGACTTCGCCTCGACCAGCAGCGTCACGCCGGACCGCCAGCGGACGCTGCGCGACACGATCGCCTGGTCGTACGACTTGCTCCGGCCCGAGCACCAGCGCGTCTTCCGGCGGCTCGCGGTCTTCTCCGGTGGCGCCGACCTGGCCGCGATCACGGCGATCGCCGCCGACACCCTCGACCCGCTCGACGCCGTCGCCGACCTGCACGACGCGAACCTGATCACGGTCACGCAGGGCACCCCGACGCGGATCGCCATGCTCCAGACCATCGCCCAGTACGCCGGCGAGAAGCTCGCCGAGACCGACGAGCTCGAGCGGCTCCGCGCGGCGCACGCGACGTACTACGCGCAGCTCGGCGACAGTCTGCGGGGCCTGCGCGAGTCCCGGCACGGGACCGCGCTCGACCGGGTCGAGACCGAGCTCGGCAACTTCCGGGCGGCGTTGTCCTGGGCAACGGGTGCGCAGGGTGTCCGGGTCTGCGCCGCGCTGAGCTGGATCTGGGTGCTGACCGGGGACGTCGCGGAAGGGCGTCGACGGCACGAGGAGGCGCTCGCTCGCGCTGGTACGGCGGAGCACTCGGTCGAGCTCGCCGCCTGCCTGCGCGGGCTGGCCAATCTCCTGCTGACGCAGGGAGAACCGCACCGTGCGTTCGCGGAGGCCACGCGAGCGCTCGACCTGTCGAAGTCGCTCGACGACCGGTCCGGCGTCGCCTGGGCGATGAGCCTGGTCGGTACGGCGCAACGCCACCAGGGTGAGCTCGAAGCCGCCCAGCAGACGTTGACCGAGGGGCTCGAGCTGCACCGCGAGCTCGACGACGCCGGGCGGTTGGCGAGGATGCTCGGCAACCTCGCCGGCGTCGAGGAGGAGCTCGGGCACCACGACCGGGCCGAGGCGTTGCTGCGGGAGTCGCTCGCTGTGCTCGACACCGTCGGTGACGAGCACGAGAGCGCCGTCCAGGGGCAGAACCTGGCCTACCTGCTGGCGGTCGCCGGCCGGGTCGAGGAGGCCGACGAGCTGGCTCGTGGGTTGATCCCGTCGGTGCTCTGCCTGGGCAGTCCGCCGCTGACGATGGCGTTCTCGAACACGATGATGAGCATCCTCGCGCGGGAGGGGGACGCGGTCACGTCGGCGCGGCTGTTCGGCGCCGAGGAGGCGATGGGCGAACGCCTCGCGATCCCGAACCCGTACCTGGCCGAGGAACTCGACGAGGCCCTCGCCCTGGTCGCCGGTGTGATGACGGCGGACGACTGGCAGACCCACCGCCGTACCGGCCGGTCCGAACGCGTCGAGGACCTGCTCGCACGTTTAGCGTTCGCGCCCAGGAGGGCATTGGGTTCGCACGACCTGGGTCAGCCAGGTGGCTGATGATCGGAGTGAACCGTCATGCACTGGTACGTCGATGTCCTGAAGAAGTACGTCGTGTTCACCGGCCGGGCCCGCCGCCAGGAGTTCTGGATGTTCACGTTGTTCAACGTGATCGTCTCGATCGTGCTGGCGATCGTGGACCGCGCCATCGGGACCGACACCGCGTCCGGCACCGGTGTGCTGGGCGGGATCTACTCCCTGCTCGTCCTGCTGCCAAGCCTCGGCGTGACGGTCCGGCGGTTGCACGACACCGGCCGCACCGGCTGGTGGATCCTGATCGGCCTGACCGGCATCGGCCTGATCGTGCTGCTCGTGTTCAACATCCTGGAAGGGACCGCCGGCGAGAACAAGTACGGGCCGGACCCGAAGGCAGGGGAGCGGTTCGGCACCGCGGCGGGCAGCGCGGAGCCGGGGTATCCGACGGTCTGACCACGTCGAGCCCTCGCGCGCCGGTGCGGTGCGCGAGGGCTCCTGCGTTGTGGGCCGATGCGTTCAGGCCGGTTGGATGTTCTGGTTCAGGCGGAACACGTTCCCGGGGTCGTACGCCGACTTCACCCGGCCCAGCCGCGCTCCGTCCGCCGGGTCGAAGCGGGTGTCCAGCGCCCGGTGGCTGGGTAGGTCGTGCATCGCGCGGATCCAGCCGACGGCACGGTCGTCGCGGGTTGGTGAGTCCCAGCGAGCCAGCACCCCGAGCATCCACGGCGCCCTGCGGAACGGCCCCGGCCACCGGTCGGCGCCGGCGGTCACCGCTCCACTCCACGGCAGCAGCGGCACCCGGGCGACGGTCCGGTCGGGGACCTGGGCGATCCACTCGGCGTACTCGTCGATGGCCTGGTCCGACAGCGACTCGAGGTAGTTCGGCCGCCAGTGGCTGCGCAGCCCGGGCGGCCCGTTCGGGCTGAGCCGGTTGGCGGCCGACGGCGAGGTCCGCACCTGGGAGGTCGCCGGGCAGAGCTTGCGCAGCGGGTCGATCAGCTCCAGCAGTTCGTCGGTCGTGCCGGTGTGCACCGCCTCGACCTTCGTCACCAGCCGCCCGTGCAGCTGCGCCGGTACGACGGTCCCGGGCGGATCGGTGACCGCGACGACCGCGCCGCTGAGTGCCGGCGGCGGATCGGTCTCGAACACCGAGCGGAACGTCCGCACGACCTCGCCGTACGCCGACCACGGCCACAGCAAGGTGAGGCTTGCCACGGACGGGATCGGGTGCAGCCGGACGGTCACCGCGGTCGCGACACCGAAGTTGCCGCCGCCACCGTGCAGCGCCCAGAACAGGTCGGGGTGCTCGGTCTCGCTGGCGGTCACCTGCCGGCCGTCGGCGGTCACCAGCTCGACCGAGATCAGACTGTCGCAGGTCAGGCCGAGCTGCCGCTCCAGCCAGCCCGAGCCGCCGCTCAGACTGGACGCGGCGACCCCGGACGGGGTGTGCCGGGAGGCGTTCGCGGCCAGGCCGTACTCCTGCGCGGCCCGGCCGAGCTGGGACCAGGTCGCGCCGCCGCCGACGCGGGCGGTCCGGGCGACCGGGTCGACGCTGATCGAGTTCATCCGCCGAAGGTCGATCACCAGGCCGCCCTCGGTGGTGGAGTTGCCCTGCCGGCTGTGCCCGCCGGACCGGACCGCGATCTCCAGGCCGGCGTCGACGCCGTGCCGGATCGCGGCGGCCACGTCGTCGGCCGTCGAGGGCTGGGTGATCAGCTGGGGGAACCGGTCGACCATCCCGTTGAACACGGTCCGGGCGGCGTCGTACTCGGGGTCCCCGGGGCCGAGCACCCGGCCGCTGAACGCGGTGGTCGGCGGTCTCGGCGGGAGGCCGGTGGTACACATCTGGGGGCTCCTTCGGGTACAGGGATCGGCTGCACGGTGGAGCGTGGTCGGCGCTCCGTTTCCCAGTGTCCGCATACTGGATAGACAATTGATGGACGACCGCCGCGTCCCGTCGTACCGGTCAATGGCGCAGAGTCGGCTCCCACTGGCCGGCCAGTGCGGCGGCGTCGGGGTGGTCGAGGTCGCGCAGGATGTCCAGCGCCGACTCGCGGGCGCCGAGCGCGGCCTGGCAGTCGCCGAGCGCCTCCAGCGTGGCCGCGTAGTTGATCAGCGTCCGGGCCTCGTTGAAGTGGTTGCCCAGCTCCCGGAACGACTCGAACGCTTGCCGGTAGCAACCAGCTGCTTCCTCGTAGTGACCGAGGCCGCGGTGCGACGTGCCGAGGGTGTCCCAGCCGTTGGCGAGCGCGTGCTGGTCGTCGGCGCCGTCCCAGAGCGCGACCGCCTGCCGGCTCAGCGGTACGGCGACGGCGTACTCGCCGGTGGTGTTGTACTCGTTGGCCAGGTTGTTCAGCGCGCTGGCCCGTGACCGCACGTCGGCGGACAGCTCGACGGCCCGGCGGAACTGCGCGATCGCCTCGGCCGAGCGGCCCTGGAAGCTGCGCAGGTTGCCGAGGCTGTCGATCGCGTTCGCCTCCTCGGTGGTCCGGCCGACCGAGTGGAAGCCGGCGATCGCCCGGTTCAGGTGCAGGTCGGCGGCTTCGTAGCGGTGCAGCCAGGTCTCGGTCTTCCCGGCGACCATGCTGGCGTTCGCGATCAGGTACTGGTCGTCCAGCCGGGTCGCGGCGGCCAGCGCCTGCTCGTAGACGCCGAGCATCTCGACCCACTGGCCGGAGCGCAGCAGGTAGGTGTTCAGGGTCCAGGCCAGTTGGCCGACGTACTCGTCGAGACCGGCCTCGGCGGCGAGCCGCTGGCAGGTGCCGATCACCGGCGCCGCCGTGGCGAACCACGCCCAGGCGGCCTCGCGGTCCTCGATCGGGCGGACCGTGACGTCGTCGAGCAGCGGGAGCTCCTGGAGCGGGCGGCGGCCCGGGTTCAGCAGGACGGCGGCACCGCGGGCCGTGTGGAGTGTGTGGTTGAGGGCGCGGACCAGCGCGTCGTGGCGCTCCTGCGCGTCCCCCGCGGCGGCCTTCTCCACGCCGTACGCGCGGACCAGGTCGTGGAAGGCGAACTCACCGGGGCGCTCCTCGGTGATCAGGTTGACCCGGCTCAGCTCGGCGATCAGCCGCCGGGTCTCGCTGACCGGCAGCCCGATCAGGCTGGCCGCGCCGGTCAGGTCGTAGCGCGGCCAGGGGGCCGGGCACATCACCCGGAACAGCCGCGCGGCGTCCGCGCTGAGCGCGTGATACGACCAGGAGAACACCGAGCGGACGTCGGGGCCGTCGAGGTCCTCGAAGGCGTCCAGGCCGTCGCCGTGACTGAGCTCGGCGGCGATCGCGGCCAGGCTGAAGCCCGGGTTGACGATCGCGCGGGCGGTGACCAGGGAGATCGCCAGCGGCAGCCGGCCGCAGCGGCGCAGGATCTCGTCGGCCGCCTCCGGCTCGGCGTTCACCCGGCGGGCGCCGAGCTTGCCGACCAGGAAGGTCCGGGCCTCGGCCGGGTCGAGCACGTCGAGCGTGATCAGGTCCGCGTCGTCGGTGACCAGCAGGCTGGTCAGGCGGTCGCGGCTGGTGATCAGGACCAGCGAGGTCGCCTCGCCGGGGAGCAGTGGGCGGACCTGCTCGGCGTTCTTGGCGTTGTCGAGCAGCAGCAGGATCCGGCGGCCGGACAGCAGCGTGCGGAACATCGCGGCCCGGCCGGCCAGGTCCTTCGGGATCGTCTCGGTCGGTACGTCGAGCGCCTCGAGCAGCGAGCGCAGCGCGTCCTCGGGGGCGACCAGCTCGGCGCCGGAGGCGAAACCGCGCAGGTCGAGGTAGAGCTGGCCGTCGGGGTAGCGGCTGGTGAAGCGGTGCGCGAGGTGGACGGCGAAGGTGGTCTTGCCGACGCCGGCCATACCGGTGATCACCGCGACGCTCGCCCGGCCGTCCTCGCGGTCGAGGTTGCGGACGGCGTCGACCAGGTCGGCCTTGCGCCCGCTGAACGCGCGGTGGTCGGCGGGAAGCTGAGCAGGGACTGGTCGTGCGGCTTCCTCGACGGCCGCTGTGCTGGGTTCGACGGGGGTCGGCTGCTGGCCGGGGCCCAGCGGTACTTCGCCTCTGAGGACCTGCTCGTGGAGATCCTGCAGTGCCGGGCCCGGGTCGATCCCCAGTTCGTTCGCGAGCAGCTTCTGGCAGTCCTGGTAAACCGCGAGCGCCTCGGCCTGGCGGCCGGACCGGTAGAGCGCGGTCATGTGCAGCTCGCGGAAGCGTTCGTCGTACGGGTGGTCGGCGGTGATCGTCGCCAGCTCGGCCGCGGCCTCGGTCGCCGCGCCGAGCTCGAGCTGCGCGGTCATCAGCATCTCCAGCGCGGCCAGCCGCAGCTTGCCGAGGTAGACCCGCTGGGTCTCGGCGTACTCACCGGGGATGCCGGCCAGCGCGGTGCCGTGCCACAGGGCGAGCGCCTCGCGCAGCAGCCGCTCGGCGCGGGCTTGGTCGCGGAAGTTCGCCGCGGCCTGGGCGTCGGCGACGTGCTGCCGGAAGACCCCGAGGTCGAGCGTCCCCGGCGTGGCGGTCAGCGCGTACCCGTCACCGATCGACGCGATCACCGACCGGGCGGCCGGCTGCCCGGGATCGAGCACCCGGCGGAGCCGGTGCACGTACGTCCGGACCGTCTGCGCGGCTGAGTCCGGGATGTCACCGCTGCCCCACACGGCGTCGACGAGCTCACCGATGGTGGCCTGCGCGCCCTCCCGGACCAGCAGCGCCGCCAGCACGGCCCGCTGCTGCGGCGAGCCGAGCCGCAGCTCCGTCGACCCGTGCCAGGCGCGTACCGGCCCCAGCACGGTGAACCAGGAAGCGGTCTGGTTCTCCGTCACACCTCACCTGCCCCGAGAGAGAGTGATTCAGCATTCAACGAACATCATCTCACAACTTGTATACACGCCGCATAGACGCCCTGGACACCCGGGTCCCCGGCCGGCGTGGACATCGATTTCAGCTGTTGAGCGTCGGTGAAAGCAGACCTACAAACCCGGCCTCGGCCACGGCGAAGTCATGCTCCTGGTCCAGGACGGGCCGTCGGACGCTTTGGAGAAGGCCGCTGGAGTGGTACGACGCCAAGGACCCGGCGGAGTGGCCCGCCGCCGGGGAGCTGGCCCGGTGGGCCTGGGAGTACGCGGCTTCTGGACGCTGACCGGGACCGGGGCTTCCTGGAGCTTGCGGGAGCGGATCAGCAGGACGGCGGAGCGGGTCAGGACCATGGCCAGGGAGAGGAAGACGAAGGCGTTGGCGTAGACGTCGCCGCCGGGGATCTGGTGCTCGATGCTGAACCGGACCAGGTCCTCGGTGAACCAGTGCTCCGCGCCGTACGCGAAGAGCACGCGGCCGCCGGACAGGACCGCCCAGGCCAGCGCGTAGGCGAGGCCGGCGCGGGTGTGCGCGGTGCCGTCGGTGGCGCGTTCGACCGGGAGGAACGCGGCCACGACCAGGCCGAAGACGATGCCGAGGGCGACCCCGGCGAGCTGGAGCTGGACCGAGTTGCCCGCGGTCGGCAACGAGTGGACGAAGATCACGATGATCACCCCGACGGCCAGCACGGACCGCAGGATGCGCATCCCGGTCACCTTCCGGTAGCCCAGATCGGTGGCCAGGATGACGGTCAGGATCGAGACACTGGCCACGAGGGCGATGGCGAATTGGCTCATACCGGCACGCTACGAGCGGGGGACCGGCCCACGGCACCACCGGCTGACCGACAGTGTGTCCCCCGACCGGGGGACGCCTCACGGCCGCGCGGGCTTTGGTGGACCGCTTCGTTTCGGCCCTCCGGCGCCCGCCCGACCCCGGAGGAATCGCCGGGCGACCCCGGGTCTCACGGTTGTCAACCCCGGGTTATTCGGTCGCCCGGCCACGGTCTATTGCGGCGACACGTCGCGGTAGTTGCCGGAGGCGCGGAGTTGCCGTGGGCCGCGTAGCGTCCGAACCGGACACCGGGAACGGTGAAAGGGGAAGACGGATGGCCAGTGAGTTTCAGCGGCAGAAGATCGCCGGGGTGTTCAACGCGATGGACGCCGACGGCAACGGTTACCTGGAGGAGGCGGACTTCGAGACGCTGACCGCCCGCTGGGTCGGGATCCGGGGCTGGGCGCCGGGCACCGACGACCACGAGCGGATGCGGGCGATCATGATGGGCTGGTGGTCGGCGGTGGCCTCGATGGCCGACGCCGACCGCGACGACCGGGTCTCGCTCGACGAGCTGATGACGGTCGTCGACCAGCTCCCGGCGATCGACGACGCGGTCTACGCGACCGCCGAGGCGATGTTCGACGCGGTCGATGAGAACGGCGACGACCGGATCGCGCTGGCCGAGCACCAGCAGGTCGTCCAGGCCTGGAAGGGCAGCGCCGACGGCGTCGAGGAGGTCTTCGGCAAGCTCGACAGCAACGGCGACGGCCAGCTGTCCCGCGAGGAGTTCCGCGAGCTGTGGGCGGAGTTCTGGATCGGCGACGACCCGAAGTCGCCGTCCCAGTGGGTGTTCGGGCCGTACTGACGGACACTCCCACTGGTTGCCCGCGCCTGGGGCAACCAGTGGGAGTCACCGGCCTGCCCGGTCGCGCATCGGTTTGATCGTGCGCTCCCAGGTTGCCGACGGCCACTCGAGGCCGGGCATCGCCGACTCGCCTTCTTTGCCGGCCCGGTAGACCACAGTGGTGGCCAGGTCGGGGCTGATCCTGACGTACCAGGCAGCCAGCGGCTGCAACCCTTTCTGCGCCTTGCAGCGACACTTCGCGTTCAGCCGGCGCTTCTCGACGCTCAGCCCGTTCACGACCGCCGACCGACCGCTGCCGACGACCCGCCCGGTCAGCTCAGCGACCTCGGGCGCGAGCGCCTGTACGGGCTTCAGCCCGGGATGCTTCGCGGCCGACCACAGCACCTTGCCGCGCGAGTCCCGGACCTCCTTGATCACGTGCACCGGCACCCGTCGCCCACCCGCCACGAACGTGCTGTACGCCGTCGCGAGGTCCACGGGCGCCGCCAACGCATCCGGCCCGAGCCCGGGCGCCGGGCGGTCGGCCGCGGGGATCGGCGGGATCCCCGCGTGCTCCGCCGCGGTGGACACCAGGTGCCCGCGGCGCGAGTCGACGAGGCGGAAGAACGCCTTGTTCAGCGCGGGTTCCGACAAGGGGACCTCGAAGGGCTCGGTGTCCCGGGCGCCCTCGGGGCGTCGTTCGGCCGCGCGGTTGTCCAGCCCCGCCGCGATCGTGAACGGCCGCAACAGCGTCCCCGGCGGCGCCTTCCGCGTCGCCCAGTTCACCTGGCTGCCCAGGAAGTCGTTGCCCCCGACAAGCGCCACCAGCTCGCCCGTGCCCGGCCGGATCGACGCGAGCCCGGTCTTCAGGTCGCCCACTCCCGCAGGCTTCCCCGCCACCGCCTCCGCGACCGCCTTCGCCTGCAGTCCCGCGTCGAAGGTGGTGACGACCCGCAGCCCACCACCGCTGAGCCGGTCGCCCTCGAACCCGTACCGCCCGAGCTCCCGGCGCGCGAGGTCGAGCAGGAAGCCCTTCGGCCCGGCGTACCGGTTGCCCTTGGCCTTCTTCCGCAGCGGCGGGAGCGTCTTGCTGTACTCGTCGTACTGGCTCGCGCTGATCGTGCCCAGCTCGGCCATCCCGCTGAGCACGTACTTGTACCGCCCGAGGATCCGCTTCCCGGCGCCCGGCAGATCCGCGTCGAACCGGGTCGGGTTGTTCAGCACGGTCGCCAGGTACGCCGCCTGCGGCACGGTGAGATCCTTCGGATGGTCGACCCCGAAGTACGCCTGGCCGGCCGCGCGGACGCCGTACGCGCCCTCGCCGAAGTAGATCGTGTTCAGGTAGTTGCCGAGGATCGTCGCCTTGTCCTGGGTGCGGCTGATCTTGGTCGCGATGAACAGCTCGTCGAGCTTGCGGCCCATCGTGCGTTCCTGGGTGAGGTACATGATCTTGACGTACTGCTGGGTGATCGTGGAGCCGCCCTGCAACTGCTTGCCGCGGGCAATCGCGACCGCGGCCCGCGCCATCCCGGGCAGCGAGACGCCGCCGTTGGTCCAGAAGCTGCGGTCCTCGGCCGCGATCACCGCGTCCTGGACGTGCCGCGGGATCTGGGCCAGCGGCAACGACCGCCGGTTCTGCTCGTAGAACGCGCCGATCTCGGTGCGGCCGTCGGCGTACGTGACGATCGTGGTGTTGGCCTCGAACTTGGTGTTCGGGTCCGGGACGGTGGTCCGGGCGTAGCCGGTGAAGAACGCCGCGACGCCGCCGATCACCGCGACGAACGTCAGCCCGAGACCCCAGCCGGCGACCCGGACGATCCGGCGGCGCCACTTGCTTCGGACGGCCTGCTGACGCACGGGAACCTCCTGGTGGGGCGGATGTCACCCACCAGGACGCCGCGACCACGCTCGGTGGTGGACGAGTTCCCGTCATTTCGTCCGGAAGGACGATCGCCTCCTCTGAAAGGCCGAGGCGAGCTGTTGCCGCGTCAGCGAGTCAGCGTGGTGCCGTCGAACCAGTTCCGCGCGCCGACCGCGGTGTCGTGCTCGCGGCCGCCGGCGACGGTGATCCGCTCGAGCGCTGCGAGATGCTCCGGCGCGAGTGTCACGTGCGCCGCGAGGCTGTTCTGCTCGACGTACGCCGCCCGCCGGGTGCCCGGGATCGGGACCACGTCGTCCGCCTTGGCGAGCAGCCAGGCCAGCGCGACCTGGCCCGGCGTCGCCTCCAGCTCGGCCGCGATCCCGCGGACGATCTCGACGGTGCTGAGGTTGTGGTCGAGGTTCTCCTCGGAGTACCAGGGCATCGTCGCGCGGTGGTCGGCGCCGGTCAGGTCCGCGCGGGACGCGATCGCGCCGGTCAGCGCGCCGCGACCGAGCGGGCTGTACGGCACGATGCCGATCCCGAGCTCGCGGGTCAGCGGCAGCACCTCGCGCTCGATCCCGCGCTCCCACAGCGACCACTCGGTCTGGATCGCGGTGATCGGGTGCACGGCGTGCGCGCGCCGGATGGTGTCCGGCGCCGCCTCGGACAGCCCGAGGTACCGGACTTTGCCTTCGGCAACGAACTCGGCCAGCGCGCCGACGGTGTCCTCGATCGGCACGGCCGGGTCGACGCGGTGCTGGTAGTACAGGTCGACGTGGTCGGTGCCGAGCCGGCGCAGCGACCGCTCCAGGCGCTCGCGCGCGTACGCCGGGCTGCCGTCGATCTTCGCCTCGCCGCCGCCGAACGGCGCCGCGACGATCCCGAACTTGGTCGCGACCACGAAGTCGTCACGGCGGCCGGCCAGCGCGCGGCCGAGGATCTCCTCGCTGTCGCCGTACCCGTCGGCGGTGTCGATCAGCGTCACGCCGAGCTTCGCGGCCCGGTCGAGGATCTCGCGGGCGGCTTGGTCGGCGTCGTAGCTGCCCTGCTGGCCGTACGGGTTGGCGAAGCTCATCGCGCCGAAGCCGATCGCGCCGACCTGGAGCTCGCCGGGGCCGAGCAGGCGGGTGGGGATGGTCATGTCAGGGTCCTTCCGGTGGGATGTCCTCATCTGGGGACAAGTGTATGTCCTCAGCTGGGGACAAATCCAGCCGGTCCCGTAGACTGCGCTCATGCCGGATGTCCAGCGGGCGACCCGCGATGCCGAAGCGACCCGGCAGCGGATTCTGACCGCCGCGGTCGACGCGTTCGCGGCGTACGGGTTCGACGGCGCGAGCACGCGGACGATCGCGGGCAGTGCCGGCGTGGACCCGCGGCTGATCACCCGGTACTACGGGTCGAAGGAAGCACTGTTCGAGCAAGTCGTCGAGAAGACCTACGAGCACCCGCTGATGATGCTGCCCGGCGACAACCTGGTGATGGCGCGCTCGCTGCTCAGCGATCCGCCCGAGGGGCAGTCGAAGGGGTTGCTGCTGACGATCCGCTCGGCAGGCAGCCCGCGCGCGGTCGAGATCATGCAGCGGCACCTCGCCGGACACTACCAGCGCGATCTGGCCGCCGGGCTGCCGGACGGGATCGATGCGGCGGCCCGGGCCGCGCTGCTGATCGCGGTCTGCAGCGGGGTGCAGTTGCTGCGGAACGTGCTGGACAACACCGCGCTGCAGGGTGAGGCGTCGGATGCTGTGGTGGAAAGGCTCGCGGCAGCGCTGGATCTGCTGGGCAGCTAGCTGGTCTGTTAGCTCGAGTACGGCGGGGGCTAGCTTGCCGCCGGTCCCGTCGAGCCGCGGACGACCAGCTGAGTGGCCAGCTCGAGGTGCAGTGCCTCGGGCTGGTGGCCGTCCAGGAAGCGCATCAGCTGGGTGACCGCGATCCGGCCCATCTCCTGCAGGGGCTGGCGAACGGTGGTCAGCGGCGGGTCGATCGCGGCGCTCAGGTCGATGTCGTCGAAGCCGGTGATCGACAGGTCGCCGGGGACGGTGAGGCCGCGGGCGCGCGCCGCATGGTAGGTGCCGACGGCAACCTTGTCGTTGAAGCAGACAACGGCTGTCGGCCGGGGGTGCAGGTCGAGGAGCTGGTCGGCGGCCTCGCGGCCGTCCTCGATGGTGGGGTGGACGTAGCGGATCCTTGTCGGCGGCAACAGCGTGCCCGCGGCGGCGAGCGCCGCCCGGTGCCCGACCATCCGCGCGTCGGTGGCCAGCCACTCCTCGGGGCCGGCGATCACCGCGATGTCGCGGTGGCCGAGCCCGGTCAGGTGCGCGACGACCGCGTTCGCGCCGGAGGCGTGTGCGGCCGACACCGCGGCGACGTCCGGCGGCAGCGGCTGCCGGGGATCGACGACGACGAACGGGAATCCCGAACGGGACAGAACCGTCAGCTCGCGCGCCGACTCCGGCGGCAGGATCAGGATCGCGCCGTCGACACCGTCCTGCTCCGGCAGCCCGCTGAGGACGTCGGTCTCCTGGCCCGACTCCCCGGCGTCCAGGATCAGGCGGCGGCCGTGCAGCGCGAGGGTCTCGGCGATCGACGACACGATCAGGCCGAAGTAGTCGGTCAGCAGGTACGGGCAACGGACGTGGACAGCGCCCAGGCTCTCGGCCGGTTCGTCGCCGGCGTTTCGCCGTGCAACAGCCTGCAGCACCAGGTCGCGGGTCCGCGGGGCGACGTTCTCGTGGTCGTTCAGCACCCGGGAGACGGTGGCGATCGAGACCCCGGTCTCCGCGGCGATGTCGCGCAACGTGGTGCGCGGCTCCACGATGGCCGCGCTCCGGCGCCCGCGCGACCCGTTCATCGCCGCAGTCTAACGGACCATTGACGCGGTTGCGGTGGTGCTGTTTCATGATGAAACAGTTTTTGCAGGATGCTCGGTTCTGGTGATCGGGCCTGTGCATGACCATCTCGACCGGCGCGTGCCCCCGGCGCCGGTCGCCCGCCCCCGCAAGGAGAGTCATGTCGTCCTTCTGGAAACCCCGCGCCCGGCGCCGCCGTGGCGTCGTCCTGTCCGCCGCGGCGGCCGCCGTCGTCGCGGCCACCTGCCTGACGGTGCCCGCCCAGACCGCCTCGGCCGCGCCGAACGTCGCGGTCTACCTGACCACCCCGAACCGCTCCAGCCTGCTCGGCCGGCAGGGCGACCTGAGCTTCGGCTCCGGCGGCTCCGGGCCGACGATCACGGTCAACCCCGGTACGACGTACCAGTCGATGGTCGGTTTCGGTGCCTCGTTCACCGACGCCGCAGCGTGGAACATCTTCAACTCACCGCGCCGCAACGAGGTGATGAACGCGCTGTTCAACCGCGGCAGCGGGATCGGCCTCAGCTTCCTGCGCCAGCCGATCGGCTCGACCGACTTCTCGCGCAGCTTCTACACCTACAACGACGGCGCCGCCGACCCGAGCCTGTCCCGGTTCTCGATCGCGCACGACCAGTCGTACATCCTGCCGCTGGTCAAGCAGGCGCTGGCGCTGAACCCGGAGATCTCGGTGATGGCGACGCCGTGGAGCGCGCCGGCCTGGATGAAGGACAACAACAACCTGATCGGCGGCTCGCTCAGCGACAGCCGGATCGGGGTGTACGCCGACTACCTGGTCAAGTTCACCCAGGCGTACCAGGCGGCCGGCGTACCGATCGACTACCTGAGCGTGCAGAACGAGCCGAAGTTCTCGCCGCCCGGGTACCCGGGGATGTACATGCTCGCCGGGCAGCAGAGCAACATCATCAACAACCTGGTGCCGAAGCTGCGCGCGGCCGGGCTGGACGCGCGGATGCTCGGCTACGACCACAACTGGGACGACACGTCGTACGCGCAGACGGTGAACAACAGCACCGGCAACAACGTCGTCGGCTCGGCCTGGCACTGCTACGGCGGCAACCCGTCGGGGCAGTCGGTGGTGCGCAACGCGCAGCCGAACAAGGAGATCTTCTTCACCGAGTGCTCCGGCACCAAGTCCGGTGACGACGCCTCGACCTTCCGCGACTCGCTGCGCTGGCAGGGCATCAACCTGGCGATCGGTACGACGCGCAACTGGGCCCGCACGGTGACCACCTGGAACATGGCGCTGAACAACGCCAACGGCCCGGTGATCGGCAGCTGCGGCAACTGCACCGGCGTCGCGACCGTCGACGGCAACAACGTCGCCTACAACGCCGAGTACTACGTACTCGGTCACCTGAGCAAGTTCGTCCGCCCCGGCGCGGTCCGGATCGACTCCACCGGCTACGGCGAGGGCGGCATCCAGAACGTTGCCTTCCGCAACCCCGACGGCACCATCGTCCTGGTCGCGATCAACAGCGGCGGCACCCAGAACTTCCAGGTCTCCTACGGCGGCCAGAACTTCGGCTACAACCTCCCCGGCGGCGCCATGGCCACCTTCACCTGGCCCGGCAACGGCGGCGGCAACCCGCCCACCGGCGGTAACACCGGCCCCATCACCGGCCTCGGCGGCAAGTGCCTCGACGTCACCAACGGCTCCACCGCCAACGGCAACCAGCCCCAGCTGTGGACCTGCTCCTCCGGCCCCAACCAGCAGTGGACCGTCGGCACCGACGGCACCATCCGGGCCCTCGGCAAGTGCCTCGACGTGACGGGCAACGGCACCGCGAACGGCACCGCCGTACAACTCTGGGACTGCTTCGGCGGCCCCAACCAACGCTGGACCCGCTCCAACGGCACACTGATCAACGCCGCGAGCAACACCTGCCTCGACGTACGAGACAACAACTCCGCTGACGGCGCCCGCCTGCAGATCTGGACTTGCACAGGCGGCGCCAACCAACGCTGGACGACCCCGGCCTAGCCGCTGGCGGGAGCCCTGCCCCTGACCAGGGCTCCCGCACGCATCCTTCAGTGCTCCATCAGCTCCCGCACCGTCGTGAACAACATTTCCTCAGCGGATCGACGGGGAGTGGTCGATGCGGCAGCACTGGGATACGTGTGCTTCATGGACCCTCTGTGTTCGCCGCAGTGGTCGTCCGTGTGGCGATGGTGTCTGCGGCGTCAGCCCTTCCTGTACGTCTAGGCGCGGACCGGAGACTCCCACGCGACTACTTGGTGATCCTCGATTGGGCCTACGAGGCCGGCGTACTCCGTCTCTCCGGCATGGACGCGCAGTTCCGTCACCGTGACGTGCAGTCCTGCTGCACGGAAGGTACGGGCCGTCCCCATCGCGGTCTTGAGGACGAACGTGATCGCGACAGACTGTAACGATCGGCCGAGCCGGCACGATAGACGCGTCAAGGGGAGGAACTAACGACGCGCCTGGACGGCGGATCGTCGGAGTGTGCGGCTCTTGAGGCCTGAAGGCGCAAGAGCACGCAGGCCAGTGGCATGGGGGCCACTACGTACACATCTTTTGGGGGGAAGTACATGTCGGGAATCGTGCTGCGGAAGAGTCGTGCCCGGAAGGTCATCACCCGGTGAATGGCAGCGACGTTGTTGAGACCATCAATCTTGCTCCCGATGCCGGACTGGTCAAGAGTCTTGGCGCGAACCACACGCTGGAGTCCGCGATCGCTGATCTCGTGGACAACAGCCTCGATGCTGGCGCGACCAAGGTCGCCGTCCGGCTGCTGACTGACAGCGAGAGGCTCGTTCAAGTCGAGGTGTTCGACAACGGTACTGGGATGGACTCAGCAGGGGTCGACAAAGCGATGACGCTCGGGCATCAGCGTGAGTACTCCGACAACGATCTCGGTCACTTCGGGATCGGGATGAAGGCTGCATCGTTCGGACACGCTGATGTCCTCACCGTGTGGTCATCACGGTACGGCGCGGTTCCGGTGGGTCGTCGCATCCGGCGCAGCGACTTCTCGAAGGATTTCTCCTGCGAGGTGCTGTCCGACGACGCTGCGTCCAACGCGGAGGTGCAACGCAAGCGGGTGATCGGAGCGGACCGCGGGACCTCCGTTGTCTGGAGCGAGCTTCGAGGTGCCTATCGCGGTGCCAACACCACGGAGGCACGGACCTGGATCGCGAACGCCGAACGCAGCCTCCGGTCGCATCTGGGTGTCACCTTTCACCGCCTCATCACCAAGAATGCACTCGACCTCGAGATCGTGGTCGACGAGCTGGAGTACGCCGATGAGGCGATCGGAACGCCGGTCGAGGCGATCGACCCGTTCGGTTACGCCAGCTCAGGTCACCCGGACTACCCCAAGGCGGTGGTTGCGGAGTCGGGAGGGCGTCAAGTCGTTCTGCAGTGCCACATCTGGCCACCAAAGGTCGACATCACGGGTTTCCGCATGAGCGGCAAGCCAGGGAACCAGTTCCAAGGCTTCTACATCTACAGAAACGACCGCCTGTTGCAAGTGGGAGGGTGGGCGGAGGTGGCGAACCCCTCCATCCAGCGTCAGCTCGCTCGCGTCGTACTTGACGACGAAACCGCGATCGGCTCCTTTCTCACGATGAATCCCGAGAAGGCCGGCCTTCGCTTCGAGCCCATCTTTCGGGACGCGCTGGACCACGCCGCTGCGGCGGATGGAACCACGTTCGACACCTTCCTGAAGGACGCCGAGACCCGCTACGTCGAGGGCAACCGCCGGATCAGCAGGCGTCGACCGGTGATCACTCCCGACAAAGGGTTCGCGCCGAAACTGCGAAGGTCCATCGAGAGAGAACTCCCGCTGATCCACACCGATGCTCTCAACCTGCAGTGGAAGCGTCTCCCCGACGACGAGTTCATCGAGGTCGATTTCGGCAACAGCACGTTGTGGATCAACAGTCGATACCGCTATCTCTTCGCCCCCGAGCGGGGGAGTTTGAACGATGCGCCCGTCGTCAAGGCGCTCCTGTTCCTGCTGGCCCACACGGTGTTCGAAGGCGCACACCTGGGACCGAAGGACAAGGACAACATCGCTCTCTGGCGCGCGATTCTCGGTGCCGCTGTCAAGGCCGAGGAGGAGATGCGCGGTGAGTAGCGCGGGCTCGACATCGGCTGATCAGGTGACGGACGTTCGTCACCTGTCGGTGGCGAACATCGACGCCGTCTGGAGTTCAGGGCACCCCGTAGTACTGCCCATCGTCGGGACGCCGGCGTGCGAACTCGTGATCCATCCGGCTCACGGCACGATCACGCTGATCACCGACTTCGAGCCGCCAGAACCGGACGTCGCGAAGTGGCGCAACATCACCTTCAACGTGGCGAGTTCGGATGGCGGAGATCTGGCTGAGCTGTCGGTTTCAGTTGAGGGGAACGTTCATGGTGCCTACGGCCTGCTGACCAGCGTGGCTGACAGGCTCCAGCTGCAGAGCGAACCGCTCGCGGCGGCGGCCGCGTTCGCCGTGACGAAACACCGCATGCTCTTCGCCGGTGAGGCCCGCCTGAGCGTCGAGAAGGAACTGGGGCTGTTCGGCGAGCTTCTGGTTCTCGAGTACCTGATCGAAAAGATCGGAGCAGGCGCCGCGATCGCATCGTGGCAGGGCCCGCTGTCGGAAGAACACGACTTCGTGTTCGGTCACGTGCATCTGGAGGTCAAATCGACGTCCAGTGAACGTCGACGCCACATGATGCACGGACTCCGGCAGCTCGTGCCACTCCGCAATGTTCCGCTGAGTCTGGTCTCGATCCAGCTGACTCGTAGCAACCATGAGGGTGGGCTGACACTCGGACAGTTGATCTCACGGGTCCGTACGAGTTCGGGCGCCTACCGTCCGGCCGTCGACACCAGCCTCGAAGCCCTAGGGTGGGATGACGCCCACGGGGATCTTTACACCACGTTCTGGACCACTCGAAACACGCCACGTGCTTTCGATATCAACGAGCAGTTCCCCGCCCTGACGACCGCACGACTCGACCAGGTCGTCCCGCACCTGGATCTGATCGGTGACCTCGCGTACCGCGTTGATCTGACCTACTCCAACCCCGATCCGTTGCCCGAGCCGCTGGCGGATCTCGTGGCCTTTGACGAGGAGCTCTCATGACCGAGGTAGACAACGGCACATCCCCAGGATGGGCGACGCCTCTCCGTAACCTCCTGCAAGGCTTCGCGGAACAGACACCCGGTCCGCTCCTACCGGTGCTGACGATGTTCGGTGGTGGTGAAGTCTCGGAGGAGGAACTGCTCGCCTTCGTCAGAGTCGCGTCCGTCAACAACAACGCGATGATCGCTCTCCGGCTTGCCTTCTCCAAATGGGACGCCCGCGAAGACCTCGATTCACCCGGGCTCGACGGCGTGCCAACAGCCCCTTCGACGATCGCGCGACGGCGTGCGGTGGTCCACCAATTGGGGTTGTCTCCCGCGGCCGAGGAAGTCATCCGCGCTGTCATTCCAGTTCATCAGAAGAAGTCGATCATCATCAGCAAGGAGTTCGAGCCCTGGTACGAGGAGGCGCGGCATCAGCGCAGCAGCCTCTATTGGGACGACTACGAGAAGTACCTCGCGGAGATCAAGAGGTGGCCAGCGTCCTCGATCACAACGCTCGACCAGAGCACCAATTCCGTGATCGAACGCCTCAGCGACCCGACCCGCGCCGAGATCAAGCAGACCAAGGGCCTGGTCGTCGGTTACGTGCAGAGCGGGAAGACCGCGAACTTCACCGGAGTGATCGCGAAAGCGGTCGACGCCGGCTACCGCCTGGTCATCGTCATGACCGGCACGATCGAGATCCTCCGTGCCCAGACGCAGCGCCGTATCGACATGGAGCTGATGGGCGTCGAGAACGTCCTGTCCGGCCAGGACCCGGCAGATCCGGTGGTGGCGAAGGGCCTCGACTACCAGCAGGACGAGGAATGGCTGCACGACAAATTCGTACGGCACTCCGAGCCAGCACTCAACCAACCCGGAGTGGCGCGCATTCGTCGGGTGACGACCCACCACAACGACTACAAGAGCCTTCCACAGGGGATGTCCCAGCTTCGGTACGAGCGGCACGACAAGACCAAGCCGTTGAACGCTGCTGAGAATCTTTTCCATGCCGACGCTTACGTGGTCATCGTGAAGAAGAACTCGGCACCGCTGACGAAGCTGATCAAGGATCTGAAGCCGCTGCAGGCGATGCTCGCGGAGCTGCCGGCGCTCATCATCGACGACGAGTCCGATCTCGCGTCGGTCAACACCAAGGATCCGAAGAAGTCCACCGCACGGACGACGATCAACCATCACATCACCGACCTGATGAGGATTGTCCCCCGCGCGCAGTACGTCGGCTACACCGCTACCCCTTTCGCCAACGTGTTCATCGATCCGGACGACGACAGCAATCTCTTTCCGTCAGACTTCGTGCTCTCCCTGCCTCGCCCTGAGGACTACATGGGTGTCCAGGAGTTCCACGACGTCGATCCCGACTGGGAGAACGTGCCGAAGACCGCGGTGACGTCGAACGAGGTCGCCTTCGCCCGCTCGATCAAGGCGAATCCGAACCACGACCCCGATCTTCATCGCGAAGAGCTTCGCGACGCGATCGACTCCTGGGTCTTGAGCGGAGCAATGAAGAAGTACCGCTCGTCCGTCAGCGGCCGTCTCTACCGGCACCACACGATGCTCGTCCACGAGGAGCTGGGCAACAAGGCCCACCTCGACTCTGCCACTGTCGTCCGCTCTCTCTGGGACAGCGGGAGATTCACGTCCGGTGAGGGCCTGACCAGGCTCCGCAAACTCTTCGACGATGACTTCCTGCCAGTTATGCTCGGTCGCGCCGACGGCGAACCGGTGCCGTCCAGCTTCGATGACATCAGACCGTACGTCGGTCAGGCCGTAGCAGAAATGACGAGCGGCGGCTCGGACCCGGTACTGATCGTGAACTCAGACAAGGCGGTCCAGGAGCAGCAGCAGGCACTCGACTTCGACGCAGGGCGGGTTTGGCGGATTCTGATCGGAGGCGCGAAGCTCAGCCGGGGATTCACTGTCGAAGGCCTCACAACAACGTTCTTCCGCCGCAAGGCCGGACAGGCCGACACTCTCATGCAGGCGGGGCGCTGGTTCGGTTTTCGCGAGGGGTACTCCGACCTTGTTCGCCTCTACATTCGTCGTGACGAATTGGCGGACCTCTACGAGGCGTTCGAGGCCCTGCTGCTCGACGAGGAGGCCTTCCGGGCCGAGCTGGCCCAGTACGCCGGCCTTGACGAGGAAGGCAAGCCGCTGGTCGAGCCGCGGCACATCCCCCCGCTCGTCAGCCAGCACCTCCCCTGGCTCAAGCCAACAGCGCGGAACAAGATGTTCAACGCGGTCGTGAAGTCACGTGGCTCAGTTGGTACGTTCCATCAACTGTCATCGATTCCTCCCAGGGGAGCTGATGAGCACCACGCGAACCTGACAGACGTGATCCTCCCGCTGTTGCAGCGAGCGACACGTGACGCGGAACTGCCGTACGTGGACACGGACAAGACGCCGAAGACCCAGTCAGCGAAGGTTGGGCTCATAGACGCCGCCGAGTTCGAGGAGTACTTCGAAAAGCTCGTCTGGCACCCCGACTACGACGGTGTGATCGGGCCACTCCGCGCATTCATCTCGACGGCGACGAAGAGCGGCGCAATCAAGGACTGGGCGATCATGTGGCCACAGCGGAAGCGGGAGACCGCGGGACGAATGCTTTCGTTCCCGGAGTTGGCCGCCGCCGCACCGATCTGGAAACGGAAGCGCCGCCAGCCGCCACGCATCGACTTCACCGGCGAGAACAAGCGCAACCTTCTCTCCGCCGAGGCCGTACCCCAAGGGGGGAACTTCGCGATGCTCGGGGCGAGCAGCACGAGGGGTGTTCTGGTGATCTCGTTGGTTGCCGACCAGAACGAGACCAGTGAATTGACTCCGGTCGACCGTCCTCAGGTCGTCGGTCTCATCTCCTTGCGAGTTCCTGACGCCTCAGTCCGCAACAAGCGGGAACTGATCCAGTACTCCGTTGTAGTCGCGGACAAAGCCGACGAGATCGCTGTCGACGAGTCCGAGGCCAAGCAATGACCGAGCCAGCGTCGGTTGCTCGGTCGGAGGTCGTCGACCTGGCCCCACGAGTCTGGCGAGACGCCTTCCCATGGCTCGCGATCAAGACCTTGCCTGATATGGGTTCCTGGCCGGAGACAGCGATCGACGAGACGGACCAGTCGCAGCGCCGAATCGTCTTCGACAGCATTGTGGCGGTCGCGATCGATCAGTTGGGACAGTGGACGATCGGTGAGATCCTGCCCGGCGTACCGCTGGACATACCGATCGAGGATCTCCGACTACCTGTCCGTGCCTACAACGTCCTGCATCGCGAGAAGCGACTGACGACGGGCGAGTTGGTCGACCTGCGCGTCGACGAGCTCCTTGCCTACCGCAACGCTGGCATAGGAACAGTGGCTTCGATCCTTCGGACCTTGGCTGACCGATCGACGTCCCTGCCGCAGGCCGCGCTGGTGGACGACACCGGTGCCGTAGCCGAGCCTGCTCCACCTGCTTCGTGGATCAGCGCTCTGATCAACGACATCGAGACCCTCGCCGAGTGGAATCAAACCACCGGTCAAGTTGATCGCGGATTACTGGCTCCGCACGCACTTGGGGCGCCCGGAGAAGTCATCGCCGCACACCGGCGGATACATTCGCTGTCGGCCACCGAGGTCTTGCCGATGTCGCCGACAAGCGCGGCGGACCTGCTCGAGCAGGCGATTCTCGGGATGGACGAGCGTTATCGCACCATCCTTGCTCGCCGGCTCTTCTCTTGGTCGCCGGTGACGTTGGAGCAGCTCGGCAAGGAGTTCGACGTCAGTCGCGAGCGCATCCGTCAGCTCGAGTCTCGGGCGCGCACAAAGTTGCATGAGCTCGTCGCGGAAGGAACTGCGGTTGGTCACATCGCTGCCCTCGTCCGAAGCGAGGTTCGCGGCGTTCGCCCGCTGGCTGAGGTGCTCGCTGTAGTCCCCGCGCTCGAACGGACCATCGAGAGCGTCGGCCAGCCGGCTTGGCGCGTTATCGATGTCCTGGACGACACCTACGAGATTGCCGACGGGTGGTGTGTCGAACCGAGCCTCGAGGCGGCGAAGCGCGAGACGGCGATCTACCTCGACGAGCTGGCTGACGAGTTCGGAGTGGTCCGGTTGGAGGACGTCGGTCTGGTCGGCGCCGATGATCCGGGGACTCTACCGTGGCTGACCGACTGGCTGACCTATCTCGGGTACGAGCAGCGCGCCGGATACGTGCTGCTGCGTACGAGCTCCATCAATGACCTCGCCGCAGCGCACCTGTCGATCGAGGGTGGACCGTTGCCGATCCAGGTGATCATCGAGCGGGTGGGTCGAGGATCTCTCGGCAATCTTCGCAATCAACTCAATGTCGACCCACGATTTCACAAGGTCGACGTCGAGCACTGGGCCCTGGCCGTGTGGGGGATGGAGAAGTACAGCAACATTCGCGCGGAGATCGGCAAGTTGCTGGATCAGGCGGGTGGTGAGCTCTCCCTTGCTACAGTGATCGACTCTCTGGTTGAACGGTTCGGAGTTGCATCTGCTTCAGTGAATGTGTATGCCGGGAGCGCACCGTATGAGGTCCGAAACGGGATGGTGCGTGTTCAGTCGGTGGGGATCGTCGGTGGAAAGAACCCTGCCAAGGTTCAGGGCTACTACCGACGTGGCGACGAGTGGTTGTACCGCACTACTGTCACCCACGACCATCTGCGGGGGAGCGGTTGGGGTTCGTCGACCGCAGTTGCCACCATTCTCGGCTTGTCCCCAGGCACGCAGGCAGAATTGCCGAGCCGACTCGGGCCGCAGAAGTTTTCGTGGAGGAACCATCAGCCGGCGTACGGCAGCATTAGGCGATTCCTCGAAGCCGACGATCTCGGAATCGGTGACGAGATCTTCCTCGTCTTCCGTGCCGACGCCAGCTTCGACGTCGAGAAGCTACCGGACCTTCCGAAGACGTCGCTGGCGCGGGCACTTCGTCTGGTCGGCGCCGACCTCACACTCGAGAACCAAGAAGCAACCGACGCGATGGCTGCCGCCATAAAGTACCCGTCAGGTCTGGGCCGAACCACCGTCGCCGACGGATACAAGGCCAGACGCGAGCCGCAACTCGCGGACCTGCTAGCCGAGGCGGACACCCGCTGATCAAAGGTCACGGCGGGTGTGCGACTGATCGACGCCGGAGATCTTGACGGGGGACGGTTCGAGGGGGTGCGGGCCGCCGTCGGAGTCGGCGAGATGGGGAAGTGGATCAGCAGGCGGTCCTCATAGCTGTTCCGCGTGCGGCTGGTGCCTTCTTGTCTTGCTGGCGCGACCGGGACGTGTGCAAACTCGGCGTGGGAGGCGGCATGGACGATTCACAAGCTCTTCGCCGGGCGGGATGGGCCGGCATCGCCTCCGTCGTACTGCTCGCCGGCGCGGTGGCGCTCACCGCGTCGGTCGGTGTCGACGCGCCTGGGATGTCGGATGCCGACATCCTGCGGAGGCTCAACGACGACACCCGCCAGGCTGCAGCCGGTATCGGGCTGCCGCTGCTCAGCGCGGGCGTGGCTCTGCTGCTGTGGTTCGCTGTGGGGCTGCGTCAGATTCTGGATCGCTTGTCCGGTGGCGATCTGCTCACCCATGCCATCGTCCCAGCGGCAGCGCTGTTCGGTGGGCTGATGATCACCGGCGTCTCGCTTGATGTGGCGACCGCGTTCAGCGCGTGGTCGGCCGAGTTCACTCCGGACCCGGACGTCGCTCGGGTACTTGGTACGGCGAGCGTCGTCGTAGCACTCACCGGTCTGGTCGGCGGTGCGGTGGTGGTCGCCGTGACAGCCCGAATCGGTCAACGCACTCGAACCCTGCCCCGGTGGGCGATCTGGACGTCGTACGCCGTCGCGCTGCTCTGCCTGTCAGGCTTCTGGACCGCCGGCACCGGCTCCGTCGCCTTCGGCCTGTGGCTCATCGGTGCCGCGATCGCGCTGCTGCGGAAGGCTTGACGTGGTGGGTGCTCGCCGTACACCCGGAGCGCCTCAGAACTCGGCTCCGACCTCCAGGACCTCGATGGTCGTGCCTGCGCCGACCAGGTGGTAGACCGCCCGTAACCCGTGCGCGTACAGCACCTTGATCTCGTCCTCGTCCGGGTCGTCCCAGCCGGAGGGCAGCAGTTGCCGGGCCTCCAGCATGTTCACCAGCACACAGGCATCCAACGGCCCGTTCAGCATCGCCGCGTCCAGTTCGTCCACTGCCGCGGCGGTCCACACCACGTGATTCGACACCGCAGTCCGGTACCCGGCACGGCCGCCTCCCATGCGGTGCGCCCGAGCAGGAGCCGTCAGTGCGGCAGGCGACGGGTGTCGATCAGTTCTTGTGCGACGTCGCGGAGTTTGGTGTTGGTGTCTTGGGAGTAGCGTTTGAGGATGGCGAAGGCTCGGTCGCCGTCGAGGTTGAAGCGTTCCATCAGGATGCCCATGGCTTGGCCGACGAGTTTGCGGGCGTCGACGGCGGCGGCGAGGGTGGTTTCGTGGCGGGTGGTGGCGACGGCGACGGAGGCGTGCCGGGCGAGGATGTGGGCGATGGCCTCGTCGTCGGGGCCGAAGGCGTCGGGTTGTGCGGAGTACAGGCCGAGTACGCCGACGACGGGGGCTTTGCCGGTGGTCAGTGGCATGTCGAGGACGCTGCGTACGCCGAGGGCGCGGACCGTGGCGGCCCACTCGGGCCAGCGGTGGTCGGTGGCGGTGTCGCGGACGCGGACGATGGCGTGGTCGCGCATCGACTCGGTGAGCGGGCCTTTGCCGCCGCCGACCTGGAGCTGGTAGATCTCGGCCACGACCGGGTGGGTGACGGCGGGGATCTCGAGCTCGCGGCCGCGGTTGGTGGTGAGCGCGACGCCGGCGTGCGAGCAGTTCAGTGCCTGCAGTGCGAACTCGACGACGGCGCCGACGGTTTCTTCGATGCCGCCGGAGTCGTGCAGTTCCAGGGCGAGCTGCGCGAACCTTCTCGCCAGTGCGTTCTCGTGCGGTGGGAGCGCGCGGACATCGGCCGGTTCTCCGACGGGCCGTCGGGTCCGCCGCGTTCCGGAGAGTGCGCTTGTGCTCATATCGTCAAGGTAGCTTGACGATCGATCCGCGTCAAGGTAACTTGACGCCAGTAGCGTTGAGCTTGTCGTCAAGTTATCTTGACGTCATGGGTGGTGACGTAGTGCAACCTCCGGGGCCGCCGGACAGTAGGAGTCTGGAGCAGTTGCTCGAGGTGCTGCGAGTCAGTGATGAGCGGGAGCGGTATGAGCGCGACATCGAAGAAGGCCGGGAAGCCGGTCAACCGGTCGCGACCCTTGTGAAGGCTCTGGGGGATCTGCCGGGCGTGACCGGGCTGGAGGCGCTGCGCGCGAGCCGGCGCGTGGTCGAGCTGCTCACCGGCGCGCGCTGGCACATGATCCGTCAGGCCCGCGAAGAAGGCTCCAGCTGGAGCCAGGTCGGCCTCGCGATGGGGACGAGCAAGCAGGCGGCGTACGACTTCTACCGGCGCAATCTCGACCAGCAGGACGCGTCGGCCGACGCAGCGAACAGTTCGACCCGATCGCGGGCAGCTCAGGGCGCGGACGCCAGCGACTGAGATCCCGGGACCTGCTGATTGCTGTACTCCGCGAACACCTTGGGGAAACCCTGCCGCCACGACGGGTAGGCCAAGGTCATTCCCAGGTCGGTCTTTGCCCTGGCGTTGCCGGCCGGGCGGAGCTGGTTGCCGTAGTACACGCTCTGGGGGCCGAGCCGCTGGGTGGCCTCCTCCTCGGATACTTGCCGCGGCCGCGGTCCTCCCAGCAGGTCGGCCAGGTACGGGAGCCAGTCCGCCTGCGGGGCGGGGTCGTCGTCCACGACGTTGTAGATGCCCTGGGCATCTTTCTCGATCGCCGGCAGCGTGGCCGCGACCGCGTCGTCGACGTGGACGAACGGGGAGTGGCCGGCGCCCGCGCCGACGATCGGGAGCTCGCCGGCCTGGACGGCGGTCGCGATGTCGCCGCCCGGGCCGATCGCCGTACCGGGGCCGTACAGGAAGCCGTACCGCAGTACGACGCCCTCCACGCCGTCGGTTCCGAGCACCAGCTCCTCGGCCATCAAGATTCTCGTACCGTCGCGGCGGAGCTCGTTCGTCACCGCCAGCCAGCGGCCGTAGTCGGTCGACGGCTCCGCGAGCGCGGTCATCTGGTTGACGACGACCTCGGGCCGATACCCCGCGATCGCCCGGCGTACGGACGTGGCGTCGAGCCCGTCCATCACCACCGCTCGCGCGCCGAGCGCCTCGAGCGCCTGAAGACTGCCGGTACGACGGGTGCTGGCCGCGACGTCGTGCCCACGCTCCAGCAACGCCGCGACGAGCGGCCGACCGACGACTCCTGTTCCCCCGGCAACGAACACTCGCATGGCTGTCTCCCTCGCGTCGCTGGCTGTCGTGCCCAGCCTCGGCGAACGTGCTTCCGGTTCGCGCCCGCGGGAGTCCCTGGTCCGGGCCCGGGCGCGGCCGAAATCGTGCCGACGGTGGAGGGAACCATCGGCACGATCTCGGCCCGGGCGGTTCCGGCCGTCCCGTCGTTCATCTCAGGGGCTCGACGAGCCGATGGGGCCAGATGAACGGCGGAACGGTCCGGCGGTCGGCGCCGGCCAGAAAGGGCGCGGGACCATGCGCCCTGCCATGAGTCGCCGTCCAGCCCCCGCGACCAGCACGACTACCTGTCAGAACCTGTGAAACTCCCAGCCAGTACCCACTCGACCGCCGCACATGCGACAGATTTCCCCCGACTTTTCGCCGCCGAACTCGTCGCTTCCCTGAGTCACCCCACTCCGACGGAGAGTGCCGACCCGGGCTGCTTCCGGGGGACCGTACGGCGGCTGACGCCACCCGGACCAGGAGGGCACCCCTAATATTGGTGGGAGTTGACACCACCCTGGCGGGCGCGCAAGCGGAGCGAGTCCGAGCAGATTGAGCGGAGGGGGCACATGTCGGCGACGAAGCTCCTGGTGCTCGGTGTCGTGCACCTCTCCGGCGGCGCGCATGGCTACCAGGTGCGGTCCGAACTGCAGAACTGGCGTGCGGAGATCTGGGCCAAGATCAAGCCCGGCTCGATCTATCACGCGCTGAAGAAGGCGGCGGCTGATGGCCTCCTCACCGAACAAGCCGAGCCGGGCAACTCCGGGCCGGAGCGCGTTCTGTACCACGTGACGGCTCAGGGACGTGACGAGATCGTCGAACTGGTCCGCGACGGTCTGCGGCGCACCCATGACCCCACCATGCTCGACGCGGCCATCGCCATGTTGCCCATGCTGACCAGGGCGGATGCCATCGCGCACGTTGACGAGCGGGTCGTGCGCCTGGAAGCGGAGCTCGAAGAGCAGGCCAAGTGGCGCGAGCACCCCGATCGGGACACCCCCGAGCACGTTCGCGATCAGGTCGAACTGTGGGCGGGACACGCTCGCATCGAACTGGAGTGGGCGAAGAGCCTGAGCCAACGACTGTCCGAGGGCGCCTACACCATGGCCGATGATCCGGGTTCGTGGCGAACGGTCCCCGACCACCTCGAGACGCACTTCTAGTAAAACTTGACTAGCTCTTCCTTCTCGTGCAGTCTGATCAAGTACTCAAATTTGACTAGCACTCAACCAGTCGGTTCGCGACACCGAGAGAAGGAGTCGAACCCATGGGAAAGCTCGCGATCGAGACGAGCGGGTTGAAGAAGAGCTTCGGCAAGACCCACGCGGTCGCCGGTGTGGACCTGGCCGTGAGTGCCGGGGGCGTGTACGGCGTGCTCGGTCCGAACGGGGCGGGCAAGACCACCACGATCCGGATGCTGGCCACGCTCCTGCGCCCCGATGCCGGAGAGGCGCAAGTGCTCGGGTACGACGTCGTGCGTGACGCCCGGGCGGTGCAGAGCAGGGTGGTCCTCACCGGGCAGTTCGCGTCGGTCGACGAGGACCTCACCGGGGTGGAGAACCTGTTGCTGCTCGCCAGGTTGCTCGGCTACTCACGCCGCCGAGGCAGGGAGCGGGCGGCCGACCTGCTCGACGCGTTCGGTCTTGCCGAGGCGGCCGACCGGCAGGTGAAGAAGTACTCCGGCGGGATGCGCCGGCGCATCGACATCGCGGCGAGCCTGGTCGTCACTCCCGAACTGATCTTCCTCGACGAGCCCACGACCGGGCTCGACCCGCGCAGCAGGAACCAGGTCTGGGAGATCGTCAGGGGCATGGTCGCCGAGGGCGCCACCGTGTTGCTGACCACGCAGTACCTCGACGAGGCCGACCAGCTGGCCGACCGGATCGCGGTGATCGACCACGGGAAGGTGATCGCCGAGGGCTCGAGTGGCGAGCTCAAGGCATCGGTCGGTGCCGGCTCGCTGCACGTACGGCTCCGTGCGCCCGAGCAGCGGGCCGAGGCCGAACGGGTCCTCGCCGGCGTCCTCGAGGTGCCGGCCGAGCCGTCCGCCGACCCGGCCGCGCTGTCCGCGCGGATCTCCGACCCCGAGCGGGTCGCCCGCGCCCTGGCCGAGCTGGCCCGCAGCGGCATCGACGTCACCGAGTTCGCGCTCGGTCAGCCGAGCCTGGACGAGGTGTTCCTCACCCTGACCGGACACGCCGCCGAGGAGGACGCCGCATGAGTGCCACGACCGCGGAACAGGCGCCGGCGCCGGTCACCGAGGACGCGCTGCGCAGTGTGCTGCTGGCCGGCGAGCGGCCGTCGCGCCCCGGCCCGGTGCGCACCTCGCTGACGTTCGGCTGGCGCGCTGTGCTGAAGATCAAACACGTGCCCGAGCAGCTCGTCGACGTGACCATGTTCCCGATCATGTTCACGCTGATGTTCACCTACCTGTTCGGTGGCGCGCTCGCCGGGTCGACGCAGGAGTACCTGCAGTTCCTGCTGCCGGGCATCCTGGTGCAGGCCAACGTCATGATCACCATGAACACCGGCATCACGCTGAACACCGACATCCAGAAGGGGGTGTTCGACAGGTTCAGGTCACTTCCGGTGTGGCGACCGTCGCCGCTGGTCGGCGCCCTGCTCGGCGATGTGCTGCGCTACTCGATCGGGTCGGCGATCGTGATCACGCTCGGACTGGTCCTGGGGTTCCGGCCGGAGGGCGGCGCCGTCGGCGTGGTGCTGTCGGTCGCGCTGCTGCTGGTGTTCTCGTTCTGCCTGTCGTGGCTGTGGACGATGCTTGGCCTGGTCCTGCGCACGCCGAACTCGGTGGCGGGGGTCAGCATGATGGTGATGTTCCCGCTGACGTTCGTGAGCAACATCTTCGTGGACCCGCAGACGATGCCCGGGTGGATGCAGGCGGTCGTCGAGGTCAACCCGATCAGCCACCTGGCGACCGTCGTACGCGGCCTGATGGACGGCTCGGTGCCCGCCGGGGAAATCGGCTGGGTGCTCGTCTCGTCCGTACTTCTCGTCGCGGTCTTCGGTCCCATCACCATGGTCCTCTACCGCAACAAGAAGTAGATGCCGCTACCGCGAGCACTTGGCCGAAATCGGCCGCTCGCCCCGAAAGGAGATGTGAGATGAACGAGATGGACTTTCGCGTGACATCGAACGACGGCGCCGCCATCGCCTACGACCGGAAGGGAAGCGGCCCGGCGGTCGTCCTGGTAGGCGGCGCGCTGGACGACGGAGCCGAGAACGCTGTCTTGGTACCTGCTCTCGCCGAGCACTTCACCGTCTACAACTACGCCCGTCGGGGACGCGGCGCGAGCGGCTTCATCGAGCCCTACGCCGTGGAAAGAGAGCTCGAGGACCTGGATGCGTTGATCGCGGAGGCGGGGGGCTCGGCACACCTGTTCGGCGCGTCCTCCGGTGGCGCGCTGGCGCTGGAAGCCGCCGCGGCCGGGTCAGCCATCGACACGATCGCCGTGTGGGAGGTGCCCTACGCGGTCGGGGACGACATCCGCCCGCAATTCGAGGAGTACGTCGCGGACACCCGACGCGCCTTCGACGCCGGGCGGGACGAGGAGGTTCTCGAACTGTTCATGCGCCTGTCCGGCGCCTCCGACGACAACATCGCGGCCAGGAAAGCGGCAGGCAAGCAGACGTCGCACTGGGCGGATTCGGTCGCCCTCGCGCCCACGCTGGTCCACGACAGCATCTTCCACAACCGCTACCAGCTGCCGGCCGATCGACTGGCAACGGTCACCCAACCGGTCCTGGTCACCACCGGAGGACCGATCACAGTCCCCTACATGGCAGGCCTGCCCTCGGACTTCTTCGACCGCGCAGCCGACGAGCTTGCAGACCTACTACCCCACGCTCAACGCGAGACCCTCGACGGCCCGGATCACGTCGTCGACCCACAGACCATCGCTCCACTGTTGCTACGGTTCTTCAGCAGCGAACACTGAGAGGCCCGCGAGGCGGTGCGGGAAGACCGATCAGGCACCGCGCAAGCAGATCGTCGTCGCCACGCAAGGCCCGGTGACCTGGGAGCGAGATGGCACGCGGGGCCAAGGGGGGCGCCGGGTCGGAGGTGTGGGCCAAAAGCGTGGGTGAAGCGTGCGCTGGAGGAACGACAAAGCCCAGGACACTCGCGTGACCTGGGCTGATGTGCGCCGCCAGGGACTCGAACCCCGAACCCGCTGATTCCCATGGAACCAGTCGGCGCCGTTCTCATTGTTACTCCTGAACGTGCCCTTCAGCGCGAAATTGCAGCATCGGGCGATCGGAAGGCGCTGGACTGTGCTCGTTGACACCCGCCCTATTCCGTGGGTAAAGGCATGGGAGTGCCGCCGGTGCCGACAAGGCAAGGGGCGGGGCCGTTCAAGCTGTCGATGAGTACCTACGACTCAGTCTAGGAGGCCGCGGCACCCCGCCTATTGGCGCATTTGATGTCTCACACTCGTACGTTCGACTCTCTCGATCGCTTCCAGGTTAGCTCCGCCAGGGCCGTACGTCGGGTACGGCGTCCCTGATTGCGATCGAGACTGCGGATGCCTGACTGAGGTCGATCTCACGGGGACTCGTGCTCTGGCCGTCACGGCGATGCTGATGGTGGCAGCCCACCTCGTGAGCGGCGCGAGAGCCAGATACGCGCAGTAGATCCGCCGTGTGCAGTTGTGAACACATCGACATCGCAGAGTGCGGTACTCGGTGCCCGCGGCGCGGGACTGTCGGGATGGATGAGGTATGCACTCGCTGATGATGCGAATGCGCGCAGAGTGGACAACTGGAACAGAGTTGCGATCCACACTCTGATGTAGCGCAGCTTGTCCCACTGACGATCGAGTGGCCCTGCAGGCGGTGGCCGGCGAAAGCCCAGTCGGCATAGTTGGCGCCTAGAGAACGAAGCGACGGATCGCGGGCATTTCGTAGCTACTTACGGTTGAGCATTACCTAAGGCCGTTCTGCAGACAGCATCCTCTAGTACTCCTACACTGATCGGGCAGTCAAGGGCCGTCTGGCTTTACGGCGGGTATAGGGGGAAGTATGTGGAGCGATCTGTCACTGGCTGTCGTGGTCTGCGTGGGTGCTGCCGTCGCGTTTTTCCACAAGCTGACAAGGTGGATTATTTTAGCCGTCTCTTCGGTTAGCTTGGTCGCACTCATCAGCGTCCATTCTGGGCCAGAACCCAGATTCCCGTTTATTCGAGTGCTAAATTTCAAGATCGATTCCGTGGTTGACCGAACTCTATTAACTATTGTGATAATCGTCGGGATCGGCGGTCTCATAGGGCTTTCAAAGCTTATTGGACTGATTCTAAGCAGAATGCCAATGCAAATTACCGTGGCGGCATGCTCGCTTGTAGTTGCCGCCTTCTTGACCGATTCCCGCGTCCTATGGATCGCCGCCATGGCAAGCGTTCTTGTCGCGCCCCTATCGTGGATCTTATTCTTCATCGTGGGAAGTAGTATAGATGTTCGCAGAGCTCTAAAATGGGATGGATATCCGGGTCGTAATAAGTGTGGGAGTTGCAGCTACGGCTGTATGGGTCGCAGTTGTGCAACCACAGTCAGACTTAGGACTTCTAAGGCCTGACGACGGCTTCACCTACATGTCGTCGGGCGAAACTAGGGAAAAGATCAAAACACTCGATTTGAGCTCCTTGCCGGAACAGGAAAGGCCGGGCCCACCTCTGGCGAAGGTAGATGTTACCTATGAGAACATTGATCTGGCTGCTGGAGCGGCTCAAATTACTGTGCGCCTATTAGCTGAGCAAATATTGATAAAAGATCTGCGCCTTAAAAACGACCTGGCTCGGCCCTTAGTATCCGACGGGCAGGTTTCTAGTCGAGTCCAGGCTTCCAGGCCGGCGACACTGGAGCTTATTAGCGTGACTAAGTCTGGAGAGTTCGCCCACGACTCCGATCCAGTCGATATTCGAGCCCTATTGCAAACAGCTGCACCTGGTGCGGCGCCTGTCTTCGCGCGGTTCTCGGTGCCCGTCCAGCGCGGAGCAATGTTTCCAATCGATCGGGCGCAAGTCAGTGCGGTGTTCATTCTCGATTTTCCACCGGAGTATGTCGAACCTGTTAGATCAGGGATCAATATACAGACCGTCACGCTGGGGCAACTACCGCAAGCAACAAGATGGGCGGTTGGCGACTATGGATCGGTTCATGGTTGGCGGCCAAGTAGCCTTGTTCTCTATACGTTTCTATTGTCGCTCGCCCCATTATGCTCAATCATCGCGCTTAGGTCTAGGCCCGGACATTTGGATGGAAATGCTTGGGAGGTCGCTGCGGCCTTAATTGCAGTCCTGGCGTTGCGTCAAGTATTGGTCCCTGAGCAGGAAGCCGGAACGCTAACAATTATCGATTTCGTCTTGGCGGCTGAGGTGCTCGTAATCCTCCTAATGCACTACGGAATAGACGGTTCCTTGAGAAGGAGGCTGCTGGCATCTCTTGGAGTCGCTGACCGAGCTGAGGCTTCAGTCAGAGCAGGTGTGCTAGGGGCAATCGAAACTGAGAATGTGCGCAGCGCGGATAGATGCGAGCGCGGCGCGGGGACCTTTGCGAGGGCCGGGGTGTGGGCGCTCGTCATCGCCAGAGTTGCCCGCTCCCGTTGACGGCCTGCGCGGAGCGGGTGACATCACGATCGGTCATCGTGGTAACCGCTGTCTCGCTCGACGCGCCCGCATCTGAGGTGACCTCGTCCCGCCATTTCGAGGCCGCCTCGGTACTGATCGGTGCCCTTTGTGGCCAGCCATTCGCCCCGGTCGTCGCGGACTTGGTGGACGAGTTTGCGGTGGGACTCGTCGAGCGTGATCAGCATCAGTCGTCCGTGTTCAGGTCCTAGGAGCCTTCCATACGGTCGGCCGCCATGTGGCTGACCATGTAGCGGACGGGGCGGGCTTCGGCGTTGTAGCCGACGCGAGTGTGGATCAGAAGGGGCGTGCCCGGCGCCATCATCAGCCGTTGGGCCTCTTCGGCGCTGGGCATGCGGGCTGTGAGGGTGTCGTGCCAGCGGATTTGCTTGTGGCCGGTCGCGGCCAGGAGACCGCAGGGGACTCCGAGGTCACTGGGGTTCCAGAACAGGTCGTTCCCGTCGGTAACGATGGGCGGGAAGTAGGAGTCGCTGAGTTGTTGGGGTTCGTCGTTGACCCAGCGGAGGCGGTTTCGGGCCTGGATCGGTGTGCCTGCAGGGATCTGGAGCGCCTTGCCTACGTCGGCCGGCGCTCAAATTGAGAGGATCTGTAGATCGTTTCGCACCGTGGACACCTACCGGCGGCAGCTCGACAACCACGTCCTCCCCGCGCTTGGTGAGGTCAAGTTGGGGAGCTGAGGACGCCGCTGCTGGACAAGGTGGTTGGTGCGATCAAGCGGGACGTTGGGCCGGCAACGGCGAAGACGCGCCGGAGCGTTGTGTCCGGCACGCTTGGGCTGGCCGCGCGGTACGGCGCGATCGACACGAACCCGATTCGGGACGTGGACACGATCGAGAGCGAGTCCAAGCGGAAGGCTCGGGCGCTGACGGACGAGGAGCGGGATGCGTGGTTCGATCAGCTCCGGGCTGACCCGGGTGCGGTTGCTGCCGACCTGCCTGACCTGACCACGTTCATGCTGGCGACCGGCGTCAGGATCGGGGAGGCGCTGGGGGTGCACGGAGAACAGATCAACCTGGCAGCCAGCGAGGTGGAGATCACGCACCAGATCATCCGCATCAAGGGGCAGGGGCTGGTCCGGATCAAGACGAAGTCGCGGGCGGGGGAGCGGGTTCTCAAAGTGCCGGCGTGGGGCATGGCGATGCTGCGGGCACGGCTGATGAACGGGGCGCGGCTGGACGAGCCGGTGTTTGCGGACTCGCGTGGCGGCTACCGGGATCCGGCCAACACGCGGCGCGATCTGCGGGAGGCGCGGTCGCCGATCGGGGGTGAGCTGCGCCAGGAGCTGGGGCGGATGTTGCGGTCGGCGCGGCGGGCGGCTGGGTTGGGGCAGGGCGACGTCGCGAGTCGGCTTGGTTGGGCTCAGTCGAGGGTGAGCCTGGTCGAGACAGCGCGGGTGCGGCTGGAGGTGATCGACGCCGCTGCGCTGCTGGAGTTGTACGGAGCGTCAGGGACGGTTCGGGTCGAGGTGCTGGAGCTGGCCAGGAAGGCAGCGGAGGGGAGCCAGGCGGATGCGCTGGCGTGGATCACGTCGCACTCGTTCCGGAAGACGACGGCGACGATCTTGGACGACGCCGGGCAGAGCGCTCGGCAGATCGCGGACCAGCTCGGGCACGCCCGGCCGTCGCTCACCCAGGACGTCTACATGGCGCGGCGGGCGAAGAACCCGGCAGCGGCGGCGGCGCTGGAGGCCGCGTTGAACAAGTCGGCTGATGTTGTCGAGCGGTTGAGACAGGCGACGCCGCCTGACGCGGCAGAGACCTGCGATCCCGAGGCCGACGTGTCGTAGAACACGAAAGGCATGGGGTAAAGCATGGCCCATAGATACACGAAAGCCCCGGTCACGCTGTGACCAGGGCTTTTGTGCGCCGCCAGGGACTCGAACCCCGAACCCGCTGATTAAGAGTCAGCTGCTCTGCCAATTGAGCTAGCGGCGCGTGTTGTTCAGTTGGTGTTTCCTTCGAACGAAGAGAACAGTAGCAGGGGAGTGGGGGAGATGAAAAATCGGTTCTTTCAGGGGTGGCGGGAGAGGATCGCGTGGGCTGCGTTGTGGCCGGGGATGCCGCTGACGGCGCCGCCTCTGGCGGCTCCGGAGCCGCAGATGAGGAGGTTGGGGAGGTCGGTTTCCACGCCCCAGGTGCCTGCCTCAGAAGCGTCTTCGGTCCAGGGCCAGGTGAGGTCGTTGTGGAAGATGTGGCCGCCGGGCATGGCGATGGAGGACTCGATGTCCTGAGGGGATTTCGACTCGATGCAGGGGTTGCCGTTGGCGTCCAGGGCTATGCAGGAGTCGAGGGGTTCGGCGAGGTAGTTGTCGAGGCCGGCGAGGACTCGGCGGGTGGCTTCGGTGCGAGCCCCATCGTTGTCTTCGGCAAAGAGGCGGGTGGGGAAGTGGACGCCGAAGACGGTGAGGGTGTGGTGGCCGGAGGCGGCCAGCGTGGGGCTGAGGATCGAGGGGTCGGTGAGGGAGTGGCAGTAGACCTCTGAGGGTGGGACGGCGGGGAGGGTGCCGGAGGCGGCCTCGGCGTAGGCGGTTTCCAGTTGAGAGTAGTTCTCGTCGATGTGGAAGGTGCCGGCGAAGGCTCGGCGGGGGTCGTCGCCGGACTTCAGGGCGGGGAGGTGGGTGAGGAGGAGGTTGATCTTGAGTTGGGAGCCCTCGGGGGAGGAAGCGGGGGTGCGGCCGCGGAGGCGGTCCAGTACGGCGGGGGCCACGTTCGCCAGGATGTAGGTGCAGTCGACCGTGCGCTCTCCGTCGCCGCCGAGCCAGGTGACCGAGCCGGTCTTGCCGTCGGCTTCGACGGTGGTGACGGCGGCGTCGGTGACGATCGTCGCGCCGGCGCGGACGGCGGCCTGGTGGAGGGCGGTGGTGACGGCGCCCATGCCGCCGACGGGGACTCGCCACTCGCCGGTGCCGTTGCCGATCAGGTGGTAGAGGAAGCAGCGGTTCTGCAGGAGGGAGTCGTCGTGGAGGCGGGCGAAGGTGCCGATGACGCCGTCGGTGGCGACGACGCCGCGGACGGTGTCGTCGGTGAAGCGGCGTTCGATGGTTTCGCCGAGGGGGCGGTCGACGAGCTCGGACCAGAGGGTGGGGTCGACTCGGGCGCGCAGAGCTGACGCGGGCTGGAGGGGTTCGAGGAGGGTGGGCGCGAGCGTGGCGGCCAGGTCGGAGACCGAGCTGTAGAACTGCTGCCAGGACTCGTACTCGGTGTCGCTGCCGGTGAGGGCCCGGAACGAGTCTCGGGTCAGCGCCCCCTCAGGGCGCTCGACGAGCAGGCCCAGGTCGCGGCCGTCGCGGCGTACCGGCGTGTACGACGCCACAGAGCGGGAGCGCAGCTCCAGGGACAGGCCGAGGTCGGCGACGATCTTGTCGGGGAGCAGGCTGACCAGGTACGAGTAGCGCGACAGGCGCGCGTCGACGCCGGGGAAGACCTGCTCGCTGACCGCGGCGCCGCCGGTGTGCGGCTGCTGCTCGACGACCAGGGTGCTCAGGCCGGCGCCGGCCAGGTAGCCGGCGGCGACCAGGCCGTTGTGCCCGCCGCCGACGATCACCACGTCGTAGAAATCCCTCATCGGACCGGCCACTCCAGTTCGTGGTACGCGGCGTCCCAGAACATCCACTCGTACCGGGTCGTGGTGGAAAAGTGCCGATGGCAACGATCGCGTTCCCCCGGCCCGACCTCGGCGCCGAGCGCGTCCGTCACCGCCAGCACCGACTCTACGACCGCGTCGAACTCCGGGGAACCGTACGACGCGATCCACTCGGCGTACACCGGGTCCGGTGACGACTGCTTCAGCAGCTCGCGGCCGACGTCACGGTAGATCCAGTAGCACGGCAGTACGGCGGCGACCGCCTCGGCGTACGTCCCGGTCGCGCAGACCGCCGTCAGGTAGGACATGTACGCCGTCGTCGTCGGCCCCGACCCGGTCGCGTCGACGTCGGCCGAGGTCAGCCCGAGCGACCCGAGCAGCGACGTGTGCAGTTCGCGCTCGACGTCGATCGCCTCGGCTGCGTGCCGCGCGAACATGCTCACCGCGTCCTCATCGGTGGCCCGCGCGGCGGCCAGCGCCAGCGACCGGGAGTAGGCGCGCAGGTAGTGGCTGTCCTGGACGATGAAGTAGCGGAACTTCTCGTGCGGCAGCGTCCCGTCGGTCAGCCCGGTGATGAACGGGTGCCGGAGGATCTCGGTGTACACCTTGGCGGCCCCGGCGTCCCACAGCTCGCTGGAAAACGTCATCCTCGATCTCCTCGCTCGACTGCCAGAACCCTAGCGAGCGCGCGGCCGCCGTACAGGAGACGAAAATCACGTTCCGGCCTTACCCTGGCGCCATGGGGGAGCAACGATCGGACGTCGACGCGGTGTGTATGGAGCCGCCGTACGGTCCTGCCATGAGCATGCCGCCAGACACCCCGCTGCTGCGCCGGATCCGGGCGTCGGTGATCGGTGACGACCAGGTGATGCCCGGCCCGTACGGACCGCGCCGCGTCACCTACGCCGACTACACCGCCTCCGGCCGGGCGCTGACCTTCCTCGAGGACTTCATCCGCGACGAGGTGCTGCCGCGCTACGCGAACACCCACACCGAGTCCAGCGGCACCGGCCTGCAGACCACCCGGCTGCGCGAGGACGCCCGGCGGATCATCCACGACAGCGTCGGCGGCGACGCCGAGACCGCGGTGATCTTCTGCGGCTCCGGCGCGACCGGTGCGATCGACAAGCTGATCGGCGTCCTCGGGCTGCGGATCCCGGCGTCGCTCGACGACGAGTACCACCTCACCGACACGATCCCGCCCGCGCAGCGGCCGGTGGTCTTCATCGGCCCGTACGAGCACCACAGCAACGAGCTGCCCTGGCGCGAGTCGATCGCCGACGTGGTGGTGATCGGCCAGGACGCCGACGGGCACATCGACATCCCGCTGCTGGAGTCCAAGCTCGTCGAGTACGCCGACCGCCCGCTGAAGATCGGCTCGTTCTCGGCGGCCAGCAACGTGACCGGGATCGTCAGCAACACCCATCGCGTCTCGGCGTTGCTGCACCGTCACGGCGCGCTGTCGTTCTGGGACTTCGCCGCGGCCGCGCCGTACATCGAGATCGACATGTACGGCGGCCGGGCCGACGACCCGCTGGCCTACAAGGACGCGATCTTCCTCAGCCCGCACAAGTTCATCGGCGGCCCCGGTACGCCGGGCGTCCTGGTCGCCCGCCGGGAGCTGCTGCGCAACCGCGTCCCCGACGTACCGGGTGGTGGCACGGTCGCCTACGTGAACCCGACCGAGCACCGCTACCTCGACGACCCGGTGCACCGCGAGGAGGGCGGGACGCCGGCGATCATCGAGTCGATCCGGGCCGGCCTGGTCTTCCAGCTCAAGCAGGCGGTCGGGATCGACGTGATCCGCGCCCACGAGGACGCGTACCTGCGGCGCGCGGTCGAGGCCTGGCGGGCCGAGCCGAACCTGGAGATCCTCGGCAACCTGGACTCCGAGCGGCTGTCGATCGTGTCGTTCGTGGTCAAGGCGCCGTCCGGGCGCTACCTGCACCACAACTACGTGGTTGCCCTGCTCAACGACCTGTTCGGGATCCAGTCCCGCGGCGGCTGCTCGTGCGCCGGCCCGTACGGGCACACGCTGCTCGGGATCGACCTGGCCCGCTCGGCGGAGTTCGCCGAGGAGATCGTGCACGGCTGCGAGGGCATCAAGCCCGGCTGGGTGCGGGTCAACTTCAACTACTTCATCTCCGAGGCCGTCTTCGGGTACGTCGTGGAGGCGGTGAAGCTGATCGCCCAGGAGGGCTGGCGGCTGCTCGGCGACTACCGCTTCGACCCGTCGAACGGGCTCTGGCGGCACCACCGCGGCCCGGTCGAGCCGCCGCTGCGGCTCTCCCAGGTCGGGTACGACCGCGACGGCGCGCTGCGCTACCCGAGGCACGACACGACCGCGCCGGAGTCGGCGCTCGAGGGCTACCTCGCGGAGGCGCGGGAGCTGCTGGCCGCGTGCCAGCACGCCGACGAGGAGGCCGAGGGCACGGTCAACAGCGATTTCGACCACCTGCGTTGGTTCGACCTGCCGAGTAGTTGCCTGTCACCCGTAGTCCGCTAGCTCTTTGCCTGGCCGACCTAGATTGGGTGCTGTGGACAACGAGTTCTTCGACCTGCTGACCGGGAGCTACCAGCGGCTGGTGGGTGCGCCGCTCGGGGATGACCTCGACAATGCCGACTACGGGCTGCTCGCGCACGACACCTCGGCCGATCCGCTCTTCACGTACGCGAACGCCACGGCGTTACGGCTCTTCGAGTACTCCGCGGAGGAGTTCAGGGGGCTGCCCTCGCGGTTGTCGGCCGAGCCCGACCGGCAGGAGGACCGGGACGAGTTCCTCAAGCGTGTGGAGAAGAACGGGTTCGGCAGCGGGTACTCCGGGGTGCGGATCAGCAAGAGCGGCCGCAGGTTCCGGATCGAGAACGTGACGCTGTGGAACCTGGTGGACGCGGACGGCGCGTCCCACGGGCAGGCGGCACGGATCGGGAGCTGGACCGACCTCAGCTCGTAGAGCGTCCGGTGCTGCCGCGGACGAGCAGGCGGGGGCGGAAGGCCACTGCTTCAGGAGCTGTGGGGCCGGTGAGCTGGGTGTGGAGTTGGTGCCACGCCTGCTTGCCGAGGGTGTTGCGGGGGACTGCCGCCGTGGTCAGCGGTGGCGTGGTGAAGCGGGCGAACGGGATGTCGTCGAAGCCGGTGACGGAGATCTGCCCGGGGACGTCGACGCCCAGTTCGTGCAGGCCGCTGAGGGCTCCGAAGGCGACCATGTCGTTGTAGGCGATGACGGCGGTGGCGCCGCTGCCGGCGACCTCGCCGGCGACGGCGTGACCGTTCTCGAAGGTCGCTCCGCAGGCGATCTGGGTGAGGGCGAAGGCGTTGTTGGACAAGCGGACGAGGGCGTCGAGGCGCTCGCTGTTCGACGTACTGGCGGGTGGGCCGGCCAGGTAGACGATCCGGCGGTGCCCCAAGGACAGGAGATGCGCGACCAGGTCCTGGATCCCCGCCGCGTAGTCGACCGACAGCGACGGTACGCCGGCCAGCGTGCGGTTGATCAGCACCAGCGGCGCGAGCTGCGGCACGAGCCGCTCCAGATCGGCAGTCGGGAGCCGCGGCGAAGCCAGTACGACGCCGTCGCAGCGCCGCCGGGCCTCGAGCGCCAGCACCTCCTCGTCCTCGACCTGCTCGTTGGACTCGGCGATCAGCAGCCGGTGCCCGTCCGCCCCCGCGGCCAGCGAGAGGCCGCGCAGTACGTCCTGGAACATCGGGTTCGACAGGTCGGGCACGATCAGCGCGATCGTCGCCGTCCGGCCGAGGGCCAGGCTGCGGGCGACCTGGCTGGGGGCGTAGTCGAGCGCACGCGCAGCGGTCAGCACCCGCTCGGCGAGCTCGGGCGCGACGGTGGCGTGCCCGTTCATCACCCGCGAGACGGTCGCCCGGGACACTCCCGCGGCCTCGGCGACGCGGCGGATGTTCGCCGTCGCCCGTACCTGCTCGTCCACACCCAACCCCCATCCGAGAAACCGGTCTCCCGCGCCACCATAAACGCAGAAGCGCTCAGGACGAAACATTTTCGGCAACACGCTCGACCCGTTGACACGTTTCAAGCAAGCCTGCTAGAAACCGGTTACTCACTCGGAGGTGACCGTGACCTACACGCGGTACAGCCAACGCCGCCGCGACGCGGTCACCGGCTACCTGTTCCTGACGCCGTGGCTGATCGGCCTGGTGGCGATCACGCTCGGGCCGATCCTGGCGTCGCTCTACCTGGCCTTCACCGACTACTCGCTGCTGAAGCCGCCGGAGTGGGTCGGCCTGGCGAACTTCCAGGAGATGCTGTCCGACCGCCGGCTGCACAAGTCGCTGCTGGTTACCTTCCAGTACGTGTTCGTCTCGGTGCCGCTGCAGCTGCTGATGGCGCTCGGCCTGGCCATCGTGCTGAACAAGGGCGTCCGCGGTCTCGGCTTCTACCGCTCGGTCTTCTACCTGCCGTCGCTGCTGGCCGGCAGCGTCTCGATCGCGATCCTGTGGCGGCAGATCTTCGGCCAGGACGGCCTGGTCAACGACCTGCTGGCCAAGATCGGCATCGAGGGCCAGAGCTGGATCGCGCACCCGGACTTCGCGCTCGGCACCCTGATCCTGCTGAACGGCTGGACGTTCGGCGCCCCGATGGTGATCTTCCTGGCCGGCCTGCGACAGATCCCGGCGTCGTACTACGAAGCGGCCGCCGTCGACGGAGCCGGCCGGTGGACGACGTTCGTGCACATCACCCTGCCGCTGCTGACGCCGATCATCTTCTTCAACCTGGTGCTCCAGGTGATCGGTGCCTTCCAGAGCTTCACCCAGGCGTTCGTGGTCAGCGGCGGCACCGGCGGCCCGGCCGACTCGACGCTGCTCTACACGCTCTACCTGTACGACGAGGGCTTCGGTTCCTTCCACATGGGCTACGCCTCCGCGATGGCCTGGGTGCTGCTGGTCATCATCGCGGCGCTGACCGCCATCAACTTCCTGTTCGCCAAGCGATGGGTGTTCTACGGTGACGAGTGAAACGCGCGCGAAGCCGCTGCTCAAGCACGCGCTGATCATCGTGTTCGGCTTCGTGATGCTCTACCCGCTGCTCTGGCTGCTGTCGAGCTCGTTCAAGCCGACCGAGGTGATCTTCCGCGAGCCGTCGCTGCTGCCGAGCAAGGTGCAGTTCTCCAACTACACCGACGGCTGGACGGCGCTGGCGCACCCGTTCGAGCACTACCTGTGGAACTCGGCGCTGATCGCCGTCCTGGCGATCGTCGGCAACCTGCTGACCTGCTCGCTGGCGGCGTACGCGTTCGCCCGGGTCGATTTCCCGCTGAAGAAGCTCTGGTTCGCGCTGATGCTCGGCACGATCATGCTGCCGATCCACGTGCTGATCGTGCCGCAGTACGTGCTGTTCTCGAAGCTGGACTGGATCAACACGATCCTGCCGCTGGTGGTGCCGAAGTTCCTGGCCCACGACGCGTTCTTCGTGTTCCTGATGGTCCAGTTCATCCGCGGGCTGCCGCGTGAGCTGGACGAGGCCGCGCGCCTGGACGGCTGCGGGCACTTCCGGATCTACGCGCGGATCGTGATGCCGCTGTGCCTGCCGGCGCTGGCCACGTCGGCGGTGTTCACCTTCATCTGGACCTGGAACGACTTCTTCAGCCAGCTGATCTTCCTCACCGACCCGGACAAGTACACGGTGCCGGTCGCGCTGCGCTCCTTCATGGACGCCCAGAGCGGGACGTCGTGGGGACCGCTGTTCGCGATGTCGGTGGTCGCGCTGGTGCCGATCTTCGGCTTCTTCCTGGCCGGCCAGCGCTACCTCACCCGCGGCATCGCCACCACGGGGCTCAAATGACCACCGGACAAAGGACCACGCTCATGAAGTACTCGTCGTACCGGCGGATCGCCGCGCTCGGTCTGGCCGGACTGCTCCTCGCGCTGCCGGGCTGCGGCGGCGACTCCGGCGCAGCTTCGGACGACCCGAACGCTCCCGTCACGCTGCGGTTCTCCTGGTGGGGCAACCAGGACCGCGCCGCGCTCACCCAGAAGGCGATCGACGCGTTCCAGACCGCCAACCCCGGGATCACCGTCAAGCCGGAGTACGGCGACTTCAACGGGTACTTCGACAAGCTCGCGACCAGCGTCGCGGCCAACGACGCGCCGGACGTGATCACGCTCGGCGGCGCGTACCCGCGGGAGTACGGCGACCGCGGTGCGCTGCTCGACCTGGCCGAGGTCAAGGACACGCTGAAGACCGACAAGATCGACCAGGCGTCGCTGTCGAACGGGAACTTCGGCGACAAGCAGTACGGCGTACCGACCGGCGTGAACGCGTACGGCGTGGTGGTGAACCCCAAGGTGTTCAAGGCCGCCGGTGTCGCCCTGCCCGACGACAGCACCTGGACCTGGGAGGACTTCGCGCGGATCGCCGAGGAGCTCGCGAAGAAGTCGCCGAAGGGCACCTACGGCGCGGAGGACCCGACCAGCGCCGACGTGCTCGACCTGTACGCCCGGCAGCGCGGCGAGTCGCTCTACACCGCTGACGGCAAGGTCGGGATCAGCGAAGGGACGCTGACCGACTGGTTCACGATGACGACCAAGCTGCGCGACTCCGGCGGTACGCCGCCGGCCGCGGTGACGTCGGAGCTGGTCGGCCAGCCGGCGCCGGAGCAGAGCCTGATGGGTCGCGGCTTGGCCGGGATGCAGCTGGACTGGACGAACCAGCTCGGCTCGTTGCGGAAGGCATCGGGTTCGGAGCTGCAGCTGCTCCGGGCGCCGGGTGAGGGCGCGGCGACCAAGCCCGGGATGTGGCTGCAGGCCTCGCAGATCTACACGATCAGCGCGCGGACCAAGCACCAGGAGGCCGCGGCGAAGCTGGTGAACTTCCTCGTGAACGACCCCGCCGCGGGCAAGATCACCCTGGCCAACCGCGGTATCCCGGCGAACTCCGAGGTGCTCGCCGCGGTCAAGCCGGCGCTGCCGAAGGACGAGGCCGCGTCGGCCGACTTCATCGCGGCGATCGCGCCGAAGGTCGGGCCGGCGCTGATCATCGGGCCGACCGGGTCGACCGAGAGCATCAAGATCCTGGACCGGACCAACGCTGAGGTGCTGTTCGACCGGCAGACCCCGGCCCAGGGTGCGCAGCGGTTCCTGGAGGAGCTCGGGGCGGCGATTCGGTGATCGACCGCCGGGCGCTGGTCAGCCGGTACGACGTCGAGGTGGCGGGCGTCGTACCGGAGGCACCGCTGTCGGTGGGCAACGGGGAGCTGTGCTTCACCGTGGACTCGACCGGGCTGCAGACCTGGCCCGAGCGCTACCCGGTCGCGCCCCGAACCGACGGCGAGCCGACCGGCAGCCTGCTCGGGACGCTGTCGCAGTGGGGCTGGCACAGCTTTCCGGGCGCCCACGACCTCAGCGAGACGCGGCGCGAGTACGCGACGCCGAAGGGCCCGGTGCCGTACGTCGATCTCGGCGCGGAGATGGATCTCGCGACGACGGACGAGCCGCAGCAGACCGCGGCCGAGGAGTGGTTGCGGGCGAACCCGCACCGGCTCGAGCTCGGGCAGATCGGGTTCGTGCTGCCGGGGGAGGCGACCCAGCCCCGGCAGCGGCTGGACCTGTGGGGCGGGGTGATCGACAGTGCGTTCGTGGTCGACGGGCACGGCGTACGGGTGCGGACGCTGTGCGCGCCGGACGAGGACGTGATCGCGGTCCGGGTGGAGTCGACGGCACGGCTCGGGGTGCGGCTGGCGTTCCCGTACGGGTCGGGGGCCTGGGGCAACGGTGCGGACTGGGAGCGGCCCGGGGCGCACACGACGACGGTGCACGAGGTCGATGGCGGCTGGCAGCTGGAACGGCGGCTGGACGGGACGCGGTACTGGGTGACGGTCGGGGCCGAGGACGCGCGGCTGGAGCAGATCGGGACGCACGAGTTCTTGCTCAGGGCAACGGCTGAGGTGCTGGAGCTGCGGGTCGGGTTCTCCGGGGAGCAGCGGGAGGTGCCGGCGGGGTTCGCGGCACTGGAGGTCGAGTGCAGGGAGTCGTGGGCGAGGTTTTGGGAGTCCGGCGCTGCGGTTGAGTTGCAGGGGGACGCCCGCGCGGCGGAGATCGAGCGGCGGGTGGTGCTCTCGCAGTACCTGACCGCGATCAACTGCGCGGGCTCACTGCCGCCGCAGGAGACCGGGCTGCTGTGCAACAGCTGGCGCGGGCGGTTCCACCTGGAGATGCACTGGTGGCACGGCGCGCACTTCGCCTTGTGGGGGAGACCGGAGCTGCTCGAACGCAGCCTGGGCTGGTACGAGCGGATCTTGCCGGTGGCGCGGGAGACCGCGCGGCTGCAGGGGTACGCCGGGGTGCGGTGGCCGAAGCAGGTCGCGCCCGACGGGCGGGAGAGCCCGAGCAGCATCGGGCCGTTCCTGGTGTGGCAGCAGCCGCATCCGATCTACCTGGCCGAGCTGGTCCGGCGTACGGGGTCGGTGGATGCGGTGGAGCGGTACGGCAGGGTCGTGCTGGAGAGCGCCGAGTTCATGGCGTCGTACGCCGTGAAAACGCCGCGCGGTTATCAGTTGGGACCGCCGCTGATCCCGGCGCAGGAGTCGTACTCCGCGATCCGCGGCGAGTTGGTGAACCCGACGTTCGAGCTGGCGTACTGGCGATGGGCGCTGTTGGTCGCGCAGGAGTGGCGAGCGGGCCTCGGGCTGTCGCCGGAGCCGCGCTGGGCCGAGGTGGCCGACGGGCTGGTGCCCGCGCCGGTCGAGGACGGCTGCTACGCGGCGATCGAGGGCGAGACGATCCGCGCCGACCATCCGTCGATGCTGTACGCGCTCGGGCTGGTCCCTGACACCGGGTACGTCGACCGTGCCACGATGCGGCGCACGCTGGACGGCGTACTGGCTGACTGGGACTGGGAGAGCACCTGGGGCTGGGACTACCCGGCGATCGCGATGACCGCGGCGCGGCTCGGCGAGCCCGAGCTGGCGGTCGACGCGTTGTTGCTCAAGGCCACCAAGAACGACGTGCTCGCGAACGGGCACAACCGGCAGACCCCGTCGCTGCCGGTCTACCTCCCGGGCAACGGCGGCCTGCTCGCCGCCGTCGCCTTGATGGCGGCGGGGGCCGACGGCGCCGCCCCGGCGTTCCCCCGCGACTGGACCGTCCGGCACGAAGGACTGCACCGCTCACCCTGAAGCCAATCCAAGGAGACTCGTGAACAACCGCCGCTACGCCCTGGTCGGGACCGGTTCGCGCGCCGGCATGTACGTCGGCGCCCTCACCTCGACGTACGCCGATGTCGGCACGCTCGTGGCCTGGTGCGACACCAACCCGACGCGGATGAAGTACTACGACGAGGTGGTGACCGCAGCGGGCGGCACCGCGCCACCGCACTACGGGCCGGACGACTTCGCGCGGCTGCTCGACGAGCAGCGGCCGGAGGTCGTGATCGTCACCTCGCCGGATGCGACCCACCACCGGTACGCCGTCGCGGCGCTCGAAGCGGGCTGCGACGTGGTCGTCGAGAAGCCGCTGACGACGGCGCTCGACCCGGCCCAGGAGATCGTCGCCGCGGTCGAGGGATCTTCGGGCGACCTCGTGGTGACCTTCAACTACCGCTACTCACCTCGCAACAGCGAGTTCCGCCGCCTGATCGCCGACGGTGCGATCGGCAAGGTGACGTCGATCCACTTCGAGTGGGCGCTGGACACCGTGCACGGCGCCGACTACTTCCGCCGCTGGCACCGCCGCAAGGAGATCTCCGGCGGGCTGCTCGTGCACAAGTCCAGCCACCACTTCGACCTGGTCAACTGGTGGCTGGCCGACGTACCCGAGGTGGTGACTGCTGCTGGTGGGTTGCGCTTCTACGGCGACAAGAACGCCGCCGAGCGCGGGCTCACGGATCGTCCGGTGCGGTCGGCGGGATCGCCGGGGCTGACGACCGATCCGTTCGCGCTCGACCTGGCGGCGGACGACAAGCTGCGTGCGCTGTACCTGGACGCGGAGGGCGACGACGGGTACATCCGCGACCAGGACGTGTTCAGCCCGGGGATCAGCATCGAGGACAACATGGGGCTGCTCGTCACCTATCGCTCCGGCGCGATCCTCACGTACTCGCTGAACGCGCACGCGCCGTGGGAGGGCTACCGGGTGTCGGTCAACGGCACCGAGGGCCGGCTGGAGCTGGAGGTCGTGGAACGCAGCTTCGTCGACAGCGTCGCGGCGGCGGTGGACCCGAGCGTCAACCCCGACGACCCTACCACCGGCGGTACGGCGAACCCGCGGCCGGCGGGCGAACGCATCCTGCTGCAGCGGCACTGGGAGCAGGCGCAGGAGATCGAGATCCCGCAGGGCGAGGGCGCGCACGGCGGCGGCGACAACCAGTTGCTGGACGACGTGTTCCGTCCGACCGGTACGCCGGACCCGCTGGAGCGGCGCGCCGGCTACCGCGACGGTCTGCGCAGTGTCGCGGTGGGGATCGCGGCGAACCAGTCGCTGGAGTCCGGGCTACCGGTGAGCATCAAGGACTTCGGACTGCCGCTGGACCGATGAGCTGCCGAGCGCCTGCTGGTAGCCGCCGGCGGTGCGCGTCCAGAGCACGCCGTTGATGACCAGCGACCGGTTGCCCACCGGCTTGGCCGCGGTGGCGAGCACAGGTTTGCGCTGCCACTCGCAACCGGCCCAGGCCTGCTGAGTGACCCGCAGCGCGACAGCACCAGGCCCCTCCGCGTACGTCGAAGCGCGGAGGGCCTGGGTGCACCCGACCGGCGTGGCGACGATGAGAACGACCTGCCGCTTGTCGGCGACTACCGGTCGTACTTCGTACACCCGAACAGCGCTGGTCTGCGGAGGAGCAGCCTGTGTCACGGGCGGCGGAGCAGGCGCGGGCTCAGGTTCGGAGGACCCGAAGACCTTGGAGAGCACGAAGACCGTGAAAGAGAGCAGCCCGATCAGGAAGGTCACCACCACAGCGACCCCGTAGACGAACCACACGCTCCCTGACGACTTCATCCCGGCGATCCTCTCAAACCCACCAGCTCAAATCCCGCTCAAACACGGAAGTTCAGCGGTCCGGGAGTGCTTGCTCGACCGAGCACCACCAACTGGTTCGCCCGCCAACGGTGCCGGTGGTCATCGGTGCGTGGTCGCGCGGGCAGGTACCACCCACCCGCCGCCAGGGAACGATCGTCAGCGTGTGCACCCCTCCACCACGAAAGGCAGCGGCGATCGTGGCCCGGACCGACCGCAACAGCTTGGTGACCTGAGCGGACGACAGATCCCGGACATTCGTCCCCGGATGCAGCCTCGCCCGCCACAACGCCTCGTCGGCGAGCAGGTTCCCGATCCCCGCGATCCGGTGCTGGTCGAGCAGCCGCGCTTTGACAGGAGTCGAACCCCCGCTGCTCAAGGCCGCCCGAAACTGGTCCGGCGTCATCGTCTGCGCATCCGGCCCGAGCTCACCCACCGGCGGATCCAGCCTGACCCGCCCCAACCGCCGAGGATCGACCAGCATCAACCGCCCACCATCCTCGAAGCCCAGCGTGAACCGAGCCCACGAGTAGTCCCCAACCTCCCGCCGCCCCTCCCAGTAGTCCCCACCGTCGATCTCGGCGCCGTCAGCATCGGCCACCACGATCTTCCCCGACATCCCAAGATGAATGCCGAGGCTGATCGTGCTCGAGCCCCCGCGGACTTCGCACCACATGCTCTTGCCCTGCCGCCGCGCGTTCAGCAGAACCCCACCGACCAGCGCATCCCGAATCTCCCCCGGCCGATGCGGCCGGCACACGAACGAGTCACTGTCGTCGACCTCGACGATCCGCCGCCCCAGACCATGCTTCTCGATCACCGACCGAGCCGACTCGACCTCAACAAGCTCAGGCACGCCCCCACCGTACCGTCGCCCCCACCACAGTCAGGCAACAACGAAAGGGGAGGAACAAAGCCGAGCGAAGCGAAGGCAAACCCACAGCGCACCCCAGCCACAGCAGCCGAGCGAAGCGAAGGCCCAGGGGGTGCGGGTGGCGAAGCCCCCGCCCCGCGCCGAGCGAAGCGAAGGCGCACAACATGCCGAAGGCGACCCGGTCCGCGCTTTCCGCGGACACAGATCGCCTTCGCCTGAGGGTGAGTGACGGGACTCGAACCCGCGGCCACCTGGACCACAACCAGGTGCTCTACCAGCTGAGCTACACCCACCATTGCCGCTTCAACTGCAGCGGCTGGGTAAGCATACCGACGATGGTCAGTTGTCGGAAATCGGGGTGCTGACCAGGCTCGCGGCTGCTCTCGCGGTGTCGCTGTCGGGGCCGGGTTGGGGCACGAAAACGGTCTGCCGGTAGTACCGCAGCTCGGAGATCGACTCGGTGATGTCGGCCAGTGCGCGGTGGTTGCCGTTCTTGGCCGGCGTCGCGTAGTAGACCCGCGGGTACCAGCGCCGGACCAGTTCCTTGATGGAGCTGACGTCGACGTTGCGATAGTGCAGGTGCGACTCGACCTTGGGCATGTCGCGGACCAGGAAGGTCCGGTCGGTGCCGACGGAGTTGCCGGCCAGGGCGGCTTTGCGCGGCTCCTTGACGTACCCGCTGATGAACTCGAGCACCTGCTGCTCGGCGTCGGCGAGCGGGATGCCGTGCGGCAGTTCCTCGAGCAGGCCGGACGCGGTGTGCATGTCGCGGACGAAGTCGCCCATCTGGTCGAGGGCTTGCTGCGGCGGCGCGATCACCACGTCGATGCCGTCGCCGAGGACGTTGAGTTCGTAGTCGGTGACGAGTACGGCGACCTCGATCAAGGCGTCGTTCGCCAGGTCGAGGCCGGTCATCTCGCAGTCGATCCACACCAGCCGGTCGTTCATGGGAGCCCACCTTACGGCGAGGGGGTCCGTGCGTCGCGCCCGGCAGCCGATTCACCCGGGCGTGGCGGCCCGTACGGTGGGCTGATGATCGCGACGAGGTTCACGACTGCCCGGCTGGAGCTGCTGCCGCTGGAGGTCCGGTACGCCGAGGAGATGGCGGCGGTGCTGTCCGCGCCGGAGCTCTACGAGTTCACCGGCGGGGAGGCCCCGTCGGTGAACTTGCTGACCGAGCGCTACCGGCGCCAGGTCGCCGGGCCGGGCCGCCCAGGGGAGTACTGGCTGAACTGGGTGATCAGTCTGGACGGCGTACTGGTCGGCTTCGTGCAGGCGACGGTGACGGACGTCGCCGAGGTCGCCTGGGTGGTCGGGAAGCAGTGGCACCGGCAGGGGATCGCGCGGGAGGCCGCGGTCGGGCTGGTGCGGTGGCTGGGCGACCGTACGGTGATCGCGCACGTGCATCCCGAGCACAAGGCGTCACAAGCCGTCGCTGCGGCAGCGGGCCTGCACAAGACCGATCAGGTGGAGGATGGCGAGGAGCGCTGGACCACCTAGCCGGTGACCCAGTCCATGTGGTCGATCCACAGGTCGAGCAGCGCGCGGTCGCCGTGCACCTCCAGTTGCGGAGCCTCGGCGAGCGGGCGGCGCCGGCTCAGCACCAGCAGCAGGTCGGCGGCCGGACCGCGAACGGCGACGTCGGCCTTCAGGTGGGTGCGTTCGAGTGCGACCCGGTCCTGCTCGCGCCGGGCCACCCACTCCCCGGTGGCGTCGGTCGCGTGGAAGTGCAGGGTCTCGCCGTTGCCGCGCATCGCGTCGGCGAAGCCGGGCCGGTGCTCCCAGTAGCCCTGCGAGGTCATCGTGTCGAGCCAGTCCTCGATCGCCCCGACGGCGTACTCCGGCTGCAGCTCGTACGTCGTACCGAGCGCCGATGCCGCGTCCGCCCGGTGCACGCAGGCCTCGCCGAACAGGCGGCGCGACCAGAACTGCACCCCTGCGTCGCCGCCGGACGGATCCCAGACCGGCGTCTGTTCGGTGACCGATGCGAACGCTCGCTGGGCCGCGGCGGCGCTCTCGTTGAGCCAGTCGCGCCAGGCGGCGGGGTCGGTCGGCCCGGGGGTGTAGCTGGCGAAGGCCGGGCCCGGATCCATCATCCGCTCGCCGACGAGCTTCGCGATCTCCCGCTGGGTCGAGCCGACGTGGTCGACCAGCTCGGTCAGCGTCCACTCCGGGCAGGTCGGGACCCGCGCGGAGCCGTCAGCGCCGTCCACCCAGTCGGCGAACGTGGCCGTCTGCTCGACGACTCCGGACAAGTAAGCCTGCGAGTCCATAGCGGTACCTCCGACTGCCGGTGACGTTGCCGGTCAGCCTTGCACGTGGTGAGGCCAGGACGCGGGGGAGTCGCCGCTCCGTTCAGCCCAGGAAACGGAACAGGCCCGCGCCGACGAATCGGTGCGGGCCTGCTACGTACTGGGGGTTCAGACGGGGCGAACGTTCTCCGCCTGCGGGCCCTTCGGGCCCTGCGCCAGGTCGAACTCGACCTTCTGGTTCTCGTCGAGGGTCCGGAAGCCGTCCGTCGCGATCGCCGAGTAGTGCACGAACACGTCGGCGCCGCCGCCGTCCTGCGAGATGAAGCCGAAGCCCTTTTCGCCGTTGAACCACTTCACTGTTCCGCTGGCCATGATCTGCTCCTTTGGTGGGGCGGGTATCAGGTCCGGCGGTCGCCGGCACCTGGGTTGCCGAACGAGCCCTCCCACCCGGACCGTGGCCCGGAAATGAGAAAACGCCCTGCGGATCACATCTCCCGCGGGCGTTTCAAGAACGAACGTGGAACTGCAAAACTGCAACCGGCGGAAACGGTAGCACGAAATCACTGCGAGTACAGAGAACCGCCGCAGCGGCTACCAGGAGCCACGGTGGTCGGGGACCATGAACGCGAACGGGATGATCAGCACCAGCACCGCCGCGAACACCACGAAGCTGTGCGCCTGGGCGATCCCCGGTGTGGCCGCGTGCGACAGGATCGCCGTGGTCACGGAGACCGCGATGATCCCGCCGGACTGCCGGAACATCCCGCGCAGCCCGGCGATCGCCGAGATCTGGTCCGGTGCGAGCTGCAGCGACGCGTTGTTCGACGCCGGGATCGACAGCCCCATCCCGATGCCGGTCACGGCGGCGGCCGCGGCCAGCCACCCGTACGGCGTGAGGCCGTGCGGCGCCAGCGACATGATCGTCATCCCGCCGGCGACCAGCAGGAACCCGCCGATCATCGGCGCCCGGTAGCCGGTCCGCCGTAACGCGAACACCGCGAGCCCGGCGACGCAGATCATCCCGACGGCCCTTGCCGTGAGCAACGTTCCGGCCTGGAGCGGCTGGATCCCGTAGCGGGCTTCGGCGTACAGGGGGACCAGGGCGCCGAAGCCGAGCACGGCAGCGCCGTACAGGAGGTTGATCGCGTTCATCACGGCGAAGCCGCGGCCGCGCAGCAGTTGGACCGGGATGAACGGGTTCGCGGCCCGGTTGGCGTGCCGGACGAAGAGGAAGCCGAAGACGAGCGCGAGCACCTCGGAGGCGATGAACAGCGGGTCGGTCGGGGACGCGCCGCCGCTGCCGAGCGAGCTGATGCCGTACATACCGAGCAGGATGGTCAGGGCCAGGAAGGCCGCGCCGACCAGGTCGATCCGGGCCGCCTTCTTCGGGGCGCTGTGCGGGACGAACTTCCAGGCCAGCAGGATCAGCAGGACGCCGGCCGGGACGTTGACCAGGAAGATCTCCCGCCACGACCAGTAGGTGACGATCACGCCGCCGATGATCGGGCCGAGGATGCCGCCGATCGGGAAGATCGAGGTGAACATGCCGACCGCGCGGTCCCGGTCGCGGCCGAACTGCTCGGCCACGATGCCGGTCGCGGTCGGCATGAACGCGCCGCCGCCGATCGCCTGGAAGGCCCGGAAGACGACCAGCAGGTAGATGTTGTCGGCCAGGCTGCAGGCCAGCGACGCGAGCGTGAACAGGACGGCGGCGCCGAGGAAGATCTTCTTCCGGCCGAACTGGTCGCCGAGCCGGCCGGCCACCGGCATCACCAGGATCTGGCCGAGCGCGTAGATGGTGATCGTCCAGCCCGACCAGTTCAGCTGGGCGCCGAGGTCGCGCTGGATCGCGATCAGCGCGGTGGCCACGATGGTCTGGTCGATCGAGGCCATCAGCAGCGCGATCGAGACGATCGGGAACACGATCCAGCGCTTCGGCGACGGCTCGTCCCCGCCGAGAACCGGCGGCTCGGTGACCGTGGTCGGCCCGTCGGTGGCAGGGCGGCTGCTGGCTGGGAGACTCTGGGGTTCCATCAGCAGCCAGAGTACATTGCTTGCCAGCAGGCAATAAAGGGGTAGAGACGATGTTCGACACCGAGACGTTGAACAAGCTGCGCGGCGTGATCTCGCGGCTGGCGCGCGAGCTCAACGCCACGGCCACCGACGAGGGCCTGACGCCGACCCAGGCGTCGGTGCTCGGCCTGATCGCGTTCCGCGGCCCGCTCGGCCTGACCGAGCTGGCCCAGCTGGAGGGGCTGAACCCGACGATGGTCTCCCGGGTGATCGGGCGGCTGACCGAGCTCGGGCTGATCCAGCGCGACCCGAACCCGGCGGACCTGCGGGCGATCCAGGTCGAGGCGACCGATCAGGGGCGGGAGCTGCAGCAGCGGATCAAGTTGCTGCGGACTGAGGCGATCGGCAAGTGCCTCGACCAGCTGCCGGAGGAGTCGGCGCGGACGATCATCGACGCGCTGCCGGCGCTGGAGGAGCTCGCGCTCGCCCTGCGCTCGACGCACGGTTGACCGTCGGTCACGGGCTGTCGCGTGGCTGGCGGCCGGGCCGGGGATCGGCTACTTTCGACTATTAACTCTAGTGAATAACTAGAGTTTGACACCTGTGGGGGGTGGGTCGGATGGCGATGGTCGCGGTGATCGGCGCGGGGGCGGCCGGGATGCTGACGGCGGCACGGTTGCTGGATGCGGCCGGCGGCCGGGCGTTGCGGATCGTGCTGATCGATCCGGGCCGCGGTCGCGGCCCGGCGTACTCGACGGACGACGGGCGGCACCTGCTGAACGTCCCGGCGGCCGGGATGAGCGCGCTGCCGGACGCGCCGGACGACTTCGTCGACTGGTTGCGCGAGCGCGTCGACCCGGAGATCAAGCCGTCGAGCTTCGTCGCGCGCGGCCGGTACGGCGACTACCTGGCCGATCACCTCGCGGACTGCGAGCGGCGGTCGTCGGCGGTGCTCGAGCGCCGGTACGGCCGGGTCGTTGCGGTCGACCACACCGGGCGCCGGGAGGTGACCGTGCGGTTGGACACCGGTGAGGTGCTGGTCGCGAGTGCGGCGGTGCTGGCGACCGGTACGGCGCCCGGCGTCGCCTGGGCGCCCGCTGGGTTGGTGGCGTCGGAGCGGTTCGTGGGTGACCCGTGGGCGCCGGGTGCGCTGGACGCTTTGCCGGAGTCCGACGTGCTGCTGGTCGGTACCGGGCTGACGATGGTCGACGTCGTGCTGTCGCTGGATCGCCCGAGCCGCAGCGTGCACGCGGTGTCCCGGCACGGCGTCGTACCGGCGGTGCACCGGTCGGAGAAGACGCCGCCGGTCGCGGCTGAGCTGACCGGGGATCTGCAGGCGTTGCGGACCGGTGTGCTGCGGCACGTAGTAAAGACAGCACGGCGTACTGGTGACTGGCGGGCCGCGATCGACGGGCTGCGGCCGATCACCGCGCAGCTGTGGAAAAGCCTGTCCGACGACGACAAGGCCGAATTCCTGCGGACCGACGCGCGGACCTGGGACGTGCACCGGCACCGAATGGCGCCGATCACCGCGGAGCGGCTGGCGGCGGTGCGCGAGTCCGGGCGGCTGTGCCTGCACCGCGGCGAGGTGGTCACGGCCGAGGACACCGGCGACGCAGTCCGCGTGCTGCTCAGCGACGGTACGGCGATGACCGTCGGCGCCGTGGTCAACTGCACCGGCCCGGTCGGCGACCCGTCAGCTGACCCGCTGCTGGCGACCTTGCTGGCCGGCGGACTCGCTCGCACCGGCCCAGCCGGTCTCGGCCTCGACACCGCCGACGACGGACGCGTGCTCGGGGCAACGGGTCGGCGAGCGCCGCTGTGGACCCTCGGCGCGCTGCGCCGCGGTGCGCTGTGGGAGTCGACGGCGATGCCGGAGATCCGCTGCCAGGCGGCCGAGGTGGCGCGGGCGGTCGTTGACTGTATCTACCGGCCAGCTGCGCGGCGGCTACCGCCTGATCACGAGACGGCCGGTGGTCCGGCGTACGTCGTACTGGTCGGGGGTGGCTGACCAGGTACGGCAGCAGCCGGAGCGGCCGCACTCGCAGGTGAAGTCGAACGCGGGGACGTCGGCGAGGTTGATGTCGGCGGCCCAGAGGCGGAGTTGGCGGCAGGTGGCGAGGTTCTCGATCTCGCGTTGCCGGGCCAGGTCCTCGCCCGGTGCGAGGCGGGGGAGCTTGTCGAGCTGGGCCCGTACGGCGGTGGTGATCGAGGGCCAGTCGGGCTCGGCAGGTACCTCGATCACCGCCCGGCCGTGCAGCGCCGCCTCGTCGCGGACCCGCTGGGCCAGCACCGCGTCGCGAGCGAGCAGACCTTCGAGGCGGGCCGCCGCCTCCGGATCCTCGACGCGGGCGAGGCGAGCCTCCCGGGCTCGCCGTGTCTGCTCGGCGTCGGGCAGGAGCCAGACGGCGGCCGGGACGTCAGCGGCCATCGACGGGAAGAGCTGAGGGCCTTCGACCAGAGCAGGTACGCCGCTGAGGCCGCGGGCCCGGACGTCCTCGACGGCGAGCGCGAGGCGGGTCCGCGCGATCCGGACGAACGCGTCAGCGGCGGCTTCGGGGCCGTCGGCGAGGTCGAGGTCGAGCGGACGGACCGGTGCCATCCGGCCGGCGTGGTCGTAGGTCCACCGGTCGATCGGGTGCAGCGGAAGGTCGAGCGAGCAGGCCAGGGTGCGGGCGATCGTCGACTTGCCGGCGCCCGGGGCGCCGCCGATCCACGCCATCGGGGCCCTCGGTCCGGCCGGCGGTGGCGCGGTCGTTCGGTCGCGTCTGCCCTGTGGTGCAAGGGGATCGGGAGTGGCTTCCATTCGTCGCATCCTGCCAGCCGAACGGGCGAGCGCTTTCCAAATCCCTTGGTAGGCAAGGCCTATCGGATGACGCCAAATGTGACCTTGGTCATGCCTTGACCGCCCTCAGGGCTCGGCCTACTGTATGCGGTATACACGAGCCCCTCCGAAAGGCGGGACCATGCAGACTGCTCTGCCCAAGTTCTCCGTGAACTGCTCGATCCTGTTCACCGAACTGCCTTTGCTGCAAAGACCTGCGGCTGCCCGCAAGGCCGGCTTCGAAGCGGTCGAGTTCTGGTGGCCGTTCGACTCCGCGCTGCCGGGCGACGCCGAGGTGGACGCGTTCGAACGCGCGATCCTGGAGGCCGACGTCCAGCTCACCGGGCTGAACTTCGCCGCCGGCGACATGCCCGGTGGCGATCGCGGCCTGGTGTCGTGGCCGCAACGATCGCTGGAGTTCCGCGACAACATCGCGGTCACCCTGGGGATCGGCGAACGCCTCGGCTGCCAAGCGTTCAACGCGCTGTACGGCAACCGGGTCGAGGGGTTCGCGCCCCAGGCCCAGGACGAGCTCGCCGCCGAGAACCTCGCGCTGGCCGCCACCGCGGCCGGTTCCTTCGGTGCGACCGTGCTGGTCGAACCGGTCAGCGGCGCCGAGCGCTACCCGCTGCTGACCGCGGCCGACGCGATCGCGGTGATCGACCGCGTGGTCAGCGAGTCCGGTGTCACGAGCATCGGGCTGCTGGCCGACCTGTACCACCTGACCGTCAACGGGGACGACGTGTCCAAGGCGATCACGACGTACGCCGACCGGATCGCGCACGTGCAGATCGCGGACGCCCCCGGACGCAACGAGCCCGGGACCGGCACGATCCCGATCGATCAGCACCTCGCCGAGCTGGCCGACGCCGGCTACGGCGGCTGGATCGGCTTGGAGTACAAGCCGTCCGGCGCGACCGCCGACAGTTTCGGCTGGCTGACCGACCGATCGTCCTGACCGACAAGGAGCTGGCATGCCACGAATGACTGCCGCCCGCGCGGCGGTGGAGATCCTCCGGCGCGAAGGCGTCTCCCACCTGTTCGGCCTTCCCGGCGCCGCCATCAACCCGTTCTACGCCGCCGTCCGGGCCCAGGGCGAGCTGAAGCACGTGCTGGCCCGGCACGTCGAGGGCGCCTCGCACATGGCCGAGGGCTACACCCGCGCGAAGGCCGGGAACATCGGTGTCTGCGTCGGGACCTCCGGCCCGGCCGGGACCGACATGATCACCGGGCTGTACTCGGCCTCGGCCGACTCGATCCCGATCCTGTGCATCACCGGCCAGGCGCCGGTGGCCAAGCTGCACAAGGAGGACTTCCAGGCGATCGACGTACCGTCCATCGCCGCCACCGTGACCAAGATGGCGGTCACGGTGCTGGAGGCGGCCCAGGTCCCGGGCACCTTCCAGAAGGCGTTCCAGGTGATGCGCAGCGGGCGTCCCGGCCCGGTGCTCATCGACCTGCCGCTGGACGTCCAGCTCACCGAGATCGACTTCGACCCCGAGCTGTACGTCCCGCTGCCGATCGCGACGCCGCGCGCCAGCGTCGCCCAGGCGGAGAAGGTGCTCGACCTGCTGGCGGAGGCCGAGCACCCGCTGATCGTGGCCGGCGGCGGGATCGTGAACGCCGACGCGGCCGAGCTGCTGGTCGAGTTCGCCGAGCTGCACGGCGTACCGGTGGTGCCGACGCTGATGGGCTGGGGCACGATCCCCGACGACCACCGGCTGATGGCCGGCATGGTCGGCCTGCAGACCTCGCACCGGTACGGCAACCAGACGCTGCTCGCCTCCGACCTGGTCGTCGGCATCGGCAACCGCTGGGCGAACCGGCACACCGGCGGCCTGGACGTCTACCGCGGCGAGCGCAAGTTCGTCCACATCGACGTCGAGCCGACCCAGATCGGCCGGGTCTTCGCGCCCGACCTTGGCATCGTGTCGGACGCCAAGGCCGCGCTGGAGACGCTGATCCACGTCACCCGGGAGCGGATGGCCGCGGGCGCGCTGCCGGACCGGTCGCAGTGGGCCGCGGAGTGCCGCGAGCGCAAGCGCACGCTGGTACGCCGTACCGACTTCGACGACGTCCCGGTGAAGCCGCAACGCGTCTACCAGGAGATGAACAGTGCCTTCGGACCGGACGTCCGCTACGTCTCCACGATCGGGCTGTCGCAGATCCAGGCCGCCCAGATGCTGCACGTCTACCGGCCCCGGCACTGGATCAACGCCGGCCAGGCGGGTCCGCTCGGCTGGACCGGACCGGCGGCGCTCGGCGTCGCGGTCGCGGACCCGGATGCGACGGTCGTGGCGCTGTCGGGCGACTACGACTTCCAGTTCCTGATCGAGGAGCTCGCGGTCGGCGCCCAGTTCAAGGTGCCCTACATCCACGTGGTGGTGAACAACGCCTACCTCGGGCTGATCCGGCAGGCCCAGCGCGGGCTGGACATGGACTTCTGCGTCCAGCTCTCGTTCGACAACATCAACACCCCCGAGCTCGGTGGGTACGGCGTCGACCACGTCAAGGTGGCCGAGGGCCTGGGCTGCAAGGCGCTGCGGGTGTTCGAGCCCGACGGCATCGGCCCGGCGCTGGAGGAGGCCAAGAAGCTGATGGTCGAGCACGAGGTGCCGGTGGTCGTCGAGGTGATCCTGGAACGCGTCACGAACGTTGCCATGGGCACCGAGCTGGACAACGTCGTCGAGTTCGACGAGCTGGACGGTGTGGTCAACCCGATCCCGACGGCCTCCGGCCTACGAGACTGAAGGAGGGACCCGATGAGAGTCGCAGTTCTCGGCGCCGGAGCGATCGGCGCGTACGTCGGCGCGGCCCTGCACCGCGGTGGGACGGAGGTCCACCTCGTTGCCCGGGGCGCCCATCTCGACGCGATCCGGAAGAACGGCGTGCAGGTGCACAGCCCGCGCGGTGACTGGGTCGCCAAGACCCCGGCCACCGACGACCCGAACGAGATCGGCCCGGTCGACTTCGTCTTCCTGGGCCTGAAGGCCAACTCCTACGCGACCAGCGGGCCGCTGCTGGAACCGCTGCTGCACGACAAGACCGCGGTGATCGCGGCCCAGAACGGCATCCCGTGGTGGTACTTCCACGGGCTGGCCGGCCCCTACGAGGGGCACCGGATCGAGTCGGTTGACCCGGGTGGTGAGGTGACCCGGGTCATCCAGCTCGAACGCGCGATCGGCTGCGTCGTGTACTGCTCGACCGAGCTCGACGGGCCGGGCGTCGTCCGGCACCTGGAGGGCACCCGGTTCTCGATCGGGGAGCCGGCCGGCGGGCAGAGCGAGCGCTGCCTGGAGTTCAGCGAGGCGATGGTCGCGGGCGGGCTGAAGTGCCCGGTCGAGAACGACGTCCGCAACGACATCTGGATCAAGCTGCTCGGCAACGCCGCCTTCAACCCGATCAGCGCGCTGGCCCGGGCCACCATGGTCGAGATCGCCACCCACCAGGGCACCCGCGCGATGGTCCGGCTGATGATGGAGGAGTCGCTGGAGATCGCTCGCGCGGTCGGCTGTGAACCCGACATCTCGGTCGACAAGCGGATCGACGGCGCCGAACGGGTCGGCGAGCACAAGACGTCGATGCTGCAGGACCTGGAGAAGGACAAGCCGCTCGAGCTCGACGTGATCCTCGCCGCGGTGGTCGAGCTGGCCGACCTGACCGGGACCAAGGCGCCGACGCTGCGTGCGGTCCACGCCGTCGCCGATCTGCTGGCCAGCAAGGTCGGGACGTCCACCGAGAAAGTCGCGCACGCGCCGACGTCAGGCCGGATCCCCGGCTCGGTGGCGCCGGCCGCGGTGGCGCCGTCGGCGACACCCACCCCCTGACCAGGAGGGTCCGGAGGCGAGCCCTGCCGACAGCCCTCCGGGCCCACCTGTTCCACCCGCTGCGCCCGAAGGACTCCGCGAGGTCTTTCGGGCGCAGTGTCTCGCCGTGACCAGTAGGACCAGTGGTCTCTTGAGCAGCCCACTGGTCTTGCTGGTCCTGCCGTAGGGTCGAGCTGGAATCTCACGTCGCAAAGGAGCGAGCATGAGCCTGGACCAGCAGACCTCGGGAAGGTCGCCCGACGGCAGCGCGGGGGACGCCGACTACGGGCGGATCGGCGCCGACTACACCACCTACCGCCGACCCGAGCCGCGGATCGCGGCGGCGATCCGGGACGCGCTGGGGCCGGTCCGGACGGTGCTGAACGTCGGCGCCGGTGCTGGTTCGTACGAGCCGACCGACCTGGACCTGGTCGCGGTGGAGCCCTCGGCGCAGATGCGGGCCCAGCGACCGGCCGGGCTGGTCGAGGCGATCGACGCGACCGCCGAGCAACTGCCCTTCGCCGACAACGCGTTCGATGGCGCGATGGCGACGTTCACGGTCCACCAGTGGCGCGATCTCGCGGCCGGCCTGGCCGAGGTCCGCCGGGTGACGGCCGGCCCGGTCGTCGTGCTGACCTGCGACCCGACGCTGCTGAAGCGGTTCTGGCTGTACGAGTACGCGCCGGAGGCGATCGAGACCGAGGCCCGGCGCTACCCGCCGATCGAGACCGTCACCGCGGCGCTCGGCGGCGGGCAGGCGTTCGGCGTACCGATTCCGCTGGACTGTTCGGACGGGTTCGGCGAGGCGTACTACGGCCGCCCGGAGCGGCTGCTCGATCCCGGCGCCCGGCAGGCCAACTCCGCCTGGAGCTTCGTCGCGCCCGAGGTGCACGAGCGCTTCACCGAGCACCTCGGCCGCGACCTCGCCGACGGGACCTGGGACACGCGACACGGGCACCTGCGTGACCAGCAGCACTTCGACGGATCGCTGGTGATGATCGTCTCGCCGGGAGATCTGATCTATCATCGCTGAATGGCGATGACAGAGCTGAAGGTCGATGAGACGATCGGGCTGGCCGCGGCGGCCTGTCTGTTCAACGGGTTCAGCGACGGCTCCCGGCTGGCGATCGTGCGGCACCTGGCCGCCGGCGAGCAGCGGGTCGTCGACCTGACCGAGCAGCTCGGCCTCGCCCAGTCGACCGTGTCGAAACATCTCGCGTGCCTGCGGGACTGCGGGCTCGTGGAGTCCCGCCCGCAGGGCCGGGCGTCGCTGTTCAGCCTGACGCACCCCGAGGCGACGATGGAGCTCCTGGCCGCGGCCGAGACGCTGCTCGCGCTGACCGGGGACGCGGTGGCGCTCTGCCCGGTCTACGGGATCGAGGCGCAGAAGTGAGCGAGCCGCTGCAGATCAGCACCACCTGGATCGCCGACGCCGACGAGCGCCGCCGGCTCGGCCGCCGCGCGCAGCTGCTGGCCGCCGCGTCGGTCACGTACAACGTGGTCGAGGCCGTGGTCGCGATCACCGCCGGCCTGGTCGCCGGGTCGGTCGCGCTGGTCGGCTTCGGGCTCGACTCGGTCGTCGAGGTCTCCAGCGGCCTGATCATCCTGTGGCAGTTCCGGCACCGGCTCCCCGAGACCCGGGAGCGGCAGGCGCTGCGGCTGCTCGCGTTCTCGTTCTTCGGCCTCGCGGCGTACGTCGGGTTCGAGTCGGTGCGCAGCCTGATCGTGGGGTCGGACCCCGAGGCGTCACCGGTCGGGATCGGGATCGCCGTCGCGTCGCTGATCGTGATGCCGTTCCTGTCCTGGGCGCAACGGCGTACCGGCAAAGCCCTCGGGTCGAACGCGGTTGTTGCCGACAGCACCCAAACGCTGCTCTGCACGTACCTGTCCGCGGTGCTGCTGATCGGGCTGGTGCTGAACGCGACCCTCGGCTGGAGCTGGGCTGACCCGGTCGCGGGCCTGATCATCGCGGGTGTCGCGGTGCGTGAGGGAATCGAGGCCTGGCAAGGCAAGGGCTGCTGCTCGCCGATCGCGGGCGGAACGACAGCAGCCGCCGGCTGCACCTGCGCTGAGGGCGCGTGCACCGACGGCTGCTGCTGACGCTGAAGGACCGCCGGCGGGCGAGCTGGCTTTCCCCCGCCGGCGGCCTGGTGTCAGGTGTTGCGTCCTGACAGTTCCTCGACCACCTTCAGCAGTGCTGAGTGGTCGAGAGATCCGTGACCCATGGCGCGGGCCGCGGAAACCAGCTGGGCGACCAGGCCGGTCACCGGAAGGGCGACACCGGCCGCCCGGGCGGCGGACTGGGCGATCCCCATGTCCTTGTGGTGCAGGTCGATCCGGAACCCCGGAGCGAACTCGCGGGCCAGCATCGACGACGCCTTCAGGTCGAGGATCCGGTTGCCGGCCAGGCCACCGGCCAGCACCTCGAGGCCGCGCTCGCCGTCCACACCGGATGCCTCCAGCAGCACGATCGCCTCGCTGACCAGCGCGATGGTTCCGGCCACCAGCAGCTGGTTGGCCGCCTTCACGGTCTGGCCCGCGCCATGACCGCCGACGTGCACGATGGTCCGGCCGAGGTCCTCGAGCACCGGCTTGGCCTCGGCGAACACCTCGTCGTCACCGCCGACCATGATCGACAGCGACGCCTTGATCGCGCCCTGCTCGCCACCACTGACCGGCGCGTCCAGGACCCGTACGCCGCGCTCGGCGCCGGCCTTGGCGACCTCCAGCGAGGTCTCCGGCGCGATCGACGACATGTCGATCAGCAGCACCCCCGGCTGCGCCGACTCCAGTACGCCGCCCGGCCCGAGCACCACCTCGGCGACCTGCGGCGAGTCCGGCAGCATCGTGATCACGACCTCCGCCCCGGCGACCGCCTCGGCGATCGTCGGCGCGGGCTTGCCGCCGGCCTGCAGCAGCTTGTCGACCGAGGCCGGGACCACGTCGTACCCGGTGACGTCGTGCCCGGCGCCGACCAGGTTCGCCGCCATGTGCGACCCCATGATGCCGAGGCCGATGAATCCGATCTTCTTCGCCATCGGTTCGTCCTCTCAGACCGGGTTGAGGCTCTGCTCGAGCGCGGCCCGCATCAGCCGGGCGGTCTCCGACGGCGTCTTGCCGACCTTGACCCCGACCGCCTCGAGCGCCTCCTGCTTGGCGGCCGCCGTACCGGAGGAGCCGGAGACGATCGCGCCGGCGTGGCCCATCGTCTTGCCCTCGGGTGCGGTGAAGCCCGCGACGTAGCCGACCACCGGCTTGGTCACGTACTCGGCGATGAAGGCCGCGGCCCGCTCCTCGGCGTCGCCGCCGATCTCGCCGATCATCACGATCGCCTCGGTGTCGGGGTCGTCCTGGAAGGCCCGCAGCGCGTCGATGTGGGTGGTGCCGATGATCGGGTCGCCGCCGATCCCGATCGCGGTGGTGAAGCCGTACTCGCGCAGCTCGTACATCATCTGGTACGTCAGCGTGCCGGACTTCGAGACCAGGCCGATCCGGCCGGGGCCGGCGATGTCGGCCGGGATGATGCCGGCGTTGGCCAGGCCGGGGCTGATCAGGCCGGGGGAGTTCGGGCCGATGATCCGGGTCCCGTTCGCCTCGGCGTGCGCGAAGAACGCGGCGGTGTCGTGCACCGGGACGCCCTCGGTGATCACCACGACCAGCTCCAGGCCGGCGTCGACGGCCTCGATCACCGCGCCCTTGACGAACCGCGGCGGCACGAACACCACCGACACGTCGGCGCCGGTGGCCTTCACGGCGTCGGCGCAGGACCCGTAGACCGGGATCGACCGCTTGGCGAAGTCGACCGACTGGCCGCCCTTGCCCGGCGTCACGCCGCCGACGATGTTGGTGCCCGCGCCGAGCATCCGGGAGGTGTGCTTCTGCCCCTCGGCGCCGGTCATGCCCTGCACGATGACCTTGCTCTTGTCGGTCAGGAAGATCGCCATCTGTCCAGCTCCTCTCAGGCCTGCGCGGCCAGCTCGGCGGCGCGGTCGGCGGCACCGTCCATGGTGTCCACCACCGTCACCAGCGGGTGGTTCGCCTTGGCGAGGATCTTGCGGCCCTCGTCCACGTTGTTGCCGTCGAGCCGGACCACCAGCGGCTTGTTCGCCGCGGGGCCGAGCAGCTCGAGCGCCTGCACGATGCCGTTGGAGACCGCGTCGCAGGCGGTGATGCCGCCGAAGACGTTCACGAACACGCTCTTCACCTGGGCGTCGCCGAGGATGATGCCGAGTCCGTTGGCCATCACCTCGGCGCTCGCGCCACCCCCGATGTCCAGGAAGTTCGCGGGCTTCACGCCGCCGTGCGCCGCACCGGCGTACGCGACGACGTCGAGGGTGGACATCACCAGCCCGGCGCCGTTGCCGATGATCCCGACCTCGCCGTCGAGCTTGACGTAGTTGAGGCCCTTCTCCTGGGCGGCGGCCTCCAGCGGGTCGGCCGCGGCCTTGTCCTCGAAGGCGGCGTGGTCCGGGTGCCGGTAGCCGGCGTTCTCGTCCAGCGTCACCTTGCCGTCCAGCGCCTCCAGCCGCCCGTCGCCGAGCTTGACCAGCGGGTTCACCTCGACCAGCGAGGCGTCCTCGGCGATGAACACCGTCCAGAGCGTCTTGACCACCTCGGCCGCGCCCTCGGGGAAGCCGGCCGCGGCGACGATCTCGGCGGCCTTCGCGTCGTCGACACCGACTGCCGGGTCGATCGCGATCTTGGCGATCGCGTCCGGGTTGGTGTGCGCGACCTCCTCGATCTCGACGCCGCCCTCGGTGCTGGCGATGCACAGGTAGCCGCGGTTGGCCCGGTCGACCAGGAACGAGAGGTAGTACTCCTCGGCGATGTCGGCCGCCGGGGCGAGCAGCACCCGCCGGACGGTGTGGCCCTTGATGTCCATCCCGAGGATGTCCTGGGCCCGGGCGGTCGCCTCGGCGGGGTCGGCGGCCAGCTTGACGCCACCGGCCTTGCCGCGGCCGCCGGCCTTCACCTGCGCCTTGACCACCACCCGGCCGCCGAGCGCCTCGGCCGCTGCGGCCGCGTCGGCGGCGTCCTCGACCACCCGGCCGAGAGTGACCGGCACCGCGTGCCGGGCGAAGAGTTCTTTGGCTTGGTACTCCATCAGGTCCACGGGGGGTAGTCCTCTCCTCACGCACGCTGCTGACTCGTTCTGGCGACTGTATGCTGTATGCAAGCTCACATTCAAGGGCCCGTGGGTCTGGACAAGAGGTAGCGGAGAGGAGTACCAAAGTTCCATACGGTATGCAGTAGTCAGGAGGCGATCATGAACGACGCGACCACCAGTACGCCTCCCCGGGACGTTCGGGACGTGTACGGCCGCCGGTACCGGATCGGCGAGGACGCCCGGGAGCTGACCGGGCACTCCCGCCGCTGGCAGTTGTGGGCCGCGTGGGCCTGTATGGCGGCGATCAGTCCACTGCAGTACTCGTTCGGCTCGGCCGCCCTCGGCCTCGACGCCGGACGGGCCTGGGGCACCGTCCAGACGATGTGGCTGCTGGCCGTCTTCGTCGCTTTCCAAGCCCTCGTCGCCGTCCCGGCCGCCTGGTTGCAGCGCGTACGCCGGGTGACGCCGACCCAGCTGGTCGTCCTCGGCGGGTTCCTCGCCGCGGTCGGCCTGGTGACGCTGGCCCACGTCGGCAGCTACGCCGGCGCGGTCCTCGGGTACGCCGTCGTCGGCGGCGCCGGCGCCGGGCTCGTCTACTCCGCGTGCATCACCACCGCGGCCCGCTGGTTCCCCGACCGGCGGACGTCGACGATCGGGTTCGTCACCGGCGGCTTCGCCGTCGGCGCGGTACCGAGCATCCTGCTGCTGACGCTCTTCGACACCAGCGGCGGCCAGCGCTACGTGTTCGACCTGACCGCGGTGGTCGCGCTGCTGATCGTGATGACCGCGGGCGGCCTGCTCAAGGACCCGCCGCGGCACTGGTGGCCGGCCGAGATCGACGCCCAGGCCTGGGCCGTCGACCGGCGGCTGAACCGGAGCATCCCGAACAACCTGCCGGCCGTGCGCTACTACCGCCCGGGCGAGGCGATGCGGACCGGCGCGCTGCCGCTGATGTGGCTGACGCTGGCGGTCAGTACGGCGCTGTCGCTGTTCGGCATCGCGTTCGTGGTCAGCTACGCGACCGAGGCCCGGCTCGGGACGGCGGTCGCCGGACTGGCCGCCGGAATGCTTGCCGCAGTCAACGGTCTCGGGCGGTCCACGGCCGGGACGCTGTCCGACCGGTTCGGCCGGCGGCGGGTGCTGGCCGCCGTACTGATGGTCGAGGGCTTCACCCACGTCGGCCTGGTGCTGGCGGGGGAGGCCGGGTTGGGCGTCGTGTTCGTGCTGTGCGCGATGTTCGCCGGGCTCGGCGGCGGCGCCTTCTACGCGATCATGGCGAACCTGGTGCTGGAGTTCTTCGGCGAGAACAGCTTGCTGCAGAACCAGTCCATCCTGTACAGCGCCAAGGCCGTCGGTGGCCTGGTCGGTGTCGGTGTCGCCGCGACCCTGGTGGCGACGGTCGGCTACCGCCCGGTCTTCCTGGCCGCGGGCCTGCTCGGGGTGGTCACCGCCGTCATCGTCCGCTTCCTGAAGCAACCCGGACGACCAGCGTTGTCGGTGAGCTCCCACCTCGGTACGCCGGTCGCCGGCGCGATCCGGCCCGGCGAGTGAGCCGGCCGGACGCGGGCGGAGTGCGCTCGGCCGCGGCGCAGCCGCGAGACGCCGGGGGCGAACCTCCCGCCCCCACCGGGGCGTCGTCCGGCGCCGAGTACGCGTGGGTGCGTCCCGCTGAGCCCTGCGTGCTCGAGCTCGTCTCCAAGCTGGCGCGCGAACCCTGGACGGACCGGCCGACTTGCGTGCATCCGGTCCTCGGGTCGGTCGCGCGGGCTGTGCACGACCACTGCAGCCCGCGCGGCCGGCAGGCTTTGTTGCCGCTGGCCCCCTTGTTCCTGGACACCGCGCGGCCGGGCTTCGACCTGTCCGCGCGGCTGGTGGCGCTCTGCGTGTCGAGTGCGCTGTCCGGGCCGGGGGAGATGGCGGGGGACGAGCGCTCGCGTCTGCAGAACGCGCAGGAGACTGCGTGCTACCTACTGGCCGACCGGGCGGGTCCTCCGCCCGCCGGGCCGGCCCGCTGGTGGTTACCCGCGCTGGACCGGCTGAAGCTCAGCGAGCCGTTCTACCGGACCGTGGTGGCCACCGAGCATGCCGCGGAGGCAGTCGTGGGGGGGGGGGCGGGGGGGGGCGTGGGTGGGGGGGGGAGGTGGGGGGCGTCGTCGGTGGGCCCCCCGTGGGGGGGGGGGACCCACGGGCTCTGCCGGCTGTCCGGCGTACCGGACCGGGC